>NZ_JTAM01000004.1 GCF_000812565.1 Flammeovirga sp. OC4 | reverse complement strand
TTTTTATCCGAAAAAATGTTGCAAATCCACTTTTGATATTAACACTCACTAGCACAAATCTAAAGTGACTATTTAAAGTGCCTTTTTAAGGATCGTAATTGATGCTGAATTTTTTCTTTAGACATTTTTTTAGGATTTAACTCTAAAACGAGACCTTCTTCTATTTTGATGTCTTTCTTTTCGAATAAGAAGTCTTCACCTTTTACAGAAAAAACTAAAACAGTAGCTTTTGCTCCTAAAGGGAGAGAAAATGTTGTCACGTGAGTTTCTTGAGCAATAGACGCTTTCGTTATCCAATAATTTCGATTCGCATTAAATTCTTTTAATAAAATATGAACATCATAATTACTTACTAGATCGAAATTAGGAGCTAGAGCAATATTTGCTCTTTGTGATTTTAGAAGGTAGTCGAAGTTAATATAATTGAGTGTTGGCAGGTTTGCGAAGTAGTACTCAAGATCTGTCACTTGAATACTAACATCGGTGTAAACTCTATCCGTTCTTGTATAATACAAAGGATCATTTTTTGTCCTAGCTATAACGATAGTCTTGGTAGTTGTATCTTTTCGCTCAATAGTTCTCTGTTCTACAGAAATATTCGTTTTTACCCAATTTCTTTTTTCATCATAGAGGTACAAGTCCATTTTTTTTGGTGTTCCATTAACAGGGTATTGTATACTTGCAGTTTTACCTTCCTTAAGATTTATAGGAGTTGTTCCATCAAAGACTTCTAAATTGAAACTACCGCTAGACTCTAAAAGTGCAGTGTCGGCAACGGTCTGTAAACCACCGAAAAACATATCGATATTTGTAGGGTAATTAGTGAAATTGACATTGATTTTACCAGAAAAATTGGCTTCATCAATTTCTAAATCTTCCCAGCTGATGTTGATGAAAACACTGTCTTTAGTCACAATTTCAATGTTTTCTGATTTATCAAATGAAAATGTTTCTTTTTCAATAGGAGAGGCACTCTCTATTAAAGAACGGATTTTGGCTTTGTTCATTTCATCTTCTTGGGATTGATCACAACTTATTAATAGTGAAATAAGAAGTAAGCAGAATAGGTTTTTTATATTCATGATAGTGTGCTTTAAAATGAAGAGGAATAAAATTATCGTTTATTAATTTATAGAGAATATTTGTAGTACAAATTTAGTTTAAGATTTATTGGGTGATTTTATTATAGTTTAACGAGGGAGGTTATTTTATTGAATAGTACCTCTTATATAATGAGCCCTCACTAGCTCAAGTCTTAAGCGACAGCGAGACTTGTGTTTGAAAAATGTAAAAAGTCTGTTGACTTTTAGACTAAAAAATAGTTCTGTAAGTCAACAGACTTATAAAAAATACTAGGCACAAGTGACGTTTCACTTAACACTTGCGCCAGTTTGAGGGATTATTTCAACTTTTTGATTTCATCGATACCTAAGTCTGTTACCTTTGAAATATCATCAAGAGAGAGATTCATTTTTAGAAGTTTAAGAGCCATTTCAATTTTAGCTTCTTGTTTGCCCTTTACTTTCCCCTCTATTATACCCTCTTCTCTACCTTCATCCTTTGCTGTATCTAAGGAATTTTTTAGGTCTCTATAATGCATTAAACTTTTTTCATAAGTATGATATTCTTCCACAGTCATTTTAGCTATTTCTGCGGTTTTAAAGAATTGTTCGAAGATATTTTCCTTTAGTTCAGTAGGGTATTGGTCTAATATTTCAAGGTTCTTAATTACGTAAAGCCATTTTTCAAACTTGGACTCTAATTCATGAATCTGCTTTTTGAATTTAGGCATTTCTAGATAGATGAATGTAAGTTTGTCGTAAAAGACTTTACATGTATCTTCATCTATCAATTTTACATCATAGCGATACTTTTCTACTTCATGTTTGTCCTCTTCGAAAACAAAATCCAGAATACCTACAGTATAGACTGCCTTCAATTCAAAGTTCCATTCTCCTTTTTTAGCTTGTTCTTGAATAGGAAAAGTAGAGTAGTATAGAGATCGATCTTTAAAGAAAGTTTGCCTTGACTTTTGCAACTCTACAATAAATTTTTCTCCCTTTTCATTTTCGCAGTAGATGTCAAAAATAGCTTTGCGATCAATCTCACTATTACCTAAATGTTCATTTTTCATATAGGTAATACTTTTGATTTCTCCTTCTTGTTCTTTCAAAAGTTCATTGAGAAAGTCCATCAGGATAGCTTTACTTGGTTCTTCACCAAATAAACGTTTAAAACCAAAATCAGTAAAAGGATTGATGTATCGCGTATGCATACTCTTTTCTTTGTTGTCTGCCATAAAGTTAATCGTTAAGCTTTGAATAATTAGTTATGAGTAAGTTAAATGATAAGTTTTTAAATTTAAATAGTTTTTTATTTTTGTTTAAATGAAAAGTAAATCATTTAAAAAATGTTGGTGGTGTAATTCAACAGAAGATCTAACAAGAGAGCATAAAATAAAAAAAACACACTTTGATTACTTCTACAAAAAGGATGAATATAAAGATATAGACTTGAAATTATTTAAAAATGAGGAAGATAGATCCTTTATTATTCAAGGACCTAAATCTGATTTTATTAAGTTTCCTAAGTTTTTATGCAAAGTTTGTAATGGTTCCAGAAGTAAACCTTTTGATGAATCTTATGATGATTTTTTTTCTTACTTTTTTGAAAATGAGGATGAAATTTTAAAAGAAAAAAGAATTGATTTAGAGAAGATCTATCAAAATCAATGGAGAGAAAAATGGATCTTGTTTAAAAAATATATTGTAAAACATATTTCATGCAGACTAGTTGAAAAAGGATATAGCCCTACTCAAAATATGCTTAATTTTCTAAATGGAAATGAGAAATTAAAAGATGTGAAAGTTGTGCTAAGACTAAAGCCATATGCTAATCAATTATCATTAGACTTTCCACCACTCTCAATAGGACGACTATACCATCATGAAAATATAATTAATAATGAAATAGAATTTACAGGTTGGTTTACAGTTAAATCTCTGAGTATTGAGTATTTTGTCCAAAAAAATATAAGTGAAGCTACCCCTAGATCTAATTTATTAAGGTTACATACTACAGATTATAATATGTTTTCGAATGGACTAATCAATAGGAGTAATATTAATGAATGGCAAACAATATTTGAAGACTATCAATTTGGATCTGATTCTGAGTGGTATCATTTCTATATGAAAAATGTAGACCCTTCATAATTTTTTTCTTTCACCATATCGCAAGTGTTAAGCCGATAGGCGGCACTTGTGATTACACTTTGGCGAAGTCTCCTGACTTCGAAATGAATGAAAAATATGACTTTTATGTTCGAAGTCGGGAGACTTCGCCAATTTTCAGTTCCAAGTGACGCTCGCGCTTAACACTTGAAACAGGGGAGCATAAAAAAAGGGCATTGCTAAGAAATTGAAGCCATAGCAATGCCCATATTAATCTAACAAGGATTAATACTTAATGACAAAGGAACACATTTTTTCTTTAATAAGATGTATGTGTTTAAATATAATTAGGTAATAACCTTAAATGCTTAACAAAAAAACGACCTCCCCAATTAAGGGAAGGTCGTTTCAATATCTATAAAAACTAGCTGATTAAGCTAACTCTTGTGCTTTTTCAACAACAGCATCCAAGCCATTGATATCTTTACCACCGGCAGTAGCGAAGAAAGGTTGTCCACCTCCGCCACCTTTGATTTCTTTCGCTAATTCCTTAACGATTTTACCAGCGTGAAGATCTTTCGCTTTCACTAACTCTTCGTCGATCATTACAGCTACCTGAGGCTTACCATCAACGTCAGCTGCTAAGATCAAGAACATATTTTCAACAACCGCTTTCAAGTCGTAAGCCAATTGCTTTAATCCTTGAGCATTTGGAACTGAAACTTTTTCAGCGATAAAGTTGAAACCGTCTTTAGCTACTGCTTTAGAAGCTAATTCGTTTTTCACCGCTTGTAATTCTTTGTTACGAAGTGTTTCTACTTCTTTCGATAAAGCTGCTTTTGCTTCCACTAAGTCAGCTACTGCTTTCTTAGGATCTTTCGCTTTTAATAGCTCTTTGATCTCTTGCAATAAAGTGATTTGCTCGTCCACATACTCTTCAGCAGCATCGGCAGTGATCGCTTCAATACGACGTACACCTGCAGCAACTGATGATTCAGCAGTAATTTTGAATAAACCAATTTTACCAGTAGCAGGAACGTGTGTACCACCACAAAGTTCAACAGAGTAATCGCTATCAAAAGTAATTACACGAACGAAGTCACCGTACTTCTCACCGAATAATGCAGTAGCACCCATTGCTTTTGCATCTTCGATTGGAACGTTTCTTTGCTCGTTCAATTGGATGTTTTGACGGATTCTTTGGTTCACGATTTTCTCAATCTTTTCGATTTCCTCTGCTTCTACTTTTTGGAAGTGAGAGAAGTCAAAACGTAAGTGTTTCTCGTTGACCAATGAACCTTTTTGAGCCACGTGATCACCCAATACCTCTTGCAATGCAGCGTGTAATAAGTGAGTAGCAGAGTGGTTATTCTCTGTTAAAGATCTGCGTGAAGCATCCACTTTAGCTACTACTGGTGCTGAAGGATTAGAAGGTAATTTGTTAGCGAAGTGAATGATCAAATCGTTTTCTTTCTTTGTATCGAAGATCGCGATTGTCTCTTCACCAGAAACTAAAATACCTTTGTCACCTACTTGTCCACCGCTTTCAGCATAGAAAGGCGTTTGATCAAGTACTAACTGTATAATTGTCTTCTTCTTCTCTGTTACTTCACGGTAACGTAAGATAGAAGCGTCTGATTCTAATGCATCGTAACCCAAGAATTCAACTGAGTCACCATCGTTTACATCAATCCAATCGCCTTTTTCTGAAGCTGAAGCTGCACGAGCTCTGTCTTTTTGCTCTTGCATCGCCACATCGAAACCAGCAGTGTCTACTGAGAATCCGTTTTCAGAAGCGATCAATTGTGTTAAGTCAAGAGGGAAACCGAATGTATCGTATAAAGTGAATGCCTCTTTACCTGCGATCTTTTTGTCAGAAGCGGCGTCCATTGCTTTTTGAAGAATCCCTAAACCTTTGTCTAGTGTTCTTAAGAAAGCCGCCTCTTCTTGCATTACCACTTTCTTGATGAAGTCTTTTTGTGAAATTACCTCAGGGAAAGTTTCTTCAAACTGATCAGAAAGAATATCCACCAACTCATACATAAATGGCTTGTTGAAATCCAAGAAAGTATAACCGTAACGTACCGCTCTACGAAGGATACGACGGATAACATAACCTGCTTTGTTGTTTGAAGGTAATTGACCGTCAGCAATAGCAAATGAAATCGCACGGATATGGTCAGAGATCACACGGATAGCGATATCTATTTTCTCATCTTTACCATATTCTTTACCAGACTTCGCTGCTAAGAATTGAATCATTGGTTGGAATACGTCTGTATCGTAGTTCGATTCTTTTTGTTGAATCGCCATACATAAACGTTCGAATCCCATACCTGTATCGATATGTTTGTTAGGAAGAGAAACCAATGAACCATCTGCCTTACGGTTGAATTGCATAAATACAAGGTTCCAGATCTCTACCACTAGAGGGTGATCTTCGTTGACTAAACCAAGACCGTCAACTTTCGCTCTTTCCTCGTCATTACGAAGGTCAATATGGATTTCAGAACAAGGACCACAAGGACCTGTCTCACCCATTTCCCAGAAGTTATCTTTTTTATTGGCAGGGATAATTCTGTCTTCATCGATTAACCCTTTCCAGATATCAATAGCTTCTTGATCTAGTTCAGTACCGTCGCCTTCATCGCCTTCGAATACTGTAACATATAATCTATCTTTTGGTAGCTTGTAAACCTCAGTAAGAAGTTCCCAACCCCACTCAATTGCTTCTTTTTTGAAATAATCTCCGAAAGACCAGTTACCCAGCATTTCGAACATTGTATGGTGGTAAGTATCAATACCTACTTCCTCCAAGTCATTGTGCTTACCAGATACACGTAAACATTTTTGAGTATCGGCGACACGTGCATCCTCGGCGGCTTTGTTTCCTAAGAAATAATCTTTGAATTGATTCATACCTGCGTTGGTAAACATCAACGTAGGGTCGTTTTTAATCACAAGTGGTGCCGAAGGAACGATGGCGTGCTGCTTGCTTTGGAAGAATTCCAAGAACGTGCGGCGAATACTTTTTGCGTCCATGTATGTTTCTCTAGTGAGTTTTATAAATTTTCAAATTTTTGATCGTGCAAAAATAAGATATTTTCTCAATCTAAATAACGATATAAGCAATTGAAGTGCTGTAAATAAGGATCTTTTGAAAAAAATAAGAGAATTGGCGGAGTTTCAATTCTAAAAATGGGAATTCAGCCCGTGTATCTCCTTTAATTTATGAGCTTCACTTTGTATTCATCCAGCTTTTCCCAAATGGCCCAAAGTTCATTGAGAACAGCTTCTTCGCTGCCATCTATGTGTGTATTGACAATAATTAGTCGTCCTACTTTACGATCTGCGTCAAAGAAGAAAAGGGAAACAATTCCCGGATCACCACCAGTATGTCCATAGAATCCTGATGAAGTACTTCCCATAAATAGGTTAGACTCATACTTTACAGAAAAAACAGGGTTTTCCTTTGATCAGTTCTTTTTTAAAGTAACACTAAATGTTTCAGAGTAATGACTTCATCCAGAAGTACTGGGTTGAAAATTTTAAAAGGGAAGTACTTATTGATTGGATCATCTAAATTAAGCATATCTCGTTCTTGTGTTTTAAGAGTGAAAGGTCAATGACTACTGTTTATATTAATTCCCAAGTAATCAGCCACTAATAACATTGGTTAAAACCCTTGTTTTTACATTGTTATACAGGTACGGCCTTATGTTTATCAACTATTTACTTAATAAGTATCATTACAGTGAAATTGTCTCTTTTTCGCAGTGAAATAATTCTATTTCTTTTCCCTTCATTATTTCTAAAGCAGAGGAATTATAAACTCGATTTTTCACCTATAATAGTCTCACGAAATAACATTATTGAAAATGTAATATTTTGATTTTCTGCAATGCTTATCTTATAATAATGCAAAAAACGATTTATGGAGTAGTAGATTTAGAGACCTTCTAATAACACCTTAATGAAGTTGCTGAAATTTGTATCACAATTACGTTTTTATTAAAAGAGGTAACAGTGTTTTAAATAGTGATCCTTGATAATTAGCGAATTATGTTACCGGTTGCTGAAAATGATTTGTTTAATTTTTAATTACTTGATTTCTTTCTCTATTAAAAACTTGATTATATTTACTAAACTAAATTGTATAACGACTTTCGTCTTATGCTATGATTGGCAATTCATTTTTGGATTGTTTCTAACTAAATTAATAAAAGAAAATGAAGACTTTTGAAGTCAGATTACCGTATTCAATTCTCTCTCCTGATACTTGTTTTTCGCAACATGATCCAGATTGGACAGACCTTGAAAAATGGATTGTCAGAGGAAAGAAAATTGGTATGGAAGTGGTTTTGGTGCCCGTATTGTGGAAGTTAGTAGAAGGAGAAGGAAAGGCATCAGATCACAAAGAACACTACATTCATTACAATTGGCAATACTACAGAAGTTTGATCGATAAGATTACAGAAAACGACCTAAAAGTGGTGGTCGAGTTCAACTTTCAGATGATCAACAATTACGAAGAAAATTTCCTTTGTACATTACCGGATTGGCTATGGGGGCAGTTGATGTGTGCTCATGATGAAATCAAATACTTAAGTCAATTAAAATACGTCAATAAGGCAGGAGGAAACGTTCAAGATGCAGTTTCCTTATGGGCAGACCATTATGTGATGCCTTATTATGAGGAATTAATACAATCTTTCAAAAACCATTTCCAAGATAAATCTGGATCCTTCACGAAATTTATTATCTCTGCTACGCCACAAGGAGAGCTAAGTTATCCGCTTAACGAATGCTCATTTCCAAGAAGAAATATGCAGTGCTATTCTCCATTAGCTATGGACGATTGGGATAATTATGTGAGAGAGAAATACAAAGGATATAGAGAAGCAGGTGAAGCTTGGGGTATAGAAGGGATTACAGACAAGGAAGCATTATTGTCTTATTTTAAAACAAATGATGCACTTCAAGGAAGAAAATACATTGATACTACTTATGGGTTTGATGTGACTTCTTGGTACAGTAAGTCGCTTTGTAATCACGGAAATAAGCTATTGCATATTCTTCAAAATACATTCAATGATCATGGATTTGAGCATTCGAAATTATGTATTAGAGGATCTATCGCTTACGCAGAAAAAAATCTAAAAAATACACCACACCAATTAGAAGTTGGTTCGGGCAGTATTGCTATTCATAAAGATATTTCAATTGGTGAAGCTTATCAGACATCATTGTCAATGATTGCTGATGGTATTCAGCAAGAAAGATTAGGAATAATTATTCCAACGAAGAGCAGAACAGAGTACAAAAAAGACTCTGAATATGCATTGAAGGTAAAAGAATTACTTTCATTTGGAGAGGGGAACCCGATTTCGTTCTATCTAGAAAATAGTTCTGTAGAAGGTATTAACTCTCATGTGATTTGGGATAATGCAGCACTTTGGCTTCTGAAAAATGATACATTGAGTGGTTTAATCATCAATAATATGAAAGTATTATTTGATCAATTAAACACCGGTAGTGCTCGTTTGCAGGAGTTGATCAGAAAGGTTCAATTTAAAGATGATCACATAGAAACAAAGCAAAAGTCTTTCAGAGTAATGGGACCTTTGCATGTTAAAACACACAACCCAAAACGCTTATTGCAAGATCATGACTGGTTGACGGTGTCACGTCAATTAGATCGTATGAGGGATATTGGTGTTTCTGCTGTTTCTATTGATATATGGTGGGGATTGGTTGAAGGTACACAATCGAATGTTTTTGATTGGTCTTACTATGATAATATGGTAAAACTGATTGAATCAAAAGGATTGAATTGGGTGCCAATTTTATCGTTCCACCAAGCAGGAGGTAATGTAAACGACGACTTTACGCAGATGATTCCGCTTTGGATCTGGGGTAAAATTGTGGAAGAAAACCCTCAATTGAAGTCAATCGAAGATTTACAATACGTTTCTGAAACAGGAGATGTAAGTGTGGAGTATGTATCACTTTGGGCAGATACGTATGTGATGCCCTATTATGAACGTTTTATGGAAGCTTTCAAGCAACGCTACAAAAAGTATGCTTGGATGACGGATGAAATCAACGTTTCACTAGGACCTGCGGGGGAGTTAAGATACCCTTCTTACAACTCACATGACTGGGGTGATTATCCTAACCGTGGTACATTACAGTGTTATAGCCGATTGGCAAAAGAAGACTTCCAACGTCATGTGATTAACATGTACGGTAGCTTAGACTATATTAACGAGGTATGGCATACCGGATATGAATCAGCAGAAGAAATTCCAATGCCAGATGCTGATGACTTATTCAATAATAATAACTATGCAACTTCACGTATAGGTCAGGACTTCTTCAATTGGTACAATGATAGCCTTGCAAAACATGGTAATAAAATTATCAGAAGAGCAACAGCGATCTTTAATGAGGAATTTGAAAAAGTACCGATTGGTTTCAAAATGCCAGGTATTCACTGGTTAATTTCAGATCCAAATAAACCAAGGGTAGCGGAGATTACAGCAGGTTTGATTGCTCCTTATCCAGGAATAGGGGCAACTGATAGAGGTGAATATGAGGATATGCTCAAGAAAATCATCGATAAGGATTTCAAAGAAAGAGTAGTACTTCACTTTACTTGTTTAGAAAAAATGAACAAAGACTGGGAAGGTTACTCAAGAGCGGAAGACCTAGTGATGTGGTTCTCTAATTCTGCCAAAAAACTAGGAATTCAAGTAATGGGTGAAAACGCCCTTTATCATGAACTTTACAGTCAGTCAGGATGGGATCAAATAGAAAAGGCCTTGACAAGAGCCAATACAAGTTATTCTGGAATTACAATTCTAAGAATGCAAAACTTGTTCTCAGATAATAACTTCCCGATTGAAAAATATGCAGAGTTAATCAATAAACTCCGCTAATTTTCTTCAAAGAAATACCTTCAATAAGGTGTTCGATACATTCTAAACCATTAGTAATTTAATCTGAGAAGATATGGAATTACTAATGGTTTTTTTATATCTTTTATGTTATGGAACAAAGAGATTTTGATAAAGCCTTAGAAGCTTGGGGTAGAATATTCAATGGTAAAAGAGTAGGAGACTCCATCGTTTTTAATAATGAGTTAGGACAGGGAGTTGTTGATGGTTTTCGTTTCAATGAACAAATGGAAATACTACGTTTTGATTTCCATTTGAAACAGAAAGTTGCCTCTACAGGAAAGCAGTTAAATACCATGGATGAGTATATTCCTATTTTCTTTGGTGAACCTTCAGAAAAGAAAACAATTGATATTGAGAATGAGAATAATGAAAAGGAAGAGTTTGCCTTTTTCACGGAAGGAGCATTTACCACCAATACAAAAGACACTGTAGGCTGGGAATTATTTCCACATCGGAAAACCAGGTTTGTGAGCATTCGGTTGAAGAAAGAGTATTATAAATTTTTGGCAAGCAAATCGGAATATTATCAACAGCTCTTTTTAGAGGATGCTCCCTATTATATTTTTGAAGAATTTGATCCTGTAATGCATGGTATGTTTTGGCGAATGTATTCGGAGGAGGTGAAGAATATCTATGAACAAGAATTAGTACACGCTAGTGCTTTGCATTTGGTTGCTACTTTTTTCTCTAAAGTAAATGAACGTGAAAATATTCTGGAATCAAATAAATACCCTTTCAATACAAAAGCAGTTTTTAAAGCGAGAAACTACTTGAAAAATCAAGTAAGCCAACCGGTTCAAATTGATGATTTGGCTAGAGAGTGTGGTTTAAGTGCCAGTAGACTTAGAGCATTATTTAAGCAGGTATTTGGAGTGACAATTCATCAATTTCATCAAGATGTACGCCTAGATCTAGCCAAAACCTATTTGCAGGAGGGAGAAAAAACGATGTCAATGATAGCGATGGATTTGGGTTTTTCTAGTGCAAGTCATTTTTCGGCTAACTTCAAGAAGAAATACGGTGTGACACCAAGAGAATTTAAGGATGACTTAAGAAAATAACACCTAAATTCTTTTTCAGATTTAGGTGTTATCAAGTTAATTAAATACCAAGCCCTAAGACATAAGGCCTTTTTAGGTAAGAATTAAGAAAAATGGTTTGTATTAAGGATAAAAAATCGCCTTACCTTACCCTTCTTCCTTCTTCCCTTTTTTTACATATTTATATTCTTCCTTTAATACCATAATCATTTCGATTAGGCTGATTTAAAGAAACCATTTCAGCGATAAAACCAGTCATAAACATCTGACAACCTATAATAACAGCAGTCAGAGCGAGGTAGAATAACGGTTGTTCCACTACTTCTCTTTTAACAGGAAGGCGATTGATCGATAAATAAACCTTCTCACCTAATAGCCAAACAGCCGCTAAAGTTCCTGACATGAAAGAAAGTGTTCCCAATAAACCAAAGAAATGCATCGGGGCTTTTTTGAAGCGAGACACAAAAGTGATGGACATCAAATCGAGGAAGCCATTGATAAAGCGTTCCAAACCAAATTTTGTAGTACCATACTTTCTAGCTCTATGTTGTACTGGTTTTTCTCCAATTTTCGAAAATCCATTCCATTTCGCAATTACAGGAATATAGCGGTGCATCTCACCGTATACCTCAATCGCCTTGACAACATTTTTTCTGTAAGCCTTCAATCCGCAGTTCATATCATGTAATTTAATGCCTGATAGAGCTGTAGTTGCAGCGTTATATATTTTTGTAGGAATAGTCTTTGAAAGTGGATCATACCTTTTTTCTTTCCATCCAGAAACAATATCATACTTTTCCTCCAAAATCATACGTCTTAATTCTGGGATTTCATCTGGACTATCCTGTAAGTCAGCATCCATTGTAATCACTACTTCACCTTCAGCAGCTTGAAAACCAACTTGCAGTGCTGCTGATTTACCATAGTTTCTTTGAAATTGAATGCCGTGAATCCATTCAAATTTCTTTTTCAACTCCACAATAATGTCCCATGAATTATCAGTACTACCATCATCAATAAGATACAAATCACCATTGATGTTTTCAGCAACAAATACTTTATTGATCCATTCTACCAACTCAGGGAGGGATTCCTCTTCATTGAGTAAAGGAACAACTACGGATACATCTATTTTCTTTTCTTCCATTTTAAAAGTAGTGAAGCTTGTAAATTAAAAATCGTAATCTTGGTCAGGATCTACGGGCTCTCTTTTCATCATTTGAGCAACAGCCATTGAGAATAGAAAACCTAAGAATGTCAAAAATACAATACTGAGAAGGTGAGGAAGTACCGAATAACTGATGGTTTCCATCCAAGAAACGGTCATCTCAAATTGCTCATCCGTAAGATCAGGGTTTCCCTCTAAAGCTTTGGTTGTAATTTCAAGAGCCTCTCTGATAGCACTGTCATCCACAAATTTAATATAAAGGTAATTGAATACAGAAGAGATAGCGGCTGCAATAAACGAGAGCAGTGTGCCAAGTCTTGTCCCTATTTTAAAAGTGAGGACTTCATTATTATTTGTTCTATATTCTCTGTAAGCAAAAACAGTTGCAGTGGCATAGACCATTATGCTCAAGTATTGTAAAAAAGGATCTTGAGCATTTCCTAAATAATGTAGGAGTGTACTGTATCCAAAAGAGAAAACGCCGATGATGGCACCATACTTTAGTGCTATTGGTTTTATCGATAATTGATTGTTCATTTTCTATCTATGATAAAAGTTTCTTTAGTTCATTCAATTTAAGCATTGCCTCAATTGGAGTCATGGTATTGACATCAATTTTTTCAAATTCATCTTTCAATTTCTTAGCAACGGGATCTACCGAGTCAAAAATGGAAAGTTGATAATTATCTTTAGGCACTTCTTTAATGCGTTCTGTATTTTTCTCTTTGCGTTTATCTTGTTCTAAATGCTCTAAGATTTCTTCCGAACGCCTTACTACTTTTTGAGGCATACCTGCCAATTGTGCTACATGAATACCAAAACTGTGCTCACTTCCGCCTTCCTTCAGTTTTCTCAAGAAAATGATTTTCTTCTGATGTTCTTTTACGGAAACATTGAAGTTTTTAATGCGTGGAAAATCCTCTGCAAGTTCATTTAGTTCATGATAATGCGTAGCAAAGAGCGTTTTTGCTCTCGCTTTATTATGATTGTGAAGGTACTCTACAATGGCCCAGGCAATTGAGACACCATCATAAGTACTCGTTCCTCTTCCAATTTCGTCCATCAGAATTAAACTTCTATCAGAAATGTTATTCAGAATACTAGCCGTTTCTGTCATTTCCACCATAAAAGTAGACTCTCCTTTTGAAAGGTTGTCGGATGCACCCACACGAGTAAATACTTTATCGATAATACCAATCGTGGCTGATTGTGCCGGAACAAACGAACCCATTTGAGCCATCAAAACAATCAGAGCAGTTTGTCTTAATAAGGCAGACTTACCTGACATGTTAGGACCAGTAATCACCATGATTTGCTGTTCTTCTGTATCTAAATACACGTCATTCGGAACATACGGATCATCTACCGATAGTTGTCTCTCAATCACTGGGTGCCTACCTTCTTTGATTGATAATGCTTTATCAGCTGTAATCTCAGGCTTTACATAATCATATTCAATGGCATTGGTAGCAAAAGAAAGTAGACAATCAAGTTTTGCTAGTGTTGAAGCCGTTTGTTGAATTGGACTGATGTACTCTGTTGAGGCATGTACCAAATCCATGAAAAGTTTATTCTCAATAACAGAAATTTGTGTTTCTGCAGTTAGAATTTTCTCTTCGTATTGTTTCAACTCTTCTGTGATATAGCGTTCTGCATTGACCAGTGTAGACTTACGAATCCACTCCGCAGGAACTTTATCTTTGTGTGTATTTCTTACCTCTAAGTAGTAACCAAATACTTTATTATATCCAATTTTTAAAGAAGGAATACCTGTACGCTCACTTTCTCTTTCCTGTATTTTCTGTAAGAAATCTTTTCCTGAGTGAGAAATTGCTCTCAGTTCATCTAATTCAGCATTAACACCTGTACGGATGATATTTCCTTGGGCAGGGTTTAATGGAGGATTGTCCTGCATTTCTTTCTCAATACGATCAACCAAGACTTTACATGTATTGATCCGGTCTGCTATTCCTTTGATCTCTTGATGATCAATTTTTGAAAGGATAGCCTTAATAGGAGCAGCATGTTGTAATGCTTTTTTGATAAAGACAATTTCCCTAGGGTTGACTCTTCCTACAGCCACTTTGGAAATCAGGCGTTCAATATCCGTGATTTGCCTTAAATGAGAGAGTACCTCATCCGCTGTATTTTCCTCCTCTGTAAAGTAATGCACTACATTCAAACGGGCATCAATACTTTTTTGATCCTTTAAAGGAAGAACAGTCCATTTTTTCAACAAACGAGCCCCCATTGGAGTAACGCATTTGTCCATAATGTCGATGAGAGGAACACCTCCTTCATTTTGAGGGAAAATTAATTCAAGACTTCTAGCTGTAAATTTATCCAACCAAACATATTTATCTTCTTGAATTCTGCTGATTTGATGAATATGATCAATATGATGATGTTCTGTTAACTCTAGGTAATTCAAAATAGCTCCCGCAGCAATAATCGCCAATGGAAGATTTTCAATACCAAAGCCCTTTAAGTTCTTCGTGCCGAAATGAGAAGTCAGTTTATCATAACCATATTCTGAAGTATATACCCAATCATCTTGTCTGAAAGTAGGGTAAGTATCTCCGAAAATATCATTGTATTGCTCCTGTTCCGTTCTACAATACAATACTTCGGAAGGAGAAAAGCCTTGTAATAATTTATCGATGTAATTTTGATCGCCTTGTGCCACAAAGAATTCACCAGTAGAAATATCCAAGAATGAGATTCCCATTTCTTTTTTACAAAGGTGAATTGCCGCCAAGTAGTTGTTTTGTTTTACGCTCAGTACATTGTCATTCATAGACACACCAGGTGTAACCAACTCGGTGATTCCCCTTTTTACAACACCTTTGGCTGTTTTAGGGTCTTCAAGTTGATCTACAATAGCAACTCTTTGTCCGGCTTTGACTAATTTAGGTAAGTAGGTATCCAAAGAATGATGAGGGAAACCTGCCAATGCCGTTTCAGAAGCAGAACCATTAGAACGTTTCGTTAAAACGATATCCAATATCTTACTTGCAGTAATTGCATCATCTCCAAACGTCTCATAAAAATCTCCAACTCTGAATAATAACATAGCAGTAGGATGCTTTGCTTTGATCGCATTGAACTGCTTCATCATCGGAGTTTCCTTCTTTGTCTTTGTCTTCGCCAAGGCTCTAAAATTATTATTTTCTAACTTCCTTCGAGACATATTCATTAAGATATGTCCAATTGATCTGCAAATTTAAGGAAAGGTTTTAGAATATAGCATTGTGATAGAATGGAAGAGACAATAATTCTTAAGCTTTTTGACGGATTGTATTGATCCATGATGCATTTCCCTTCAAAGTCCTGACTTTTTTACTTCGTTTTTGTGGTAAGACCAAAATGAAGAAGCTTGAAAGTTGATCTTATAAATGCTTGTAGAAAGGCCGATTAAAAATTGACGATAATCTAGTTTACAATTTGCTCACAGTTTTTTAAAACAAAAAAAGGGATCCCTTATCAAGAGATCCCTTTCCAAATACGCACGATCTTAACTAATCTACTACCTAATCAATTTTTATTATCTATAACTAATCGAACGAATGATTAGTAAAAAGGTTTGCGGTATTAATTTTTTTTAACAGGAAGAAGGATGAATAGAGATTAGATATAATGCATCTAAAATTCAGAAATAATGTGAATTACTGTACTATTTTAATATTATGTTTAAAATGAAAGGTATTTTAACTTAAATATATCACTAAAAAATAAAGGTGTAATCAATTGTTTATCAGTGTTTTGTGTTGTTTTATGTGTTGGGTACAAAGAATAAATAACTATAGAATTGATAATAAATTGATTAAGAATACATTTTTTAAGACTTTTGTGCATACTTCTCTCGCTGAGGGGAGTAAAAATAAGAAGTGATGTTAGAGTAATGTCACAGTTACGTGAAATATTATATGCACAATTTTAGTACACTAAAAGAATTCTTAGAGGAACCAAGAAAAGTGGTCATCATTCCGCATACTAAGCCTGACGCAGATGCTATAGGATCGGCATTGGGATTATCTTGGTATTTAAGAAAAGATGAGCATATCACAACTGTTCTTTCTCCAAATGACTACCCGTCGTTCTTGCATTGGATGCCAGGACACGAAGAAGTAGTGGTTTACGATAAAGAAAAACCTGAAATTTCAGAAACAATCATTGAAGAAGCGGATGTGATTGTTTGTGTGGATTTCTCTTCTCTTAGTAGAATTGAAGAACTAGGACCATTAGTCAAAAACTCGATTAGCAAGAAAACGATTGTGATGATTGATCATCATAGAGGGAAAGAAGAGTTTGCTGATTATGAACTTTGGGATATTGATGCAGCCGCAGCCGCACAACTTATATATGAATTTATTGATTTAGACGAAGGGATTCAGAAAATTGACCAACGTATTGCGGCTTGTTTATATGCAGGCTTAATTACAGATACGGGGTCTTTTAAATTCCCGAGTGTGAGCAGTAGAACATTACGTATAGCAGCATCTTTAAAAGATACAGGACTTGATACCGCTAGAATCTACAACCTTATTTACGATAATAATACTGAAACGAGATTAAGATTCTTAGGTTATGCTTTAGGGGAAAACCTCACTTTTTGGCCTGAGCTAAATACAGGGTACTTCACCGTAAGTCAAGATGATAGAGAACGATTCAAGTTACAATCCGGAGATACTGAGGGCTTAGTGAATTATGCTTTGTCTGTCAATGGAATTAAAATCGCCGCACTTTTCAAAGAAAAAGACGAACGTGATGGTATTAAAGTATCTTTCCGTTCAATTGGAGATTTTTCTGTAGCAGATCTTTCGGCCGAGCACTTTAATGGTGGAGGTCATAAAAATGCTGCAGGGGGTAGAATTGATGGAATTACAATTGATGAGGCAGTCGCTAAATTCAAGAAAGTACTCCAGGAAAAATTAAAATAGAATAATTACTTATAAACTGAATATGCAAATCAAAAAGAAAATTGCAATTGCAGCCGTAATGTTAGGTGCTGTTGCTTGTGGACCACAGGAAAAAGAAACTCCAACAGGTAAGAAATTTAGTATCGTTGAGAGCGGAAGTGGTGCAGCGATCAAAGAAAATAATATCGTTGAGTTTACATTAAATATCTCTACACCTTCAGATTCTACATTATTTGATATTACTGAAACAGGAAGAGAGTTTGCTGCGGTAAAAGTTTTCCCTGATTCAATTGTGAAACAACAACAAGCTGCAGGACAGCCAGCAGATCCACTAGGAGAAATGGTTGCAATGATGAGCGAAGGAGACAGTGCTCAAATGAAAATTATCGCTTCTGATTTCTTTGGAAAAATGGCCCCTCCATTTATCAAAGATCCTTCACAAGAAGTAGTAGTGGGTATTCGTACTGTCAATGTATACGCTGACGAGGAAGCTTACCGTACTTCAATGGAAGAAAAGCAAGCGGAAGAGATGAAGAAATTGCAAGAAAAAGCAGAAGAGTATGTAAAAATCGACGATCAATTGATCCAAGATTACTTGACTGACAACAATATCTCTGGTGCTCAAAAAACAGAAACTGGTTTATATTATGTGATCACTGAAGAGGGTGCTGGTGCAGCTCCTGAAAAAGGTGCTAGCGTAAAAGTACACTACACTGGTACTTTATTAGATGGTCAAAAATTTGATTCTTCAGTAGATAGAGGCCAACCATTTGAGTTCCCATTGGGTCAAGGAAGAGTAATAGCAGGATGGGACGAAGGTTTTACATTATTGAAAAAAGGTACTAAAGCAACTTTATTTATCCCTTCAGGATTAGGTTATGGTGCTTCAGGAGCTGGTTCAATGATCAAGCCATTCTCAGTATTAAAATTTGATGTTGAGTTGATTGACTTCGTTAATCCAACAAAATAATTTTAGAAGACATTTTCTTTAAAAATTTAAAATTAAGGAGAAGTGTTTTTGAGGTAGTTTAGTATTTTTTCGATTTGAGAAATTACTGAAATTACAATGAGTACTCAGACAAAGTTGCAATAATTAAATATAAGGTAATTTTGTTTGAGTACTTAACATAATATATTCAAACACAATGAGTTTACTATTGATAAGTACAGTAAATTTGTTGAGAATACAATGGTTTATGTTTGTCTGCCACCAAAAGACAATGGTCTGAGTATTTATTGGAATGAAATGAAAGAACGATCTTCTCATTCTTCTTAAATGTAAATCTAATATTAAAACCTACTTATCATATGAACAATACTTACAAATTTTTCAAGTTCACACTTCCTGTATTTTTCCTCCTTGGATTCACAAGTTGTATTCATGACGACATTGTGGATTACTTCGCTAAAGATACAGAGACTCTGGAGGCATACTTAGCTTCATACGACATTCAGTACCGTAAAACATCTACTTTACCTTCAGGTGGTAGTGTTTACATTACTCCTCCAAACCAAGGTACAAGAGAACTTCCTAAGGATTTCGATTTAAGAATTTTTGAAATCAACTTAGATTTAAGACGTTTTGCTCAAGAGTACATCGGAGACCCAGCATTTGATCAAGGTCCTGATGATTTGGTAACACATGCACTTTTAAAAGATTCAACGTACACTTTTGCAATGCGTAGAGGTGCGATTTGTCTTGGTGTTACAGATGCAACTTTGAACTCTATCGTGCCAAGTGAGGTTTTAGATAGAATTTATGTTCCATCTTACTTAGCATTTGGTGGTACATCTTCATCAAATTTAGGTTTACAGTTCAACGATATCGTTACTTTAGAAAACTACGAAATTAAAGCAGAACGTACAGCTTATTCTCAAGCAGAATACGAAGCACTTGTTGCGTTACAATATGCTAAAGATTCAATTGAAGGTTTTACAGAAATTGAAAACGATACATTATACAACGGTACATCAAAATCAATTGTTGATGACAACTACTTTGGTGATGATCAACCTTTAGAGCTACCTGACTATATCGTAAAACATACAGTTCAAGCAGGTACAGGAGACGTAGTGGCGATTGGTGATACAGTTCAAGTTCGTTACGAAGGTAAATTTATTGATCAAAATGGAGAAGTATTTGATTCAAATACTGATTCAGGAGATTCTAAATTCCAAGTAGTAGTTTTCGAAGATGCAAAATCAGCACAAGATGCTAGCGTATCTTCAACAGTAATCAACGGTTGGTACAAAGCATTACGTACAATGCAAGTTGGTGAAAAAGCTGTCTTTGTGATGCCTTCACATACTGCTTACTGGCAAACAGGAGATAATCCTAACACATCAGATTTATTTAAAACAATCCGTCCTTTTAAAACATTAGTATTTACTATTGAAATAAAAGAAGACGAGCAATAATAATATTTTTTAGTTCATATTTATAGTATGCAATATCGCATTAGACACTATTTACTGCTTTTAAGCACCCTATTCATTGGCTTTTCGTGTACAACGTCAAGTTCTTTTGATGGAGAAATTGATTTTGATGAAGCTGAAAAGCACTTGATCGAAGAGTATATTATATCAGGTCCTCCATACTTTAGTGCAGATACTCATCAAGAAGCTGTCGATAAGTATTATAACTTCGGAGTATATTTGTCTTCTATCACACCTGAAGATGAAATCTTGACAGATAGAGATATCAGTCTTGGTGACTCTATGCACATTACCTATACAGGTTGGGTACTTCATGGTGAAATCTTTGATAGTAATCGATTATCGGAAGATCCATTCCCAGTAGTTTTAGGTAAAACTTCAATCATTGAAGGATGGAATATTGCATTAGTCAATATGCACGAGAAGCAAGAGGCAAGAGTAATTATTCCTTCAGCCCTAGGCTATGGAACCTCAGGAACGGGTACTATCCCTCCAAATGCTACTTTAGTATTTGATATTAAGGTAGACAGCTTATGGAAAGTAGATGAGCAATAGTACGTCTTGAGCTATAAATTGAGAAAAACCGAAAGATAAAGAAGTATTTATCTTTCGGTTTTTTTTATGTCAAAGAAGAAATGTGAATAATTAGAACTTCCTATTTTAATTATTCGTAAGCTTAACTATTGAAAATCGTTTTATTACATTAAATTTGTGTGATATTTGTCGGACAATTGACCGGTAGTTTCAGTTTACAATCACATTTTTAAAGCACAAGTCTAATTGATGTAAAGTTGATTGTAAGACGATCAAGAATTTTTGTAAAAAGATCAAATCAAAAAATAATATATGTTAGGTTCATTAACCAAAGCATTCTCTAAAATTTTTGGTACTAAATCAGAACGTGATCTTAAAGAGATCAGACCTTATTTAGCCAAAATTGATGCAGAATATAAAAAATTATCATCTGTTTCAGATGACGAACTAAGAGCTAAAACAGCTTACTTCATTGATTACATCCAAAGTGGATTAGCTTCTATTGATGATGAAATTACATCGAAACAAGAAGCAGTTGAAAATGATACGAAGCTTGACCTTGCGTTCAAAGACAAAACTTTCAAGGAAATTGATAAGTTGAAAAAAGAGCGTAACGAAAAATTAGAAGAAATATTAATGGATCTTTTACCTCAAGCATTTGCAGTGGTAAAAGAGACAGGTAGAAGATATACTGAAAACAAACAAATTACTGTTACGGCTACGGACTATGACCGTGAAATGGCCGTGAAGTATGAAAACATCACGATTGAAGGCGACAAAGCAACTTGGTCAAACAAGTGGTTGGCTGCCGGAAATGAAGTGGAGTGGAACATGATCCACTATGATGTACAGTTGTTAGGAGGTATTTTCCTTCACCAAGGTAAAGTAGGTGAAATGATGACGGGTGAAGGTAAAACACTCGTAGGTACATTGCCAGCTTACTTAAATGCATTAGCAAAAAGAGGTGTTCACGTAGTAACAGTGAACGACTACTTAGCAAAACGTGACTCGGAGTGGAATGCACCATTATTCCAATTCCACGGTCTTTCAGTAGATTGTATTGATAAGCACCAACCAAACTCTGAATCGCGTAGAAAAGCTTACCAAGCAGATATCACTTACGGTACAAACAACGAATTTGGTTTCGATTACCTACGTGATAACATGTCGAGAGACAAAGATGATTTAGTGCAGAGAGAGCATCACTTTGCAATGATTGATGAGGTCGATTCAGTATTAATTGATGACGCTAGAACTCCATTGATCATTTCAGGTCCAGTACCAAAAGGTGATCAGCAAGAAGAATTTGGTGAATTAAGACCAAAGGTTCAACATTTAGTAGATGAGCAAAGAAAGCAGACTCAAAAAATGTTGAATGAGGCAAAGAAATTAATCAAAGATGGCGATAAGCAGGAAGGTGGTCTTCAATTATTAAGAGCTCACCGTTCGCTTCCAAAATATAAGCCTTTGATTAAATTCTTAGGTGAAGAAGGTATGAAGCAATTGCTTCAAAAAGTAGAAGGCGAGTACATGGCGGATAACAACCGTAGAATGCCTGAAGCAGATGAGCCTTTATTATTCGTTATCGAAGAAAAAAATAATAGCGTTGAATTAACGGAAAAAGGTATTGCTTCTGTTACTGGAGCCAATGCCCCTGACTTCTTTATTCTTCCTGACTTGGCAACAGGTATTGGTAAGATTGAGAACGATCCGGCAATGTCAGACGAAGAGAAGATTGAAGCGAAAGATGCAATCATCGCTGAGTTTGATACAAAATCTCAACGTATTCACTTGATGAAGCAATTGTTGAAAGCCTATACGTTATTTGAAAAAGACGTAGACTATATCTTGGTGGACAACAAGGTGAAAATCGTAGATGAGCAGACCGGTCGTGTAATGGAAGGTCGTCGTTACTCAGATGGTTTACACCAAGCTTTAGAAGCAAAAGAAAATGTAAAGATCGAGGATGCTACACAAACGTATGCAACAGTGACTTTACAGAACTACTTCCGTATGTACCACAAACTGACAGGTATGACAGGTACAGCCGAAACGGAAGCAGGTGAATTCTATGAAATCTACAAATTAGACGTAGTAACTGTTCCTACTCACCGTCCGATTGTTCGTGACGATAGAGAGGATTATGTTTATAAAACAATCCGTGAGAAGTTTAATGCTGTAGCGGAAGAGTGTCAAAGACTTGTAGAGCAAGGTCGTCCGGTATTGGTAGGTACTACTTCAGTAGAAAACTCAGAAGTAATGTCTCGTATGTTGAAAATGAGACGTATCGAGCACCAAGTATTGAACGCCAAACAACACGGTCGTGAAGCAGATGTAGTTGCTAAAGCTGGTCAGCCAGGTACAGTAACTATCGCAACCAACATGGCAGGTCGTGGTACCGATATTAAGTTACCTGATGAAGTGAAAAATGCAGGTGGTTTAGCAATTATTGGTACATCACGTCACGAGTCTCGTCGTGTAGACCGTCAGCTAAGAGGTCGTTCTGGTCGTCAAGGTGATCCAGGATCATCTCAATTCTTCGTGTCATTGGAAGATAACTTAATGCGTCTATTCGGTTCAGACCGTATAGCAGGTATTATGGATAGATTGGGTCTTCAAGAAGGTGAAGTAATCCAGCACTCAATGATTACAAAGTCAATCGAAAGAGCACAACGTAAAGTAGAGGAAAACAACTTCGCGATCCGTAAGCGTCTTTTGGAATATGATGATGTAATGAACTACCAAAGAGAGGTAATCTACCGTAGACGTAGAAATGCGTTGTTCGGAGAGCGTTTACAAGTAGACGTAATGAACTCTTTCTTTGATGTAGCCGCAAATATTTCTGAAACTCACGTAGGTAACTACGAAGGTTTCAAATTGGATGCCCTTAAGATTTTAGGTATTTCTACTAGTATCAAAGAAGACGGTTTCCAACATCATAATGAAGAGTATTTAACGCAAGAGTTATACAAGGAAGCATTAACGCATTACAAAGAGAAAAATGCTCAACTTTGGGAGAAAGCAAAACCTGTTTTCGAAAAAGTAAAAGCAGAAAGAGGTGGTGTAGTAGAGAATATCGTGATTCCATTTACAGATGGTCATAAGATGTTCCAAGTACATGTGAACCTTGAAGAAGCGTTAGAAAATGATGGAGAATCAGTAGTTTCAGCATTAGAGCAAAACGTTACACTAGCAGTGATTGACCACTTATGGAAAGATCACTTACGTGAAATGGACGAGTTGAAGCAACAAGTACAAAATGCGGTTCACGAACAAAAAGATCCATTATTGATCTACAAATTTGAATCATTTGAGTTGTTCAAAACGTTCTTAGCGGAAGTAAATGATGAGATCATCAGCTTCTTAGCCAAAGCGAAGATTCCAGTACAGGAAGCACCTCCAATGCCAGCTCCTCCTCCAATGCCAAAACGCCCAGAACCAAAAGTGACGGCAAACAAGGCAGACGCAGGTTCGGCATTAGCTCCTGACTCAACTCCTCAAGGTGGCGATATTCCTGAAGCTCCAAAAGCTCCAGCAGAAGTTGTTAAACCTCGTCAGAGTGATAAAACATACCAAAGAAATGACAGAGTTACTGTAAAATACAGTGATGGTACTGTCAAAGAAGGGGTAAAATATAAATCTGTAGAGAACGATGTTCAAAACGGAAAATGTGTGATTATTGAAGGTTAATCTTTGAGGCCACACTTCAAGGGGCTGTTTCATTTTTTGAGACAGCCTCTTTTTTTTGATAAGTACTAGGAATGAAGAAAAGGATAAAAATATAAGATAAAATGTTCAGTTACTTTTTTTTCTAGTACTTACAGTTTCAATACAAATGATTAAATGCTTAACTTTGGCCGTTCCATTATTTCTAAATATAAATATGAAACTACTAATTCGTTATACATTTATAGCCTTGCTAATGAGTGCAATGGCCTGTAAACCTTCTCAACCAAAACAAACGGTGCCATCTTCGGACCTTGTGGATACAGATTTTACAGCGTATTTGCCAAAAGCAGAATCTAAAACAGATGATGTTGCTGAACAAACACCTCAGGGACAAGAAGAATTGGGTTTTCCAGAAGGTGATGTCAATGTAGAAGTAGACACTATCTTAACGCATTTATCAGAAAGAGACCTTGGAGGAATACAGGTATATAGAATCTTAGTTTATTCGGGTAGAGCAAGAGATAAAGCTGATGAAATAGTGGATTTCTTGAAAAATGAATTTGGAAACTATGAAGTTGAAATGACTTATGAACAGCCCAATTACAAGGTTAGAGTAGGTTATTATTTTGACCGTCTAACAGCGCATGGTGTTCATACTAGTCTAAAGAAAAAATTCAGATCAGCATTTGTTATAAAAGAAAAAATGAATGTAGATGAAATTGCTAGAAGAATAAAAAAGGCAAATGCTGAAAAAGCAGCCGCTATGGAAATAAATGAAGAGGACGATTATTAAAAGATAAATCTCTTCAAAAGGAAAAGGAGAACTGACCATTAATAAATCAGTTCTCCTTTTTTTCTTTTCAGAAGAAAGGTGTTTTGTCCTTAATTCCTGTTACTTTTTAGTATTACTTTTTATTGCTGAAGCGATATCATCCCAAACAGGAGATGGAATAGCATCTAAATGATTAAATTCTCCAGCACCTTTCAACCATTCACCACCGTCAATAGTGACTACTTCTCCATTGACATACGCAGAAAAGTCAGACATCAAGTAAGCTGCTAAATTGGCTAACTCTTGATGTTCTCCCACACGTCCTACAGGTACTTTGCCTGCTTCATCAAATTGACTTCTAATGTTTTCTGGGAATAAACGATCCCAAGCCCCTTTTGTTGGGAAAGGTCCTGGAGCAATAGCATTCGAACGAATTCCATATTTTGCCCATTCTACGGCTAGTGATCTTGTCAATGCCAAAACCCCAGCTTTTGAAGAAGCAGAAGGAACGACATAGCCAGATCCTGTAGAAGCATAAGTAGTTACGATATTGAGCATAACGCCTTTTTGTCCGTTGGCAATCCAGTATTTACCCATTGCCAAAGTAAAATAATAAGTTCCTTTCAGTACGATATCAACAATGGTATCAAAAGCCTTGTGGCTTAAACGTTCTGTTGGGCTGATAAAATTACCGGCTGCATTATTCAGAAGTCCATCTATTTGTCCGAACTTTTTGACTGTTTCTTTGATGACGTTTTCAATCTGATCATATTTTCTTACATCACAAACGACATAGAAAGGACGCTTTCCTGTAGCCTCTTCCAATTCATCTGCGGCAGCTTGAAGTTTTTCTTCTTTTCTACTACAGATTGTAACATCCGCTCCTAATTCAAGGAAATATTTAGTCATGGATTTACCCAGACCTGTTGCACCTCCGGTCAC
Organism: Flammeovirga sp. OC4; assembly: GCF_000812565.1. Taxonomy (GTDB): domain Bacteria; phylum Bacteroidota; class Bacteroidia; order Cytophagales; family Flammeovirgaceae; genus Flammeovirga. The sequence goes on along the minus strand of NZ_JTAM01000004.1, from coordinate 253,910 downwards.
GATATAAGTTTTCCCTTCAAGTGCCCCATCTCGTAGCATTGGTTTATTATACATGTGAGTATTTGGTTTATCAGTACCAAATTTATATTGGTACTTAAATCTAAAAAGTGTTGTACCTGTAAGCAGATAGCCTGCTCTTTGTTTATTGGTGAACTAATATAATGAGTATTCGATTTTTATGCATTAAAATGGGCTAAAAAGAACTGTTTTTATCATAAATTCTAAATGTACATCGATTATACCTTTTTAATTTCAAATAGACTACTTCTTGTTGTTTGATCTTTACCATCTTTGCATTGTGTGACATGGAGATGTGATTTTTATACATCATCTAAGACCTAATGAATTAAAAACTAAACCTAATGAAACAGATTTTATCAATCATTTTGATGCTTATCAATGTGTCCGTCCTTTCTGCTCAATCTTATCAGATTTCAGGACAACTTATTGATAAAGACAACAGCGAAAGTATACCTTATGCATCTGTTAGACTTTTAGATGCTAATCAAGAAATTATCACTTTTACGAGTTCAGATTTTGATGGAAACTTCGAACTGAATAAAGTAAAAAAAGGGGAGTATGATATTGAGATTTCCTTTGTAGGCTATCACTCTCTTAGAAAGTCAATTACTTTATCAGACCATTTAAAGCTTGGAACTGTATACCTAAATCCAAATGTGCAACAGTTGGACGAGATTGTAGTGAAGGATTTGAAAGAAACCGTTTCTACTAAAATCGATAGAAAAGTATACGATGCGTCTGATTTTGAAACAGCAAGAAGTGGTACAGCGACAGATATGTTGAACAAACTGCCTCAAATTTCTGTATCTCCTGAAGGTGAAGTTTCTGTCCGTGGTACGCAAGGTTTTATGGTGTATATCAATGGAAAACCTACTCAAATTGATCCTTCCACTTTATTATCGCAAATCTCAGCAGGTTCAATTGAAAACATAGAAGTGATTACAGTCCCTTCAGCCAAATATGATGCACAAGGAAAAGCCGGTATTATCAACATTACAGTCAATAAATCAGAATTGGAAGGTACTTCTATTTCAGCCGGTGGTATGTTGGGGGGATCACCTTGGAGAGATGGTGCTGAACCTGTTCGAGGTGGTGGTAACTTCAATATCACCCACCAAAAAGATAAATGGACTTTTAATGCAGGAGCCAATTATTTGAGTAGAAATGTGGATGGTCGCCGTGAGGGTGATTCTGAAATTACGCAAAGAGATAGTGAGGGCAACCGTACAGGAACATATCACATGGATGCAGCAGGTGATCGTCCGGAGTGGCATGTCAATTATTCGGCAAATGCAGGTGTTGGTTATGATTTTAATGAAAACACCTCTTTAAAAGCCTCTTATTTTTATGGTCACAAGAGTAATAAGCGTACAGCAAATTACGTCTACCATAACTATTACAAAGATTTAGATGGTCAAGTGATTGATGGGTCTGAGGAATATATTTACAACCCCAACACTCACAACCGTTATGGTGATTTCCATACTGCCAACCTTGATTTCTTCCATCAATTTGACAATAAATCAAAGTTAAACCTCGGTTTAGTTTATGAGCATTCAATTTTGGGAGATGACTTGGACAACAAAAACCAAGTGTATAATAATAGTACAGAAACTCCAGAAGAAACGATTCTGACACATTATACACAAACAACAGATCAGCCATTACATGCCGTTCGTTTTTCTATTGATTATGAAAAACCGATCAATGATAATCATACTGTTTCCTTTGGTTTACAATCTCAGTTCTTGACACAGTCAGGCAATTATAACTACGATACATTGAACTTGAATAATGGCAATTGGGAACAACATCCTTATTCAAATACCTACGAATTGAAGCGTAATATTTATGCAGGTTACGTGGATTATGGAGCAAGGTTCGGAAAGTTAAATTTAAAAGCCGGTCTACGTTTGGAATACACTGATCAAGCCATGACAGTAGGTAATTATGCCGTTTTCCCAATCATTGATGTACCTGAACAGGATGAGTTTGTAGTGCAACAATTGAATGCTTTCCCTTCTTTGAACTTAGATTATGAGTTCAATGAAAATAACCGATTAATTTTTGGAGCAAGTAGACGTATCAACCGTCCTCCGACAAAAAACATGGCACCTTTCCTTTACAGGAGACACTTTGAAGTATACGAAGTAGGTGACCCAACACTTCAGCCTGAATTTGTCAACTTAGCGGAAGTGACTTTTGATAAGAAAATCGGTAACCAAAACATCAGTTTGACGGCCTTTTATAGAGGAGTTGAAAATGCAGTATTCCGCGTGAATGTAGTGAATGAAGGTGAAAATGTCTTGATGAGATCATATACTAATGCAGGAGATGATCAGTCTTTGGGATTGGAATTGAACTCTAACTTTAATATCGCGAAAAGAGTGAAGCTATTTATGGGTGGATCGTTGTACCACTATGCCATTAATGGTTCTATCTATGGACAGACAATCGATCAAAGTAGTTTAAACTGGAGCTGGAAATCAACCCTAAATACTGAACTTTCAAAAACACTAAGTTTTGTATTTGACATCGACGTACAATCAGCTACAGTAACGGCACAAGGTCAAAATGATTTATTCTATATGTCAAATATCGCATTGGTTTACAAACCGACAACTATGCCCGAATGGACCTTTACAGGTAGAGCAAATGATATTTTCCAATCCAATATTAAAGGTTTAGATACGACAGGTAAGGATAGAAACTCCAATGAAAACACGTTCTATCAAAGAACAACTTACTACAGATATGGACCTATTGTAGAGTTTAGCGTGAACTACACCATGAACTCTAAACCGAAGAAAAAAGCGAAGAAAACAGAATTTGATAAGCAGTTCTAATTGATAGTTATCTTTAATTTGCACCCTAAATCACCCGGCTTTGAATGGATATATCATTTAAAAGTCGGGTGATTTTTTTTGGTGGTTCGCGAGGGCGTTTTACTAAAACGCCCCTACAGTTCTCATTCAATTTTTTGTAGAATGTTCTTTAATTATTAGGTACCGTTGTAGGGATGTTGCATTGCAACGTCCACTGAACCACAAGTTGTATCATTTTTTTGAATAGAAGTCAGAGACTTCTTTTGATCTTTTAAGCACAAATGGTGCTATCGCTTAACATTTGCGCTATAGAGAACCACTGGCACGAATGTTAAGCGACAGCATCATTTGTGTCCTACAGATTTTTAGAAATCTCCCGATTTCCACTTTCTGCTTCATCCCCAATTTTCCCGATTCATCCCTCATTTTCCCGGCTTCGTCTTCCTTTAATTTATATACAGCACTAGAATGAGGAAGTTTGTGTTATCATCAAATCAAAACATAAACTTATTCAACCAGATGAAAAGCAAATACTTATACCTAATAATAAGTCCTCTGATTATCATTATCGCTGTTTTTGCAGTAAGTGCATTACCAGAAAAAGAACCTGAGGCTCCGCTAGAAGGCAAAAGTGATTTAGCTGTAAAAGTGGAATATGCCAAGTTAGAAACCTTACATAATACAATAGAGGTAACGGGAAAATTAAAGGCAAAAGATAGATATGAAATTTATGCTGAAGTAGAAGGACGTTTGTTGTCTTCAGCGAAGAAATTTAGAGAAGGAAATTACTATAAAAAAGGTCAAGTTGTTCTACAGATCGATCAACAAGAACGTTTGATGACGTTACTTGCGGATAAGAGTAATTTCATGACAGACTTGACGGCAATTTTACCGGACTTAAAAGAAGATTTTTCAGAGAGTTACCCCACTTGGAATCAATACTTAAAAGAGTTTGATATTCATAAACCTTTAAAGGAATTGCCAACACCCACAACAGAAAAAGAAAAATATTTTATCGCCGGAAACGGAATTTATAGCTCTTATTACACGATTAAATCATCTGAAGAGAAATTAAATAAATACACCATTTATGCCCCATTTAGTGGTGTGATTTCTAAGAGTAATATAGAAGCAGGTACCGCAGTAAGAGCAGGTGAAGAACTTGGTGAAATGGTGAATTTGTCTTCTTACGAATTGGAAGTAACAGCTCCACTCAAAGACATTGAACATTTCAAAAAAGGAAGTAAAGTTAAGTTGTACTCTTCAGAGTTAGATACGGAATGGACCGGTACAGTGATCAGAGTAGGAAGTACATTAGACGCCAACTCTCAAAGCGTGAAAGTATATATCCAAACTTCAGGAAAAGACTTAAAAGAAGGCATGTTCTTAACGGCCAAAGTGAGCAGTACTTCATTTGAAGATGCGATTCAAATTCCTAGAAAATTAATTTTCGATGAAAATCAGATCTTCATTGTGGAAAACAATAAGCTGAAGACACAAAAGATTGAAGTGTTGGAATCATTCAGATCTGAAGCAATCGTAAAAGGAGTTCCTTCAAACTCGGCGGTATTGATGACCAACATCAAAAACCCTTATGAAGGAATGAAAGTGCAGGTAATGAAATAAGCTGAGATCATGAAGAAGTTAATATCCTATTTTATAAAATTTCCAGTAGCTGTCAATCTAGTGATGGCACTGACGTTGGTACTCGGTTTTATTACTGCATCCAAAATCACAAGTACATTTATGCCCAATGCCCCTCAACGTTTTATTTATGTTGATGTGGTGTACCCTGGTTCTTCAGCGGAAGAAGTAGAAGAAGGGGTGATCTTGAAAATTGAAGAAGAACTAAAAGGTTTGGAAGGTTTGGATCAGATCACTTCTTATGCTCAAGAAAATGTAGGTAAAATTACATTGGAGATGTTTAAAGGGACAGATATGGACGAAGCCCTGACACGCGTGAAGAACGTAGTAGAAGGGATTTCATCTTTCCCATTGGATGTGGAATCTGTAGTTTCTTACAAGCATGAAGATGCCAACTTCAGTTTTATGTTTGGCATCACTGGCGATGGCGTTTCTTTAAAATCATTGAAAGAAACAGCTCGAAAAGTAGAGAAGGATCTTTTGGCCAAAAAGGGGATTTCTAAGATTGAAATCTCGGGTTACCCCAATGAGGAAATCGCGATTCTATTACAGGAAGATGCTTTAGAGAGTTATAATATGACTTTTGATGAAGTAGCCATGGCGGTGCAAGGCGCCAACCTAGATATGACGGGCGGTAGTATCAAAGACGGTGAAGAAGAGTTTTTTATCAGAGCAAAAAATAAAGGGTATTCATCAGAAGAAATGGACCATATCATCATCCGTCAGACAGACAATGGTGGTGTGATCCGATTGAAAGATGTAGCCAAAGTAGTGGATCAGTGGGAAGATGCTCCTGCAAGAGCCACTTTAAATGGAAAAAGAGTAGTAACGGTGACCATCAACAATACTTTCAGTGAAGATATTTTAGCGACAGCAGATGTGCTTTATGAATACATTGAAGATTTTAATGCTCAAAATGATGTATTGCATATCGACGTGATTCGTGATCAATCAGACTTACTAGGACAACGTTTAGATCTACTGATTGATAATGGTATTTTAGGAATCATCTTAGTATTGATTGTTTTATCATTGTTCCTTAATCCAAGAATTGCCTTTTGGGTAGCGATTGGTATTCCGTTCTCCATCTTCGGTATGTTCATCTTCATTTCTTTCACAGGTGTAACAATCAATATGATTTCACTTTTCGCCTTGATTGTTGTATTGGGAATTCTAGTGGATGATGCAATTGTGGTGGCAGAAAATATCTATCAGCATTATGAAAAAGGAAAGCCAGCGATTCAGTCCGCTATTGATGGAACAATGGAGGTACTTCCAGCAGTGATTTCAGCCGTATTGACTACAATTGTAGCTTTCTCCACTTTCCTTTTCTTAGATGGAAAAATGGGCGACTTCTTCAAAGATATGTCATGGATTGTAGGCTTGATCTTATTTGTTTCTCTGATTGAAGGTTTAATTATTCTTCCTGCCCACCTTGCATTTTCAAAAGCATTTAAAGCAAATGGAAAACAGGAATCGAATATAGTGACAAAGACGGTCGACAAATATTTATTCAAATTCAGAGATAATATTTACAAGCCAATTCTTGAATTTGCTCTAAGAAACAAAGCCATCACATTCAGTATTACAATAGCCCTGTTTATTTTCTCAGTAGGTATGATGGCGAAGAAAGTAGTTCCAGCAACATTCTTCCCGAGTATTGAAGGAGATGATGTGACAATTACATTAGTGATGCCCAACGGTACGCAACAAGAAGTAACAGAAAGAGGGGTACAGCAGATTGAAAGAGCCATTGAAGTTGTCAATAAAGAACTACAACCTGATCAAAAAGACCAGCAGGATATCATCAAAAAAGTGAACATGGTGTATATGGGATCGGGCCATCAAGTCCAATTCAACCTTACATTATTAGGTGCAGAGGAACGTTCTGGATCAACTGCTGATGTCAGTAATTTACTATCAGAAGAGATTGGTAAAATTCCAGGTGCCGAATCGATCAGTTTTGCTTCTTTCTCTCCTTTTGGTGATCCAGTAGTGGTTTCATTAAGAGGTGATGATTTAGAGGAATTGGCAATTGTGAAAAAGGAATTGAAGCTCCGTATGGAAAAAATGCCGGAGTTGAGAAATGTCAAAGACAATAACCCTACAGGTAACAGAGAAATCCACATTTCTTTAAAAGATAAAGCTTATCAACTTGGACTTACTGAACAACAAGTAATCTCTCAAATCCGTCAAGGTTTCTTCGGTTACGAAATTCAAAGAATTCAAAGAGGACAGGACGAAGTGAAAGTTTGGGTACGTTATGATACGGACAACAGAAGCAGTTTTGGTGATTTAGAGAAAATGAAAATCAGAATGGGAAATGGTGTCGCTTATCCTTTCTCAGAAGTAGCCAATTTCTCTATCGAAGACGGTTATTCATCGATCAATCACATTGATTTCAATAGAGAAATGAAGTTGACGGCTCAATTGAAAAATCCTGATGACGCTCTTCCAGATATTTTAAATAAAATCAAGACAGAATTATTACCTGACCTATTAAAAGAGCATCAAACAGTAGAAGCTGATTTTGATGGTCAGAAAAGGGAACAGGAGAAAGTAGGAAATTCGGCGGCGAAAGTAATCCCGATTGTATTTATCCTCATGTTCACGATCGTAGTATTTACCCTAAGATCATTTAGCCAATCTTTTATCGTTTTCGCCCTTGTGCCATTGAGTTTTATCTGGGTTGTCATGGCCCATTACCTTCACGGTTTTGCCATTAGTATGATGTCTTTTATGGGAATCATCGCCTTGCTGGGTGTGATGGTCAATGATGCCTTGGTTCTGATCAACGCATTCAACCTCAACCTGAAAGCCAATATGAAGTTTGATGAGGCATTAATCGAGGCATGTGTATCTCGTTTCCGCCCAATTTTATTGACTACTGTAACCACTGTTGCTGGTATGGGTCCAATGGTATTCGAAACAAGTTTACAAGCACAGTTCCTTATTCCAATGGTGATTACGATCTCTTATGGTATTGCAGGAGCAACGCTTATCACACTGATTGTTTTACCGGTTTGTATTAAAATGACGAATCAGATCAAGGTGAAAATCAAAGAGATCAAGACAGGAGAAAAAGTAAATCAAGAAGCTGTTGAATCAGCAATCAAAGAATTAGCCTACGATTATGAAGAAGCTTAATATCATCTACACCCTATTTTTCTTACTTCTTGTAGGAAACAGTAATGCTCAGGAAAAAATGAGTATTAATGATGCAATCCAATTGGCATTGACCAACAACCATAATCTAAAAGCAGTAGCAGTCAATAAGGAACAAGCCAACAATAATGCAACGGCAGGTATGGCAGGGATGTTACCTTCTATTACGGCAAACGGTACTGCGGATTACAGTAATAATGATACGGAAATGGAGTTTATGAATACTGGAGCTCCTTCTGAAGGCGATAATACAATACAATTGGACAATGCAGCCTCTACCACTTTTGATGCAAACATCAGAATGGATTATGTATTGTTTAATGGTAATGGAAACCGCTTTACATTAAATCAACTTCGAGAAAGTGCAACATTAGAAGAAATCCGCTTCAAGCAGGAAGTAGAGAATACAGTACTCCAAGTGGTGGAAGCGTTTTATGATATATCGCGTGAGCAAGAAAACCTGAATATCTCCAAAGAAACAATTGTGACTTCCAACAAGAGATTAGATAGATTGAAAAACCGCTACCTATTGGGACAGTCAACAAAGTTGGAGGTATTGAATGCAGAAGTAGATTTGAATAGCGATAGCACTTCTTACCTTCAGACAGAACAAGCTTATTATACTGCCATCAGAAAACTGAATGTTGTTTTAGGTGGAGAGGTAAGTTCGACGTATGAAGTGAATGCAGATTTTGAATTTCTAAATGGGTTAACTGCTGATAATGTATTGGAAAAAGCAATGACTGAAAACCTTTCTTTATTGGCACAACACAAGCAGGAAGAAATTACAGAATTAGATTTGAAAATTGCGAAAGCAGGGAAGGCACCAACACTTTCTACTTATGCCCAATATGGTTATAACAGAATGAATAATGATGCTGGACAGGTCCTTTACAATGAAAACTTAGGAATGTCAGCCGGTGTGACGATGTCATTTAATGTATTCAATGGACATCAGCAAAAGAAAAAGGAGCAGAATGCGAAGCTAAGCGTAATGGCACAACAGCAAAATACCATGCAGTTGACCAAAGAATTACAAAGAGACGTGATGAATGCTTGGTCGGATTACGATTACAAACAACGTATCGCCAATATGGAAGCTAAAAGCATGGAACAAGCCGAGTTGAACTTCAGACAAACGAAGGAACAATACGAGTTGGGACAAGTAACAAGCATTGATTTCCGTACCGCACAGACCAATCTTCAAACGGCAAAAAATAGATTAAACGATGCATTATACAATGCAAAAGTAGCCGAGTATTCTATTCTGCAATTATCAGGAGACCTACTAGATCAAATTAATGAATAGAAAAGTGTGACCCGTTATCCGGCACTCAGGTCTTCGGGCTTGGGTGCTTTTATTAATTTATGATGGTACGTGAGCCACAAGGCATTGTGGCTCTACAAAGCGATACCTTTTCAATTTTGTTATACACTTTACTTGAAAGTACCTCCCCTGTAGAGACGCAATGCTTTGCGTCTCACGAACCATAAGAAATCAATACACTATAAAGAAAGAATGATTCAATAATTATTCAAATGTGCATTAAACTTTAACTGATTATATTAGACATATGAAAAAGAAGAAGAACTTATTGTGGTTGTTTTTTATACCGCTCACTATGTTTTGTATCATCCTAATACCGATGGCCACACTGACGTTGAGCGGATATATTTCAGAAAATAAAGCAACTCATTTCCTTACAGAAATGCTGCCATTGATTCTGCTAACTTCCTCTACAGCGGTATTTGGCTATTATTTCGCTGTAGTGAAATTAAATAAGGTACTTCCTTGGAAGAAACACATGTTTTTGAGAGGTCTAGTCGACTTTGCAATGGTGCTTGCCGTGACTAGTCTCTTGATGAGTTTTATGCATAGTTTATACGATTCTGGCAATTTATTTAACCGTTTATTGGCTTTTAAAGAACAAAACTTACCCATTGAAGGTATGTTTGCATTGCCCTTGGTGGAGAACATTTTATTTCTTGTAGCCATAGAAACGATTGAGGTGGTGAGTGAAAGAAATGAATTGGAATTGAACCTTGCAAGAGTAGAGAAAACCCAACTACAGACGAAATATTCTGCCTTAAAAAATCAGCTTGACAATCACTTTCTTTTCAATAATCTCAGCGTACTTTCCTCTTTGATTTATGAAGACATCGAAAAGTCAGATCAATTTATTCAGGAGTTCGCCAAAGTCTACAGATATGTATTGACGATCAGCGAAGAAATGCTCGTACCCGTTGAGCAGGAATTAGATTTTATAGATGCCTATTTATTCCTTTTAAAAATTCGATTTGAAGAAGGATTTCAAGTGAAAAATGATTTGGAAGAGAACTTACCCGATCAAATGATTCCACCATTGTCCTTACAGGTATTAATTGAAAATGCCATAAAGCATAACCGAATCTCTAAGAAATCACCTCTTCAGATTCATATTTATAAAGAAGAAAACAACATTGTAGTCGCCAATAATTACCAGCCAAGAGATACTCCAGAAACGGTATCTACTCATACAGGACAAAAGAATTTGGAAGAAAAGTATAAATTAATTTCGAAAGAAATCCCACGTTTTGGCATCCAAGGGGATCAATATTTAGCAGAATTACCATTGATAAATCAATAAGCGATGTATAAAGTACTGATTGTAGAAGACGAAGCACCAAGTGCAAGAAAACTCAAAATGCTGTTAGGAAAATTAGGCGATGACTTTGAAGTAATCTCTTCTTTGGAATCTATAGAAGAGTGTGTGGAGTTTTTTGAATCTGGAGAAGAAGTAGATCTGATCTTTATGGATATCCATCTCTCCGATGGCAACAGTTTTGAAATTTTTGAACAATTAGAAGTCGATACCCCAATTATCTTCACTACCGCTTTTGATCAATACGCCATCAAAGCTTTCAAGCAAAACAGCGTGGATTACCTCCTTAAACCCATCAGCATAGCCGATTTGGAAGCAAGTGTAGACAAATTCAAAAAGCGATTTATCACAGACAAATCCCCGAACAAAATCGATTATGACCTACTCGGACAAGTCGTCACTCAGCAAATGAACCACGACTATAAGGAGCGTTTTATGGTCAGTTTCCGTGATGAATTAAGAACCGTAAAAGTAGAAGACATTGCTTTTGTATTTGCAGAAAGCAAAGCCGTATTTATCCAAGTGACTGATGGAAAAGTCTACGACGTCAACTACACTATGGATCAAATCGAAAAGAAATTAAACCCCAAAAACTTCTTCAGAGTCAACCGAAAATACATCGTTCAGATTAATGCCATCGACAGCGTATCGTGGTATTCTAAAACGAAACTAAAGGTTTTTACCAATCCAGAAACCCCTTCAGAGCTGTTTGTTCCTGCAGATAAGGTGGGGAAGTTTAAGGAGTGGTTGAATATTTAGTTTTTTGAATAACCACTAGCGCAAGTCTTAAGCCGTAGGCGTGACTTGTGCTTACGAAATGTAATAAGTCTGAAGACTTATAAATACACAATATTTGGTTTAAAAGTCTACAGACTTTATTCAAATTATAGGTCCAAGTCTCGCCTACGGCTTAAGACTTGAACCAGTTTAAGATTAGGTTATTCTTCATTAAATCTTTTCCCCAAACCCCACACCAATCCATAATATTTGGTATTTTAGCTATCTAAATAGAAAATACCAACAATGAGAGTTTTCCTTAACGTCAAAAAACATTTCAATTACGATAAACTAGACAAAGAAGAATACAAGCGTCTGGTACGGGATATCATTATTCTGAATATCATTATTTTTCATTTGTTGTGGATGACTTTCAATTCTTTGTTCGCCACTGAAATAGTTCAACACTTCTTGTTTGCAGTTGCAGAGACACCGGCAAGTTGGTACAAGGACTATATCTTTGATAATTTCTATATCATTGAAATCTGTTTTATGGTCTTTTATCTGACCGAATTCTTCACTTCATGGTGGGAGGCTTACAGGGAGAAAACCTATGCAAAGTGGTATTTCTACCCTTTTTTACATTTCTATGACTTGATTGGTAGTTTTCCAGGAATGAACTTTTTCAGGCTACTTAGGATTTTCGCCATGTTGTTTAGGTGGCATAGTCATGAGGTGATCAATTTGGAAGAATTGAGTGTGTATAGAACGATCTTGCATATCAAAGAAATAGTAGTAGAGGAAGTTTCTGATGCCGTAGTGATCAATGTATTAGAAGGTGTGAAGGATGAGATTAAGTCGGGCAGTTATGCGAATCAACAATTTATGATAGATGTAGTCAAACCTTACCAAGAAAACCTGTCTTTTTGGATTTCAAGGAAGATCATGTATGCTATGCAAGAGGCGTATGCCAATAAAAAGGGAGATTTAGAAAACTACGTTTCTGTATTGATTGAAGATGCGGTGAATGAAAATGAAGAAATTAAAGACATTAAAAAAGTACCGGTTTTGGGAAGTTATGCCTCATCTCGTTTGGAAGATGCGATTTCTGATATAGTCTTTAAGGTAACCAATGACTTATTTGAAGATATTGCCTCTGAAAAAAATGAGTTGATTTTGAAGGATGTCGTTTATGAAATGATTGAAGGAATCATGTTCTCCAAAACCAAGCAAGGCAATGAAAAGCTCATTCAAGAATTGTCAAGTTCAGTGATTGACGAAGTGATTAGTAGAGTAGGTGTGAAACAGTGGCAGATGAGAGAAAAAATGTGGGAGGATAAACAACAAAAAGAGTTAGAGGAGAAGCGTAAACAAAGGGAACAAATCATACAACATAATCAAAGTAACGAAGAATAATACCTGCTTTCGACTGATATTTCTTGAATTTTTGCTTTAGCATTAAGGTTTAAAAAGTGATATTTAAAGTCCCACTAGATGAAGCTTTTAATGACTGCGATTTGTAGTATAACCTAATCTTAGGGAAAAAGTGCATAATGATTTCTAATATAATTTGCTTAACTTGCAAAAGTTGTTTAAACGAATTTAGAAGTTATGAACTGGCATCAGTTAACTGAAATCTCTCAATTAGAAGAGTTAGTGGCGTTATCGCAATCACAAAAAGTCCTAATTTTAAAACATTCTACTCGTTGTTCGATTAGTTCTATGGCATTAAGTCGTTTAGAACGTTCGTGGGACGATGGAAATGGCATCTCGGCTTATTACTTGGATTTGATTCAATATAGAAATATCTCCAACGCAATTGCAGAAAAGTTTAACGTTGAGCATCAATCACCTCAAGTACTTGTTTTAGATAAAGGTGAAGTAGTTTACACTGCATCGCACATGGGAATTTCCTATTCAGACATCGTCGCTTAATTATCATTAAACAGACAACACCGTGAAAATTGGTATCATATGTTATCCTACCTACGGAGGTAGTGGGGTAGTCGCTACAGAGTTAGGGAAGAGTTTAGCTGCAGACTTAGGTCATGAAGTTCATTTTATTACCTATGATCAACCTACAAGATTAGACTTTTTTGATGAAAATATTTACTATCATAAAGTAGATATCAAAACCTACCCATTATTCAAGTACCCTCCTTATGAGTTGGCATTGACCAGTAAAATGGTAGAAGTGGCAGAGTCTGAACAGTTGGATGTTTTACATGCTCATTATGCAATTCCTCATGCTTCTGCAGCGTATACCGCAAAGCAGATTTTAGCTAAAAAAGGAATTAATATGCCGATCGTGACCACGCTTCATGGTACAGATGTAACTTTGGTAGGTAAGGATGATAGTCTGGGTCCTGTTGTGGCCTTTTCCATTGATGAATCAGACTGTGTAACTTCCGTTTCTGAAAGTTTAAAAGAAGAAACCTATCAATATTTTGATCTGACAACTGACATTAAAGTAATTCCAAACTTTGTAGATCTTAACCGATTTATGAAGCATAAAAAAGATCACTTTAAGAAAGCAATCTGTCCAGATGGAGAAAAACTGCTGATTCATGTTTCCAATATGAGAAGTGTGAAAAGAGCAGATGATGCTTTGGAAGTGTTTAAAAGAGTAAGAGAAAAGATTCCTTGTAAGTTGTTGATGGTGGGTGATGGCCCTGAAAGAGCCAACTTGGAAGAGAAATGCTATGAGTTACGTACTTGTAACGATGTTCGTTTCTTAGGGAAATTAGCTGAAGTAGAAGAGATTCTTTCAGTAGCAGATTTATTCTTAATGCCTTCCGAAAAAGAAAGTTTTGGTTTGGCGGCATTGGAAGCAATGGCATGTGAAGTACCTGTAGTTTCTACTAATGCTGGCGGTATTCCAGAGGTAAATATTCATGGAGAAACCGGAATGATGAGCGATATTGGAGATGTGGAAGATATGGCAAAAAATGCATTACATATTTTAGACGATAAGAATCTACCAACGTTTAAAGCTAATGCACTCAAACAGGCACAACGCTATAATATTGCAGAAATTATTCCTCAATATGAAGAGGTGTATAAGGAAGCAATAGAAAAAACGAAAGTAAAGGTGAGCTAACAGAGTAACACTTTACCAAATAAGGGTTATTTCATTCGATGGAATGAGGTAACCCTTTTTTGTATCATAGCTTATTATATGTGTTTAAATTATGATTTTACTATCAAAATTTGTATTATTGTTAATAATTGACAATGAAATGACTAAATCCAGCTACCGTCAAATTTTTGACAAATGAGTTAAATAATTTCTAACTATTAAAAATATTCTAGTATAAAATAAATATCAAAATCTTTCTTTTTAAACCATTTAAAAAACAACACCAATAGCATCATTGAGTCGAGCCCGAATCGCAATTGTCTTTTTATTATTTTGAAACCAGTTAAATCAATGGGTAATCATATATGCTATTAAAACTGAAATGAATTACACAATCTTCAACCTTTCTTTTAAATGAAAATTAATTGACATTTAGACTTTACCGTTATGTCTTGTTTTTCATGAGAATTATTAAAGTCATATTTCTATTTTGAGAATAAGAAATAAGGTCAGGCCTAATTATGTCTACACTTTTGGGAAGTTGTAAAGTTGAGATGAAACAACATAAAACGTACTGTTTAGTTTTATCGAGTCATTTTAAGTTTCATAGTACTTTATTTGCCATGAAATTTTAATGAGCGAAAACTAGAAAGGATTCTTATGTCCTAAATTTTAACAAAACAACCCCTTTAACCTCTTAGCTGGAGGGTTAAATCATTGTCTTAAGTACAAAGCCAACTTTTATTTACAATTGTCTTGGTACTTCATTAAATAATTACAACAACAAGCTCCCTTCTCAAAAGGTTGAGCACTATCCGTTACGTCCATTAAGTAGTAGGGCTCAATCAACGTCCTAGTACTTAAAGAGTACATTAAATTAAAACTAATTATGATACGCAATTTCATGTTGGGTACAATACTATTATTGTGCCTTGCTACTAACAATCTCAGGGCACAACAATTTAACTATGGAGAGGCCCTTCAAAAATCTCTCTTTTTCTATGAAGCACAACAATCTGGAAAATTACCCGAATGGAACAGGGTGACATGGAGAGACGATTCAGCATTAGACGATGGCTCTGATGTAGGATTAGACCTCACGGGTGGCTGGTATGATGCCGGCGATCATGTGAAATTTGGTTTCCCGATGGCCTTTAGTGTTACTACACTGGCATGGGGAGTTGTAGAATACGAAGATGCTTACAGACAAAGTGGGCAATTAGAAATAATGAAAAGGAATCTTCGTTTCGTTACTGACTATTTTATAAAATGTCATACTGGCCCTACTGAGTTTTATGGTCAAGTAGGTGCAGGTGGCCCTGATCACGCGTATTGGGGATCGCCGGAAGTAATGACAATGGCACGACCTGCTTATAAAATTGATGCAGCGAACCCGGGTTCTGACTTAGCCGGAGAGACTGCAGCAGCAATGGCGGCTTGTAGTATTGTTTTTAAAGATTCTGATCCAGCGTATAGTGCTTTGTTGCTACAACACGCTGAGGAATTATATGCATTTGCAGACAACTACAGAGGCGTATATTCTGAATCAATCACTGATGCGGCAGGGTTCTACCGTTCATTTAGTGGATATCAAGATGAGTTAGTTTGGGGTGCAGCTTGGTTATATAAAGCTACTGGAAAAACGACTTATTTAGATAAAGCAGAATCAGAATACACAAACTTATCGAATGAAGGACAATCTACTTTGAAAGCCTATAAGTGGGGATTAGCTTGGGATGATAAAGCATATGGTATTTATGTTTTAATGTCTGAGTTAACAGGAAAAGAGGAGTACAAAACGGATGCTGAAAGACACTTGGATTACTGGACAGATGGCTTTGAAGGAGATAGAATTCCTTACAGTCCTGGTGGACAAGCTCACTTGATGCAGTGGGGATCATTACGTCATAGTTCGAATACGGCATTAATTGCTTTTATCTACAGCGATAACGTGACAACTACTCCTGAGAAAAAAGCAAAGTATCATGATTTTGCCGTGAAGCAAGTCAATTATGCTTTGGGTGATAACCCGATCAACAGAAGTTTTATGGTAGGCTTTGGAAATAACCCTGCCTATAATCCGCATCACAGATCAGCACATGGAGCATGGGCAAATAACCTTTTAAATAATCCAATCGATCCAAGTCATACATTATATGGTGCATTGGTAGGAGGCCCAGGTGAGCCAAATGATGCATTTGAAGATGACCGTTCGGATTATGTTGCCAATGAGGTGGCTTGTGATTACAATGCTTGTTTTACAGGAGCATTGGCAAGAATGTACCAAGAGTTTGGTGGAGATCCATTAGCAAACTTCCCAGTTCCTGAAGTACCAACACGTGCAGAGATCAGAACTTTCTCAAAATTCAACAGCAACAACGCTTCAGGAAGTACAGTAAGAGTTTTAGTTCAAAACAGAACAGCTTGGCCTTCAAGAGTGACAGACAAACTTTCTTTCCGTTACTTCTTCGATATTTCTGAAGGTGTAGCAGAAGGTTATACAATTGCGGATTACCAACCCGAATTAAACTCAGTACAAGGTAATAGTACGATGACAGTAGCGGCTTGGGATGCAACTAATAATATCTACTATGCAGAAGTATCTTTAGCTGGAGAACAAATTGCTCCTATCGGTGATCCTGCTTTCCGTCGTGATGTACAGATCAATTTCAGAGTTGGAAATGGTGTTCCTTATGATACTTCAAATGACTGGTCAGCATTTGGATTAGATTCAGAAGATGAGTCTCCAAGAATACCAGTTTATGATAATGGAGTGTTAGTATTTGGTGAAGAGCCTGGTGGAGCAAACAGCCCTGTAGCTTCTTTTACTGCAAACTTAACAGAAGGTTTTGCTCCTTTGGAAGTTGCATTGGATGGATCAGCTTCTTCAGATCCTAATGGAGATAATTTGACGTACTCTTGGGACTTCGGTAACGGAGAAACATCAACAGAAGTTGCACCATCAGTTATTTATACACTGCCGGGTACTTACACCATTACTTTAACGGTAAGTGATGGAGAAAACACTTCATCTCCTGCAACTGAAACAATTGTTGTGAATGAGGTGATCATCCCAGAATTGAAAGCGGCATTTACAGCATCTCCAACTACAGGTACAGCACCATTGGATGTAGCTTTTAATGCTTCTTCTTCAACAAACAACTTGGAAACGCTATTAAGTTATTCATGGGATTTAGGGGATAGTACTACAGCGAGTGGTGTTACTGTAAATCATACTTACACAGAAGTGGGAGAGTATACTGTAACATTGACAGTGACAAATACTGATGGAGAAACAGATGTCATTTCATCAGTAGTTACAGTTGCGGAAGTAATAGAATCGGATTGCGGTTTTGGAACACCTTTGAGTAGTGCTTTACCTTCTTTAGATAATGTAGATTACAATCATATTTATGTGTTAGGTAATGGAGGACCGGATTTGTCAAACATCAGAACATTTACGATTAATTGGAATGCCACAAATAATGGCCTTTACCAATTCTCAATGAATACTGACAATGGTTCTCCATCCTGGTTTGTGGATTTAAAGAGTAATGTCACACATAACTTCAATGAACCGAATCCTTCAGCAACAATTAGCGGTTCAGGAATTGCCGGTTTTGATGGCGACTATTGGGCTACTGTTGATGCAGGTAATTTCGTGTTAGTATCAAAAACAAAAGGATATACTATTTACTTCAGTACATCTGCTACAGCTCCAGAGTGTGGTGAAGTGGTTAATCCTCCAGTAGAAAATACAGCTCCAGTAGCGGCTATGACTGCAGATGTTACAAATGGCAATTTACCATTGGCAGTTAGTTTTGATGCTTCTGGTTCAACAGATGCTGACGGTGATAGTTTGACATATGCTTGGGACTTCGGTAATGGAATGGCAGATACAGGTGTTGCTATAACTCATACTTTTACAGAAGTAGGTGCTTATGTGGTAACATTAACAGTGACGGATACAGAAGGAGCTTCAAGTACTGCGAGTGAAACAATTACAGTGACAACTGATAGTGTTCCTCCAGTAGAAGAAGGTGATTGTACATTTGGAGCACCTCAATCGACTTCATTAGCAAGCATTTCAAGTGCTTTCGCGAATATTCATGTATTAGGAAATGCTGGTCCAGATCTTTCAAATATGAGAGAATTCACGATTAACTGGGATGCAGAGAATAATGGATTATATCAGTTTGCATTCAATACAAATGATGGTGTTCCTAATTGGTATGTTGATTTATTGCCAAATATATCACAGACGTTAGCTAGTGCACAGCCTTCAGTGACGATTACAGGTTCAGGTTTCACAGGTTTAGACGGTGCATATTGGGTAACTATTGATACAGATAACCTTGTATTAGTATCACAGACAGGTGGTTTTACTATCTATTTCAATAATTCAGCAACAGCTCCTTCTTGTGATGATGGTACTATTCCAGTGGAAAATACACCTCCTGTAGCAAGTATTTCAGTGGATGGAATAATTGGTAACATTCCATTTGTAGTAAGCTTTGACGGATCAGGTTCTACTGATGCAGATGGCGATACTTTATCTTACGCATGGGACTTTGGTGATGGAACAACAGCAGAAGGCGCCTTAACGACTCATACTTATACAGTAGCTGGAAGCTATGATGTAACATTGACGGTTACGGATGCAAAAGGTGGATCAGATGAAGCAATCATTACAATCACTGCAGAAGAAGATGATGTGATTATTACTCCTCCACCAACAACAGACAATGAGTACATTCAGCGTTTCGTAGAAATGAGAAATATGTATTTAGATCCTGCTAATGGATATTTCAGTCCAGAAGGATCTCCACATCACTCTGTAGAATCACTGATTGTAGAAGCTCCAGATCATGGTCATGAGTCGACTTCAGAATTATATTCTTACTGGATGTGGTTAGAAGCAATGCATGGTAGAATTACAGGAGATTGGGAGCCATTAAAAGAAGTATGGAGAAAAACAGAACAGTTTATCATTCCAACAGCAGAAGATCAACCAACAAATGGTGCTTATGACCCATCAAGTCCAGCAGCTTACGCTCCTGAATTCCCACTTCCTGAATTATATCCTGCTCCATTAGATTTCACAAATCCAGTGAAAGGAGATTATGTTTCAGCTGAATTAGAAGCAGCATATGGTAATCCTCATATCTACCAAATGCACTGGTTATTGGACAATGATAACTTCTACGGCTATGGTAATCGTGGAGATGGCGTAAGTGCTCCTTCATATATCAATACATTCCAAAGAGGTGAGCAAGAGTCAGTATTTGAAACGGTTCCTCATCCATCATGGGAGGCATTTAAGTGGGGTAGTGCAGATGGTTTCTTACCATTATTTACACAAGATAAAGCTTACTCTACGCAATGGAGATACACAAGTGCTCCGGATGCAGACGCAAGAGCAGTTCAAGTAATGTATTGGGCTTACGAATACGCAAAAGAGCAAGGGGTAAGTTTAAGCAACTTAGATTTGGATAAAGCCTCTAAAATGGGTGATTACTTGAGATTAGCGATGTTTGATAAGTACTTCAAACCACTAGGTGCACAAGATCCAAATGCGACATCTCAAACAAGCTATGATAATGTGCATTACCTAATGTCATGGTACATGTCATGGGGTGGAGCAACAGACGCTTCTGCAGCATGGGCATTTAGAATTGGAGCATCACACTGCCACTTTGGGTATCAAAACCCAGTAGCGGCTTATGCATTATCTCAAGTTGAAGAATTGAAGCCGGTTTCAGCAAATGGTGTAAGAGATTGGTCGACAAGTTTAGACCGTCAATTAGAATTCTATACTTGGTTACAATCTGCTGAAGGTGGTATAGCAGGTGGAGCAACAAACAGCTGGAATGGTGATTACAGCGTTTATCCTGCAGGTAAATCTACTTTCTACGATATGGCTTATGATGAAAACCCAGTGTATCACGATCCAGGTTCAGGTGGATGGTTCGGATGGCAAGTATGGTCAATGGAGCGTATTGCTGAATTGTACTACATCAACAACGATCCAAGAGCAAGAGACTTGATTACGAAGTGGGCACAGTGGGCTGTCAACGAGACGGTTTTAGTAGGTGATAACGATTTTGATATTCCTGCTGGATTAGAATGGACAGGTGAGCCGGATACTTGGGATCCTGCAAACCCAGGTGACAATGCAAATCTTCACGTAACGGTGACAAGCTACAATCAAGATTTAGGTGTGGCTGCTTCTTTAGCAAAAACATTGATCTACTATGCGGCAGCAACCGAAAAGTATGCTACTCTTGATACAGCTGCTCAATATTTAGCAAAAGAAATCTTGGATAGAATGTGGGTAACTTACCGTGATGACAAAGGTGTTGCTTCATTAGAAGAGAGAGCTGACTTTGCAAGAATCTTCGAGCAAGAAGTATATGTTCCGGAAACGTTTACAGGTACATTACCAAGTGGTGCGACAATTCAATCAGGAATGTCATTCTTAGATATTCGTCCTCAATACAAAGACGATCCTGAGTTTGCAAGATTAGAAGAAGCCTACTTGGCAGGGGAGCCTTATACACAACGTTACCATAGAGGTTGGGCACAAATCGAAGTGGCATTAGCCAATGCAGAGTATGGATTCTTCTTCGGTGGAAATGATGTATCATCTTCAGCAAGAATAAGTACTCAAAAATCATTAGACTCAGCGTTTGAGGCAGAAAGCTTAGATGCTGTGCTTAGTCCTAACCCAACATCAGGCACTATTAAAATTGCATTGAATAGAGCTGTTGGAAATGCTTCTATTAATGTTTACAATTTATTAGGACATCATGTAAAAGCAATCGATAATTTAGAAAGCATCAGTACTATGGAAGTGTCCCTATCGGATCTTCCTTCAGGAACATATGTTTTCGAGATTATTAGTCATGAGAAAAATGAAGTGCTTCGTAAGAAGGTCATTAAAAGATAATCATTAGCGTAGTAGTGATTTAGATTCAATTGTCAATTATGGGTGATGCCGTCTATTTTTAGGCGGTATCACTTTTTTATTTCCATTAAATGAAGTCTATCGATGCATCAATAACCACTTCTTTGAGAAAAAGTATGACAATAATTAGACTCCATTAAAAAGATTGCTAACCTATGGATCAAAAAATATTATTTACCTTAGTGTCATATTTCTTAGTTCGCTATAAATTTCATTCATCTCTCTTTAATATCGAATTAAGAAGTAACCAAGTTTTATAAATAGGACTAATTACTCTTTAAGTAGCTGATCATAATTAAAGTATAGTTTAATTGACCACCGGAGTACTTAGCCGAAATTAACATCAAACTAAAATGAAAAACATGCGTCCTATCATGCTGGTAGGTACCGGTTCTGACGTAGGGAAAAGTTGGATTACCACAGGTATCTGCCGTTGGTTGAAAAATAAAGGCTATCAACCGGCACCTTTCAAAGCCCAAAACATGTCGCTGAATAGTTTTGCAACTTACGATGGACTAGAAATTGGAAGGGCACAAGCGGTACAGGCAGAAGCATGTCAGTTGCCCGTAATGGTAGAGATGAATCCTGTTTTATTAAAACCTTCTGCAAAAAATAAATCACAAGTAGTACTGCATGGTAAACCAATCGGTGATCAAACAGCGAAAGATTATTTCCTAGGAGAAAATAAGAAACACCTCTTTGCGGAAGCTCAAAAAGCCTTTCATAAACTTTCTGATCAGTACGGTCCCATCGTCATGGAGGGGGCAGGGAGTATTAGTGAACTGAATTTAAAGCATCGAGATATTGTAAATATGCGTATGGCAAAAGCGGCCAATGCGTGTGTTTATTTGGTAGCGGATATTGATAGAGGAGGCGTTTTTGGTAGTGTCTATGGCACGATTGCTTTATTGGAAGATTGGGAAAAGGAATTATTGAAAGGCATTATCATCAATAAATTTAGAGGGGACGCAAGCCTTTTTGTAGAAGGAAAGAAGAAGTTGGAAGAGTTGACGGGCTATCCTGTTTTGGGTGTATTGCCTTATGCCCAAGATATAATTATTGAAGAAGAAGATTCTGTTGCTTTAAGCACTAGAAATATAACAGCGGAAGAAGGAATGCTCAATGTGGCAGTAGTGAAGCATTATTATATGTCGAATTACACCGACTTCCAAGCCTTGGAAAATGAGCCATTGATCAACTTGTATTATACTAGAGATCATGCAGAACTGAAAAAGGCCGATGTGATTGTACTTCCGGGTACAAAAAACACCATGAATGATCTAGCGAAGCTGAAGGAAGAAGGTATCGATAAATTGATTGGTGAATTGTATGATAAAATTCCAATCATAGGCGTTTGCGGAGGCTATCAGATGTTGGGTAATGTGGTTTACGATCCACATCATGTAGAAGGAGAAAAAGAAGAAGAATTGGGATTAGGAATTTTTGATATTGAAACGACTTTATCGAAAAGTAAACAAACCGTACAACAACAATTTGCCTTTAAGAATTACGATGAGGTGTGTGAAGGATATGAGATTCATATGGGTGAAACGTTGGTGCCAGAAGCTTTTGCATTGAATACAATGGGAGATGTGAAGGAAGGATTTTTTGATGGGAAATTGAGTTGGGGTACGTATTTGCATGGTGTTTTTGATAATCAAGTAGTGGTCAATGAGCTATTGAAAAGAAAGTTTCCTGATGCAGAGGCTTTAGATTACAAGACGTTCAAAGGAGAGCAATTTGATAAGTTGGCAGACTGGGTAGAAGAGAATTTGGAGATCAATAAAATCATGGAAGATATATGCTAAACGGACATGGTGATGACCTTCATTTGGTAAAAGGTCAAATCAAACACAACTTCAGCTCCAACGTTTTTTATAAAGGATGCCCTCCAGCCATACTGGATACCTTAAAAAATCAGTTGCATAACATTCAAAACTATCCCTCTCCTGCAGCAGAGGAACTTTCAGTTTGTGCCTCAAAACGCTATGATTTACCAGCAGACAATTTTCTTTTTACCAACGGAGCCATTGAAGCTTTTTATCTGATTGCACAGCTGTTTAGAGGGAAATCAGCCACTATTGTTGGGCCCACTTTTTCAGAATATGAAGATGCTTGTAGAATCCATGAGGTAGATTATCAAGTGGTCGATAGAAATGTGATTCAAGAGCATTGTAATGATTTAGTCTTTATCTGTAACCCTAATAATCCTACGGGAAGTATTTTCACTTTTGAAGAAATAGAACATCTACTAAAGGAAAATACTAAGACAACTTTTGTGATTGATGAAGCCTATATTGAGTTCACTTCAGCCACAATTTCAGTTGTGCCATTGGTCAAAAAATATGATAACTTAATCATTGTCCGTTCTCTGACGAAAACTTTTACCATTCCTGGGCTCCGCTTAGGCTATATCATTTCTAATGCATTAAAAGTTGATAGCTTGAAAGCCATCCGAATCCCATGGAGTGTAAATGGATTGGCACTTTCGGCAGGGAAGTTTTTGTTTGAAAACTACGATGATTTGATTTTTGATATTGATCAATTATTGGAAGAGCGAAAGGTTTTTCAAGAGCAATTAAAGGAAATAGATTTTATAGAAATACAATCTACTAACACCTCTTATTTCTTAGTGAAGCTCTTAAAAGGAAAGGCAAGTGAGTTAAAAAACTACTTAATTGAAAAAGGAATTTTAATTCGTGATGCCACCAACTTCACCAATTTGGAAGGAGAGCATATTCGACTTTCAGTACAGTTACCAATGGCTAACGAACAAATCATTAAAGCATTAAAATCATGGATTTAGCATCTGTCATTATACTAACTATTGCTTTTGTTTTAGACCTTATTTTTGGAGATCCAAGGTCATTACCTCATCTTATTGTGGGGTATGGAAATTTGATTTCTTTTGGAGAAAAAAGGTTGAATAAAGGCAAGAATAAACTCATCAAAGGCGCCCTTCTGACGATTATATTGGTGAGTCTCTCTTTTGCCGTGCCTTATTATTTTTTAGGTTTGCTACATTCTTTTAATGCAATTATTACTTCGGTAATCAGTATTATTTTACTGTTCTATTGTTTGGCGAATAAGACGTTGGTCAAAGAAGGAATTGCCGTTTTTAATGCATTAGAAAAAGACGGGTTAGAAGCTGGAAGAAAGCGATTGTCATGGATTGTAGGGCGTGATACCTCTGAATTAAGTGCACAGCAAATTCGCACAGCAACATTAGAAACCATGTCAGAAAACTTAAGTGATGGCGTGATCGCTCCACTTTTTTACTTTGCCGTTTTCGGAGTGCCGGGTGCTATGGCATATAAGATGATCAATACCTTTGATTCCATGATTGGTTACAAAAATGAGCGTTACGAAAAGTTTGGTAAATTTGCCGCCAGACTGGACGATGTAGCCAACTATATTCCAGCCCGTTTAACAGCTCTCTTTATGTTGATTGTTACTTTCCGTTTAGGTGGACTTTTTACGGTTTTCTCAGAAGGAAAAAAACACAGTAGCCCAAATGCCGGCTATCCAGAAGCAGCATTGGCTTATATTCTTAATGTGAGATTTGGAGGACCCAATTTTTACGGAGGGAAATTAGTAGATAAGCCTTATATAGGTCATAATGATAGAAATATTCAGCATCAAGAAATTTTCAAAGTAGGTAATGTCAACTATGCTACAAGCTGGCTTTTCATATTGTCAATCGTTTCTATTTACACTCTAATAGCACTTTGAAAATTTGAATGTTGACAGAAAATTACAATTGATGAGGTTTAGGACACTCAGGTGGCATTGAAGGGAAAAGCGTTAAGAATTTTGTGTAATAAGCCGTTAAAAAATCTTCTTTTGTTTGAGCGCAGCGAGTTTTGAAGATTTTAGGCTTATGGAGCAAAATTTAGCTTTTGACTTCACAGCCTAGATTTTTTTGCTTCGTTTTTTCATCAATGGAAAAAATGAAGAACACACAAGAAAAGGGAGGTGAGGATTCAATTTTCTTGTAAATTTTTAAAGGTGTAGATCGTCTAACTACTAGAATTTTAATTCAACTTTTATAATGCAAAAATACATCATCTCAGGCGCAGCAGGTACAGGAAAAACGACATTAATTAATGCAATAAATAATGACGGTACTCCTACAATGCCCGAAGCTTCCCGACAGGTGATTATGCATGAACAGTTGACGGGTGGAGAAGGAATGCCCTGGAAAGATGTAGAACGGTTTAGTGAATTAGTATTTCAAAAAACAAAGCATCAATTAAAAGATAATCCAGATGCAGTTTTTTGCGATCGCAGTATTATTGATACAATAGCCTATCTGAAGTTTCAAAACAAACCCATTCAAAAAGAATTAACAGCGTTTCCTTATCAGAAATATTATCATAAGCAGGTTTTTTTTGCACTTCCATGGGAGAAGATTTATATCACTGATCCCCAAAGACCTGAATCATTTTCTTATCAAAAATCACTCTCTAAAGTGCTTGAAGAAACCTATTTAGAGTGTGGATTTGAACTAATTTACCTTCCATTTGAGTCTGTTGAAAACCGTATGGATTTTGTTTTTGACAACATTTGTATGGCAATGAAAATTAAGTAACTTTGTTATGCTTTAAGGGTGTTCCAACAAGTACTAGGATAAAAGAATAAAGATAAAATATCCATGTTCTTTAAGGAATGAAAAGGGAATTTGGTGAAAATCCAAGACTGTACCCGCAGCTGTAAGCTTTCGTTTTTTCGGAAAACAATTTTGTTACAATGAGCCACTGTTTATGAGGAATGGGAAGGAGTAACAAAAGAAAGTAAGTCAGAATACCTGCCTGAAGAAGTACTAAGAAATTATAAGACTTTCGGGAATAAAAGTTCTGACTTTCAATCTATTGCTAAAACTATTAGTCTCCCAGACTAATTTAAATAAACAGATTGTCATTCTATTATCCCCAATTGTTGCTATTCAATCAAACAATCTGACTAATGGGGAAAAACATCGCTGAAACTCAACAGATTTTTTTATTTTGTGATGGAGGATCTTGCCAAAAAGCAGGATCAGAGGAAGTGGTACGCAACGTACGTGCTTACTTAAGAAATAGTGGACAATGGGACAGCACACACACGATCAAAACAAGATGTAACGGTCGGTGTGAAGATGCTCCAACATGCATTGTGCAACCTAACTATTGGTACAAGGACCTTAATCCAGAAAAAGGCTTAGAAATCATCAAAAGCCATATCGAAAATCAGGAACCTGTCACTGATTATTTACTGTATCAGGACGAATGGTCTGCAATCAAATCAGACAAAGAAAGAGAAGCATTTACTCCTAAACCATTTTCAATCAAAATGGATCCTGAACTTGGAGAATGTCGGATCACTAGGGGCTTTGCTTCGGACCAATACACCTTTCCTCTTTTTCTTTATTTATCAGAAAATAGTCCAAAATCTACGCTCACACTTTCTGGTCAAAAATCAATCTCATTTAGTGAAATCAAAAGCGTCAATTACAGTCAAAAGTATACACTTGAATTGGAATTGGAGAGTGAAACGATTGAATTGATTATCGCTCCTATTGACCAGAAAAATCAAGAACTCGTCAAAAAGAGAATTGCCGTAGTCGAATATTTTGAACAATTGGATACTCTGAAAAAAGGAGTCCGAATGAGAAATAAATTCGGAGAAGATATTGGACTAATTTGGTTGGAGAATCACGCTTGGGAATACTGTTTAGAAGTACAATTAAAAGGAATAAAATTGGAAACGGTATGAAAAAGAAGGTGACTATTGTAGGCGTCGGTTGGTTAGGAATTCCATTGTCAGAACGATTAAAAGAAAGAGGTTTTGATATAAAAGGAAGTGTGGCTTCGGAAGAGGAATTAATCGCTTTTGAACTCACAGATCAGATTACTCTTGTAAAAGTAGAGGAAGATCATATCAAAGGAGATTGGGATAATCTGATTGCTGAAACAGAAGTCTTGATCGTATGTTTTCCGCCTGCTGATCGAAGAGATAAACATGGAGTTTATGTCAGGCAGATCGAACAACTGACAAAACAAACGCCTCCTCATCAAAAAGTCATCTTTGTAAGTTCCACTTCAGTCTATCCGAATACCAATCAAACCATCAAAGAATCAGATCAATTTACTCCTGAAACCATAGGAGGTAAAAATATATATCAAGCAGAACAAGTCTTACGTCAACATTTTGGAGAGCAATTGACCGCTATTCGTATGGCAGGTTTAATTGGTGGAGGGCGTCATCCTTCTCAACTTCTCAGAGAAAATAGAGTGTTGAAAAATCCGAATGTGCCTGTCAATGTCATTCATCAAGCGGATGCGATCAATTTGATTTTGGCAGTCATAGAGCAAGATGTTTTTGGAGAAATCATTAATGGGTGTGCAGCCCTTCATCCTATTCGAAGGGATTTGTATACCAATGCGGCAATGACGTTGGGATTGCCTCTTCCAGTTTTCCGAGATTGTAAAAGCACTGCTTACAAATTAGTTGATAATAGTAAATCAAAGCGATTATTATCCTTTGAATATAAATACGATGATCCTCAAGCCTACTTCAATGAAAACGAAGGAGTAAAAATACATTAAGAATGAAACAAGGAATATTATTATGTGGACACGGTTCCCGAAGAAAAACAGGAACTGACGCATTTAAAAAGCTCGTGGCTTTATTGAAAAAAAGATACGAGAATGAATATGAAGTGGATTATGGTTTCTTGGAATTCAGTCATCCACTGTATGAAGCTGCAGTAGAGCGATTGTATGAAAAAGGAGTACGAAAAATCTACGCTTTGCCTGTCATACTGTTTGCGGGTTCACATGCCAAAAATGATATTCCTTATGAGATGAACACGATCCAATCGTACTACCCTGATCTTGAAATCAAGATGGGAACACACATTGGTGTAAGTTCTTATTTGTTGGATTTATCGAAGAAGCGAATTGAGGAGCAGGAAGCCTTATTACCACCAATTGATCGTAAAGAATGTGGATTGATGGTGATTGGCAGAGGAACTACGGATCCAGATGCCAACTCTGATGTACACAAATTAGCGGCGATGCTTTGGGAAGGAATGGGATTCGGATTTACATCCGTGGCCTACAGCGGTACAGCTTATCCCTCGACCGCAGAAGCGTTGCCAATGTTTGAGAAACTAGGTATGAAGCGTACTTATGTGATTCCATTCTTCTTTTTTACGGGTGTTTTATTAGAAAGAATTTATGAAACTGTAGAGGAGTTTAATAAGGATTCCACTACTGAATATGTCAATACTAAGGCCTTTGGATCTGATGAATTGATTATGAAAGCTTTTGATGAAAGACTCGATCAAGCCAAAAACGGAATGGCCAATATGAACTGTCAGATGTGTAAGTACCGTAAGCAGATTATTGGTTTTGAAGAAGAGGAAGGCAAGGAGCAAATCGGTCATCATTTGAATGTAAAAGGAATTCTTTTCGAGGAGGATGAAAAGGTGGATGAGAAGAAAGGAGTGATGAAAACGGTGAAAAATATATTGGGGATCTAATGGAGAAAGGAAAAGTATACGGCATTTCATTGGGTCCAGGTGATCCCGATTTGATTACGCTGAAAGGATATAAACTGCTTCAATCTGTTGATAAAATCTATTATCCCGGATCCATTTTTCAAGATGGAAGAAAGAGTAGTTACTCACTTCAAATCATGGAGGGTTATGATTTGCCGGAGGAGAAGCTAGTCGGCTTTTATATGGAAATGACCATCGATAGAGTCCATGTTCATCCTGTATATGAAGAGGCTTTTCAGAAGATCAAGAAAGATGTTTCAGAAGGGTTGGACGTAGCCATCGTTTGTGAAGGAGACTTGAGTACGTACAGCTCATTTTCTTATCTCTTAGAGAAATTCCAACAGACAGATATTCCAATTTCGTTGGTGCCGGGCATTAGTTCTTTCCATCTAGGAGCAGCAGAAATTCAACAACCGCTCGCCCTTTTAGGAGAGACGATTCACGTGCTTCCTATTCTAAAATCAACACAGGTACTAGAAGATGCCTTGAAAGTTTCGGATACGGTGGTTTTGATGAAAATCAGATCTGTCATGCGACACATTCAGCCTATTTTGGAAAGAGAGGAAATCAATTTTACGTATTGTGAAAAGCTCGGAACTACGGAGCAATTCATGACTTCATCATTAGACAAACTTCAAGAGAGAACGATCCCTTATTTCTCTTTACTGATTATAAAGAAAAACAAACAAGCATGAAAATTACAGTAGCAGGTTTAGGACCTGGACACAAAGACTATATATTACCGGTAGTGGTCAATGCACTGCAAAAAGCAGATGTAGTGATTGGTTATGACTATTACTTTCAATTTTGTGAAGACTATCTGAAAGAAGGTGCAGTAAAAATTGCCATGCCTTTGGGGAAAGAAGAGGAGCGAGCAATTGTAGCAATTGAGGAAGCCAAAAAGAACCAACATGTATTTGTGATTGGGTCGGGAGATGCGAGTATTTACTCCATGGCTGCCATTGTTTATCAAGTGGCTTCTTTAGAAAAAGAGGCCGAAATTGAGTTGGAAACCTTGCCGGGTGTTTCTGCATTTTTAGCGGCAGGAAGTAAGTTGGGAGCTCCATTGGGACACGACTTCTGCTGTATTTCCTTATCAGATTTAATGACGCCTTGGCAAGTGATTGAAAAGCGTATCCGAGCGGCAGCTGTAGGTGATTTTGTTTGTAGTTTATATAACCCCAAAAGCAAGAAAAGATATTGGCAGTTGGAGCGTTTGAAAAAAATCTTTTTAGAAGAACGTGACCCGAGCACACCTGTAGCGATTATTCGTCAAGTGACACGCCCTGAAGAGAAAATCACAATTCAGACCTTAGGGACTTTTGATGTAGAAATGGTGGATATGTTCTCTTTAGTGATGATTGGTAATTCGCAGACTTTCCAGTTTAAAGATCACTTAGTGACACCTCGAGGGTATTTGAATAGAAAACCACAAACGGGACAGGAAATCCAACAAGAAAGTTTCCGTATTGTCACAGAGCAATTACAAGATTTAGAGCATTCAGTAGAAGATAAATGGGCGATTACACGCTTGATTCATACCACGGGGGTAATCGATGATCATGTGCATTATGAAGCCTCATCAAGAGCGGTCAAGTCTTTATCAAAATACCTTCAAAACGGTGGGACAATTGTGACGGATGTAACGATGGTGCAAGCCGGTATTACAAAAAAATATACAAAGGAATACGGCAATCAAGTTGTTTGTCTTTTGAATGATGAAGAGACACTCCTTTTGGCAGAAGAAGAAGGTCTGACGCGTTCTCAAGCAGGGATAAAAAGAGCAATTGCTATGTATCCGAATGCTTTGTTTGTGGTAGGAAATGCGCCAACAGCTTTGTTTGAATTGACAGATCAGTTGAGAGAAAATCCTGATTTCCAACCGGCAGGGATCATTGGCGTTCCGGTAGGTTTTGTCAATGTCATTGAATCCAAAGAACAGTTGGTACAAGTGAAAAATGCCGAGTGGATTGTATTAAATGGCAACAGAGGTGGAAGTAATATTGCTGCCGCTTTGGTCAATGCTTGTTTCACGCTTCAAGAATCTGAAAACTATTTCTAAGTCTTGACACAAGAAAACAAACATATAGACTTCTACATCATCGGAATTGGCAATCATTCTGAAGTGCAACTGAACGCTGAGGTAAAACAGTTGATACACCATCATACTGTTTTTTCTGGTGGAAAGAGGCATTATCAATTGGTGAAAAAGCATTTGCCTGAAAATCATGAATGGATTGAGATTTCGGGTAAAATGCAGGACGTCATTCATCAGTATCAAACGAAAGAGCAAAAGGTAGTGATCTTCGCTTCGGGCGATCCATTATTTTTTGGTTTTGGCAATACGCTGAAAAGACTTTTACCCTCTGCCGAACTAGAAGTATTGCCGTATTTCAATTCTATTCAACGATTGGCACACAAAGCCTCTTTGAATTACAGCGATTTGAAAAGCATTTCATTACATGGCAGACGTACTTGGAAACCTTTGGATGTTTGCTTGATGCAGGGTGAAAAGATGATAGGAATCTTGACGGACAAGGAGCATTCGCCACAGCATATTGCACAGCGATTACTCACTTATGGCTATCCAAATTATACCGTCTATGTCGGTGAAGAATTGGATGGAGAGCAAGAAAGAGTTCGTCAATTCACCTTGGGAGAAGCGAGTGAAATTGCCGATTACCAATTGCTGAATTGTGTAATTCTGATGAAGACCTCTGACTTTGTTCCTCCCCGAAGTATTGCAGATAGTACTTTCCAAACCTTGGAAGGCAGACCGGGAATGATGACCAAACAGCCCATTCGTTCTTTGACACTTCAAGCATTGGAATTGTGGGATAAGAAGTGCTTTTGGGATGTGGGAAGTTGCACAGGTTCCATTGCCATTGAAGCTCAGCTGAACTATCCGTCATTGCAAGTTTTCGCTTTTGAGAAAAGAACAGAATGCGGAGAAATCATAGACAACAATACAAAGCGTCATCATTGCCCGGGTATAGTGGTAAGTATTGATGATTTCTTTGAAGAAGATATACAAAAAATTACGCCTCCAGATGTCGTGTTTATTGGAGGTCATGGCAACCGATTAGAAGAGATGATTCATAAACTGAATTCTGTTTTACTTCCTAATGGTTTGATGGTGATGAATACGGTATTAGAGAAATCTTATGAGACCTTCCAAAAAGTTTGTCTCACATTGAATTATACCGTAGCAGAGCCGATTAAAATGAGTCTCAATGACCACAATACGATACATCTATTGGTCGCAAAAAAGAATTTTAAATGAAAAAAATAGCTATAATAGCCACTACTGATAGAGGATTAGCACAGGCGCTTATTCTCCAGAAAGAATTCCCAAAATCTTTAGTGGTCACTACTCGAACAACAGAAAACGAAAATGTATCTGTTGTGGCCTCCTTAAATGATTATCTAAACGACTATTTCCATAAACTAGATGGTATCTGCTTTGTCAGTGCATTGGGTATTTGTGTGCGTTTGATTGCTCCATTTATCGAAACAAAAGCAACAGATCCTGCGGTGGTTTGTGTTGATGATCACGGCAAAAATATTCAGTCGGTCCTTTCAGGACATCAAGGTGGAGCCAATCAATTTGCGGAGAAAATCGCTCAAGTGGTAGGAGGAAAAGCTATCATCAGTACATCGAGTGATTTACAAGAAATATGGGCGTTGGATACGCTGAGCCAAACTTATGATTGGACGGTAGAAACAGATCAGCCTTTAAATCATTTGATCAGCTTATTTGTCAATAATCAGCCTACAGCATTATTGTTGGATGTAAAGGACAAAGGCACAGCTTACTTAGAGAAAAACCTTCCCGAGTTTGTGACGGTATTTTATGATGCAGAAGAAATCGATGCAGAGAAGTTTGAGTTATTGATCGCGGTGACATATAAAATTTACGATTTCAATCTACCATCTCTCTACTACAGACCTAAAGTATTGGCCTTAGGTTCGGGTTGTTCGAAGACCTTAGATTTTCCTCTTTTTGAAGCACGATTAAAGGCGGAATTAGAAGAGCAGAAGATTGCTTTTTCAGCCTTGAAAACGTTTGGATCTATTGATATCAAAGCCCAGCAAAGTGCTTACCTCGACCTTTCCAAAAAATACTATTTACCATTTTCTACTTTCTCAAAAGAGGAAATTGATGAAGTAAAAGTGCCGAATCCAAGTGAGATGGTACAATCCAAAATAGGAGTGGATGGCGTTTCTGAATCTTCAGCCATGTTACTTTCCAAGCAAGACAAAGTATTGGTGGAAAAAACAAAAGTACACCTAGAAAACGACGATAAGTTTACCTATTCGATCGCATTAATCAAGGACTTTGAGAGAAGATCTGCCGTAGCCATTATTGGTGCAGGTCCGGGTGATGAGGAATTGATTACTGTAAAAGGCAAGCAGTATTTGGAAGAAGCAGACTGCGTATTGTATGCAGGAAGTTTGGTGCCAGAGGAAATGATCAGTTGGTGTAAAGAAGGTGCAATTGTTCGTAACTCAGCGATGATGACATTGGAGGAGCAGATCACTTTAATGTTTGATCAATATAAGAAAGGAAATTCGGTAGTGAGATTGCACAGCGGTGACCCATCACTTTACGGAGCGATCCAGGAACAGATGACCATTTTTGATGAATTGGGAATGGAGTATTTCATCGTTCCGGGTATCTCTGCATTTAGTGCGGCGGCGGCGGTTTTAAAATCAGAATTTACCATTCCTGAAGTAGTGCAGTCGATTGTGTTGACGCGTGGAGAAGGAAAAACACCAATGCCACCCAAAGAAAGTGTGGAAGCATTTGCCAAGACCAACGCGACAATGTGCTTGTTCCTCAGTGCCGGAATTGCCAAGAAAGTTCAAGCACAGTTATTAAATCATTTTGATGAAAACACGCCAGTGGCCGTGATGTACCGATTGACTTGGAGAGACGAGGAAGTTTATCAAGGTCAATTAAAAGACCTCGCTCAAATCGTCAAAGACAGCAAGAAAACAAGAACGGTATTGATTGTAGTCGGAAAGGCAATTGGAGCTAGAAAAAATCGCTCTCAATTATACAGCCCTGATTGGCAACATATCTTCAGAACCAACAAAAAGTTCGTCGTAAAAGAAGCATAAGCATGGTATTGGTTTTTGGAGGAACAACGGAAGGCAAAAAAGTGATGGAATGTCTTGAAAGACGTCAACAGTCATTTATTTACTCTACGAAAACAAAAGTGGAGGTAGAGGAGAGTGCGTACATGAAATATCATTCGGGTGCATTGGATCAAGAACAAATGGATGCATTTATCCATGAAAATAAAATTTCAATGATCATTGATGCGGCTCATCCATTTGCAGAAATATTGCATCAAACGATAGCTTCCATTGCTCTTAAAAATGAGCTTCCAGTCATCCGATTTGGAAGAAAGCCAATACAGCTAGAGGGAGAAAACGGAATACTTTGGGCGGAAGATTATAAAGATGCCGAAACCTTGCTTTTTGATCGATTTCAAGGGAAAAAGTTGTTGGCACTAACAGGGGTACAGACCATTGAGAAGTTTGAGAAATGGTGGAAACAGCATCCATCTATTTTTAGAATTTTGCCAAGGGAATCTTCCAAAGAGATTGCTGAAAAAACAGGTTTTCCTAAAGAAGATTTGATTCTCTCAATGCCTAATCAAGAGCAGGAGTTAGAAGAGTCTTTGATTAAAGAAAAAGGAATTGATGTAGTGATGACCAAGGAAAGTGGAGCAAGCGGTTTTCTTCAAACTAAAATTGATGCTTCACAAACTTGTGGAATTCCGATCATCATTATTCGAGAACCAAAAATACCAGCTTCCTTTCAGGTGGTTTACACAGTTCAAGAACTCGAAAATAAATTAGAACAAAATGGTTTTTAATAAATGCTATTTGTTCGCAGGACGTCTGCCTTTCTTACGGCATTGAAGGGAAAAGCGTTAAGAATTTCATGAAATGAGCCGTTAAAAATGATTTTGTTGTTTGAGCGCAGCGAGTTTAAAATCATTGAGGCGAAAGGAGTGAAATTTAGCTTTTGACTTCACAGCCTAGATTTTTTTGCTTCGTTTTTTCATCAATGGAAAAAATGAAGAAGAAGAAAAATTGGAAGTAGGGAGAAGGGGGAATCGGGTAACATTTTAAAGATAAAACATGGGTTTAAAGAAAGTTCCAGAAGGTGAGTTGAAAGAAGGTTTTACAACAGGAACCTCAGCCACGGCTGCCGCAAAGGCAGGCTTAAAGGCGATCATTTTTCAACAAAAACAGGAAGCGGTAGAAGTACATTTACCGATAGGGAAAATATTGTCTATACCTGTTCACCACTGCGAGTATTCTTTTAGCTCCGCAAAATGCAGTGTCATCAAAGATGCAGGTGACGATCCTGATGTGACCAACGGTGCCGAGATAGGTTGTGAATTACAGCTGATTGAAGAGCAGGAAATCCAATTTATAGCAGGCGATGGTGTGGGAACAGTCACACTTCCCGGTTTGCAATTGGGAGTAGGAGAACCGGCGATTAATCCTGTTCCAAGGAAAATGATCACCGATGCTTTACAAAAACTTTTGCATGATTATGATTTGGAAATGGGAGTAGCAGTCACTGTTTATGTGGTGAATGGAAAAAAGCTCGCCAAGAAGACCCTAAATGAGCGAGTAGGGATCATGAACGGCCTTTCCATTTTAGGCACCTCAGGCATTGTAAAACCTTATTCAGCCTCCTCCTATATCGCAAGTATTGAGCAAGGCGTCGATGTGGCCGTGGCCAATGGAATTGATGAACTCGTGATCAACTCAGGAGCGAGAAGTGAGAAATACCTCAGAGCACTATTTCCTGATTTTTCGGAGCAAGCCTATATCCATTATGGAAACTGGATTGGTGATACGCTTCGCAAAATTCAAAGTGCACCGATCAGAGCAGTGACCATCGGAATTATGTTGGGAAAAGCGGTGAAGTTGGCAGAAGGACAAACCGATACGCACAGTTGTGTTTCCAGTTGGAACAAAGAATTTATTCAATCCATCGCCCAAGAAGGCGGGTATTCAAAAGAACAACAAGAAGCAATTCTTCAATTAAATATGGCGAGTAGACTTGTAGAAATTTTTCCATTTACCGAAGAGGAATTATTCTATCAGTTACTACTCCAAAAATGTTATCAATCCACTAAATCTATTATTCAACAAACCAAACTCACTATCTACCTCATCGGCAAAGAGGGTGATTTTATTAAACTAAAATAATTATGACAGGAGCAAGTTTCATTCGACCATTAATGGCAGGGGTATTACACTCCTTCGAGCCGGATCACGTGACAGCAGTATCCGTACTAGCTACCGAAAACGCAATCAAAAAAGAAAGAGCCTCTTTTAAAAATGTATTCAAAGCTTCACAATGGGCTTTAGGACATTCAGTGACCCTGATTTTGTTAGGTGGAATTGCCTTGCTGTTCAAAAGTACAGCAGAAGTTTTTGTCCATGATTTATCAAGTTGGGCAGAAATGTCAGTAGGTCCGATCATGATTTGGTTGGGTATTGTGGCCATCAAAAGAAACCACAAGATCAATGATATGATGCAGGATCATAAAAGGATCGAAGAGCATGATCATTTAGATACGAACCCGATTCACCTTCATGGAAAGCAAGGGGAAGAAATCGCCATGAATCCTATGAACCGCTCATTTTGGGTAGGAATGCTTCATGGATTGGCGGGGACAGGTGGAGCTTTGACTTCCGCTTTGATTTTAAGTTCTGCTACAATGTGGGATGCCGTATTAATTCTATTGGTAGAATCTGTAGGTATCATCTTAGCGATGGGCATTTACAGCTATACTTTATTGACGGTTTTAAGTCGGTTTATAGAAAAAAACATCGCCATTTTTAAGTGGATGAACGGACTCGCAGGAGTAGCCTCAATCGTCATCGGATCATACTGGATTTACAATTCAATTTTTGCTTAATGAACAATTTCCCTTTTACAGCCATCATCGGTCAGGAATCGTTTAAGTTGGCACTTATTCTTAATATCATCGATCCCACTTTGGGTGGAGTTTTAGCCGTTGGCGATAAAGGAACGGGCAAGACTACTTTGATCCGTTCACTGTCTGATTTGATGCAAAAGCCATTTGTCAACTTGCCGATTGGTGCTTCTGAAGACAGAGTTTTGGGACATATCAATTTGGAAAAGCTCATCAATGATAAAAAAGAAGAAGTCCAACATGGTTTGCTATCACAAGCGCATCAAGGGTTTTTATATATCGATGAAATCAATCTTTTGAATGATTATCTGATGGATGTGCTATTGGATGCTTCCGCAACGGGAAGTTATCATTTGGAAAGAGAGGGAATTTCAAGAAAGTTGAAGAGTCGTTTTTGTTTGATCGGCTCCATGAATCCAGAAGAAGGAGATTTGCGTCCTCAATTAAAAGATCGTTTTGGTCTTTCGGTAGAGGTGAAAACGCCAACTTCATTAGAGGAAAGGACAAAAATAGTACAACACCGCTTGGCTTTTGATGACGATCCGAAAGCATTTTTTGAAGGTTTTGATAAGGAGCAGAAACAACTTTTTAATCAAATAATTTCAGCACAAGAAAGACTATCAAGCATTGAATTAGAAAGTGATGTTTTAGGATATTGTTCTCAGCTCGCCATTGATCATGCGGTAGAAGGTTTAAGAGCAGATATTTTATTAGTCAAAACGGCAAGGGCGTATGTGGCATTTCAAAATAGAAAGAAAGTCACCAAAGAGGATGTGAAAGCGATTCAGGAATTTGTGCTTTTGCATCGTAAAAATCAAACTCCTCCAAATCAAGAACCACCTCAAAACCCTCCACCTCAAGAAGAACAAAAGGAGCAACCTGAAAACTCAAAAGAAGAAACACCTCCCAATCAATTTGAATCTGTAATTCCAGAGAAAGAGGTCGTACTACAACAGTCTTTTAAGGAAAGTAATAAGCAAATCATCCATCAGAATGGAATAAAATCTTCCACAGATACTCGAAAAACAGTGAGTCAATATTTAGCCACTGATACTTTCGAAGTCATCAAAAAATCTAAAGTAGAACCAACAAAAAAGCAGGTCATCTTTATTTTGGATTCAAGTGGTTCTATGATCAAAGATCAAGTGATTGTTTATGCCAAAGGAGCGGTTCAGAAGATGATAGAAAAGTACGAATCATCGGATGTGCATTTTTCATTGATTTCTCTTTTTCAAAATGAAGCGGAAGTGTTAGTACAGGAAACCTCTAACGTCGGTTTTGTGACAGAAAAAATTCAGCAATTGCAGACGGGAGGAAAGACGAACATCATCGCCGCTTTGAAAAAAATAAAAAGCATGTTGGTGGGCTTCGATTTGTCAGAAACGGAGTTAGTGATTGTCTCTGATGGACGTTTTTGTGCTGAAACTGCCATTGAAGACATTATTTCAAGCTATCAATTCCATTGTAAAAAAGTAGATCACTTGACTTTAGTCGATGCGGAAACGGGCGTAGTGAAATTAGGCATTATGCAAGATTTAGCCGATCGTTTAAGAGGCAATTATCAAAAATTATCCCTTTAAATCATGAAAGCTAATATTCATTTTGTCACAGGAGGTCAACGTTCAGGAAAGAGTGCTTTTGCTGAAAAAATAACGTTAGAGTTATCTGACTCGCCTATTTACTTGGCGACTTCTAAGAAATGGGATGAGGAGCACAATGAGCGAATTGCATTGCATCAAGAAAGAAGGGAGGAGTGTTGGACTACCGTGGAAGAACCCATTGATATTCATCATCATAATTTTGCTGGAAAAGTAGTTTTATTGGATTGTATTACGCTTTGGCTTACCAATATTTTTGATGAGGTAGCTTACGATAAAGAAAAAGCTTTGCAACGAGCACAGGAAATATGGACTGCATTAATACAGCAGGACTGTACACTGATTGTGGTCAGTAATGAAATTGGTTTGGGTGGGATATCCATGAACAAAGCAAGTCGTCAGTTTACAGATATTCATGGATTGATCAATCAGTTTATAGCCAAGCAAGCACAAAAAGTAACATTTGTAGTATCCGGCCTTCCGATGGTCGTAAAAGAATAAATTGAATGAAAACAGCAAGCTTCATTATCGCCGCACCAACAAGTAATTCGGGCAAAACCACTGTTACGTTGGGATTACTTCGATTGTTGAAAAACAAAGGATATAGCGTACAGCCTTTCAAAAGTGGTCCGGATTATATCGACCCCAAATTCCATAAAATAGCTTGTGGGAAAACGGGTATCAACCTCGACCTTTTTATGATGAGAGAAGAACACATGCGTGCTACTTATCATGAGTTGGCAAATGAGGTAGATGTGGCTTGTATCGAAGGCGTAATGGGTTTGTTTGATGGTGCGAGAAAGTCGGAAGGAAGTACCGCTGAGTTGGCAAAGAAACTTGACATCCCTGTCATTTTTGTGGTCGACGCCAAATCGGTTGCTTATTCAGTTGCTCCATTATTATATGGCTTTAAAAACTTTGATCCCGATTTGAATATTGCGGGTGTAATTTTCAACCGTGTCAATACCAAAAGCCATTACAAGTTTTTAGAAGAAGCATGTGATGATGTTGGGATAAAAGCATTAGGTCACGTCCCTTTTATTGAAGAATGTAAAATCCCTTCAAGACACTTAGGACTGTCGATTGATAACCTCTCAAAATATGATCAGATGATCGGTAAAATGGCGGATCAGATGAATGAAACCATCGCTATTGATCAACTACTTTCTATTACTCAAAGAGAAAAGGCAACCCTTGCAACTAAGTCGGAAACATCTAATGCCGACTTCAAAATAGCAGTAGCACAAGATGAAGGTTTCAACTTCAGCTACTATCAAAATATTGAAGCCTTGAAGCAATTGGGAACTGTTGAATTTTTTAGCCCAATTCATGACCAAGAACTCCCTAATTCTGATTTAGTTTACTTCCCCGGAGGTTATCCCGAATGCTATACACAAGAGCTTTCTGCAAATGCAAAAATGAGAGAAAGCATCAAAAGTTACACTGAAAACGGAGGACAAATCATCGCTGAATGCGGAGGAATGATGTACCTCGGAAAAAACATGGTCGACCAAAAAGGAAATGAATTACCGATGGTTGGTGTATTCCCTTTTACAAGTTCAATGGAAGCTATGAAACTCACATTGGGTTATCGAAAAATTGACATCGATGATTTCACCATCAAAGGACACGAATTTCATTATTCAAAAGTTCATCAAGACGAAAATGTAACCACCGTTGGAACCGTTTGGAGTGCAAGAGAACAGGAAGTTCCAACAAAAATCTATCAATATAAAAACGTATTGGCCTCTTACATCCACTTTTATTTTGGTGAAGTAGGAGACCTTCAGCAGTTGCTTCATCATATACAAAATAACCATGTTTCAAGTGTTAAGCGATAGCATCACTTGGAACTGTCTATTGGCGAAGTCTCCTGACTTCGAGGTGAATAATATTGTCTTTCGAAGTCGGGAGACTTCGCCAATTATAAATCACAAGTGACGCCTGTCGGCTTAACACTTGCGATATTGAATCTACTCCATCACCAACCCATGATTTAAATCATGGGCTGATGATGGAATCAGAATAGTCCAAATACATAACAAATAAACTCTTACGCTATGAAAATCTACACTAGAAAAGGTGATTCAGGAAAAACAGGCGTATTCGGCGGAAAAAGAGAGTTCAAAGATGCTCCCCGTTTAGAATGCATAGGTACACTGGATGAAGTGAATTCGACCATAGGGCTATTAAGGTCAAAATTAGGTAATGACCACGAGTGGCAACCGAATTTGCATAGAGTTCAAAAAGACATGATGAATATGATGTCGCATTTGGCTCGACCATCAGATTCTAAAAAAGAAAACCAAAATCCTCACCCTACTGACGGAGCAGAATTTTGTGAAGCATGGATTGATGAAATGGAAGGGAAAATGAGTAGCCCCTCGGATTATTTCTTACTACCAGGAGGGAACGAGATTTCAGCTTTGTGTCATGTCTGCAGAACACAAGTAAGAAGAGGAGAAAGAGTCTTAGTGACCTTAAGTCATGAAGACCCTGAAAGTGTATTAGACTATATCTCTTCGTATATCAACCGTATGTCTGATTTGTTTTTTACCATGGCAAGATCAGAGATGGATAAGCACGGAGTAGCAGAAGAAAAATGGAATTTATTTTTATATAAAAGAAAGAAAAAACCACAAGCATGAGAAAAATCCCAATAACGATTGTTACAGGTTTCCTAGGCGTTGGAAAAACGACCTTAGTGCACCACATGATGAAAAATGCCAACGGAAAGCGTATTGCTTTATTGGTGAATGAATTTGGTGAAGTAGGTGTTGACGGTGAAATCATCAAAGCAGGTTGTGGTGATGATGAGTGTAACTTGATTGAGTTATCCAACGGCTGTATTTGCTGTACCGTACAGGAAGAATTTTTGCCGTCTATGTTGGAGTTGATTGAGCGAAAAGATGATATCGACCATATCGTGATTGAAACTTCAGGATTGGCAATGCCAAAACCATTAGTAAGAGCAGTGAACTGGCCTGACTTAAAACCACACATTACAATCGACTCAGTGATCACTGTAGTAGATGCTGTAGGTGTAGCAACAGGAGAATTTTGCGATAGACAAAGAGTACAAGAACAAAGATTGGCAGACGAATCTTTGGATCATGAAACACCGATTGAAGAGTTGTTCTTAGATCAATTGTCATGTGCAGATTTGGTATTGGTCAGTAAAAGAGACTTGGTGGATGATCAAAAATTTGAAGAAATTTCATCTTACGTTCAGCAAAAAATCAGAGCCAACACGAAAGTTATTCCTGTAGTCAATGGAGAAGTAAGCAATGATTTATTATTAGGAATTGAAGCGTCAGCAGAAGACGATTTAGATAACCGTCATTCTATCCACGAGCATCATCACGAACATGGTCATGACCACGATCACGACGATTCATTAGTCACAGAATTATTAGAATTCCCAGAAACGTCAGACATCAAGCAATTGGTGAAAGAAATGACGCAATTGGTAAAGGAACATGAAATCTACAGAATCAAAGGTTTTGTCAATATTCCGAACAAACCAATGCGTATGATTCTTCAAGGTGTAGGTGATCGTTTTGATTATTATTTCGATCGACCTTGGAAAGAAGAAGAAACGAGAAAGACACATTTAGTAGTGATTGGTAGAGACTTAAAATTAGCTTCAACAGCGATCTAAAATCATGCATAAGAATATAAAGCTATTACTACTAGCCTCAATTCTAACTCATATGGGAGCAAATTTACTTGCTCCCATTTATGCCATTTTTATTGAGAAAATAGGAGGGACGTTAATGGATGCCGGAATTGCTATTGGTGTTTACGCCATCTTCAAAGGCATTTTCTTTTTCCTTTTTGATAAAATCGATGAGTCAAGGTTGAGTAAAAGAGCCATGATGTGTATTGGCTATATTTTGATGGGAACCGGTTATGCCTTGTATGTTTTTGCAAGCAGTCCAACCCATGTTTTCCTCATCCAAGTCATTTTATCCTTAGGCGAAACAGTCATTACGCCTTCGTGGAGTGCCATTATTGCCATGTCATTGAAGAAAGGAAAAGAGAAAAGTATCTACTCT
Organism: Flammeovirga sp. OC4; assembly: GCF_000812565.1. GTDB lineage: Bacteria > Bacteroidota > Bacteroidia > Cytophagales > Flammeovirgaceae > Flammeovirga. The sequence continues at coordinate 211,675 of NZ_JTAM01000004.1, read as the reverse complement.
CACTTTTACGGCTACCGTTCCCTATCAGAAGGCATCGCCGCAATCATTGGAGCCTTATTCGCCATGCAATTTGGTTTTGCATTAGTCTTTTCACTAATGGCATTTTTCTCTTTAGCGTCAAGTGTTTTATCCTTATTAGTGGAAGAACATGTGATATCAGAACCAGAAAAAGTAAAGGTTGCTTAGTGCTAACAATCGAAGAAATGTCTTTCCAATTAAGGTAGTATCCTTATTGGCATTGAAGGGAAAAGCGTTAAGAATTCTATGTAATGAGGCGTTAAAAATGATTTTCTTGTTTGAGCAAAGCGAGTTTAAAATCATTTAGCCGATTGGAGTAGAATTTAGCTTTTGACTTCACAGCCTTGAATTTTTGCTTCGTTTTGTTTCAAGACAAAATGAAGAGGAAAGGTGATTGAAAGTAGTACTTTGAAAGTAAAGCACAAACCCTTCACAATTTATTTTTAGCCCCCTCTCAAAATGCATTTAATTTCAACACTTCCCGGAGGATGGAACCCCAACGACGAAGGCGTTTTCCATATCCAACAAACTACAGGTGATCTTCTTTTCTTATCCGCAGCAGATACGGAGTTATTCACCGTCAACAAAGCCTATCAAGAATTACATCAAGAAGAAGCCAAACTGCCAAGTTTACGTTTAGCCAACTTGACGTACTTCAAGCAGGAATTGACGATTGATACTTATATCGAGGAAGTAGTGTCAGAAGCCAAAGTAGTCGTGTTGAAATTATTGGGAGGGACCGCTTACTTTTCTTATTTATGTGAAGCCATTGTTGAGTTTGCAGAAGACAATGATATCGATGTGATTTTCCTGCCGGGCGATAATAAACCCGATTTGGAATTGATGCAGATGTCCACCTTGCCCCTTTCAAAAGTTAGTGAAATATGGCAATATTTTGTGATGGGAGGAAAGCAAAATACTAAAGAGGTGTTGAAGCTGATCATGAATGAAACATTGGAGTACGATTTTCCAATCAAGGCCCAAGAAAGTATTCCTGATTTATTCCTTTATCATCCTTCAAAAGGAATTCTTAATCAACCTTTAGCACATACAGAAAAGGCAACGGTATTGATATTAGGCTATAGAAGTTATTTCTTAGCCGATAACCTTGATCCTTTTATTGCAGTCACTGAAGAGTTGGAACGAAGAGGAGTGACAGTCATTACTTGCATGGCCTTGTCGTATCGTGATGAAGATATTCAGCAACGTATTTTTTCTCTTTTAGAAAATTGTAAAATTGCTCCGCCTAATGTACTGATCAATACGACCGGTTTTTCATTACAAGGTTTTCAAGACAATGAAACCAAAGGAATTTTTGATACACTCAATGTTCCCGTCATCCAAGCAATATTGGCGAGTTGTAATAAGCAAGTGTGGGAAGAAGGGACTTTCGGTTTACCTCCGACTGATATCGCCATGAATATCGCTTTGCCGGAAGTGGATGGAAAGATCATTACCTCAGTGATCGCCTTCAAAGAAGCCAAGGAAAAGGACGAGTTGACGGATTCTGAAATTGTATATTTTGAGCCTCATTTAGAAGGCTGTCAGTTTGTAGCCGAACATGCAAAGGCTTGGATTCAATTGGGAGAAAAAGAAAACAACCAGAAAAATGTGGCGGTTATTCTTCCGAACTATCCTAGTAAAAATAGCCGTTTGGCCAATGGAGTAGGATTAGATACGCCAGCAAGTACGGTTGAAATACTAAAAGCTTTAAAAGACTCTGGCTATAAGTTAGGTGAAAATGTTCCCGAGGGGACAGAGGAATTAATGGAGTTGCTGACGGAAAATGTCACGAACGAACTGGAATCACTTTCTTACAAATCAGCTGAAATTAAAATCAAAGAAGAAGAATTTTACACCCACTATAACCATCTATCCATTGCATTAAGAGAGAAAGTAGAACAACGGTGGGGGCATCCATCAAAATCACCGAATTACAGGGAAGGTTATTTTCTAATTCCAGGAAAGCAACTAGGCAATATTTTCTTAAGTATTCAACCCAATCGAGGCTATAATATCGATCTGCAAGCCACGTATCACTCTCCTGATTTACCACCGACTTACGCTTATTTGGCGTATTATATTTGGTTGCAAAATTACTTCTCAGCCGATGCCATCATTCATGTTGGAAAGCATGGCAACTTGGAATGGTTGCCAGGGAAAGGGGTAGCACTGTCGAAGGAATCTTGTTTTCCTGCCGCCATTTTGGGAGCAATTCCTCACTTCTATCCCTTTATTATTAATGATCCAGGGGAAGGAACACAAGCTAAAAGACGTAATCATGCCATTATTTTAGATCACCTAATTCCACCGATGACAAGGGCTGAAAATTACGGTGAGTTGCTTCAATTGGAATTGTTGATTGATGAGTTTTACGAGTCGGCTTTACTTGATCCCAAGAGAGCCAATTTGATTAAATCGAAAATTGAAAACCTTGTCAATACAACTCATTTGAGAGTGGATTTGAATGAAGATGGAAAAGATATTGATGTACTTTTGGAGGTGATCGATGGCTATTTATGTGAATTAAAAGAAGCTCAAATTAGAGGTGGATTACATATTTTCGGTTTACTGCCATCAGAGGAGAAATTCTTGGATATGTTGGTGGCATTGCACCGCTTACCTCAAGGAGATACAAAGAGTATTTTACAAGCCTTAGCCATTGATTTGGAATTAGCATTTGATCCTTTGGATACTGTTTATGAAACGGCATTACACCAAACGATCATGGGAGTAGAATGCAGAACGATTGGTCAGGCAGTTGAGGTTTTGGAAAATAGAGCGAAGACGATCATAGAAGGAATCATTCATAATCAAGAAGGGAATTACGGTGAGGAAACACAAAAAGTCGTCTTATTTATCAAAGAAAAAACGATCCCAACTTTACTAAAAACAAGGAATGAAATAGACCACCTTCTGAAAGGTTTAAATGCCCTATATATTCCTGCCGGTGGATCGGGTGCTCCGACCAGAGGACGTTTGGATATTTTACCGACAGGAAGAAATTTCTATTCCGTAGATACAAGAACAATTCCTTCTCCATCCGCTTATGATCTAGGCGTGAAAAGTGCTCAAAATATCATTGATAGATACTTGCAGGAAGAGGGAGAGTTTCCAAGTTCAGTAGCGATTTCTGTTTGGGGAACCTCAACTATGAGAACAGGTGGAGATGATATAGCACAAGCTTTTGCATTATTGGGTGTCAGACCAATTTGGCAGGGAGCCAACCGTAGAGTCAAAGATTTTGAAGTCATTTCAACATTGGAATTAAAACGTCCAAGAGTCGATGTTTTATTGCGTATTTCTGGTTTCTTCAGAGATGCCTTTCCGGATGTGATTTCCTTATTCAATTCAGCTGTTGAGAAAGTAGCTCAATTGGATGAGCCGTATGATTTGAACCCGATAAAAGCTCGTTTTGAAAAAGAAAGAGAGGATTGGAAGAAAGAAGGATTGGATGAAAAAACGGCTCACGAACGTTCATTGTACAGAGTTTTCGGTTCCAAGCCAGGAGCGTATGGAGCAGGCTTGCAGGGATTGATTGATGAGAAAAACTGGACGAATCAGGAAGACCTTGCTAATGTATATATCAATTGGGGAGGCTATGCGTATACGGGAAGAAGAAATGAAGGAAAGTCAGCACATGAGACTTTCAGAAAGCGATTATCTATGGTGGAGGTAGTGGTCCAAAATCAAGATAACCGAGAGCATGACTTATTAGATTCTGATGATTATTACCAATTCCAAGGAGGAATGACAGCGGCTGTCAACTTGGAGAAAGGAGAAATGCCGACCACTTACTTTGGGGATCACTCACGCCCTGAACAGCCAAGAATCAAATCGCTGAAAGAGGAACTATTAAAAGTATACCGCTCAAGAGTAGTCAATCCAAAATGGATGGAAGGGATGAGAGATCATGGTTACAAAGGAGCTTTCGAAATGGCCGCTACCATGGATTACCTTTTTGCTTATGATGCAACCACTAATTTGATTGAAGATTTTATGTATGAAGGCATCACAGAAGAGTATCTTTTCAATCAAAAAAATCAAGAGTTTATCCGACAACATAACCCGTGGGCATTGAAAGATATGTCGGAGAGAATGCTGGAAGCGATTCAAAGAGGATTGTGGGAAAAACCAAATCAAGAAACTTTGGATCAGTTGAAATCATTGTATATGAAAGCGGAGGGGGAACTAGAATAGGATAATTGTAATATAATTGATATTCAATGTAATGTGAGTGCAAATTTGTGTGATGAATGTATCAATAGGTTTTCATTTTATATTTAACTTATATAAAATAATCCACAACCCTAAAACTATTTATGGACACATTAATTGAATCAATCTACGCCCTTGAAATCCTAGACTCAAGAGGCAATCCTACCGTACGCGTTTATGTAGAATTGTATGACGGAACAAGAGAATACGCTTCCGTTCCATCAGGAGCATCTACAGGTCAAAATGAAGCACTAGAACTAAGAGACGGAGATGAAAGGTATGGAGGAAAAGGAGTACAGAAAGCAGTCGAAAATGTAATCACTACTATTGCTGATGCCTTGGAAGGAATGGATGCCACCCAACAAAAAGAAATAGATTACACTATGATTGAATTGGACGGGACGGACAATAAGTCAAAACTCGGTGCTAATGCAATTTTAGGTGTTTCAATGGCAGTGGCAAAAGCGGCAGCAAGGTCATTGGATTTACCCTTGTATCAATATTTGGGAGGAACCAACGCTGTTCGTATTCCAGTGCCCTGTATGAATATTCTGAATGGCGGAGAACATGCAGATAACAGTGTAGACTTTCAAGAATTCATGCTCGTACCTCATGGTGCACCTTCATTCAAAGAAGGGCTACGTTATGTGGCGGAAACCTTCCATATTCTAAAAGGAATTTTAAAAGAAAGAAAACTAGCCACCAGTGTAGGTGATGAAGGAGGTTTTGCTCCGGATTGTGAAAGCAATGAAGCGGCCATTGAATTGATTATTGAAGCCATAGAAAAGGCAGGGTACAAACCAGGAAAAGACCTTTCAGTAGCGGTGGATAATGCTGCTAATTCATTTTGCTCTAACCTAAAAGATAATTATGATTTAGTCTGGTCAGGAAGAGGAAAAATGACTTCAGATGACTTAATCGATCTAGCAGGAGAGTGGTTGGACAAGTACCCGATTATTCTTTGGGAAGATCCTCTAGCAGAAAAAGATTGGGATGGTTTTGCCAAATTCACTGCAAAATATGGAGATAAGATAGAGGTGGTTGGCGATGATATTTTTGTGACCAATACCAAATACATCAAAGAAGGGATTGAGAAAAAAACAGCTAACTCTTGTTTGATTAAGCTGAATCAGATTGGAACCGTGACTGAGACCATAGAAGCGGTGAGAATGTGTAGAGAGGCAGGGTGGCGTTATTTCCTCTCACACAGATCTGGAGAAACAGAAGATACTTTCTTGGCTGATTTTGCTGTCGCAATGGATGGAGGGCATCTCAAAACAGGTTCAGCTTGTAGAGGTGAACGTATTGCTAAATACAACCGTCTATTGGAAATTGAGCATGAATTGGCAGGGAGATCAGAATATAGATGGAAGTAAAAAACATTTCAATTAACAAAGAATACCATCTTTTCGGGTGGTATTCTTTGGCTTTTTAAAAGAACCAAAACCAATTCCTCATTAATTTTTAAAGTTTTTTTGTCAGTAAAATACTAAAACCACGACTTAAATATGATGCTGCTAAAAAATTGAATGAGACAGACATCAAACAACAATAATTTTTTAAACCAAATTTTAACTTTTGCTATGAAAAAGCTGTTATTGACTTTATTCATCTCACTTTTTTCTTTGGGTTTGTACGCTCAGGACTCAGAAATACTGCCTTCAAAATATTTATATGCAGACGCGACTGTTCAAATCAGTTCTGATTTTGTAGGGTCATTGTCCCTTGGTCATTCTTGGGGCTTGGGACAAAAGAAGAAATTCGTACTAGGGACAGGTCTTCGATATTCTTTTTTCCAAGGGAAAGATAATAAAGAGTTTTACTCTGCTCCTCCAGAGTTTTATGGAAAAGAAGACAAGCAAGATACTTTGACAATTGCTTCTCCTAGTCAGTCAAACATCGTGCTTTATATTTCTTTGAGTTACCGTATCAAAAGTAAGTTTGAAGTCGGTATGAATATTGATGCTGTAGGTTATACTTTTGGATCAGACAAAGATGCTATTTATACAGGAAATGGAAGTTCTCAACCCACAACAGCTTCTTCCAACAACGTTTCAGCTTTATTGATTGGAGCCAATGATATTGGTATGTTAAGTTCTGAATTTTATGTGCAATATCACTTCAATAAAAAGTGGTCAGCGAAGTTAGGTTTTGCTCATACCTTCACAGAATTTCAAACACCAACAGAATTGCAACCTGGTAATGATAGGTTTAGAGGAGTCAGTGATGGTTTAGTGATTGGTGCGAGATACAACATTAAATAGATATTATGATGAATAACAAAACCCTAATCTTATTAACTTCATTATTCCTTTTCGTCCTGACAGGACACGCTCAAGAAATCAATGCTTCAGCTTCAAAAATTGATTTTACAATCAGTAATTTCAAAGTCAATTCTGTTGAAGGTTTTTTCAATGGAATGAGTGGCAGTATTCAATTTGATGAAAATGATTTATTCTCTGCAAAATTTGATGTTTGTATTGATGCATCCACTGTTAATACGGACAATGAAAAAAGAGATAAACATTTAAAAAATGAGGACTTTTTTGATGTTGAGAAATTTCCCAAAATATGCTTTAAGTCTAGTGAAATCATTAAAAATGGAGATCAATATATGACCAAAGGAAATCTCACTTTACATGGCATAACCAAAGAAGTGTCTATTCCATTTACAGCTAATAGTTCAACTTTAGTGGGTAAGTTTGAGATCAATCGTTTAGATTATGACTTAGGTAAAGGTACGGGCACATTTACAGTTGGGGATGAAGTTGAAATTAAAATTACGTGTGTCTTACATTCATCGAATTAAGATACTTATTAATCATCATCTGTAAAGATCAAAGCTTTTACAGATGATGATTTTTTTTATGAAAAAACACTCTACTTTTCAGCAGAGTGTTTCAATATTTTGACTCGAACTAATAGGCTATTAAGCCTCTACTAGATCTAAGATTTCTTTCAATTTTACGAGTACAGTATCAATTTCTTCTTTTGTATTATATTTTGAGAAAGAAAAACGAACTGAAGTTCTATCGGCGTCACCGCCAATTCCTGCAATAACGTGAGAGCCTTGAGTGGCACCGCTGCTACATGCACTACCTCCAGATACTGATATCTTTTGAAGATCTAGAGCAAATAACAACATTCCATTTTTTGGAGAAGGAGGGAAGCTCACATTCAAGACCGTGTATAAGCTGTTGTCAAGATCGTCGCTCATTCCATTAAACTCAACGCCAGGAATATGCTCGACTAATTGACCTCTCATGTATTCTTTCACTTCTTTGATATGGGCAGTATGAGCATCCATTTCAGCATTGGCAACTTCCAACGCTTTTGCCAAACCTACAATACCCCATACATTTTCAGTACCCGAACGTACTTCTCTTTCTTGTCCGCCACCTTCAATCAAAGCGGGCATTTTAGTTCCTTTTTTAATGTACATAAAACCGGCACCCTTTGGTCCATGGAATTTATGTGCAGCACCTGCTAACGTATGGATGTGCATCTCTTTGACATTAATTGGGAAGTGACCTACACTTTGTACAGTATCTGAATGGAAAAATGCACCAGAAGCTTTGCAAAGTTCTCCTACACGGTGGATATCCAAAATGTTTCCGATCTCATTATTACAGTGCATCAATGTCACTAAAGTTTCCGATCCATTTTCAGCTAAAAGTGCTTCTAACTGATCAAGATCAAGATTGCCTTTTGAGTCAGCATCCAAAAAGACCAATTCAATACCATTCTCATTTGCTAAGTGTTCGGTAATATGAAGTACAGCGTGATGCTCTAATCGAGAAGAGATGATTCTTTTCAGACCATAAGCTTGCACAAGACCTTTGATAGCCGCATTATCTGTTTCGGTACCACCAGATGTAAAAATGATTTCAGAAGGTAAAGCGTTGATGCTCTGAGCAATCGTTTTACGTGCTTTTTCAATCTCTGCTTTAGAGGCTCTACCATGTGCGTGTGTGGAAGATGGATTACCGAATACTGTATCCATGGAAGCAATCATTGCTTCTTTTACCTGTGGATCAAGTTGAGTACTTGCAGCGCTATCTAAGTAAATGCTCATGCCGTGTTTAATTAAGAATTGGTTGTGTGTATGTGTGAAAGTTATATCGTTTACACTCCAAAGTGTAAAGTTAAGACAAAAAACGGGCAATCTGAGAAGATCGCCCGCTTGATTATAATATATTAAGAGTCAACAGTCAGACTATGAAGTGTTTAACTGTTTTTATTCTTTCTTATTAAGCATCTGAACCTTCAGCCTTGAACTGAATGATTTCTTTGATATCAGAAATGATTTTTTGAGCTAAATGCTCAGCAGTTTGTTCTGAAGCTGATTCAGAGTAAATACGGATAATCGGTTCTGTGTTCGATTTTCTAAGGTGAACCCACTCTTTATCAAATTCGATTTTTACACCGTCTAAAGTATTTACTGGTTGATTAGCATATTTCTCTTCCATTTTTTGAAGAATAAGATCAACATCAATCTCAGGAGTCAGTTCGATCTTATTTTTAGAAATATGGTAGTCAGGGTAAGACTGACGTAACATGCTGGCAGAACCATTGAATTTTGCCAACTTAGAAAGGAATAATGCGATTCCTACTAATGCGTCTCTTCCATAATGAAGTTCTGGAAGAATGACACCTCCGTTACCTTCACCACCGATGACAGCATCAGTATCTTTCATCATTTTTACTACGTTGACCTCACCTACAGCAGAAGCAGTATAAGTACCGCCGTGCTTTTCTGTAACGTCACGCAATGCTCTTGTTGATGACATGTTAGAAACTGTATTGCCTTTTTTATGTTCTAAAACATAATCCGCAACAGCCACTAATGTATATTCTTCTCCAAAAGGAGTACCGTCTTCAGTAGTAAATGCCAAACGATCCACATCAGGATCTACAATAATACCTAAGTGATAGTTTCCGTTTTGTAATGTTGAACTTAATTCCGTGATATGTTCTGGAAGTGGTTCTGGGTTGTGAGGGAATCTACCATTAGGTTCACAGTATAACTCTTCAATTTGAGTCACACCTAAAGCATTTAAAATTTTAGGTACAGCAATACCTCCTGTTGAGTTGACACAGTCAATTACCACTTTGAAGTCTTTCGCACGAATAGCTTCAACGTCTACCATTGGTAGTGCTAAGATTTTCTCAATGTGTTTGTCAATGTAAGTGTCGTCGTGAGTAACTTTGCCAGTTTTTTTGTAATCTACGAACTCAAAGTTTCCATCTTCGGCATTTTGAAGGATTTCTCCCATTGCTTCAGCAGAAATAAATTCACCTTTTGAATCCAATAGTTTTAGGGCATTCCAATTAGCAGGGTTGTGGCTTGCAGTTAAAATGATACCACCAGCAGCTTCCTCCATTTCTACTGCCATTTCTACAGTAGGAGTAGTCGAAAGACCTAAGTTGATCACATGAACACCCATTGCTTGAAGAGTACCTGAAACGATGTCTGCTAACCAGCCACCAGAAACACGGGCATCTCTACCCAATACTACTTTATTGTTGTTGTCAGAGTTTTCAAGGATCCACTTTGCATAAGTGGAAATAAATTTAGCTGCATCGATAGGGTTTAAAGAATCTTCTGTAGATCCGCCAATAGTTCCCCTAATACCAGAAATAGACTTAATTAATGTCAATGTCTCAAATTATTTGATTAGGCTACAAAAATAACGCTTTAAGTGATACTGTAAAGAGAATTAACATTCTTGTTAATTATTATTTAATAAAGGCTATATATCCTTGTTGATGTATTTCTTAAGTTTAAATGGTTGATTTTAAGTAGTATTGAGTCGTTTTTGTTAAGAAATGAATAAGGATTTGAATATTGATAAATTAAACCATTGTTTAATTGAATTTCAATACTGTCTTTCTTTTGATTCATATTGATGAAATGCGTGCTTGGATTAGAAAATAAAGATTGATGCTTTTTAATAATGGTTTCATATTCGAACATGGTTTTAGAACTATCTCTTAAAACAAAAGAATGAATTTGATTGTGGTCTATGAAACTAAACATGGGTGTTTTTGAAGCATAGAAATAAACCGCCTTTTGATGTTGATGATAAGTTGTGTTATACTGAATTATCATCGTCAAGAACATTAAACTTAAAGAAAGCCATTTGTTTCTTTTGAATGCTAAACTGATATAAATTGTAGAGCAAAGTAAAAGAGCAGTAGGAGCAGAGATGTTCACCCATGGGAGTTGTGGTAAGTCTTTAAACAGCAATAACCATTTTTGGAACAAGAAGTAGGTCCATTCATAAAAATCAATCAATATACTGATAGGAATATGCAAAGCATCTAAAAGAAGAATCAATAGTCCATTGTACATTAAAAGTAACGTAAAAAATCCACTTAGAATACTAGAAAAAAGGCTATAGGCAGGTATATATTGGAAGAAATAAGAAGTGAAACTAATAGTTCCTAATTGAGCTAATATTGAAACTATAATGATAGAAAATAGTGTTCTTATCATGTAAGGGTATTGGCCTACTTTATCCCAATGCTGAAAGACGCTAATAAATAGGACTGCTGAAAAGGAAAGAATAAAACCGATATCGAAGAGTAGAAATGGATCATAAATTAGAAAGCAGAAAGAGACAAAGCAAAGTAAGTTTAAAAGATTTACCTTTTGGTGAAATGCTTTCCCTAAAATCAAAATTGAAAACATACTCACTGCCCTCAAAATAGATGGAGTAAAACCAGCAATGGAGGCATAAAACCAAAGAAGGGGTAAGTAAATAAGTTGGAGTTTTTGAGCTGTTCTGATATGTAGATATTTCCTCCAGAAGAAAAACAAATCCAATATTAAAACAATAATTCCCACATGCATTCCCGATAATGCCAACAGGTGCATATTTCCTGTCTGTTGGAAAAGTTCGTATTCATTTTGTTGTAGATTTTTTTTATTCCCAATTAACAGTGATGAACTGATACCGTGTAATGCTACTGGAAAAATAGATTGAATTTTCTGCTGAAGTTGATCTCTAAAAGTAGGAGTATAAGAATGGAGTTCAATAATCTCAATTGTATCTGTGGTGATCTTGTAATGTACATTTTTACCTATCAAATAGTCAGTGTAGTCATACATGAAAGGGAATTGGTTTTTAGGAATAAGTTGGAGTGAATCTGGTATAAACACGATGCTTTGAGGGAATATTTTTTCACTACCGAAATAAGTCAGTACTACTTTATGCTCAAGTTGGTTGAGGTTTTGATTATCAATATTTCGGATCTTTGAGAGATAGCGTTTGACTTTTTCTTTTTCCGAAATTACCGATGTGATTTCAAGGTACACACCATCATGTTTAGGTAAAGGTATATATTCTTTTTGACATTGAAATAGGGTAAATCCTATCATCAAAACCGTACTGCAAATACCAAAAGTAGGAAAGATTGAAGCTGTATTTTTTCTATGAAGTACAACTGAAACCACAAATAATAAAATACAGAACAAAATGAGGTATTCACTGTTGATAATCAGTGTATCAAATAATGAAGAAAAGAGTATTCCTAGAATTAGAAATATATTAATTTTGAAGAAAGGAGCATTATGAATCATTTTTAGCAGTTGAGTTAGTTTTAGAAATTTATGCACCACTAATATAAAGAAGATTTACACCAATGAAAAAGCTATACCTAGTCCTAATTTTGAGCGTAGTTTGTTTTTCTTGTTCTCCAAAGGAAGACACAGAAAACGAGAGTGAAGATACGTTTTTTGATTTTGATTTTTTTGATGATAATGAAGAAGAAGAGGAAGAAGATGTTATTGAGGAAGAGGTGATATTAAAACCAAGTAATGAGAAACCAAAACTAGAGATTCCAAAAATTGAAGTTGATCAAGAAGAGGAAGAACAGGTAATAGAAAATAAAGAAGATGTGATTCTTGAGGAGGAAGAAGATATTGTCGAGGAAATCGAAGAAGAGGTTGTTAGAGAAGACAAATTAATCATTGTGGATTATCAAGAGTTTAGAGTTCGTTTTAAAACTACAGAGACTTTTGATGTAAATGAGATTGATTTTGAGGAGAAGTTAAAAAATAAGGGGTTATTGAAAAGATACAAAACCCAGCAAAGCTACTTTGATATATATGATATCGATAAGGCTGTCAATTGGAGTGGGGCAGGTGATTTTGCAGAGTTTGGGCAAGGATTTTATGAGAGATCAAAAGAAGTTTATAGCGGAAAATATGTCAATTTTGCAAAAAGAAAGGCGTTTATGTTTCATACCAAAATTTCTTTTGAACAAGACTTAAACTACTCTAACATCAAGAAACTGAAGTCAGACCATGACGTTCATAATGATCATAAGGTAGATGCTGTAGTGGTCTTTTTTGGAAAAGGAAAATATGGTTATCGATACATTTATCAAATAGGAAATCAACATGCTGAATTGACCTCACAAACCATGGAAGCCTATTAGTGGTCGTCAACCGTAAATTTGAAGTTGAAATTAACATCAATGTGTTGATCTACTTTTACCATACCCATCATTTTTTTAGGAGGCGTGAGCCCATAATCTAAAATATCGATTTGCTTTTCGCCTACGATTTGGAAGTTTTTGCCCTCTAAATGAGGAACAGTGTAGGTGATATCTTCAATACGTTCTACTCCTGCAATGGTCATACTTACTTTTCCAATCCCCTTGATGGATTTATCTTCACCTTGAAAAATATGCATAGAAACCAGCTTCATGGTTATGATTGGAAACTTTTCAGCATTCAATAATTCAGTAAACTCTTTGTTCATAAGTGCGATTCCACAATCAAAACAGGTCACGCAGAATTCTAACCCAGAGTGTTGTACATCGGTTAATTCATTGAAGATATTTTGAGTCAGTGTCAATTGACTTTGTATCCCATTTTGAAAAACACAATCGAAAGTATTGATATTGGTTTTTCCATCAATATGCATACTCGTATTGGGAACCACTTCTAAAATATATTCAGTAGGTATATAATCTGCTTTTTGGCTAAAAGCATTAAATGAAATAATGGAAAGTACAATTATATGAAGTAAGTGACGCATCGATGTATTAAAAATCAGGTGTTAGATAATTCAGCTTTAGTGTGGAAATTGTTAGTAACAATTATCCACTTTCAGTAGTTAAGATTAAAATTAATAGAAAAATAGGAAGACTTAAACAGGAACTTCTTAATACAATTTAAAAATGCCTTACTTTTATAATTATTATATTTTAAATTAACTATACGAGCATTTAGAGTAGGTTTGTAACACTGTATTTTGAATTAAAATAGGTGTTTATGCACTGTTAATTTTGTTCATATGTACAAAGTCAAAAATAAATTATAGTTAATTCAAATTCATTTTTTGTGAGTACAACGCCAAAAAACGTATTAATAGTGGTTCTATTGAAAGTTTTTTAAAGGAAGTAATCGCAAAATAATAAATAGAATTAGTATTAGATAATTTTGAATTTGTACTTATACTTAATTGAATACACTATTGTAATTGTAGAAGGCAATAAAAATTTATACAATGAATCAAATTACACTCAAGGTAAAAGAAGTAGTACAGGAAACTTCTGATACAGTCACTATAAAGCTAAAACAACCACTTTTTAAGAAGGTACAATATCAAGCAGGGCAATTCCTTACAGTAATCACTGAAGTAGAAGGGGAAAAATTAAGACGATCTTATTCGATGTCTTCTGCTCCACATCTTGATGCTACGATTGATATTACAGTCAAAAGAATTCCTGACGGAAAAGTTTCCAATCATTTAAATGACAAAGTCAAAGTAGGTGATATGTTGGAAGTCGTAGAACCTATGGGACAATTTTTATATGACCCTAGTAAAGAAGCAGAGAGACACGTAGTACTTTGGGGAGCAGGTTCAGGTATTACACCCTTGTTTTCTATGTTGAAAAGCTGTTTGTTTTTTGAACCAAAATCAAAAGTAACTTTGGTATTTGGTAATAGAAATGAAGATACTATCATTTTCAAAGAAGCATTAGAAGAGTTGAAAGAGAAATTTCAAGACCGCTTAGAAGTGGTACATGTGTTAAGCCAACCTTCAACGCAATGGGGTGGTTTCTCTGGAAGAATTGATGATGTAGTGGCAATTAATATCATGAATAGGTTAGCATTAACAGATTCTGAACACTACCTATGCGGACCTGATGGTATGATGGATGCAGTGACAAGTGCTCTGAAAAGAAATAAAATTCCTACATCTAAAATTTTTAAAGAAAGTTTTACTCCTGTATCAGGAAGTGATCACAGTGATAATGTGTCACCTGAAAATATTACTCTCGTAGTGGATGGAGAAGAACATAGCGTGTTTGTATCGCCTAACCAAACAATTTTAGAAGCAGCATTAGAAGAAGGTCTTGATGTACCTTACTCTTGTCAAAATGGAGTATGTACTGCTTGTAGAGCTAACTGTTCTTCTGGAAAGGTAGAAATGGGAGATACCATGGTTTTATCTCAATCGGAGATTGATAATGGGGATATCTTAACATGTATTAGTCATCCACTAAGCGGAAATGTTAAAATCACTTATGATTAATAACAATATTGATCTTCATTTACTTTTTTTGTTAATGAATCTTGGAATATTGAAATTTTAGTCGTTACTTTGAAACATCAAGATTGAAGAAAAAAAGAACCCTTTACCTATAAGGTAAAGGGTTACTTCAACTCCTCTTCAATCTGTTCATTTCGCTAAACTTATATTTTTGAATATTCGACTATCAATTACTATCGACTTTTTTGATTAATAGAAATTTTTAGTAAAATATTTTTTCGTATCTATTTGTAAACAGTCTCTTTTCAGTCTATTCCTCTGACATTAATTATCGACTGTATAATAAAGCAAGTAAATACAACTCCTCTTTCCTTTCTTCTTCTATTCATCTGACATTTATTATTTACTTACATAATGACTTAACGGGCTTACCCGGTTAAGGTTATGGTTATAGTAGAATATTAACGTATTTTTCCTTTTTTTAGGAACTCATGGTATATATTTATATTATGATTGATTTCTTGGTAAAGTACAAAAATAAAGGCTGGTGCATTTTTGCACTAGCCTTTATTCTTATCGTGTTTTTACTACTTATTTGATATTACCGAAAGTAGTTAACAACTGTCTTACATCAGCAACTGTTTTAAGGTTATACCTTGCAGCAGAAGCACCAATACCTACTTTGATCGTATATGACTTTTTAGGCATTGCTAAGAATGTATCTTCATCTGTAACGTCATCGCCGGCAGCAAAAATAAAGTCGTATTTGTCGTCATTAAGGAATTTAACCGCAGCTTTTCCTTTATTGACATCTTGACTTTTTACTTCCACTACTTTGTTACCATGCATTACTTGAAGGTTCATGTTAGACACTAAGTAGTTTAAGTTACCTACTAATTCGTTTGCTCTTAAATCACCAAAGTCTGCATCAGCTTTACGGTAATGCCAAGCAATAGAAAAGGCTTTTTCTTCAACAAAAGAACCTGGTGTTCTATCTACATAGCGATCAAGCATTCTGCTGATCTTAGATTTCCAATCAGAATTAAGATTATCAATCATTTCAAAGTCTTGATCACCTCTTCTTAACCAGATACCATGTTCAGCGATGATGTCTACTTTAAAGTCGGCAAACCAAGCCCCTAAAGTCTCTTTGTCTCTACCACTGATAATGACTACCCTGTTCTTAGGGTCAGCAGTGATACTGGCCATGATTTCTTTTAACTCCTGATCTGGTGATACTGATTGTGGATCTGCAGCAAAACCTTTTAGCGTACCGTCATAATCAAGGAAAATGATACGCTTAGATGCTGCTTCATATTTTTCAAGCATTCTTTCTTGAGATTTTGTAGGCAATAGGCGTGAGTTCATCGCCATTTGTTTTTCTTTAATATTATCGAGTTGGTTCATAAATATTTCTACCCAACGGTGTACATTGTATCGTCTTACTTTTTTCTGCATCTCTTTCATTCTACTGCGCTGCTCATCTTCAGGCATAGTGAGTGCATTGTATAAAGCTTCAACGATTTGGTTTTCATCATTTGGATTAATAAGTATTGCTTCTGAAAGTTCCTTGGCAGCACCTGCCATTTCACTTAGGATAAGCACACCTTGTTGGTCCGTTTTACTTGCTACGAATTCTTTACACACCAAGTTCATTCCGTCACGAAGTGGCGTCACAAGACCTACGTCAGAAGCTTTGTAAAGAGCTGATAGACCATCAAAACTAAATGATCTATAGAAGTAATGAATCGGAGACCAATTCATACGGCTATATTTACCATTGATTTTACCTACTAGAGTGTCAATTTCCTCTTTTAAGTGTTGGTATTGGTCTACTTTGTCTCTTGAAGGCACAACAAGTAGAATTAACGATACCTCACCTTGGTATTCAGGGTATTTTGATAAGAATTTATCAAAGCTTAGTAAACGGTGTTTAATTCCTTTACTATAATCCAATCTATCAATAGAAAGGATCGATTTATTTTTACTTAATAAGTCGCCGTAAGCGATTACTTTTTGTTTTGTTTTCTCCGAATCGGCAGCTTGTTCAAACTTATCATAATCAATTCCCATTGGGAATGCATCGACAGCAACTAATCTGTTTTTAACTTTGACAAGCCCCAATGAACTATCATAACCTAATAGACGGTTTACTGAACTTAAAAAGTGTCGCATATCGTCATAGGTATGGAAACCAATTAAGTCAGCTCCTAATACACCTTCTAAAGTTTCCTCTCTCCAAGGGAGTAAACGGAAAATCTCATAAGAAGGGAAAGGAATGTGATTAAAGAAACCAATTGTTGCATCTGGTAGTGCCTCTCTAAGCATTCCAGGTAATAACAATAGCTGATAATCATGCACCCAAATTGTATCTTCAGGTTCAGCATGTTCAAGAATCGCTTTTAAGAAAAGTTCATTTACATGAATATATGAATCCCACAAATCTTTCTCATAAGTGGCATATTCAGTGAAGTAATGAAAAAGAGGCCATAAGGTTTTATTACTATAACCTTCATAAAATTTATTGACATCTTCCTTTGTTAAATACACAGGAGCCATATTGTCTTCTTTAAGCTCTTTTTCAATGTGTATTTTTTCTTTGTCATCATGACCATACGTACCTGGCCAACCAATCCATAAATTACCCCCTTGCTTATAAGTAGTGCTTAAACCTGTTGCTAATCCTCCTGAACTTGGGTGAAAGCTAAGCGTTCCGTCTTCTGCATTTTTACTTACAGTAACCGGAAGTCTATTAGAGACAATAATTGTTTTTTTAGACATGTTATTTGTTAGTTAAATAATTTGGTGATGAGATACCTGCTCAAAATTAAGAGATATACTAGATCAAAAGTAATTAAGGTAGTATCAGTTATTTTTCTAATCCTATTGAACTCAAATTTATAAAGCATAGCCATTTGTTATGATATAGAATATAGACACTGAAAAGACCTCGATAATATTTGTTCCGGTAATTATTTATTTGGTAAGGTATTTATAATATAAACTGAAACACACTTTCCCAATTAAGGAAAACCCATACTCCTATTCCTCCAAGAACAATTCCAATACTTGATCCTAGTAAGAGCATTTTTTGGTTATGCTTTCTTTCTTTTAATTTTATTTCAAGCTCAATTTCTTCTGGTAAATCAGAAATCAATAAAAGATGATTTTCCCGTTCCTCAATCCTAGTGTCATAATCCTTAAGCTCTTTATCCTTGGCATCTAAAATTTCTTGATAATTTTCCAGTACACTTAATACACTGTCCTTAGACTGCTTGAGTTCCTTAAATAGATCATCTAATTCATTTTCGTTGATTGGCTTTTTCTTTTCAAATGGAAAATAGATATAAACCCATAGTAAAATGGTAAAAAGTGAAAGACCGCCAATCCACCACCAGAGATACTGTTGAAAATTATGAATTAGTTGAAACCATACATCATTCATATATAAAAAATTTTGTTGGTATTAATACCTATTAGCATTAAAAAATGCAACACTACAATTTACAATTATTAATTTTAAAGTGTATAAGTACTAGGGCAAAAGTTCTAGGATGTATTAAAATTGCTTTTTCATTCTGCTCCTCTTTAAAATTTGCGACATTGTTTTCTTATTTCTCTATTTATAGTGTTGTCGCGTTTATAATAGATTGATTGAGTTGATAATGCATTGCTGTTTGAAAGTACCCAATACTCTTTTTTTAGATTGATAACTAATAATTTAGTGCTTTTTGGTAGGGTATTTTTGCGTATACTTGTATAAGTAAATATATGTTAACGATGATTTTAACTACTCTTAATTTTAATTATGTCAGAAAATGATTTCATAAGCAAAGGTAATGAAGCCTTTAAAGATGGTAAGAAAACATCTTTGGAACTGTCAAACGATAAAGACGGTAAGCTATTGGAAAAAATTTCAGACTACACCAACTCTATTTCTCTTCCAACATCAAAAACATCTCGTGATAAAGCTTGGGAAAACATACAAAATGATATTCATAAAAATAAGTTTAAGGTAGAGCGTTCGAATACTTTTGAAAGGTTTATTCATTCAAAGGTAATCACAAGAGTTGCAGCGGTAGTAGGTGTTTTGGTTGGGATTTATACTTTGTGGTTTTTCTCCAATGATATAGAACGAGTAACATCTGATGAAGGTGTTTTAAAATATACTTTTCCAGATGGGTCTATTGCTCTGTTAAAGAAAGGCTCTTCAATACAGTTTTTGAAAACTGGATTTGATGGGCATATTTATCTTAATGGTCATGCTCAGTTTAATGTAAATGATGACGGAGACAGCGATCATAACTTTGAAGTAAAAACAAATAGAGTTGTAGTGATTGTACCTGACGGTGGGCAATTTGACTTGAGAGATGATCAGCATATTTTTCAATTGACAAACTTAGGTAAATCTTCCATATCCTATATAGAAGAACATAATGCAGCTAAAAAAGCTTTAGCATTAAAAAGCGGAGAAATGTTAGAGTCATTTACCACTCAACTTTCATTGCCAATGCAAAGAGATATATCTCACACAAAATGGACCGAAGGAAGTTTCTCGTATTATGAAGCACCACTATTAATGGTAATTGAAGATATGGAGAAACACTTTGATGTAATTATAGAACATGAATTACATTCCTTAGATTTAATATTTACAGGTAAATTCAAAGAGAATAGCATTGAGAAAGCACTAACTCAGTTGTGTGCTCAAGTTCCATTGGACTATCATCTTGTTGAAGGTAAGGTTTTTCTTCAACATAGAAAATAGATGAAAATGATAGATAAAAAACAACCCCCATGTACAAAAAGTGCATGGGGGTTATTTATATGATCAGTTATTGAACTTAGACTTTGATCTCTACGTCAACACCTGAAGGTAGGTCAAGCTTCATCAAAGCATCAACTGTCTTTGGAGAAGACGAGAAGATGTCGATCAAACGCTTGTAAGTACAAAGTTGGAATTGCTCACGTGATTTCTTGTTAACGTGTGGTGAACGAAGAACAGTGAATTTTTCTTTCTTTGTTGGAAGAGGTACAGGACCTGCAACTACAGCGTCTGTTTTCTTTACAGCCTCAACGATTTTACCAGCAGACTTGTCTACTAAGTTGTGATCGTATGACTTAAGCTTGATTCTGATTTTTTGTGTCATATCTTTTGTTATGATTGCTAGCCGTCCACTAGCGGATTATATATTTCATAAACTCTGAATCTACCGTTGTAGATTCAGAAGTTTATGATTATTGACAATTTATAATTACTTCTTAGCTTCAGCAATTACGTCTTCAGCAACGTTTCTTGGTACTTCTTTGTACTCAGAGAAAGTTAATGAAGCCGATGCACGACCTGAAGTAATAGTACGAAGGTCAGTTACGTAACCGAACAACTCTGATAAAGGTACATCAGCTTTGATTACAACTGCACCGTTTGAGATCTCTTGTCCTTTCGGAAGACCACGACGCTTGTTGATATCACCGATTACCGCACCAGTGTATTCGTCTGGAGTAACTACAGATACGTCCATGATAGGCTCAAGGATGATTGGCTGACAAGATTTTGAAGCCGCTTTGAAACCTAATTTAGCTGCTAATTCGAATGATAAAGCATCTGAATCGACATCATGGTAAGAACCGTAGAATAAACGAACGCGCATTGCGTCGATTGGGTAACCTGCTAAAGCACCGCTGCCCATAGCTGCTTCGAAACCTTTTTGTACAGCTGGGATAAATTCTTTTGGAATTACACCACCTTTGATTTCGTCAACAAACTGAAGACCTGGCTTAACAACACCATCCTCATCTGGCTCAGCTGGACCAAGTTCGAATTGGATATCGGCGAATTTACCTTTACCACCTGTTTGCTTCTTGTAAGTCTCTCTGTGTTCAGTAGAACCTTTGATCGCCTCACGGTAAGCAACTTGAGGAGCACCTTCGTTGATTTCAACGTTGAATTCTCTCTTAAGACGGTCGATGATGATCTCTAAGTGAAGCTCACCCATACCTCTTAAGATAGTTTGACCAGTTTCGTGGTCAGTTTCAACTGTAAGCGTTGGATCCTCTTCTACTAGTTTAGCGATAGCCATACCTAATTTGTCTACGTCACCTTTTGTTTTAGGCTCAATAGCAATACCGATTACCGGCTCAGGGAATACCATCTCTTCTAATACGATTGGAGCACCAAGCTCAACAAGAGTATCACCAGTTTTGATGTCTTTGAAACCTACACCCGCACAGATATCACCTGCCTCAACTTGAGGGATTGGATTCTGCTTGTTCGAGTGCATTTGCATCAAACGAGAGATACGCTCTTTTTTACCAGTACGCATGTTCAATACATACGAACCAGCTTCTAAAGTACCAGAGTAAGCTCTTAAGAAACATAAACGACCTACGAATGGGTCAGTAGCGATCTTAAATGCTAACGCTGAGAATTTATCTGAAGCATCTGCCTTACGAGTCTCCTCTTCACCTGTTTCAGGGTTAGTACCTTTTGTATCAGGTAAGTCAAGTGGAGATGGTAAGTAAGAACATACAGCGTCAAGAAGTGCTTGAACACCTTTGTTCTTAAATGCAGAACCACACATTACTGGAGAGAATTCCATGTTCATAACAGCCTTACGAACTGCAGCACGAACTTCATCAGCAGTAATTGAATCTGGGTCTTCGAAGAATTTCTCCATCAACTCCTCATTGTGAGTAGAAACCGCCTCGATAAGGTTTTCTCTCCACTCAGCAACTTCGTCTACCATGTCAGCAGGGATGTCGATCACTTCGTAAGTAAATCCTTGGTCAGCCTCGTTCCAAACGATAGCTTCGTTTGTAATTAAGTCTACTACACCTTTGAAATTTTCTTCAGCACCGATTGGTAATTGTAAAGGAACTGGAGTTGCACCCAATTTCTCTTCAATTGTTTTCACTGCTTTTAAGAAATCTGCACCAGCACGGTCCATTTTGTTGATGAAACAGATACGAGGTACCTTGTAGTCATCAGCTTGACGCCATACAGTTTCAGATTGAGGTTCTACACCAGATACGGCACAGAAAAGAGCTACAGCACCATCAAGTACACGAAGTGAACGCGCTACTTCTACTGTGAAGTCAACGTGACCAGGAGTGTCAATGATGTTTACTTTGTACTCTTCTGAAGCTGGAGTTGGTTTACCCTGTTCTGTAGGGTAGTTCCATGTAGTGGTTGTAGCAGCAGACGTAATAGTGATACCACGCTCTTGCTCTTGCTCCATCCAGTCCATAGTAGCAGCTCCGTCGTGTACCTCACCGATTTTGTGAGATTTACCTGTGTAATAAAGGATACGCTCTGTAGTCGTAGTTTTACCAGCATCGATGTGAGCCATGATACCGATGTTCCTTTGGTGCGAAAGATGGATCTTCTTAGCCACGGATTATTAGAATCTAAAGTGTGAAAATGCTTTATTTGCTTCTGCCATACGATGAGTATCATCTTTTTTCTTCACTGCAGCACCCTCTCCACGAGAAGCAGCAATGATTTCGGCAGCTAAACGTTCTTTCATAGTACGCTCGTTACGCTTTCTAGACATAGTGATCATCCACTTCATACCTAGTGACGTTTTACGATCTGGACGTACTTCTACTGGCACTTGGAAAGTAGCACCACCTACACGGCGAGCTTTAACTTCCACTGCAGGCATTACGTTAGAAAGACCTTTCTTCCATACGTCTAATGCGTCAACAGTTTCGCCTTCTTTTGAAAGTTTTTGCTCAACGATTTCTAACGCGTTGTAGAAAATGCTGTATGCAATACTTTTCTTTCCGTCAACCATTAAGTTGTTAACGAATTTTGTTACCATAGTATCACCAAATTTAGGATCTGGTAATACGTAGCGCTTTTTAGGTTTTGCCTTTCTCATTTCTCTAAAGAATAAATAATTTAAGAGATGCCCTTACTGACAAAAATGTCTTGACTTCAGGACTTGGACTTTAATTAATTTTTTTAAGTAAGTAGGTATCTATTACTTCTTAGGTTTCTTAGTACCATACTTAGAACGACGTTGACCACGTCCTTCAACACCAGCAGTATCAAGTGCTCCACGAACGATGTGATATCTCACACCCGGAAGATCTTTAATACGACCACCACGAATCAAAACGATTGAGTGCTCTTGCAAGTTGTGTCCTTCACCTGGGATATAAGCATTGACTTCCTTACCGTTAGTCAAACGAACCCTTGCTACTTTACGCATCGCCGAGTTAGGCTTCTTAGGCGTAGTAGTATAAACTCTTGTACATACACCTCTACGTTGAGGGCATGAATCTAATGCAGGAGATTTAGATTTTAAAACAATCTTCTTTCTTCCTTTTCTAACAAGTTGTTGAATAGTAGGCATTTACTTAACTTTTAATTTAAATGCGTCTAACGTTCGATACTATTAATTCTCGAATGCAAAAATTTTACAGTGGGCAAAGGTATCAATTATTTACGTGAAATCCACATCTTATTATAAACAATTTGTTATGAGAGTGTTATCATTAATTAATAATGCTGTTAATAAAAGCTAAACGTCTCTTTTTGAAAGTTTTAATGAAAAATTGAATGGATAAAAATAGATCTGCAACCTTTCATTTTTTTTGTTGTCACTTATTGTATGTAATACTATTATTTATCCTAACTTTACTCTACAATGTGTAAAGGATAGTTTTACACATTTTTTGGGTATGCTTACAACATGCTATTAGTGTCAACAATATTTACTTAAAATTTTTATGCTCGATTTACGTAAAGTTTTATTACTGTCTTCTGTCTTCTTGCTTACCACCATTAGCATTTTTGCTCAAGATGAAAAAAATAGAAAGACAGATATATATGTTACAGGTGGTTTAGAAGTTATTTTATCTGGTAATACAGGACTTAAGATAGATGGTCAAGAGTTAAATAATGGGGTTGTTCGTTTTGCTCCTGTTTTTAACTGGCAATCTTTAGTAAACTTTGATTTTAGTCCTCACTTTGGACTTTACACTGGTTTGGGAGTTAGAAATGTGGGGATGATTTTTGATGTACCCAATGAATATAAAGACCCTGAACTTTCGGGGCCAGTTCGTAAAAAAGTGCGTACTTACAATTTAGGTATTCCTGTTGGTTTTAAAGTAGGTAACCTTCATGGAATGTTTGTATATGGTGGGTACGAGTTCGAGCTTCCTATTCAATACAAGGAAAAAACTTTTGTTTCTGAGAGAAAGATTGATAAGTTTTCGGTATGGTTTTCAGACCGTGTAGATGTGCAGCATAGTTTAATGTTAGGTATTCAGTTTCCTTACGGTACAAACCTGAAAATGAAATACTACCTTAATAATTATTTTAGTTCATCTTGGGATAAAGACAAAGGTGGAATGTATGGAACTATAGATCCAAATGAGCCAGGCAGAAGAATGAGCTACAACCAAATGACTGGAAATGTGTTTTATGTTTCATTGAATTTCAGCTTATTCAGAAATACAAAATTCTATTATTCTGAGTATGAAAAGAAGCATACTTTCCCTGAAAGTTAGGCCGTGAAAAACATTTTTATAAGAGACCAGATTACTAAATAATTAGTAAAAAATAAGGTTTGCTCATATTAAAATGGGCAAACCTTATTTTTTTGAATTTGTCATCCTTAGTTCATGCTACGTTGAGTATTAGTTTATTCATCGTCTAGTGAACTTGATACTTCAAGATTTTTTGGAGAATGGTCAAGGTCTTTAGAAATAGTGAATACAAATGTGCTTCCCTCTTTTTCATTACTTTCTACCCAAATATCTCCACCATGTCTGTCAATCACCTTTTTACAGTTTGCTAGCCCTAATCCACTTCCATCATATTCGGAGTGTAAACGAGTAAAGGCATCAAATATGGCGTCTTTTTTATCTTCACGAATACCAATGCCATTATCAGTTACTGTAAACTTCCAGTGTTGAACTTGGGAATAGGCTTTGATAGTAATCACAGGGTGAGTAGTTCCATTTCTAAATTTGATCGCATTGGCAATCAGATTGAGAAATACTTGATAGATACCTAGCTTGTAGCAGTTGATTTTGGGGAGTTCATCTTCCCTGATTATTTGGCTTGAAGATGCGTCAATATCAATTTTGAGGTCATCCATAACGTTGTCAATCAAGTCATCAAGAGAAACAAGTTCTGCTTTTTTGAATACGCTCTCATTACCAAAGTCTAACAAAGATATCACAAGGTTTTTTAGCCTTTTTATCGATTTATCAATCAATTCTAGCTCTTCTTTGTTTTTGCTGTCTTCAAGAGATAAATCGATCAATTGTGAAATACTATTGATAGGAGACTTGATGTCATGACAGGCATGGTAAACAAAATTTTCTACTTCTTTATTTTTTTTGAGAAGCTCAATTTCAATTTTTTTAGTTTCAGTAATATCAATAAAAGCACCTATAAATGATGTAGGTTTTCCATTTTCATCATATTCAAATCCACTATCACGCGAAATACACCAAACCCAATCTCCTTTCTTCGTCTTAATCCTGTATTTAATTGTAAAAAACTGTCCTTCTTTGGAATGCCTGATATTTTTGAGGTGTTGTATAACATCCTCCCTGTCGTTGGTATGAAACAAAGAAAAGAAATCTTCTTTGGTCATCTTGTTAATATCTTCCTTAGAATAACCAAAAATTTCGCTATACTTTGAATTGACATATTCAGTTGTTGAGGTTTCGAAATTATAGATATAGATACCATTTAAGGAGTTTCTGTCTACTTTTTCAATAAAGTTTTTTCTTTCGAGTAGTTGCTTCTTGATGTTGTAATCGTTAGTTACATTTCTAGTAATTAAATTTAAGCGAAAGATCTCTCCGTTTTTAATGACTGGAGTAACAGTTGTGGCATAATGTAGAGCTCCTAGGGGGGAAGGGAAATCAATCTCATAGGATTGTGCAACACCTGTTTCAAAGACAGAATTGAGTATATTTTTGACCATGTCTTTTGTGTAATCATTTGGGAGTAAATCCAAAAGGTAGGCTCCCATTACTTTGTCTCTTGATAAACCTGGAGAAACATGGTTGATATAATTAATTTTAAATTCTCGATCGATTTGAAATAGGTGGTCTGTATTGTGTTCAATTAATGAATAATAGAGTTCAAGCTTTTCTCGTAAGGGGTTTTTGTATTTGAAGAATCGACTAAAGTCAACAATTAAAGCAATGGCTTTTCTTTCACCATCAATTTTAACGCTGCTTAAAGAAATTTCTACATTGATGATACTCCCATTTTGATGTTTTATTCGGATGGGATCCGTGTTTCCCATTTTCCTAGTTTTTGGTTTATGGAAAAAGGAGTCAAATTTCTGTTTATGCCCAAGAATAGTGTTTTCAGGCATTAATACAGACATTGGCCTTCCGATTAGGTTTTCTGGTTTAAAGCCTAACGTTCCGGTAATAGCATCGTTTGCAAATTCGATGATACCTTCTTGGTTGACCATGATTAATGCTTCAGAGAGGTTCTTGAGAATAGCAAGTTGAGAATCCACAATTGAAATAGTTTATAGGTTAACATCTCTCGATTAAGCAAACCTTATAAATGACATGAGTATACTGATAATTAATAGTGTTGCCCCCATTATTAAAGTTATGAGTATCCAATCAGAAATAGTTTATCTTTAATCCTTCAGTTTCTTTTTAGTATAACGCCAAAATAAATTTAGATAGTGCCTTAGATGAACTAATTTTAAAGCACAAATCATAGAAAATATTTTGCAGTGGTATAATAATCAAAATAATTAGTTTCAAGAACAATTAAAAATTAAGAGGAAGTGTATTCACCGAATAGTTTTAAAAGTACTACTTTATCTTTCGTAAATACTTGATTAATTATTTACACTTTGAATTGTATTTGTACATGATTTTTTTGTCCATAAAAAAACACCTCCTGTACTATTAAAAAGTAGAGGAGGTATTTTTATCAGAAGCTAATGCTATTTAGTGAGCTCCTTTTTTCAGTGATTGATTAATCGCTTTTAATTCAGAAGAAAAAGCTTTTCTATCAGTTTCTCCACAAACTTTCATCATTGCGTTCACTGTTTCTTTATTGATTTTTCTTGTTTGAGCTTTTGCCTCTTCAACAGTGATTTCACCGTTTTTCTTCTTTTTCGAGATTTTACCCGATGCATTCATTTGAGTTAGTTTTAACTCATACACCTCTTTTGTTTTGGCTTCATCTAGCTCGAACTTTTCAGCAACTTCTTCTGAAAACTGTTTTGCTCTCTGTTGTTTCTTGTTGGGCTTACCATTTTGAGCAAAAGATGATAATGTTACAAGTAGTGCTACAAGAATAAATAAATACTTTTTCATTTCAGTAAAAAATTATGTTTTAAAAATATACTATGCTCATTCCCATTGTTTTAATGGTCAGCATAGAAGTCACACACGAATAAAAAGCCGGTCATTAAATTTTGTTCTTTAATGTGTCTTAAAATTACTCAAAATATATTATTTATCAACTTTAATTTAGAGGAGAATATATCATTTGCTCGTATGGTATATAACAATGTTCAAAATGATTGTTTACCTATTTAAATAATAAGAAAATGAAAAAACAGCTATTATCAATCTTGTTGACCCTAGTGGCTTTATTCTCCTATGCGTCGAATAGCCCAGAAGATGGTGAAAAGAAAACGACTGATGTGAAAACAGAAAGTCATGTGAAAATTTTCAAGGGACTCTATTTGTCAATGGAGGATGAATCAGTTGAAAATTATATTGTCAATGAACTAAATGGAAAGCCCGAAACAAACGGTGACTATGCGGTGAAGTTTTTTGATCAGGATGCTTTCATGCGACCTATTTATGATGATGGGAAATTAGAAAGAGTAGAAATTATACTTAGAGGTCAATATTCTGATGATGTGATAAGTAATTTGAAAAACCTAGAGAATACAATTGCAGCCACGGAAGGTTGGAAAGAAAACAAGGCATCCGATGAACAGTGGTTATTTGAGAAAGATCTTGATCAAACTGTGGATAACATGAATCAAATTACAATTTATACTTATGGTATTCATGCAGATAAAGTAGGAAGTGGATGGCATACACAAATCCAGATTGCTCCTCGTTTTAAAGGGCAGTTATTGTCTGAAGAGGAATTAAATGAGAGAAGTCAAGAATTACAATCTTTGGTAAACTAAAAGATTTCATATTGAGAGAATATGGATTTATAAAGAATTAATAGGTGTGCAACAATGTACACCTGTTTTTTTGTCCTAATGTTTTTAAACTGCATTTATACAAATCGTTTCTTTACTAAATTGAAAGAAATTATTAACGCCATTAAAATGAAAAAGTTATTACTAAGCCTAAGCCTTCTTTTAGGTATAATTCAACTCACTATGGGACAGAATTTAAATACAATGCAATGGTTTAATGCTCCAGAAAAATGGAGTGTTGAAGGAAATACCTTGAAAATGCAGGTGACTCCACAAACAGATTATTGGAGGAAAACCCATTATGGATTCACGGTAGATGACGGCCCTTTTATGTATGAATTAAGAGGTGGCGAGTTTGAGGTCTCAGTAAAAATCACTGGAGCATACAAAACACGTTTTGATCAGATGGGTTTAATGCTTCGAATTGATGAAAAACATTGGATTAAAACAGGAATCGAGTATGTAGACGGCGATTATAACTTCAGTGCTGTAGTCACTAACGAACATAGTTCATGGAATTATGTTGCATTAGAAGGTAAGCCAAAATCAATTTGGATTAAAGCAGTTAGAAGACAAGATGCAGTAGAAATATTCTACTCTCTAGATGGTGAGAAATACACTTTGAGTAACCTGGCCTACCTTCCAGATCATAAGCCGGTCATGGTAGGAATGATGGCGGCAAGCCCAGATGGTGATGGTTTTGAAGCGACCTTCGATGATTTTAAAATCAAACATCTTGCAGATGAGAGAAGATTGGAGTGGTTGGAGAGAAATAAAGAGTAATTGTACTTTTTCTCTAACAGTAAAGCCATTGAGATAGAAACCTCAATGGCTTTATTGTTTTATGGATATGAATTATTTCATAATAAAACGCTCAATCAATGGACCAATTCCTGCAAAGAAGAATTCTACGGCCATGACCATTACGATCAAACCCATTAATCGAAGCATCAATTTATTACCAGTGTCACCAATCACTTTCATGATAGAACTGGCAGAAAGTAAACTCAGACAAGTAATTAGTAATACGGCGAAAATTGCCAATATTAGTCCTCCAATTTTCATGGGGTCGCCTCCAGCATTATCCATTAAAATAATAGAGTTAGCAATGGATCCAGGACCACAAATAATTGGAATAGCCAAAGGAGTAATTGCAACGTCTCTAGCGTATTCATGAATTTCATCTTTAGTGACCTTCACACTTCCCAAACGTGCTTGAAGCATGTCAAAACCTACTAAGAAGAAAATCATACCTCCAACAACCCTTAAGCTGTCAATTGAAATTCCAAAAAAGCGGAAAAGGGATTGCCCCGTCAATGCGAAAAAAAGTAGGAAGCAAAATGCAATAAATGAGGCTCTTAATGCCGTATTTTTTCTTTCTTCTTTTGAAAGTTGATTGGTCATGGTCATAAAGACCGGCATAATCCCCACGGGGTTAATCAACGTAAAGAAAGACGTAAATGCCAAAAGGGCATATGTAAAAACTTCGTTCATTTTTGTATTCTATGGAGTTGTATGTGTGTTGGGTGCAAAGTAAAGGAGAATGAAGGAAGAAACATAACTTACTTTCCTTAAAAATAAAGACCTAACCGAAAGTTTACGATTAAGTCTTTATGATTGGATTGATATTGATTTGGAAAGTTATAAACTAGCCATCTCCTGAGGGCTCATGACTACTTCTTGTTCTGTAAAAGTAATCCCCATACTTTCCAGTTCTTCTAACACTGGTTCATAGATATTTTTATGAATTGGGATGCAAGTTCCTGTTTTTGTGATTTTGCCTTGTAAGATCAGTTTGGTGGCAATAGCCAAAGGAATACCTACTGTATCTGACATGGCGGTGTATGTTTGGTCTTTACCTTTAACCACCATATGTGACGTTCTCAAGATATTTTCATTTCCTTTCTTATAAAATAACTTATGATACATTACAATCATGTCTTTGTCTTCTGGGGCAAGTTGCCATTTCTCTTCCAGAATTTTCTGAAGAATCTGAGCAGGTGTAGCCTTAGGAAGTCCAACTTTTTTATCACTAAAAATATCCAGCCAGTCCAATTTTTCCATTTCAAGATCATCTTGCGAGAGCTTTAGGTATTGCATCAATTTTAATTCAACAGAATCATTGGGATTATACCTTAAAAAGGAATTGATAAACTCACGATAAGTCATATCCTGAGTGTTTTCCATTTCATAGCTATCATCAGTGACACCCAAAGTAACAAAGCAGTTCCATGCTCTACAGAACCCCGGTCTCCTTAAAGTACCTCTATAAACGGTGGGAACGCCCTCCAAACCGTATTTTTCAACATACTTTAAAGAATCTCTATTAGCGTAACCTTCAAATTTCCCATAGCCTTCAATCTCAATTCGCTCTGTTCTACGGAATACCTTATTATAAGGAATGTATTTATGTTTTCCATTATGAAGAAAGCGTACGGCACCACCTTGACCAGCTAAAACTACATTACGAGGGTTCCAGGTGAACTTGTAATTCCAAGGGTTATTATCAGACTCAGGAGCAACGAGACCTCCTGTAAAAGATTCAAATCCTTCGATAGAATGACCTTTATCTTTTACCTCCTCAATCATTTTCATGGCTGACATATGATCTATACCAGGGTCTAGTCCAATTTCATTCAAGAGAATAATTCCTTTCTTCTTAGCTTCTTCACTCAAAGCCTGCATTTCTTCAGTGATATAAGAAGCGGTAGTTAAAGGTACTCCATGTTTTACGGCAACTTTTGCTGCTTCTATATGGAAACGGGCAGGAAGTAGTGAGGCTACTATATCAGCTTGTGAAATATAGGTTTCACGATGTTCTTCATTATTGATATCAAATTGAAAAGCAGAAGCTACATTTTCAAACCCTTTGATCTTCTCGTCTGCTAGCTCTTTTTGGTAGTCTCCTACCTTTATCTGCCACTCATTGGTAGCTGCGTGGCCACATAAATAATGGATTAATGAGGATGCAGAACGTCCTGCACCTAAAATGATAATTGTTTTCATAAGTGTTTATTTGGTGTATCGAAGTACACTGATAGTGTTTATATGGTAGGGTAAAAATAGAGGATTTAAGTTTTGGTTGAAAGGAAAATTTAAATTAGTGTAATAAATACATTTTATTATTTTTTGAGTTTGGCCTGTTATTTTCGTATCGCATTAATTATTAGTAAACTATCGTGAGTGACGCAAACTAGAATTTATGATGATGAAAAAAGCAATTTTCTTTTTCTTGTTAGTATTAAGATCATTTTCTGTTCTTTCGAATGGAGGACCAATTGAAGGATCTTATGTTCAACAGTCAGGAGCTATCAAACTAATTAATAATGAAAAAATTAGAGTCCTAAAAGAAGATTTAGAAGTTAAGATCCTAGGAGATGATTGTTTGGTGAAAGTAAGATATTTATTTAAAAATGAAGGACAGAAAGAAAAAGTAGAGTACGGCTTTCCTGTCGATTATTTACCCCCTGATGGGTATTATATTCCAAATTTGAATTATGTATCAGGTTTCAAATACCTATTCAAAGATGAAAAATTAAAGTATAGAATTGTAGAAGAAGACAGTATCGAGAGTCAAGTTTATAGAGCATATGGAAATGGAAAAGGCATCGTTTCTCGGAAATGGTTTATTACTACACTGGATTTTGAAAAAGAAGGGACTCAAGAATTGAAGGTGGAATACAGAATCAAAACGAATTACTCGAATTACCCTGCAGGTCTAAACTATTTTTCTTTTTTCTCCGACCGATTGTTTCTTTATGACATTGCTCCTTGTGGTTTTTGGGGAGATGGAGTTATTGATGAATTCTCATTTAAATTAAAAGTACCCGATTTTTTATGTGTTGATAATATTGAATTACAGGGTGTTGATGGTGTAATTTATGATGAAAACCTAATTCATGTGGACTGTCAAAATTTTAATCCCAAAGGAAGGAAGTTGAGTGTTAAATATGATATAAGTAAACACAAAAGAAGGTTGGATACAGATAATTATTTACCCAACAACATAGTTACTAAGGTTTCAGTGTCATCCCAACTCCAAGGAAACTATAAGAAAGAATACTTATTGGATCGAGATAAAAATACAGCATGGGTCGAAGGAGTTTCGGGTGGTGGAATTGATGAATGGATTGAGTTTGAGTTTAAGGAGAATGTTATTATCACTGGTGTAGGTGTATTAAATGGTTATGCAAAAAATAAGAGTACTTATGAGAATAATGGAAAACTAAAGAGTGTAAACGTCTTTTTAAATGAGAGACATTTTTATGAAAGCGATCATGATCATAGTTATATTTTTCCTAATAGTTGCTATAAAGTAATAGATGAAAATAGCATCTATTCAGATATAGATCTTATTTACACTGATTATGATCCAGGGTTACAATATGATAATGATGAACTTTTTGAAGTAGCAGAGCATACAAGAAAGGTTAAAATCATAATTAAGGATATTTATAAAGGAGCAAAATATGATGATACATGTATTTCTGAAGTCTTCTTTTATGGCTATCATAAAGAAAGTAATCAATAGAGTAGAAGTGGAATAATTATACTTTGAAAACTATATTAACAAATTTCACTCTTCACTCTTTATTCTTAATGATTCATTCTTAAATCATTACTCTTACCTTTGCATTTCAAAACAAAGTAAAAGAAGCATGAAAATCAAAGAAGCTGAATTTGTGACAAGTAATACGGATGTTGCAAAATGTCCTGAACCTAAAATTCCTGAATATGCATTTATCGGAAGATCCAATGTGGGTAAGTCTTCATTAATTAATGCATTTACGGGAAAAACGAAATTAGCAAAAACATCATCTACACCAGGTAAGACACAATTGATCAATCATTTTATTATTAATAATGAATGGTATTTATGTGACCTTCCAGGGTATGGATACGCACAGGTGAGTAAAACGGAGAGAGAGAAGTTTATGCGTATGGTGAAGAAGTACCTTGCTTCGAGAGAAAACTTGATGTGTACTTTTGTTTTGGTAGATATCCGTCACGAGCCGTTGAAAAACGATTTGGATTTTATGGCATGGATGGGAGAGAAAGAATTGCCGTTTGCTATTATTTTTACAAAAGCCGATAAATTAGGCCAAGGAAAGATCAGCAAAGCAGTGGCCACTTATAAAAGAGAGTTAAAAAAGCAGTGGGAAGAGTTTCCTCCTATGTTTATTACCTCTTCAGAGGACAAAACTGGTGTCAATGATTTGAGAAGTTATATTGGAGAAATCAACGGATATTGGGAGTCTTAAAAAAAAACTTCAATCTTTTTAGAGCTGAAAATCAGTAGAATTTAAATTAATTAGCATTTTTTTTATTTAATGATTTTGCAAATTCAAAAAATGCTACTACTTTTGCCACGCTTTAAAGGAAAAACGTTCCACAAATAAAGCAGAATTTGAAATATCTTCTCCTTTAGCTCAGTTGGTTAGAGCATCTGACTGTTAATCAGAGGGTCCTTGGTTCGAGTCCAAGAAGGAGAGCAAATTTATTCAAATTCATTCCTCTTTAGCTCAGTTGGTTAGAGCATCTGACTGTTAATCAGAGGGTCCTTGGTTCGAGTCCAAGAAGAGGAGCTCCATAAAATAATTTTCTCCTTTAGCTCAGTTGGTTAGAGCATCTGACTGTTAATCAGAGGGTCCTTGGTTCGAGTCCAAGAAGGAGAGCAAAGCCTTAGCAGAAATGTTAAGGCTTTTTTGTTGCCCAAAGATGATAGAAATTCCCAAAATCAATCCATTATGTTATTTAAATCATAAGACAAAGAGGATAAATCATTTATCTTTGCCGTTGCAATTTTTTTAGACCATGTATTTTCTACCTTTTTGAGGTGAAATACTGATGAATATTGTTATCAACCAATAAAGATATTTTATATGAAAGCATACGTATTCCCAGGACAAGGAGCTCAGTTTACTGGTATGGGTAAAGAGCTATATGACTCAAATGAAGAGGCTAAAGCACTTTTTGAAAAAGCCAATGATATTCTTGGTTTCCGTATCACTGACGTAATGTTTGAAGGTACTGCAGAAGAATTAAAACAAACAAACGTTACACAACCTGCTGTATTTCTTCATTCGGTAATCACTGCATTATGTGCAGAAGAGTTTACTCCTGACGTAGTTGCTGGACACTCTCTTGGTGAATTTTCTGCTTTAGTAGCTTGTGGAGCATTAAACTTTGAAGATGCTTTACAATTAGTAGCAAAAAGAGCTGCAGCGATGCAAAAAGCATGTGAAATGAATCCTTCTACAATGGCTGCTATCTTAGGCCTTTCAGATGAGGATGTAGAAAAAGTATGTGAAGGTGTTGAAGGTGTAGTACCTGCTAACTACAATTGCCCAGGTCAATTGGTGATTTCTGGTAGCAAAGAAGGAATTGAGAAGGCTTGTGAAGCTGCAAAAGAAGCGGGAGCAAAAAGAGCTTTACCACTTCCTGTCGGTGGTGCTTTCCACTCACCATTTATGGAGCCAGCAAAAGCTGAATTACAAAAGGCTATTGAGGAGACTGTATTGAACACTCCAAAATGCCCAATCTACCAAAATGTAGACGCTAAACCACAAACTGATCCAGCAGTAATCAAAGAAAACTTGATTGCACAATTGACTGCTCCTGTAAAATGGACGCAAATTGTTCAAGCAATGATCGCTGATGGCGTTACTGAGTTTATTGAGTGTGGACCAGGTAAAGTTTTGTCAGGTCTTGTGAAAAAAGTAGACCGTAAGATGCCTACTACTTCTTTATAGAAGAAGAGATAAGTAGAAACAAAATAAAAAATGGCACTGTAGTAGTTTGATCTATTACGGTGCTTTTTTATGCAATGATACTTGCACTTAAGATCTCAGCAAGGTGTTTTTTATAAATTGGAGTACTTAAAGCATACTGTACGCCCAAGTTCAAAAGTTTTTTTCTAGCACCTGCTAAAGAATATGGAGTTGTACCGACAATTGTAATTTCTCTATCATTTGCTTCACAGTAATCTTGAAGTTTGTTGATTGTCTCTTGTAAGTACATTCCGAGTGTTTCCGAATCCAGAAATACCATTTTCACGGATGGATTATCTACTAGTGTAAATAATTGACTTGTTTCAGTAATCACATTAATGTCTAGTCCTTCATCCATGAGGATTTTTTTAAGATAGTGCGCATTGATAATATTATTATCAACCACTATTGCTTTGTTTTGTACCATAGGTCTTTCTATGCTGTTTGAGAACGCCATCGTCATAAGTTGCTATTTTAATCTTGGTCCTTGTCTTGATTATCATTTATGAAGTATTCGTACAAAAGAAACGGAGAATCTTAGCTGGTTACTTTTCTTCTACTCAAAATAGGATAACATAGTATAACCTAGGTTACATAATGATAATCCAATAAAGAATAGGGCAAAAAAAGAAATGGTAAAACTTCGTTTACATCTGAACTGGTCCTTAACTTCGTGTCGCACATGATAAATAAATAATACAACGTAAATTTATTTATGATGAGTATTTTGTAATCAGATAAACTTTTTGATTACTATTGCTTTGATATCACTACCTTAAAAAATGATTAGAGTTTCTAGTCATCATGCATTTTGAGCGTTGTAATTACAAAAAAATAGCGAATAACAATCATAAGTTATTCAGTCTGATTACTAAGCATTTATTTTTATAACGACAAAAAGTCGAAAACAATATATCCGACAGAGAAAAAAATGAAAAAAAAATTACAAACAGCTTTTTTATATCTAATACTGGTCAGTTTAATAGGTTTTTCTTGTTCAAAATCTCAAAATGGTGATTGGGAAGAGGACAAAAAAGTGGCTACAGAGGTAGAAGATCCTAATGATGACTTTTTATTAACCCTAACGACAGAATATGGAGCAATGAAGATAGTTCTCTATAAAGAGACGCCGATTCATAGAGAAAACTTTATAAAATTGGTCCGCCAACATTATTATGACAGTTTATTATTCCATCGAGTAATTAACGGTTTTATGATACAAGGAGGTGATCCTGATTCAAGATTTGCGGATGAAAATGAAAATCTTGGAAGGGGAGAAATAGGAGACCTTTTGCCTGCAGAAATCAATTACAAGTATTTTCATCAGAAAGGAGCATTGGCAATGGCAAGAAAAGGAGGTCCTTCTAATCCAGATAAAAAATCAAGTGGTTGTCAGTTTTATATTGTAGATGGAAAAAAATATACAAAAGAGAGCCTTTATGATTCCAAAACAGATTATAAAAGAGTGAATCAATATTTTTCTTCTTTGATTGAAGATCCAGAATATTCTAGAATTAATCAGGCTTATGTACAATTAGGAGAAAGAGGGGATGTGGCAGGTCAAAAACGACTAATGAAGAAATGTATTCCTATGATGGAGAAAAAGTATGAGGTGCAGCTGATCGAAAAGCCAACAAGAAAAGAGCGTATTGCATATACAAAATACGGTGGAGCACCTTTCCTTGATAGAGAATATACAGTATTAGGACAAGTGGTGGAAGGGCTGGAAGTCATTGATAAAATTGCTGCGCAAAAAGTAAATCCTCAAAATAGACCTTTAGAGGATATTAAAATGTCTATTACAGTAGAAGAAGTTCCCTCAGTTTATGTAGAGCAACTTTTGAAGAAAATTCATTAAGTACATCGTAAACTAACTTAATGTTACCTTCAAGGCCGATGGAGGTACTACTAAATGATGGTCTAATTACAGATTAAAAGTCAATTGTCTAATTAGAAATTGCAAAACAATAATAGGGATTCGTATTAAATAGTTTTGTATTAGTACTTACCTTTGTTAAGTACTAGGAATGGTACTGAAATAACTAATTTAATTATAAACATATTACTTACTAACATGAAATCTATTCATTTAGCCTTGATTTCATTGCTGTTGTTTTTCAGCTGTGAACAAAAAAAATCTCAAGATGTAGCTTATTTTGGAGATACTTTTGAAATCGAAAATGCTATTGCCTCTTCAGCATTAAAGTCAAAACTAGGACAAGAAGAAACTGTGAACGTACAATTGGAAGGCGAAATTACAGGTGTTTGTCAGAAAAAAGGATGTTGGTTGACCATGCCAATGGGTGAAGGAGAAAAAGATGTCTTTGTGAAATTCAAAGATTACAAATTTTTTGTTCCAAAAGATGCAGCTGGGAAAAAGGCGGTCATTAAAGGTGTGGCTAAAAAAGAGGTCATTGATGTACCGACGTTAAAGCACTATGCAGAAGATGCAGGGAAATCAGAAGAGGAGATTGCTAAAATTGATGCTCCTGAAGTAAAATATACTTTTATGGCAGAAGGTGTAGCCATTGAAAACTAAGTCGTCATAATAGTGTTGAAAATGAAAAAGTACATTTCTATTGTAGCTTCTATCAGTTTTATCCTACTCTCTTTTGTTCGTTGCCAGCAACCCAAAGAAAAAGTATCTTCAAGGTATCCTAATGGAGGTTCTGAATTAGCATGGTTGATGCGTGGAGCAACAGATCAAATGGAAGCACAAAGAAGTGCAATACTTAAAGGTGAATCATTGAACAATATTGCTTTGGATGTGGGACATATTTTGACTGCAGTACCAACAGAAGAAGGAAAAACAGCGACAAAAGATTACCAGCAAAAAGCAGCAATGTTTATCAAACATGTAGCTCAGCAAAAAGAGATTCCTTTGGAAGGACAAATGGAGTTTTTTAATAATACCGTTTCATTGTGTGTCAATTGTCATGAGACGCAATGTCCTGGGCCAAATGTGAGAATTAAGAAGTTGTATCTCGATAAGATATAATTGATAAAATGAAAGAGGTGAAGCATTCAAAACTTCACCTCTTTTTTTTATTAAACTTTTTTCAAACTCATGTGTTTGAAGTGCAGTGTTATCGAATAAATTCAACTCATTTTCAATTAAACAAATGTGAATTTTAACAAAACAATAGTTTCCATGGAATATTTTTTAAAATTAAGTAAAATAAAACCATGGAAACTTTTTTATTACTTTGGGTTTCCTTATGTTTGTCTCGTCAATTAAACATCTAATTAATTATGAAACTCATTTAATTACAGGTGCCTAATGACAATTCATTTCATCTTAACTTTTATCATACTCTAACTAAATAGTCAATCATATCTGTCGTGGTAAATGATCAATTACGTCTTCGTATCATTGAAGTAGCACGAAAACAATTTCAAGGTTTAGGGCTCAAAAGAGTGACAATGTCAGACATTGCTGAGCAATTGGGCATGTCAAAAAAAACCTTGTATAATGTCTTTAGAAATAAAAAAGAACTTATCGAATTTACTCTTTCTTTTTATATGGAAGAGGACTCAAAATTTATAGAAGGAGTAGGGAAATTAGACCAGGATGGTGTTTTCAAACTGGCTAAGATATTTTATTTCTTTTATGAAAGAATGCGTGCGATTAATCCTTCAGTTTTTATGGACTTGAAGAAGTTTTATCCTGAAGTATGGGATAAATACGAATGCCATAAAGAAGGGTGCTTTCATGAAACTTTAATATCAATCATCAAGCAAGGGAGTTCCGAAGGACATTTCTATGATGATATTGATGTGGAAATGTTAGTTTTAATGAGAATGTGGCAAGTAGAGGTCGCTTTTGATACTTCTGTATTCCCACATGACCGGTTTCCAGTAGCCAAGCTACAAGTGGAATTATTCAAACACTTTATTAGAGGTATTGCCACTCCAAATGGTGTCAAATTATTGGATCAATACCTAAACGAATTTATTAGTCAAGAATCACAAACTACAAACTTATGAAAAACGTCCTTCAATGGATCGTAGCTTTTTTAAGCTTATTTTTTAGTTTACAACTGTCTGCACAACAAACAACCACTAATGTACAAGGTGTGCCATTATTTAGTGTGCAAGATTGTATCAACTATGCTTTCCAAAATACAGGTACAATTAAAAATGCTGTTTTAGAACAGGGCATCTCTCAAGCTAAAGTAGGAGAAATTATTTCTATTGGTTTACCACAAATTGATTTTGAAGGTCAACTAATTGATAATGTTAAAATTCAAAGAGTATTTATTCCATCAGATTTCACTGACCCTAATTCAGATATTATAGGTGCTGAATTTGGAACAAAGTACAACTCTAGTCTTCAGTTAAAAGCTTCACAATTAATTTTTGATGGAACATTTTTTATTGGTGTTCAAGCTGCAAAAGTTTACACTGAGTTAGCTTCAAAGGAATTAATCCGTTCTAAAATTGATGTAGCAGAAGCTGTAACTCAAGCTTACTACTACGTTCTAGTACAAAGAGAATTTTTAGATCTAATTATTGAGAATAGAGAAATTTTAGAAGGTCTTTACAACGAAACCAAAGCAATGTATGAAGCGGGTATGGTAGAAGAGACTGAACTGAATAGAATCGAGGTTAACTACAATAGTATGGTGATTCAGGAAACACAATCAAAACAAATGAATGTGATCGCTGAAAAATTATTGAAGTTTCAGATGGGAATGGATATCAATGCATCAATGGAGCTAGCTGAGAAATTAGAAGATTTCAGAGACTTTATTGTAACGCCTACTGATTTAGCAGTTGCTAAAAATAGAATTGAATATTCAATCCTACAGACTAACATCAAATTAAATGATTTTGATATTAGATCTACCAAGGCTGAATATTGGCCAAAATTATATGCATTTGGCGGATATGGTTTTAACGCAGGTGGAAGAGAGTTACAAGGATTATATGATGATGGAGGTGATTTTGCAAATATTGGAATTACTTTGAGTTTGAAAGTATTTGATGGTTTTTCTCGTAAGAAAATTATAGAACAAAAGAAACTTAAAGGTCAACAATTACTTAATACTCGTATTGATTTAGAACGTCAGATCTCTATTGAGCAAGAACAGTCTCGTATTGTTTATGAAACAAACATGGCGACGCTTAATTTACAGGAGAAAAACATGGGTGTAGCTGAAAAAGTTTATACAAATACTCAGATTAAGTTTAAGAATGGTGTGGGATCTTCAGTAGAAGTGACAACCTCTTCACAAGATTACGCAGCTGCTGCTAATACATTTTACAACTCTCTCTACGAAGTATTAATAGCAAAATTATCTTACGAAAAAGCGAATGGACGTCTATTAGAGTACGTTGATAGTGAAGATTTTGAAAAGGATCAAAAGACATTAAAGTTGAATAACGAAAAATAAAAATAGAAAAAATAGATATGTTATCAAGATATAAATTAATCACATTACTTTCAGTTGCTTCGGTTGTATCTGCCTGCGGTGGTGGAGAAGACGAAAATTCAATAGAAGCAAAAAAAGCTCAATTAATAGAATATCAACAGCAATTAGTAAAGTTGGAAAGTGATATTCATACATTAGAAGCAGAAATTAAAGAATTAGGTGGACCTAAAGCTGAAGTTAATACCTTAAAACCTGTTACAGTTTTTAATGTTAATGCAGCCACTTTCAATCATTATGTGGACGTTCCTGGAGATGTTACTTCGAACAGAAATGTAGTAGTAGCACCAGAGACAACAGGTCGTATTTTAAAGAGATATGTTATAGAAGGTGCTTTTGTAAAAAGAGGACAATACTTAGCTAAGTTAGATGTTGAGTTAGTACAAAAGCAGATTGACGAAGTAAAAACAAGCTTAGAGTTAGCGGAAGTACTTTATGAAAAGCAAGATAAATTGTGGAAGCAAGGTATCGGTTCAGAAGTACAATACCTTCAAGCAAAAAATAATAAAGAGTCATTAGAAGCGAAATTAGAAAGCTTAAAAGAGCAGGAAAACAAAGGCTATATCATTGCTCCTATTTCTGGTAGAGTAGATGAAATCTTTATGAAAGAAGGTGAAATGGGACCTGCAGGCCAACCTTATGCTCGTTTAGTAGATATCTCAAATATTGAAGTAGTTGCTGATGTTTCTGAAGCTTACAGTAGAGTTGTAAAAAGAGGAGATAAAGTAAAAGTAAAGTTCCCAATGTTGGAAATTGAAAGAGAAATGAAAGTTGATGTAGTAGGACAAACTATCAATCAATTAAATAGAACTTTCAAAATCCGTATGCGCGTTTCTGAAAAAGGATTAGACATCAAGCCTAATACAATGGCGGTGGTTACAATCAATGATTTCTCTCAAGAGGGTGCAGTGGCAATTCCAAGTAACCTTGTTCAGAAAAATACTAATGGAGAAACATTTACTTACATCCTTGAAAACAAAGAGGGTAAGCAGAATGTTGTGAGAAAAGTTGATATTGAAACAGGTAAATCTTACAAAGGAAATACTATGATCACATCTGGTATTAAAGCAGGTATGAGAGTAATTAATAAGGGTTATTCTGAAGTGATCAATGGTGAGCAAGTTAGAGTTGTTGATTATCAAATTTAATTTTGAGCAGACTGATGAAGGAAAATATTAATTTAAATAAGGAAGAAGAACAATCAAGCTCAAAGGAATTTGGGTTGAGTAGTCTTTCTATCAATAATAGTACTTCAATTTTTATCCTAACGGTAATTATTGCAGTATTTGGTATGGCATCTTATGTTGGAATGCCGAAGGAACAATTTCCTGAGATCCGTATTCCAATGGTATACATCCGTACCATGCACCCAGGTAACTCACCTGTAGATATTGAATCATTGATTACGCGTCCTATAGAAAAGGAATTGAAATCAATGAAAGGAGTGAAAGAGATTATTTCAACTTCAGCACAAGATTTCTCTGTAATTACAGTGGAGTTTAATGAAGATGTAGAAATCTCAAAAGCACTTCAAGATACAAAGGATGCCGTTGATAAATCGAAAAGTGAATTACCAACCGATTTAGATACAGATCCGGATGTACAAGAAATGGACTTTTCTGAGATTCCAATTATGGTAATTAACCTTTCAGGTGATTTTGAAATTCAAAAGCTGAAAGATTATGCTGAGGATCTTCAAGATGAATTGGAAGAGTTTAGAGAGGTGTCTCGTGTGGATATTACGGGTTCAGTAGAAAGAGAAATTCAGATTAATGCAGACATCTATAAGATGGATGCGATGCAGTTAGCTTTCTCAGATATTTCTAATGCGATTGCCAATGAAAACGTAACCATGTCAGGTGGTGATGTGAAAATGGGTAATGGTTTCCGTAGAGCATTGCGTGTAGACGGAGAATTCAAAACGGTGGAGGAAATCAAAAATGTGATTGTAAAGTCGGAAGACCAAAATACAATCTATTTGAAAGACCTTGCTGAGATTAAAGATAGCTATGTAGAACGTAAGAGTTATGCACGTTTAGCTTCTTCGGATTTCAATTCAAAAGGGGCTTATCCAGTAGTTTCTCTAAAAGTAGTAAAAAGAGGTGGTGAAAACTTAATCGATGCTACGGATAAAATTATGGATGCTTTGGATGACGCTAGAGAGAGCTATTTACCAAGCAACCTGGATATTGTGATTACAGAATCACAATCCAATGAGATGAAAACTTCTCTTAAAAACCTAGAGAACAGTATCATTTCAGGTATGATCCTAGTAGTAGTGGTTCTTTTATTCTTCATGGGATTAAGAAACGCGATGTTCGTAGGTATGGCTATTCCATTATCAATGTTCTTATCATTCTTGATTTTAAGTTCATTGGGCGTAACTATCAACATGGTAGTATTATTCGCTTTGATCCTAGCCTTGGGTATGCTCGTGGATAATGCCATTGTGGT
Organism: Flammeovirga sp. OC4; assembly: GCF_000812565.1. GTDB lineage: Bacteria > Bacteroidota > Bacteroidia > Cytophagales > Flammeovirgaceae > Flammeovirga. Next base: position 169,100 of record NZ_JTAM01000004.1, on the reverse strand, counting down.
CATTGAAAATATCTACCGACTGAGGGAGTCTGGAATGACCACCAAAGAAGCAGCGAAACAAGGTACAGGAGAGGTGGCATTGGCCATTATTTCATCTACAGCCACTACATTGGCAGCCTTTGTTCCTTTGGCATTCTGGGGTGGTATCATGGGTGAGTTCATGAAGTACTTACCAATTACCTTGATCTCAGTATTAGCATCATCACTATTTGTAGGTTTGGTGATCAACCCGGTAATTGCTTTCAAATACATGAAAGTAGATTCAGAAGAGGCATACAGAACTATCAATAAGACTAAAGTAACTGTTGGACTTGTACTTCTAGGATTATCGATTCCAGGTTATATTATGTGGCCAACGTATACATTAGGAAATGTATTAATGTTGGGAGCTACTATCGCTTTGCTTGATGGTATTCTCTTAAAAAGATTGGCTTATTATTTCCAAAATGTATTCTTAACACAACTTGAGTCTGTTTACTTAACTACATTAAGGTTCGCCTTAAAAGGTAAAATGCCTTATTTCTTAATTGCGGGTATTTCAGCTTTCCTTGTGATTGCAATTGGTTGGTTTGGAGCTAGATTAGGTAGTGGTAAAGTGCCAATCGAATTCTTCCCTGATTCAGACCCTCGTTATGTATATATGTACATTGAGGCTCCACAAGGTACAGATGTTGAAGAAACCAATAAGATTGCTTTAGATCTTGAGAAGAGGTTATATAAAGAGTTATCTCCGTATAGTGATATCATTGAATCGATTGTAGCCAATGTAGGTGAAAACACAAATGATCCACAAGATGGAGCAGCCAATACAGTTACACCTAACAGAGCAAGAATTGCAGTAGGTTTTGTTCCTTATGAAAAACGTGATGGTGTAAGTTCAGTGGAAGTAATGACACTTTGTGCTAAAATCGCGAAGGATATTCCAGGTGTAGAAATTGTAACGGATAAAGAACAAAATGGTCCTCCTACTGGTAAACCGATCTCAATTGAATTGACAGGTGAGGATTACTTAGTGTTGATCAAAGAGGCAGGGAAAATGAAAGCCATGATTGAGCAATCAGGTATCCCTGGTATTGATAAATTATCGATTGATATTTCAGTGAGTAAACCAGAATTGTTAGTGAATATTGACCGTAATAAAGCAAGACGTTTTGGAGTTTCAACAGGTTTGTTAGCTCAAAATATGCGTACGGCTATTTATGGACAAGAAGTTTCTAAATTCAAGGACGGTGAAGACGATTATCCAATTCAACTTCGCTTGAAAGACGAGTACCGCTACGACTTATCAACTTTGAATGACCAAAGAGTTACTTTCAGAGATAATAAAGGACAATTCCACCAAGTACCTGTTTCTTCTGTTGCAAAACTAGATTACAGTACAACTGTAGGTGAGATCAAGAGAAAAGACTTGGATAGAGTCGTGACATTGAGTTCTAACGTATCGAAAGGTTATAACAACCAAGTGGTAGTTGAAAATGTGAAAAACTTACTGGCTTCTTATGAAATGCCAGCACAATACAACTACAAGTTTGGTGGTGAACAAGAAGACCAAGCAGAATCAATGGCTTTCTTAAGTAGAGCGATGTTGATTGCCATGTGTGCAATTTTCTTGATCCTTGTTTCTCAATTCAACTCATTCGTGAAGCCATTCATTATTATTGCTTCAGTATTGTTCAGTTTGATTGGTGTATTATTAGGTCTGATCATTTTCAATGACCCATTTGTAATCATCATGACAGGTATCGGTATTATTTCACTAGCAGGTATTGTAGTAAATAACGCCATTGTATTGATTGACTGTGCAGATCAGTTAGTAGCGGCCAAAAAGGAGAAACTAGGTATGGATCCTGATGACCGTTTACCAATCAAAGACTTAATCGAATGTATTGAGCAAGCAGGTTTCACTCGTTTACGTCCTGTATTGTTGACAGCCATTACTACCGTATTAGGTTTGATTCCATTGGCTACAGGTATGAACATTGACTTCTTCGGAATGTTTGCTCACTTTGATGCAGATATTTACTTCGGAGGTCCAAATGCAGATACTTGGGGACCAATGGCATGGACTGTAATTTATGGTTTAACGTTCGCTACTTTCTTAACTTTGGTCATTGTACCAGTGATGTTATTATTAGCGGAACAATTAGGCTGGTTCTTCCAAAACCTTACTTCAGGAGAGAAGAAGAAAGCAGTTCACAACTAAGATGAATTAAAATGAAGAATGTGATTAAGTTCATGTTCTTCATCGAATCATAAAAAGAAAGGGTGAAAAGTTAATCATAAACTTTTCACCCTTTTTCTATGGTTGATGATAAGCAACTTAGATACTCATTTCTACAATTTCTTGAACTTTCTCCAACGTGATATCACCTCTTTCACCAAGACCAACCCATTTACGTTCTTCAAAACGAGAAGTGATGGTCTTTACTACTTCTGAGTGATTATCTGTATAATCAGAAATCTTTGTTTTAATACCCATAGAGTGGAAAAACTCAACAGTTCTTTCGATAGTAGCTTGTGCTCTTTCTTCTTCAGAACCTTCTGTAATTCCCCAAACTCTTTCACCGTACTGTACCAATTTATCCTTCTTGTTGTTGAACATTACTCTGTACAAATTAGGGCCGATAATCGCCAAAGTACGAGCATGATCAATTTCATATAGAGCTGTCAATTCATGACCAATCATATGCGTAGCCCAGTCTGTAGGTACACCTTGTTGAATCAAACCATTTAACGCCATTGTACAACACCACATAAAATTACCTGCCAAAGTACTATCGCCTGGATTGGCAATAACTTGAGGTGCAATTTCTACTAGCGTTTGTAAAATACCTTCAGCAAAGCGGTCTTGAAGTGGTGCTTGAGCAGGGTAAGTAAGGTATTGTTCCAATACGTGAGTAAACGCATCAGTGATACCATTGACTAATTGTCTTTCAGGAAGAGAAGCGACAACTCTTGGGTCAAGTACAGAGAATTTAGGGAAACAAAGAGGGCCACCAAATGGCAGTTTTTCTTTCGTTTCTTCTCTTGTGACTACAGAGCCAGAGTTCATTTCAGAACCAGTAGCAGGAAGAGTAAGCACGGTGCCAAAAGGAATAGCCTCTTTCACCTTTTTACCCAATCCTTTTTTGATGATATCCCAAGGGTCACTTTCTGTAAACGGAATAGCAACACAAAGGAATTTAGTAGCATCAATTACAGATCCACCACCAACAGCAAGGATGAAGTCGATGTTTTCTTGGATTGCCACCTCTCTTGCTTTCATGATAGTTTCATAACGAGGGTTAGGTTCAATACCACTGAAATCAACCACATTTTTGTCGGCTAATGATTTTTTTACATCATCATAGATTCCATTTTTTTTGATACTTCCTCCTCCGTAAACTAAAAGGATGTTTTTAGCATCAGCGGGGATATGTTTGTTGACTTCCTCAATTCTGTTCTCTCCAAAAACGAGGCGGGTTGGGTTCCAAAGTTCAAAATTTTTCATTACCAATATGTATTATTAAGCGGTTCATATGTTCAAACAACTAATTAATTAAAGTGTTCTACAAATGCTAAAAAAATGTAGAATAAAATAATTGATCTTCGAAAAAAAGTAGAAATAGAGAATTTATAAATAATAAAAGTTCGATGTATTGGCTTTATAATTGATCGAGTAAGTCTAACTATATTTCAAATAGGGGAGGAAATTTTTTTATCATTCTACATTTTTAATACTATGTATCTTAAAACTTTGTCAATGCTGTTTCTCTGCTTTTTAGGAGTAGAAGTATGCACAGCACAATCAATGGGGCAACTTCAGAATAAAAATACTGTAATAACACCTTACAAAGATCAATCATATGTCATTGGACAGGAGTGGGGTATCGGTAAAATTGTCGAGAGGAAAAAGAAGAGACGTGACAAGGTATATAATATGGTAAAGGTTGTACCTGGATTAGCTAATCCTGATCTAGTATCATTTGCATTATCAGTAGAACCTGATCTTTACCTAAGACATCAAAACGCTCAATTAAAATGGCATAAATCAGACGGTTCCAACTTATTTAAAGCAGATGCTACATTTAGAATCATAAGAGGGTTTACGGGTGAAAATACAGTTTCATTTGTATCAACAAATTATCCTACATATTATATTTCTCTTAAAAATGGGAAGGAGTTATGGGTAGTTGAAAACCCCAATCCTGAAGATGCTTCTTTTTTACTTGAGGTAGAACAATAGTTAATGCCTACCCTTTCTTGTTGGCGGTATTTATTACCTTTGTGGAAAATAAATAAACTATGAAAAATCAGCAGACCTTATTCATTACTGGAGCCTCTTCAGGAATTGGTAGATCTATTGCAAAAGCAGCAGTAGAGAAAGGATATCAAGTGATTGGTACTTCCCGAAATCCGGAACGAACAAAAGATAAATTAGAAGGTGTTCGTTATGTGGCTTTGGATGTTTCTAGTCCAGAAAGTATAGCACAGTGTTGGGAAGAAATCAAAGAAGAAAAAATTGATGTATTGATCAATAATGCTGGTCAATCGCAGATTGGACCTGTAGAGGAAACAACAATGGAGAAGTACAGGTACTTGTTTGAAGTAAATTTCTTTGGTCTGATTGATTTAACAAGAAAAATATTACCTCAAATGAGAGAAAGACGCTCAGGAACAATTATTAATATTGGGTCATTGAATGGGCGTTTTGCAGCACCTTATTATTCAGCTTATGTAGCCACAAAGTTTGCAGTTTCTGGCTTTACTCAGTCACTCAGAAGCGAGATGAAAGAGTTTAATGTAACTGTAGCTTTAGTGGAACCTAACCACATTGCATCCAACATTGTTCCTGATTTTAATTGCCCTGAAGGGTCTGAATATTTCCCTTATGCTGATAATATTCGTCAAAGTGTGAAAGGAAGTATGTCAGAAGCAGAATCTTCAAAGGTGATCTCTGATACAGTGATGAAAGTAATTCAGACCAATGCACCTTCTCCAATTTATGTTTCTGGAGGGAATGCAAGTTTATTGGCTTTTGCAAAGCGATTTTTGCCTGATAAGGTGGCAGAAAAAATGATACGAGGAGCTTACGGCTTAAAATAATAAAGGAAGGGTACTGAAAAGTATCCTTTTTTTATTTTTTTGAAATTAATCCAAAACAACTTTTTTTTTACGAAGAGTCAATCAACATAACAAAATAGACACCTAAAAGTTTTTCAGTTTCACTCTTCAAAAATTTTATAAACATTTATTGATAAAAAAACATCTCACAACAATGTATACTAATTAAAAAACTGTCATATTTATTGATTACATTTTGACCGTGTTTGAAATTAACGATTGTGTAGTGGGATTCCGTTATACAATTGTATGGTTTACTACACGAAAAATGAAAATTAAATTGATTCTTCGCTTCACTTATTAACACAAGCAACCTTGATGTTCATTTTCTGATTGATTGAAAATGAAATTAGAAAAGGTTTCATGGCTCCTTAAATGATGATTTTATGAATTCGAACTTAAATGCTCAATTGCTCTATGGCAATAAAATAGAGCTTGACAAAGAGAAAAGTTTTTGGAGAAAGACAAAGTCTAGTTTTTTACTTTTTACATTCTTTTCCTTAGTAGGGTTTTACTACTTTCAATTTAGTTTAACAACAATCATTTCAACCATTGGAATGTTCATTGTTTTATCGCTTTTCTTGTTGAAGAAAAAGTTGAATTGGATGACCCTTTGTACAGGTTATTTGTACGTTATGTCTTCGATGTTATTTGCTTTAGCAATAACAACAGGAGGGATAAAATCACATGCAGTAGCATTTTTAGCAACTACACTTGTTACTTCCTATTGGTTTTTAGGAAAGAAAGCAAGTAGGTATATTTTGCTCTACAATTTCATATTGTTGTGTACTTTGCTCATCATTGAGTGGACGAATGGAGGTCCTCTTTTTGATCCATTGACCTCTACGCAACAAGTTATTTTCAATTGGACATTGGACTTGGGTATTCTTGCAAATATCAGTAATGATGTGAAATCGATTGATCAGCAAACTTCCCTTTTTCAAAGTAAGTTGCAGAAAAATAGCGATGAATTGATCCAGTTTGGGGAAGAACTTTCCCAAACTAATGAAGAGATTAATGCACAAAAGGAAGAAATTGAGTCACAAAGAGATAAAATAGAGAAAAGCCACTTACAATTGAGTAAGTCATTGGAGCACGTGACGGACTCTATCCGTTATGCTAAAACAATTCAAATGGCATTGCTGACTTCAAAAGAGGAATTGAATAAGATTTTTAAAGAGGTCAATATTTTATTCAGACCAAGAGACCATGTTTCAGGTGATTTTTATTTTGCTAGGAAGTTTGGTAACAGGACTTTAATTGTAGTAGGAGATTGTACAGGACATGGAGTACCTGGAGCGTTGCTGTCTATGGTTGGTTTAGAAGCATTGGATCGCTTGCAGGAATTACCAGAGTCTCCTGCTGAATTGTTAGAGAAAATGGATCATTATTTCTTTGAAAAATTACGTCAGTCGTCAGTAGATGGCAATCAAGATGGGATGGACATTTCAGTTGCGTATATTGATCATGATTATCGATTCCAATATGCAGGAGCAAAAGGCAAAGGCTTGTTGGTAGATAATTCGGGAGTTATTCCACTGAAGTCGACCACAAGGTCAATTGGCGGAAAATTTAAAAAGAATAAAGTATTTGAAGTCACTGATATGCAAATTCAACCTGATACATTGATTTGTTTGTATACAGATGGTTATATAGATCAAAATGGTGTGAAGGGTAAAATTGGTTCTCTACGTTTCAGAAATATTTTGGAGAAATATTACCTCAAATACACTAAGGATTGTATTGATGAATTGGAAACTGTACTGAACTATGAAACCGAAGGTTTTCAACAAAGGGATGACATTACAGTTTTTGTAGCAATACATCACTAGTCAAATGCATCGCAAAACAAAAAGGTACTTGATTTTAGAAAGCAAGTACCTTTTTTAATATAATATCTTAGGTTTATAATTATAGTAATTCTCCCACTTCTAACAACCCTTCTTCGGTTAGTGGTTTGGTTATAAACTTAATTACATATTCGTTATTCACAATTCTCTCAATATCGGACTCATTGTCTGAACTCGAAAGGATGGCTATTTTACATTGATTTCTAAGTTCTTCAGGAAACGCTTCAAATTCATATAAAAATACAAATCCATCGACAATAGGCATGTTGATATCCAATAAGATTAAACTTGGTAAATTCCCTTTGTAATCAAAACGTTCTTGTAGAAACTCCAACGCTTTTTTACCAGAGTTCTTAATGACTATTTCCTCAGCGAAATCAGTTAGCTCTATTATTCTGTTGTTGATGAAATTGTCAGTGTCGTTATCATCAACAAGCAATATAGTTTTTATTTTTTTACTCATAATTGGACCTCTGATAGTAGTTTGATTTTTTAACTAGCTTGGTTTAATATAAAGATTCAATTCTACTTTAAAATACAAAAAATATAGTAAGTATTGCACCAATTTCTAAATTAAATACTATTAGCTCTTGTATAATTGAAAGAATATCAAAAACTCTGCTTTACATTTGATATGTTATGAAATCGAAAATAAAAAAAATCTCTCAATAAATATTAGCTTTTATTGAGAGATTACATTTATTTTTTCCATTCAACGATTTTATCAGCAATTTTTCTGTCATTTGCCAACCTAGGAACCTTATTTTGTCCACCTAGTTTACCAATTGACTTCATGTATTGTTGAAATGCGTCTCTTTGAAGCGGAGTGATCACAATAGTCCTTGTGATACTGCCTGTAATAAGGTCATCGTAGTAAGTATTCAATTCTCTTAATTTATGATCTAATGTGAGTGCAAAAGCATCTAAATCATTAGGATCATTTTCAAAAGAAATCAGCCACTCATGATAAGGTAACCCATCAGTAGGGTTGACTTGTGGCGCTACAGAAAACTCAGTGATTTTTACTTCAGGGTGTTGTTCTAAAGCAAATTTCATAGTTTTTTCTACTTCTTCTCCTATGACATGTTCACCAAAAGCCGAGATGTAATGTTTGATTCTACCCGAAACAATTACTCTATAAGGATCTGTGGATACAAATTTTACAGTATCGCCGATTGAATAGCCCCATAGTCCGGCATTGGAATTAATGATCAAGGCATAATTTTTTCCAACTTCCACCTCATCAATTTTTAGACGAGTTGGGTTTTCATCAAAATATTCTTCTGAAGGAATAAATTCATAGAAAATACCCGAATCCAGCTGTAATAACATTCCCTCTTCATGTTGTGAATCTTGAAAGGCAAAGAAGCCTTCTGAAGCAGGAAAAAGTTCTATAGAAGGCATTTGCTTCCCAATAGAATCATATAATTTATTACGATAGGGTTCAAAGTTTACTCCTCCATATATGAATAATTCAAAATTAGGGAAAACTTCTTGAATGGACTTTCCAGTTCTTTCAATAATACGGTCAAAATACATTTGAACCCAAGGTGGTATACCTGAGATCAACGACATATCTTGTGCAATTGTCTCATCAATAATACGCTCTAGTTTAATTTCCCAATCTTCAATACAGTTGGTTTCATAACTAGGCATTTGGTTTCTTCTTAAGTAACCAGGTACGTGATGATTGACAATTCCTGAGAGTCTACCGGAAAGTATTTCACCAGATTTGCCTAGAATAGGGCTACCTGAGAGGAAAATTAATTTTTTATCCAAAAACTTCGAGTTTCCCGTTTCATGGATGTAATTCAACATTGCGTTTCGAGCTGAATTAATATGATTAGGGATGGATTCTTTTGTCAATGGAATATATTTCGCACCTGAAGTGGTACCTGAAGTTTTTGCAAAGTAAACTGGGGCACCTTTCCAAAGTATATCATTTTCACCTTTGATAATTCTATCGATATAAGGGCGTAACGCCTCGTAATCTACTATAGGGACATTCTTCTTGAAGTCGTCATAATTTCTGATATCTCCAAAATTATGGTCTTTGCCGAAGGCTGTATTTTTCGCACCCTGAATCAAAGATTGAAAAACTTTATCTTGAGAACGGCTTGGATTTTTGGCCCATTCATTTTGTTGCTTTACGATGTAAGCCGCTAGGGGCTTACTTAAAAAAGATTTAAATCCCATGTTATGAGGAAGTCTTAAGTAAATTGTTTGTCTTCTTTTGGACTGGGTTCTACATGAATGAGTATATCAGCTATTTCATTAAAATCAGCTTTCAATGAATCTTTGACATTATGAGCAATATCATGCCCTTCTCTCACTGATATTTCACCTTTGACAATAATATGAAGATCTACATAAAATTTAAAGCCCATTTTGCGAATAAAGCATTTTTCTGTGTCAATCACTCCATCCACCTTCACGGTTTCTTGTTTTACTTTGTCAATAAGATCATCATAGAGGTTTTCGTCCATAATCTCTCCAAAGGCAGGTCTGAACAATAGGTAGCTATTAAACAGAATAATTCCAACAGCAAATAAAGCCGCCCATGAATCAGCAGCTTCATACCCTTCGCCGCCATAAATTGATATTCCAATACCAATAAAAGCAGATAAAGAAATTAAAGCATCGCTTTTATGATGTCCTGCATCGGCTTCTAATGAAGAACTATTCAGTATTTTACCTCTGTACTTTACAAAGCGGTATAAAAGGTATTTAACCAAAATAATGATCCCCAGTACAATCAGCGTATACGAAGAGGGGGTAGTAGCATCACCTGATAGTATTCGCTCTATACTTTGTTCAGCAATAATGAGTGCTGAGGTAACGAGAAAGCCAACCGTTATAAAGGTAGCAATTGGTTCAAATTTTCCATGACCGTAAGGGTGATTGTCATCAGGTGCCTTGGTCGAAAAGTTCAAACCAATTAAAACGACAAAAGAAGAAATAATATCTGCACAAGACTCTAATGCATCGGCAATCATGGCTTGTGAGTTTCCAAGAATTCCTACTGTACCTTTTGTAATCGTAAGCACAATATTACCAAGAATACTCAGCCAAGTCGTCTTAAATGCAGCTTTTTTTTCTTCCTTTGAAATCATATTTAAAGTTTCTTTTCAGCTTCATCCAATAGAGCCGCTTTGTTGATGGGCACTACTCCCACATGCTCACAGACTAAACCACCGCCTAGATTGGCTAACCCTGCAACTTTGTCCATTGGCAAACCAACTGCTAATGCCAAAGATGCAATACTGATCACCGTATCACCAGCTCCTGAAACGTCAGCAATCTCTCTTTTATGAGCAGGAATATGAACATCATCAGAATGGTTGGAGATAAATACACCATGTTCAGAAAGTGTAACCATAGTGTGTTGGTTATCCATTTTTTCTTTTAGAAGCTTCGTAGCAGCCTTTACTTCGTCTATGACATCGCCTTCAAAGTCAAACTTTAATCCATCTCTCATTTCTTTAAGATTAGGTTTGAAAAGTGTGACGCCTTCATAGGCTAGGAAGTTTCTTTTCTTAGGGTCTACTGTTGTTGGTATACCTTTTTTATGGGCAATTTCAACTACTTTTTGAATTAACTCAGACGTAAGTACACCCTTGTCGTAATCTTCAAAAATAATGACATCCGCATCGTTTGATAATTCTTCAATTCTTTCCAATAATAAATGAGTATCATCAGCATTGATTGGAGAACTATCTTCGTTGTCGATTCTAAGTACATGTTGTGCACTAGCAATCACACGATGTTTCACTGTAGTCACTCTTTTGTCACTTTGAATCAAACCTTCTTTAGGAATACCGAGTTGGTCGCATAAATCCAAGAAGGTATCGGCTTGACTATCTTTGCCAATTACAGCACATAAAATGGGTTGAGCACCAAGATAATGAAGGTTTTTGGCAACATTGGCTGCTCCTCCCATTCTTGATTCTCTTTTGTTGACATTAACAATAGGTACTGGAGCTTCAGGAGAAATACGATCTACAGACCCCCATATATAAGAATCGATCATTACGTCCCCAATAACTAAAGCTTTTAAGCCATTAAATTTCTCTAAGGCCTCTTTTACACTTAGTGCCATTTATATCAATAGTTTAGGATAAGAGGTAATCCATTTTCATGAATTACCTCTTCATAATTATTTCAAATTTGCTAAAGCTACTTTAATTTTTTCACAAGCAGCTACAAGTTCTTCGTCAGATGCAGCATAAGAAATACGGATACAATTTGGTGCACCAAATGCAGCACCAGCTACCGTAGAAACATGTGCTTCGTTCAAGAAGTATAATGCTAAATCCGAAGAATCTTTGATGACTTTACCATTGAATGATTTCCCGAAATAAGAACTGAAGTCAGGGAAGATGTAAAATGCTCCTTGTGGAAGGTTGGTTTTTACTCCTTCGATACCATCTAAAAGTCCTTTTAATAAATCTCTTCTTCTCAAGTAAGCCGATCTCATTTCTTCAATCACTGAGCGATCACCTTTCAATGCCGCTAAAGCAGCACGCTGAGTGATGGTATTGATACCCGAAGTCACTTGACCTTGGATAACGATACAAGCTTTTGCTACATGAACAGGAGCGGCGATATAGCCAATTCTCCATCCTGTCATTGCAAAACCTTTAGAAAATCCATTCACTACTACTGTACGGTCTTTCACGTCGTCAAAAGAAGCAATACTTACGTGAGGACCACCGAAGTTGATGTATTCATAAATTTCATCAGAAACGATATAAAGATCATCATGCTTTTTCACTTCGTCAGCAATCTCTCTTAACTCCTCTTTGGTGAAAACAGTTCCAGTAGGGTTACAAGGTGAAGAGAATAATATAGCTTTTGTCTTTGGGGTAATTGCCGCTTTTAATTGTTCAGCAGAAACTTTAAAGTCATTTTCGATTTCTCCTTTTAGGATAACAGGTTTACCACCTGCCAGCACAATCTGATCAGTGTAAGAAACCCAATAAGGAGAGAATACAATAACTTCGTCCCCTTCGTTGAGAATACTTAGCATTACATTGGCAATGGAGTGTTTTGCACCCGCAGATACCACCACATTTTCCATTTTATAATCCAAACCATTTTCAGTTTGCAATTTTTCTGCAATAGCTGTTCTTAACTCAGGGTAACCTGGTACTGGAGGATACGAAAAATACTTACCATCATCAATTGCCTCTTTGGCTGCGTCTTGAATATATTGTGGAGTGGCAAAGTCAGGTTCACCAAGGTTCAACTTGATTACGTTGACACCTTTAGCTTGCAGTTCTCTTGCTTTTACAGCCATCACTAAAGTGGCAGACTCTGTAATATTATCAAATCGATTTGATAAGGTAAGTTTTGTTTCAGTATTTGATTCCATTCTAATTACTAATTTTTTATCCTCGAATCTAGATTGTAGACTGCGAAATTAAGGTTTAGAATGAATACTTCCTTTCTTTTCAGGTATTAAATACCAATCATTGTGATTATTTACTGAATAGTAAGTTTTCTTTACAATTTTTCTCTCCCACTACGAACACCAAATGATGCCTTTGAGCAACAACTTCTTTTTTTACACTAAAGACCTCATTACAATAGTAAAGAATGAATTCATATTCTTCTTTCGGTAAAGATATAGCGGTGATGTTTTTTGTGTTAAGACGAGCAATCAATCGCTCGTCATCATAGATTTCCAGTTCGAGTCCATTCAGTTGTTGAGCATCATAATTGATGACTTCAAAAAGCACTTTGGAGGTGTTGTTTTTTTCTTTTTCTTGTGGAGAAAAAAGGGTAAGAATTGGGAAGGCGATGAATAGTAAATAGAGCATGTTATGGGATGTTTTATTGTTAATTGGGCGCTCTATAATTTACTAAAAAATGGGCATAAAAAAAAGTGACGTTTAATGCTCTTAAACGCCACTTTTGAAGTTATTTTATCGCTTAAAGATTCGTAAGGTCTTTAGGTGTATCTGTAAAAGTACCTTCAGTTACTTCCACTGAAGTATTATCAGAACCAAATGCTTTGAAGCTGAAAGTACCTGATAATTTATCTTCTGAAACATCAGTAAAGCTAAAGTTGATATAACCATTCAAGATATTAGCTACAGAAGCTTGTTTTACCGAAATATCCTTTTGTCCTGCAATCTGAATTACATTCACAACGCTTTGACTGTTATTGTACTCAGAAACTAAATCAAAAAGGTCCTTAGCTGACACATCAGTTAAGAATAAAACTCCAACACCTGCCATTTTAACATCTCCTCCAATCTGAAGAATATTAGAAAGGGAAATGTTGATGTTACTTCCTGCTGTTACTAAGTCAGAATGTAAGAAACAAAGAATTGCATCACCTTTTAAGTCAGTGTTTGTAATATCAAACTTGATATCTGAAAAATAGATAGAAGTGATATTTGCCGAAGTTCTGAATCCTGCATAGTTATTCAGATTTGTATCTGTACCGTCTATTTTAGCAGAAGCTTCTCCATAAGAAATTATGGTATCGATAATACTATTGACTGCATCATCTACAGAGTCACTACATGACGTAAAAACAGTTAAAGAAAAGACGAATAGAATTAAAAGTTTTTTCATACTAGTTTAATATATGATCATAATTATAGATTCAATATTGTCTAGACTTGGGTTTCATCTAAACAATGTTAGAAGATGTACGTCAAAAATGATGCAAGATTTACCTTCTCATGGCTACAATAGAGAAAAACTCAGTTCCAGAGATACGATACGAGAGAGTTAAACGACCATCATCACCAATTGAACCACTGATAGCAGCATTTGTATCGTAATTGACAATTTTTGATAATTTAAACGAACCATTTTCTAAGTTGCCTTCCACCAGTACCTCAGGGTATACTTTTTTAAGGAAATCTTCTTGAGAAGAACCAAGCTTTACAGAAACAGATTGAATAGAAGTGTATACATCTACTGTTCTATCACCTGCTTTTCTTAGAGTAATAACATCATTACTGGTCAACGATTGTGACGAAGATTGTCCTTGTCCTGTTTTTGCAGAGATAGATGTAACCAGATAATTACCTTCTACTGCAGAGGCAGTGTTAGCAATATCCGCATTTTCACAAGCTAAAAAACAAAAAATAGAGAAGACGACAATAAGTGCTTTTGGTATAATATTCATAAGATGTGATAAGGGTTAATATATAAGTGTAGTTGATACGCCTAATATACACTAAAACAACGGAACTTTATAGGACTATTTCAAGAATAACTTCTCTATTTTAATTAGTGAATTATGTACTTCATAATTCTTGTAAAAATGCCCTCATAAAGGTTTTTTCGACACTTTAAAAACCTCAAACTTGTACTTACATTGTGATGAATATCATTTATATAACTCACAACAAACTGTATATTTGCGGCATTCATTTTATTATAAAAAGAAGACGATAAAATTATCATCATGAACAAGAAAACAATCTTAATGATCTTAGACGGGTGGGGAATTGGTCCTGATCCTAAAGTGTCTGCTATTGCACAAGCAAATACACCTTTCGTAGATTCATTATATGACAAATATAAGCATAGTAAATTAGAGGCTTCTGGTTTAGCTGTTGGTCTTCCTGAAGGACAAATGGGTAACTCTGAAGTAGGTCACATGAACCTTGGTGCTGGTCGTGTTGTATACCAAATGTTGGTAAGAATCAACCAAGCTGTTCAAGATGGTTCTATCGCTGATATCAAAGAATTACAAGACGCATTTACTTATGCAAAAGAGAACAACAAAAAAGTTCACTTTATGGGTCTTGTTTCTGATGGTGGTGTTCACTCTCACGTTGGACATTTAAAAGGATTATTAACTGCAGCAAGTGCAGCAGGTTTTGATAAAGATCAAGTTTTCGTTCATGCTTTCACTGACGGTCGTGACTGTGACCCTAAGTCAGGTAAAGGTTTTATTGCTGACGTAGAAGAGCACATGGCTAAAACTACTGGTCAAATTGCTTCAGTTGTTGGTCGTTACTATGCAATGGATAGAGATAACCGTTGGGAAAGAGTAGCATTGGCGTATAACGTAATGGTAAATGCTGAAGGTGAAAAAGTAACAAACATCCAAGATGCAATCCAAGCTTCTTATGATGCTGATGTAACGGATGAATTCGTGAAGCCATTAGTAAATACAGTAGACGGTGAGCCAGTGGCGAAAATCGAAGAAGGTGACGTAGTACTTTGCTTCAACTTCCGTACTGACCGTGGTCGTGAAATCTCTCAAGCTTTATCACAAAGAGATATTGAAGAGGGTGGAACTAAGAAATTAGACATCAAATACCTTACAATGACAATGTATGATGAGACATTCGAAGGTGTAGATGTATTATTCCATAAAGATAATTTATCACAAACATTAGGTGAAGTATTAGAAGGTGCTGGTAAAAAGCAAATCAGAATTGCTGAAACTGAAAAGTATCCTCACGTGACATTCTTCTTCTCTGGTGGACGTGAGAAAGAATTCGAAGGTGAAACTCGTTTATTAGCTCCTTCTCCAAAAGTAGCTACTTACGATTTAAAACCTGAAATGAGTGCAGGTGATATCAGAGACAAAATTGTTCCTGAATTACAAAAAGGTGAAGCTGACTTTGTTTGCTTGAACTTCGCTAACGCTGATATGGTAGGTCATACCGGTGTATTCGAAGCAGCAGTAGCAGCATGTGAAGCAGTTGACCAATGTGCTAAAGCTGTAGTTGAAGCTGGTTTAGATAACGGTTATTCATCAATCGTTATTGCTGACCACGGTAACTCAGATGTAATGAGAAACCCTGACGGTTCTCCAAACACAGCACATACTACTAACTTGGTACCATGTATCTTTGTTGATCCTGATTTTGATGGTGAAATCAAAGACGGTAAGTTAGGTGATATCGCTCCAACAGTATTGAAAATTGTTGGTGTGGATCAACCAGAAGAAATGACAGGAGATTGCTTAATCTAATTATTAAGTAATTCATAAATAAATTTCGTAAAGGCTACTCAGTAATGGGTAGCCTTTTTATTTTGAAATAAAATAGTTTGAACTTTAATTATTTAAGTTTTTTTTCGAACTTCATCAATCAGAGGAAAATTCATGAAAAATGAATCACTTTGGAGGCTTTAAAAATATCAATCAGAAAAGAAAGACTTTATTTAGTATATGGGGCGTCAAGCAAAAGTTATCGCTATTGTAAATCAGAAAGGAGGAACAGGTAAAACTACTACCACCACCAACCTTGGTGTAGCTTTGGGAAAGCTAGGTAATAAGGTATTACTGATAGACATGGATGCTCAAGGAAATATGACGTTTCATTTTGGAATTCAGAATGAATATAAAAAATCAGTGACTCATGTTTTGACTGAAGATGCCAATTTGAAAGAAATAGCCATAAAGCGAGAAAAGGTATACATCGCCGCCTCGGATGTATCGTTAGCTGATGCAGAAGTCAATATGGTGAATGCTGATCAAAGAGAGTTTATTCTTAAAAATGCAGTAGATAAGGTCAGAGACAAATTTGATTTTATTTTGATTGATTGTGCTCCTGCATTATCTATTTTAAGTATTAATGCCCTTACAGCTTCAGACCATATCTTTGTGCCTTTGCAAATGGAAGTCCTAAGTATGCAAGGGCTCTCTCAAATACTAGAAACTGTTTTTCAGATTAAGGAAACACTGAATAATAAGCTTACAATTCTAGGTATTTTACCTGTTATGTTTGATACAAGAAGAACGGTGACCCATGAAATCCATAAGCATATCAAAGAAAACTTTGGTATCAGAGTATTTGAAAATTACATAGGCATCGATGTTAAATTAGTGGAGGCTCCATCCTTTGGACAATCTATTTATGATTATGCTCCGCTTTCAGTAGGAGCTATGGCATATATGAGAGTAGCGAGAGAATTGGTATCAGTTTTACCCTAAAGTGAATTCTCAAATTTGATTTTTGAAGTATCTATATAAATATTCCTAGTCAAACAAACAGTACCATAATATTGTTTTGAAAAAGTCGTAATTTAATTTAGGAAGTTAATCTAAGTTTCTAAAACCAAGTAATGAAAGTTCTTTAGACTTTCTTTATAACCCATAAAATTACCCGTTTCAAAATAGCTCTAATATGGCACTAGGAGATAATATCAAGAAGGATCGTTTGTTAAGCCGCGACGATTCCTCTGCTGGAAATGAAAGACCCAAAAAAATTCAAAATGAAGATTGTAGTGACTTAAAGAAAGAGGTCCTTCAGCTTCGTGAAAAATCAAAAGCTTTAAACAAAACAATTCTGGTTGCTGAAGCCGAATTAGACGGTACAATTATTTCATGTAATGACCGTTTTGCTCAGTTTTTAGGCTATAAACCCAAAGAACTGTTTGATCAACCTTTGTCTAAAATCCTTTCTCCGGAGACTCCTAAGCACTTTTCTGACAGTGTTCTTAGTATTGTAAAGAAAGGTGAAACTTATACAGGTACGACTAAAAACCTAACAAAAGAAGGAGGATCTGCGTGGATGGAAGTGACGATTTCACCTATCTATAATGAAAATAATAAGCTTTATAAGTACCTTTTATTAGGCATAGACGTCACTGATACTGCACTTAAAGAGCAAGAGTTCTCAAACATTAAAAGTGAGCTGGAATCTACCGTTAACATATTTCACACTGCAGCTTTAGTATCAGAAACTGACCTTTACGGAACCATTACTTTTGCAAACGAAACCTTTGCTAAACTATCAGGTTATACGCCTGAAGAATTAATAGGTAAACCCCACAGTATAGTTAGACACCCGGCAAATCCAAAGTCACTATTCAAAGAGTTGTGGGATAAAGTTCAAAATGGACAAATATTCCAAGGTACTTATAGAAACCTAGCTAGAGACGGGAGTCACTATTGGGTACAGGCTACAATTGCTCCAGTGCTAGATGCCGAAGGAAAGCCAATCAAATATATTGGTGTCCGTTTTAATGTAACGGACCAAATGGACAATGAAAAAGAAAGAGAGGCTGTACAAGAAGTAATATCAAATTCTAATGGTATCCTTGAAATGGATATGGATGGAAATATTACTGTTGTGAATCAGATGTTCTTGGATTATCTAGGTTATAGAGAGCATGATCTTGTGGGCAAAAACCATGATATACTTGTTCCTAAAGAATCTGATCATATTAGGATTGATAATAACCGAAAAGAGAAATTGAAATCGGGTAAAGCTGTAAAAGAGACCTTCAAAAGGATAGATGTCAATGGAGATGTCAAATGGCTTGAAGGTACATATAATACAGTGAAAGATTACGATGGAAATATTGCGAAAGTAATCGCTCACCTTCAAGATGTAACCGAAAGACGTTTAGCCAATGCTGATAACAGAGGTAAAGTAGCGGCAATTGATTCGAGTTACATGCGTGTTGAATTTGACATGGAACGCCGAATCATTGATTGTAATGACCTATTTGCCGAAGGCGTAGGATATTCAAAAGATGAATTGATTGGCTTGGACCACATCAACTTAGTAGATGAGGTGTATGGAAGATCACAAGAATATAGAACTTTCTGGGATAAACTGAGAAATGGTGAATCGGATAAGAATGTCTACAAGCGTAAAGTAGCAGGAGGAAAAGAAGTTTGGTTACAGGCATCTTATAACCCTGTTAGAGATCACGATGGAAACATCTATAAAATCATTAAAGTTGCAGAAGATGTAACTGCACGTCGATTGGCCAATTCAGACAACCGAGGTAAAATTGCCGCAATAGATGCGAGTTATATGCGTGTGGAGTTTGATCTTGATCGTCGTATTATTGAATGCAATGAGCTGTTCAGTATTGGTGTTGGTTATTCAAAAGAGAAATTGATAGGATTAGATCATATCAATTTAGTAGATGAAGTGTATGGAAGATCTCAGGAATACAAGAGGTTCTGGGATAAGCTAAGAAATGGAGAAGCAGATAAGAACGTCTACAAACGTAAAGTAGCAGGCGGAAGAGAGGTTTGGTTACAAGCTACATATAGTCCAATTAGAGATTTTGAAGGAAATGTCTATAAGATCGTAAAAATAGCAGAAGATGTAACTGCACGTCGATTGGCCAATTCAGACAACCGAGGTAAAATTGCCGCAATAGATGCGAGTTATATGCGTGTTGAATTTGATCTTGACCGTTGTATTCTTGATTGTAATGATTTGTTCTCTGAGGGAGTAGGTTACAATAAAGACGAATTGATAGGTTTGGATCATGTCAATTTGGTGGAAAAGGAATATGGTCAATCGCAAGATTATAAGAATTTCTGGAATAAGCTGAGGAATGGAGAAGCAGATAAGAATGTCTACAAACGTAAAGCTGCTGGAGGGAAAGAAATTTGGTTACAGGCTACTTATAATCCTATTCGTAATCAAGAAGGCGAAGTTTACAAAATTGTAAAAATTGCAGAAGATGTAACAGAAAGACGTCTAAGAAACTCCGAAACACGAGCAAAAATTGCAGCCCTTGGCAATGTTCAGGCCGTAGTAGAATTTGATTTAGATGGAGTGATGCAGGATTGTAACGATTTGTTCGAGGAAACTACAGGTTATACTAAATCCGAGTTAAAGGGACAACACCACAGAATGTTGGTCGAAAAAGATTACGCCAATACGGTTGAATATGAACGCTTCTGGGATAAACTGAAACAAGGAGTTCATGATGAAGGAGTTTACAGAAGGGTGAAGAAAGATGGAAGTATAATGTGGTTACAAGCTACTTATAATCCAATCTTTGATTTGAACAATAAGACAATGAAAGTAGTGAAATACGCTACCGATATTACTGAACAAATCGAAAACCAACGTAGAGCAGAAGCTTTAAAGAATGAGTTAGAATCAAGAGTAGTAGCCTTTAATTCAGCCGCTCTGATGTCAGAAACAGACTTGTATGGTAACATTACTTTTGTGAATGATACTTTTGCAGAACTATCAGGTTATACCAAACAAGAATTATTAGGGCAGCCACATAATATTGTACGTCACCCTTCAACACCGAAGGCAGTATTCAAGGAGCTTTGGGAAACGATTCAAGCAGGTCGAATTTTCAAAGTGAAATACCGTAACCAGAAGAAAAATGGTGGTTATTACTGGGTTGATGCAACGATTGCACCGGTATTGGATCAAGAGGGTAAACCGATCAAATATATTGGTATTCGATTCGATGTAACTGCTCAAATGGACCAACAAGTTGAAAAAGATGGTTTAGATGAAGCGATTTCGAAATCGTCAGGTGTAATGGAGCTTTCTATGGAAGGAGAAATCACTGCCATGAACGATACATTACTCGAAGTGATGGGGTACAATGAAGGAGAAGTTTTGAATAACCCACATGATGTCATCGTTGGTGTTGATCAAGATACCGTTCTTCGAAACAAAGAACTCTGGACAAAACTACAGAAAGGACAGTATGTCGTAGATTCTTTCAAACGTATCACTAAAGATGGTCGAGAGATTTGGTTAGAAGGTTCTTATAACCCAATTCAGGATTATGATGGTAATTATGTGAAGATTGTAGCTTACCTCAACGACATTACAGCAAGAAGAATTGCCAATGCTGATAACCGCGGTAAGATTGCAGCGATTGATGCGAGTTACATGCGTGTTGAATTTGATCTATCTGGAAACATCCTTGATTGTAATGATATCTTCTGTCAAAATACGCAATACAATACAGGTGAGTTGGTAGGAGCACACCACAGTAAATTGGTACCAAAAGAATATGCACTTTCTCAAGAATATAAAAATTTCTGGAGTAAGCTTCGTAAAGGGGAGTTTGATAGAGATGTCTACAAACAATTGAATAAATCAGGAGAAGAAATTTGGTTACAAGCTACTTATAACCCAGTTCAAGACCATGAAGGTAATTACTATAAAGTAGTACAAATTGCGGAGGATGTAACGCAAAGACGATTAGCCAACGCTGAAAACCGAGGTAAAATCAATGCGATTCTTAAAGCACAAGCGTCCGTAGAATTTGATCTTCAAGGTAATATCTTAGAGTGTAATGATAACTTCTTAACCACGACAGGTTATCGTAAAGAAGAGATATTGGGTAAACATCACAGCATCTTTGTGGAATCAGAATATGCGACAAGTTTTGAATATAAAAACTTCTGGGAAAAACTGAGAAACGGAGTCTTTGATAGTGGAGAGTATAAGCGTGTTCATAAATCGGGTAAAGAAATATGGCTGCAAGCCACTTATAATCCAATTGAAGATGCAGAAGGTAAAATCTTCAAAGTAGTGAAATATGCTTCAGATGTTACCGAATTTAAAACGGCCTATAATGCACTCTCTGATTTCTTAGATGAACTTGCGAAAGGTAATTTTGATGCAAAGATTGATCTAGGTAATATCAACCTCGATTCAGATATCGGTAGAATGATCGAAAACAACAGGTCATTGAGAGATAACCTCAAAAACTTCATTACAGAAATTAACCGAGTAGTGCAAATCGCAGGTGAACAAGGTAAGCTGAGTGAACGTCTTGAAATTGAAAGCGCTCAAGGTGCATGGAAAGAATTAGCCGATGCCTTCAACAACTTATTGATCTCTATCTCACAACCAATTCTAGAGTTCCAAGGGCTAACCAAATCAATGGCACAAGGTGACTTATCGAAGCGATTTACAGGACACGCTGCTGGTGATATTGGGCAAATGGCTCAAGGTCTAAACGAAGCCTTGGATGGATTACAAAGTCTATTGCTTGAAATTGAACAGATGTCGAATACAGTGGCAGGGTCTTCGGATCAAATGAAACAGAAGTTTGGGATCATGGATCAATCTACAGGTACGGTGGTATCAGCCATTCAGGATATATCATCTGGTATGTTAGAACAGGTAGCAAGAACGGATGAATCGTCGAAATTGGTAGATGAGATTCTATCAGCTGCAGAAGACACCGGTAATAAGGCACACGTCATTAACCGATCAGCTGAATCTGGTATGGAGTCTTGTCAAAATGGTATGATGATCATCAAGCACTTGGTAGAAAATATGAATGCCATTGAAAACTCTGCGGGATCTACATCTGAATCTATTGAAATCTTGGCCAAACGATCAGAAGAAATTTCCAGAGCACTAACCGTAATCACAGACATTGCATCACAAACCAACCTACTCGCACTGAATGCCGCTATTGAGGCCGCCAGAGCAGGTGATGCAGGTAGAGGTTTTGCAGTCGTTGCCGAAGAAATTCGTAAACTGGCTGAAGATTCCAGACAATCTGCTGGTGGTATTGAGAAAGTAATCCAAGACGTTCAGAAAGACGTTGGGTTAGCAACAAAAGCCATTGACAAAATGGAAGAGTCTGTAAAAGTGGGGAACGGTGCCACAAAAGATGTATCAGAGGTATTCAAAACCATTTTAGACTCTAGTGAAGAAACCTTGAAACTGTCAAAAGACGTATTGGAAGCGACAGATACTCAGAAAGGTTCAATTGACTCGGTTGTTCAAAATATTGAGAAAATTGTAATTGTATCAGAAGATACCGCCGCTGGAACTAAAAACGTGGCAGGTGTTGCCGATGAAATGTCTGGATCAGTGAAAGAGATGGGTGAAACATCGGAAGAACTTAACCAAGTGGCCTCCCAATTGAAAGAGGGAGTTGGTAAGTTTAAATTAAAATAATAGTAGACAGGGGCGTTACACTTCAAACGCCCCTTCCTTAAATAATTATCCTAAAAACGACCTCATTATTATGAATGTGGAAGAACCAAGCAATGCATCTCCATCAAAAGAAGAAAGAATTGCTGAGGCTCTAGATATGGCTAAAGTGACCATTGATGATGAGCAAGAAAAAAAAAGTAACATTATTGTTTTTCGACTAGGAGAGGAAGAGTATGGACTTCGGATAGACCAAATCAAAGAAGTTGTGATCACTCCTCGAATTACGAAAATACCTCTAACACCTTCTTACGTACGTGGTGTTGCAAATATCAGAGGAAATATATTGGCCATTATTGATTTGGAAGATAAGTTTTCGCTCAATAAAACCATTAATGAGACCAGCGGCTATACACTTGTAGTGGAAAGTCATGAATTCAATATGGCTATTTTAGTAAAAGATGTCCCTAATACCTTATCTGTAGCGGATACGGATATTGATTACACGCCCGCCGTAGTAACAGAAATGCACGGAGAGCAAGATTATATTAATGGTATTATTAAGATTGAAGATCGATTGATCATTTTGATAGACATCTTTAAGATTATCACAAAAGAAGACCTGAAAACTGTTATAGGGTCGAAGATTTAAAATTTAATGTTTATTTACCCATGGCTAAAAAAGTATTAATAGTTGATGATTCTTTGTACATGCGTTCTATTATCAAGGACGCATTAGAAGAAGCGGGGTTTGAAGTAATAGGACAAGCATCAAACGGTGAAGAAGCGATAGACCTAGCATTAGACTCAGAACCTGACCTGATTACATTGGACAATATTCTCCCTGATATGTTAGGGCTCGATATTTTAAAAACACTAAAAGAGGAAGACCTTACTTCTAAAATTATAATGATTAGTGCTGTTGGACAACAGGCAGTGATTGATGAAGGTATGAACCTAGGGTTGGATAGCTATTTAGTGAAACCATTTACTCCTGAGCAGTTGACTGAAGCAATAGGTCAGATTATTTAATTGAAGTACCAGTTCAAAGTGATTGAATGTGCTATTCTTTTATACAAAGAATATTTAAAAACGCGTTCAGTCCATTTTGACTCAGTACTTATTATGTACTTACACGAATGAAAGAAGAAGAACTTAAACAGATATTTCTCGCCGAAGCTCAGGATAGTTTTGAACAGCTCAACAGGTTATTTACACAGCTGGAAAAAAATCATGCTGATAGAGAAGCAACAGAAGCTATTTTTAGAATAATCCATACCCTCAAAGGTAATGCTGCGGCTATGGGATTCGAAGATGTCGCTTCCGTTGGGCATCTGTTGGAGGATATTTTCAGTGAAATTCGAAAAGGCAACATTACGTTGACCTCTATGGTTTTTAATGATCTCTTTAAAGCGATTGATAAGCTTGGAGAAATGATTGAAGGTGTGAAGGTCGATAAAAAAGTACCTTATAAAGGAATGCGGGCCAAGCTCAAAGTAATCCTTCGAAACTTAAAAGGTGAAATTGAATACGAGCATACGCAAGGAGGTGAGTCGTCAGAAAAAAAAGACAAGGAAATAGAAGCAACCCTCCAAAAACAGTTGGAGGAAGAATTAACGGAAAGTCAAAAAGAAACCTTAGCCTCAGAACAACCTGTTCCAATTGGTATTCCTTTAGCCGATGAGTTTATGGATGAAGAAGAGAAGAAATCAAAAATTACCTTCTCTGATTTTGTTCAGGTTCCTGTTTCCAAACTAGATACTTTATTGAATTTAGTAGGGGAATTGGCTATTGAAAAAGATAGAATTATAGCTCAAGGTGCAAGTGTCGGTGTAACGAATGAATATACCCGTTTGTATAGAATTACTTCTGATTTACAATATTCTGTAATGGGAGTTCGATTGGTGCAAGTTGGTGCTTTATTTCATAAGTTTCACCGTATTGTACGTGATGTAGCTTCTATTGAAAATAAAAAGGTGAACCTTGATCTTCAAGGTACAGAAATTGAAATTGATAGAAATGTATTACAGATTATTAGTGATTCTATGATTCACTTAGTCCGTAATGCGGTAAGTCATGGAATAGAAGGCCCTGAAGAAAGAAGAAAGAAAGGGAAAAAAGAGCAAGGTACCATTCAACTAAGAGCAACGTCTGATAAGGAGTATGTGATTATTGAGGTAAATGACGACGGATATGGTATTGATGCGAACAAAATCAGGAAAAAAGTAGTAGAGAAAAACCTCGCTACACCAGAGGCTATCGCCTCCCTTTCTGATGATGATGTGGTGAAGTTTATTTTTGAACCTGGTTTTTCAAGTGTTGATAATGTCACTTCAGTGAGTGGTAGGGGAGTAGGAATGGATGTTGTCAAAAAAGCAGTTGATGCTGTCGGTGGAAAAATAAATATCAAAACAGTATTAGGACAAGGAACTACGTTTAGTCTCAGTTTGCCTTCTTCAATGGCTGTAAAATCAGCTTTACTTTTTATTATCAACAATACAGAGTATGCTATTCCGTTATCATTTACAGAGGCAGTTATTTCTGTCAAAAAATCTTCAATTCACAAAGTAGGTAGTGGTTTAGTTACTTCACATTTGGATGATACTATTACAGTGATGTTTTTGAGAGATATTTTTGACTGCAAAGACAATGAAGAACTTCAAAACCCACAATTGCTTCACCGTTCTTTTGATCAGATAGAAGACCCTGAAGCTAAAATTAATATTGTAGTGGTTTCAGTTGATAATAAGATGATTGGTTTTGTAGTGGATCGATTACTACAACAGAAAGAAATTATCGAAAAACCATTGGGTAAACCTGTAGAAAATGCTCGTTTTATCAGTGGAGCTACAATTTTAGGTAATGGAAATGTTTGTCTTGTATTAGATGCTAACGATATATCTGAATTTTTATTTAAACCCACTTTTGCAACTGTATAATTAACTTAGAATACCAGAAAGAATTCATTATGTTTCAATCCCAGTTTTCAATAGAGAAATCTTATTTGATAAATGATATAACAAATATTGCACTAGGAAATGTAGCCAGTGCTCTGTCTACCGTTCTAAAAGATGAAATTTTAGTAAGGAATGTGATTGAAGTTAAAGATTTATCTAAAGAACAACTATTGCGTCAAGATTATAAAGAAGATCTATTTGTATTGACAACAGATATTGTAGGTGATATGAAAGCAGAGACCATGCTTATAGTACATGGAGAAGATGAACAGGGAATTATAGAAAAGACATTACCTAGAACTGAGTGGGGAAAGAAACATATGAGAGAGGCAATGTTATTGGAATTAGATAATATCCTAATCGCTGCATTTGTGACAAAGTTTGCCAATCTTTTCAATAATACAATGTATGGTCATGTTCCTGCTATTCAGGAAATGTCTTTGGAAAACTTTGATAAATTTATTCATAAAAAGGAAGAAGTCATGAACGTCTCTTATGCATTGAAAGCTGAATTAGGAGCTTTTAAGTCTAGAGTTAATTTAGAGCTGATTTGCATGTTTGATGAAACCTTAATTCCATTTGTAAGGAATTTTGATATTGAAAATGCATTTGTTGGTCAGCAGGATGATGATAAGAAAGAGGACAAAAAAGGATTCTTTAAAAGTTTTTTTGGTTAAAAAAGGCTGAGTTGTTCTTGCCCATATTTGATGTACCCTTCATGTTGTAAAAGCCATTTTTTTCTACCTAATCCGCCTGCATACCCAGTGAGTGTACCATCACTTCCAATGACTCTATGGCAGGGAATTGCCAATGCAATTGGATTTTGGCCGTTAGCTGCACCAACCGCGCGAATTGCTTTAGGATTTCCAATTCTTTCAGATATATCAAGATAAGTAGCAACAGTACCGTATTTTACTTTACAGAGTTCTTTCCAAACCTGTTTTTGAAATGTTGTGCCCGACAAATCAATAGAAAAGTCAAACCCTAATTTGCTATTTCCTTGAAAGTAATTATCGATCCACTCGATAGCGTCCATAGTATGTGGGTTCGGTAAATCATCAATGATTTCTTCTCCTTCTTCTAAAAAACGAATTTTTGAAACTCCCCTAGGAGTGGCTTCCACCACCATAAGTCCTAGAGGAGTTTCAATATAATCTCTGAAAACAGTTTCCATATTTTTTTAAATAGGTAAAGCGTTTTTTCTTCGTGACCATCCTACAAGAAGCATTGTAACCGCTAATACGCTTGCCACTCTTGCAATATAATCACCGTATAATGTATAGAAAGTTTCTTCCTTATTGATTCTCACTTTTCCAATTTCAGCACCCATTTCACCATAGGTAATAGGCTTAAGAATATCTCCTTTTTGATTGATAAAACAAGAGATACCTGTATTGGCAGACCTTGCAATATCTTTACGTGTTTCTATAGCTCTTAGTGATGAAAAAGCAAGGTGTTGTGTATGGCCTGGAGTATCATCCCACCAGCCGTCGTTAGTAACCACGGTAAGAAAATCAGCTCCTTTTTTAATATACTCTGTCACATATTCACCATAGACAGATTCATAGCAAATAATAGGCCCCACATTGATGTCACCATTGGCAAAAACTTCTCTTTCCTCTTGTCTTCCTAATCCACCTGAACTGCCTCCGAAGTTGAGAATAATGGCTTTTAGAATTTTTGGGAATGGAATTGTTTCTACACCAATGACCAATTGTGATTTATGATAGAAAGAGAAAGGTTCGTTATCTTTTACTCTGACTGCTGTATTGAAAACATCATAATAACCTATATTTTGTGAATGTCTTGAAGTAGAAGTCAAAGACGTATCACCGTAGATTTTGTAAGTGTCAGCACCGGAAACTAAGGTAGTATTAGGGTGCCTCATCATCATCTTTTTGATCACTAATAAATCAGGGCTTCTTTGAGGGCGGTCTTCGTCAATATTGTTACTGATAGAAGTTTCAGGCCAGAATACAAATTTTGTATTAGGTGTGATTGCCTTTTCAGTAAGTTCAATCATACGTTGTACTTGTTCCTGAGGAGGAATGTACGTTTTAGTATTTTGCTCTCCCGTTCTGGCATTATACCTAAACTTTTCTGAGTAACAATCAATGTTAGGTTGTACGACAGCGACTTCAATTTCTTCTCCTACTTCTTCATAATTATAATACATATATAAAGAAGTTGAGATAGGTATCAATAAGTAAAAGAAAATGGAAACAATTTTCTTTCCATTGACCATAAAACTAAAGAAATAGATATTGATCAGTGTGATCCAAAGTGTGCCACCAAAAGTACCTGTATACTCGTACCATTGAGCTAAAGAAGGTGTAAAACTCAGTACATTACCGATATTTAACCAAGGCCATGAGAATTCCCAGAACATGTGCACATATTCAAAGGCGATCCACCAACAGACAAAATCAAGATGATGAAATTTCCCTTGAGAAATTCTTTTGGTATGATAAAAGGCTAAAAATGGTAATGCCATCAAAGCAGCATTTGCTCCCCAAGCACCAAAAGTAGCCCATTTAGAGGCGTACCAAAGCCACCAGTATCCTACAAAGTTGAAAGTGAAAAAGGCTAGGAATGCAAAGCCGTAAATTCTCCACCCTTTGAAACGCTTGCTGTCAAGGGAAATCACTCTTTCAATTTCTAGCAAAGGCACAAACCCAATAAACACCAAAGGAAGGAATCCATGCCATGAAAGCCCCAAGAAGGTGCCACTAAGCAAAGCTAGAAGCCATGGATACCACTTCTTCTCACTGTTTGTTGTTATAAAGTCGTAGATAAATTTCCTCATTATTGATCTTTGTATTTATACTTATTGCCTTTAGGTTTTTTTTCTATTTTCTTTCCTTCAACCACTGCAACAATCTCGCCTTTTGGAGGATGTTCTGTATAATACTGTGCTAATTCCTCAAGAGTTCCTCTCATCGTTTCCTCATGAAATTTTGACAACTCTCTAGAAACACTAGCACGTCTCTCTCCTCCCCATGCTTCCGCCAATTGTTCTAAGAACTTGACTAAACGGTGAGGAGATTCATAAAACACCATTGTACGTTGTTCCTCTTCTAACTCTTTGATTTTAGTTTGTCTTCCTTTTTTATGTGGAAGGAAACCTTCAAATGTAAAACGATCAGCCGGCAAACCAGAATTCACTAAAGCTGGTACAAAAGCAGTGGCTCCAGGAAGTGTTTCCACTTTAATCCCCGTTTCTCCACAAGCTCTTACCAAGATATACCCTGGATCAGAAATGACAGGTGTTCCTGCATCTGAAACTAATGCAATTTTTTCGCCTTTCTGAAGACGTTGAAGTAATCCTTCAACGGTTTTATGTTCATTGAAAGCATGATGACTTTGTAAATTACTTTTGATGTCAAAATGTTTCAATAATTTACCCGTATTACGAGTGTCTTCCGCAAGAATCGTATCCACTTCATTCAGTATACGTAATGCTCTTGCTGTTATATCTTCAAGGTTCCCGATAGGTGTAGGAACTATATATAATGATGTCTCTTCCATAATTCTTTTTTATCGAAACAAAGATAATAATATGCCGTGACCGATCATGTCTTATTGAGGTAAGTTTATAAAAAAAGCTATATCAATTATCATGATATAGCCTCTGAAACTTTTCTTTGATGTCTGTTGTAATAAAAATCACATTGTATATAAGTAAACAAAAACCTTATGATCATAAGTCACAAAGAAAAAACCATTGTGGTAGGCACCTTTATAAAAAGGTTGTCCCTGATAGACCTTTGACTTCAATTTTAAATAATTACCATCGCTGTAAAACTGTTCTTCGACTGAAGTAGGGTACCACTTCTTGATAAACTTCTTATTCAGAAATTTTGCTTTACTTAAGTCATCACGATTTTTAAGTACCTGCATTAGTTTTTGGATTTGAGTGGAATCATAATCCAAAATACAGTAGAGTTGATAATCTGTAGGGCCAGGAACAAAACCATCTGCATTTGATTTTGAATTGACCTCCCAAATTGCACTATTGGGAACAACAGGCAGGTTTATAATTTTAGATAAGGTGGGAATATCATTATTAATCGTTTCCTTCTTTTCTTCATTGCATGCGATACAATTCAGTAATACAATAAAGAGTAATATATTATTTACTCTAAGAGTGATAATTTTTTTCATTCAATAGCTTATGTTTCTAAAGTTTATTGTGGAATTATAGCTTAAATATTTCGTTGGCTTTAGAAAATAAAAAAGCCAAAACACGATAAATATTCAATGTTTTGGCTTTCCTTTTTGAGAAAATATAAAAACTACTTACTGATCTTCACTTTATTCAAGATCGCATCAATAACTTGTTTTGTACTCACTTCATCTGCTTCCGCTTCATAGTTAAGAATGATACGGTGGTTCAATACATCATAAGCAATTTCTTTGATATCTTCTGGAAGAACATAGTCTCTGCCATCGAAGAATGCAATTGCTTTTGCTGCTCTGTGCAGGTTGATAGAGGCACGAGGAGAAACACCAAACTGAATGTATTGTGCTTCCTCATTCAATCCGTAATCTTTAGGGAAACGTGTCGCAAAAACAAGGTCAATAATATATTGTTCCAAGCTTTCACTAACTTTCACATCATTAATCGCATCACGGATAGCGAAAATATCTTCTTTCGATAAGATAGAACGAACTGAATCATCAAATGATTGATTCGACATTCTTCTCATCACTTCTAATTCGTCTTCTTTACGAGGGTAGTTGATATATACCTTCAACATGAAACGGTCAACTTGTGCTTCAGGAAGAGGGTAAGTACCTTCTTGTTCTACCGGGTTTTGAGTGGCCAATACCAAGAACGGGCGGTCTAACTTAAATGTAGTCTCACCAATCGTTACTTGCTTTTCTTGCATGGCCTCTAAAAGAGCCGCTTGTACTTTTGCAGGAGAACGGTTCACCTCATCCGCTAATACTAAGTTAGAGAATACAGGGCCTTTCTTTACTTCAAATTTTCCTTCTCTTTGATTGTAGATCATTGTACCAATCAAATCTGAAGGTAATAGGTCAGGCGTAAACTGAATACGTTGGAAGTCTAAATCCAACACGTTAGACAAAGTGTTTACTGTAAGGGTCTTTGCCAAACCAGGTACACCTTCTAAAAGGACGTGACCATTTGTAAAAAGTCCAACTAATAATCTATTAACCATGTAGTCTTGACCTACGACTACTTTTCCTACTTCTGTAATCACTTCATGGATTTTGTCATGAAGTACTTTATGATCTGCCATATTATTTGCTTACAAAAACTTTTCTTTGTTTAATACTGCCATACCAAGCATAATAGATAAAATGCTCACTATGTACAGATATGCAATTTACACCCTCAAATGAATTATTGTTGATATTCATTTGCGCCTAAACAAAATTTAACTTTTGCTAACAGCTTCACTACTGAAATACTATTTTGAATTTCTTGATTACGATCAAATTTACCAAATCGTCTTATTAGTCTTATATGAAAAGAGGTCGTCTTAAAAAAGACCACCTCATTTCAGTACTCAAGCACTGATAGTTTGTTGTTAGCATATGCTGATGACAGAATTTATGATAGTTCAAATTCTCAGGCTTGAGTTTAAGAAAAAATCGAAACTATTGGTTTTATAGCTAAGTTATTTCTGAGCATATTATTAGTATATACTCTTTGATAATTGTGTTTACTCTTGTGCATTATGCACCCCACTACTCGTATGTTCTGTCTTTACTTCTTTGATTTCTTTTTGATCATCCTTGTTGTTCGTAAGATTTGAAAGGCCTAACAGGGTAACAACAATGATAAGAACAAAGAAAGCATATAATTTATGCGATTTCATTTTGTCAAATATTGATAAGTTTTAATTATTATAATCAAATATGCGTATTTTATACACTTTAGTTGATGATAACTATCAATAAATGTTAATGATTGTGGTCAGTAAAATAAAAAACCTTCAGTAAGAACGATTTACTGAAGGTTTTTATGAGGAGGGAAGAGGAATAAAGATTAGTTCATTTTACCTATTCCATCAATGGTCCCATCAATATTTTGTTCAAGGATTGTATAGGTCCCATCATTGTGTAAATGACCAACTGCAGTTTTTCCATTATGTTGGAAAGTACCCCAGAAAATACTTTCGCCAAAGGAATTGGAAGAAATTTCATAAACAGTAAGACCTTCAAACTGCATGATATGTTGTGATGAATAATCAACTGGATCGATCTTAAGCAACTGAGGATTACCAGTAGTATTGATACCTGCAATCACCATGTGATCTTGGGATTTATCGGCAGTTTGGTTATTGATGATATTGAAATCTCTCAATGGAGTAATCAAAACTTCTTCACTCTCTTCTGTATTAACAAGCTCATAGATTTCATTACAGCCAATACCCATTACCTTGCTGTCAAATGTCATGATATTTGACAATCCACAAGAAAGTATAAAGCGGTTATTTCCATAATTTCTTGAAGTTTGTTGATCCGTATCTACTAACTGAACATTCGTTTCTTCTTCATTGTCAGTAGGTTTATAGTAAAATAATTCATTCTCCTTTATACCATTCCAAAGTGTAGTATGCCCCACCTTATTGATGGTGTCAATTTTCTTTGATGAATTGGTAGTCTGAAGATGAATTTCAATAAAATTATCCACATCAGCAGCATAAAGAATATTACCCTTAGGGTCGGCTGCAAATCTAGTTATCGATCCATCATGTGCAGTTGAAATAGGCATTTCTGTCAATGTACTTTCATTCACTATGATACTGTATAAATTACTGTCGTTACCAAGGTAAATCAATCCTCGACTCGTAGGAATAAATTGTTCACTAGATAAAAACTTACCTGATACGGGAGGTGCAGATGTCATAGGAACGGTATTTCCACTTCTTGTATCTAAAATATAGTTTTCTACCCCTTGGAAACCTAAATAAAGCAGGTTGTCATTGATTTTTACAATATCAGTTGGAACCCATTTAGGTGTATAGATTTCATCAAAATTATTGGTATAAGTCACCGTGTCGATTTCATTTTCATTGGTCACCTTATACAATCTTTTTCTATTTTCAGTATCCACCACATTAGGACCAATAAAGATGCTTGAAGCATAACTCAGGTCAATGTTTTTGATATGTTCTTGAGGGATGAGTTGATCGTTTTCTTTGTTACATCCAACAGTGAAAAGAATCACCGCGATGATCATAGACAGTTTTGTCGTTTTCATTTCTTTAATTGTAGAATTAATAAATTATTAGGTACGTTAATAGATTGCCAATCAATTAAATTTATGAGGTATTTACTCTCTTGTTTTAGTAAATTTGTAGTATAAAAATGAATATTTTTATTGATGAATAAAGAGGGTGTTTCTGTTTGTTATCAAACTTTTAATTCATTTAACCATAGAGAGTTTGATTTAAATAACTAATGTAAATACATCATTATTTGAAGGGAAGAGTAATGAGATAGCTTGACTTATTAATTTTTTTTGATAAACTATCTAAAAGAAAAAGTACTGATTTATTTGCATAACTTCTTCCATCTTTATTAATTAAAACCTTGCTCGATGAAAATATTATTTCATCAAGTTTGAGTGACAAGGTTACAGTTGATGAATTGAATTCATCATTATTCAAAACCAACGATAAGTGGCAGATATACAGACAGCTGATGAACTAATAAGGGAACTTTACAGGCATCGAAAAGTGATCAATCATCTTTTTAAGAAGAAGAGTGCTTCTTTTGATGAACTCACGGAGATAGCTGATGGTAAGGAAAAGGAAATCTTGCAGGCCAATGCAAGAGGAATCATCTCTTTGCAGGAAGGGGAACCGGCACGTTTAGACGAACGTCTACTCAATTTTGTAGAGGATTTTCTGGAGATCAATGAGGATATCCGAAATTTTGAGATTGATGAGAGTATCAGAATCTTGAAGAAGACGATTTACCTTTATGAAATTGATGAAGATAGTAAGGAGAGAGAGCGTTATTTAAATAGAGTAAAGCGAAACCTGAACAGTATTGGGAGGGTAATTCGTAAGAATGCAGCCACGCTTAGTGCTTTAGTAAAACAAGAATATAAAACGGCATCTTCAATCGAACTCAAAAAAGTAAAAATTGAAGACCACAACGAACAAGCGGAAAAGCTTTTACAATTGATTCAAAACGCTGAGGAATTGCTTGAAAATCCATTCTTCAGAGTCGTTCAAGATGAAGGGCTTCGTACCATCGTCAATGAACTAAGAGGAAATCACCTGACCATGGCACGTCATAACTTGATTGCTTTACGCCAGGAAATTGTCCGCTTTATCAATCAGATTGCGGAGCTTGATCGTCAACATAAAAAGATCTTACAACTCAAGAAATACAGAGATTTGTATGAGTTGGAAGTGCGTACCAATGTGGAGGAGGTTTTCACGCATGAGAGTGCTTTGTTCTTCGACACGCAATTACGTTTTCAGACTATGTTGGATTTGGATTACCTCAGAGGTGATGAAGGGTTGGATATTATTGAAAGAGTTGCGATTCGTCGTCAGCACAAAATGAGAATGCAATTGCAAGCGGAGTTGGATATCGATGGGGATTTACTAGATCCTCAACAGCAGAAAATGTTGCATATCGACTTTGGAAAGCTGAAAAGAGCATTCTTCTTGCAGGACAAAGACTTATTCCACTTTGTGAAAGAATATGATTATGGATACGAAATGACAGAAGATCAACTGATCAAAATTTACTGTCAGGTGGCATTGATTTTTGAAGATGAAATGGATTTTGGATTACCGAAAAACCCATTTGATGATGCCAAACAAATCGAACTGAATGGAAAACAGTTTGCTTTTATTCGTCCTAAAGTAGCTGAGCAAAAGTAAATGAAAAATGTGGTTTGTGCACCATAGTTAAAACTATGGGCAGGTGATATGTAAACCTATCAAGACTGAAGTCTTGAGGTTTAAAAGCGGAAATAACACTTTAGTGTTGTTGGAGTCAGTATCACAAGCCCATGACTTCAGTCATGGTGCACGAAACAACAGTTTACTAAAGAAAAGAAATAACAAACAGCATGAATATAGATCATAATAGTACCCGTCGAGTATTTGAGATGCTCAGTCGAGGACAATTTTTGAGTGCTAATACCATAAGACCGGAATTCAGGAAATTATACGATGAAGTAGAAGAATATTTTTCTGCATTCGAAAGCGTCTATGCCCCATTAGGGTTTCACCTAAAGAAAGGAAATAATTACTTCTATTTTTCTCGTGAAGGTGGTCGACAGACGATCGAAGAGAAAATCGAACGTTTCTATAAATACATTGATCGATTGGCATTTTTCGCAACTTTCGCTCCTGGATTTGGAGAAGGAATGCGTTTTTATGTCAAAGATATTGTACATAAATGCAATGTTGAAACCGACTTGAATGATCAGCTTCAACGTTTTGCTTCAGACAAATCGATCTCTACACATGATAAAGTAAGAGACCTTGTAGACGAAATGAAAAGGCAGGGTTTTATGGAGTGTGAGGATGATGAAAACGAAGGGTATATCGTTTTATCTTCTTACAACTACCTAAAAGATATTGTTGATTTAATAGACATTGATCCAACTAACGAATAATGAATACAAGACAATCACCTAAAAGATATTTAAATAAACTCGTCCTGATTAAAAGTGCGGGTTTTGATTATGCTGAAGTGGATCTTGGAGGAAATGTTCACTTTGTGGGATCCAATGGTTTCGGTAAAACAACAGCATTAAGAGCCGTTTTATTCTTTTATCACGCCACTTCTGAGAAAAGGGAGTTGGGGATCAAAGAACAGCAAATGTCTTTCTCTGAATATTATTTTCAGGACCTCAATGCACGTTTGATTTATGAAATTCAGACACCAAGAGGAAAGCATTTATTGACCGTGTATAAATCTGGAGGTCGTTTGAGATTCCGATTTATAGACGCTTCTTACAACAAAGATCTATTTATCAAAGACCGAAAAGCATGTACGCACGATGAGGTCATTGAGAACTTAAAAAAAGCAGAAATTCCTTTCTCAGATGAGATCAGAAGGTTTGCGGATTTAAGAAAAGTGATCTATGGTGTAAGTAAATACAATACACAATTCAGTTTATTGAAACCTTCAGCAGGTGTAAAAAGTCATCACGTAGAAGGTATTCCGAAGGCAATTACCAACATCTTTAGAAGTTCTGGCTTAAAGTCGGATTACATCAAAAGAGCAATTGGTGAAGCGGCCTCGGCAGATTATGAAATGCAACCCATTTCTCTGGAGACTATTGCCAATTTCATTCATGAGTTTGATGATCAGTTAACCGATTTTGAAGACTTCGAAAGAAATAAAGGTAATGCCGAGGAAATCGTTTCATTGGAAGCTGAAATCACCCAACAACAAGATTATCAACAACGCCTTGCAAAGCAAATTGGTGGTGGAGTTGCTTTAGCTGAAAAACACTTAGCCGACAGTGAAAAACTCTTAGCAGAAATGCAGAAAGAGGAAAATGAAATGAAGGCGAAGTATGAGAAAGCAGAAACCAACTATCAAGAGAAAACGGCTGAAGTCAATCAAGAATTAGGGGAGATTAAAGCGACCTTAAAGGAGATTGAAAGAAGAGAGAAGGAATATGAATCCATCAATATCGGTGGGGAAACATTCTCAATTGAGCAAGTAGTTGATTTGGTGGCGGAAGAACCACGTTTGAAAGATCAGTTGATTTATCAGCAGGAGATCAAACAAATGTTGGTGGCAAAAACGGCGGAAGTGGAACGCTTGATTTCTGATCAAAAAGCTTCACTAGAGCAGAAGTACACATCAAGAAAAGGAGAGTTCAATGAGCAGAAGCAATTACTCAAAGAACAATTACACCTTCAAAAAGAAAAACTTCAAAGCGAAAAGCAAGAGAAGTTAGAGGAAGTAAGAACCAAGTTCTTTACGCAGGAAGGAGAATACAGAACAGAATTAGATCAGCTAAAAGAAGCGAAAACGAGAGCGGATGTTGCTTTAGAAATGGAGCAAGAGAAAGACTTCTCGAAGAACCTTTTAGTAGAAAATAATACCTTAAGATTTAAACTTTCATCTTCTATCAAAGAAAATAAACATACTTTGGTAGAGACGGAAAACATGATCAAAAACACCAAAGAACGTAAGCGATTAGAAGAGCAGATTATCCGTAATGAAGCGAGAAATCAGCAAATCGAATTGGAACGTCAGGTGAAAATTGCTTCTGATGAGGTGGAAGAATGGAAAGTCCGTCAAGAGAATTATGAAGGGACATTCCGTGAATTCTTAGATCAAAATAAATCAGATTGGGCGGAAAATATCGGTAAGGTTTGTGATGAAGAATTGCTTTCCAGAAAAGATTTGGAGCCGTCTTTATTAGAAGGCGAATCTTTCTATGGAGTAAAATTGGATATTGCTTCACTGACTTCAAAAGTGACAGCTACCGATCATATCTCATCCACTTATGAAGCTAAAAAAGAAGCATTAGCGAAAGCTGAAAGTGATTTAGCGGAATTGGATGAGGTGATTGATAAAAAGGTAGAAAAACTCTTAGGCAACTACAGTAAGAAACTTTCAAACCTTGAGCAAACCCTTTCAGACCTTTCTTCAGAAATTGTTAATCAAGAAAAAGAACTGAAAGAGGCAAGAGAACAGGAAGCTTCTATTATCGAAAAAGGCAATACTTTAAAGGAGGAAGCTTTAGTAGATCTAAGAAGAAAACTGAGAATTGCACAAGAATCTTGTGAGTCTGTAGAAGGAAAACTAGCAGATTTAAAAGATGATCGTTGGGCACAAGAACGTGAGATTTCTGATATTTTCAATTCGAAAATCAATACCTTAAAAGAAGAGATTGATGGAAAGCTCGCAAAACTAGAGAAAGAGTGGTCGTCTTACCAAGGTGATCATGACAAACGTATCACTGCACTTGAAGAAGAACGTAAAGGTTTATTGGAAGAGAAAGGGATTGATACGGATAAGTTAGCAGAGGTTGAGGAAGAAATCACGATTCTTAATCACAAACTGAAGCAGGTAGAGGAAGCTCAAATTGTAAAAAGAGGGTACGAAAAAGATAAAACGTACTACTTGGACAAAGCGGAGGAGACCAGAAGCAGAAAGAAATTCCAAGACAGAGAGCTTGAAAAACTCAAGGAAGAATACGACAAAGCAGTTGAGGAATACGAAGAACAACTCAACTACTTGGACGATAAAAGAGATGCTTACCGCAGAACAAAAGATCATTCCAATCATCTATTAAAGCAATTCAAAGCAGCAAGAGAAGAAGATGAACAAGCCTATGAGCGTCTTCAAAAATACTTTGATGAAGGCGTAGAAAACCTTAACGAAGCAGAAATCAACGACAGCGATTTATCTTTCTTATTGACAGAATTGAGAAAGTCATTAAAAGAAAAAGCACGTTTGGTTTCTACCTTCAAATCAAAAGGACAAATCTTTACAGGTGTCTTCAGAAGAGACAATCACCTGAAGATTCCTGCACTCTTTGCTCAATCGACTTTACAAGAATTTATCTACTTGGCAAAGAAAGTCCTTCCAAGTTTATTGGATGGAGAACGATTGTCACACATGAGGGATCAATTAGAGAAACAGCATAGAGAAATCATCAGTGCTGTGGCTCGTCAGGTGAAAGATCTTTCAGATACTTCTGATTTGATTAAGAAAATTGTCAAAGACATCAACAACGGATTTGCGAAAAGTAACTTCGTGGGTGTAGTGAAGTCCATCGAATTGGAATACAATGAGAATAACACACCACTGTTGACTACTTTAAAGAAAATCTACAAGCTCAATGAAAACGTTTCATTCTCAGATCAAGGCGATATTTTTAAAGTGAATGTCAATTCTTCAGCAAAAGATTCTCGCTACTCTGTTCAGTTGTTGAAAGACCTTCGTAGAGTAATTAAGGAAAATGCTCAAAAGCAGATTACATTAGAAGATACTTTCATGTTGCGCTTTAGAGTAATAGAAAACAACAACGATACAGGTTGGGTAGAGAAACTGTCTAATGTAGGTTCGGAAGGTACGGATGTGTTGGTGAAATCGATGATTTACATTACGCTCCTGACCGTATTCCAAGAGAACGCTTACAAAGAACAAGAGGATTACTTTGTACACTGTGTGATTGATGAGGTTGGTAAATTATCAGATCGTTACTTAAGAGATTTGATCCATTATACCAACTCCAAAAATATCCGCTTGATCTTCGGTTCACCAAACGAAAATGATCCATCGATTTACGATCACGTTTTGAAATTGGAGAGAAATTCTAAGACGAACAAAGCAAGCGTGGTGAAGCTTGTGAGTGAGATATAAAATTGGGCCTCTTGCTGATAACAAAGTGAGAGGCTATTTTTTTTGATAAATGAAAACATAGAAGGTTGAAAATAAGCTTATTCTTTTAAATAGTTCTTTTCCTTTACCCCAAAGACATTGTAATAGAGATGATTTTAAGGGAGATGAAATTTTGAAATTAAGGGGGGTATAATTGTGATTCGTGAGAAATAAAACTAATTCTCCCCTGTTTAGTAAATTAAATTCATAACTTTTTACAACAACACTATTTATGTGCCTTCGCACTCCTGTAAACACTAACGCAGATTTTTTTAATCTATTTAATGAAATGAAATTTACTTGGATGAAATTATTAGCTCTCGCAACTATTATTCTTACTATGCTCAGTTTTTCTTCCTACAGAAAAGTTGATGTGAAGAAAGATTCAATAGCATTTTTTTCCCCTTCAAATCTTGTTAAAATAGATGCCAAAATTTATGTTCCGGTACAATACCATAGTTCACGAAAACAGTTCATCAACATTGCTGTAAAAGATAAGGACAAAAAAATAATAGGTTTTGGAAGACAAGATGCTTTAGTAGGAAAGCATATCACGACTATACCCATTCAAATAAAGAAAAGTTTTCAGCAAAATAAAGGGTATTATATCGAATGCTTTTTCACATCTCCTCAAGATCATCACTCTCAAAAGAAATTGATCAAGAAGTATATCATTGCTAAAAAAGAAATTCCTTTTCATTTAAGACAAAGCAACACATTTACAGAGAGTGGATGGGATCAGTTAGAAGGTGATGTTATGACCAATATAGAAGAAAATGATTACCATTTGACGATGAAAGGTCAAGCGTCTGCATCAAGAAAAGTTCCCGTTCAGCCTTATAAATATTACCAACTGACATTTAATGCCATCAATCATAATCCAGATGTAAAAGCGTATGTGGCTTTGAAAGGAGATATGCTGGATAATCTAATGGTGGATATTAATGAACCGAAGGATAAACAGTATTCTCTAATTTTTAAAGTAACCACAAACCATAAAGCAAAGGATGTTGAAATTATAGCCTCTACGAGTGATAAAGGTAATGCTGAAATCAAGAACATTGCGGTTACACCTGTTCAGACACCGTGGATTAAAAGGTTTGGCTTGAACAAACAAAAAGCAGCTATTAATTCATCGAAGTTTTTTGAACACATTACGACCAAAAATGGCCTTGCTCAGAACTCAGTTCCCCGTATTTTTCAAGATAATCAAGGTTTTATGTGGTTTGGTACTTATGATGGTTTGAATAAGTATGATGGCTATAGTTTTAAAGTGTACAAAAAAGGAAATCAGGCTTCTTCTAAACAGTCAATCAGTAGTAATTTGATTTACGCCATTGATGAAGATGCAGAAGGCAATCTTTGGGTTGGTACATCTGGAGGTGGATTGAGTATGCTCAATCAAGCTTCTCAGGAATTTACAGTTTATAAACACGACCCGGATGATCCCACAAGTATTAGTAATGATCATGTGACAGATCTACACATTGATGCCAAAAACAGATTATGGATTACTCACTTAAGAGGGATCGATATGTTGGACTTGAATATGCCTGCAGAAAGCAGAAAGTTTAAGTCGATGGAGCTTAATTTGAGTGATAGATTTCCAAAAAGAGTGACGTGTGTCTACGAGACAAAATCGGGTGAATTGTGGTTTGGAGCAAGTGCTCAAGTGGCTTATCATTTGATAGATGAGTCAAAAGGAAAGTTTATTTTTGAGAGATTTAAAACAACTGGTGTTGTAAATGTCATTACGGAAGATAAAAACGGGAAGCTGGTGATGGGATCCAATTCTGGGTTGAACTATGAGTTTAAAGATGTAGAGACAGGGAAATCTTATTTTTGTGTGTTGTTTTATGCAGGTATTAATGATCTAGAATTCACCGATAATAAAGAAACCTTATGGGTGGCGACTCGAAATGGATTGGTGGAAATAGGGTACGATAAGAAAGGTAAATTAAAATTTAAGGCAAAATATCAAGAGAACATTTATAATGAACATAGCTTAAATAATAATGATATTTCAAGCCTTTATAAAGATAAACAAGGGACCTTGTGGATCGGTACTATAGCAGGCGGGGTAAATAAATTGGATATTTATCGTAAACCATTTTTGCACATCAAAAAAACAGGGACTATAGGAAGTTTACTTGATAATAGTACCCGAGGTTTGC
Source organism: Flammeovirga sp. OC4 (assembly GCF_000812565.1). Classification (GTDB taxonomy): domain Bacteria; phylum Bacteroidota; class Bacteroidia; order Cytophagales; family Flammeovirgaceae; genus Flammeovirga. The sequence goes on along the minus strand of NZ_JTAM01000004.1, from coordinate 128,049 downwards.
TCATTGATAGTGAAGGTGGGCTTTGGGTAGGAACAGGTTCAGAGGGGTTGAATTATTTACCACCTAAAAAGGATTATAATCAATTTCAGCAAGCAAAAAATATCCCCAAGTTATATTCTATCATTGAGGTAAACAGTGGTAGTAAGAAAAAGATTTGGCTAGGGACCCGATTTGGATTGTTGGTTACTGATGTAAATGGTGATAAAACGATTCCATTTGAGAAGAGAATAAACAAAATTGATTTTGACTTCTCCTCTATCATGACACTTTTTCAAGATAGTAGAGGTATTATCTGGGTGGGAACTTACAGTAAAGGTCTGTTTAAAGTCAATGATAATTTAAATCTGGATGAGGTGGTACAACTACCTACCCAACAATTGGATGGGCAATTGAGTAGTTCAATTATTAGAAGTGTTCAAGAGGACAGTTTTGGCAATATTTGGGTGGGAACAGCAGACGGTTTGAATATGATTCCGGAAGATCAGGTTTATGCTGATAATCCTTCAGTTGTTGTTTACAAAAATGATGTGAATGATAAAAACAGTATCAGTCAAGATTATATTTTAGATTTACTTCCTTCCAAAAATGGAGACATTTGGATTGGCACTATGGGAGGTGGATTAAATAAGTTTATAGCTGCAGAAAATAAGTTTTTGAAGTTTACGACTGCTGATGGATTGCCTAATAATACGATTAAAGGTATTCTAGAAGATGAAAATAGTCATATTTGGGTATCAACAAACGATGGTTTAGCACAATTAAACACGGAGTCATTAGCGATAACAAATTATGATAGAAGTGATGGGTTGCAAGGAAATGAATTCCAAGATTTATCAAAGGCCAAAACTGATGAAGGATTATTATTATTTGGTGGTGTAAATGGGATTACGATGTTTGATCCAGAGAAAATCACGCATAATACCATTGTACCTTCGATTGTGTTTACCAACTTTAAACTGTTCAATAGGACTGTCAATGTTGGAGACTCTGTAAATGGAAATGTTATACTTAATAAAAATATTTCGCTTACAAATGCATTGGTGTTGGATCATGATGAAAAGAATTTTTCGCTTGAATTTGCTGCACTGCATTACGCTTCTCCTCTTAAGAATAAGTACTCTTATAAACTGCAAGGTTTTGACAAAGATTGGTTTGATGTTTCAGCTGAAAACAGATGGGTAAATTATACCAACCTTGATGCAGGCGAATATACCTTTATGGTACGCGGATCTAATAATGATGGACAGTTTAATCCTGCGGTCAAGGAAATGAAGATAACAATCTTACCGCCTTGGTGGGAAACAACCTGGTTTAAGATCACTTCAGCCTTCCTATTTGTATTGCTGTCGATTGCCTTCTATCAGTATAAAGTATACGCTTATAAGAAGAGCAAGAAGATACTACAAACGTTGGTGAGAGAGCGTACAGTAGACTTGCAGAATGCTCATGATGAAATCATGTCTAACAATGCTAAGCTCGAAGAACAGCATGAGGAATTAGAAATGCAGAGAGAGTCTTTATTGAAAAAGAACGATCTGATCACAGAGACAAATAATAAACTGATTGATAGTATTCGATACGCTAAAACGATCCAAAAGGCCATTCTACCTTCTGAACGTGAGTTGAGAAAGGCCTTTAATAAGATCTTCAATCTATACCTTCCTAAAGATCTAGTTTCTGGTGATTTTGTTTGGTTACATCAAAATAAAGAAAATATTTACTTCGTAGTGGCCGATTGTACAGGTCATGGTGTACCGGGTGGTTTTATGTCGATGATTGGCTCTTCGATTTTAAATAACTTGATCAAAGAACAAAAGATTGATGATGTGAGCGTCATTCTTGATCAACTTCATGAGAAGGTTTACAATGCCTTCCGTCATGATGACTCTTTTAAAGATGCGGGAATGGATTTGATCATATGTAAATTCACACCTCAAGGAGGACTTACCATCTTGGAATTCGCAGGAGCAAAAACACCTCTTTATCATTATGATAGTTTCCAAAAAGAAATTACCGTTTATCCTACCACCAAAAAATCAATTGGTTCATCAAGAAAATCAGATGTGAAGTTTGAAAAGAACATATTGACTATTCTTCCAGAAGATTGTATCTATTTGGCATCTGATGGTTATATGGATCAAAATAAGGCTGACCGTAAGAAATTTGGTAGAGTGAAATTCTTGGAAATGCTCAATGAAAATTCTCAGTTGGATTTCACCGAACAGCTTAAAAATATAGAGCAAGAATTGGAAACATTTAAAGAAGGAGAAGAACAAAGAGACGATATTACCGTGGTGGGTATTGGCTTTTAGTGGATATAGTAGAATTATAACTAAAACCTCCTGTAAGTATATAAGCTTGCAGGAGGTTTTTTATGGAAAATGATTAGCAAAATACCGTAATCTAACTTTTCGGACATTTATGCTTTTTAGAAATCAGGAGATTTCTGATGATTTACAGGACACGAATGTCGCTATCGCTTAACATTCGCGTCAGTGGACTTTCTACCCAATTCGTTTTGTAGTGCTTTCCTCGGCCTTGAAGGGAAAAGCGTTAAGAATTTCATGGATTGAGCCGTCAAAAATGATTTTCTTGTTCGAGCTTTAGCGAGTTTAAAATCATTTAGGCGAAAGGAGTGAAATTTAGCTTTTGACTTCTAAGCCTTGACTTTTTTGCTTCGTTTTTGTGTTAAGACAAAAATGAAGAAGAAGGAAGTTTGAAAGTAGATCCTATAAAATCTTGCACAATAATCAATTGTAAGTTACCCAAAGCTTAGTTCACTATGTATTAACTGTATTTTAAAATAGTGTCACCTACTTTGACTTCTTTATCATTTGTAATGCACTTAATGATTCCATCTCTTTCGGCGACCAACTCAAATGTAGCTTTGTCAGATTCAAGTTCTACCAAAGGATCATCCACTTTTACATGATCACCTATTTCTACGAGCCATTTAGAAATGGTGACGGTGTTGATATCTCTACCAAGCGATGGAACCTTCACAAGGTCTTCTTCTTTTTCTTCAATAGATTCATGACTACCAATGACCATGATGGTGTCATTTACCAAGATTTCTTTTTTGGGGTTGATGTAAGTGACTATTCCATTATCATAACACTCTAATTCCATTGTTGCTTTGTCTGTTTCAACGTCCGCAAGTATATCTCCCTCTTTTACCATGTCACCAAGTTTTACATGCCATTTTGAAATAATGGCAGACTTCATGCTGTCTATCATTTTAGGCATTATAACAGCCTTACCGTTTTTTGGTACCTCTACATTGGGGATTTCTAAGCTATCATTATCTATATTTTCGGAGGTTTTAGTTTCAGTTGGGTTGGTATTCAGACCTTTTATGATCATGATAATTTCATTCACCAACAGTTCCTTTTTAGGGTTGATGTAAGTGATTATTCCATCATCATCATAGCTTTCTAATTCCATTACACCTATTTCCGTCTCAATTTCAGCTAAAATGTCTCCTTTCTTAACTTCTTTACCCACCTCAGTGAATAATTCAGTGACATGAGCCATTTTCATATTATCAAAGATCATAGGTAGCCTTACAGCTACGCTTCCTTCAGGAATATCTATTTCAGTTATGGTAAGGTCCTTGTGTTCAAAAATATTTTTTCTTTTTGGGTTTATGGGATTAATGACCATTATGACGTCATTCACCAATACTTCTTTTTTAGGATTTATATAAGTGACAGTACCTTCTTCATAATTCTCTAATTCCATTGTTGCTTTATCCGTTTCCACATCGGCAATTATATCACCCGCTTTTACCATGTCACCTATTTTTACATGCCATTTCGAAATAATGCCAGATTTCATATCATCCATCATTTTAGGCATTCTAATAGCTTCACCGCTTTTTGGTATTTCAACTTTGGTCATTTGAAGGTTTTGACCCGTAGGTTTTGTTCTAGGGGTAGTGCCTTTAGAAGCACTGAAGAACTGAAGTAGTTTGCTTAGCATTTGTAGTGTATTAATTGGAAAATATTGATCATAATATCATTATAAAATCATAGAATGACAACATATTTTGTAGGAAAAGAAAATAAGGATTGAGAAGATAAAGGGCATAAAAAAAGCATCAAACCGTAAGATTTGATGCCTTGTGTTTGCAGAGAGTGAGGGATTCGAACCCCCGGTACCTCGCGGTACAATGGTTTTCAAGACCACCGCATTCGACCACTCTGCCAACTCTCTATGTGCTATCTTTGTGTGATAGCGGGTGCAAATATGTGGGATGAATTTATACAATCCAAATATTTGCTGTATTTTTTATAAATTTGGTGGAAATAACTTCAAAAACGCTGCAATAAAGGGTGCAGAGAGTAATAAACCATCAAATCTATCTAGGAAACCACCATGTCCAGGCAATGTTTTTCCAGAATCTTTAATACTCATTGATCTCTTGAAAAGTGATTCAACAAGGTCTCCGTAAGTGCCCGTGACTACAATGATAATGGCAATGGTCACCCATCTCCAAGCTTCCAAAGAAGTATAGAAATGCGAGAAGATCAAACTTACCGTAACACCTAGTGCTGCTCCTCCAATACTTCCTTCCCAAGTTTTCTTTGGAGAAACTCTTTCAAAAAGTTTTCTTCGTCCAAAAGTTTTTCCCGAGAAATAAGCCCCTGAATCATTTGCCCATAAAATAAGCATGGCTCCTATAAGTATTTCATAATGATATTTTGTATCAAAAAATACATAAGCGTGAATCATAGAGTAAGGTACAGCGACATACATTACTCCCAAAAAGGTATAAGCTAAGTTTTTAAATGGTTTATCGTCTTTCTTATTGTAAAGCTTAATGAGGTAAGCTGACGAAAAGCCTAAAAAGACAAGGTACAGCCACTTCATTTCAATTATATCTAATTCGATAAAAAACGTTAGGCAGTAAATTAGAATCCCTAAGCAAGTACCATAAGTACGCAGAGGTAAGTGCGACTCCAAACGTAGTAGTTGATAAAACTCTAGGATGGTAGCGACACTGATAATTAAAAATAAAATAAAATAGGTCCAAACTCCGTAGTAGATGGCACCCAGCATACCAACACCCCCTAAAAATCCAACGATGACACGTTGAGTGAGTTCGGAGCTTTTATTCAAATTGAACATCTTGTTTAATAATTTGTGTTGCTTGTTCAGCAACAGATTTCTCAACATAAACTTCTCTATAACCGAAGTTATTGTAAGAAGAATCTCTTTTGTCTAAAATAACGGCATTTATACCACGTGCTTCTAATGTTTCCTTCACGATTTCGGCCTGATATAGCTGATCGCTAGCAAACACTTTTTCCCAATTATCCATGTTATTGTTGTTTATTGAATCTTAGGTTAGTGATTAAAAGACAATTTTTCTCCTCTTTTTTTGTAAAAAAATAAAAATCCAAAAGCAAAAATTGTAGACAGTATTACAATATACCATTCCGGAGCTTCCGTTGAAAATGGATCTGCCATTTCTTTTAATATTTCCTCTTTATTTACATAAACGCTAATAACAGTGATGGCATTATTGGTAATATGGGCTAATATAGCTGGATATAAACTTCTACCTGACCACAAAAATAAATATCCTAGCAATACTCCCAAGAACATTCTTACAAAGAAACCATAAAATTGTAAATGAATCGCTGAAAAAATAAAAGCAGTAGCCCAAACCGCTAGATGTGCATTTTTTAACATCCCTTCGATATAGCCTTGAACATACCCTCTAAATAGAAGTTCTTCACCTACCCCTGCAAAAATGGCAATCACAAGAAAACCAACAAGGAACTCTGGAAAACTTTGAAAATCGACAAGGAATATAGTCAGTTTTGCTAAATGAAGTTCTGTTTCTTTCATGATTACTTCTAAATCATGAAATGCAGCGGGAAGTTCTATATTTTGATTCCATACCAGCAAAGCGGAACCCAAAGGTAGAAATACTGCAATGACAATCATACTTAGAAGTAATTGGCTTTTTTCTGGAAGCTTTTTACTTAGCTGTTCTGTAAACTTTTGATCATAAAAGTAGCCATAAGTTAATGGCCCCAAGATAAAGGTGAAAAGTGCAGAAATTCCTTGAACGGTAAGCATTACCATTCTGTTGTCTTTATGCGATAATTGGTTAAATACTTCTTCGACACTAAAGTCATACAGCGGTAACAAAACACCCACTATAACAGCTTGGCCAACAAACGTGGCCATGATCACAAAAAGGATAAGTAAAAGAAATTTTTTAAAGAAATATCCAGGATTTTGTGCTTGAATATGGTCTGTCATGTTCTTTTATTACATTTGTATTTTAAAACAAATAAGGTCTAATATTCCTAATAGTTGTTATGAATTGACTCATAATTAGGAATTTAGGAACCTAAAGTGTTTTAATAGAGTTCACTAATGATAGCAAAGATACACTTCTTTTAATAAGTGTAGTAATCGCACGATTGGAATCAGGAAGTTCATACTTTGCTAAACGTATTAAAAGCTATAGAAAAGTGGTAAAAATAGGGGATTTAGAAATAAAAGATTTTCCATTACTGTTAGCACCAATGGAAGATGTGAGTGACCCTCCTTTCAGAGCGGTTTGTAAGGAAAACGGTGCAGACTTAATGTATACAGAGTTTATTTCTGCAGAGGGGTTAATTCGTGATGCAGTAAAGAGTCGTCAGAAATTAGATATCTACGATTATGAGCGCCCAATTGGTATTCAGATTTTCGGAGAGAAGATTGAATCAATGAGAGAGGCTGCGGCTATTGCTGAAGAAGCAAATCCAGAAATTATTGATATCAACTATGGCTGTCCCGTTAAGAAAGTGGCAGGTAGAGGAGCTGGAGCAGGTATTCTTTTGGACATCGACAAGATGCAAAAGATGACCGAAGAAATTGTGAAGCAGGTGAAAAAACCTGTTACCGTAAAAACTCGTTTGGGTTGGGATCACGACAATATTCGCATTTTAGAAGTAGCGAAAAGACTTCAAGATGTAGGTGTGCAGGCATTGACAATTCATGGCCGTACTCGTCAGCAGATGTACAAAGGTGTGGCAGATTGGAATCCAATTGCTGAAGTGAAAAACCATCCAGATATCCACATTCCAATTTTTGGTAATGGTGATATTGATTCTCCTCAAAAAGCAGTGGAGTACAAAGAGAAATACGGTATTGACGGGATCATGATTGGTAGAGCTTCTATTGGTTATCCTTGGATTTTCAGAGAAATCAAGCACTACATGGAAACAGGAGAAGTCCTTGACCCTCCATCAATCCAAGAAAGAATTGATACTGTAAAACGTCATCTGAACTTCTCAGTAGAGTGGAAAGGAGATAAAACGGGTATTTTTGAAATGAGAAGACACTACACTACTTATTTTAAAGGTGTACAACATTTCAAACCTTTCAGAACTCAGTTGGTGGAAGCAATGACGCACGATGAGGTAATGAATATCCTTTCAGAGGTAGAAGAAGCTTTTGACAAGCAAGTGATCTACTAGTTCAGGATTAGAAATAGAAATAATGAGGATAAAGTTTTGTATTTTTTTAATGCAAAACTCTATCCCTTTTATTTTGTGTCAAACTGTTGATAAAGTAGCATATACGCTCATTTTTCTACAATTTATTGATGTTGGTAAGTTGATAATTTGAAGCTTTTAAACGTGTTTGAAAATATTTTTTTCAATATGTGAACAACTTTTCACTATTAAATCAGTATAAGAACATAAATCAAAAAGATATCAACAACAGTGTTGGTATTTAAAAATTTTCGCTCAAAATAACTATCTACTATGAAATTTAAATTGAAGGTACTGTTTGTATTCTTTTGTTTTTTCAGTTTAAACCAATGGAGTTATTCACAAACCACACAAGACTTAAATCTTTCGAAAGGAAAATTGGCAGTTGGTGGCTACGATGTTGTGAGTTACTTCGATACAAAAGCGGTTGAAGGTGAAAAAGAATTCACAGCGGAATACAAAGGTGCTGAATATCGATTTATTTCACAGAAGCATGTTGATAAGTTTTTAGCCAATCCAGAAAAGTACCTTCCTGCCTATGGTGGTTGGTGTGCTTATGCCATGGCAGACAAAGGAGAGAAAGTAGATGTTAACTACGAAACCTTCGTTGTCCAGAATGGTAGGCTGATGCTTTTTTACAATAAGTTCTTTTCGAATACCAAAGAGTATTGGCATGAGGAAGGGCCTGATAAGTTAGAAAAGAAAGCAGATGCCAATTGGAATAAACTTGTCAATTAACATAAAAAGAGTAATCCTAAGTAAATGGGATTACTCTTTTTTATTTTTTCAACTTTATATCGACATTCCTGCAAGTTTTGATGATCTACTTTCAAGCTTCCTTCTTCTTCATTTTTCCATTGATGAAAAACGAAGCAAAAAATCTAGGCTTAGAAGTCAAAAGCTAAATTTCATTCCTCACGAATCACAATACACTACCATTTATCCATCATAAAAGGAATTGTCTTAATTAACGAAAACTTAGTTTAATTTACCAGCCCAGTATATAAGCAAACATCAGAGGAGCGACAATACTTGCGTCCGATTCTACAATGAATTTTGGAGATTTTGTATCTAATTTACCCCAAGTGATTTTTTCATTGGGAACTGCTCCTGAATAAGAACCGTAAGAAGTAGTGGAATCTGAAACCTGACAGAAATAACTCCAGAATGGCGTGTTTGTTCTTTCTAAATCTTGATAGAGCATAGGCACCACACAAATAGGGAAATCACCGGCGATACCACCGCCAATTTGATAAAAACCAATACCTAAATCTGTTGCATTTTCGGTATACCAATCTGCCAAGAAAGTCATGTATTCAATTCCCGATTTCATGGTGGAAGTTTTCAATTCACCCTTAATACAATAAGAGGCGAAAATATTACCGAGTGTTGAGTCTTCCCAGCCAGGAACTACAATAGGTATATTCTTTTTGGCAGCGGCCAACATCCAGCTATTTTTAGGATCAATTTCATAGTACTGTTCTAAAATACCTGATAACAATAATTTATAAAGAAACTCATGAGGGAAATAACGCTCTCCTTTTTCTTCAGCCTCTTTCCATATTTGGAAAATATGTTCTTGTATTCTTCTAAATGCTTCTTCTTCAGGAATACAAGTATCCGTTACTCGGTTCAAGCCTCTTTCTAGTAAATTCCATTCATCCTCTGGTGTAAGGTCTCTGTAGTTGGGTACTCTTTCATAATGATTGTGTGCCACCAGATTCATTACATCTTCTTCGAGGTTGGCCCCTGTACAAGAGACAATATGTACTTTATCTTGTCGGATCATCTCTGCAAAAGATCGACCGAGCTCTGCGGTTGACATGGCACCGGCTAGAGAAACTAACATTTTCTTTCCTTCTCCTAAGTGATTTACATAAGCCTCTGATGCATCAATTAAAGTAGCGGCATTAAAATGCTTGTAGTGGGCAAGCATGAATTCGGTAATTGGTCCTTTATTTCCCATTGAATTTAAATTTATAACTTAACAATTTGTAGTAGAGTTTGGCGGCCAAAAAATCAGGACCTTTGAGGCCTTTGATTGGAGCCAATTCAACGATATCAAAACCCACCACATTTTTTTGCTCAAATACTTTTCTTAAATATTGAATGGTAGGGTTCCAAAGTAAACCTCCAGGTTCGGGAGTACCGGTAGAGGGCATGATAGAGGGGTCAAAAGCATCAAGATCGATTGTGATAAAAACGTCATCTGTCATTTGATCAATAGACTTTTGCATCCATTCTGTAGTACCATAAATCTCTTCAGCAAAGTAGGTTTTTTCTTTATTGAGGTATTTCATTTCTGAAATGTCCATACTTCTGATACCCACTTGTATCAGATTTGTATTCACACTAGCATCATAAACAGCACATGCATGATTATAAGGCGTACCTAAATAAGAGGGGCGTAGATCCGTGTGGGCATCCAGTTGTAATACAGTCAGGTTGTCAAACTTCTCATAAAAAGCCTTTATAATTCCTATACTAATAGAATGCTCACCGCCGAAGAAAGTCAGGAACTTATCCGTCTTTAAAAGCTCTGTTGTACTTTCATAGATGGCCTTAAAAACCGCTTCGGGAGTGCTTTTTTCAGTGATTGGATCAAGAATATGAACACCTTCATGATAGACTTCAGAATTCGTTTCTATGTCATAGAGTTCCATATTTTCCAATGCATCAAGAAAAGGAACAAAGGATTTGTCAGCGCCTTTTCCCCATGTGCTTGTGCCGTCATATGGAATGGATTGCAACCATACTTTTGCCGTGTCTTTTTGGCAAAATTCATCTTCTAAACCTGCAAAATTTGGCATAAGCTATTCCGTTTCGTTTGTTCCTTTATACCCTAATAAATGGAACATGTCCTCTACAGATTGCTCATTTCTATAGACATAATCCACAATATTTCCTTTCTCATCCCTGTCAATAATCACATGTTTAGGAGAGGGGATAAGACAGTGTTTGATTCCACCATAACCTGAGATGGCATCTTGGTAGGCACCCGTATGGAAGAAGCCAAGGTAGAGTGGCTCTTCATCTTCTTCACTATATTCTGGCAAGAGTACTTCTTGGTTTAAATCTTCTGAATTATAATAGTCTGAGTGATCACAAGAAATACCACCAATAATTACTTTCCTGTATCGATTCTGCCACTTATTTATCGGAAGAAGGATAAATTTTTCATGAATAGACCATGCATCCGGGATCGTATTCATCAAACTATTGTTGACGATGTACCAGCACTCTGTATCGTTTTGATGTTTTTGGTCGAGAACTTGAAAAATAATAGCTCCACTTTCACCTACGGTAAATTTCCCGAACTCAGTAAATAAATGCGGGTCATCGATTTTGTGTTCAGAGCACGTTTCCTTGATAGTCGAAACAATATTATTGATGATATCATCATAGTTGTATTCAAAACCAAGATTGTTTCGAATAGGCAAACCACCACCGATATTAAAAGAATCTAGGGACTCAGAAACCTCTTTGAGTTTGACATAAGTAAACAATGCATTCTGAAACTCTCTCCAATAATAGAGAGTGTCCTTCACGCCGGAGTCCACAAAGAAATGCATCATTTTCAGTTCTACATTGTCTAATGGATTGATTTCATTTTTAACAAACTCCACAATCTCACTGCTAGGTATTCCTAATCGAGAAGTATTATAAGGAGAGCCCGGCTCGCCATTGATGGCAATTCTTACACCTATATTATACACCTGATCCGATTCCTGAACAAAATGTAGAAGGCGTTTGAGTTCATTTTTTCCATCTAATATGATGGTAATGTTAGAGAATCCCGATTCTTGTAGTTCTATGATTTTCTTGAGGTAATTGTCCGTCTTATAGCCGTTGCAAAGTATTTTTCGTTCTTTATCGATTTTCCCTTCAGCATACAAGCTTTGAATGAGGTTGATATCAAACGTAGAGGAAGTTTCAAGATTAACATTAAATTTCAGTGCTTCAGAAACCACATGAGAGAAGTGATTACACTTGGTCACATAGCAGTAATTGTAACTGCCATTGTATCCATGTCTTTTTCTTGCTCTATTAAATAAGTTGCGTGCTTTTTTGATCTGTTCTCCAATTTTAGGCAAATAGAAAAACCGAAATGGGGTTCCATATTTTTCGATGAGGTGTTTTAAACTGATTCCATGAAAAGCCAAGGAATCCTGTTTCAGATCAAAACCTTCCTGCGGAAAATAGTAGGTCTGATCGATCAGGTCAAAGTACTTATTTTTCATCCAGTAATTAGAAAATAGTTAGTTAATTATTATCTGAGCATATTGTAATGTTCATTTCATAATATACTGAATTTTAACATGTTTAAGAGTAATTTGTTTTAGTTTGGGTTGAAAAAGTATGCTCTCTTTTTTATAAAGAAATAATTTTAGAAAATTCTGATGGCGAGACTCCCTTAATTTTCTTGAAAGTACGATTAAACTGACTGATACTGTCAAATCCTACTTCATAGGCAATTTGACTTTTAGAGCGCCTAGTGTTTTTAAGAAGATGACAAGCCTGCTCAATCCTAAATTGATGTAGATAAGCCACAAAACTGATCCCTTTCGCCTGTTTAAACCATCTGCAAAAAGAGGTTTTGGTCATATTGACTTTAGTAGCCAAAGCTTCTAATTCAATTTGCTGTTGATAATTTTCAAAAATGAACCGATGAATAATATCTAGTCGTTCATTCCCAATAATTTGTTGCGTGCTGTTTTTCATCATAGGAATGAGTTCTCCCTTCTGTTGACTTAATTGATGAAGTAATTCAAGTAGCTTAAAAAATTGAGAAGTACTGTTTTTAGTATTGAAAAGAGTAGTAGCAAAATGCTTTAAAGATGTTTCAACAGGTGTGAAATTCAGTCCGCTTATCTTATGTTGGAATTGGTTGAAAAGGTCTTTTAATTCTGGAATTTGCATTAATCTTTCCTGATCGATCTGAATGACATACGCCTCCACTTCTTCCACTTCTTTAGAGGAAACCCACTGATGCGGTACATTGGGAGCAACCCAAATAAAATCACCTTCTTCAAAAGTGCTGACTTCATCGCCTACAAACCGTAATCCACTTCCTTTGGTAATATAAGTGAGTTCAATTTCTGGATGATAATGCCAATACGCCGTAAACGCTTTCTGTTCCACTTTGAAGACTTTAAATGAAGCGGAAGATTGCTCAGTATATTCTCTTTTTGCTTTGATATTTTCCTTAAAATTTATTGAATTAAATAATAAAGACAATATATGCATAGTGTTTGAAAAAATACACAAAGTTTAATGCCTTTTTGTACATTACTTTTGAGTATTGATTCACCATAAGATGTACAAAATGAAGAACTTATACCTAATACTTCCCATTCTAGTATTTCTTTTAAATGCATGTAATGAAATGAAAAAAGCGAATGCACCTATACCGCCAGTTCAATTTGGAGACATTCAGCCGGAAGGTTGGATCAAAGAACAAATGGAATATGATCTCAAAGAGGGTTTTGTGGGACACTTGGATGAGCTCGTTCCCGACTTGATCATTGAAGATGATATTTATGGCAAAGATCGATTAACCAAAAAAGTAAAATCAAAAGATGTTGGAGCAGTCAATTCTGAAGGAGAGTGGAATGTGCAGTTCTTATGGTGGAACTCAGAAACCCAATCGAATTGGTGGGACGGCTATATCAGAAATGCTTTACTAACTGGTGACAAAGAAGCGATAGCTAAAGTAGTGAAGTATGTCAATGATAAGTTGGCTACTCAAGATCCTGATGGATACATAGGTGTTTACGCCGATGATTTACGTTATGATCATACCACCGAAAATGGGGAATTATGGGCACAAGCGTCTTTATTTAGAGGTTTGCTCGCATACTATGAATCTACCAACGATCAGAAAGTATTGGATGCCGTTATCAAAGCAGTTGAGGTGACAATGGAAGCTTATCCAATTGGGCAATCGACTCCTTTTAAAACTGTAAAGCCTTTTGCAGGAGTAGGACATGGATTGACGTTTACGGATGTTTGTGACCAACTGTATGATATCACTGGAGAACAGAAATATTTAGACTTTGCCAAATTCTTGTTGGACGATTATAATCTTCATCAAATGGCAGAAGAGGATATTTTGTTGAAAAACTTAGCGGACAAAAATTATAAGTTCAAAGGACACGGAGTGCATACTTATGAACATTTGAGAAGTTTGACTTTAGCGGCTTACACATCAGATGATCCTAAGTACAAAGAAGGTTTACAGCATTATTTAGAAAAGCTGGAAGATGTAGTCAGTGTTAGCGGAGGTCCGATTGGTGATGAATGGATTTTCGGTAGACATGCTGATGCAGATAGCACAGGTTATGAATATTGCTCATTACAGGAATTACTAGACAGCTATGCCGTGTTGAATAAATTTGATCATAACAGTGCTTGGGCAGATAAAATAGAGTGGTTGCTTTTCAATGCCGCTCAAGGAGCTAGACATCCGCATCAATCTTCTATTGCGTATTGTAAGAGTGATAATTCGTATTCGATGTGCGGTCATATCAATGATCATGAGTGTAAAGAATCAAAAGAAAATCGTTTTAAATATTCTCCCGTACACAAAGATATAGCGGTTTGTTGTGCACCGAATGCCGGAAGAATCTATCCTTATTATATTCAAAATATGTGGCAGGCTGAAGGAAATGCCCTTTATTTAGATTTATATGGTCCTTCCAGTTTTACATCAAGAGTCAATGGAAAAAAAGTAACCGTAGAACAGGTGACCAATTATCCGGCTTCTGATCAAGTAGAATTAAAAATCTCAGGAAATACGGTATTTGATTTAGTACTAAGAGTACCACAATGGGCTGAAAAGTTTGAAATCAATGGAAAAGAATTTTCAGCGAACAATAAAGGATATGTGATTGTACCAAGTGATGTGGATAAGTCTTCCATAACCATTAAAATGGGATTCTCACCAGAAATCCATCAAGAAAAACAAGGAACGTATGTTTCTTATGGTCCATTATTGTTTGCACTGCCTTTAGAAGGAGTTGCTGAAGAGGTGAAAGTATGGAAAGGTGATTTCAAAGATCAGAAATACGCTTACAGTCAGGATGAAAAAGCGACTTACACATTAGCAACTAACTCGCGTATGAAAGTTCAGCAGATTGATGGCGAAAATCCTTTTGAAAGTGTGACGTTGGAAATGGGTTTTAAGAATACAGAAGGTAAAAAAGTAACTTCAACGATGAAGCCTTTAGGGGCAACCGTATTAAGAAAATCAGTATTTTAGAATTGAAATGAATAGAGAGAGCATGTTTGGTATTTTGTCAAGCATGCTCAACATATAACTGTTAAATACAATGTAAACTAAGTTTTCGTTATTTATAGCGTTTAGAAATCAGGAGATTTCTAATGATCTGTAGGACACGAATGACACTAACGTTTAACATTCGCGCCAGTAGGCTTTCTACCTAATTCATTTGGTAGTACTTCCCTGACCTTGAAAGTAGGACCTCAAAAGGTTGCAGAAATGTCGATTGAAAATTTACGGTAATTTAGTTTGCTAAATACAAAATAAGAAATGAAAAATATTACGACCCTTATCATCACTCTTGCATTGAGTACCCTGCTGTTTTCTTGTCAGGAAAAGAAAATGGAAGAGAAAACGAAACGACCCAATATCATTTATATCATGTCTGATGATCACGCCTATCAAGCCATCAGCGCTTATGATACATCTTTAATTCAGACACCCAACATTGATAGATTGGCCCATGAAGGAATGCGTTTTGATCATGCTTATGTTTCTAATTCTATTTGTTCACCAAGTAGGGCGGTGACTTTGACTGGGAAAATGAGCCATTTGAATTCGGTGAAAGACAATTTGGATGTATTTGATTCTACACAAATCACCTATCCGAAAATCTTACAGAATGCGGGTTACGAAACTGCTATTGTGGGGAAATGGCACTTGAAATCTCAGCCAACAGGTTTTGATTATTGGGAAGTATTGCCAGATCAAGGAGATTATTATCAACCTGACTTCAGAACGCCAAACGGTATGATCAATGAAAAAGGTTATGTAACGGATATTATCACGGATAAAGCCATTGATTATTTAGAGAAAAGAAAAGAGAACGATGAGCCGTTTATGTTGATGGTGCATCATAAAGCACCTCACCGTGAATGGATGGTAGCCATGGAGCACCTTCAAGCTTTTAAAGATCAGAAAATAAAACAGCCTGCCACTTTGTTTGATGATTATAAGGGCAGGGGAAAAGCGTCCAAGGAGGCAGAAATGAGAATCTCTGATCATATGGGATTGACCAACGATACTAAAGTTGAACCCGAAATAAGAGATGCCAAAGGTTTTAAGCCTTTTATGGGATGGTATGATTTTGCCTATTCCAAGAACTTGAAAAGAATGACACCTGAAGAAAAGGCAAAATGGGAGGAAGTGTATGGTCCTATCAATGAAGATTTTAAAAACAGTGATTTAAAAGGAAAAGAATTGACGGCTTGGAAATACCAACGTTATATGGAAGATTATTTGGGGACATTGGTGAGTGTAGATGAAAATGTAGGCCGTCTGTTGGATTATTTAGATAAAACGGGTTTAGCTGAAAACACAATTGTAGTCTATACCTCTGATCAAGGTTTTTATTTAGGTGAACATGGTTGGTTTGACAAAAGATTTATGTACGAGCAGTCTTTCAGAACACCATTGATGGTAAGATGGCCAGGACATATTAAAGCAGGATCAGTCAATAAAGATTTAGTGCAGAATATTGATTATGCTCCAAGTTTCTTAGAAGTGGCAGGTGTGGAAGTACCAAATGATATGCAAGGTGCATCTTTAATTCCATTGATGGAGCAAAAGACTACAGATTGGAGAGATGCTTTATATTATCATTATTATGAATATCCGGGCATTCACGGCGTTAAGCGTCATTACGGCATCAAAACAAAACGTTATAAATTGATCCATTTCTATTATGATATTGATGAATGGGAATTGTATGATTTAGAAAAGGACCCTGATGAAATGCAAAATGTATATTCTGATCCTTCTTATGCTGAGGTAAGAGATGCATTGCATCAGAAATTGAAGGATTTAAGAAAGCAATACGGAGACTCTGATCAATTGACTCAAGAAATGTTGAAAGCAGATTTAAAGCGGTTGGAGGAATTGGGGTTGAATTAAAGTTGAACAGGTTATTCCATTAAATGGGATGACCTATTTTTTTACTCAAGATAATAATTTAGCGGTTTCTATTAATCCTCTATTTTTCATTAAGACTAATAATTCATCTCTGGTATAAGGTGGATTTTTATACATTTTGAGTTGCTGTTGAAAGGCGATATAAAGTAACTCTTTATCGATGAATTGACTGATAAATTGGTCTGGATGTATGGCTGTAATATGCCATTTTTCTAACTCCTCAGTTGGAAAATCTTTAATATTATAAGTAATAATCAAGCGAGATTTACTTTCAATAGCACATGCCACAACATGTCTATCATCTAAATCTCTTGACATTTTTTACTTCATCTATTCTTGATTGTATTAATGCTGAAGGAATGCATGATTCAGGAAAAATAGCATTCATTCTTTGGGCAACTTTCTGATATTTTTGTTGATTTTCATTTCTCTTTAAAGCTAAATTTCTAGTCCACTCATCTTGAATTATTTCAGACCAAAAGGCATTTATTGCGTCATTGTTATGTAGGCAAAGAAATAAATCTCTCAATAATACAGGATATAAAATATTGGCATCTAAGACACAATTAATCATTATAATTCCATATTTAGGTCTTCGGATAAATCAGCTAAACCTTCCAAACTTTTTGATCTCTTTTCTCTTTTCAACATATAGTTTTTGATGTCCTGCTCATAATACATTCTGCGATTACCATTTTTCGTAAATGGAATTTTACCATTTTCAGAAAGTTTGATTAAAGTAGGGCGAGACATTCCTAATAAATCAGCCGCCTTTTGAGAAGTGATGAGAACTGATGGCTTTTCAGCCAATGTATCCGACATAATAATCGCAGTAATGGATTCAATTTTCTCTTGATCTTCTATGATCATCTTGGTGCCGTTGATAATCACTTCGATCTGTTGTATTTTATGGATGTTATCGTTTATCATAATATTTACTTTTATATTTCAAATATATAAATTATTTGAAATATTCGAAAATTTTGATTGCTAAAAAATCCCATTGAAAAAACGTATTTCAATGGGATTTCTAGCCTTAGTCAAAGAATGACTTATAGATTATTTTCAACAAATTCTGTCATTTGTTGGTATAAGTGAAGTCTTGTATTTCCACCATAGATACCGTGGTTTCTATTTGGGTAGAAGAACTCACTGAATTGTTTTCCAGCTTGAATTAATGCATTTGATAAGTCGAATGAGTTTTGAACATGTACGTTGTCATCACCCGTACCGTGAATCAAAAAGAATTTACCTTTTAGTTTGTTCACGTGCTTAATAGGAGAGTTGTCATCGTATCCAGAAGGGTTTAATTGAGGTGTTTTCAAGAAACGTTCTGTGTAAATAGTGTCATAGTATCTCCATGTTGTAACAGGAGCCACGGCGATGGCCATTTTGAATTGATCTGCACCTGTAAATAAACATAACGATGACATATAACCACCAAAACTCCATCCCCAGATACCAATTCTACCAGCGTCCACGTAGTTTTGTTTTCCTAACCATTTTGCAGTTTGGATTTGATCAATGGCTTCCAATTTACCCAATTGAGCGTACGTAGCATGTTTGAAATCTCTACCTCTCGAACCTGTACCACGAGGGTCAACTACAGCCACAATATATCCTTTTTGAGTCAACATTTGATGCCAAGCGAAGTTGCCACCGCCCCATGCATTTGCGACTTGATTGGAACCTGGACCTGAGTATTGGAACATTAAAACAGGGTATTTTTTGTTTTCATCAAAATCAGCAGGCTTCAGCATATAACCGAAAAGTTCTACATTGTCTTCAGTAGTGAAAGTAAAGTGCTCTTTTTTCACAAAACCATAACTATCAATTAGCTTTTTGAAATCAGCATTATCCTCCAATACTTTTACCAATTGATTTTTCTTTGTTTTAAATAAAGAAGTCGTTGATACCTCTTCTGAGTTGCTGTGCTTCGCAATATAATAGCTGAAGTCATTGCTCATATTGACATGAGTCTGACCACTTTTAGTAGAAAGTTTTATTTTCTTTTTTCCATAAATATCGATAGAGTAGAAGTCTCTGTCTAATGGAGCTACTTCATTGGAAACATAATAAAGAACCGCTTTCTTACTGTTTTCATTAATACCTACAAGCTCGCTAACTTCCCATTCTCCAGAAGTGATTTGACGAACTTGAGACCCATCAATATTATATAAATAAATGTGCTTATAGCCACTCATCTCTGAAGTGTAGATGAAGTGTTTTCCGTCTTTCAAATAAGTAAGGTTGTCACAGTAATCTATGTCAACATACGTCTTACTTTCTTCTGTTAAAATCACTTTGCTGTCACCTGTAGAAGCATCAGCATGTAGAATTTCCAATTTATTTTGCAGACGGTTCATTCTGATGATAGAAACAGTATTCGCATCCGTTGTCCATTTTACTCTTGGAATATAGATGTCTGTCTCCGTTCCGATATCTAATTTCGTATGCTTGTTTCCGTTTTCAAGGTCAACTACTGCTACAGCTACAACTGAATTTTTTTCCCCTGCTTTAGGGTATTTGAAGCGGTAGTCATTAGGGTAAAGGCCTCCCCAAAGTTGCATATTGTATTCAGGAACTTCTGTTTCATTAAAGATCTGATAAGCAATTTTACGGCTGTCAGGAGACCAGAAAAATGCTTTAGCGAAAGAAAACTCCTCTTCATATACCCAGTCTGCTGAACCATTGATGATATGATTGAACTTACCGTCTGTAGTCAATTGCGTTTCTTTCATATCTGCAAGGTCCACTACAAAAAGGTTATTCTCTCTTACAAAAGCGACTTTTTTACCGTCAGGAGAGAAAGTTGCGTAAGATTGTTTTCCATTAGGAGATAACTTAGTGACTGCCTTCGTTTCAAAATTGTAAACGAAATATTCTGCTTTATAAGAACGACGGTAGATCGATTCTCTCTCAGTCATTAATAAAATTTGACGCTCATCAGAAGAAAAAGAATAACCTCCAATTTTAATTTCAGGAGATAATGAACTTCCGTCAAGAATAGTTGCTACTTCTTGTCCAGTAGTCACATCATTTTTAATGATTTTGTTGTCTTTCAACTTTGTGTAAAACTGTCCCGCTTTCATCCAGCGAACAGCATTGACAGATTTAGGGTAGAACTTATAGTCCCTCCAAATATCTTCAAGTGTTATTTGCTTGTTTTGTGCATGTGCTGATAGGAAAAGCACACATAGGAATCCGATTAATAATGATAATCGTTTTTTCATATTAAAAGATTGTTGATGGAAGTAAAAATTAGATAATTATTGATGCTTGAATTGAGCTAAGAGTATACAATTTACCTTTTCTTAAAAGTGATGAGTTTACTCTCAATTAAATTACCAGCCTAAATATATAGAAAGTAAGCGATTGGTAAAAAATCAAGGCATAAAAAAATCTTACAACGCTTAATTACATTGTAAGATTTTTAGTTCATGCTGTTAGAAATTTATACGGCTTCGTCGTAGACTACTGTCGTATTTAGTTCTGTAGCATTGTTCTCTTGACTTAATGCATGTAGTTCATCCTCTAAAAAGTAGATGTGATTCTGCATGTCATTAATTCGGCGGTTCTTGTCGTAGACAGTTTTGTGTAGTTTGTCGATGTACCCTTGACTGTCGATCAACATTTTCTTTAGACGATCCATGTAAAGTCGATCGGATTCATTCCATCCCTGTTCAAGTAACGTTACTTTTCTTTTGTTTAAATCTGCCTGAGGCGAGTTCTTCGGATAGTTAATACTCTGCTTTTTCATCATTAATTTAGAATTTATAAGTAGTAAAAAATCATATCTACACGCAAAAATAAGTAGTTATAGACGTGTAAATGATTAAGCAATCATTGGACAAATCAATTGCTTAGTTAATTTGATTTTTGAATAGATTAAGTAATTCACGTACTGGATTTATATCACAAATTTAAAATGTTATATTATTTATACAAATAATTAAAGAGATTTCTATTAATTTATTTTAACATTGTGTGAATTTTCTTAAAAAATCAGGTTGAATGAAAGGTTTGGGGTGATTCCGAGTTGTGAGATATCCGTTAGCACATATTCATAATTGTTGGTATTTTCAGGACCTACCTGTGTAACTTGACGTTCTTCCGTATTTTGCTGATTGTATAAATCGTAAATGGTCAGTACTATTTCACCTTTCATCCTTTTACCGATTCTAAAGTTGTATTCAGAAGAAAAGTCCAAGCGATGATACAGAGGTATGTCATAGGGTTCTATATCAGAAGTCTTAGGTTGTTCGTTATTATTTCCAGGAATTGGGTTCGGAGTATTAAGAAGATCATTGAAATCATAAGAAGTATTTTTTACTACCCATGTCAGTCCAGCTTTCCATCTTTTTCTTTTATACATACTGGCTAACTGAAGTATACTTGTTCTTTTCTTTTCGGCTTCTCTAGGGGTGTATTGTTTGTTATATTGATTGTAGCCATAGCTCATATAGAAGTACCAACGTCTTGCATTGTACTCATACATTACATCTACTCCGTAAGATTCTCCATCACCAATATACTTCTTAAAGTAAACTGGATTTCTAAACGTTAGGTCAGACATCTCGCCGGTACTTTGCTTGTAGTAACCTTCCACATCCAAAGCGTGTTTTAACCATTTAAAAGTACCTCCACCAATAAAGTGATTGGAAGTGATAACAGGTATATTTTCGTCGTCAGAAATGATCCAATAAGAATCATAGGTAAGCTCATCAGATAACTCTCGGACAAATTGATAATACCTTCCTGCAGAGAATTTCAAACTAAATATATTATCATGACCAATCGGTAAAGTCCCTTGAACTCTTGGTGCTAAATAAGCTTTTTGACTTGGTTGGTAATACCATACTCTACTCCCTACCGTTAATGATAGTTTGTTGAGAAAGAAGCTGTATTGTGTATAGAGTCCGGCAGATTGGGACGAAGTGAGGCTATCGTATTCTTTTAATAAAAAGCCGTTAGGTTTTAGATCCTTGACTACAGAATAATAGGTGTATATACCACCAACATCTAAACGGCCATTTTTAAAGAAAATTTGCTGATCAGAATGAAAACTGATGTCTTGCATTTTCTGATAGCCAAAAGTAGTGACCTTTTTTAAAGGGCGGTTACTGGTGGTATCTTTTCGGTAGAAAATTCTATCATTTTTTCGTGTATTATCTGAGTATGTAAAGTACACGCTGGAATTCACTTTGTTGTAATGTGATTTCCATTCTAGAGACATGGCATTATTGCTCCATTCTCTTGTGTCTGAATTCGTTTTTGTAGGTGATTGCTTAGGTGCCTTTTTTCTTGGTGATTCTCTGAGTGGTAGTGGAATATCAAAAGAAGAGAAGTAATTGTCTTGAGAAAAAAGATAGCTGAATGATAAACTATGGTCTTTATTGACTTGATAAATGACTTTAGCGTTCGCGTCATGATAGTCGATATCAGGTTTCACACTTTGATTGTAAATACTGACGCTTTGTTCCTCATCGGCAAACTCTTTACTTTCACCTGTTTCTAAATTCCGATCATATAACAACCTTTCTATTGCCCCGTGATACTTTCTAAATGTACCCAGTACCGCTAACTTTCCTCTAACAATAGGAGTGGATAAATAAGCTTTATATCCTAATAGGCTAAGACCCACATTACCTTCAGTATGATAAAGCGGAGGATCTTTGAGACCAATATCTAAAATACTCGATACTCTCGCTCCATAAAGACAATCATAGCCGCCAGGGTAAAGGATCGCGGAGTTCGTAATATCCGGATTGATAACGCTTTGTAGACCAAAATAATGATCCAATTGATACATCGGATATTTATCAATAAGTGTAAGGTTCTGATCCGTTTCACCACCTCTCACTTCCAATGCAGAAGACAACCCCGTTGTACTAACACCAGGTAAAAGTTTTAAAGCATAAAAAACATCCTCTTGATCAGAAGTAGGGAGATTACCAATGCCTGCATTTTTGACATTTTTACCTCTACTTTGTTGATCTATTAAGGATGTGATAGAGTCTAATTGTGTTTCGTAGACCAATTCTGGCAGACTTTGCTTTTTGACTCTAAGTGCAATATCTAATGGCTTAGAAAGATCCAAATCAGCTACAGGTATAGCCAAGTCTTCAAAACCAAGAAATTTGATGAGTAAGGTATCATTGGCAGGGACAGAGACATTAAACATTCCGTTTTCATCAGAAACAGCGTATTTACGAGTTACTAATGATTCTATTGTAGTGTAAGGAAGTGTGTTATTATTTGTGTCACTGACAATCCCTTTAATATTAATTTTTTGGACTATTTTTTTTCGGATGACAATAAACTGATCATCTAG
The DNA here is from genome assembly GCF_000812565.1 of Flammeovirga sp. OC4. Classification (GTDB taxonomy): domain Bacteria; phylum Bacteroidota; class Bacteroidia; order Cytophagales; family Flammeovirgaceae; genus Flammeovirga. Next base: position 105,020 of record NZ_JTAM01000004.1, on the reverse strand, counting down.
TACTTCATATTCCAGATCACTTCCTGCTAGTGCTTGTACTAAAGACTTTTCTAAGGTAGCTTCATTAAAAGCAATATCCACTTTTTTATCTTCGAGTAATTTATCATTGAAAGAAAAGTACACACCAAAGTGATGTTCAATTTCTTTGAGCACTTTTTTCAGTGGTTCTTCGTGATATTGAGCAGTAAAAAGTGGACCTTGGGCCCATAGTAATAATGGACTCAAGATGACAAGTAGGAGTAAAACGTAACTATGTCTAGTAAGAGATTTCAACTTCTTTTTTCTGATTGTCTATCTTGTAATTAATATCCATGGATTTGGATATAATATCAAGTGCCTTTTCCAACGATTTATTTGAAATAGTACCTGAAAAGCGTAATTTCTGTATATCTGAATTTTTATAAATAATGCGAATATCAAACTGTCTTTGAATTTCTTCAAAAACACTTTCAAGAGTAGCATTAGAGTATTTGAACAACCCTTTTTGCCAGTTGGGTTGCTTTTTAGCATGAGCATTGGTGACGAAGCCACCGTTTTTATATTCAGCTTCTTGTCCTTTGGTTAATATCACCTGATTTCCTTCATTGTCTTTTACAGCCACTTTTCCGGTATAGCAGCTTACGACCCACTGCTGTTTTCTCGCTAAAATATTAAAACTGGTTCCTAATACAGTTACCGTACCCATTTCGGTATTGACTTGGAAAGTCTGCCCCTTTTCTACTTTGAAGTAGGCTTCCCCTTTCAGAGAGATATAACGGCCGGCGTTAAAACTCTTTTTGTCATAAGAAATAGAACTACCTGCATTAAGATCTACAGTAGAACCATCAGGTAAGGTAATATTGTTGGTAAAACCATTGCGTGCTGTATCAACATGGTGCTGTGGGACAAAGTTTCTAAAATAGAAATTCACAATGAGCCCTAATACGATGACGGCTGCACCATATTTCCACCAAGTAGTTTTGAAAGATATGGTTTTAGTAGGTGTCTTTGTCTTCGAAATTTTCTGATCGATTTCTACCCATAGTTCTCGCTCCCTTTGAGCAGAGAAATAAGGGTCTTTGACTTTTACTTGTTTTACCCAATCTTTCGCTTTATCAATATTTTCTTTCTCTTCAGGATTATCTTTAAGGTAATTATTCCAATAATCCTCTTTAGATACATCTCCTAACACCCAGGTGACGAAATCTTTGTTCTCTATATATTTATCAATTGCAGACATCTTATTATCAGTGAGGTATATTCAGTAAAGAGCTATAAAATTGATTTGTACTATATTTCGTTGAAAAAACTTTCAATTAATTTTCCAACGACTAATAAAAGTAGAGGGTCATCCATGTTATTTCTCATTTTCTTCAACGCTGAAGCTTGAACATTTCTGACGGATTGATTACTGATTTGCATGATTTCACTGACTTCTTCCGGAGAGAAACCATTATAAAATCGGAGGTAGATCACTTCTTTTTGTCTTCCAGAAAGTGTCTCTAGACACTCTAAAAGCTTATCTTTTGTAATTTGATCTGTTTCAGAAGAGATGATTTGTTCTTCCATTGTGAAAGTAACATCAAAAGTATCTTCTGGTACTTCTTCAGTGACGGTAGTTTTGGAGTTCTTTTTTACTTTTTCATAAATACTCCTTTTTAGAGAGACCATCAAATAGAGTTTTACATTGTCTGTATCACCCAAAGAAGAACGTTTTTCCCAAATTCTAAGGAATAAATCTTGAACGCAGTCTTCTACTAGACTTGCGTCCTGACAAAAATGATAGCCGTATTTGTACAATAATTTTATGTATTGATCATAAAAATATTTGATGGCTGATGCATCATTGTTTTCCTTTAATTTTTTCCAATATTGAAGATCCTGTGACATTTAGTGAAATGGAACTAAGATAGAGTAAAAAATACTTGAAGTATAAAATGCTGTAAGAGTTGTGTTTGCTTACTAAAAAATAATTCTACACTAAAAGAACTTAAAGCTAAGAGTATGTTTAGACGCACTAGATTTGAAGAGTGAAAATAGCTCATAATAGCATCAAGAGAACATTTATTGAATAGAAAATTATAGTGTCACCTTCTACTAAATGAATAAACTCAAGTTCTGAAATGATGAATTTTCAACAAAAGAGCAGTTCCAAACATGCTCTAAGTTAATCAAATCTTTTATCTATAAACAATAAAAGATGATTTCTAATGTAAAGAAAGTAGCCTTATTGACCATTAGAACTTAGTAAAGGGTAGATGAGATAAACCTCCTATCCTCATGTGAAGATAGGGGGTAATCGTATCTAATTTATCTATTCGTTTGATAAAGCCTCAAAGATATGACATATTTTGAATTGAAAAAGTGCAATTCTTTTAATTATTTAAAAGCATTGTAAGTGAGTGAGTATTCATTTTAGTTATTTGTAATACTTAAAACAGGTTCGTTATATCGAAATCGGAAAAAAATGTAGCTATTTTATTGAAATCGGAAAATAACATTGTTTAGAGTTATTCTTAATAGTATACTTGCGTTGTTATTTAAAATTAGTCTAAATAAAGCAAATATAATATAAGCTGTATGATACAACGTATCTTACTTCTTTTCTGTTCACTACTCCTATCTGTCTCTTCAATCTATAGCCAAGATAAAGTAATCGTTTCTGGAAAAGTAATTGACACTCAAACAAACAAAGGTATTCCCTTTTGTACGGTCCAGTTAAAAGACCTAAGAAAAGGAGGCTATACAGACGCAAATGGTCATTTTAGATTGCCTAAGGTACCACTTGGACCACATGAATTAGTAGTAACTCGTACAGGGTACACAACCTATTCACAAAATATCAATGTCACAAATTCAGGTATATCTAATATAGTTATTTCATTGTCAGAAAGTGAAGTAAAGTTAGATGAAGTCATGGTGATTGGGGAGTCTGAAAAGACTAAAATGGAGAAACAGGGTTTTGCTGCTGAAAAGATCACAACAGAGGAAATAGCAGTACAATCTGTAGAATTGAATAGTCTTTTAGATCAGTCTGCAGGTATTACTGTAAGAAGAGAAGGGGGATTAGGTTCTAATGCGAAGTACAGTATCAATGGATTGAGTGGTAATGCAGTGAGAATATTTATTGATGGAGTTCCAATGGAATACTTTGGTTCATCTTATTCATTAAATTCATTGCCTGTCAATTTAATTGAAGAAATAGAGGTTTATAAAGGTGTCGTACCTGTAGAATTAGGATCTGATGCTTTGGGAGGTGCAGTTAATATTAAAACGAAAGCAACTAATAAAACTACCTTAACAGGATCTTATTCTTTTGGTTCTTTTAATACACATCAAGCTTCATTGAATGGTAGCTACCGCAATAAAAAAACAGGAATAACAGCTCGAGGGTCGGTTTACTACAATTATTCTGACAATAACTACAAAGTGTGGGGCAATGAAGTATTTGTTGAAGATCCAGAAACTTTAGAGCCGATTCGAGTAGTAGCAAAACGTTTTAATGATGCTTACGAAGCACATGGAGCAAAGTTAGATCTAGGATTTACAGATGTGAAATGGGCGGATCAGTTTTTTGTTAGTATGGTCTATTCTGATATGTATAAAGAAGTACAACATGCTGCTACAATGATAAAAGCCTATGGAGAAAGGCATTTTAAACAATCAAACTTGGCACCTAGTATAAGCTATCAGAAAAAGAATCTTTTAACAAAAGGATTAGAGGTGAGTTTGTATACTTCGTATGTTAAAAATAATAGAGTGACAGTTGATACCACCAAGAATGTCTATAATTGGTTTGGAGAAATTACTCGACGAAAAACTACAGGTGGAGAAGCGGGTGATACTCCTGTTCATAATATTACGAATGAAGGTACATGGATTAATAGAGCGAATGTTTCCTATTCATTGAATGATAATAACGTGCTCAATTTCAATGCTGTTGTTTCAGATTATAAAAGAACTGGATATAGTGAATTTTATGATCCTGAAAATGATAAAAGCAATGATTATTATAAGGTCATGAAATCAATACTAGGCCTATCATATTCTAACACAGCAATAAATTCACGCTTGAGATCAAATATATTCGTAAAATCTTATGGCAATGATGTAAATATATTGATCCATAAATATGAAAATAATTCATACACACCTGAATATAACAGTACTTCTGATGTAAAATACAGTTATGGATTAGCGACAAGCTTTGATCTATTGAAGAAGCTGACTATTCAATTCTCTGCTGAACAAGCGGTAAGATTACCTGAGCCAGATGAATTATTTGGTAATGGTGCACAAAACGGAAAAGCGAATTTAGATCTACTACCTGAGATCAGTAAAAATATCAATGTAGGATTACGCTATGGAGAAGTCTATTTTGGACAGAATAGCTTAACACTTTCAACGAATTTTTTCGTGAGAGATGTTGAAAATCTAATCCAACGTGAAACACAGCCACAAGGAAATCAAGATATGTTTATATATTCCAACTTTGGTGAAATACTTTCAAAAGGGGTGGATTTTCAAGCAAATTATGAATACGGAACTAATCTAGAAATTTCTTTTGCTGGATCTTATAATGACACTCGCTATTGGTCTGACTATGACATAAAGGGTAATATTAATCATTATAAGGGTGCAAGATTAAAAAATATGCCATACCTACAGTTCAATTCAAGTGTTAGATATAATCTGAGTAAACTGATCAAAAATAAAGGAGACCTCACAATGTATTACAACATGAGATACATTCATGAGTATTACCGTCATTGGGAAACCTTCGGAGATGCGAATAAGGATATGATCCCTACACAATTTGTCAATGATATTGGAGTGTCTTGCCGTTTTCCTAAGAATAAATTAGCAGTTAGCATGGACTTGAAGAATATATTCAATGAACAAGTCTTTGACAACTTTGCAATTCAACAACCTGGTCGTAGTATCTTCTTTAAGGTAAACTACACGATCTTATAATAATAACAATCAACTTTTCGTACTAATGAAACTTTCAAACTTTTCAAAAGTTGCTGCAGTGATGTCAGCATTCTCTTTAATGGTTGCAACGTCATCATGTGATGTAAATGATGAAGTATCTAATCTAATTCCAGAAAATCCAATTGAGGATAATCCAACAGTATTTCACGTTGCTGCTGATGTTACTGATCCTGACGAAAGTGTGGTAGTGTATATGCAACCAACTACAAATATTTCAGCAGATACTTCTCTTTCTTTCTTTGGCAATGGCTATGAAATGGATGGTACGCGTTCTGCAAGAATTACAACTGCCGGCGGTTATGTTTATAACCTTGATTACGGTGGGGGTATGATTTACGAATTAGAGTATAATGGTGAAAACAGTTATACAAAAGGTAAAGAGATCAGTGTAGAGTCATTATTAGGTTTATACCCAAGATTTGCAGCTGTAAATGATGGTACTAATGACTTTATCCTTGTTCATAATGTAGTGTCTGTTACTGATGAAGCGACAGATAGTAAGCAAGTAACACTTCAAGTAATGAGATTAGCGGTTCCTGGTTTGACATTCAACAGAGAAACTGATTTTGTAGAGCATGATTTAGGTACTTTTGCTGTAGGTGAAGATTATGTATTCAGAGTGGATGCTCCTGCAATATTAGGTGGTAAATTATTCTATGGTACTGGATATAGCGTAGTAGGCGAACCTCGTGGAGGTCGTGAGCCAGAAGCATTAGCTACTATTGCTTTAGATTGGGCTGATTTAAGCAACCCTACCATTGTTACTTCTGATGCATCAATTGGTGATACTTACGGTTACAGAGCAAAATCTATCCACGTTTACGAAGATTACGCATACCAAATCAACATGACTACTCAAGGTTCTGACGTTGTTATTACAAGATTAACAAAAGAAGGTGTGTATGATGATGCTTATGTATTCAACATCACTGATAAATTAGGAAGAGGTAAAGGTAGTATTGGTGCAATCAACTGGCACCACGTTGGAAATGGTAAAGGATATGTTGCTCTAGATAATACAACTATCGAAGACGATAACTCATATGAAATCGCTTACATTGATGTAGTGGCTAAAACTGTAGAAGTAATGGACGTTCCTAAATCTGATATGTGGTACTACCAATCAGGTGTTGTTGAAGGTGATAAATTCTATATGGCAATCAGCCCAATTGGTGAAGATGCTTACATCTGGGAGTTTGACGGTGCAGAAGCAACTAAAGCTGCTCAACTTGATGGCGGTAATATCTTCGTTCAAGGTATTTATAAATAAGGTTTTTAAGTTGATGATCAGTTCATCATGTTAAAAGTCGTTCGGAATATATGAGAAAATGGGGAGGGTAAAGGTCTTTTGATTTTTAGACCTCCTTATTCTTTTTTAAACTTAAAATAATAAGATGAAAAAGCTAGTAATATTATTAATGGCAACAACACTCTTTTTTTCTTGTTCAGAAGAAAAAGGAAGAAGAGGAATAGACTTCGATAAATTGAAAGGTCAATTGCAGTTGACAGAAGATCAAGTAGCAAAATATGATGCAATTGTCACTAAAAGTGAAGAAGAGAGAAAACAACAATTTGAAGAGATGAAAGCTTCAGGTAAAATGAACCGTAAAGGTTTTATGAAAATCATGAAGACTTCATTCAAAAAACAAGAAGAAGAATTACAAGCTTTCTTAAGCGAAGAGCAACAAGTGTTGGTCCATGAGTTTATGAAAAGAAATATGCCAGGACAATCTGATTATTCTGATGAGTTGAAGGCTGAAGTGATTCAAACATTGGCATTAGATTCAGCTCAAACAGTAAAATACAAAGCAGTAAATCAAGCTTTTACAAAAGCCTACAGAGATGCACATGACCACTACCATGGCAATGGTGAAGCTGCTAATATGTACTGGAATCAATTCAACGAAGACCGTAAGGCTGCTCTTCAAAAAATCTTTACGGTAGAGCAATACGCTCAATATTTGGAGTTGATCAAAAAGGAAAGCTACAGAGGTCAAAACGAGAGAGGATAATGCGCCTGAAAAAATCCTTATTCAGAAAAAGAAGAAAAAAGGAATCTCTTTTTAAATACATCATGTCCGTGTCACATTTGTGGCTCGGACTTTTATCAAGTATAGTAGTGTTTGTCGTTTGTCTTTCTGGAGCAATGTATTCCTTCAAAACACAAATTTCAGAACTGTTAAACTATGACGTGGTCTTCAATACTGAAGCAAATCACTCAAATTGGGTAAAACCGGAGACGATTAAAATAAATTTTCTAAAAGAAAAAAAGCAAGTCACAAGGATGATCTACCCCAGTGATTTCTCAAGAAATGTAATGGTCTTTTTCCATGATCTTGAAGAAGACTTTGATGGGCACTATTATGTACACCCTTCTACCGGAGATATTGTGGGAAGCAATGCTCAATCAACAGGAGCATTTTTTGATTTAATGAGAAGTATTCATAAAAATCTATTACTGGGTAAAATTGGAAATCATCTGGTGGGTATATCGATATTGATTTTTGTAGTACTACTGATTTCTGGGTTGATATTGTGGTTTCCTTCGAATAAAAAGCAATGGAAAAAAGGCTTTCAGATCAAATGGTCTGCTAAACTACCGAGAGTAATTTATGACCTTCACAATACATTAGGTTTTTATACTTTTCTATTACTATTATTTATTTCCATTACGGGGTTATATGTTTCTTACGCATGGGTAAAGAGTGCGGTAGTCGTTTCTTTGGGGGGACAACCCGTATTGAATGCTTCAAATGCTGATGCCATGAAAAGTGAACTGTCCAATGTGTTTGCATCTTTTTTGGAAGAATCAATGGATAATCAAGTTGAAAAAGAAAAGCAGCAGGTAGATGTTTCTTTAAACCAACTGATCGAGGACAGTAATCGAAGATTGCCTTACAAAGCGATCACGACAATTCAACTGCCAACGGATGATAATCCCCATTACCAAATTACTAAAGTCAAACAAGAAAGTATTTTTTCGGCAGTTGTACCAGACCATGTAAAATATGGAAAAGATGGTCAATTCAAGAAACTTATTTTGTTTTCTGATCAAAGTATTGCAGATCAATTCATGGAAGTTTCTTTACCACTGCATACAGGTGAAATTCTTGGTCTAAGTGGCATTATTCTTTATTTCGTGGTAACAATGATTGCATGTTCAATGCCTGTTACAGGAATTTTGATTTGGGTTAGAAAATTATAAATAAACACCTTCTGAAAAGACATTGAGTACTTTCTACAACTGTCAACTAAAGAATGATGTACGCGGTGTTAGCTGATATTTAAAAACTTTTAATTGACAATATTTTTTGGAAAACCCTTCTTCAAATCAATGAAGTTGGGTTTCTTTTATTTTTAGGAAATAGATAAAGCATTGGGATTGTTTTGGTTAGGTTGTTTGAGTTCTTACAGCCTTTGTTAATAAGTGAGAATAACATTGTTTGGAATTTTTCTAAATAGTATTCTTGTATTGTTATTTAAAATTGATCTAAATAAAAACCTAATTTAATGTATGATACCTCGTATCTTACTTTTAATAAATATCCTAATTTTATCGACTTCACTAGCCAACGCACAAAATAAAACCAATGTTTCCGGAAGGGTAATAGATTCCCAATCAAACAAAGGAATTCCATTTTGTACTATCCTTTTGAAAGACTTGAAAAAAGGAGGCTATACGGATGAAAACGGCCATTTTACCTTACCTAAGGTACCGGTAGGCGATTACGAACTAGTTGTGACTCATACTGGACATTCTTCCTATTCAAAAAAAATTAATGTATCTGAAAGTGGCATAAATAATATAGTTATCTCTTTATCTGAAAGTGAGGTGAAGCTAGATGAAGTATTGGTAGTAGGTGAGTCTGAAAAGACTCAAATGGAGAAGCAAGGTTTTGCATCGAAGAGAATCGATACTGAAAAAGTAGCCATTCAATCTGTAGAATTAAATACATTATTGGATCAAACATCAGGCATTAATGTTAGACAAGAAGGAGGTTTAGGCTCTAGAACCAAATACAGTATTAATGGTTTGGGAGGAAATGCAGTAAGAATTTTTATTGATGGTGTGCCAATGGAGTATTATGGAGCTTCGTATTCTATCAACTCTCTTCCTGTAAATCTGATTGAATCAATGGAAGTCTACAAAGGAGTTGTTCCTGTAACTTTAGGCTCTGACGCCTTGGGTGGAGCCATCAACATCAAAACAAAAAATGCAAAGAAAAATTCATTAGACTTATCTTATTCGGTGGGTTCGTTCAATACACATCAAGTGGCATTAAATGGTTCTCACAGAAATAAAAAGAACGGATTTACTTTTAGAGGTTCCATGTTTTATAATTATGCTGACAATAATTATGAGGTTTGGGGAAAAGATGTGACGGTTTCGGACCCCAACAATGGCAGAGAATCAGAAGTTAAAGCAAGACGTTTTAATGATGGGTATAAAGCTTATGGTACCAAAATGGATATTGGTTTTACGGATGTAAAATGGGCAGATCAGTTTTTCATCAGTATGGTATATTCAGATATGTACAAGGAGGTACAACATGGTGCCACAATGAATGTTCCTTTTGGTGAAAGATATTATACACAAGGTAATTTGGTGCCTAGTATTAGCTATCAAAAGAAAGATTTTGTAACCAAAGGGTTGGATGTTAGCTTGTTCTCTTCGTATGCGATGAATACAAGAATACTGGTAGATACTACAAAAAACAAATACAATTGGCATGGGGATGTTGAAACCCAAAGACCTGTTGGAGGAGAGATGGGAGATCCAGTTCATTCCACTACTGATGAAGGAACTTTTATCAATCGTTTTAGTGCTTCTTATACCATTAATGATAACAATATCTTCAACTTAAGTGGAATCATCACTGACTATAGAAGAACTGGTTTTAATCGTGAAGCAGGTTTAGGTGAAGACACAAGTAATGATTATCAAAATATCTTTAAGAGTGTAATGGGACTTTCTTATTCTAATACTGCATGGGATGGGAAATTAAGAACCAATGTATTTGCGAAACAATATTCATATACTGTAAATGCACTTTATCATACCTACAGTGGTGGAGAATACCACCCTTTACCAAAGCAATCGAATGATACAAATTACGGTTATGGGGTTGCTTCAAGTTATGATGTAACTGAAAAATTTACTGTACAGTTATCTGCAGAGCAAGCAGTAAGATTACCAATGCCGGATGAGATTTTTGGTAACGGAGCCGAAAATGGTATTTCTAATCTGGATTTAAACCCTGAAGTCAGTAATAACTTAAACTTAGGTTTAAGATATGGAGAAATTTACATGGGAGATCATGCATTGACTTTTTCTACTACTTTTTTCCATAGAAACGTCAATAATATGATTCAAAGAAGTGTCGATACGAAAGGGGAGTATTTCTTTTATGAAAACTTCTCTAAAGTACTATCCAAAGGAGTCGATCTTCAAATTGATTATGATTACAATAGGAAGTTTTACTTTACATTCTCTGGTTCCTATAATGACACAAGGTATAACAACAAGTATACCTCAAAAGGAGAAATAGACCACCTTTATAGAGCTCGTTTGAAAAACCTTCCCTACCTACAGTTCAACACCAATATGCGTTATGATATGACAGAGTTGATCAAATCAAAAGGACAACTACAGGTGTATTGGAATATGAGGTATGTACACGAATATTACAGATACTGGTACCATATTGGAAGCGATAACAAAGATGTGATTCCTACTCAATTTGTAAATGATATTGGAGCGTCCTATCGCTTTCCTCAAAATAAACTGGCAATTAGCTTAGACATCAAAAATATCTTTAACGAACAAGTGTTCGACAACTTTGCCATTCAACAACCTGGAAGAGGCTTTTACTTTAAAGTAAGCTATTCCGTTTTTTAAAAACCTAATTTTCAAAGCATACATAGTATAAATATGAAATTATCAACTACTTCAAAGTTAGCGGGGCTTTTTGTGGCTTCAGCTCTATTTGGATTGACAGCTTGTGATAAAAATGATGAACCTTCTACCGGTGGTGAAGATGGTAGAACAGTATTTCACGTAGCAGCTGATGTGGCAGACCCTGATGGTGATGCTACAGTATTTATGCAACCAACAAAAAATATTGTGGATACGACCTTAACTTTTATCAACAATGGATATCAGATGGAAGGTGTTCGTTCGGCGAGAGTTTTAGCAGCAGGTGGAAGAATTTATAATCTAAACTATGGTACAGGCCAGATTCATGAATTGGAGTATGATGACAACAGAAGCTACAACAAAATTCAGACGGTCAATCTGAGTACTTGGTTAGGAGAGTATCCAAGATTTGGAGCAGTTAGTGATGAATATCTATTAGCACACAATGTTGTTAATACTGCATCTGATGACGAGAGAAGCATTACAGTTTTTTTACAGGTAGCTAAGGTGGGCATACCTGGTTTAGTTTTCAATTCTGAAACAGACTTTGTACAGTATGAACTAGGTACATTTACTGTGGGTGAGGATTATGTATTTCGTGTAGATGCTCCTGTTGTGTACGGTAACAAGGTATATTATGGAACAGCATATAGAAAAGTAGGTGAGCCTGATGTAGAAGATACACCTCGCCCTGATGAGTTGGCAACTTTAGTATTGGATTGGCCTTCTTTAGATAATCCACAAGTAACTACTACTCCAGCTTCAATTGGTGATACATATGGTTACAGAGGTACAGCTATGTTTGTACACGAGAACTACGTATATCAAGTGAATATGACCACTGATGGTTCTGATGCTGTAATTACAAGGTTAGATGCTGATGGTAATTATGATTTAAACTATGAATTCAACATTAGAAATGTTTTAGGTAGAAGTGTAGGCTCTGTTCATTTCCATCATGTAGGTGAAGGAAAAGGGTATATCGCTTTGGAAGATATTTCTTTAGGTGCTGAAGTAGAGGATAGATATGAAATGGCTTATTTCGATGTCAATACAAAATCAATTGAGATTTTATCAGAAGTGCCAAAGTCCAATATGTTCTATTACCAAAGTGGTGCAATGGAAGAAGGTGTATTCAACATTGCAGTGAGCCCATCAACCGAAAATGCATATATCTGGCAGTTTGAAGGTACTACTACTGAAAAAGGTGCTCAATTAGATGGTGGTAACATCTTCGTACAAGGTATTTATAAATAATATGTTTTATAGGGAGAGGCTTTTCCTTTCCCTTTTTAGATTTTATCGAAATGAAAAAGTTTCTTTTAATACTAGCAACAGTCTCTGTTTTGTTTTCTTGTGGAAATGAAAAAAAGAGAAGAGGTATAGACTTCACTAAGCTAAAAGCTGAATTGAACCTTTCAGCAGACCAAGAAGAAAAATATGATGCAATTGTCACTTCATATGAAGAAAACAGACAAACGCAGCTTGAAGAATTAAAGGCATCGGGCAAAATGAGCCGTAAGGGGTACATGAAAATAATGAAGACTTCTTATACTAAACAAGAAGAGGCTCTAAAAGCATTGATGAATGAGGAGCAAAAAGAGTTGACGCATGAGTTTGTGAAAAGATATATGCCAGGGCAGTCGGATTATTCAGACGAATTAAAAACAGAAATTGTTCAGACACTAGCATTGGATTCTACACAAGCAGTACAATATAAAGCGGTAAACGAAGCTTTTACTAAAGCATTTAGAGATGCCCACGACCATTATCATGGTAATGGAGAAGCGGCAACAATGTATTGGAATCAATTCAATGAAGACCGCAAAGTAGCGCTTCAAAAAATCTTTTCTGATGATCAGTATGCTCAATATTTAGAGTTAATCAAAAAGGAAAGTTATAGAGGTCAAAACGAAAAAGGATAATGCGTCTGAAACAATCCTTATTCAGAAAAAGAAGAAAAAAGGAATCCCTTTTCAAATATATTATGTCCGTGTCACATTTGTGGCTCGGACTTTTATCAAGTGTAGTAGTTTTTATTGTCTGTTTTTCAGGAGCCATGTATTCCTTTAAAACACAAATAGCAGAGCTGCTCAATTATGAGGTCGTATTTAATTCACAAGAAACAGATGCGAATTGGATTCAACCAGATAAAATTAAAACCAACTTTCTAGAAGAAAATCGACAAGTCACCACTATTATTTACCCCAGTGACTTTTCAAGAAATATCTTAGTAGCTTATCATGATGTAGAAGAGGATTATGATGGTCACTTTTATATACACCCCACATCTGGTAAAATTATAGGAAGTAGTAGCCGATCCATCGGTCACTTTTTCGATTTGATGAAAAGTATACATAAGAACCTATTATTAGGTAAAGTAGGAAATCATATTGTTGGAGTTTCTATTTTAATATTTGTAGTACTGCTAGTCTCTGGTTTGGTTTTATGGTTTCCTAAAAATAAAAAACAGTGGAAACAAGGATTTACTATTAAATGGTCCGCCAAATTGCCAAGAATCATTTATGACCTTCACAATACACTGGGTTTCTACACTTTTCTCCTGTTGTTATTTATTTCTATTACTGGCTTGTACGTTTCTTATGCTTGGGTCAAAAGTGCTGTGGTGGTTTCATTAGGAGGGCAACCTGTACTAAACGAAGCCAATGCGGAGGCTATGAAAAGTGAATTGTCTAATGTATTTGCCTCTTTTTTAGAAGAATCAATTGACAATCAAGAAGAGAAGAAAAAAGAAGCATCCGTCTCATTGAATCAGTTATTAGAAGATAGTAACCAAAGATTGCCTTATAAAGGAATTACTACCATTCATTTCCCAACAGAAGATAATCCCAACTATCAAATCACTAAAATTAAGCAGGAAAGTATTTTTTCAGCTGTAGTGCCTGATCATGTGAAATATGGAAAAGATGGGCAGTTCAAAAAGCTGATCTTATTTTCAGATCAAAGTATTGCCGATCAGTTTATGGAAGTATCTCTTCCATTGCACACTGGTGAAATACTTGGCTTAAGTGGAATTATACTTTATTTCATAGTGACCATGATCGCTTGCTCAATGCCTGTAACAGGTATATTGATTTGGGTAAGAAAACTTTGATTTTGACAGGAACTCGATGAATTCAAAATTATCCTAAACCTGATTTGACTCCTCATCTTATCAATTTTATAGATTTGATAGAGCCAAATCAGGTTTTTTATTTTTAAAAAGTCAGACTATATCACAAGATTTTCAGACCCTAAATCTAGTTTTGAAAAAAAAGTAAAATATTTTTTATAGAAAAAACCTTCGATTTTGAGCTGTTTAAAGGGTTTTTGATTTTTTTTTGAAAAAAGATATTTTTTTTTGAGTACAAAAATGAGGTGTCTCTCTTTCTATGAATGACACTGCAATAAAGCAGTTCACCAAAACATAAAAAATCTATTTAACTCTTTAAATATCTAAGGAAATGAAATTAAGAAACATTGGAATCGGAATCGCTCTTTTATCTGTAATGGTTGCTTGTAATGACTCAAATGATGGCTCTTCAGTAGACGCTCAGTTTACAGTATTAGAAGAAGCATCTACAGAGGCATCAGAACTTTCTACAAACCTTGAAGTTCAAGATTATACAGATAACCTTGCAGATGATGCAATGGATAGAGGCCTTTCAGCGAGCACTGCATCTAATGCAAGATCAGTTGGAGGAGAAGCCAATAAGCCTAAAAAAGGAAAAGGAGAATGCGGTAAACGTTTCCACCTTAGACATTATGTAGAATGTGCTGATGTTACAAAAACAGAGGAAGGAGATACTAAAACAGTTGTTTTTGATTTCAGTAACGGTGCTTGCGAAAGCAAAGAAGGAGAAACAGTTTCTGGTAAAGTAACTGAAGTTCACACTAGAGCAGAAGGAGAAGTAAGTCACTTGACTACGTTTGAAGACTTCACAGAAAATGGTAGAGTAGTAAGTGGTACAGTTTCAATGGAAGGTACAATGGTATTTGAAGAAGGAACTGAAGAGGAAGAAAAGCCAACACCAGTTTCATCAGACATCACAAAAGCAGTGAACTTATCATTATCATTTGCTGCTACAGATACAACAGAAGCTTATACAGAACAAATTGTTAGAAATGTAAATGTTGAAAGAATCGACGGTACTAAAACTGTAACAGGTTCATTAACAGTAACAAGTTCTTTAGAAGGAGAAAGCTTCTCAACAGAGATTACAGAACCATTATCATATGTAAAAGATTGTGGTGGAGATAAACCAGTACTTGCACCAGTTTCAGGTGTTGAAGTAATGACAAAAGGTGAAACAACAATCACTGTAAACTACGGTGACGGTACTTGTGACTACCTTGTAGACATTACATTAGCTGACGGTACAACAGAAACAGTTGACTTAAAAGAAGCTTATGATGAGTATGGTTTTAAAGGTGTAAAGAAATTAAAAAGGAGAAAAAAGTAAGTATAGCTTACAGTAAAGATCACAGTAACATAGAATGGTAAAAGTTTCAATCACGAAATTTTTATAATAGGGGTACCACCATGTGGTATCCTTATTTTTTTGATGTTATGTTTAGTTCTCCAACTGTTCCAATGACTTCTCCTTTCCTGCATTTATCTTATATTCAGTAATTAAGTCCCTCAGTTCATCCATTGAGACAGGCAAGTATGAAATATCTAACCTTTCTTCGATACCTCTAATTTTTAGGTGAAGCATAGGGACATATGTTGTACTTTTTCCTGTACGAATGGATGATTCTTTTACATCAAAGTGTCGGATGTCATTCCACAAGTGGAAATGATTTTTTTTAATTTGAATACCTTTTGTATTGATTCTTAGTTTAATAGAATTGTCAAAAACGTTTCTTATTGTATTTATCAATCCTAGTGTACCAAAAATGGCAAGTAATGGAATGAGTCCTATAATGATATTACCGAATGTATTAAAACCTTCAAATTCTTTAGAAAGTCCTAATAACAGAAAGATCATAAATAGAATAAATGAAATTGAGGCATAAAATGAGTAACCAATTATTTTACTCTTATCATTATAAAATAGGAGTTCTTCCTCTATCTCAATATTTTTTTGTGCTGAAAGAGTTTCATCTTTTGCTAAATCGTAGTACTTTTTGATTAGTTCTTTTTCTTCGCTATTTGCAAAAGCAAAACTATTGTTATGTTCATGGATGATTTTTTGATCCACTGCTAATCGAAATAATTCCCCTTTATTGTTTTCATTTTTAAAAGCCCATAAAAACCATCTGAGTTTATGTTTAGGGTAGATCACAAGGGCATAAGAACCGACAAGTAGTATAAATGTGATTAAAATACCAAAAGGCCCTTTCAATGTTGAAGTAAAACTTAATTGAAGAAGGATAATTGCAAAAGTGAAAAGAATCATTCCTGTTAGAATCAGCTTATTTTGTCTTTTCCACTTTGTGATTTTGTCATTAGGTTGCATAGCGTCAGCTTAAAAAAATGTTAGAATTGATTAGTGTACCAAGTCAAAAAGTAATTTTACTTCTTATGAGTACCTTCCAGTAAGGTGTAGTAGTTATGGTAGTTTAGTATTTTTTTTCTTGAAGAGTAATCACAAAAAGTCTCTTGTCTTCGCACATGAACAAGATAAGTTTTAAGAGTGAATAAAACTACTCAGTCGTTTGAATTTAAGCCTTTCAATAATGAAAATCACTGTTTATTGGAAATAAAAAAAGCATTCCCTTTCGGGAACGCTTTTGATGGTTGTTTATATGATAACCTTGAATTGGTAAATTAATATGTGCTCTTGATTGCAGCAACTTCATTGATACGTTGCTGGGCAATATCGATCGCTACTTCCTGAGCATTTTTGCCCGTAACTTCCGATTGCTCGAATACTTTTAAAGTCTGATCATACACAAACTCACATTTGTTCCAAGACCATTCTTTAGAAGTTTTGATCACTTCAGCATATACGTTGATTACGCCACCTGAGTTGATCAAGAAATCTGGTGCATAAAGAATACCTTTTTGCTTGGCTAAATCACCATGGATTTTTTCGTTAGCCAATTGATTGTTGGCACAACCTGCAATGATCGAACATTTCAAACGTTCCAATGTCTCATCATTAACAGTAGCACCTAATGCACACGGAGAATAAATATCTACATCGAGGTCATAGATTTCATCTAATGCCACTCCTTTGATACCATATTTATTCACTACATCTTTCACACGATCCTCATAGAAGTCAGATACATAAATTTCGCATCCTTCCTTAACAAGGTGTTGGATGATGTATTCTCCAACGTGTCCTGCACCTTGGATAGAAACTTTCTTTCCAGCAAGGCTGTCAGTACCAAATTGTTTTTTAGCAGCTGCTTTCATACCCATATAAGTAGTATAAGCAGTAAAAGGAGATGGATCACCCAAACCGCCACGCGTCTCAGGCATACCACTTACATAAGAAGTTTCTGCTGCAATATGTTCCATATCGCCTGCATTCATTCCTACGTCCTCTGCAGTAATATATTTTCCATTAAGGTTTTTCAAGAAACGGCCATAAGCTCTCAACATCGCTTCTGACTTGTGTTTTCTTGCGTCACCAATGATTACGGCTTTACCTCCACCAAGATTAAGTCCAGCAATAGAATTTTTGAACGTCATACCTCTTGATAAACGTAAGGCATCATTCGTAGCTTGTGCTTCATTGTCGTACATCCACATTCTAGTACCGCCTAAAGCTGGCCCTAAAACTGTATTATGAATAGCAATAATAGCTTTTAAGCCAGTTGATTTCTCATGGCAATAAACTACCTGCTCATGTCCCATGCTAGAGACCTCTTCAAATATTGAGATATCTTCCATTACTATACTTTGTTGTTGCTTTGATTAATTCTTGATAAACAGCACTTCACAATCCGTGAAATTGTGCTTGGAAATTTAAATGTGATGGCAATTTACATTTTCAAAATAGTATTGCAAGTCGCATTAAAGCAAATCATATTATAAGAGTTTGCAAAATATTATACTTATAATTTGAATATTTTCAATTTATATGAATTATTATGGAATAAATCCATTTATTTTTTAGAATAATCTATTGAATTTTAAATTTCCTCTTTTTTTTAGAAAAAAAGCCTTTAATTACGATTTCTAATGCTTGGGGTTTTACGCATGTCATTAATTCTTCTTTACATTTTGGGAAATTTATAGGAAGGAATATCAAAAAAATTAAAACATTCAATGCATTTTTGTATTTCAATAGAGTGCTTCCCGTATCTTTATTGAATTAATAATTAAGTCAACTCGAACATAAGACATAAAATTGTGATCACCGGAAAGACAGATTGCAAGCAATAACTCATTTATCAGTGAAAAAAGAACAAAAAACAGGTCAGATATTTGACGGTAGAGTCTTGTCAAGAATGATGATTTTCTTGAAGCCTCACTTCAAATATTTTATCCTACTCGTTTTCTTAACCATATCGTTGGGTGTTTTAGCCCCAACAAGACCCTACCTAATACAGTACACCATTGATAATTATATCGTGGACAATGATATGCCAGGGTTAAATCAAATGGTCATTATACTTATTGCCGTACAGTTATTACAGGCTTTAGTGCAGTTTTGCCATACTTATTTATCGGGGTGGTTGGGACAGCATGTGGTCAAAGATATGCGTGTGCAGTTGTATGATCATATCTTGAAACTGAAGTTGAAGTTTTATGACAATACACCCATTGGACGCCTTGTTACGAGAGCAGTATCGGATATAGAGACTTTATCAGAAGTATTTACAAATGGAGTAGCAGCAATGCTGGGAGATATTCTTCAGTTGTTCTTTATTTTTGTAGTTATGCTGTACACTGATTGGCGATTAACACTCATTAGTTTATCAGTTTTACCACTTCTTCTTTTCTCAACTTACGTTTTCAAAGAGAAAATTAAAGTAGCTTTTGGTGATGTGAGAAATGCGGTATCAAACTTGAATACCTTCGTTCAAGAACATATTACAGGTATGAATGTGGTGCAGCTTTTCAGTGCTGAAAAAAGAGAACAAGAGGAGTTCAAAAAAATCAATAAGGAACACAGAGATGCCAATATAAGTACCGTTTTATATTACTCTATTTATTATCCGGTTGCAGAAGTTATTGCCGCGTCAGGTACAGGTTTATTGGTATGGTGGGGAGCACACAGTGTCTTGGATGGATATGCAACACTGGGTACTTTGATTGCCTTTATCATGTACATCAACCTTTTCTTTAGACCTATCCGTATGATTGCCGATCGATTCAATACACTACAGATGGGAATTGTTTCTTCAGATAGAATATTAAAGTTGCTGGATGATAAAAGCATGATTTCAAATGAAGGGACTTATACTACAGATCATATTGATGGAGATATTGAATTCAAAAATGTTTGGTTTGCTTATAAGAATGAAGATTATGTATTAAAAGATATTTCATTTAAAGTAAACAATGGAGAAACGGTGGCTTTAGTGGGTGCAACAGGTGCTGGTAAATCTTCTATCATTAATTTGATATCGAGATTTTATGAAATCAATAAAGGAAGCATTTGTGTCAATAAAAGAGATGTAAAATCTTATGATCTTTATAATCTCAGAAAGCATATTGGTGTTGTATTACAAGACGTTTTCCTTTTTTCTAGTTCAATCAGAGAGAATATCACTTTGGGTGATAAATCAATCACTGACCAACAGATTTTAGAAGCTGCGGAATTAGTAGGAGCTAAATCTTTTATTGATAAGCTTCCTGGAGGTTTGGATTATGAAGTAATGGAAAGAGGAGCCACACTTTCTGTAGGACAACGACAATTATTGTCTTTTGTCAGAACAATGGTATATGATCCTAAAATTATTATTTTAGATGAAGCTACTTCTTCAGTGGATTCAGAAACGGAGGTATTGATTCAAGATGCAATCAAGTCAATGATGAAAGGAAGAACGAGTATTGCGATTGCTCACCGCTTGGCCACGATTCGAAATGCAGATAACATTATAGTATTAGATAAAGGAGAGATCAAAGAGAGTGGAAGTCATGAAGAGTTACTGAAACACAAAGGGTTCTATTCTCGTTTATATGAAATGCAGTACAAAGAAGTTGAAGAACTTTAATTGATATTTGAATATAGTATCGTATCTTTGCAAGGTACGTAACAAACAAAATAAATACGACCATGGAATTGAGTTCAGTTTTATTATTTGGTATGCCAGGTGGTTTCGAGTGGGTAATCATCGGTTTGGTTGTTCTTTTACTATTTGGTGCTAAGCGTATCCCTGAGTTAGCTCGTGGAATCGGTAGTGGTATCAGAGAGTTCAAAGACGCTAAAAACCAAATCTCGGATGAGATTGAAAAAGGCATCAAAGAAGAAGACAAGAAGGAAGAAAAATAACCAATTGTCATATATCTTGATATATTTTTAATGAAATCTATTTTTCGTTAAATATTTCGTAATAACCAAGAGAAGTTTATCTTTGTCATTAGAAAGGATAAACTTCTCTTTTTTTATGAAGTTTTTCAGGTAAACTAAAAGCTTTAGTGTAAGTACTTTTGTCTTGGTACTTAAAAAAGCAGTCTAATAAAACGAACACAAGCTTATGTATAAAGCATTTGATGATATAAAGAAAGCACTCAGCGAAGGGAAAACGACTTGTGTGGCTTTGGTAGAAGATTACTTAGCAAAAATTGAGGAAAAGAAACACCTTAATGTTTGGAATGAAGTGTATAATGAAGAAGCACTTCAACAGGCTGCAAAAGTGGATCAGAAAATCAAAGAAGGAAATGCAGGAAGATTGGCAGGTATGGTTGTCGGTCTAAAAGACGTTATTGCTTTCAAAGATCATGGTCTTCAAGCCTCTTCCAATATGTTGGATGGTTATGTTTCTCCTTTTTCAGCAACAGCTACGGAACGATTATTAGCAGAGGATGCTATAATCATTGGTAGACAAAGTTGTGATGAGTTTGCTATGGGATCATCAAATGAAAACTCTGCTTTTGGTCCAGTAAAAAACAATATTGATGAAACAAGAGTACCGGGTGGTTCTTCGGGGGCATCAGCGGTAGC
The DNA here is from genome assembly GCF_000812565.1 of Flammeovirga sp. OC4. GTDB lineage: Bacteria > Bacteroidota > Bacteroidia > Cytophagales > Flammeovirgaceae > Flammeovirga. The sequence goes on along the minus strand of NZ_JTAM01000004.1, from coordinate 84,059 downwards.
CGTTTCAGATGATCATTGTTTGGTATCTTTAGGTTCTGATACAGGTGGATCAGTTCGTCAGCCAGCAGCATTTACCGGTACTGTAGGTTTAAAACCAACCTACTCTCGTATTTCAAGATGGGGTTTGATTGCTTACGCATCTTCTTTTGATACAATTGGCGTGATTGCCAACAACGTTCCTGATGCTTCATTAGTATTAGAAATTATAGCTGGGGAGGATGATCAAGACGCAACAGTTGCACAAGAACCTGTACCTTCATATAGTGCAACAGTGGAAGAGAAGCCCACAAAGAAATTGAAAATTGCTTATATCAAAGAAACGGTTGAGAGTGAGCATTTAAATAAAGATATTTCAGAGAAGACATTTGCGAAAATTGAAAAATTAAGAGCAGAAGGTCATGAAGTGGAAGCCATTGAGTTCCCATTATTAGATTACCTGCTTCCAACATACTACATCCTTACAACGGCTGAAGCAAGTACGAACTTAGAGCGTTTTGATGGTGTACGTTATGGATATAGAACCGAGGACAAAGTAGACTTAGAAGGTTTATATAAAAAATCACGTTCTGAAGGATTTGGCGATGAAGTGAAGAGAAGAATCATGTTGGGTACATTCGTACTTTCAGCTAGTTACTATGACGCGTACTTCTCAAAAGCTCAAAAAGTAAGACGTTTGATCAAGGAAACCACTGAGAAAATACTTTCAGAGTATGATTTTATCTTGATGCCAACGACTTCAACTCCATCATTTGAAATTGGTAAATACGGTGAAAATAACCTTCTCGAATTGTATTTAGGAGATTTATATACCGTACATGCTTCATTGGCAGGGTTACCAGCGATTTCTATTCCAAACGGAGAAGATAAAGATGGGTTGACGATTGGTTTACAAGTCATGGCGAATCGTTTTGAAGAAGAAAAAATGCTTCAGTTCTCGCATTATTTGCAAGAGCTTTAGTCTTAAATATAAAATAGGAAGAGCCTCTACAGAATGTCATTTTTGTAGAGGCTTTTTTATTATGAATCCTGCTTTCTAATGAATCAATTGTTTGGAAACCTATCAGTTGAACTTTAAGCATTTGCACATTTGAAATTGGTAGAAGTTGGATTATTATTTTTTTAGTCTAATCAAGGCAGAATAGAAGAGCATAGCCGAAGCTACGTGATGATATTCTAACGCAGAGTAGGCTAAAAAAGAAAATTCAAAACTTCCGATTTTAATTGTACAACTGTTTAAAGGTATAGGAAATAGTAATCTCAATAGAACAGCCTATATTTTTATCATTTGTAAAGCAGTAAAATCTTAATAGATTCTTCTTTTGCTACCTAATAGATTATATTTGCTAAACAGGAAGTAGGGAAGATTCATTTTAGTAACCTAAATCTATATTGGTCAGAAAGTAAGTGAAGCTTATAATCATCTCATTTCATTATTAAATACTAATACTTACGTTATAAAGTGATGCTTTTTAGACGCATTTTTAAATATACATTTGCATTCATATTTTCTTTATCATTTACAATTGCATCTGCACAAGATGAAGGTAATGTTTTACCCACTTGGCAAGATAGTTTGTATACTGTAGCATTACCTGAAGGGTATTTAATGCCTTCAGATACTTTAGAAATTGTGGAAGCAGCCCCTTATGCCCCTTGGTTTGAAAACTTTGATGAATTTGATACAACTGAAGCAATTTTAGTTGATATTTCAGACCAGACTTATGACTATGTTCCCAACGTATCTGATAGTTTGGTCAGAGAGCGTTTGAGTGCAATGCAAAATGAAATTCCACTTACATATCATGATAGAGTTCGGTTATTTATCGACTACTTTTCAGTAAGAAGAAGAGATTATACACTCTCGATCATCCAGAGAAAGCAGATGTATTTTCCCATGTTCGAACGTATTTTTGAAGAAGAAGGAGTTCCAACAGAATTAAAATATTTGGCAGTTATTGAGTCAGCTTTAAAGCCTGTTGCATTATCAAGAGTAGGAGCAAAAGGACTTTGGCAATTTATGCCCAGAACTGGTAGGGCTTATGGGTTGAAACAGACCTATCAGATTGATGACAGAATGGACCCTGAAAAAGCAACAAGAGCGGCAGCAAGATACTTGAAATTTTTACATAAATATCATGGGGATTGGGAATTGGCAATTGCAGCTTACAACTGTGGACCTGGGAATATTAGAAAGGCACAAAGAAGGTCAGGTAAAAAGAAATTCTGGGATATTTATAGAAAATTACCAAGAGAAACAAGGTCGTATTTACCTCAATATGTTGCAATGGCTTATGTGCTGACGTATGCAGAAGAACATAATTTGATTCAGGATTTGCCGATGTACGAGATTCCTGCTGAAGATATTTTTGTAAGTCAATCCATTGATCTTGGAAAACTAGCAGATGAATTGAATGTTTGTCGAGAAGATCTTCAATTAATGAATGCTTCGTTGCGTTTTGGTTTTGCACCAAACTATGTAAAGAACTTTAGAATCAGAATACCCGAAGCCCGTTTTGAGTATTATCTAGAAAATCAAGATGAGATTTTAGCGAATGTAAAATACACCGGTGAAGGAGCAAATATTGGAGATGGATATTACTATCACTATGTGAGAAGAGGAGAATCTTTAGGACTTATTGCAAGTCGTCATAGAGTGAAAACTTCTAATTTAAGAGCATGGAATAATATCCGTGGTAACACCATTTACCCTGGTCAGAAATTGAAAATTTATGGAAATGCTTATAGCCCAGGCCCTTCAAAGAAATCTACTCCAAAGGCTAAAAAAACAACGACATCAACGCCTAAAAAAACAAGTGGAGCAAGTATCTACCATACAGTAAGAAGTGGAGAAACTTTAGGTATTATTGCCAAAAAGTACAGAGTGTATGTGGCTGATATTCAAAAGTTGAATAACCTTAGAGGTACAAGAATTAATGTAGGTCAGAAATTATTGATCAAGGAAGGCAAATATAAAGCTCCTGAAGCTACAGTTCAGAAGACAACGGCAGCCCCAAAGGCACAAACGAAAACAACATCTGCTAGTGGAACATTAGTATATCATACGGTTAGAAGTGGTGAGACTCTAGGAGGAATTGCAGAAAAATACAATACTTCAGCTTCTAAGTTAAGATCTTGGAATGGTATGAGAGGTTCTACTATCTACAAAGGTCAGAAATTGAAAGTATACTCAACATCACCAAGTTCAGCTTCCAATACAGTGACTGCAACTACTTCCACATCTAAGAGCAACGGTTATGGACCTTCAGCAAAGACAAGGTACCATACTGTGAAAAGTGGAGATAGCATCACTGAAATAGCAAAGTGGTATAGAGTATACGTAAAAGACTTAAAGAGGGTAAATAATTTATCAGGTTCTTCGATTAAAGTGGGACAGAAATTAACGATTCCACCATCGCCTGCTAGTGTATTAAATGAAGGGAAAACAACTACTTCATCAAAACCATCAACATCCGAAGATGGGTATTATACAGTGAAAAATGGTGATACCTTATGGCAGATTGCTCAGGATAATGGTGTTAGCGTTTCAGAAATCAAACGCTTAAATAATATGAAAAGTAATAATTTGAAGGTTGGACAGCGCTTAAAAATAAAATCTTAGGTAACATTAAATGGTCATTTGATCTTTTACTGTTAAATTGCGCATTCAAATTAGAAATACATTAGAAATGGCAGATATAAAAACAAACCTTATTGAAGAGTTGCAGTGGAGAGGAATGCTGCACGACATGATGCCGGGTACTGAAGATCAATTGAACAAAGAAATGACAACTGCTTACGTTGGTTTTGATCCAACAGCAGATTCATTGCATATTGGTCATATGGTATCTGTAATGTTATTGAGACATTTACAAAAAGCAGGGCACAAGCCGTTAGCGATTGTAGGTGGAGCAACAGGTATGATTGGCGACCCTTCTTTTAAAGATGCTGAGAGATCTCTATTGGATGATGATACAATCCAAAAGAACATCGATGGAATGAAAGCACAATTAGAAAAGTTCTTGGACTTTGATTGTGGTGAAAACTCTGCGGAGATCTTAAACAACTATGATTGGTTCAAGGATTTCAGTTTCATCGATTTTGCTCGTGAAGCAGGAAAGCACCTTACAGTAAATTATATGATGGCTAAAGATTCTGTAAAGAAACGTTTAGCTACTGGTAATGGTATCTCTTTTACTGAATTTACTTACCAATTATTACAAGGTTGGGATTTTTACCATTTATACAAAACAAAGAACTGTAAACTACAATTTGGTGGTTCAGATCAGTGGGGTAATATTGTAACAGGTACTGAACTAGTTCGCCGTAAGGCTCAAGGTACTGCTTATGCTGCTACTTGTCCATTGATCACAAAAGCTGATGGTACTAAATTCGGTAAAACGGAGAGTGGTGCAGTTTGGTTAGACCCTGAGAAAACATCTCCTTACCAATTCTACCAATTCTGGTTAAATGTAGCGGATGATGATGCAAAGAAATACATCAAAATCTTTACTTTCATTGGTAAAGAAGAGATTGATCAATTAATCGCTGATCATGACGAGGCTCCTCATACGCGTATTCTTCAGAAGCGTTTAGCAGAGGAAGTTACTCGTGCAGTTCACGGTCAAGCTGAATTAGATACAGCTATTGCTGCTTCAAATATCTTATTCGGAAAGAACGTAACGGATCAATTGAAATCTTTAGACGAGCGTACTTTATTACAAGTATTCGAAGGTGTAATGCAGTCAGAGATTTCTAAAGCCGATTTAGAAGGAATGGCAGAAATGGCTGATTTAGTATCAACAGGTACTGACAACCAATTATTCTCTTCTAAAGGTGAAGCAAAAAGAATGATTAAAGGCGGAGGTATTTCTATCAATAAAGCAAAATTACAAGGAAGTGAACTTCCAAAAGATGTAGAATTGCTTCAAGGGAAATACATTCTTGCTCAGAAAGGAAAGAAAAATTACTGCTTGATTAAAGTAGTATAATTCCTTCTTTAAAGGATATAAAAAATACCCTTCTGCTTAAAAAGTGGAAGGGTATTCTTTTTTCAAATTAACTAACTATTTTAATTGTACAACTGCTTAATGACTAACGCATTGCACTGACTAGATTGTTGCTCTCTTCTAAATAGAAATTAAAATATTCGATTCTTGGAGAATCTGTAATAATAGACGCTTTGTACAATGACAATTTAGCTTCATAAAGGTCATTTGCTCTGTATGAAGCAACAGCTAAGTTATAGTATTGTAACCCAGCGACATCTTTAATGCTTAACGTTTCCGTTAAATTCATTCCGTACCTGCTATATAAAAGTGAGTTTTCTAATCTCTTTTCATAGCCCTCAATACGTTTCTTGATGTTATTCTTTCCAATGACATAGCCATATACATCCGTAGACTCAATTAAAGTTGTTCCTAAATAAGGGTCTTCAACGATAATGTATACATGACTATTATTTTGATGGATTGAATAGTCATAGCCTAATTCTTGAAAAATGTGAGCATACAATAATGTACCACTCAGGCAGTCATATTTGCCATCTTCTAAAAGTGTAGAAAACGTACTACATTCTTTGTAGCGTTTCAAGAATTTTTGGCGTGTTTTAGTAAATAATTTTTTTGTGATTGATCGGTTATTTTTTTGCTCAAGAGCTTTCCAATGATTTACCCAATCGTTTACCTCATTTTTCATGGTGTTAAATTCCTCTCCAGAAATATTTTCTTGTGGAGAAAAGTAAAGGTAAAACTGATCTTTTTCCCATGCTTGATTTGAATGATTTAGGGTATAATATTCCAACATGGAATGTGATTGGTATTTAGATAAAGTAACATCATTTTCTTGAGCATATACGTTTACAGTCATCGAAATGATGAGTGTAAAGGTAAGGTGATATATGCTTTTGATGAATTTCATGTACTTGTAACAGCTTTGTTGTTATTACAATATACGTAATTATGTAACTTTTAGTTAACATTAAATTCATATTAGAGGATTTTCATGTAATATTTTATTAATATATAAAGAAAATACAATCAAAATGAGCCATTTTTAGAATTTTGATTAAAATTTGAATACAAAAAAAGAGGAATGATTTTGAACCATTCCTCTGAAAAATATTATTATTCCAATGAGATATTACATAGTGATACAAAGGGAATAAACGGAGTTCTAGAACTCGTATAACCTTTGACCGATATTCCACCTAACGGCTGCACTTATATAATTTTCATTTTGAGTATATCTTTCATCATCACTTGATGTATTTCTAAATACGCCTCTCAAATCAACAAATACATTGTGGAAAGGTGAGTAAGTAAGTGTTGCATCAACATACATCGTTCTTACTTTTGTGCCTTGAAGAAATTCTACACCATAAGCATCTGGTGCACCTGGTGCAGTATTGTAATCTAAGAAGATATTAGAACCATAATTTGTGACTACATTTCCTTTGTCATCAAGTTCATTCATGCCTTGTTCTCTATACATACCTTTGATCACGGCAGAAATTTTAGGGAAGAAGTTTGGTCTATATCTTACAATACCGATGAGTTCATAAAAGTTAGCTCCATTAGGGTGGGCTAATTCTTGATAATAATGCGCTTGGTTTGTATAAAGGTAACCATTAGGTATATTACTTGATCCAGTGGTATTCTTGTGGGAGTAAGTATAAGGATCAACTACGTTAACTTCTCCGTGAAGATCAAGATTAGATACTCCAAAGGCATCAATATATTTAGCTCCAAATTGGTAAGCGAACTTATTACCAAAATAACCTTTGCCTAAATTACTAACACTTAAATCATCCATGATGATTTGACTGTATAGCTGTACTTTATTCCAGATGTTCCATTTTACATCTAGTCCCACCTGTACATTATCAACATCACCCAAGCCATGCTCTAATGAACGGTAGAAAATGAAAGGGTTTAAGTAAGAGATATCAAAAGTATTATTACCAATTGAATCCGTTCTACTAAAAATTACTTGCTCAAAAAGACCTACGTTTAAGTTTTTAGTAACATTCCATCCTAAGTGATGCATTGCCATATATTTTTTAGGCAAATGTCCACCTGCTGGGTTGGTATTACTAGTGTTCATTTGAGCAAAAATATTAGTATACTCTAAATGCCAAACTCTAGTATTTAATTTGAGATAGGTATAGTCATTAGCAAAAGTAGAAAGTGCCAAAGAACGGTAACCGTTACCAATGAAGTTTCTCCCTCTACCAAATTCAGTTCCTATATAGTCTTTCAATAATTGGAAAGTAATATAACCTTGTGCATTGAAATAGTCTCCAACATCACCCTCTGATTTGTTCCATTGTTGTCCAGGGAAAGTTCCATTGTGTGAAGCAGAATATTGTTGAGCATAAAAAGGTAACCTCTCTTGGTTATCTGATGCTTGAAGGTAAAATCCAACTTTACCAGCAATTGAACCTCTCATGATCACTCCTCTTTGGTTTACATATGGACGTGATGCATTTAAGTTATCATCTCCACCACTAAAAAGGATCACGGGGTTAATATGGAGGTCAAAATCTTTCTGATGAACGTTGAGGAAATCAATCTTACTTCTATAAAAATATTTTAAGAATGGCTTTTTTACATCGGCAAGTGTTGAGTCAGACATGTGTTCCCAATTATCAAGTGCTAAATAGGAAAGGTTGTACTTGTCTGCTTCAGAAAGTGTACCATTGTAAGTAGAGTCAAACCCTTCTAAAAATTCAGCAATTTCTTGTCTGCTGTAAGGTTTTATGGTAGTGAAAACTTTACCAAAGTTCTTTTGTTTGATCTCATAACGATCAATAAGATGATAGTACTCTGGATCGTAAGGAACATTTGAAGATTGTGCAAAAACCTGTAGTGATTCTAAAAATAAGATGAAAAAAAACAGGTAACCTAATGTAGTTTTTTTATTCATTGTAATGGAGCTTGATAATCTATTTACAAGTTGTAAAAATAGATAAAATACGTTAACAAATTATTTTAACGATGATTAAATAGCCTGTAAATATACTTTTTTTTAACAAACAGTATGAAATTCATAAAGTATGCCAATAAATTAAATGGAGAATGAGTAAAAACGATATACTCTTAATGGGGCAATGAAAAATCAGTTCATTGCTATTAAATAGTGATTTCATGGGAAAGAATGATATTATGCATGATGCTTTTCTTGCGGAGTAATGTCAATATCATCTACTTGTTTTTTGATAAAATGTCGGAGAGAAATGAAATACCTTAAGCCTCTTGTTTTAATTTTTTGTTGAAAATGAAGTCGACTGTAGTTTCTAAATTCCTTTTCATTGTAGAACCCAGATTTTGATAAATAAAACTTATTAGGTGTTTCATCCCATTTTGGTAGAGAAAATAAGTTACTTCGAATAGCCTTTTCAATATTCATAAAGGCAAAGCTTTTTCTATTGAAATAATTAAATATTCGACCTTGATTAAAAGAAATAATATTTTCAGAACTTAACTCTATCTCCATATTTTCTAATGAAATTTCCTCCTTATTTTTGAAGGGAATACTTCTGAAAAAAGTCATCTTACAATTGATACCTGATAGTGTGAACTGTACTGGCTTATTTTTAGTAAGTTGGTGGATGAATTTATACAAATTGCCATACAGAAAGTTACTATTTCCAATACCCCAATAGGTTCTTGTTGAAGTAAACCATTCAAGGTCTTGTTCGATATATTTTTCTAAATGATCTAGTTTTTTGATAGAATGAACTTCAATATGAGGTAAGAATTGGTAATGTTTTAGGTCTAAATTACTTAAAATGAGAATGTCTATATTTCTTTGGTAGGATAACTGATTTAAAAATAAATCAAAGTAAACAGGTATTTTATCAAACAATGGAACAATAAGAGCCACATTCGTTGTTTTCATAGTATTTTAAGTAGTAAGTGAATAGCAGAGAAGGGTAAGTATTGTATTATTATGAATACTGTTCTTCTATATGGTTGTATTATAAAATACGCATTATCTGTTATTTAAGTTATATATAGAGTGATAGTTAGAGGAAATGTTAAGTGGATTTCTTTGTAAAATACAAAAAGCCTTCACTCTATAAAGAGCAAAGGCTTTTGTTTCTAAAAGTATATTTTAAATACTATTTACTTCTTCTGATCATACCTGCAGCAACAGTATTGTTAGTTGCCTCATCTACAAGAATCAAAGAACCTGTAATTCTGTTAGATTTGTAAGGATCCCAAAGAATTGCTTTAGTAGTTCTTAACTGAACTCTTGCGATATCATTCATATGTAAAGACTTGTCACCTTCAATACGGCTTAGAGTATTGATGTTCATCTTGTACTTGATACCCTTGATCATACATCTTGCTTCATTAGTAGTATGTTTCAAGATATATTTAGCTCTAGGTCTTGGAGGTTGATCATCCATCCAGCACAACATCACATCCAAATCTTGTGTTTGTTGTGGTTGGTTGTCAGGGCGAACCAACATATCACCTCTTGAAATATCAATATCATCTTCCAACGTGATCGTTACAGATTGAGGAGGGAAAGCCTCTTCTACCTCTTCCATTCCGTTGAAGATGTTCTTTACTTTTGAAGTGAAACCTGAAGGTAAAGCTACAATATCATCACCTTTTCTGAATACACCTGAGCTTATACGGCCTGCGTAACCTCTGAAGTCATGGAATTTATCAGAGTGAGGACGGATAATAGTTTGAACCGCAAAACGAGGGTCAATGTAGTTATTATCACTGCTGATATAGATGTTTTCTAAAGTATGCAATAAAGTTTCACCGCTATACCAAGGAGTTTGCTCCGATCTGTTTACAACGTTGTCACCTTTCAATGCTGAAATTGGCACAAAACGAATATCCTTTAGGTTCAGCTTTGCTGCAAACTCTTTAAACTCCTCTTGAATTTTTTCAAAGATAGCCTCGTCATAGTCCACAAGGTCCATTTTGTTCACACAAACAATCATGTGAGGAATTTGAAGAAGAGATGCAATGATAGCGTGACGGTGAGTTTGCTCTACTAAACCTTTACGAGCATCGATCAAAATCAATGCAAGGTCGGCTGTAGAAGCACCCGTTACCATATTTCTTGTGTATTGAATATGACCTGGAGTGTCGGCAATGATAAACTTACGCTTTGGAGTTGCAAAATATCTGTAAGCTACATCAATTGTAATGCCTTGCTCTCTTTCAGCTCTCAAACCATCTGTCAATAAAGAAAGATCAACATGCTCTAAACCTTTTCTTTTAGAAGTTTCAGAAACCTGATCTAATTGATCTTCAAAAATTGATTTTGAATCATATAATAAACGTCCAATTAACGTACTTTTTCCGTCATCAACTGAACCTGCTGTTGTAAATCTTAATATTTCCACTTTGATGTTTTGACTTAATGTTTAGAAATAACCTTCTTTTTTACGGTCTTCCATAGAAGTTTCAGAACGCTTGTCATCTGAACGGTTACCACGCTCAGTCTGACGCATAGCAGAAACTTCTTCTACTACTTTCTCGATCGTATCAGCATCTGATTCAATACCACCCGTAATAGTAATGTCACCTAATGTTCTGAAGCGGATTTTTTTCTTTTCCACTTTTTCACCGTCACGTAATACGATGTGCTCTGACATTGGTAACCAAGTGTTATCTCTCCAAATTACATCTCTTTCATGAGCAAGGTATAAAGAAGGAATTTCAATATTCTCTCTCATGATGTATTGCCAAACATCAAACTCTGTCCAGTTAGAAATAGGGAACGCTCTGAAGTGTTCACCTGGGTTATACTTACCATTGAATAAGTTCCATAACTCAGGGCGTTGGTGTTTTGGATCCCATTGACCAAACTCATCACGGTGAGAGAAGAAGCGCTCTTTAGCTCTTGCCTTTTCTTCATCACGACGGCCACCACCAATTGCTACATCAAAGTTCTCATCTTCGATTGTATCTAATAGAGCAGTAATTTGCAGTTTATTTCTACTTGCGTTTGCACCAGTTTCCTCCATTACTCTACCATCATCAATAGCGTCTTGTACAGAACCTACCGCTAAACGAACTCCTAAATCTTCAATAAGATCGTCACGGAATTTAATTGTTTCAGGGAAGTTGTGTCCTGTATCAACGTGTAAAAAGGTAAAAGGAATCTTGGCAGGATAAAAAGCTTTCTTTGCTAGGTGAGCAACAGTTATAGAGTCTTTACCGCCTGAAAAAAGCAATGCTGGATTTTGAAACTGAGAAAATACTTCACGTAAAACGTAAATTGCTTCTGCTTCTAACTCATCCAAGTGTGAAAGTTGATAATTACTCATTGGATCTATGTTTGTAATTTATTTGTATCTAAGTTATAGAGAAGATATAATGCAATGAACAGTATATCTACATACAAGCCGCAAAGATAAAATGTTATTATTTGGAAACGAAAAAATCGTGCTAAAAAGATGTTATAAAGCCCATACTCTTAGACTTTTATTGTGATACCAAGGATTTGAGCAATCTCACTTCTTTGTTGATTTAGTAAAGAAAGTAATTGAAAAGCTTCCATCAATTTTTCATCATTCGCCTCTTTTTCTGCTGTTAGTAAGCTCTCATTACACTGTTCTATTAAATCACCGATATAAGTGAGCTTGTAATGTAAGAGTGTAGAATAAGCGAGCTTACCAATGTTTTCATCTTTTTTAGGTATAACGATTCTATGTCTTTTGAACCATTCCTCACTAGGTGTTTTCTCATTTTCCACCTTTAGGATTTGCTGTAATTTCTTTCTGTCCATATCACTGCTGTATTTTTCAGTGAAATAATGGAAAGAAGGAATTTCACCCATAGCCGTTTCATTTTTATAATCGACTAAAATCTGCTGGCAAAATTCATTTTCAAGCATCATTTCTCCTAATTCGTCAAAGAGGTATTCGTAAATGTATCCTACATTTTCGTCTACATATTCCGCTCCGAACAAAACTAGAATTCTTACAAACTCTTCTTCATGAATACCAAGTTTTGCTAGTCTTTTTTCAGGAGTAGAAGTGGGTTGTTGTTCCTTTTCAACCGGAATTGGCTCACCTAGAGGGGGGAGTCCATTGATTTCCTCTATTGGAGGAGGTACGTCCTGAAAGTTAGAATTGTCTGTATAAAATTCTGGGGGAGGAGGTGGTAAATCGTTAGGCGGAGTACTTACATAACCACTGCCTACAGAACCACCACTTGGATTCTCATAAGATCTTCTAGCTCTATTTTTCTCTTTCTCAATTCTCTCAATCTCTCTCTGCTTTAACGCATTGAGTTCCTTGATCAAACCGTCAATTGAAATATCAAAAACAGAAGCACACTCTTTAATAAAGATTTCTTGTTGAATAGTATCAGGAATTTTCACGATACTCTTCAACACCTCTCTAACTTTTTCAGCTTTATTTAGAGGATCATTTTTAGCCTCTTCGTTATATAATTTTGCAGCAAAAAGAATAAAGTCAGTTTCTTCATCCTTTAAAAACTGAGAAAATTTATCACTACCTAATTTTGAACAATAGCTATCAGGGTCTTCTCCCTCAGGTAGACGAACTACGCGTACATTCAGACCTTGTTCCAACAGCATATCCACACCTCTGATTGCCGCTTTAAGTCCCGCAGCGTCACCATCAAAAAGTGCGGTAACATTATTTGTAAAACGTTTGATCTGTTTGATTTGTCCTTCTGTTAATGCTGTACCAGAAGAAGCTACTACGTTTTCAATCCCTGATTGATGTAGAGAAATCACATCAGTATACCCTTCTACTAGGTAACATCTGTCTTTGACTCTCAGTGCATCTTTGGCGTAGTAAATACCATATAAAGCATCACTTTTATGGTAAATTTCGGTTTCAGGAGAGTTGAGGTATTTTGGTTTGCCGTCTTTTTTCAAGGTACGAGCACCAAAGGCAATTACCCTTCCCGAAAGGTCATGAATAGGAAACATGACTCTGCCTCTGAAGCGGTCGTATTTTTTCCCTTTATCATTGGCAGAACGGAGACCGGCTAGTTCAAGAGCCTCTTCAGTATAGCCTTTTTCTAAGGCACTTTTTTCTAATGCATCCCAAGAATCTAAACTATACCCAAGATCAAACTTATTGATAGTATCTCCTGTAAAGCCTCTATTTTTGAAATAGCCAAGACCTAAAGATTTTCCCTCATCAGAAGTTTGCATCACACGCATGAAAAACTCCTTTGCGTAATTCATGGTAAGGAAAATACTTTCTCTTCTTTTATGCTTTTCTTCTTCCTCAGGAGATCTCTTTTTTTCTTCTATTTTGATCCCATATTTGTTGGCAAGGTACTTTAAGGCTTCAACATAATTAAGTCCTTCTTTTTCCTGAACAAACTTGATCGCATCGCCAGAAGCGCCGCATGAAAAACACTTGTACAAGTTCATGCTTGGAGTCACGTACATAGAAGGCGTATTGTCAACGTGGAAAGGACATAATCCAATCCAAGATTTACCCTTTTTCTTTAGGGTGACAAAGTCTTCTACAACCTCAACAATGTCTAAGGTTCGTTTTATTTCATCTACGGTTTCCTGAGGGATCATATATTTTGACTACTTTTCGATTAAAAAAAGTATTTTAGTACTTACTATTAAACCACAAAGTTAAGAGTTTAAGTTAACTTCGCTATCCATAATGAAGAGAAGATGATTGAACAGACAAAAGCATTAACATTAAGTAGCGTAAGATTTCAAGAATCTTCCCTTATTGTCCATATCTACACCGAAAGGTTTGGACGAAGGGATTATATTATCAAAGGGGCATTCAGTAAGAAAAGCAATAAGGCTTCTTTTTACCAGCCATTGAACCTTCTGGAATTGCAGGTGTATGAACAGCCGAATAAAAACCTTCAAATGATCAAAGAGGTGAGGATAGACCACCCTTTGTTATCTTTCAGAATTCAACCTAAAAAGAGTATGATTCTTACTTTTCTGACTGAATTTTTAGAGAAAGTATTGAAAGATGATGAAATTGGAAACCCAGAACTTTTTTCATTTCTGACTGAAAGTTTGTTAAGCTTGGATGCTATGAATGAAAATTTTAATTGCTTCACGCTTCAGTTTATGATTAGAATGAGCCACTTCTTAGGAATAGGAATTCATGATGGAAAAATGCTTTTAGAAGAGACTGAAGTTACGGTACATGTTGATCCGGCACTAGTTCAAGTTATCGATCAATTAATAGAAAAAGATTACCACGAGGCTCCTTCTTTTAATCTGCATACACGGAGAATAGTGATGGATAAGATACTTTCTTTTTATGAACTTCAAATTCAGAGTTTTGGAAAAATGAAGACGTTAGAGGTATTAAGAAATGTTGGCAATCCCTTTAATAAGAATTAACTATAAGTAGCTGATTGTAATTGTGGTAACAACGTATTAGTAATTAGAAATAAATTAATAATACTATGAAAAAGCCCACAATCAAAGCCATCATTACTTTTGTAGTAATCAGCTTATCTACGTTATCAATCAATGCATCAACATTAGACAAAGGAAAAAATGTTTATGTATTGGATAATGCCCCAACAATGACTGAGGTGCCAAGTATGATTCAAAAATTAGAAGTCAATACGAATGTAAAATTCAGACTTACTTATTCAGATGAAAATAAGGCTATATATACTGCCGAAAAAACAGTAATTGTGACAGAAAATAATGCTGAGGGAGTAGAAGTGAAAGTATTGTGTGGGTCTAAAAAGCCAAACAAAGAATATAAAAAGGTAGTGAATGCCCTTCAAAATAATCCTGCATTAAATACACCTTTAAAAGATATAAAATAGGAAAAGTTACTTATAGAAAAAGCACCTTTCAATTCAAATTGAAAGGTGCTTTTTCATTTTAGTATCATTCGTTTTACTAAACGACTTTAACGTGAATTTTTTTATTTTGAATTAATGGATTTCCATTGTCATCATTTTGATTACTCATGAGAACTTCGATTGTGTAATCCCCTTTTTCAACTAATTGAGAGTTGATCATCTTTTTTAGATTGAGAATAACTGATTTTGAATGATCAATTGGAAAATAGAGTCCAATAAGACTAATATTCTCGGAAGTTTCACCATCAAAAGCAGCTCTCACTACTTTTTTATTACACTTGATATCTAATATTTTTAGATAATCGTCACTTTGAACTCTTAAGAAAAGATTATCAAATTCTCCTTGAGCACCGATAATGGTTTCTGAAAGGTTTACGTTTACTCCTTGAAGTCTAGGTTGAGTTGTAATCTCAACATAGGCAACATCATTGATTGAATTCTCAATAGGCTTCTGAAATTGATCAATATTTGAATCAATAAAATAAGCATTAAAAGAAAGGAGACCAATAATAAAAGTAGTTGCTAGAAATGTTATTGACTTCATAATACATTGAGAGTTAGAAGAAAACAAAATTTAATAGTTTTGGTACTTATTAGGTTTAGTACTTATCCAATCATTGTTGAGTTGAATGTTATGATTAGACACTATACCTATAAGACGTTTTATTTTATTTTGTAGACAATCTTATAACACTCTTTTAAACTACTTTCACTAAATATATGTTATTGGTGGTATTGTTTATATTTTTTTGAGAAATGAAGTCATTAAAAGACCAAGAAATGTTAGAATTCCATTGAGTAATAATAGTTCATATCCAAACTTATACCCATTGAGCCATGCCATTGAATTTGCCTGTAAGTAATAGCAAATTACAGGAGAGGCAATACAAATAATAGGTACAAATTGAGGTTTCCTTTCGTCACTCATCAAAATACTAAAAGCAAATAACCCAAGTAAAGGTCCGTAAGTATAAGAAGCTAACTTTAGTATTGTGTCTAACGCGTTGGTGTTATTTATACTATTGAAAAGTACTACTAATAGAAATAATACAAAAGCAAAAGCAACATGTGTTACTTTTCTAATTTTAGCCTTTTGGGCTTCGGTTTGGTCAGATTTATCAAGTTGTAGGAAATCAATACAGAAACTAGTCGTTAGAGAAGTAATAGCAGAATCCGCACTTGAAAATGCAGCAGCAGTAACACCTAAAAGAAAAATACAAGCTCCAAATAAGCCAAGTTTTTGTTGTGCAATAAGCGGAAACAATTGATCTGATTTTTTTGGTAAACCTAATGCTAAAAAGTCAGCGTATTGATAAAGGAAGACCCCAAGTACTAAAAATAGGGCAATAGTGCCAAATAAGATCAGACTGAATAATACCATGTTTTTTTGAGCTTCCTTTAATGTCTTTATCGTTAAGTTTTTTTGCATCATATCTTGATCAAGCCCCGTCATGACAATTACAATAAAGGCTCCTGTAATGAACTGTTTCCAGAAATAGTTAGGAGCTTTTACATCCCAGAAAAATGCTTGAGTATGATTGGTTTCATTTACTGCTTTCTGATAAATCTCAGACAGAGGCATTTCCATTTGATCACCAATAAGGTAAAGCGTAAGAATACCCGCACCTATCATAAATGTTGTTTGTAGTGTATCTGTCCAAACTACAGTTTTAATCCCCCCTTTTAAGGTGTAAAGGGTGATAATAAGAAGAAGGATAAAGGCATTGACAGTGTAGGGTATTCCCAAAGGAGTGTAAATAAAAGTCTGCAATACAGTGGCCATAATAAATAGCTTACCTGCAGCCTGTAGGCCTCTTGATAGAATAAAGAAAGAGGCTCCTGTTTTATAAGCACTATTTCCTAGACGACGGTCTAGGTACCCATAAATTGAAATAAGGTTGTTTTGGTAATAAATAGGCATTAGAATATAAGCAACTCCTATGTAACCTAGAATGTATCCCAAACTCATTTGTAAATAGCTGAAAGACGCACCTTTGACCATACCTGGTAATGAAATAAAGGTAATACCAGATAAAGTAGTACCAATCATACCATACATCACAGCATACCAAGGTGAGTTTTTATTACCATTAAAAAAGGATAAGGCAGAACTGTTTTTGCTTGTCCAGTAGGATATCAAAAACAGTAATAGTATATAAGAAACAAAAATTAATAAACTCTGATTGGCGGAAATGCTCATATCTAAAAAATTGAATGGCTTAAATATTTAACTAAATCAATCGTTATTGAAATTCAATGATTGGATAAAGTCTTTATTCATTAAAAAGTAGATTTTAATGCGAAATAAGAAAAAAATAGCAAAAAAAATAGTCTTCATAGTGCAATTGACCATGAAGACTATTTTTAGATTGTAAATCTATTCTTTTTAGAAGTGATGAGCAGCGGCATCAAAAGATGATAGTGTGTAGTAAGGCAAGACAATTGTTTCTCCCTTGTAAACTTGAGGAAGTTCGATTGTTCTCTTTTCTTTTCCACCTTTAATATTCGTCAACTCAAGTTCGATTGTTTTCTGTCCTTCTTTTATTGGTACTCTTGTATAAAGAATGTCTTTAGGGAGTGATTGCCATGAACGAGTATCAGCTGATTCAGTTGCCGATCCCAAGATACTTAAAGCAGTACCCCAACCTTGATTTTCTTGAGAGACCTTAGCTGCGACACTTTGTTTTAATGCTACACGTAGTAATGTTTTACTGAATTCTAATAGCATTCTTTCTTCTAATACTTTAAAAGAAATGGCATTGATATCTTGAGCAAAAGATAACAGATACTGGTTGTCACCATTATCAACTGTAGCTTTGGTATAGAAGCTTTTTCTTTCTACATATTTAGGGAAAACGGCACGTATCCAAGTGACAGCGAGTTTGTCATTTCCAACGTAATAAGGGAAACTTAAACCGAAATCTTTATTCACAAAAGTAACCCATCCATTCTTTCCTTCAATAATAGCGAAATTAAGTCCCCATTCAGCCTTTACTGGCGACATTCCATTGTTCCAAAGTAGGACTAAGTTGGCATAGTTATCTTCTTTCGGAAGTTCAATCCCAAATTCTTTTGCATATTTTTTAGCATCGTCCCATAGTCCCGTTTCTTGAGCAGTTCTAACAATGTCGTATTTCAATTGTTGTGGAACTGTCATTTTAAACAAACGAGCATAATCATTTTGATATATCTCCAATGCATTTCTATAGGCAATGAAGGCGTTGTTAGGATCTTTGTTTGCTTCGTAAATGATGCCCATCATAACATGGATAAAAGCATCACGTTTGTATTTCTTTTCAGAAGAATACTTTTCACTCAACCTGTTTAATGCAAGATTCATACGCTTACATTCAACAATAGCTTCATTGTATTGCTTTAATTCTAAATAGTTAAGTGCTTTGAAATAGTTTACCATTAACTTCTCATGATCTTCCCCTCCGTAAGTAGAAAGGTTGGGATTGAGTAGTAATGCACCTCCTTCTTCCAGGACATTCTTTTTATGATCTTCAATGAAAATATCGGCCTTTTGGAACATTTGATTACTATAATCAAACTTTTCCTGAAGGGATGCCACCATTCCGGAGTTAACATAATACAAGAACTCTAATCGACCTGAGGCCATTTTTTCACTTGCTTCCATCATCACTGCAGCTTGGTCATAATTGCCTTCAGCTAGTGCCTTGTTGAATTCATACGTTTTTTCGTAAAAAGTAGGAGCACAAGCATAAACAACAAAAACTAGTACAGTACAGAGGTATATTCGGTAATTCATACTTGAGAGTGAATTGAATATTATAGAGTAAGATGCGTAATTAATAAGCTAGTTTCTCTAGCTAAGAGATTTTTGAAATCTCTTCCTCAAAAATATAAAATACTGAGGTTATAAAATAAAAATAACCTCCCTAATAAATGAACTTTCATTAGGGAGGTGAGTATGTGTTACATCAAATTAATTTTTGATATATTTTTTGATCTCTTTATCGCCAATCCATACTTTTTCAGTTGACTCAAGATCTGCTAACTCTAGGTTGACTTTGTAGTTTACTACTTTTTCTTTACCTAATTCGTCAACAGTAGAATTAATAGTACCAAACATGATGAAGTCAGCACCTAATTCTTGAGCAATTTTCTTTTGCGTTTCTTCAGAAGCATTTGCCTGTTGAGACTGTTGCTCAGCACGGATTTGCTCACGGAACTGATCATTCTCAACCACTCTTACTTTACCAGAGTTGATAAATTCTCTTTCGATATCTTTGATGAAAGTTTCAGCTTCGATATGCTCATGAGATTTGTTGATAAAACCACCAACAATAACGACAGGTCTTTTATTGTTTGCATTTTCAAAGTTAGGTAACCATGGACGGCTCATAACATCTGAAATCATGTCTTTAGAAACTTGCTTAGAGTCAGAGTCATTCCATCTACCGCTAAGGTCAATAGTTGTATTGGGATCAACACGCGTTACTGATCTTGAACAAGCTCCAGCAAATAATAAAGAAATAATTGTAATAGCGAATGTAAAGCTTCTTGAAAATTTCATTTTGAATTATTGATATATTGTTTTGTGATTAAATTCTTTGTTACTGTAATACAAACTTTCCTTTTGGCTTGTCGAGTTTTTTAAGTACAATTTTAGTTTCAGAGATACTAACTATCTTAAATCTAGATGAGGTAGTATCACTAGAACCATCACCTTTTCCATGTGTAAGAAGCAACTCTTTTTTACTTCCCATAATCCACTTACCCGCAAGATATTCATTGGTGTTATTCTTAAAACCAAATTTTTTGTCGATAGAGAAATGAAGGGTGTTGCCTTCGTCTAAAGCGTAAGTTTCTTGTTTAGTAAGTTTTTCTCTTTTTACTTCTGTAATAGTCCAGTCTTTACTAATTAAGATCGATTTTCTTTTCTCAAGATCTTGTGCCATTGATTCATTTGACAGCAATAACATAAATCCAAGAGAAAGCGAAAATAAACCTATTAATTTTGTAATTGTTTTCATAATTATTACGTAGTTGTTATTAAGTTCTATCGAAAACGTCATTAATGTTAGAATGGTTTCATTAGAAACATTAATTAACGTTTAAGATTTATTTTTGAGTATTAATATTTACGAGTTCAATTTATTCAAGATTCTATTATTCTCCTAGGTTATTGAGAATAGTAGTTTTTATTTCATTATATAATGAAAATACATCATCAATATCCTCATCCATATTGGTTGTATCATCGTGCTTTAACTTCTGTTCAGAGTGTTTTGCTTTTTCTGACAGTTTAATGATTCCCAATGTGGCGGCAGTTCCCTTAAAAGTATGCATAATGGATTTGACTTCTTGAATTGAATTATTACTTTTTGCTTCTATCAACTCATGAATCAGCTCATCACCTTCATTGAAAAAGTCTTCAAATGACAGCTGAATTAGCTCAATACCACCATATTTAGCCAACTCTGCTGTTACCGCATAGTCTACAATAATATGACCATGTTCGTCCAATACTTGATCTGTTCTTGGTGTATCATTTTGAATGTCTTCCATGATTTCTTCCACAACAGGTTGAGGTGTACTTTGCTCTTTATCTTTATCCACTTCAATTGTAGCAGAGGTATCTATACCAACTTTTGATGAAAAAGTATCATTCATAACTTCTTCCACTTTGTTAAGTAAATCGAAGGCTTTGATCGGTTTTGGTAAGAAATCGTCCATACCTGCTTTCAAAAACTCCTGTTGTTCTTCAACTAATGTAAAAGCTGTCATGGCAATAATAGGCGTCTTAAAATCAGTAAAGCTTTCATGGATACGTTGAGTGGTTTCCATACCATTCATTCTTGGCATTTGAATATCCATGAAGATGATATCGTATTCATTTCCAGCTTCTAACAAATCTAATGCCTTAAAGCCACTATTAGCGGAAGTGGTTTTACAACCTGCTTTTTTCAGAATACTTTCAGCCACCATGATATTGACACTATTGTCATCTACCACTAAAATATTAGGTTGAAGGCTACTGATTTTTTGAGAAAATAACTCCTTACTTTCTAAATTATTATTGGTAGGAGGTAAGTGATTGACCTCTTTTACCTCAATGGTAAACCAGAAGGTACTTCCTACATTTAATTCGGACTCCACACCAATGTCACCATCCATCATGTTACATAATTCTTGAGAAATAGAGAGTCCTAAACCTGTACCACCTTTGGTACGCTTATAAGAATCTTCTACCTGACTGAACTGTTTAAATAACTGTGCTTGTCCATTTTTTGAGATCCCACAACCTGTATCAATCACATCAAACATTAATGTATAGATACCATTAAACTTCTGGACACCATTTACATTGATCGTAACGGTACCATCTTCAGTAAATTTAATAGCGTTAGATGTAAGGTTAGAAAGAATTTGCAGCAAACGAGTCTCGTCAGCAAGAATTACGTTTGGTACATTGTCTGAAACATTGGAGATTAATTGTGTATTTTTATTCTTAGCATTTTGATGGAACAACGCGATGAGCTTAGAGATTGTAACTCGAATATCTATTGGCAGTGGACGTAGCTCCATTTTTCCTGCTTCAATCTTTGATAGGTCAAGGATATCGTTCAGGATATTAAGTAAGATTTCAGAAGAACGTTTGATTGTAGAAACATACTTTTTCTGTTCTTGACTAAGCACTGTTGTACTTAATAAGTCCACCATACCAATCACACCATTCATAGGCGTACGAATTTCATGTGACATATTCGATAAGAATTGTCTTTTGACCTCTAAAGATTTCTCAGCAAGGTCTTTTGCTTCTCTGAGTTCATGTTCAGACTGCTTAATTGGGGTAATATCTCTTGCTAAACCTTCTACACCTGAAGGCTTGAGTTTTTTATCATAAATCAGCCTGAAATTAGAAAGAATGTAACGTACTTCGCCATTTTTATTTCGAACAATGCTTTCATGGTTCTTGACAGCTCCTTTTACTGCCAACATTTTCATTAGTCTCGATAAGTCTGATTCTGAAATGTAATATTCAGTGACATGTTTATCGATGATTTCTCCTGGCTTAACACCTAACATATCTTTTACAGAAGGAGAAATCAGCGTGAAGTTACCATCTAAATCAGTTCGGAAATAAACATCTTGTAGTGTTTCAAAGATATTACGGAAAAGTTCTTCACTATCCGCAATATGAATTTCCATCTTCTTACGCTGTGTAATGTTTTGTGTTACTCCGGCAATCTCCTGAATAATTTCCCCATCACCACTCTGCATTCTAACAGGGTTTAGAGAGATAGAGTGCCATTGTTCTGTCCCTAAGAATGTATTAAACTTATATTCAAAACTGATGGATTCACCATCAAAAACTCTTTTTAATATTTGATCCCAATGTTCTTCAAAGCGTGGAGTAAATGGAATAATACTGTTGAGCATCATGCCTGGCATTAATTCAATATTGGAATATTGCTTGATGTACTCTGCAAAATGCTGATTGTATCTTGTTACCATTCCAGATTTATTGAAAGTCCATATAGCTTGTTCTCCACTTTCAAAAATTGCTTCTAATTGTGCCCTTACTTTTAATTGACTCTGATCTCTGATAATGGCAGCGGCAAGGATACCAGTTGCTAAATCGAAAAGATTAAGGTCAGGCTTACTAAAGGCCTTTCTATCAGAAAAAGATTGGACAACGATCATTCCCATTTTCTGATTATTTGAAATCAAAGGAAGACCCATCCAAATTTCAGGGACATTGATAAGGTTTAGGTTATATTGCTTTGCTAACTTCTGAATGACCTCTTTGTACATAAACATTGGTCTGTTAAGTACGTTAGCCATCGCTAATGCAAATTCACTAGCAGGTACTTCTTCCTTTTTAGCGAGGTCAGAAGTTTTGGTACTGTAAAAAGGAATATACATTCCTTGTCCTGATAATTTCAGACGAAGCAAAAGAAAGCTATCCATATCTACCACCAGTTTCATGGCAAGGTAGACCTTTTCGTAAAGCTCTTGGATTTTCAAGTTTTCTTGCAAAAGCTTTGCGAATGTAATACTTACCTCTTGCTCTAACTCCTTTCTCTTTTTATCAGTGATATCAAAAAGATGTAGGCGATAACAGTCCTTAGAATCAGCTTTATAAGAAATATGACAATCGGTGATTCTTTTTTGAGATTCACTTTCTATCGTCAATTCCATTTTATGCTCATCCTGAGATTCTTCTGCCATTTTAAGACCTATAAGAAGCCTTGTACGGTGAGAATTTGGAATAAGGTTAATAAACGTAGTCCTCCTGATTTGAGGATCTGTCATATTCACCAAATTTTTAAAAGGCTCACTTGCAAAGCTGATATTGCCCTTCCTATTAAACACCACTACCATTTCTCTTGAGGAACTAAAAAGCTCTTTCATGAGAATATTGTTTTTTACCAGTTCTTGAACATGAACCGTTTCTTTTGTGATGTTTTGTACCGAAAGATAAACGTGCTGTATACCATTGGCGGTGACAGGAACCCCTGCAGTTCTCACTTGTAACTCAACTCCTTTACGGTCTCTGAGTTTTCCCGTGAGGTTTTGAAGCAACCCTTCTAATGAAAAGGTGTCTTCATAATAAAATATTTCTGCAAATTCAGAATAATGTCGACCGACTGTTTCTTCTGGGTAATAATCAGTTATATTAAGCATGGCATCATTCCAGAAGATAATGATCCCTGCGTCATTTAATCCAAAAGTTGGAGCATCAGTAGCTTGATAGGCATCTTCAAAAACTTTGAAGTGACTATTCTCATGAGTTGATACTTTGGGTTTTTGGTCTGAATTATTCATTTTTAATCTATCTCAGTTGCGTCTGCTTCATCATTGTCATCTTTTGCAATGTGTATCGTTTGCGTAGGGAATGCAAATTCAATTCCCATACTTTCTGATATACGCAAAATCTTCAACATGATGTATTCACGAGATTGAAGTTCTTCACTCCAATCCCTACATTCAAAGAAAATATACAACAATATTTCCAAAGCACTAGCACCAAAGTTGTTTAATCGTACCTCATAGAAGTCTTTTCTTGTGGTAGGATGGTCTTCGACAGCTTTTTTTACGGCTTTGATAAACATTTCTATTTTTTCCGTAGGTGTTCCATAAGGTATAGTTAGATATGTTTTAAATCTTCGATACTGCCTTTTTCCTAAATTATCAATGTCACTGTCTGACATTGACCCGTTTGGAATGTTGACAAGAGAGTTAGCAAAAGTTCTAATGCGAGTAGTTCTAAAACCGATTTCTTCCACAATGCCTTCTTGTCCTTTTACAACGATCCAATCACCTACTTCAAATGGTTTGTCAGTAAAAAGCATTACTGAACCAATGAAATTCTTAATGGTATCTTGTGCAGCAAATGCTAAAGCAACACCACCAAAAGAAATACCTGTGATCAGATGGGTTATATCAAATCCATAAGAATACAAAGTGGCCAAAATACCTAATGCAAGGGCAATAATTCTGAAGATAACCCTTAGAATAGGTAATAAATTGGCATCAACGGCTTTCGTTTTATTCGAAAAGTAACCTATCCTTATGACCAATAAGTCAGCAGCATGGACAAATAAAATTGTCAAGTAAAAGCTGAAAATTGCTTTTATGAATATCGTAAGTACATAAGCAACATCACTTGGTAACAACAAAAAAGGAGTAATGTAATACCATATTATCATGAGAAGAGCAACAGCAATGGGCCTTCTTAGTTTTGGTAATACAATCTTAGCAAACTGTTCTTTTTTGAACTTTAATAATATCCTTTGGAGAATTTGTTTGGTGAACCAAAAGCTAAGGACATAAAAAAGATAACTCACCAAAAGAACGCCTGAAATTGTGATCCATTGCCAAAGTTTTATACCAAAAATACGTCCTTTACTTTGTTGTAAGGATGAAGTATAAACCACTAGTTCTCTGGCAAAAGAAGGATACGTTTCAGTAAATAATTCATGAATCTGATTCGTAGAGTAAACCGAGTATTTCCATTGTCCATTTTTTTGTTTTTCTAGGTAAATATTTGGAAGTCTTGGGCTAATACTATAACGTTTTGTTCTACTTTTTGGATCAATGTAATTTTTCTCTAAAGGTAGGTCTTGAGAGTTAAGATAAATGCTTTTTTGAGTGTAGATTAATTTTAATTCGACAGCTAGTTTTTTTCTTTCTTTTAATGAAAAATGCTCCTGAGAAAAAGCTTGAGCCGAAACATTTTCGTGGTAATTATCATCTTCAAGGTTTTCTAAATGGGTGTGCATAGTATGATAGGGAGAACTTAATGAGTACTCCACACCACTCAACTCTTTGAAATTATAAAATACATGATCATTAGGGTAACTTGATATTTCATCATTATCGTCATCCTGACCAATGGCTGTGATGATTGTAGTTGAAAAAAGAACTAGAATTAAAAATAAACGCATTGTCATTTAATAAAGACAGTTTGTAGGTATTTTCCTGATATAACAATAGCAAGGTTGACTTACTTTCCTTAGAGGGTAAAATTATAAAACTTCAATTGATATTTACTATTCTTTTTCCTCATTATTCAAATGAATGGTTTGAGTTGGGAATGCAAATTTGACCTTAGTTTCATCCGCAACTTCCATAATGGTAAACATTAATTCTTCTCTTGATTGTAACTCAATATTGTAGTCATCTGTTTCAAAAAAAACATTGAGAAGAATGTCTATAGAACTTGGCGCAAATTGATAAAGCCTAACTTGATAACCTTCTTTTCTTGTGGTAGGATGTTCGTCTATGGCTTTTCTAATGCCCTCAATAAATGCTTTAACATTGTTGCGATCTGTTCCGTATTCCAAACTCAACATCGTTTTAAATCTTCTGTAGGCTCTTTTGCCTAAATTGTCTACTTCATTGTCTGCCGCTATATTATTGGGTAGACTTACTAATGAATTATTGAATGTTCTGATTTTGGTGGTACGGAAACCAATTTCTTCAACGATTCCTGATTGCCCTTTGACAACTATTGAATCTCCAACAGAAAATGGTTTATCTGTGAAAAGCATGATAGAGCCAATAAAGTTTTTGACGGTATCTTGAGCAGCAAAGGCGATAATCAAACCACCGAAAGAAATTCCTGTAACAATGTTGTTGATGTTATACCCTAATATCTTTAAGAACAAAAGAAACCCAACCATGAGAGCGACAATTCTCAATGAAGACCGTAATACTGGAGTAAGATGCTCATCAATATTCCATCTCTTTTTTCGAGGGCTTGGGGCCATGACTTTTAGGACGATTACATCCGCAGTTCTAAAAATGAGTACGATTAATGTAAACCC
Source organism: Flammeovirga sp. OC4 (assembly GCF_000812565.1). Taxonomy (GTDB): domain Bacteria; phylum Bacteroidota; class Bacteroidia; order Cytophagales; family Flammeovirgaceae; genus Flammeovirga. The sequence goes on along the minus strand of NZ_JTAM01000004.1, from coordinate 57,934 downwards.
AAAGATGATTTTACAGAGTACGGTTAACCCAAATGCAATTGTACTATCCAGCAGCAATAATGGGATCAGCATGTAAAATAAGAAGTCAAGAAACGCAATCGTAATAGGTCTTTTAAACTTCAAAATTACGGTACTGATAAAATATTGGTTTCCTGCTTTTGAGAAAAATTGCTTAATCAAGAAAGCGAGCACTCTAATTACAATGAAATATACAATATACATTAGGGCATTAATGATCAGTAAAGCACCCCATTGCCAAAGTTTAAGTCCTAAAATATACTGATTCCCTTTTTCAATTTTTGAAACAAACTTAATGATGTCCCTAGAGTAAGGGGGGAATGTTTCTTTAAATATTTCATTGATCTTAAGTGCCGAATAACTTGAATACCTCCACCTTTCTCCAACTTTAATGAGGTAAATTTCGGGAAGTTTCTCATGGATAATAAACCTTTTTTTACCTGTGTTTTTTTCTACATAATCTTTCTGTAGTGGGAGGTCCAATTGATTTAAATAAATTCCCTTTCCGGCATAAATCAATTTTAACTCTTCTGCTAACTCTACACGTGTATCAAGGTTCCCCACACTAGTCGGAATCACTCTTGCAGCGGTTTTAGGATGGTAATTTTGTTCATCCAAAAAATCAAGATGTGTATGTAAAGCGTGGTAGGGAGTACTTTGAGAATATTCTACAGAATCATAGATAAAAAAACTATAGAAGTCACGATCGTTAGGGTAACTTTCTAGGCGTATTTCTTCTTCCTCTTCTTGTGCAAAAAGAGGTGTGGAGGGGAAGATTAAAATTATTAATAATAAGGGTAATAATATTTTACTCATTTTTAAGAAACAATAGTATATTGATTGGATTTTTAAATTGACTTAGTTTTTTAGACAACAACAAATGGAATACAAAGCAATAATTTTTGACTTAGGAGGTGTTATTCTCAACTTAAGATACGAAAATACTTTAGAAAAATTCGCTGAAATTTTAAATAAACCAGTCGAACCCTTCTATACTAAAAAACAGCAAACATCATTGTTCGACGATTATGAAAAAGGAAATATTACATCTCAGGAATTTCGTTTGGGAATTAGAGAGTTATTGGATGAGCCGATTACTGACGAGCAAATTGATTTGGCTTGGAATGCAATGTTATTAGACTTGCCAGTTGAAAGGATTGAGATGCTGAAGGAATTAAAAGAGAAGTACAGAATATTCTTACTTTCTAATACAAATGAAATTCACATTGATGCTTTTAACCAGATTGTAACTAACACGTTGGGAGATGATTTTGGAGATTTTAAGCAGCTTTTTGAAAAAGCTTACTACTCTTTTGAAATGGGAGATCGAAAACCTCATCCGAGTATTTTTGAAACTGTCGTAGCGAAAAACAATTTAGACAAGGCTACTACGCTTTTTATTGATGATTCTATTCAACATGTGGAAGGTGCAAAACAAGCAGGGTTACATGCTCATCATTTGGAAGACCTAAATGTTATTGGATTTTTGAAGTCAGAAGGTATTTATTAATAATTAATGTTAAAAAATATAAAACTAGACCAATAATTGGTGAAATAAAGTCGGTTACTAAATCTTTTCATTCTATAAGAAAGATTTTACCCTAATTTCGCCAATTGGAAAACATAACGAAATGAACGAGTTTAAGAGAATCAACAATCTAGTGGGGTGGGCACTTTTTTTAATATCGCTTGCCGTCTACACTATATCAATGGAAGAAACCGCCAGTTTTTGGGACTGTGGTGAATTCATTGCCGTATCATACAAACTGATGGTTCCGCACCCTCCGGGAGCACCATTTTTCTTATTAATTAATAGACTTTTTTCTTTCCTAGCTTTTGGTGATGTACTTAAAGTAGCTTGGTGGATTAACTTCCAATCGGCATTTATGAGTGCACTAACAATCTTGTTCCTGTATTGGACGATTGTCATGTTAGGTATGAAAATCATCAAACCTTCAAAAGAAGGATATGGTTTAAAAGATAAGATTTTATTATTTGGCTCTTCAGCAGTAGGAGCATTAGCTTATACTTTCTCAGATACTTTTTGGTTCTCAGCTGTAGAAGCAGAGGTTTATGCAATGTCTTCAGCGATTACAGCATTGGTATTCTGGGCAATTTTAAAATGGGAATATATCGAAGATCATTCAGCATCCAATAGATGGCTGATTATGATTGCTTATATTATTGGTTTATCAATTGGTGTCCATCTGGAAAACTTACTTTGTTTACCAGCATTAGCCATGATCTATTACTATAAAAAGTATCCTAATAATATCACATTAAAAGGGACAATTATAGCAATGGGTATTGGTGGTGCCATCATCTTGGGAGTAATCATTATTGTGATCCCTGGTCTTCCTTCTATCGCATTTGTATTTGATAAGATATTTGTAAACACATTCGGAACATCGTTCGGAACAGGTGGTTTATTCTTCTCATTTGCATTAGTAGCAAGTTTGGTGTACGGAATTTACTTCACTCAGCAAAAGGCAATGGTGACGTTGAACAACGTATTATTAGGTGTAGCATTTATCCTGGTAGGTTACATGAGTTACACATTGGTATTAGTTCGTTCAAATCAGCACACACCTATTAATGAAAATGCTCCTGATGATCTTCTAGGATATGTGTCTTACTTGAAACGTGAGCAATATGGTGATCGTCCTCTTTTATACGGTCCAACTTATGATGCACAGCACGTAGGAACAAAAGAAGATGGTGATAAATACCGTGAAGCTACTCGTAATGGAAAAGACTATTATGAAGTATATGATCACAAAACGAAAGCAGAATATGCATCAAAAGATATGATGCTGTTCCCTCGTTTATATTCTAAAACGGGTCCTCATCCACAATTGTATAGAGAGTGGGCAGGGATAGAATCAGGACAAAAACCTACGTTTGGTAACAATATTTATTATTTCATCCGCTACCAAATTGGCCACATGTACTTACGTTATTTCATGTGGAACTTTGCAGGTAGAGAAAGTGATGAAAAAGATGCCGGTTATTTAAAACCTTGGGATGATTTAGATGAACTTCCTGAGTTGTTAGCAGAGAATAAAGCAAGAACAAACTTCTATTTCTTGCCATTAATATTAGGTTTATTAGGAGTATTCTTCCATTACAAGCGTGACCAGAAAAACTTTTGGGTTGTAATGATTATGTTCCTGACGTTGGGTGTGGCTTTAGTAGTTTACCTGAACTCACCTCCTGTAGAACCAAGAGAGCGTGACTATATTTATGCGGCCTCCTTCTATGCCTTTGCTATCTGGATTGGCTTTGGTGCATTGGCATTGGCTGAGTTTTTCTCTGAAAAAATGGGTAAAAACGGAGCAGTAGTCGGTATTGCATTGAGTATGGTTGTGCCAGTATTGATGGGTGCAAATGGATGGGCAGGACATAATCGTTCGAATAGGTTCCATTCGGTAGACCAAGCAAGAAATACTTTAGCAAGTTGTGCACCGAATGCCATTTTATTTACAGGTGGAGATAACGATACATTCCCGCTTTGGTATGTTCAAAATGTGGAAGAATTTAGAACTGATGTTCGTGTAGCTGTATTAAGTTACTTCAGTACGGGATGGTATTTGGATCAGATGAAGCAAAAGCAATATGAGTCTGAGCCACTTCCATTATCGATCAGTAGTCATAATTACAGAGAAGGTAAAAACGATTACATTCCATTAGTAGAAGACGAAAGAGCTCAAAATGGAGTAAATCTTAAAGCTTACTTAGCCTCTGTAGAAGCGAATAACCCTGTAACACAAGTAGGATTACAAGGTGGTCAAACTACGGCGAAATTACTTTCAAGAATCTTTATTTTGGATGTAGATAGTGCAGCAGTAGTAAAGAGTGGTATCATTCCAAAAGGCATGGAAGGTAGAATCAAACCTAAAATGGCTTGGAGATTAAAGAATGATAAGACGTATATCTTCAAAAACGAATTGGCATTATTGGACTTAATCGCAACCAACAATTGGGAACGTCCAATTTATTTCAATAACACATCTGCTAATACGATCAATATGGATCTAAGAAGTTACTTATTCTTGGAAGGTATGACGTATAGATTACTTCCTATCCAAGCCAATACATTTGGTGAAGTGGGTGAAGTAAATACAGAGGTGATGTTGAAAAACATTGAGAAGTTTGCTTTTAGAGGTATGCAAGATGAGAAGGTTTATTACGATGATGAATACAGAAAATTTGGAGCCAATACTCGTAATAATATTTACAGACTTTCTGAAAAATTGTATGTTGATGGTTTAGCGAAAGAAGATGACGCGAAGTTGAAGCTTTCGAAAGAGAAGCTAGACTGGATTCTTTCAATGATTCCTGATACAACAATTCCTTACAGCTTCTACTCTCCTAAATATATGGAGCTATACTATAAATTGGGAGCCACAAAAGAGGCAAATGAAATCTTTGATATTCTTGTAAGAAGAAGTCAAGAAAATGTAAACTACTATGCAAATACAGGCAAAGGCACTGAAAGTGTTGCCCGTAGAAGCTTGATTGTCTTACAGCAGTTGGCTCAGATTTTTGAATCGAACTTAAAATTAGTAAATGCTAGGTTGAGTGAACGTGAAAAAGAAGAGGTGGATCCATTAACTGGACAAGTCATCAATGAAGTTCCATCTTATTCAGAACATGTTACTTCAGAGTTGTTCTATAAAAATCTTTCAACGGAACAGTTGAAAGAATTGCAGCAAATTTTCCAAGCAGATGCAATTCAGTCAAGAGAGGCATTTAGTTCAGCGTATGAAAATATGATGGGAACGAGATAGTTTCCATTATCCTTAATAAAATGCAATTGATCAATTCATTTGCAGGTATTTTAAAAAAATCCACACTTATTTTTATAGGTGTGGATTTTTATTTGTTTGAATTTCAGTGATTTGTGTTGATGATTAGAAAATATTTGATAAATCTGTCACAAATCATTTACATGAATTGTTTTAGGTGCAGATTGGGTAACTTATTTTGACTTCAATTATCTTTCTATATGTATATTATTATAGCATTTTTTATATTGCATTGGTACAGTTCGCTGTTCTTCCAAACTTTTTTCCTGCATCGTTACGCGGCACATGCCATGTTTACGATGTCTAAAACAACTGAAAAAGTATTCTTTGTTTTAACCTATATCTTTCAAGGATCAAATTATTTAAGTGCTTATGGATACGGAATTATGCACCGTATGCATCACGCTTTTGCTGATACTGAAGAGGATCCACATTCTCCAAAGTATTCTCCCACTTTGTTTGCTATGATGTGGCAAACGAAAAATATTTACACAGATATCTGTAAAGGTAGAGTAGTCGTAGATCCTAAGTTTACGAAGAATGTGCCAGAGTGGCATTCATTTGACAAGTTCGCAAGTAGCTGGGTAAGTAGAATAGGATGGGGATTATTTTATTCTGCTGTATATATCTATTGTTACACAACATATGATTTATCACCATTTATCTTTTTGTTATTACCAATTCACTTTTTGATGTCTCCTGTTCATGGAGCTATTATCAATTGGTTTGCACATATTTATGGGTATAGAAATTTTGAAGTAAGTGATACATCGACCAACTTCTTACCTTTTGACTTTTTAATGATGGGTGAGTCTTATCACAACAACCATCACGCAAGAGGTTCAAGAGCAAATTTTGGAGGTATTCGTTGGCATGAGATTGATCCTACTTATCTTATCATTGTTGTATTAGATAAGGTTGGAGTAATAAAATTGAAGCAAAACTCAGATAAAAAAACAACTACTGTAGGAAAGAAAACAGCAGTAGCAGGTTAATTAAAATCTGAATTCATATAAAACGAAAGAGTCATCTTCTATTTAGAAGATGACTCTTTTTTTTCCCTTTGCGTTGCAAAAGGAGAAGTTAGAGCTTTTAAAGACTAAAAGAGTTTATACCTAATAAAATTGATATGAAAATTAACCTTTACATGCTAAAAGACTTAATTATGCTTTACTTTCTGTTATTTGTTACGCTACAAATGTCTTATTTTTTACATATATGGAATTACATTATTTCGTAAAACATTTGCACAAAATGGTCATATTGTAAAAAATCAGAATAAGCTACGATATAAATTTCTAAAATATTTTTTCTCAATAATTTCATTTTATTAGCTTGAAAACCGAAGAATGACTCAACTACTTTTATTGAATGAAGAAATACACAATCAAATCCAATGAGGATCATCCGCATGATAGCTATCAGAGAATAGCAGAAGATTTTGATGGATCTTGGGATGGGACTGAAATGATGATAGACAATGATGACCTGAAATTACAAATTACGTCTTTTGAATATATGAATGAGATGTATGTAGGGCATTTAAAAATGAATAGCAATACTCAGATCATTTACTCTAATGTTCCTAATAAGGATAGAAACTTTGTGATATTGCGTATTGGTTATTCGGGAGCCTATTCAAAAAAAGATAAATTTAGAAGGTTTAATCATGATGGTATTTTTCTTTATAATGCCAATCAATTATTTAATATAGAATACCCATTTCAGATCAGTTGTCAGTGGATTACTATTCGTTTTCCATTAGAAGCATTTGATTTTTTTGATGAAGATGGAAACTCTAAACTCAAGGAGTTGCTAAGTGTGAAAGGAGATTGGTTTCATTATTTTACGTTGACTCCTAAAATAGAAGGATATGTCAACGAGTTGGTGAAAGCAAGCACGAATAAAACCAAAAGGAAGTTTTCTTTTTTTGCTAGAGCGTTAGATATTTTGGGTGCTCTAAAAGAGAAAATGGAAAAGGGACAAATGACGAAATCTAATATTAAAATACATCCCGAAGATTTTAGTAGTATGGTTTTACTTAAGGATAAAATATTAGCAAACTTTACTGAACCTCCCAACCTTAACGATTTAAGCTTTGAACTTGGAATGAGTATTTCCAAACTGAATAGAAACTTCAAAGCTGTTTATCAATTACCCATTCTTCAATACTTCAATCAACATAGAACCGAAGAAACTTACAGACAAGTAAAGTATTCAGATAAAAGTCTCACCGAAATAGCCGATGATCTAGGATATAGTCATGTAGGGCATTTGAGTAGAACTTTCAAAAAACATTTTGGTTACGCACCATCCTCAATAAGAGGAACACTTCAGTAGAGGTAAGAGGGAAGAGGTGAGATTACAAACCACAAACCATCTCTTCCCTCTTACCTGAAAATTCTTCCCTCAAGCCGTTTTGCCGATATCTTGTAGACGCTTGCCGTAATCTTGTAAATCTTTCATGAAATAGTCACTGATCTTTGTAATGTGATCGGAATGTAATAGAAATGAGTATTTATTCATCTATTCGTTTTGACTCAAAAATTACTGTTTTCAAACTATTTCAATTTCTATAATGAATAAGATTACAAGTTTTATGAAGTGGAGGCGTTTGTCTCAATACTTTATTATTATCAATTGCTGTTTACTTTCTTTTCAAGCTCTAGCACAAGAAAAGAAAGAAGATCTAGTGGGTGTTAAAGGTGCAATTAATCCATTACAGATGAACGCTAGACAATTAGTAGGACAAGAATTAATCGATGATGCTTTTCCTAATTCCATTCCCATTTTTGGATCAAAATCACGAATTAAGTTTGGTGGTTATGTGAAAATGGATTACATCCAAGATTTCAATTATATAGGTTCTGCTTATGAGTTCGAAAGTGCCACAATTCCAATAAAAGGAACTCCCGATTCATACCTTAAAGGTCAATCCATGTTTCATGCAAAAGAGACACGATTCAATGTTGACTTTAGAACAATAGTAAAAGGAACACGATCGGGTAAAGAGGTGCCACTTCAAATCTTTATCGAATTTGACTTTTTCGAAGACAACCCTTCTTTATTTCGCCAACCTCGTTTACGTCATGCTTATGGTGTATTTGGTAATATCCTTGCCGGTCAAACTTGGTCTATTAATGCAGATTTGAGTGCATTGCCAGGAATTATTGATTTTAGTGGTGGCGATGGCACCTATGGTGACCGTGTGGTTCAAATTCGTTGGACAGATAAAATCACAAAGAACTTGACCTATACAGTAGGTATGGAAGGCCCGAAAAGTAGCATCGATAACCCTTATGAGTTAGATGGTGTCGCTCGTTCAACCATGCCCACTTTTGCAGGTAATGTAAGATGGGAAGTGAATAAATTCTCCCACATGCAGTTAGGTGCTGATGTGTTCCAACATCATTGGCAAGGTGGTCAATATGGTCCCACTAAGAAGGCGTATGGCTATGGTATTAACCTAACAGGACGATTTGTATTGGATCAAAAACACCGTAATTCATTGATGTTTGGCGCCTCTACGGGTAAAGGATCTGGTCATAGAATAATATTCTTAGAGTTTTCTCCAAGTGATGGGGTGATCTCAGATAATCAACTGGAATTATTGAATGCCCATCAAGCTTATATTGGTTACAATCATTATTGGACCAAAAGTTTAAATACAACTGTTGCGGCCTATTATGCCAAATTGAATACAGTGGATTATCAACTGGACGAAACAACCCAACAAGGAGGTACTTTTCATGCAAACTTAGTGTGGATGCCTTATGATAATGTATCATTTGGTGTGGAGTATATGCATGGTGTACATGTAGTGAAAGACGGTAGATATGGGCAAGCGAATCGTCTTCAGTTTATGACAAGGTTCAGAATTCCTTAAAGAATATAGTCGATACAAATAAATGTAATGTAAACTAATTTTCGAATGTTTATACCATTTAGACATCAGGAGATTTCTGGGATCTTTTAGGCACGAATGACGCTATCATTTTAAATTCTAGACAGTGGAAAGACTACAATTTTAATTTGGTAGTATCCCCTTCGGCCTTGAAGGGAAAAGCGTGAAAAATTTCATGAAACGAGCCGTTGAAAATGATTTTTTTGTTTGAGCTTTAGCGAGTTTAAAATCATTTAGGCGAGAGTAATGAAATTTAGCTTTTGACTTCTAAGCCTTGACTTTTTTGCTTCGTTTTTGTGTTAAGACAAAAATGAAGAAGAAGAAAGTTTGAAAGTATAATAGTAAAGACTTGCAGATCGTCACGGCTATTTAGTTTACACTACAAAATGATATTGAAAACGATTTCCGATTTCTTGTAACTACATTCCCATTTCTTGTAAATCATTCAATTTCAATACTATGATATTTGTATCATCAACTCAAAGAAAAAGTTTTTACAAAATCAATCAATAAGAAAATGAAAAATCAAACAAAACGTTTCTCAACAGCTAAAAAACAAATCCTTAAATTTTCATCCGTTTTATTACCTATCAGTATGATGTTAAATACAGGTTGTACAACTTCAAACGCCCAAGAAGAACATGAAGTAAACGTACCAAAAACAGAAAAATATGTGAGTAAAATTACAGAAATCACTACTCCAATGTCAAAAGTCAAAGAACCTTTCCCATTGGAATTTGTACAGGAAACACATCGTAATTTCAGTACAGCAAATTGGCAAGCAGGTGGCGATCAGTCTGTATATATCAATATGAATATTCCTGAGTTCTTTAATGTAGATATGGCTACACCAACGCATGAAGTGGTCAATCTTGAAAGAACGATCAATAAAGATTTAGGGAACATCACTTTTACACAAGGAGATGGAGAAGAAACAGTAACACTCGATCAATACCTTGCTGATGATTACAATAGAGTACAAGGAATCATTATGGCTCATAAAGGAAAAGTGGTTTATGAATCTTATCCTGGTATGAACCCAGAAGATTATCATGTTTGGATGTCTGCTTCAAAAACAACAGTAGGTACGCTTTGTATTTTACTTGAAAAAGAAGGTAAGATGGATCTTGAAAAACCAATCACCTATTACGCGACTGAGTTAGCAGGAACAGCATGGGACAATGTTTCAGTAAAAAATGCGCTGAATATGGCGACAGGCTTAGACTTAGAAGAAACTACTGCGGCTTTTCAAGATCCTAATAGCTGGATCGAACAATATTTTGCGAAAGCTTTTGAAGGAGAGGGAAGTGAATGGATTGAAGTAATGAAAGCCGTTCAGCCACTAGAAAATGAAAAACCAGGAGAACGTTTCCGTTATTCAACAGCGATTACCGAGGCTTTAGTTTTAGCAAGTCAAAGAGCAGCAGGCAATGCATTTACAGAAGCATTTGATGAAAGAGTTTGGTCTAAAGTAGGTGTGAAAAACCCGTTTATGGTCGGTTTATCACCTGACGGAAATGCAGGTGCAGGTGGTTTAATTTACACTACGATTGAGGATGCCTTAAAATATGCAATGATGTATACACCTAGTTGGAATGTGGTTTCAGATGAACAAGTAATTACTCCAGAAATATTAAAAAGAATCAGAACATTGGGTGACCCTGCGGCTTACAAAGGCAGTACTGAGGAAGGTTACAGTGTAGAATGGACAGGTGACCTTGGGGAAAGAAACTCTGCACAATGGGATCTCTTATGGGCTGATGGTGCCATGTTCAAACACGGTAATATGCACCAAGGCATTTATGTAGATCCTGAAAGAGACTTTTGTGCATTTGTATTTTCATTATGCCCAAATGAGAGAACAGATCATAACCCAGGATATATGCGTGCTGTCGCTAAAAAATTAGCAGGTAAGTAAAATATAGATTTAATAAATAGGATAGTAATTAGCTCATCGGTTGAGGTCTACGGACTGATGCAGATGGGCTTTTATCATTTTAATCAAATCATACAACCACATGCATTTTTCTTGCAAATAATCTCCTTATGAATAATTGATCTTTGTATATCAATCAATCTCATCAAGAAAAACTATGAACAATTTAGATATTTATTATACACTAGGTATGCTTGGGACTGTTGCATTTGCAGTGACGGCAGTATTAGCAGTGCTACCCAAGCAAATTGATTTATTTGGAGCAATCGTCATGGGTATTGTAACCGCTGTTGGGGGTGGAACCATTAGAGATATGATTTTAGGAGTTCCTGTTTTTTGGGCATCGGACCTTAATTATATATGGGTGGCTATCGTATCGAGTATTGTTGCTTTTTATGGTAATCAATTAATGTCGAGAAAATATATATATTCTTTAATGTTATATCTAGATGGTATAGGTGTGGCAATGTTTGTGATTCAAGGAGCCGATAAAGCATTGGCTTTGGACTTTGCATTGCCTGTAGGACCCGTGTTGTTAGGTTTGATTACAGCGATTGGAGGAGGTATTACCAGAGATGTATTGGCAGGGAATACTACGCTTTTATTGAAGAAGGAACTTTATGCACTGCCTTTGACTTTTGGAGTAATTCTTTACTTAATATTGATTCAGGTGCTTCCTGAGAAAGTAAAATTGATGGGAACATTGTGTGCTACACTCACTTTCTTTATCCGTGCTGCCGCTATTTATTGGAAATTACACGTCCCAAAGTGGATGCTAACGCAAAAAAGGGGGATTTCCTCTAATTGATCAGAATGTGTCAATAGCTTATTCTTTTGTGTAAATAGTTTGAGATGAAACATACGACATTTGTAACATCAACAAAGAGCAATAAGGCTCAGAATAAATCAATCAAAAACATATTAAATCAAAATGAAAAAGCTATTATTATCATCATTGTTAGTAGGTGCAAGTTTGTTACAAGTACATGCCCAAGGAGAAAACATTCATGAAATAGAAAAGAAAAAGAAGACACCTATAAAAGAGGTGGTCAATGGTTTTCCAAAAGACTATGCAGAACATGCGATTTCAACTTCATTCAATACATGGCTAGAAGGTGGAGATGAATCGTTGTATTTTCAAATGAAGACTTCTGAATTTCTTCCAACATCGATAGTACCAAGAAGAATTCCTACAATGGAATTAGAAGAAAATATAAGACCTGAAATTGGAGCGATTGAAGCTGAAACCATCTTTTCAGGGAAAAAATCACTAGATGAGTTCCTGGCAGATCCAGAGTTTAGAGCCCAAGGTTATTTGGTTATCCATAAAGGAAAAGTGGTTTATGAATCATACCCAGGGATGCGACCTTCTGATTCTCATGCTTGGATGTCTTGTGCAAAACCAACTGCCGGTTTATTGGTAGAGTTATTAATCAATGAAGGTAAAATAGATGATAGTCTTCCTATTTCACATTATGTAAAAGAATTTAAGGGGACTGCTTGGGAACATGTTACTATCCATCAGATTTTACACATGGACTCAGGTCTTGATATAGATGAAACAGCAGAAACTCGTGCGAATCCTGAAGCTTTTGCTCACCGTTATTATTTATCAGAATTTAATCAACCTTATAAAGGAAAGAAGGAGAAATTTATTGATGTAATGGCAAGCGCTCAGCCAGGTGAAGGTTCTGGGAAGAAATTTGTTTATACTTCGGCACATACAGAAGCATTGGTATTCTTAGTAGAAGCAGTTACAGGCGAACGTTGGAGTCAAGTATTTGATAAAAAAGTATGGTCAAAAATGGGTGTTGAAGGTCCATTGCAGGTACAGACTACCGTTGATGGTGTAGCACTTGCACACGGTGTAATTGGCAGTAGAATGCGTGATATGGCACGTTTTGGAATGCTTTATACACCAAGCTGGGATAAAATTGCCGAAGAACAAGTGGTGACACAAGAAACGTTAGACCGTATTCATAATGATATGAGAAGCCATGAGTTTTTAATGGCGGGTGAAGATGGTCCTGTATTCGCAGATTGGTTAGAAGCAGGTCACCCAACTTTCGCAGGAAATTCTCGTCAGTGGGATGTAGTATGGCCTGATGGTGATATGTGGAAAGGTGGAATGCAAACACAAGGATTGTATGTTTCACCATCTAAAGACTTAGTGATTGTATATATGTCAACTGCCGTTCAAGATCACTCTTTACACCGTTTTGTGCGTAAAGTAGCTGATTCAGGATTGTTTGAATAATTGAGAGAACGATTAATTATAATTTTTAACGTCTTGCCCCTCGGGGTGAGGCGTTTTTTGTGCATTATGACTTGCCGAGGCTGTTGCAAAACTATGATTATGGAAAGAAAATTACCATGTTTCAAGTGTTAAGCGTGAGCGTCACTTGGAACTTTCTATTGGCGAAGTCTCCCGACTTCGAATATAAAAGCCACACATTCATTCATTTCGAAGTCAGGAGACTTCGCCAAAGTGTCATCACAAGTGGCGCCTATCGGCTTAACACTTGCGATATGGTGTGATTCAGGATTGTTTAAAGAAGTAAAATAAAATAAGGTTGTGGTGATTTAAGTATTTCATTTTAACATTGAAATATGTACTCATAAGAGGTTTTCATTCTAGTATTTGTATTAGAATGAAGCCTCTTTTCAGTTTGAATTTTTTGTGCAAATATCTTGCGATGTTGTGTAAATAACTCCCCGTATGGCCTAGTAATTTTGCGATATAATAATTCAATCTAAAATATTAAATCAAAATACTAATGAAAAAATTTCTATTAATGACACTATTGTTTTGTTCAACTATCTTTCAAATTTATGCACAAGATGAAAAAACAATATTAATCCAGCATGCCAATATATTTGATGGAACTGCAGATACTCTAGCGATGGATATGTCTGTACTTGTCAAGGGAAATAAAATTGAAAAAATTGATAAGAAAATAAAGCCCTCTAAAGGAACACAAGTGATAGATGCTGTGGGGAAGAACCCTTACTCCAGGTTTTATCGGGACACACGAACACTTAATGTTTCAGATGTCAGCACCTGAACTTTTAACCTCAGATTCTAGGTACTTTGCTTATGTTGCGACAACTACAGCAAAGAAATATTTATATAGTGGTTGGACTTCAGTAAGAGATGCCGCTGGAAATACATTTTCTTTAAAAAAAATCTATCGATAGAGGAATTATTGAGGGACCTAGAATCTATCCTTCTGGTGCTATGATCTCGCAATCAGGAGGTCATGCCGATCACTGTTTGGATATGAATCATTCGTCAGTAGCAAGTGATGATCATGATATTTTGGTGGAGTATGGCGATATGGCTGTAGTGAATGGAGTACCAAGAGTATTAGAGGCAGCAAGAGAACAATTGCGTTTTGGTGCTACCCAAATTAAAATTGCCGTAGGTGGAGGTACTGGTTCGTATTCAGATCCGTTAGATGTAGTTGAATTTACAAAAGATGAAATCAAGGCAGCGGTAAATGCAGCGTCAGATTATCAGACCTACGTGATGGCTCACGTTTATAATAATGAAGGTATAAGAAGAGCAGTTGAATGTGGGGTGAAAAGTATTGAACATGCAAATTTAGTAGACGAACCTACCTTACAATTAATGAAAGATAATGATGTATGGTTATCTGCTCAAGTTGGTGTTTACACATTCATTCCTCATGGTTACACAAAGGACCAAGCCAACAAGCACAGATAAGCTTATGCAGGTATCGACAATATGTTTAAAGCGGCAAAGAAGATAGGTTTTGATAAGATTACTTTTGGTACAGACATTATCACCGATCCCAAAAAAATAGACACATTGAATGATGAGTTTATCTTTAGACAAGACTGGTTTACAAATGCAGAAATTTTGCAACAAGCCACATCAAAATCAGGTGAATTATTGGGATTGTCTCACCGTTTCAGCCCTGGTAAAATTGGTGTAATTGAAGAAGGTGCACTTGCTGATATTTTATTGATTGACGGTAACCCAATTGAGGATTTGAAAATACTTCAAGACCCAGAAAACAACCTTCATTTGATCATGAAAGACGGAAAGATCTTTAAGAACTTAGTGGAATAATCATTTTACATTTAAGCTAAAACCAACTCTACAGAGGTATTGTCTTGTAATAAGGTAATGCCTCTTTTTTTGTGAAAAAGCTTAAGTACTAGGAAAGAAGAAAAGGGATGTTTTTACTAGAAGTCAGAGACTTCTAAAGATCTATAAAGCACAAGAGACGCTATCGCTTAACTCTTGCGCTAGGAAAGATACTACTGGCGCGAATGTTAAGCGTCAGCGTCATTCGTGTCCTAACAGATCATCATAAATCTCCCGATTTCTTAATACCATTAATGTCCGATTACTTTTGTCATAGTACTTAGTTGCCGATAATTCATAACTGCTTGCCGATATCTTGTAAATCATACTAATAAGAATGAGTTAATTTTGAAATATCAGAAGATCAGTTAGCATTCAAATCTTTTGAATTAAGTTAAGTTGAAAACCAAAATCTAAACTATTACTCACAGAATAACAGAGGTGAATTTGATTCTTATCTTGAATGGAATCGAATTGACCTTTTTGTGTAATTCTTAAATGAAACCATGCAAATCATTGGAGGGTATTCCCAATACTTTTGTAAAGTGATTTGATGAGTGAACAATACTATTTTCATTTTTTTAATCACTTCAACTTAATACCAAAAAATATTTTGAATGCTATTTTATGAAAACTATTCAACTATTCATCCTTGCTTTCTTGTTAGTGGCAGGGGATTTATTTGCTCAAGGTTTTATTTCTGAACAAATCACCAAAAAGAATGATAAAGAAGGAATAGCCCTTGAAGATTCTACATTTATAGGGTCCTGGCCTATGTTCGGAAAAGGAAATGTAAGAATGAAAATCGGGGGGTATATGAAAAATGATTTTGTCTATGATGTCAATGGTACAAGAGACAAAACCCAATTTTTAATGTCGACCATTCCTGTACAAGGGGAGGCAGATTATGGAAGTACAGGTTATGTGAGTTTTTTCTCTAAAGAAACAAGGCTTAACCTAGATGTAAGAAGTAAAGTCAATAATACGCCTGTACAGATGTTTTTTGAAGGAGATTTCTTCTCTACTACGGGAAATCAGTTTAGAATGAGACATGCTTATATTAAAGTAGGTGGATTTACTTTCGGGCAAACATGGACCAACCTTACGTTCTTAGAAACACTGCCTTTTATTATTGATTTTGCCGCTGGCGATGCGTTGTTTGGTGGAAGATCCAATCAAATAAGATATGAGAAAGATATTCATAAAAATTGGATGTTCGGAGCCAGTATTGAATACTTATCTAATATGGGGATAGAAAATCCTGAGGCACTAAATGGAATAGGTCAAGCTCAATTGCCTTTATTTTCCCTCAAGTTTGTCTACCATAAAAATGATACGAAACTATTTTTCGGTTCAAGTATAGCCCAATTGCATTGGACGGGAGGACCAGAAGGGAAAGATGCCTCAACTCCTCAGCTAGATGTGATCGTTGGAGGTAGAAAACAAATTGATAGAAAAAATTCAGTGTCCTTTAATTTGAATTATGGAATAGGATCAGGTGAAAATATTTTAGCCTTTATCGGAAGTAATGCCAATGCAGTATTAACACAAGAAGGAGAGTTAGTAGCCATGAAATCATTTTCAGCTTTAGTAGGATATACACATCATTGGAATGAGAAATGGTCTTCGAACCTTTCTTATGCTTATGGATGGCTGTCGGATATTCCAGACGCAAGAGATCCTTTCGCATTGAGAAAAGGAGGGATTGGTCACGTAAACCTAGTTTGGCAACCATTGAAGTATTTCTCAACAGGTATAGAATACATGAGAGGTTCACAAAGAACAGTGAATGGCAATTTAGGTACAGCCAACAGATTTCAGTTTATGACCAAGTTTGATTTTTAATATCAATTGACTTTAGACAAGAATATACAAATCCTTGACAGTTTTATGTAAATAATTGAGAGTGAGAACAATGATATTTGTAACATGCTCTTAGAGCAAAAGAATATAAATTTTCAATCTAATTATCTCATAAAAATGAAAAAGCTATTCTTCTCATTGTTAGTTTCTGTCAATATTTTCAATATCAATGCACAAGGTATTTTTCCTTCAAAAGATAAGACATTAGTCAAAGAAATTTCCTTAGAAACAAGTCATCATCATGTATCTAAATTGGTGAAAGATATTTGTTTTTCTAATTCAATTAATGGATTCGACCATAATGATTGGAGAAGTATGGAATCAATAGATTTATTGAAAAAAGATTTGATGGGTTTAGAACAAGCAACAGTTTCTGATCAGAAGGAGAAAAAGGATTTGAAACTTCTCAATGAATTACAATTGGGACAGCCATTAGATCAAATTCATTTAAACATTAGAGATTATTTTGGTTCTGAAGCGAGTGTGCTTCAACTTGAAACCAATCGATTTATAAAATAATAAGGACATTGTAAAGCAAGTTTTCGGCTATTTGTGGTTTTTAGAAATCAGGAGATTTCTGATGATTTGCAGGACACGAATGATGCTATCGTTTAGCATTCGCACCATTGGATTGACTACCATTTTAGTTTTGTAGTACGATTCCCGGCATTGAAGGGAAAAGCGTTAAGAATTTCATGTATTGAGCCGTTAAAAATGATTTTCTTGTTTGAGCTTTAGCGAGTTTAAAATCATTTAGGCGAGAGGAATGGAATTTAGCTTTTGACTTCTAAGCCTAGATTTTTTGCTTCGTTTTTCATCAATGGAAAAATGAAGAAGAAGGAAGCTTGAAAGTAGATCAAAAAAGGTAAGTAGAAGTGCTGATTGGAAGTTGATGAAAACTTAGGTTACCAGTGAGATTATGGAGAATAAAAAAGAGGTTGATACCATCAAAGTATCAACCTCTTTACATTTTGTCAAATCCTTAATTAAAATTCTTTGACTTTTATGATTTTGACAGGGCAAGCTTCCGCCGCCTTTACGTTTTCATCTAGTTCAATAGGACTCACCTTAGTAGTATAAAAGCCTTTTTTGTTGACTCCACCTACCAAAGTAGCTTTCCCATCTCTTTTGGACATCACCCATCTGTCGGGAGCAAACTCCACACAGTAGTTACATCCGATGCATTTATTTCGTTGATGCGTAATTGTAATTTTACTCATAATCGTTTTTGACGAATTAAGCTTCTACAGTTTCTGCATCCACTAATTTATACAATTTATCTGAAGGACGAATCTGCGTATCCAATTTGATACTGAACGTATCGCCTTTTACCGCCATTTCTTTCTTTCCTTCATCGTTTACGTGAAGCTCTTCCACTACAGTTTCTACCACACCAGTAGTAGGACCTGTGATGAGAAGTTTATCACCTACTTTTACTTTTTGAGTCTCTAGCTGGAATTCCGCCACTTGAATATTTTTGAAATAACGACGACCGTTACCCAAGAATACTTTTCTAGTTTTGGCTTTTGAACCGTGTTGATCTGTCCATTTACCCATTTCTTGACCAAGGTAGTAACCACCCCAGAATCCACGGTTGTAAACTTCAGTCATACGCTCTTTCCACTGCTCACCTTTCTCTTTTGTGTAAGTACCTTCGAAGTAGCTGTCAATTGCTTCTCTGTAGCATTGAGCAACAGTCTTCACGTATTCAGGACCTTTACCACGACCTTCAATTTTCAATACTTTCACACCAGTGTCCAATAATTGATCTAGGAAGTCGATTGTACATAAATCTTCCGGCGACATGATGTACTCATTGTCGATTTCTAATTCGTGACCGTCTTCGATATCGATTACCTTATATTTTCTACGACAGTTTTGAACACAAGCACCTCTGTTTGCAGAAGAGTTTTGTGTATGTAATGATAAGTAACACTTACCAGAAACCGCCATACACAATGCACCGTGTGCAAATACTTCCACTTCTACCAATTCACCTGAAGGACCCGTGATGTTCTCGTTTTTGATCGTATCACAGATGGTCTTCATTTGAACCATAGAAAGTTCTCTTGAAAGTACCATTACATCTGCAAATGTAGAGTAGAAACGTACTGTCTCCGCATTTGTGATATTCACTTGCGTTGAGATATGTACTTCAACACCGATTCTGAATGCATAAGCAATAACAGCTTGATCAGAAGCGATGATGGCAGTAATACCAGACTCTTTTACACGATCAACAACTCTACGCATAATTGATAAATCATGCTCATAGATAATTGTGTTAAGCGTCAAATAAGATCTTACGCCGTTCTCATTACAGATGCGAGCCACTTCCTCAAGGTCATCAAGAGTGAAGTTCATAGAGGCACGAGCTCTCATATTGAGCTGTTCTACCCCAAAATATATAGAGTCAGCACCACCTTGGATGGCGGCCATCATTGAGTCAAATCCGCCTGCAGGTGCCATTAATTCTACTGGACGTTTTGTTGCAGGTTTTTTAAATTTATGCTCCACTTTATGTTTATTTTAAAATTCGGTTTGCAAAAATACGACGAAAATCATCGTTAATCAATTTTTTTCGTAAAATAGCTTACCTTTATCCTATGATAATCAACGTAATAGTATGGAAAACTATTCGTAAATCAATAATTATTCACAAATGAAAGACCTATTGACCCTAAGAATCAAAAACATGGTTTGTCCAAGATGTGTACAAGCTGTTTGGAATATTTTGGACCAAAACGATGTAATGGTTGACCGTGTTGAACTAGGTGTCGCTTATTTACAACTTCCTTTACAACCAGAACAAAGAGATATTGTTACAAAAGATTTAGAAAATCTCGGGTTTGAAATTCTTGACGACAAACAGACAATTTTAGTAGAAAAAGTAAAAAATTTAATCCATGATAAGTTTCAAAACCTTGAAAAACAACAATGGAATAAGACTTTTTCATCTGAATTAGAAGAACAGCTAAAGAAAGATTATTCTACTATTAGTCATTTATTTTCTTCTACTGAAGGAGTGACCATAGAAAAGTACCTTAATCAACAGAAAATTGAAAAAGTAAAAGAGTTTTTGATTTATGATGAGTTAAGTGTAAAGGAAATCGCTGATTTACTTGGGTTTAACAGTACACAGTATTTGTCAAGCAAATTCAAACAAGCGACAGGGATGACTCCAAATTCTTTTAAAAAAATGAACCCAACACACCTTAGAAATTGTTTAAGTAAAAAGGTGTGAATGTTTGTTAATCAATAAAATGCTACGTACCTTATGTATTGTACTGAATCATTAATCTATAATACCTAACTAATAATATTGCTTTTAAGGTTAGTTTTTTTCTATTCCAATGACAAAAAAGGATCAATTTTATCATAACCTAATACGTATACAACGCTCATTATCCGACAGCAACATTAAAGATTGTATGGAGTCACTCTTGTATTTTGCACAAGAATACCTAGAGCCTATTTATTGTGTGATTTGCAAAGTGGGGACTTATGGAGATGTATATCATTGTGTTTCGAGATACGACCAGGGAAAAAAAGTGAAATTACCTTCTTTGGAACAAACTATTACAAATGTAGTAGAGGGGAAAGAGGTTGTAATCGAACAAATTGATGCCTATGAGGTCGTTTGTTTGCCTATCAAATCTTCTCACCAAAAAGTATTGGGTGTGTTATCTTTCGTATTGCACAAGGACATAGAATACGATTACTTTGCAATGGAGCAAGTAGTTATTATAGGCGAAAGCTTATTAGATATTCTACAGCAGAAGAGTAGCACAAAAATCGAGGTTCCTGTCAATAATTCATTCAACTTATCTTTCAAACCTTTTTTTACGGATTCTTATAACCTTTGCTGTATTACTGATTCAGATTCCGGTGATTATTTATTTATGAATCAATCATGGGAAAGAACACTGGGGTATTCTATTGAAGAATTGAAAGCCTACAACTTTTCAAATTGGGTTCACCCCGATGATATTAATGAAACAATAAAAGTATTTCAAGATGTTTGTGATGGAAAAGTGGTTAGGTCGTTTATCAATAGATATAGAACGAAATGGGGTGATTATAAATACTTGGAGTGGGATGCCACTTTAGATGAAGATAGACGAGTGGTTTATGCTGTAGCAAAAGACATTACTAGCCAGCATGAAAATCACGAAAAGTTATTCTTTCAATCCACAATTTTAAAGGCTGTTCAAGACAGTATTTTAGTAATAGACCTCAATGGTAAAATATCGTATATCAACGATGCTGTTATTTCATTGACAGGATATCCAAAAAATTATTTAATTGGGAGGTCCTTAGATATTATTCTAAAAAGGGTTGATCAAAGTAAGTCATTGGATGTTGATATTAGTGATTTCTTGAAAGATGAGAACAATATTGAACTTCAAATTGAAAGAAGGGACGGTGAATTTATTTGGATTGAAATAAGAACAAGTGTCTTAGAAGATGTTTATGGAGATCCAATTGGTTATTTGGGGATTATCAAAGATATCACTCATCGTAAAGAATATGAAGAAACCTTGATGAATAGAAATGAGGAGTTAAGTAAGGCCAATAAAGAATTAGATAACTTCGTTTACAGAGTATCTCATGATTTAAGAGCTCCAATTACCTCTGCGTTAGGCTTAATTGAATTGAGTATGGAAGCCTCTTTGGAGGAAGTATACGAATACTTGAAACTACAGCAAAGGTCTTTAATGAAGCTGGATGATTTTATTCGTGATATTTTGAATTACTCTAGAAACAATAGAATGGAATTGAAGCCTACTAGGGTGGATATTCAGGATTTGATTGAGGTGACTTTAGAGCAATATAAGTTTATCAGTAATTATAAATTGGTGAAAATCACGAAAGAAATTAATGTGGAAAACCACCTCTATTGTGATGAATCTAGATTAGCTGTTATTCTTAATAATTTAATTTCTAATGCCTATAAATTTACAACATTGGTGCCCAATCCTGAAATAAAGGTGGAGGTTAATGTAACACCCAATGATTTGATTTTGGTGATTGAAGACAATGGTATTGGAATTAAAAATGATCATATCACCAAGATATTTGATATGTTCTACAGAGCTACGGATGTGAATAATGGTTCTGGTTTGGGATTGTATATTGTAAAAGAGGCTGTCAAACGTTTGGGAGGTGAAATTGCAGTAGAATCCATTCTTAATGAAGGAACAAAATTCAAAATCACTATTCCGAACTTGTGGAGTATTTTTCCTAAAGAAATAAGAGAAAAAGCTACAAACTAACTCAAAGGAGAAGTCTGTAGCTTAAGTAATAGCTTTAAAGTGTTTAAAGGCTACACCATCATAATTAAATTTATAAAATGAATAAATTAATACTAGGGTACGACAAGCTACTGAACGTACCTCTAGAATTAATTTTTTTATGTTTAAGCACTAAGCCTTTTTACGACTATAGAAAATACTAAAGAATACCGGGAATACGATCAACGTTAAGACTGTCGCAGTAAGAATACCCCAAACAATCACGACCGCTAAAGGCTTCTGAGATTCCGATCCAATTCCTGTTGACATTGAAGCCGGTAATAAACCTACAAAGTCAGTTACTGCCGTCATCAATACCGGACGAATTCTTGATTTTACCCCATTGTGAACAGCATCATCCAATCCCATTCCTTCTTGTAGATTACTCTTGAACTTGGAGACGAGTAGTACACCGTTCTGTACACAAATACCAAACAAGGCGATAAATCCTACACCGGCAGAGATACCGAAGTTCATGGTGAAGAACGTCAAACCAAGAATACCACCAATCAAGGCAAATGGTACGTTCATCATCACGATACTTGCGTCTTTCACATTATTGAAGGTGGTCAATAATACCAAGAAGATCATGACCATCACGACTGGAACCACTTGCATCAGACGGTTTTGAGCACGTTCCATATTTTCAAACTCACCATCCCAAGAGAAGTGCATTCCTTTGCTGATGTTTAGTGTGCCTTCCACTTTTTCTTGTGCTTCAGCTACTGCACTACCCAAGTCTCTTCCTCTTACGGAGAAAGTAATGGCAACAAATCTTTCACCACCACTTCTGTAGACAAAGGCAGGGCCTGTTTTAGTCGTAATATCAGCGATCTCACCCAATTGAACCATTCCTCCGTCTAATGTCGGCACTTTGATGTGACCAATCATATCAGCATCTTGTCTATGTTCTTCTTGGTAACGGACACGGATATCAAATCGTCTTTCGTCTTCATACAATTGAGTGGCAGCTTTACCACCAATTGCCATTTCGATTACGGATTGAGCATCAGCAGTAGCCACACCATAAAGGGCCATTTTCTCCTGATTCAGGTCGATACGTAATTCAGGTTGACCGATTAATTTGATGACGTTAAGGTCGGTGATACCGTCTACGCCTTCCATGATGTTTTTAGCCTCATTGGCTAGATCTTCCAATTGGAATAAATCATTGCCATAGATTTTCAAGGCTAAAGCACCTTTCACACCGGTTACGGCTTCTTCCACATTATCCATGATAGGCTGTGAGAAGTTGAAAGAAACACCTTGGTAATCGTTTAATTTATCTTCGAGTTCTGAAATGATTTCCTGTTTGGATAGTCCTCGTTCCCATTCATCTTGAGGATAAAGGTCTACGTGGAATTCTATATTAAAGAATCCCGTTGGATCCGTTCCATCATTCGGTCTACCCGTTTGTGACAATACTCCTCGAACTTCAGGGGTTTCACGAATTGTCTTTCTGAGCTTTTGTGTCATATCATACGACTCACTCAAGCTGGAACTGATTGGCATAAAGGCCCTGATATAAATCGCTCCTTCATTTAGTTGAGGTAAGAATTCAGTACCCAATCTTGATCCAAAGAATAAACCAACTGATAATACAGCACCTGATAATAGTACTGTTAATCTTTTACGTTTGTATGCCCAAGAGAATGCACCGTAGAACATTTTCTGCATGAAACGAGTAAAGAAATTCTCTTTCTCTCTTACATTTTTCTTTAAAAGAACACTTACCAAAACAGGTACCAATGTAAGTGACATAATCAAGGCGCCTAGTAATGCAAATCCAAAAGTATAAGCTAATGGAGAGAACATTTTCCCTTCCACTTTCTGGAATGCGAAAATTGGCACTAAGGCAAGGATTGTGATTAACTGAGAGGAGAATAAGTTGGCTCCCAATTTAGAACCTGCAGACTTGATCAAACCTAATTTAGATAGCTTGTTGAATTTCTCCATACCAAGCTCTCTTGCTCGTTTATCAAGCACTACAAAGAGTCCTTCCACCATTACGACGGCACCATCGATGATAATACCAAAGTCAATTGCTCCTAGTGAAAGTAGGTTGGCAGACATGCCTTTCATCCTCATACAGACTAATGCAAACAGGAGTGAAAGCGGGATAATAATGGAGACAATAAAGGTCGTTCTCCAATCTGCCATAAAGAGTAATACAAAAATGACTACGAAGAAAATACCTTCTGCTAAGTTCTTCATTACCGTGTCAGTAGTGTAATCGATCAGCTCGGCTCTATCATAAAAAGGTTCGATTTGTGTACCTTCAGGAAGTACTCTCTCGTTTAAGTCTTCAATTTTTACTTGAAGTCTTTCGATTACTTCACTTGGGTTTTCACCACGACGCATCACCACAATACCTTGTACCAAATCAGGGTCATCATTCAAACCAACAATACCCAATTTAGGAGCAAAAGTTTCTTGTACTTTCGCTACATTTTTGACCAAAACAGTTGTATTACCGTTGCGCTCAATGATCACGTTTTCGATCTCCTCTTTGTTGTTCAGAAGTCCAATACCTCTTACAACATAAGCTTGATTTCTTTTCTCAATCACATCACCACCCACATTGACATTACTTCTTTCTAAAGCCTCATAAAGCTCCAATGCAGTAATATCATATTGTGACATCAAATGCGGGTCAGCACTTACTTCAAAGATTTTTACTTCACCTCCAAAACTGACTACATCAGCAATACCAGGTACGGCTCTCAGTTGTCTTTCAATCGTCCAGTCTTGAAGTGTTTTTAACTCTCTTACGGATTGATGATCTGATTTTAATGTATATCTAAAAATCTCACCGGTAGGGCCAGAAGAAGGTTCCATTTCAGAATCAACACCATCAGGAAGATCCACGTTCATGATTCTGTTCGCCACCAATTGACGGGCTCTGAATTCATCCACATCATCACCAAAAGCGATAGTGACTACGGACAAACCGAACAGCGAAATTGAACGGACTTCTGTTTTACCTGGTGTTGAATTCACCTCTACCTCAATCGGCAGGGTCACAAATTTCTCCAATTCTTCTGCACTCTTACCAGGCCATTGTGAGATAATTCTTACTCTAGGGTTGGTAACGTCAGGAAATGCCTCGATAGGCGTATTTTGATAGCTAATCACTCCGGAAACGATCAGGATTAGTGTCATAAAGAACACAAAGAATCGGTTTCTCAGAGAGAAGCTAATGATATTTTGAACAAAGTTTTTCATTTCTTCTACAAATTTTTAGCAGGTGGATTTTATTAGTTTTTTGCGATTTTTTGTTGTTCTACTAGCTCATTGAATAACAATAGAGCCTTTTCTGATACAACACGATCATTACTTTTTAAATCCCCCGAAATGAAAACTTTATTGTCATTGTTCCCTTTTACTTGAACAGGAACTACTTTAAATTCTTGCCCCACTTTCTTTACAACATAATCTTTGTTGTTGTGGAATACGATAGCGTTGTCTGGCACTTCCAATACTTCCTCATCGAAGTCTTGATAAACTACTACGTTCATTGCCATGTTTGGAAGTAGCTTTTTGTTTTCATTACGCATTGCCACTCTAGCACTCAAAACTTTCGTTTCAGGGTCAATCATTTTACTCATTTTTTCGATCTTACCAGTGAAAGTTTCATTAGGATACGCCATTGCTTTTGCTTCCACTTTAGCACCTAACTGTACTTTGCTTAAGTCCGATTCGAATACATTGATTTTCACCCAAACATCACTCAAATTGACAATTGTGAACATTGACTCTTCAAAATCATCACGCAATAACATATTGGCATTAATGTTCTTTTCGATGATTGTACCGCTCATTGGAGCTCTTACAATGTGAGTTGCATTGCTTGACTCACCCATCAATTTCAATGTTTGATTTACTTTATCTAATTGAGCTTTTGCCGCTTCCAACTCACTTTTCGCTTGTTGTAATTCCAAAGCAGAGCTTAAACCAGCATCAAATAAAGAGTTCGCTACTTCAAACTCTTTTTCTTCACGGTCAACATTCGCTTTTGCTTCAATCCATTCTTGCTTTACTTCCGCCATATCTGCAGAGTAAATTTTTGCCAAGACTTGTCCTTTTTTGACTTCATCACCGATCGCCACCATCACATTGGTTACTCTACCAGAAACGATAGCAGGAATACGGATTTGTTTGTTTGGTAATGCCTCAACAGTACCTGTTAATCGGATTTTATTGGAAAGTGTAGAAGATGTAACTGCTTCAGTAGCTACAATTTTTTTCATACTTGAGCTTAGCTCAGTAGTAGTTTCTTTTTTGTTTTCAGTTTTAGCTGTTGATGTAGAGCATGAATGAAAAGAAAGACTGATTGTTCCAGCGAATACTAGACCTGCAACTAATTTATATAAAGATTTCATGTGATTTCGAATTAAGAATTATTGAATAGGATAGATGTCTTTGCCAACCGTGTAGTTGACATTTTCTTGTGCTTGGAATAGCGACATTTCAGTGTCGTACCATTGTCCAAGGTTGTCGCGGTAGCTTTCAAAGAAGTCAATGAACTCCAAAAGGCTTAACTGTTTGTGTTGGTAACTTTTGGTTACAGCACCCATTACTTCTTCCATTTCCGCAGACAATTCAGGGTCTAACTGCTCATAAAGTGATCTTACTTGATTCAACTTTTGAGCGGCAGTGTAGATGTCAATCTGAAGGTTTTTCTCTGCTTCATTTAAGCGAACTTGTTGTTGTTCTTGCTGAATTTTAGCGGCTTGAATTCCCCCTTTATTTCTATCCCAAACTGGTAAATCAAAGGCAATTTGGATAGCCCAATAATCTGCTTGGTGAGCACCTCTACGGTCATACATTGTTCCTAAATGTAGATCCGGTACCGCCTCAGCTTTGGCTAGCGCAAGACTCTCCGCAGATTGTTTCATACGAATATTTTCGATTTTGAAATCGAACCTATGATCTTGTGCTAGTGTTGCCCAAAGCGTCGGATCGGGTAAAGATTCACTTGGCTTGAATTCAGGAATCGTGATAGTTAAACTAACATTAGCCTGCACGTTTAAGAGCATTTTAATGTTCGCTTCAATATCAGCGGCTTCTTGAACCAAGTCTAGCCAACCTTTTCTGGCATCCAACAGAAGTGCTTTCAAACGCACCACTTCTGATTTAGATACATTTCCCTTTTGTGATTGTTCTTTATAAACAGCGACTAACTTTTCAACGGGCTCAATGGCCACTAAATAGCTACTCGCTTTCTCTTGTGCATAATGTAACTCAACTAACTCTGAACGAAGTTCCGTACGAAGTTCTCTCAATGTATTGTAAAATTCATACTCTGAGATTTCAGCCTCAATCTTGGCTACATTGGTTCTCTTTTTTCTTTTACCCGCAGTTTCGATCATCTGCGAGATTTCGAAAACCCTTTGAGCTTCTCTATCTGTTCTGAACCAGATATTATCCTCATTGTCATACATAGCGATCTCTATTCCAACCTCAGGATTAGGCCACGCTTTTGCTTGAATGACTTCTGCTTTTGATATTTCTATATTTTGCTTTTCAGCGATTAGAGTTAAGTTATTTTGAAGGAAGATTTCCTCCGCTTGTGGTATTGTTAACTGCATTTTTAAGGCTTCTTCTTCCGCTTTTTGTGCAGAGGCAGTAAGGCTTAAAATGCATAACATTAAACCAATAAAATACTTGTACATAGTATTATACCTAAATAATAATAATGAATAAGGTATCATGACTTACCAACAGAACATATCTGTAGCAAGTTGATAAACATAAAATATTGAATAGGGAATGTCTTCTGAAAAGACATAAAAAACCGTAAATAGAGGCGTGTTAAGAAAGAAGCTATAAATTGATTATAAGCTACTTAAAAGCCATTACGGTAAAATAATACTATGCCATTTTCGGCGGGGGAGTATCTGTAGGGTAGGAAGGAGAAGTATAAAATAATGGACGAGCGATTGGGAGTTTCTCGTCAGTTGGCAATTCATCAATATCAACTTGGGACGCTGGGGTTATGATGCTTGGGTTACTGAGGAACCAAGTAATATTGATTTGACCTACAATCACCTGCCCTTCATCTTCTCCATTAGGGTTATCAGGTAATGCAGCATCTTCACCAAATAGATGCATGGATACCAACTCAAAGATACTTTCAATCTCATTGGACATATGTTTAGGCAATAGTCTGTCATTCACATTTACACTTACGTTAAATAAGTGAAATGCCATTAACAGCACTAAGCTTTTGATGATGCCGCTATGTGAAAAATATCTTCTCATTATTTTTAGAACCATACAATAATGGTACTTATTTACAACAATACGGAAGAATTTAAGAGTTATCGATCTTTATTAACAGCTGTTATAAAAATAACAATGTCTATTTGTATTAAGGGTTAATGACCAATGCCAAAGTCAAATCAATTCGGTTCAAACCCTCCTCTGATCCACTCGGAAGTCGTACTGTATTCACCGTACCATTTTCTTCAACCTGAAATTCTGTTAGACTTCCAAGGATAATATCAAACTGTAGATTCAAACAGGCAACAGACGAGACATTAAAATCATATCCTACTGAGAAGTTGATACCATAAGTATCTCCTGTAATTTTGATAGGGTAATATCCAGTTAGACTTGAATTATTTTTATAGTCTAAATAACCAAACCTTCCTCCTAACACCAGTGCACCTTTCTGAGACTTACTTTTTAACCTCACAAGGATACCCGGACCAACAAAATTCATCGTGATAGTCTCTTTTAAAGTAATATCAAAGGGAAAGGTTTCTTCATTTTCAGAACGATTAAACATATATTTTACGCTTACACCGACATAATCATTAAAAAAGTAGGTGGCACTACCACCCAATGTAAAACCTAACCTTAGAGCCTTTATGTGATTTACAATTTGACTAGGTAATCTATTATCGACTGGAATACTTCTGTAGGAAATTCCACCATTCAAACTAAAGCGAAGTTTTGATAATTTTTTGGGAGTGGGATGATATGAACTTGCATCTCTTGGATTATAAAAACCATATTCATAATATTCAATTCTATTTAGCGGTAGCAAACTAGACTTTATTTGCCCTTTCGAATTGATGTTAAAATAAATGTGATTGTTATATATTTCATCAATTTTACATTCAATAGAATCATGACCTATTGTAACAATAAGATCTTGTGAGAAACTAAAGCTTGTAATTAATGAAAAAAAGAAAAGTAGAAGTGTTTTTTTCATTATTTCGAATGAAGATGAGTTGACATGAAATTATATTTATGAATAAATTCTGAATTGACTGATACTTAAAGATAAAGGATATAAATAGGACGTGAAAGTATCTCATCTTTTTTATAATTCAACACTTCTCCAATTAGAGTCTAGAAGATATTTGAACTTTTTAGAGTAAAATTTCAAATAGGCCATCTCCAATTTCACTTACACCAATGAACAATCCTACATTAAATGTAAGATGCCTTTTTTGAGAATACATAATAGTAAGTGGTAAGCCTAGAACTTGTAGTATACTGTATCCAAATGAGATAACCACACTTCCGAAAATAAGTAGGGCCGAATATTCATTAAAGAATAATAAAGAAATAGCACCTATAGTCAAGAAAAATGCACTCAAAAGGATAAATGTTTTGTATTGGTTAATGTTTATTACAAAGCAAAATATAAAAGCCATTAGTGCAGAAACGGAAAGCATTAAAAAGGCGAAGTTGCTGCCTGAAATCTTTGATAAAGTATCTGTTTGTGGAATAAATTCAGAAAGAAATGCTTTGCAAAGTCCTAATAAAAGAGCAGAAACAATAATAATAGTATAGTTGTTTGTGGTGGATAGATGATGATTTTCTTCTTTAGTCAAAACTTCTTTAGTCATTACCTTTTTGAAAATAAAACCAGTAGAGGAAATCAAAACCGCTCCAACAACAAAGGTAAGTGTATCACCAAAGAAGTTAATTAAAGCCACAACAATAGGTTCTAAACTGTTGACTATATTCATCACTAAAACAATCACACCCATTACAAGAGGCAACTTATTGATAGGGGCAAACATCTCAATGTAAGAGGCTGCTGGGCTGATAAAAATATTCATTGTGATCAACCACAAAATAATCATTACAGGAAGGAATAAAGCAAATGATGATTCAGGGCCCAAGCCAATAATAGTGGCCACGATCATAAAAATCATGGATGTGGCACTCACACCGATCATGTATACAAAAAAGTGATTATTTTTTTTAGCAATTAATTTATCTGCAATAAACCCTGCTACAATAGGTATAACGACAACAATAATGGCTTTGGCATAAACCAAAACGCCACTTAAGTGTTCCAAGCCAAATTTATGAAGGAGATGCGGTTGGTATTCTTGATAAGCAATCCAGCTGATAAGAATTGCGACGTTTAGAGCAGTGAGACTAATGACTTCATTCCATTTAATAGATGAAGTGTTGGAAGTAGGAGAAGTAGCAAGTTTTGTCATTTTTTAAGTTTAAATGCTGAACGTGGAAGTGCGTTTCCATTATCTAACGTTAATTATGTAAATAAAGTTTAATTTATTCTTAGTAAATGACAAATTACTACTTCTCGACTCATCTATTACTTCTTATTTTTTGAACTTTAATTCAATCATATAAGGAATATCCACTTCAAGCTTTCTGAAAGTATATTCTCCTTCTTCTTTTTCAACCATATCATCAAAACAGTCATACGTTTGATAATTATGCTCTTGGAAGGTCTTCAATTGATAGCCTTTAGAAAGGAAAGGAGCCATCATTTCCTGTAAGGAATGAATCCAGAAATATTCCGGCAGGTTAAGAGGAGTTTCACCATCATAACTTGTTTCTACCATTTCCTGATACACTTCTTTGTTGAAGTAATTGTATTCAGGTTTGAAGGTATCCCAGTTTAGAGTATAGATGTAAGGGTGCATTTCCACCATATAAAACTCACCGCCTTCTACAAGGTAATCGTCAATGATATTGCCCCATTCTTTTAAATCAGGCAACCAGCATACGGCACCGTAAGAGACAAATACCATATCAAACTTTTCTTCTGTAGAAAGATGATCTCTGATATCATAGAGGTTAGAACAGACAAAAGAGGCATTCAGACCCAATTCATCTCTAATCTCATTGGCCTTATCAATAGCAGTATTAGAAATATCCAGCCCCACTGTCTCAGCTCCCAATCGAGCTAATGACAAAGTATCTAACCCAAAGTGACATTGCAGATGAAGAATACGTTTTCCTGTTACATCACCAATACCGGCAAGTTCCACTTTTTTTAAAGAAGTTTCACCCTTCATGAAACCTTCTACATCGTACATTTTAGAAGCCACATGCCCTTCCACTCGGGCATTCCATTGTTTCTTATTGGCTTCAAATTCTTTTTTAAATTCCATTTGTTTATTGTGTTATGTAATCTATTTCGTGTGCCTCATGATACTGAGGTATATCTATTTTTTTACTGAGCTTTAAAATCGCTTTTTCAGGTACTACCCATTTTCTCTGATTATTCTGCTGAAGAATTTCTTTCAGTGGTTTTTCAAGGTAAATGATTCTCACTTTTGCTTTATAATCAAGAAACAGACTGATCCATTTCTGTCTTAAATCAGAAGTAAGGTTGGTAGCGTTGAAGACAAAAGATTCCTTTTTCCTTAACAAGACTTTGACTTCTTCTTTGGCTAATTGAATGACTTTGCCATTGTGTTTGGTATTCGTAGGGTCAAATTGATGTTCTCTGCGAATGTTATCCAAAGAAACCATAAGATAATCTTCAAAGTGATGTTGGATAAAAGTATCTTTTCCCACTCCAGGTAATCCCGCAAGGAGAATCACTTCAAACTTTAGATCTTCAAAAGGATGATAGAAAGGAGCAATCTCCGGTTTATTGAGATAAAGGAACCTTCCATAATTTGAAGCAAAAGCATAAGGCTCATCCCAGCAGTGTTGCTCTTTACACAATTCCTCAAAAAGCGAAATCTTGTAAAGGATCTCCTCTTTGTCTTCACAAATTCTACCCAAAACGTCCGACCTTGCCAGCATACTCAACCATTTGTTATTGGTCATCAAACTCGACTTGATCACTTCTTTTGTCGGGTCTTCTCTATCAATTGCCCAAAGTGGTAAACCATGCAGTCGTACAAGGTTTGAAATGTGTTCTCTGATCTCAAAAGGTGTATTGTACTGTTCGAATAGGAGAGATCTTACAGTTTGAGCTCCTTTTTTAGCGTGATTAGGTGAAATAATTCTTTCTTGCCCGTCTATGATTTCAGTAGTCGTTGTCGACCTTTTTTCAATATCATGAAAGAGAGCAGATAGAAAAAGAATGTATTGAGCATTATGATCTAAAACCTTAAAGTCATCCATTTTTAAAAGTGCTTCCACCACCATTTTGGTGTGTGTCAATACATCGCCTTCTTGATGCCAAATCGAATCTTGTGGAGTATTTTTTAATTCTGAAAGCCATTCAAATTCTCTTTCTACACTTTCCCAATCCATTGGCGTTTTAATCTGAACAGCCGGAATTGTCCACTCTTTATTTATAGTATTCATATGCATGCCATTGATAAGTTTGATAATCTTGAAGTGTTGCCGGTTGCCAGTTTTTCACCCAATGCTGATCCGTTTTAACATGATTTTCTCGAACCAACTTGAAGAGGTCGCTGAATTCATTATTGGCAACATCTACTAAACCAGAATTAGCAGGGAAGGAATCTGCATTTCTAATGACAAAACCTTCACAACAAGGTTGAAGTGAGTGAACGTCATAACCGCCCAATTGTCCTGCGGTATCCACATAGTCTTCCCATGAACAACCCAATTGATCAGTGATCCATGCTTGTAGTGCCTCCTCCTCATTTTTATAAGTTGACGTAAAAGCAGATAAAGGTTTGTTGATTTCAATCTCAGGAACTGTAGGAAAGTCTAATACTTCCGCATAGAATTTCACTTCTTCCCATGAAAGCCATTGGTCCTTTTCTCTTATACCAAATACATAAAAGAAAGAAGACAGTTTTTTATAGCCTATGGAATGAACGCCGTACATATTTTCCCCAAAGACTTCTAAACCTTTGAGCTGATTTTTGATCAGTTGCCATCTTTCGATTAATGGTTTATCCCAAGGCAATTGAGAAGGAGCGGCATGCGAACGTGCAAATACGCCTAATTCACTGAGACAGTTATTTTGCCCATCTAGTTTTTCGGTCAGTACAAGTTGACGTAATGAAGCAAACGCTTGTACATAACCTTTCGGCATAAAGCGATCGTCGGAGGTCGTGCCCTTGCTACTATGAGCATGCAGACTCCTATTATACTTTTTAGAAAAAGCCATGATTTTAATCTGTAGTAATTGTATTTCTTGTTTTGGCAAACAAGGTTTTCTCTGATTTTGTGAGTCAATTTTATTGCATAGCAAAAAGCCCTTCTTCTGAGGAAGAAAGCTAAAATTGACGGAAGGTATCGAGAAAACAACTACATGGCTCTTATCGTGAGATATGTTTTAAGGTGAATATATTTCGATTATGGAATACAATCTTACTAAAAAAATGAGAAATACAAAAATCCCTTCACCATTTAATGACTTAATGATGAAGGGATTGTGGTTGAACTGCCGTTGTTGAATTTACTTATTCAATAAATTCACAATTTTTCGTCCTAATACAGTACTGATCTTTTCATACGATTCAAAAGACCATCCGCCTACGTGAGGGGTGAAAAGTACTCTGCTGTCTTGGCTTAATTTCTTGAAAATACGGTCCTGTTCAGGCGTCAATGTATTCAATTTTTCATTTTCTAAAACATCTAAACCAGCGGCAAGGATTTTACCATTATCCAATCCCCATTCAATCGTTGAGAACGGAATCACTTCACCTCTTGCAAGGTTGATTAGATAAATGGGCTTTTTGAATCCACCTAAATAATCTTGAGAGACCAAGTGCTTATTTTCTTTATTCAATGGAATGTGAAAACTCAGTACATCGGCCTCATTTTGGATTTGCTCCAAAGTAGCTTCCTGAGCGTATTCATCACCATAGTTCTCTTTTCCATTATCATAAGCCAATACTTTACAACCAAAACCAATCAAACGTTTCGCAAAAGCTTGTCCCATGTGACCGTAGCCAATAATACCCACTGTTCTTGTGGATAACTCGTGACCGCGGTTTTCTTCTCTTTGCCACAATTTCTGACGAACTTCATTGTTACCAACATGAAGGTAATTCATCAAACAAAGCAACATGGCAGTAGTATGTTCACCTACAGCGTCCATGTTTCCTTCAGGGGCATTAAGTAAAGTGATTTGACGTCTTTTTAAATACTCTTCATCGATTTCATCCACGCCAGCTCCTGCACGGGCAATAAAACGAAGTTTGGGAGCTAAATCTAAAAGATCCAATCCAACTTTCATTTTACTTCTAAGCACAAGACCATTATAATCTTTAATTTTATCAGGCACTTCTGCGGGTGTAATGTCAGGAGTGTAAGTATATTCAATATTAGCGGAATCAAAGATTGAAAAAATTGATTCGTGGAGTTTATCTATGATTAAAACTTTTGTCATAAGACATTTATTAAACGTATATTATGTTAGAATATGATAATCCCTATTATTATGTAAATATCTCCTTTTACTTTTGTAATTATCTATTTTCACACTATCAAATTTAGGAGCAATAATGAAAAGCCCATTAAAAATCATCAATCAAATCACCTTAGTTTTCATTTTGTCCTTGTGGTCAATCACCGTTTTTGGACAAAGAAACTATATTTCGCATCAAATCGACGGACAAAATTTAGAAATCAATACTAATGATGGGCAGATCATTGTCAGGCCTTTTGATAAGCAAATAGTAGAGACACAGTTTTACCCCAAAGGGGTTGAAACATTACCATTATCAGAGGCGGTAATTATGGCCCCCAATAAACTAATGGTAAAAGCTAAAGATGAAGGTGCGTTTGTGTCTTTTTCTGTAGAAGGAGGAATGACGGTGAAAGTGAATAAGAAGCCACTTCAAATCAGCTATTATCACAATGGAGAAAAACTATTAGAAGAAAGCAGAGGTTATTTTGATGCAGATACTTTAAAAGGTTTCAAATTCAAAATACAAGAGGGAGAAGCATTATATGGAGCAGGAGAGAGAGCTTTACCTTTGGATAGAAGAGGCCACCGATTGCCACTTTACAATAAAGCGGCCTATGGCAATGAAGAGTTCGCTCCTCAAATGAATTATGGAATGCCATTGATGATTTCATCAAAAAACTATGCTCTTCTTTATGACAATGCCCCTATTGGTTTTATTGATGTTGGAAAAACAAAGAAGGATGAACTTTCTTTTGAGACCATCGGTGGACGATCAAGCTATGTTGTAGTAGCAGGAAATGACTTTAAAGACCTTATGAATGAGTTTACCAATTTAACAGGTAAACAGCCCTTACCTCCACTTTGGATGTTTGGCAATTTTGCTTCTCGTTTTGGATACCATTCACAAGAAGAAGTTGAAACGACTGTAGCAGAATTCAGAGAGAAGGAAGTGCCTCTGGATGCCATTATCCTAGATTTATATTGGTTCGGAAAAGAAATTAAAGGAACAATGGGTAACCTTGATTGGTACAGAGAAGCTTTCCCTCAGCCAGAGCAAATGATGCAAAAGCTGAAAGAGGAGAATGTCAATACAATCCTAATCACAGAGCCTTTTATTGTCACTTCTTCTTCTAAATGGGAAGAGGCTGTAGAAAAAGAGGTATTAGGTACGGACCAATTTGGAAAACCTTATGTTTATGAATTTTTCTTTGGGGAAACAGGTTTGGTAGATGTTTTTAAACCTGAAGCCCAAGATTGGTTCTGGAATATCTACAAAGGATTAATAGAACAAGGTGTTAGTGGATGGTGGGGAGACTTGGGAGAGCCTGAGGTTCATCCATCAGAATTACAGCATGTCAATGGTTCAGCAGATGAAGTACACAACGTTTATGGACATCAATGGGCAAAAATTATTCATGATGGTTACCGAAAGGATTTTCCAGAAGTAAGACCTTTCGTATTGATGCGATCAGGATACGTAGGATCACAACGATACGGTTTAGTGCCTTGGTCAGGTGATGTGAGTCGTTCATTTGGAGGACTTGTACCTCAGTCACAAATTGCCATGACAATGGGGATGAGCGGTATTCCGTATATGCACTCTGATTTAGGAGGTTTTGTGAATTGGGGAAGAACAAAGGAGGAAGTAACAGAGCTTTATGTGAGATGGTTGCAGTACGGTGTGTTCCAACCTGTATACCGACCACATGCTCAAGAAATGATTCCATCAGAAGTGATTCATTACACGGGAGAAACTTTTGATATTGTAAAAAGTTACATTGAATACAGATACAAAATGTTGCCTTACAATTATACTTTAGCCTTTGAAAACTCTACGACAGGTATGCCACTGTTAAGACCATTGTTTGTAGAAGAATCCAACAATGCATCTTTACAAAACTTGTCAGATACTTATATGTGGGGGGACGCCTATTTGGTCGCACCTATTACGGAAAAAGGCGGTCGAGAAAGAAAACTTTATTTACCAAAAGGACATAATTGGTATCACTTATGGACCAACGAAAAGTATGAAGGAGGAAATTGGGTAACAGTGGATGCTCCATTAAAAGGCCTTCCTGTTTTTGTCAAAGGTGGAAGTATTATTCCATTGGCAACGAAAAACCTTCAATCTACCAATGAATACACTTCTGAGGAATTGACATTCCAAATATGGAAAGATGCAGAAGTGAAAGAGCATAAACGAGTAATGTTTGCTGATGACGGAAAGTCAAGATCTTCTATTGATAATCAACAATACCAGTTACTTTCTGTAACAACAAAACTTTCGAAAAAAGGAATGGAAGTAACCTTATCTCAAACAGGAGATTACAAAGGAGCACCTTCTATGAGAAAAATAACACTCGAAATACACAATATGTCAGGAATTCCAAGTGGTGTTGGAATAGGAAAGAAAAACAAGCCTTCTGATAAATGTGACATGGGGTACGATAAGAAAAACAATATCTTATATGTTTCACTAGAGTGGAATGGAGAAGAAAAGACGGTCTATATCATGGATCCAAAGAAAAAGTAATAGGTTGTTAATTGTTTGTTTATCAATACTTTTAAACTAAAGATAGGTATAGTTATTTTCGTTTTTTTAACCTAACAAAACCATTTATCCTCATCATTTCTATTTAAAAAACAGTTTAATCAAATAAGGAATTAAACAAGTTACAAGAGCGTAAGTACTAGGACAAAAAATGCATTGATGTGTTTTGTAGCTCTTTAAAGTTAAATAGAAGTGATGGGGATTTTCATAACATATTTATTATTTATCAATTTAGTCAGTTTAGTGATTGTCTTTTTAGATTATAAATTAATTATACCAAGAGTACCAAGCGTGGTGTTACATGCATTGGAGTTGTCTGGCGGTATTATTTTAATGTTGCCTACATTATTTCTCTTACGCTATAGAATCACCAAAGAAAGTTATTATTTAGTGTCAATATGGTCGTTGACGGTATGGTTTTTTATTGGCTATATAAATTTTCAAATATTGGGGTAGAAACTTTCCTTTTTCATCTTCTAATTTCCATTTATCAATTATATTTGAGCTTCTAATTTTTATGAAATAACCCTATCTCATGATTAAGAAGCTTTCGTTTTTTATAGGGCTGGTAATCCTTTTTTCTACTGAATTAATAGCTCAAAAGAGCCTTGAGTTTGAAAAAGACAGTGTATTCTTGGGGAAACTACCCAATTATCCTGACACCGTTTCCTATTCTTTTCCATTTAAAGTCTTATCGAGTGCTGTAAGCATCGATACAGTAATAGCAGATTGTTCATGTCTGTTGGCTTCTTATCCCACCGAAGAATTACAAAAAGGACAAAAAAATACTTTAGAAGTACAGTTTGTACCGTACAAGCCCGGTCCATTTAATAAATCATTTACGGTCAAACTCAATGGTAGTAACCAAGAGTATACTATAAAGTTGGCAGGGTTTATTCGCCCGTCCTCACTTTCTAAAGAGAAACTCTACCCTTATGGAGACTCAGGCATTAAGTGGCCTCATAAAAAAGTGAGTTTTGGTTTACTGACTGCCCAAGGTCTAGCGTCTAAAAAAGTATACTTTTATAATGAGACAGATGATACTTTGCGTTTTGAAAAGCCTCCGGTTACTCCTTCATATTTAGGTGTATTGATTGATAGTAGTGAGTTTGAAATAGAACCACAATCTGAAGGTTCATTTACACTATTTATTAAACCTGAAGAGAGAGAGGAATACGGTTACGCACAAGATACATTTTCACTTGATTTGGTCAATCAGAAAAAAGAAATTGTATCATCCGAATGCATTGTTTCTGCTTCAATTTATTTTCCAGAATCAGAAGGTGATGGACCAAAACCTAAAATGGGATTGTCAAGTACCTATATGAATCTAGGTAATGTGAAAAATGACGGAAAGAAGATTGTCACTTTATCGGTAATGAACACGGGAGAAGTACCCTTGAAAATATTAAAAGTAGAAACCAATCACGGTCTAGAATTATTAAGTATAGAGTCTGAAGAAGTACAAACCTTCGAAACAGTCAATATTAATATAAGATATTTAGAAACGCCTCGTACTGGTAAAGAAACAAGGTCATTTACCCTTTTTACCAATGATCCTATTGACCCTGTTACAATCATTACGGTAAAGGCCAATGTGATTAAATAATAAGGTAAAGAACTGATACTTATTGAAAGCAACGCTATGAAGTGTTGCTTTTTTTAGTGCCATTTTTTTTGGTACTAGTGGAATTTTATCAAATGGAACGCTTTTAACCTTCGTTTTTTTCAACTTTAGGAACTTGAAATGAATGAAAGGTAAACTATCTAAATGATGAAAATAACTACTATTCTAAATGTATTCTTTTTGGTAATACTCTCAAATACTCTATTGGCGGAACAATACAAACCTAACGGAGAAATCACGATTAATACGCTTGAAGAGTGGCAAAATATAAACAACTGGGTTCGAATAGCTGGGGGTAGTGGTGCCCCAACCAATAATGATGAAATCATCCTCTCTTCCAATGCCAAATTAAATCTGAATTATAATCTAAAGAGTGATAACCTGAATATATATTTCACTTTTGAAGATGACGGCTTTCTTCAAGTCAGTACTCAAGGAGCCGTGTATGTGTTAGGAAGTATAATTATGGATAAAAACAACGTGGAAATGAAAGTGTTTGGGGACTTGGAAATAGAAGGAGATTTTCAGTTGGATAACGGGAATTTATTTGTGAAAGATGGAGGTAATCTGATGATCAATGGTAATTTTTTGAGAACAGATATTGGTAGCGGACAATTTGAAATAGGAGGAAATGCTACCTCATTTTCTGTTGAAGGATATTTTGATGATCAACATAATTCCCCTTATGTATACAACACTCCCTACATCAGTATAAAAGGTAGCTGTTCTACCAAGTCAGGAACATTTTGCAACGAAGATTTACCTGTAACACTTACTGCTTTTAATGTATCATACAGTCATGGAAATGCAGTTATAAAGTGGAGTACCGCTTCAGAACAGAATAATAAATTATTTGAAATCTACCGATCCAAAGATCTTGTCAAATGGGAGTTGATTGCAAAAGTAGAAGGGCAGGGCAATAGTTATTTCACTCATCAGTATCAATGGATAGATACTAATCTAAATCAATCTGGACGAAATTATTATCAACTTCATCAAATAGATTTTGATGGGGCAAGGGAAGTTTTTGAGACATTAGTTCTTGAAGCCCAGTATCAATCTTCATTACCTGAAGTTTTGATTAGTACAAATTCAATAAGCTCAGGAGAGAGTGTTCAGGTTTTGTATAGGAATGAGAAGTTCAATAGTAAACGAATCATTGTAGTGCATTCAGATGGAAAGGTTATAGATTGTACAGAAGAGACGAAAGATCTAATTCCAAATCATTTTTTCTCCAAAGGAATAAATATACTTTTGATCTCTTATGGAAAAGAAAAGTATTCCTTTAAAATATTGAAATAAAAAAAAAGAGTGAATCCCGAAAGATTCACTCTTCT
This sequence comes from Flammeovirga sp. OC4, assembly GCF_000812565.1. Classification (GTDB taxonomy): domain Bacteria; phylum Bacteroidota; class Bacteroidia; order Cytophagales; family Flammeovirgaceae; genus Flammeovirga. The sequence goes on along the minus strand of NZ_JTAM01000004.1, from coordinate 17,911 downwards.
TATCTATAATCGATAACTTTAGTTATAAACTAAAATTATTTTAATTCGATTTCAGCACCCTCAGCAGTTAAAGCTTCTTTCAATGCTTCAGCTTCTTCTTTAGAGATACCTTCTTTTACAGCTGCAGGAGCTGAATCAGCTAATTCTTTAGCTTCTTTAAGACCTAAACCAGCAGCAGACTTAAGAGCCTTAACTACTTTCAATTTAGCAGCACCAGCTGATTTCAAGATCACGTCGAATTCAGTTTTCTCTTCAGCAGCAGCACCACCTTCAGCACCACCTGCAACCATTACTGGAGCAGCAGCAGCAGCTGGCTCGATACCATGCTCTTCTTTCAAGATCTCAGCAAGCTCTTGTACATCTTTAACTGTTAAGTTAACTAACTCTTCTGCGAATTTTTTCAAATCTGCCATTTTTGTATAAAATTAAAACGTGTTTTTTAAATCAAATTATAATAATATGTTTTTGCAATCGGGCGTAGTATTTACGCTGTCATTACAAGAGGTTTTGTTAGGAAGGAGTATATTACTCTCCTTTCTCCTCTAATGTCTTCAATAGACCAGATAATGTCTGACCTGAAGATTGTAAAGCACTAACAACATTCTTAGCAGGTGATTGAAGTAATCCTACGATATCTCCAATAAGTTCTGCTTTCGATTTTACAGCTGTTAAAGCTTCTAAGTGTTGCTCACCAACGTATAAACCACCGTCGATTGAAGCTGCCTTCAATGCTGGGATTTTACGATCTTTTGGCATATCCTTTTGATAGTCCTTAAGAACTTTCGCAGGAGCTGCACCTGATTCTGGAGAGAACATGATACCTGACATACCCTTAAGAGCATTATCTTTAAGCTCAGCGTAGTCTGTATCTGATTCTAATTTGTCAAGAGCTTTCGCAATTAGCGTGTTCTTGACTACTTGATATTCGATACCCGATGCAAAGCAAGCCTTACGGAACTTGTTTACTTCATCAACAGTCATAGTAGCACTGTTTACGATGTAGAAGTAATCACAAGCTGCCAATTTTTGGCTTAACTCCTCAACGAGTTGTACCTTTTGATCTTTTGTCATAATTAGCTATCGATTGATCCCTTTTCAACTTTGACACCAGGGCCCATAGTTGTAGAGATCGTTACGCTCTTAAAATATGTACCTTTTGCTGAAGAAGGCTTTAACTTTGATAAAGTTGCGATTAACTCAGCAGCATTCTCTTTCAATTGCTCAGCAGTAAATGATGCTTTACCAACTGAAGTATGAATGATACCAGCTTTGTCAACTTTAAAGTCAATTTTACCAGCCTTAACTTCTTTTACAGCTTTACCTACTTCTAATGTTACAGTACCCGCTTTAGGGTTTGGCATTAGACCACGAGGACCTAAAACTCTACCTAAACGACCTACTTTAGCCATTACAGTTGGCATAGTGATGATTACGTCGATATCAGTCCATCCACCTTCGATTTTCTTGATGAATTCGTCTAAACCTGCGTAGTCAGCACCTGCTGCTTTTGCTTCTTCTTCTTTGTCTGGAGTAACTAGAGCAAGAACTCTTACTTCTTTACCTACACCGTGAGGAAGGCTTACCACACCACGAACCATTTGATCCGCTTTACGTGGGTCAACACCTAAACGCACGTCTAAGTCTACAGAAGCGTCGAACTTCTCGAAAGAGATTTCTTTCACAAGCTCAGTAGCTTTCTCCAGCGTGTATTCTTGAGTTCTATCGTATTTTGATAGAGCCTCTTTCATTTTCTTTGATACTGCCATGATTAAAAACTATTTTACTTGTAGAAATTAAGCTTCCCAAGGAGCTGTTCCCTCTACTGTTACACCCATGCTACGAGCTGTACCCGCAACCATTTTCATACCTGATTCAACTGTAGAACAGTTTAAGTCTGGTAATTTTGTCTCTGCAATCGTTCTTAATTGATCCCAAGTAACTGACGCTACTTTCTTACGGTTAGGCTCTGATGAACCTTTTTTAATTTTTGCCGCATCCATGATCAAATTAGCCGCTGGAGGAGTTTTAATTACGAAATCAAAAGACTTGTCTTTGAAAATTGTAATTAATACAGGCAATAATTGCCCTCCTTTGTCTTGAGTACGAGCGTTGAACTGTTTACAGAAATCCATAATGTTCAAACCCTTCGAACCTAACGCAGGACCTACTGGCGGCGACGGATTGGCTGCTCCACCTTTAATTTGAAGCTTCAGGAAACCTTCGATTTCTTTTGCCATGTTATTCTTCTTTTTCTACTTGTTTATAATCGAGTTCCACTGGTGCATTTCTGCCAAAAATCTTCACCATGACATTGAGTTTTTTCTTCTCTTCGAAGACTTCCTCTACGCTTCCGGAGAATCCAGAGAATGGACCATCCATAACGCGTACTGTTTCGCCGACAGAGTAAGACGTATCATGTTTAACTTCGCCTTCGTCAGACTCATCGACTTTGCCAAGGATCTGATTGATTTCAGATTCTCTCATAGGTTTTGGAAGCACTGACGGATCTTTTGAATCCGCATTCAGAAAACCTATAACACCCGGAACGCTATTAATCGTGTGTTGAACCTCACCATTGGATAAATCAGCTTGTACGATAACATACCCCGGTAATAAGTTTTTCTCGACAGCAATTTTCTTAACCTTACCGTCTCTCTGCTTTCTTGCCTGATAAACTTTTTCAGTTGGTACTAATACTTCCGTGATAAAGTTCTGAAGATTTTGATTCTCTAATTCTTTTAATAGATAATCTTTTACTTTCTTCTCTTGGCCACTTACAGCTCTAACTACATACCATTTAAGCTCACCCATCGCTAATTAGTTTTATCTGTTGAGGTTTCTTAACTAAAAAATACAATTTCAACGCCTTAATTAAAATGCGTTATAGAATAGTGTTAATAATTCGTTGAATCCGAAATCAACACCTCCGATTACTAAAGCGAACACCAATGATGCCACTAAAACTAATACAGAGCTATCTTGAGCTTCTTTGAATGACAACCAAGTTACGTTGTCTGTCATCTCAGTGTATGACTCTTTAAAAAATTGCATTAATTTATTCATAATTCTTTCGAATTTTATCCATAAAAAAAGTTGCCTTGTTTATAACAACTTTTGCTTATGTAAATGTTTAAAATCAGTTGAACGGCTAAATATAACAGTTCTTTTTGAATTTGCACGGGTGGTAGGATTCGAACCCACGACCTGCGGTTTTGGAGACCGTAACTCTACCAGCTGAGCTACACCCGTTTATTCGTTAATTTTCAGTACTTTATAGAAGTACCTTGAATTTCCGAGATGCAAAGGTAGATATCTGAACAGAAATAACAAACTTGTGAGTGAAATTTTTTCTTAATTCATATTAATATACAGCTACTTAGGACTTATTCTGTATATTGCACCCCACAAACTGAGGCAAAATTGGCTAATCAGACCTCATTTTACCCCGTTTTTAATTAAAGTGATATGATCAAATTTTTTTTCTATCTAATCGTATTTTTTTTCTCACCACCTCTTCTATTAGCTCAAGATATTAGTAGTTTGTCGGATCAGCTGAAATTGATAGATGGAATACTTGCAATAAAAGCACATGCTACTTCTGGTGAAGACTCCTTTTTTCAGATGTCTGAAAAGATTACGAAAAAGACCGTGTTTTGGGAAGTGTTCAGAGAGAAGGGTGAACTAAGACGTAATTATGCATTAAGTAATTTACCGAAGGGTACCTATCATTTTCAATTTGCTTTGGATGGAAAGGCAATCTATGGAGAGATTTTTAATAGATCAGAGGGACCAATTCTCAAAATATATCATAGTACAGATTATAAAAGACCTTACTTCAATGTGAAAGTTGAAAGTGATACTTTACAAATCGATGGTTTTTTTGCTCAAGATAAGCTGGTCGAAATATCAATTAAGAATGAAGATGATACAGAAGATGTCTATAATTCGAGCATTGAATTAAAAAATGGAGAGTTAAAAACGCAATATATCCTGGATACTTTCGAAAAAGGAAATTATGTCATCAGAGCAAAATTGAAGGATAGAACCTTTGTTCGAAATTTTATTTTAAAATAATTCAACTTTTAAAATATTGTCTGTCAAATAGTTTACAATTGTTTACCGAAAAAGTTCATTTTTTATTTTGCAGATAAAAAAACTTCCTCTACTTTTGCATCGCAATCGGGACAAACGGTCACGATAAAAAGATAAGACAGAGTGTAAAAATTAAGTAATTGAGGGCATCTGGGAAGGTTCCAGAGCGGTCAAATGGGACGGACTGTAAATCCGTTGCTTCGGCTTCGCAGGTTCGAATCCTGCCCCTCCCACAATCAGAATTACTTAATGGGAAGGTTCCAGAGCGGTCAAATGGGACGGACTGTAAATCCGTTGCTTCGGCTTCGCAGGTTCGAATCCTGCCCCTCCCACACTTTTATTTTATCTTGCGGATGTAGCTCAGTTGGTAGAGCGACAGCCTTCCAAGCTGTAGGTCGCGGGTTCGAGCCTCGTCATCCGCTCAAAGGTCAATCGGAAACGGTTGACCTTTTTGCGTTTTAAAACCTTTGTCTCTTTTTGAGTGACCTTATTCTATAGGTGTTGATTTCATTTATGCTGAATGTATATTGTTTTTTAATCCTAGAAGTACAGTCAGTTAAAGATTTCACCAAAGGAAATATTGGTTTTTATTGGGAATTTCCAATTTCAGGTGATTATATTTGTGTCACCAAAATAATTATTGCGGATGTAGCTCAGTTGGTAGAGCGACAGCCTTCCAAGCTGTAGGTCGCGGGTTCGAGCCTCGTCATCCGCTCAAAGGTCAATCAGAAATGGTTGACCTTTTTGCATTTTATACCTTTTATATCGTAACCAAGTTTTCGAATATTTGGACATTTAGAAATTAGGAAATTTCTGAAGATATCTAAAAACTAATTACGTGAACGCTTAACATTCGTGTAAGGGGGCTTTCTACCCTATTAATTTGGTAGTGCTCTCTCGGCCTTGAAGGGAAAAGCGTTAAGAATTTCATGTATTGAGCCGTAAAAAATGATTTTCTTGTTTGAGCTTTAGCGAGTTTAAAATCATTTAGGCGAGAGGAATGGAATTTAGCTTTTGACTTCAAAGCCTTGACTTTTTTGCTTCGTTTTTGTGTTAAGACAAAAATGAAGAAGAAGGAAGGTTGAAAGAAGAACCTAGAAAGCTTGTAGAAGTATAGATTAAAAGTTGACGATTATTAAGTTTACCCATCACTGATAGCTATTATCTTTTTCCTGTATTGAGCAGGAGTCATCCCAATGACTTGTTTAAACTGACGGTGGAAGTACGACATGTTTTCATATCCACAATCCATTGCTATTTGTGTTACTGGCTGATTACTATCTTGCAATTCCTGACATATTATATGTATCCTAAACTCATTTAAGTACTGAGTGAATGTTTTATTGAACCTTTTCTTAAAGAATTTACAAAAAGAAGACTTTGTCATACAGCACAGTTCAGCAACATCAATCACTTGTATGGGGCTGTTGTAATGATCTTCAATATGATGAATGATTTTATCGACTCTGCTATCTGTCTTTTGAGAAATAAAAGTCTCGATAGGTTCTGATAAGATTTGATAGTCTTTTAATTCTGATAAGATATGTAGTATCTGTAAGAAAAGGATCATTCTTGGCATTTCAGTAGATTGATGTAATGCTAAAAGCATCTGACCAACATTCTCGGTCATCATTGATTTCTTAAATACAATACCAGCTCTCGCTTTTTCAAGCATTTTCCCAACTTTCATGAACTCTTTAATGCCCGTAATCTTTGCATTGAATTGCTCCGCCTTCCATTGTACGTAAACAGATGAAGCCCCTTGACGATAATTCTCAACATTTTTCCAAGCATGAGGTAATGAAGAGCCAATTAATACAAGGTCGCCTGCTTGAAATTGTTGAATACTATTGCCTATATATCGTATCCCATTACTTTTTAATACATATGTCAATTCTAGTTCTTCATGATAATGCCAAGGGGAATTAAACCTCTCATCATCATAAATGAAAGTGTGAATAGAATGATCTAGTTGCTTAGGAATAACCTCTAGTTTTGCTCTCATTTCCGCTATGTTGTTAGTTGTTCTTGTGATTTAGTAGTTATTGGACAATATAGTACACAAATCGTAAAATATTGAATTTATTAAACGTAATAATCACACCATAATTTTGTCTTAAACTAAAGCAAAGAAGTATGGAAGTGATATGTAGTGGACTAAATGTAGTCGATTTATTAGTTGCCGTACCAAATGAGGTTCCTTACGGCGAAAAAACAGAGTGTGAAAAAATCATTGTGCAAGGTGGTGCTCCTGCAGGAAATGCAGCAAGTGGTATAGCAGCATTGGGTCATGATATCGGTTTTTTAGGATATTTTGGAGAGAATACGCTGAGTGATATAGCAAGAGCAGAACTGAAAAGGCATGGTGTTGTGGATACGCTGTTTGTGTCAAAGGAAAATGCAACGCCTGCAATAGCTATTGTTCAGGTGGATGATAAAGGAGAACGTACAGTCCTTTATTCAATGGACAATTACTCTTCCTTCATCCCGGCAGATTTTAAAGAAGAATGGCTAAGTGATACAAAGCTGATTCTTGTAGATGGATATGATACTGAAATCAATCTTCACCTATTAAAGCTTGCTAAGAAAAAAGGAATTACAACTGTATTGGATATGGAAGCAGGTGAGGAAGCGACAATGAAAGAAATGTTGGAGTTAGCAACACATTCGATCTTACCGCTTACATGTGCTCAAAAACTAGCCAAGACTGAGAAAATTGAAGACTGCGTTAAGGTGCTCTCCAAGTTAACCGAAGGACAGGTAGTCGTGACAGATGGAGCAAATGGTTCTTACGCTTTAGAAGAGGAAATGATTATACATCAGCCAGCTTATAAGGTAAAGGTTGTAGATACAACAGGTTGTGGGGATGCCTTTCATGCGGCGTATGCTTCCGCAGTACTGCAAGGGATGTCATTAAGAGAAAGAATGAACTATGGTAGTTTCTTCGCTTCTCAAGTGGCAAAAGTATTTGGAGGCCGAACTTCATTTCCTTCACGAAAAGACATGGAAGAAAATCTTCCTTTAATCGAAACAACAGCATAATGTAAACACATTATCAATTACTCTATAAGTACTATGACAAAAGTAAGCGAGTGTTTCGTGCACCATAGTTAAAACTATGGGCAAGTGATATAACAATCTAATCAAGGCTAAAGTCTTGAAGATTGATAACGTAAGCAACACTTTAGTGTTGGTGGAGTCAGTATAACCTGCCCATGACTTCAGTCATGGTGCACGTAATTATTGTTCGATTGCTTGTGTCTTAGTACTTAAATAATAACACATTTAATCAAAAGAAATCAATGGAAACAGTAGCATCAAACCCAGTTGAACAAGGCGTTGTAAGTCATCTATTTGAAAAACTAATCCAACCTGCAAAACCACAGTATGTAGCCAAAGTAGGATTGGTGGGCATCGGCTTGGAAGAACATTTTGACTGGGCTTCTATCAAAAAGAATTATAAAGTAGCACAGACAAACCTTCAAAAAGCTTTACCTGGAGACTTCTTTCAACTTTCAATCTCAAAAGGACCTTTGCAAACAAAGGAAGAAATGCTGGATTGGTTGCAGTCAGTAGAAAAAGAAGGAATAGATGCATTGGTTATTTATCAAGGTTCTTATATCGCAGGTGACTTGGCGGCAACATTAGCAAGATGGCTAAAACAACATGCTATTCCTGTATTAAGCTGGTCGCATGATGAAGCGACAGGCGGTAGGTTAGTCAATAACCGTTTGTGTGGTCAGAACTTCCTATTGAATATTTTAAGCTCTAGCAATGTGAAATATTCTTGGCTTTTTGAACATCCTGAGTCAGATCGTTTGTCGGAAAGAGTAATGCCATTTGCGAAAGCGGCTTACGCTAAAGCATCGATGAACCAAAGAATGATTGGTATGATCGGTGGGTTTAGAGTGCCAGGTTTCTATGATTGTGAATTGAATGAAATTGCATTGTTGGAACGCTACGGTTTGATTGTAGATAGAGTAGATTTTGAAACGATTTGGAAGCACGGACAGAAGTTTAAGGAAGAGGATATTGATGAAATTAGAGAAGCATTACTTTTCCATCCGCTTTGCAAGTTTAATAATGTAACACCTGAGCAGATCAATAAATGTATCCGTTTGTCATTAGCAGTGGCAGATTTTAGTCGTCAACAAAATTATATAGGGATAGGTCTGAAAAACTGGCCAGAATTATTTGATCATTATGGAATTGCTGGTGATGGAGCAGGAGCGTTGATTCAAGATATTGGAATCCCAGTGGCCGATGAATCAGATATGGGCGCTTTATTGACAATGGTTGTGATGAATCAAGTGACGTTGATGGAAGGCATACCTACATTAGTAGATTTATCATTGATAGATAATGGAAATGATAGAATAGGTTTCTGGCATTGTGGGGGAGCACCTACAAAATTAATCAACGAGGAGACGGGTTTTGAAGTGAGAAATCACAGTATCCTTGAAAATTATAGCATTGAAAGCAGTATGGGAATGTTACTGGAGTTTTTGCAGAAAACAGGTCCAGTAACCATCGCAAAATACCAGTACCCTGACGGAGCAAGAGTATTTAACTTCGAAGGGGAAATTCTTTCTTCAGAAATGGCCTTCAGAGGTAGCTATGCAGAAGTGAAGCCTGAAGTTTATGAAGCGAAGGATGTATTGTCTGCTGTATTGAATAATGGTTGTGATCATCACTGGATCATTGGCAGAGGACATTTCCTAAAAGAATTAGAAACATTAAATCACTGGCTGGATGTAAGTCAGATTGATATTCCCAAAAATCTTGACCACTTATACGGTCATAGTCTGTAGAACAATTCATTTCATCAAAAAAATGGTCATGCTTAAATAAAGCATGGCCACTTATCATCTTATAATTATGGAAAAGAAATTTTCAGAACAATTTTCATCATTGCACGAGCTTTTTAAAGCCTATAGAAAATCAGAAAGATGTTTAGCCGCTTTCAATGTCAATGACAATTATGACCTAAAAGCTGTAGTAGAGGCTGCAAATGAAATGAATACACATGTAATGGTCATGACTTACCCACCTGTAGCGGATTTGATCACTCCTCAGGTTTTTGCTAAAATGGTGGAAGGTGTAAGACTGAATGCGCACAATAAAGTATTCCTTCATTTGGATCACAGTACTTCTGTAGACCAATGTAAAGCAGCTATTGATGCAGGGTACGACTCGGTAATGATTGATGGCTCTCAACAACCTTTGGAAGAAAACATCAAAATGACAAAGGAAGTGGTGGAGTATGCAAAATCAGCCAATGTCGTCGTTGAAGCTGAAATTGGAAAAATTTTAGGAAGGGGAGTAGAAGTGAAATCAGATGATGATTTTTTAGCATCCGTAGCAGATGTTACACAATTATATGAAGAGGCAAACCCGGATATCGTGGCTGTTGGAATAGGAACAGCACATGGTTTCACGCCTCAAGAACCAAAGATTCATTTTGGAAGACTAGGAGAAATAGCAGATGCGATTCCAGCACCGTTAGTACTGCACGGAGGAACAGGAATTCCTGATCAAGATATTCAGAAATCCATTTCGATGGGGATGAGCAAAATTAATATCGGTACAATCGTCCATACCACTTATATGCAAGAAGCATTGAAACGTATGAATGAAGCTGGTAAAAATGCTTACCCTCCATTTATTATGAACGAAGTAGTGCCATTAATTAAAGAGGTGGTTGTAGATCGATTGAAAGCAGTGAATTTTCAAGATGAATTGGTTGTTTGATCAAATCAAGCTCTCGTTAAATAAAAAAATGGATACCCTATTATAATTATATAAGGTATCCATTTTTTTTCTGTAGAATGATCTATAATTTAAGCCTCCTTAGAAGCAAACTTTTCAATTCCATAGACTAAAAAGAAACCAACAAAAGCCAAGACAATCGCCAAAACTAATTGGTTATCTCCTTCAAAATATTGAGGTAAAATAGACTTTTCTATTAAAGGTTTTGTTTCGCCATGTCTATCAACATAAGTTTCCATTACTTTTTTCCAAGGCCATACCTTATTCAAAGAACCAATCATCACACCTGATAATAAAGCAATCGTAAAGTCGTGATATTTTTTCAATAAGAAAGATAATACTCTTGAAAAGCTAGTAATGCCAATCGCAGCACCTGCTCCAAATATTGCAATTACTTTGATATTTAACTCCGTAAGAGAAGTCAGAATGTAATTATACTGCCCCATTAATAAGAGCATAAAAGAACCTGAAATACCTGGTAATATCATCGCACAAATAGCAATCATTCCTGCAACAAAAACATAAATTTCTCCTTCAGGAGCTTCACTTGGAGTGGCTACTGTAATATAATAAGAGAAAGCTGTACCTATAATTAATGCAATAATTGAAGCAACATTCCATTTATTTACTTGACGGCTCACCAATAAAGTAGAAGCGATAATCAACCCGAAAAAGAAAGACCACAACCCAATTGGCTCATTAGCCAAAAGGTATTTCATCAATTTTGCCAGTGAAAATAATGCAGTACCAATACCAAGAAATAAAGGGATCAAAAAGTTAAGGTCTAGTTTCTCCCAAAGCTCTTTGATTTTGAACTTGGATAAAAGTTTTAATGCTTCTAGGTCTATGGAGTTAATAGCATTTAAAAGTCTTTCATAAATACCAGTAATAAAGGCAACTGTTCCGCCTGATACACCCGGCACAACATCCGCAGCCCCCATGGCTACACCTTTTAAAAAGATAAAAAGTTTTTCTTTCATTGATTCTTTAATATAATTTGTGGCAAAGATAAGGTAAGTAAACGAACAAAAAAGTTTGCATCTTCAACAATTTAGAAACAGATATTATTTTTTATAAAAATGAATGAACTAACAAGAAAGGCCTCTATAGATATGGGCACAAATACATTTCAATTATTAATAGCTGATATAATTGGAGATAAAGTTGAAACGGTTTTCACACAGGATATTTTTGTTCGATTAGGGAAGGGAGGAATTTCCAATGGAGAAATTACGGAAGAAGCGATGCAGCGCGCTTTTGATGCATTAGAGAAATTTCATAAAGTAATAAAAGAAAATAATGCAGAAGAAGTAAAGGTGGCGGCTACTAGTGCAGTTCGATCTGCCAGCAATGGAGAAGCCTTTATTCTAGACATATATAATAGGTATGGATTTGTAGTCAATATTCTTTCTGGAGAGGAAGAAGCGGAAGTTATTTATAAAGGAGTCAAGACGGATGCTGCTATTCAGGATACAGCCATTATAATGGATATTGGAGGTGGAAGCGTAGAATTCATCATAGGTGATGCTGAAAAAGTGCTTTGGAAACAAAGTTTTGAAATAGGGGCACAGCGACTTTACGATCAATTTTGTCATGAAGACCCCATTAGTCTTGAAAATAGTGAGAAATTAGGTGCATATATTAAAGAAAAACTACGTCCGTTATTAGAAGAAAGTGAGAAATTTTCTGCTTTGAAATTCATCGGTGCGGCAGGAACATTCCAGACGATTCAAGAAGTTTATGGAGCGATTCATGATTGCGAACCTTCATCAGTGAAAAACGTGAGTTATGAAGAGTATAAAAATATGCATCAAAAATTTGTGGGGTATACAAGGGAACAACGTTTTGAAATTCCAGGATTGATTCCTCAAAGAGTGGATATGATTGTGCCCGCTTCTCTATTATTGTTCAATGTTTTAACCTTACTGAAAGTTAAAGAAATACACATTTCATCTGGATCGTTAAGAGAAGGTTTGGTCTTACTTTAATACAAGATTTTTCTCGCCAAAACTGATAAATGAGTAGTTTTTGATGAAAATAGTTCATTTTTAATGTTTTAGTAAGGTTTATTATCACACTCTTAACAAAGATTTAAATTTGTTTTATTTTGCTTGTAAAATGTTGGTTTTTAATGTTTTAATAGCGTAATTAGGTACCCTTAGGGGGTAGTGTATCATGAAAAGTTGAATTATTTCATCCTTATTTTCATCTATTTTTGGTATAGATGTTTGAAGTTTTTGAAAATCAATTTACCTTTGCATCTCGAATAGATACGGGAATTGTTTTTTACAGTGCTCAAATCTGTTTTTGGGAAGGTTCCAGAGCGGTCAAATGGGACGGACTGTAAATCCGTTGCTTCGGCTTCGCAGGTTCGAATCCTGCCCCTCCCACTATCAATAAATGAAGCTGTTTTTATATAGACCAATTTGTTGAGAAGAGTGTAGTGAATGTTTCTTCAGATCATGAACTATTCTCTATAAAAGGAAAATCGAAAATCTTCCTCGAAGATTGCGGTTACCGCGATAAGCTACCGTAGCTCAGGGGTAGAGCACTTCCTTGGTAAGGAAGAGGTCGGGAGTTCAAATCTCCTCGGCAGCTCGATTTTACTTTTTAAAATCTGAAGATTGAAATCTATTAATTGTATATAATTCTTTTTAAGAAAGATGGCAAAGGAAACATTTGACCGTTCGAAACCCCATTTGAACATTGGTACAATCGGTCACGTTGACCACGGTAAAACTACTTTAACTGCGGCAATTTCATCAGTTTTAGCAAACAAAGGTCTTGCTGAGCAAAGAGACTTTTCTCAAATTGACAACGCACCAGAAGAAAAAGAGCGTGGTATCACGATCAACACTTCTCACGTTGAATACCAAACTGAGAACCGTCACTATGCACACGTTGACTGTCCAGGTCACGCCGATTACGTGAAAAACATGGTAACTGGTGCTGCACAAATGGACGGTGCTATCTTAGTAGTAGCTGCTACTGATGGTGCTATGCCTCAAACTAAAGAGCACATCCTTTTAGCTCGTCAGGTTGGTGTACCTAAAATCGTTGTTTTCTTAAACAAAGCTGATATGGTAGACGACGAGGAGATGTTAGAGCTTGTTGAAATGGAAGTTGCTGAAGAATTAGAAAGCAAAGGATATGACGACGCTCCAATCATCAGAGGTTCTGCTTTAGGTGCTTTAAACGGTGAAGACAAGTGGGTTAAAACTGTTGAGGAGTTAATGGAAAATGTAGATGAGCATATTCCACTTCCAGTTCGTGACGTTGAGAAAGATTTCTTAATGCCAGTAGAGGACGTATTCTCGATCACAGGTCGTGGTACTGTAGCTACAGGTCGTATTGAGAAAGGTGTTGCTAACACAGGTGACGCTGTTGAAATCTTAGGTTTAGGTGACAAAATGACATCAACTATTACTGGTGTTGAGATGTTCCGTAAGATCTTAGATAGAGGTGAAGCTGGTGATAACGTAGGTATCCTTCTTAGAGGTATCGACAAAGAGCAAATCAAGCGTGGTATGGTAATCTGTAAGCCAGGTTCTGTAACTCCACACTCGAAGTTCACAGCAGAGATCTACGTTCTTTCAAAAGAAGAAGGTGGTCGTCACACTCCATTCTTTAAAGGTTACAACCCTCAGTTCTACTTCCGTACAACTGACGTAACTGGTACTATCGCTTTACCTGACGGTGTTGAGATGGTAATGCCAGGTGATAACGTAACTATCACAGTTGATCTTCAAAAAGAAATCGCAATGGAGGAAGGTCTTCGTTTCGCGATCCGTGAAGGTGGACGTACAGTAGGTGCTGGTCAAGTAACTACAATCATCGAGTAATCGATTTTCAGCGTCAGCTGATTTACATATTTGGAGGTCGTCAAGCAATTGACGACCTCTTTATATATAAAAGCCATCCCGTTTTTCAATGGGATGGCTTTTTCTTTATTGGCCTTGAAGGGAAAAGCGTTAAGAATTTCATGGATTGAGCCGTTAAAAATGATTTTCTTGTTTGAGCAAAGCGAGTTTAAAATCATTTAAGCGAGAGTAATGAAATTTAGCTTTTGACTTCTAAGCCTTGACTTTTTTGCCTCGTTTTTGGGTTAAGACAAAAATGAAGAAGACGGTAGCTTGGAAGAGTAATCTTGAAAATATGTAGAAATACCGTTTGAAAGTAATAAAACTATGACTACTCCTTCTTCAACTTTTCCATCTCAAACATAATATCTCTCAATCTCGCTGCTTCTACAAAATCAAGATCTTTCGCTGCTTTCTCCATATCACGTTTTACCGCTTTAATCTTAGCTTCTAGATCATCAGTATTTTTTGTTTGATATTCCGAAATAGCCTCAGCTGCTTTTGCTGTATCACTTTCATCCAGTTCGTAGCTCTTGACGATCGCTTTTCTATCAGCAACTTGCGTCTGTTCTAAAATTGCATCCTGAGATTTCTTCACTGTAGTAGGAGTGATGCCGTGCTCTAAATTATATTCATGTTGAATTTGTCTTCTTCTCTTTGTCTCATCAATAGCTTTTTGCATTGATGCGGTCATTTTATCTGCATACATAATCACTCGTCCATTAGAATTTCTTGCTGCACGACCAATGGTTTGAATTAAAGATCTGACATTTCTTAAGAAACCTTCCTTGTCAGCATCCATAATTGTGACAAGAGAAACCTCAGGTAAATCAAGACCTTCTCTTAGTAAATTCACCCCAACTAATACATCAACAATCCCAAGACGTAGTTCTCTTAAAATCTCAACTCTATCCAAAGGTTTGATTTCAGAGTGAATGTAAGTTGATTTTACGCCAATTTGATCAAGGTATTTTGACAGTTCTTCCGCCATTCTTTTTGTTAGAGTGGTAATCAAAACTCTTTCACCTTTATCAATAGTAGCTTGAACTTCCTCCAGTAAATTATCAATTTGATTTAGAGTTGGACGAACATCAATTTCTGGATCCAATAAACCTGTAGGGCGAATAACCTGTTCGGTAATTTCACCCTGCGTTTGTAAAAGTTCATAATCACCAGGTGTAGCACTGACAAAAAGCGTTTGATTGGTGACATTTTCAAATTCATTAAAAGTAAGCGGTCTGTTGTCTAAAGCAGAGGGTAATCTAAAACCATTATCTACTAAAGAAACTTTCCTCGATCTATCACCTCCCCACATTGCTCTAATTTGTGGAAGCGTTACATGACTCTCATCAATTACCATTAAGAAGTCATCGGGGAAATAATCCAATAAACAGAAAGGTCTTTGCCCTGCTCTTCTTCTGTCAAAATATCTTGAGTAATTTTCAATACCAGAACAGTAGCCTAATTCTCGGATCATTTCAAGGTCAAACTCGGTTCTTTCCTTTATTCTTTTCGCTTCCGCAGAACGGTGATCTTTTTCAAAGAATTGTACTTGTTCTACTAATTCGTCTTGGATTTCAATAATTGCATCATTAATTACATCTTTTCCGGTCACGAATAAGTTAGCAGGGAAAAGAGAAATACTGGTTTCCCTAGAAATCATTCGTCCCGTTTCAGGGTCAATTCTCTGAATTTCTTCAATTTCATCATCCCAATAAATGACTCTATAAGCAAAATCAGCATAAGCAGGGAAAATGTCTACAGTATCACCTTTGACTCGGAAATTACCACGGTTGAATTCAACTTCATTTCTAGAATAGAGAATATCAACTAAATCTCTTAAAAATTGCTGTCTTGGATATTGAACACCTGCAGAAATCTTTAAAACACTTTTTTCAAATTCTTCAGGATTTCCAATACCATAAATACAAGATACAGAAGCTACGACAATCACGTCTCTTCTTCCAGACATCAATGCAGAAGTACAAGCAAGTCTTAATTTCTCAATTTCCTCATTGATCATTAAGTCCTTTTCGATAAATGTATCAGTGGTTTGGATATAAGCTTCTGGCTGGTAATAATCATAATAGGAGATAAAGTATTCTACAGCATTTTCCGGGAAAAACTGTTTGAATTCTCCATACAATTGAGCTGCTAGTGTTTTGTTATGGCAAAGAATCAGGGTGGGTCTCCCTGTTTCTTTAATTACATTAGCTACGCTAAAAGTCTTTCCTGAACCTGTAACGCCAAGAAGAATTTGAGATTTTTCTCCATTCTCCACTCCTTCAGATAGTTT
Source organism: Flammeovirga sp. OC4 (assembly GCF_000812565.1). Lineage (GTDB taxonomy): Bacteria > Bacteroidota > Bacteroidia > Cytophagales > Flammeovirgaceae > Flammeovirga. The sequence continues at coordinate 1,894 of NZ_JTAM01000004.1, read as the reverse complement.
TCTGATGGCTTCCGGTTGATCACCCATAGGGGTGAAATCTGCTACTAATTTGAAATCCATAAAATTCTTTGATATAAGTCTATAAATATACAAAAAAAGAACATCAAAACAGGAGGAGGATGTATTGTCTTTTTGTGTTTTTAAGTTGTATTATTGATGAGGAAATAGGGGGTGAAAATAAAAAAAGTGGAAGGCTTAGAAAGAACCAACCACTTTTGTGGGATATACTCGAAATCAATCAAAAAAGAATTCGATCATTTATTTAGGATTGAGATATTTCATCTAATATTCTCCCAAAGTCACCGACTAATTTTTCTGAGGTGTAATTTTTATATTTTTCATTTCGATCCAAAGGTAACTTCCTTTCTTGTGTCCAAGTATTAAAAGCTTCTTTCAAGTACTTCTTTGTTTCTTCTTTTTCATTGTATTCAAAACAAGTTCCCATATTTGTTTCTAATACAATTTCAGCTGAGTTTCCTTTTTTATTGCCTAATAGTAGAATATTTCGATCTAAAGCAAGGTATTCAAATAGTTTTCCAGGTATTCTACCCGAAGCATTATCCGCTTTATTTAATAGTAATAATAGAACAGAAGATTCCTTACCATGCTTTAGAGCTTCGTTTCTTGATAACTGAGGAATATGTTTGAATACACCTAGAGGTTTGTTCTCTTCAAAACAATCTAAAATCTCTTTGTCGATTTGTCCAATAAATTGCAGTTGGAACTTTTCCTTGAATTCTTCTGATTCTTTTGCTAATTCAACAACAGCTTCCATTAGCTCATTTGGAACCCTATCATGTCCTGCTAATCCCAGGTGGGTAATGACAAACTTTGAACTGTTTGCTTCTATATTTTCAATTTCAGAAAAGTCATTAGGGTCAAATCCCCATGGAATCGTATGTACGTTGTGCGCTCCAATATCTTCAAGGTCTTTTTTCCAAGCTTTACTGACAATGACAGTGGCGTCAGCTTGATCAAAACAGAACTTTTCTAATTTGTGATGATACTTATCTGCCCAAGGAGTAAGTATTAATTCTTTATAATAATCAATTTGTGTCCATGGATCTTGATAATCCGAAAGCCAAGGTATATTAAATTTTTCTTTTAATCGAGCACCAATTAAAGTTACTGAGTGCGGAGGACCTTCAGTGAAAATAGCATCTACATGATTATTCTCTAAATATTCTGAAAGTTGATTGACGGCTTTTTTAACCCAGAACTTACGAGCATCAGGTATAAAAAAGTTACTTCTAATAAAAACAGAAAGTCTATCTTTCCATCTTTTACTTTTTTCATCTTTTACCACTAACGCATTCATTACATTTTCATCCTTAGGTCGAGCCGTAAATTTCTTGTATAAGCTATAAGGCTCCCAAATTGGCACTTCAATTCTTTCTATATCTTGAGGGAAATCGTTGATCAAACCTTTATCTATTGTTGGGTAATGGGCGTCTTTTGGGGTGACTAATACAGGTTCCCATCCTACCGAACGTAAATATTTGATTAATTTTAAAGGTCTAATAATCGAAATTCCACCACAAGGAGGGAAATAATAAGTGATAAAAAGGACTTTTTTCATGCTTTAGAATATCATTTATAAAAACAGTTCAATTTAGTTATTTATTGAATGAAGAAATAACAAGAGTAAAAATGAATTTCCAGTTGTTTTTTAAAATGTTGATTATTAGTGATAAAGTATAGTATTTACTTTTGTTGATGATATTTTATTGGATAAGGTATTGCATTTTCAAAACAAGCTCTTACCTTTGCACTCGCTTTTGAACGGAAAGCCAACAAAAACATGATGTAAAAGAAGACTTTTTTGATGATACAATTCTTTGTGTCAGAGTAAAATGGAGCAATGAAAATTAAGTTTCTAAATAAAACAAAATAA
>NZ_JTAM01000035.1 GCF_000812565.1 Flammeovirga sp. OC4 | reverse complement strand
TACGGTAGAGTTATTGATTTAGATCTTTCGAATAGAGCTTTAACTAGCTTGCCAACCAGCCTTACAATTGAAAACTTCGGGTATTTAGAAACGGTAAATCTTGCGGATAACCAATTAGAGGATGTCGCACTAACTTCTTTTGATAATGCCAATGACCAAAAGACACAATTCAATGTTGATAATAACCTCCTATTCTTCGATGAACTTATTGAAAATAGTGAGTAT
>NZ_JTAM01000034.1 GCF_000812565.1 Flammeovirga sp. OC4 | reverse complement strand
TGAAATCGCTTCTCTTGAATATAACTGGACAAAAGTAAGCGACGGATCAACGGAAAGCTCAGCGGCGGAGTTAAGCATTCCTTCAATGACAAGTGACAATGCAGATAGTTATAGATTGAATATCACGTCAACTTCAATCACTGGTCTAACCATCTTCACAAAACAAATTGACCTATTATTTACATTAGGACAAGAGGATTCAGTGGCATTGTATAATCTATTCGTAGAGTTAGGAACAACGCCTGACAAAGCAATAGAAATGCGTGATTGGGTAGATAATGACGGAAAATCAGTAGCTACTCAAATTGATAACTACGGTAGAGTTATTGATTTAGATCTTTCGAATAGAGCTTTAACTAGCTTGCCAACCAGCCTTACAATTGAAAACTTCGGGTATTTAGAAACGGTAAATCTTGCGGATAACCAATTAGAGGATGTCGCACTAACTTCTTTTGATAATGCCAATGACCAAAAGACACAATTCAATGTTGATAATAACCTCCTATTCTTCGATGAACTTATTGAAAATAGTGAGTATATCAGCAGTTACGATGGTCAAACCTATAGCGGTGCAGATACGGAAACAGCGACAGTCACTTACGGAGATCCTTACTCTTACGATGGAGGA
>NZ_JTAM01000033.1 GCF_000812565.1 Flammeovirga sp. OC4 | reverse complement strand
GACAGTTACTTTCGGAGACTCTTACTCTTACGATGGAGGATTTGAAATCGCTTCTCTTGAATATAACTGGACAAAAGTAAGCGACGGATCAACGGAAAGCTCAGCGGCGGAGTTAAGCATTCCTTCAATGACAAGTGACAATGCAGATAGTTATAGATTGAATATCACGTCAACTTCAATCACTGGTCTAACCATCTTCACAAAACAAATTGACCTATTATTTACATTAGGACAAGAAGATTCAGTGGCATTGTATAATCTATTCGTAGAGTTAGGAACAACGCCTGACAAAGCAATAGAAATGCGTGATTGGGTAGATAATGATGGCAATCCAGTTGCT
>NZ_JTAM01000032.1 GCF_000812565.1 Flammeovirga sp. OC4 | reverse complement strand
GGACAAAGCAATTGAAATGCGTAATTGGGTGGATAATGATGGTAACCCAGTAGCTACTCAAATTGACGACTACGGTAGAGTAATAGACCTTGATCTTTCAAATAGAGATTTAACGAGCTTGCCAACAAGTCTAACGATTGCAAACTTCGGGTATTTAGAAACGGTAAATCTTGCTGATAACCAATTGGAAGATGTCGCATTAACTACTTTTGATAATGCCAATGATCAAAAAACGCAATTCAATGTTGACAACAACTTCCTATTCTTCGATGATCTTATTGATAATAGCGAGTACATCAGCAGTTATGCAGGGCAGACGTATAGCGGAGCAGATACGGAAACAGCTACAGTCACTTTCGGAGACTCTTACTCTTATGATGGAGGATTTGAAATCGCTTCTCTAGAATATAATTGGACGAAAGTTAGTGATGGATCGACAGAAAGTTCTGCTTCTCTACTGAGCATTCCTTCAATGACAAGTGACAATGCAGATAGTTATAGATTAAATATCACTTCAACTTCAATTACCGGCCTAACGATCTTCACAAAACAAATTGACCTTCTGTTTACACTAGGTCAAGAAGATTCAGTAGCGTTATACAACTTATTCGTAGAGTTAGGAACTACACCTGATAAAGCAATTGAAATGCGTGATTGGGTGGATAATGACGGTAACCCGGTTGCTACGCAAATTGACAACTACGGTAGAGTGATCGACATTGATCTTTCGAATAGAGCTTTAACAAGCTTGCCAACGAGCCTAACGATTGCAAACTTCGGGTATTTAGAAACGGTAAATCTTGCTGATAACCAATTGGAGGATGTGACACTCACTTCATTTACGAATGCCAATGATCAAAAAACGCAATTCAATGTTGACAACAACTTCCTATTCTTCGATGATCTTATTGATAATAGCGAGTACATCAGCAGTTATGCAGGGCAGACGTATAGCGGAGCAGATACGGAAACAGCGACAGTGACGTATGGCGGTAGTTTTAGCTTTGATGGAGTATTAGAAGATGAAAGTGCTATTAATTATTCATGGACTAGAGTTAGTAATGAAGTTACCGAAAGTCAGACGTCATTACTCGAAGTTTCATTTATGGAAAGTAGTAATGCAGATAGTTATAGATTAAATGTTACTTCTGATGCTGTAAGCAACTTGAGTATTTTCATAAAACAAATTGACCTTCTATTTACACTTGGTCAAGAAGATTCTCTATTGTTACATCAGATGTTTACTGAAATAGGTCATACTGCTTACGACCCTTCAACTGAGTTTAGAACATGGTTACCTGACCGTGTAGTCATTGATAATTACGGTAGAGTAACAGGATTAGATCTTTCAAACTTCAATATCAATGATGATAACACAAATACATTGAGTAGTTTACCTTCACAACTACTTGTATTTGAGCACCTCACCTCTCTTAATATTGAAAACAATTACTTAGACTTTGAAGATTTAGCCTCAATTGATGCGTTATTCGAAATCACAACTTACAATCCTCAATTGACTACCCCATTTATTGAGAGTTATTTCGTAACTCAATACGATAATTTCAATAAAGAGTATACTTCAGATAATACAAAAGAATATGCATGGGTACTAAATGGTGATACACTAAGTAAATCCAATAATGCAATCCTTGAAGTTTTATCATTTGATCCAACGAAAGAAGGAGTCTATCAATTGATTGAAAGTGATCCGAATACAATTTGGGATGAACTGGAATTATTAATCGGAGAAGTTACGCTGAATTATAAGAGTTTGATCTCTGAACAGGATTCTGTTGCACTTCATCAACTTTTCACAAGAATGAATGTTGAATTTGATGATAACACAAGAATTATTGATTGGCCAAGAATGGAATATAACCTCGACGGTGAGATCACTTCTTTATTCTTACATGAGCTAAACGGTGAAGATTCTCTTCCAAGTCTGATCTCTCAATTTGAAGCATTAGAAACGCTTAAATTATACAATAGTAATATCTCACATATCAGTGAAAACTTATGGAATCTCAACTCATTGGAATATCTTGATTTATCGGATAATAACTTAGAGGATAATGATGTAATGGGATTAAGCCAATTAAGTAACCTTACAACTTTATGGCTTAGCTTAAACAACTTAACGGTAATTCCTGACATAAGTGGAAACTTAAATTTAAGATATTTCATTGCCGACGATAACAATATCAGTTCAATTGGAAGTGAATTAGATAATCTATTGAATCTAATTGATCTATCATTAGCTGGAAATAATATTGAAGTGATTTCTACCAACTTTGCTAGTTTAGTTAATCTGAAGAAATTAGATTTCTCAAGAAACAACTTAACAGAATGGACAATGGAGCTTCCTTCAAGTGTTGAAGAATTATTGTTGTACACTAACTCAATTTCTTCATTGGCAAACATTCCAAATGATATCATCGTCAATATTGCAGATAACATATTATTCTATGATGATCTAGAAGGGTATCAGAAAGAGTTTGTGAATTATTCTCCGCAAAGATTTGAAATCCAATATGAGAATGTGGCAATGATCCAAGGTGAAAGCTACAGTTATTCTCATAACTTCGAAAGTGATGATCTTATCTACATCTGGTTTAAAGATGGTGTGATCATTAATTCACTTCAGACAAAAGACATCAATCTTGTGGATATGAAAAATGCTGATGCTGGAGTATATACTTGTTTTGTTTCACACCCTTATTGGACAGAACTTTCGATCCAAACAGTACAAATTAGTATTGGTATTAATTGCGGTGATAATTTAGCCGTAAGTCTACAAACCAACTCTAATGAATGGTTCTGCGAAGGAGATGAAATAGATGTTCAAGTGGAAGCATTGAGCGACACTGGAGACCTTACTTATATCTGGTATAAGGATAACGAACTGCTTCCATTACTCAATACAGCAGTTGTAAGTGTTCATGAAGCCGGTAAGTATTCTGTAAAAGTTCAAAATACGGAAGGATGTACAGCCTTTTCTGATAGTATAGAAGTAAGAATATCGACAGCTTTAACAACTCCATCTATTGTCAATTTAGAGGATTCTCTAATGGTAGATGTTGTGAATACTGACTTACAATACTTCTGGTATGTTGATGGGGAATTAATCGAAGAAAGTGGTACTATTATCCCTAAACTGGTAAGTGGTAATTATACAGTTGAAGTTGTAAATGAAGCTGGATGTACAGCAACTTCTGAAATGGTTACGGTTCTACCGTCTGATATTATCACTAATCTTGATGAATCACTTGAAGATTTGATTAGTTTGTATCCTCAACCTGCAAATCAATTATTAAATATCACATTTGATGCCTTTATACAGGTGGATAAAATCAACTTGATTACTACATCAGGTGTGACAATAAATGTTGATTTCACTCAGAATCAAAATAGCTTTGAAGTACCTACGAAGTCACTACGAAATGGTGTTTACTTACTGGAATTAATCCAAAAAGACGGAGTTACTTCTTATCATAAAGTTTTAATTGCTCACTAAAAAAAGAAGCAGTAGTACCAATCAGAAATGATTATACTACTGCTTCAACATTTAGACAAAAATAAAGTCCTAGCTGCGAGCCATGCATCTAGGACTTCTATTTATTACAGAAAACAGTCTTGAGTTATGATTCTTATATTTGATAATGGATTATTCTACAGAAATTACATCAATTGATGATTTATTTGCTTTGACAGTAATATCTCCTTCCTCTCCACTCTGCATAGCATTTAACATTGAAAATAGACCAATTAAGAAAATCAATGCTAAAATTTTTATTAATGCTTTCATGGGGAATTTAATTTTTTATTTACTATCAACTTTATAACAAATAGGTACGGGGGAAAGACAAAAAAATATGCGCTTTTATATAAAATAACTGAATAATACATGTAATATCTTCGAATAGTACTATTCTATTCATTTTCATTTAAAATTGATTTCATGAATTGAATTTTAATGAGCGTTTTTGTTTTATTTCAAAGCTAGAATTTAACTTTATAAAAAAGTGAATTATATTTATTCTTACATTTTCGATTGAAAAATAAAATCACCAATACCTGTTGTAATATGTTGAGATTTCTCTTTAGTTTTTTCTTATTCATCTATTGCTCTATCTCTGCCTTTTGCCAGTATGATTCAACTTTGACCAAGACTTTCTTTCCTAAGAAAACCAAGGCATTGAATGTTGCAAAACAAAACTTTAAAATTGGAGAAAATTGGCTCAATGAGTACAACAACTTGGATAGTGCAATTTACTATTATGAAAAAGTAAATAATTTTTGTTCCAATATCAGCGATGTGAATTATCAATTAGGTTATTGTTACCTGCAAAAAGGGAGCTTAATAGCCGCTGATTCTTTTGCTACAAAAGCTTATCAACTCAAAATAACATTACCTACTCTTTACCTTAATGCAAGAATAAATCATTATTTAGAAAATGCTGAAAAAGCGTTATTCTTCTACCAAAAATATATTGATGAATATGCCTCTCCTGCATCGCCTGATAAAAAGCATATTGAAAAACTTATGAAACAGGCCAATGCATTGCTTCAATCACAATCCGCAAAATATCAGATTGACAATAGAGAAAGTTTAAATTCTACATATGATGATTTTTCACCTCTATTTATCCCAAATTCAACACAACTTTTCTTTTCTTCAAATAGAAAATCGTTAAGTAGTATTCATGAGGAAAGTACAAATATCTATTATTCTTTCTTCGAAGAAGGTCAGTTTCAAGAAAGCAAAATCTTAAATGATAGGTCAATCAACATTAAAGGAAATAGCGGTATTTCATCGATTTCAAAATCAGGAAAAACGATGGTTGTTTATCATGGCTTTGGTGTTGGACGACTGTATTATGCTAAAATTGATTTAAATGAAGAAGTTAAACTACCTCAAAATAAAAAGAAACTTCCTTCACCTATCAACAATTACTTTTACCAAGTAATCGGCGGCACTTTCACTCCAGATGGAAAAGCTTTTTATTTTTCTTCGAAAAGAAAGGATGGCGTTTTCAATCTATATTACACTAAAAGAAATGGAAAGAAGTGGGTTGAACCTATTTTAGTAGAGAATGTGAATTCAAAAGGAAATGAAATTGATCCTTTCTTCTCTACTAATGGAGACACACTTTTTTTTGCTACAGATGGACCTAATAGTATTGGTGGTTATGATATTTTCCAAGCGACCAAAACAGGTGAACATAGTTGGTCGAAACCTATAGGCCTACCAAGACCTATAAACTCTGCATATAATGAAAAAACTCCAAGTACAAATGATGACGGTAGTCTAATTTTATTTAGCTCCGACCGACCTGGAGGGAAAGGTAGATTTGATATTTACTCTTCTTCATACCAAGTAGAAAAACAGGAAATAGAACAATCTATTGTTGAACAAGTCCCTCAATTTCAAGCATTAGATTCTATTCTCAATGAAAATTTATTAGACACGCATTTGCATGTGCTTAGTAAAAAAGATTCTAGTCAGTTATCGAATGCTAAAATCATAATCTATACTTTCCCCGAAAATATAGTTTTAAGAAAAATAGAAACAGATACTAATGGTATCGCTGATATTAATGCAATTCCTAACGATCATACATTCGGAATCAATATTGTCAAAAAAGGTTTTGACCTCTTCTCTCGAAAAGTGCACATTGATTCGTTAAAGAGCGATTATATTATTTACCTTGACCCAATTGTAATCAATCATAACATCACATTAAACAATATATTTTTCGATACCAATTCCAGTAAAATCAAAAAAGCATCTATTAATGAGCTTGAAAATGTATTATCCTTTTTGAAAGTCAACTCCAATATTGTAGTTCAAATTGAGGGTTATACTGACAATACGGGTGATTATGATATCAATATGATGCTCTCTCAAAAAAGAGCAGACGCGATAGTGAACTACTTAATTGAGGCCGGTATTGCCAAAGAACGCCTTGTAAGTAAAGGATTTGGTGAGGAAAACCCTGTAGCGGATAATAAAACCGATGAAGGGAAGGCACAAAACAGAAGAACGGAATTCAAGGTCATTAAAAACTAATTCTGCCTATTTTGTTGGTCTAAGGAAATGATCCGTTATCTTCGTAAAAAATTAAAAATATAGAACAATGATAGTTGTAACAGGTGCTGCCGGATTTATCGGTAGCTGTATGATTTCTAGATTGAATGAAGATAACTTCAATCATATCGTTGCAGTAGACGATTTTTCATTTCCTGAGAAAAATAAAAACCTTGAAGGGAAAAAAATCTTGGAGAAAGTGGAAAGAGAAGAATTCTTTGAGTGGTTAGATAAAAACCACTTAGAAGTTGAGTTTATTTTTCACTTAGGAGCTAGAACTAGTACAGCCGAATTCAATAGAGATATTCTTGCTCATTTGAATACTGATTACACAAAGAAAATGTGGAATGCTACCATTAAGTATGCTATTCCTTTAGTTTATGCTTCTTCTGCTGCTACTTATGGTTTAGGTGAGTTAGGCTACGAAGATAGCGAAACTATAATCCCTGATTTAAAGCCTTTGAACCCTTATGGCGAGTCAAAAAATGAGTTTGACATTTGGGCTTTAGAACAAGAGAAAAAACCTATGTTTTGGGCAGGATTGAAGTTCTTCAATGTTTACGGTCCAAATGAATTCCATAAAGAAAGAATGGCTTCAGTGGTTTTCCACGCTTTTAATCAGATCAGCAAAACGGATGGAATGAAACTTTTCCAATCGCATAATCCTGATTACAAAGATGGAGAGCAACAAAGGGATTTCGTTTATGTCAAAGATGTAGTTGAAATCATGATGTTCTTGATGTACCACCGTCAAGCTAAAAATTCAGGTATTTATAATGTGGGTACTGGTGAGGCTAGAACCTTCTTGGACCTTACTAAAGCTACTTTTAAAGCAATGGGTAAGGACGAAAATATTTCCTATATCCCTACTCCTGAAGATATCAGAGATAAATACCAATACTTCACTGAAGCGACTATGGAAAAGCTAAGAAAGATTGGTTACGACAAGCCTTTTACTTCTTTGGAAGAAGGTGTAGAAGATTATGTGAAGCATTATTTGATGGGTACTACACGCTACTAGTCATCAATAGCAATAATAAAAAATGCCTCCGTTTTCGATATTGAAAGCGGAGGCATTTTTTTATTTTTATGAAAAGTAATCTAATAACTATGCTCATCCAACTTCACTTTTCCCCAGAATATTTTATACACAATAAATGTATAAGCCAATACCAAAGGTGTACCTATTGCCGCAATCGTCAGCATCAACCCTAATCCTTTTTGAGAAGCTGCTGCATTATAAATTGTGATGGAATTGTTCGGGTCATTAGAAGCAATCAATAAGTTTGGAAATAATTGAACTGCAACTAAAATTAAAAGTAAACTGAAAGTCAAAGAAGAAAATATAAACGCCTGCATATATTTCTTTTTCCTTGCCAAACGTGGAATATTTGCAATGGCTAGAATCGCTGTCAATGGCAAGAAAAATAATGACGGATGGTCTTTAAAACGTTCTGCTAAATGAGGTTGAAATATTAAGGTAAAAACACTCAAAATACCAAACATCACTATAAAACCGATCATACATTTCTCCAACATCTTCACTACTTTATCAAAAAGCCTTCCTTCTGTTTTTAATGTCAAGTAAATAGCTCCATGCATCATCATCAAAGCCAATGTTGTTAATCCAACAAGGATTGAAAATGGGTTTAAGAACATCGTTAAATGAGGATCTATTGCTTCATAGTTTTCATCCAATGGAAAACCTTTCAAAACATTTCCTAAAACAACACCCAATAGAAAGGCAATCATTCCGCTGGAAATACTATAAGAAATATCCCACATTGTTCTCCACCATTTCATTTCTTCCTTACTTCTGAACTCAATAGAAATGGCTCTCAGAATGATAAACATAATAAAGAGCATAAATGGAATATACATCGCTGAAAACAAAGTAGCGTAAAAAACAGGGAAACCTGCAAACAAGGTTCCTCCACCAATTACTAACCATACTTCATTACCATCCCAAACTGGACCAACTGCATTTAAAGCAATACGTCTATTTTTGTCTCCTTTAATAAATAAGTGCATCGCACCTGCTCCTAAATCGAAGCCATCCAAAATCCCATATCCTGAGAATAAAGCACCTACTACCAAAAACCAAAGTGTAGGGTAATCTAATCCTAAAAATGTTTCCATGGTTGTATTTTTTTATTCTGAGAAAAAGTCATTAATACCTTGCTGATGCGGTCTATGGTCAATCAAATGTGTATCCGATGGGCCATGTTTGATCTTCTTATTTAATAGGTAAATAAAGAGGATAAACAACAGTGTATAGATAAAGGTAAACATGATCAATGAGAATAAAACTTGATCTGCTTGCACTGCTTTAGATAAAGCGTCTGAAGTTCTTAATAAACCATATACTACCCAAGGTTGTCTCCCCATTTCTGCTGCAAACCATCCAAATTGATTGGCTAATTGAGGTAAAATTACCGCAAAAACAAAAGTCCATAAAAGCCATTTCTGTTGAAATAAAGTTCCTCTGAACCAATAGAAGGTTCCTAAAACAGACAAACCGATCAGCATCATGCCTATACCCACCATCAAATGATAAAATTGGAATACCGCATTGATTTGTGTAGGGATTTCATCTTCCGGAAAAGCATCCAACCCTTCTACTTTAGCATCAAAATTAAACTGAGTCAAAAATGCGAGTCCTCCTGGTACTTTCACGCCGTATACCTCTTTACTTTCTTGATCTACCCAACCAAAAAGATATAAATCTGCTGAATGATCAGTATAATAATGTCCTTCAAAAGCAGCTAGTTTTGCTGGTTGATTTTCTGCCACCCCATCTGCCGACATATGCCCCAAGAACAATTGAACAAAAGAAAATAGTGTTGCAGCAATTAAACCTAATTTGATTCCTAGTTTTGAAATTTCTTGATGTCTGTCTCTTACGAGATAATAAGCGTGCACACTAATAAATAAAAAGGCTCCTGCTAAAAATGCTCCTACCCAAACGTGTAAAATTCTTTCTACACTTGATGGGTTGAAAACCATCTCCCAGAAATCAGTGATTTCAGCTCTTGCCTCCATCCCTTCTCCTACAATTTTATACCCTGCCGGTGTCTGTTGCCAACTATTGGCTACGACAATCCAAATGGCTGAAAACATAGAACCAAAGAAGACTCCTACTGTTGACATAAAATGGACTTTAGGACTCACCTTATTCCAACCAAAAAGCAGAATTCCTAAGAAACTACTCTCCAATGCAAAGGCAAATATTCCTTCAGCCGCTAGAGCTGAGCCAAAAATATCACCAACATACCTGGAATAAGTGGCCCAATTGGTACCAAACTCAAACTCCATTACAATGCCGGTGGCTACTCCGATACCAAAAGTCAAGGCAAATATTTTTACCCAAAATCGCGTAAGGACTTCGTACCTTTGGTCTTTAGTTTTTAAAAATAATCCTTCTGAAATTACCAACATCAATCCAATACCAATACTTAAAGGTGGATAGATGTAATGAAATGAAACGGTAAACGCAAACTGAATTCGTGATAGTATTTCTACATCCATAGTTAGGCTATATCATAGTGTTTTTACTCTACTAACTTAATCAACTTTTGGTTGATAATCTTTGTTTTTTAAAGTAAAGTTGAAATTTGCCGTTGCACATTTAAAATTGGACAACAGCGTACATGTTTGTGCCGCAAAATTAGTAGATTTTATTCAAAGAGGAAGCGTATTACAAAATGTTTAGTTTTATTGATATTTAAGGGCAAAAGTCGTCTAGTTTTGTTTTATTTTTTGAACATAAAAAATGCGATTCCATGTCCTGAAACCGCATTATAATTACTCATTTTAGATATATGATTTTTACTTACCAAGTTGTAGAGCTTAAATCAACTGCAGCTCTAAGAATATCTCTTCTCGATACTTGACCGATTAATTTTCCATTTTTTGTGATCGGATATCTTCTGAAAGAAGAGTTCTCGAACAACATTGCCACTTCCACTACATCTTTATCTGCGGAAATAGAACTTACAGCTTTAGTCATATAGTCTTTTACTCTACCTTGACTTGCTGGATAATTGAGATATCTGCTTTCAAGAATGACATGCAAACAATCTTTTTCTGATAGCATTCCCACCAAATCACCATCTTCATTGACAACTGGAGCTCCTGAAATTTTCTTTTCAACCAGCACTTCCATTGCTTCTTCGATGTGTTGTTCGGGAGTAAAAACAATCAGTTGTTTAGTCATATACTTCTCTACACTAGGGTAAGGTTTTACGTCATGTGGATTTTCGAGTACTCTTTTGGGTGTAAAATTCATTTTAGTAATTATTTAGTGGTTATAGGATGAGCGATTAATACGATAATAGAAAAAATCTCTACTAATAATCTTATTTAGTCTCATAATATACACATTATCAGCGTTAAAAGCTAATTTACAACCTAAATAATACAGATGTATGGCATTCAAAGTATTGTGTAATAATAATGACCGCTTACTCAAAAATTTTCAACAAGTCAGATCTGTAACTTTGCCCTACTGGCAACTCAACTTCTCCTAAACCTAATACATTTCCTTCCAAGGTTTCTATTTCATCTACGTTGACGATATAAGATTTATGAATTCGAATAAAACCTTTGTCGGCTAAAGAATCCTCCAATTTCTTTAAAGAGGCTAAAGCCAAAATCGTTTTATCTTTGGTATGAAAAGCCACATATTCTTTCTTCCCTTCCATATAAATCAACTTCTCAAACTTCACCTTATAAAGTTTATAATCTGCTTTAATAGTAAGGCTATCCGATTTAGTTTCTATGTAAGAAGTGGCTTGAGATGTAGATTGTTGTTGCTCGTCTTTAGATTGATGGGTGGATTGAATCAATTCAAACTGCTCAATGACTTTGTTGATAGTTTGTAAGAAACGTGGTAAAGTGATGGGTTTGAGAAGATAGTCAAACGCATTTAACTCAAAGCCTTTAATAGCATATTCTGAATAAGCTGTCGTAAAAACAATCATAGGACGTTTCGCTTGCATGGTTTCTACAAACTCAATTCCTGATAAATTAGGCATTTGAATGTCCAAGAAGAGCAAATCTACATCATTACTCTGCATAAATGTCATGGCCTCAATCGCATTTTTAAATGTCCCTAGTACTTCCAGTTGAGGAACTTTTGAAGCATAATCTTTTATCAAGCTTCTCGCTAAATGCTCATCGTCAACAATTATTGTTTTTATCTTCATTTTACTTTTAGCTATTTTTGATTTCCAACATTACCTCAAACTCCTGTTCTCCCTCATTGATATCTAACCGATGTGCATCAGTATAGATAAGGTCCAACCTCTTCTGTACATTTTTTAAACCAATACCCCCTACTGCAATTCTACTTACATTATCAGTAACTGTATTCCTCACTTTCAAAGTAAGTTGTTCCTCTTTCTGTCTTAACTCAATGTTCACAAAACCTTCTGGATTTTCCTCTAACCTGCTATATTTAAAAGCATTTTCAATAAATGGTTCTAACAGCATGGGTGCTATTTTAAATTGAGGATTTTGAATATCAATTACAAAAGAGATGTTTTGGGGTGATTCCGTTTTCAGTTGTTGGAAATCTATATAATTATGTAAATAAGTAATGTCTTTTTCTAGTGCAACCACCTCTTCATTACAATCATACAGCAAATAACGAAGCATCTCTGAGAGCTTTGCTATATTATCAGTAGCTTGTGGCATTTGCATGTAAGACATACTGTAAATATTATTCAAGGCATTGAACAAGAAATGAGGGTTAATCTGAGATCTTAAAAACTTCAACTCTGCTTCAATCTTTCCTTGTACCAATTCTTTTTTCTTCAGGCGTTCTTTTTCATCATGACTACTTAGCTTTAAAACCGTACTTACCAGTATTGAAATCAAAATAAATACACTGCCAAAACCAAAAGGCCATATCCACTCAAAAGTAAGCTGTCCATTTAATTTTTCTTTCAATTCTAAATGTTCAGCAAAAAACAATTCAGGATCTAATAAATGGAATGTTTCCCTGCTAAGAAATAATAATATTTTGATTGCTACGATATATAATACAATAGCCGCTATGACATAGAATAAATTGCGATTTCTCTTAATCAACAATTGAGGAACTAACAACTCTATGTTTGTCACCACTACAAATAAGAATATTCCCGTTGTGATTGTTGCACGTATTAAAGCAAACTGAATACCCAACCAGAAGTCTGTACTCAATAGGAAAATAAATAAAGCGATAGTACATAAGGGCAATACTGCTTTACTTGGTATAGAAAAGTTAAATCGTTCCTTCATTGAAATATATTTTACTTCAAAAGAATAGATATAAAAATTAAAAAAATAGTTCAATCAACAAAACTGCATTTTTTATCCATAAATAGCACTATTCTCTCAACAAACAACATCATTGATTAAATATTACTGTTCGTTGAAAGGTTGTCTTGGTTGGTTGATTTAATTATGCCTATGCATTCTGAATGATTTATTTCGAGCTTGAAAATAAATCAAAACATTATCAAACTATCTAATTTTTATGTCTCGTAAACACCTTATCACTATTGTGGGTATTATCGTTCTAATAGGCGTCGCTAGCTTCAGTTCGTATACAATGCTCAAGAACAAGCCTGTTCCCGCTAAAGGTATTAAGAAAGAGAAAGTTTTATCTATCAAAGCTGAGAAAGCAAATTTCGTAACTGTAGAAAATAACCAAATCTACTATGGCAGAGTAAATGCCGCGAAAACGTATATCCTTTCAACGGAAGTTTCTGGAAGAATTATGAATACCAATGTTGCATTAAAAGAAGGTAATACGTTTAGAAAAGGACAAAAATTAGTACATATTTTCAGCAATGATATTGAAGCTACTTTAAAATCTCAGAAAAGTAGTTTTATGAATACTATTGCTTCTATCCTACCAGATATTAAAATTGATTATAAATCAGAATATGACAAATGGTATGGTTTCTTTAAGCAAGTAAATATTGCAAAACCTCTTCCTGCTCTCCCTAGTATCAACTCTGATCAAGAACGATTATTCTTAGCCTCAAGAAATTTGATTACAGAATATTACTCTATCAAACAATCTGAAATCAATTTATCAAAATATAATATTTACGCCCCTTTTAACGGAACATTCAAGACGGTACGTTTAGAAGCAGGTTCGATTGCTTCTCCAGGTGCTGAAATTGGTGTGATCAGTCAAACTGATGCATTGGAGGTAATTGTAGAGGTTGAACCTAAAAATGCAAAGTGGATCAAATCAGGTGATCATGTCAATGTGGTCACTGAATCTGAAGATCATTCAGCGATTACCGGTAAAGTAATCCGTAAAGCAAAAGTGGTCGATCCTCAATCGCAGACCATTAAAATTTATGTTAGAATTAGTCCTAAAAGCAATGATATGATCTATGAAGGACAGTTCGTTTATGTAGAATTTAAAGGAGGAGAATTAAAAGATGTGGTAGAGCTCCCAAGAGAAGCGATTACGGACTCTAAATTCATTTTTGTGGTGCAAGACCAGCAATTAAAGCAGAAAGAAATTGACATCATCAAAACAAATGGTGACAGCTATTATATCAAAGGGGTTTCTTCTGATGACGTGATCGTAACCGAATCCGTTTTCAATGGAAAGGAAGGAATGAAAGTAAATATCAGAAGCTAATCACTACGCATTATAACTCAATATGAAAAAGCTTATCACAACATTTGTGGAGAAACCTTTCTATGCACATATGTCATTACTTCTTATCATTTTGTTAGGAGGTATTGCCACTTACAGCATGAGAAAGGCATCTTTCCCGCTTATCGAATCACGTATCATTACAGTATCAGTAATGTACCAAGGTGCTTCTCCAAAAGAAATGGATGAAGGGGTAACTACCTTGATTGAAAATGAAATCAGAGGTATTCCTGGCATTAAAGAAACACGTTCGGTTTCTGCAGAAAATATGGCTACAGTTACGGTGACAACTGAAGCGAAAGCAGATATTGATGAGGTACTTACGGATGTGAAAAATGCAGTAGATGGTATTTCTAACTTCCCTGCCGGTGCTGAAAAACCTTCGGTTTCGAAAACAAGAGCCACTACAAGTGCAATGTTTTTGGACCTTAAAGGTGAGAACCTAAGAGATCTGAAAAACTATGCACAACGTATAGAAGATGATTTCCTTGCTTCTGGTAAAATCTCTCAAATTGCTATTTCGGGTTTCCCAAATACGGAAATTTCTGTAGAAGTAGATGAAGATTTATTACGCCGTTATAACATCAGTATTGATGATATCAAAACCGCTATTTCAAATAACAACCTTGATATAACAGGTGGTACCATCAAGAATGAAAGAGAAGAAATTGCTGTTCTGGCAAGATACCGTTCTTCTAATCCTGAAGATATAAAAGATATTGTAGTAAGAGCTACTGCAGATGGACGTGTAATTAAAGTAGGTGATTTAGCCAATGTGCATTACCAATTTGCAGATGTTCCAAATGCGGTTTGGATGAATGGTAAAAATGCTATTTCAATTCAAATCAGCAAACTACATACGGAAGATTTACAAAACATTTCGGAGTACATCAATGAGTACAAAGAAGAGTTCAATGCTTCTCATGATGATGCTGAATTGATTATTGGTTTTGACTTCCTTTCGGTAGTAAATACACGTTTAGATACTTTAGTAGAAAATGGTTTATTGGGTATTATCCTTGTTGTGATCACCCTCTCATTGTTCTTAAGTTTCCGTCTTTCACTATGGGTAGCTTGGGGTATTCCATCTTCATTCCTTGGTATGTTTATCTTTGCCAGTCTGATGGGTGTAACTTTGAATATGATCTCCCTTTTCGGTATGATCTTGATCATTGGTATCCTTGTGGATGATGGTATTGTGATTGGTGAAAATATCTTTACGCATTATGAAATGGGTAAATCTCCAATCAACGCCGCAATTGATGGTACAATGGAGGTAATCCCTGCCGTATTGACTTCTGTTTCTACCACAATTATCGCCTTTTTCCCTTTCCTATTTTTAGAATCTGGGTTAGAAATGATGGCAGAAATGGCACTGGTGGTTATCCTCTGTTTGTTGTTCTCAATATTTGAGGGAATGTTCTTATTGCCGGCTCACGTTAGTTCTCCAAAAGTATTAACACCAAGAAAAGACAATTCAAAATTCAATAAAGTTCGAAGAGCACTAGATAGCGTCATCTTTACTTTCAGAGATAAAATCTATGTTCCAATTCTTCGATTCTTATTAGACCACAAATGGTTTGGAATTTCCATTCCAGTAGCTGCTATTATTATTACTGTTGGATTGATTGGTGGTAGAGTCATTGAATTGACATTCTTTCCATCTCCTCCTGGTGACTTCTTTAATATTGATTTAGCCTTAAAACCTGGTATCCACCAAGACACTACAAAAACGTATTTAATGCGTTATGAAGATGCCGTTTGGGAAGCAAATGAGGAATTGAAGAAAGAATACGATACAGATTTCGAATTCTTTGAACATACTTTTGTGAGTTTAGGGAGTGCGTTTAGTGGTTCCGAAAGCGGTACACATACGGGGTCGGTTTTTGTCATTATGGAAGACCTCACCGACTCTCCTATTGATGCTTCCACGATTAAAGCAAAAGTAAATGAGATTATTGGAGAAGAACCTACAGCTCGTAAACTTTCTGTTGGTGCCAATAACATGTGGGGTGCACCTGTATCCATCAGTTTACTAGGGTATAATTATGAAGAACTGGAAGAAGCATCAGATTACTTAAAGGCTGAATTAAATGAGCACACGTCTCTTTACAACGTAATGGACAATAATCAGATTGGTGGTCAAGAGATTCGCTTACGTTTAAAACCAAAAGCGTATGCACTAGGCTTTACAGAGGCTTCGTTGATGTCTCAAGTAAGAAACGGTTTCTTTGGAGCGGAAGCACAACGTTTGCAGGTCAATAAAGATGAAATTAGAATTTATGTAAGATATAAGAAGGAGAACCGAAACACATTAGGTGATCTTGAAAGAATGCGTATTCGTACTGTAGAAGGGTTGTACCCACTTTCACTCTTGGCTGATTTTGATGTAACTCGTGGTCCCGTTGCTATCAACCATTACAACGGTGAGAAAGAAATCAAAGTTGATGCATATATGCTGAACGCTCAAGATCCTGTTATCCCCATTATTGAAGATTTGGAAAAAACAGTATTGCCTGAGATGGCCGGTTTATTCCCATCTGTTCGATATGAATATCAAGGGCAATTGAAGAGTTCAAAAGAAGACTCTCAAGAGCTCGTCAATACTTATGCCATTGCCTTCTTGTTGATCATTATGATTTTGATGTTACACTTCCGTTCATTCACCCAAGCAGGAATTGTACTAGCCATGATTCCACTAGGTATTATTGGTGCAATGTGGGGACATGGTATTGAAGGACAGACGATTTCAATGTTCAGTATGTTAGGTATGGTAGCACTTTCGGGTACCATTATTAATGACGCTGTAGTTTACCTTTCTAAATTCAATCAGGACTTGTTATCAGGAATGAAATTCGATGATGCACTGATTAATGCAGGTAAATCAAGGTTCAGACCAATCTTATTAACGACTCTAACAACAACAATTGGTCTGTATCCAATGATTTTGGAAACTTCGCCACAATCAAGATTCCTTGTTCCTGTAGCCATCTCATTGGCTTACGGTATCATGATTGGTACGGTCTTCATCTTAACTATTCTTCCGGTATTGGTAAAAGTAATCAATGATGCTAGAAGAGGTAAGAAATGGGTATTGACAGGTAAAAAACCTTCAAGAGAAGAAGTAGAAAATGTCTTCACTGAAATCGAAGCATCAAAGGCAATGAAAGCAAAAGATGCTCAACAAGAAGATATCAAAGTATTAGAAACCTATTAGATCAAAAGATATTTCCTGCTTGGATTTCAAAATTCAAGCAGGAATAAAAGAAGATGATAATGAAAAATATATTTATTTCGGCACTTTTGTTTCTGTTTACTTTTTCTCAGGTAACAGCCCAAGAACAAGAGGAAGTCGTTGCACAAACAATCACATTGAGCTTAGCGGATGCTATTGCTCAAGGTTTGGATAATAATTATTCCATTCGTATTGAAGCACAAAATGTAGAGATTGCCAAAACCAACAATACATTAGAGAACGCTGGTTTATATCCTTCACTAAGTGTCAATGCTGGCTGGAATCATCAATGGTCACAAGCCGTGAACTCAAGTTTAGGAAGTATCACTCCTGATGTAAAAACACAGTTTACAATCTTCAATGGCTTTCAAGTGTGGATCAACAAGGCACAATTAGAGGAGTTACAACACTTTTCTGAAGGCAATGCACAAATCGTAATTGAAAACACGATCAAAGATATTATTGTGGGGTATTATGAAGCATTACTAGAACAAAACAGAATGCAAGTTGCAGAACGTTTAGCACAATTGTCACAAGAACGTTATGATTATACCAATTCTCAAAAGGAGCTTGGACAGAAAGTAACATATGATGTTTTGCAAGCAAAAATAGCTTGGTTTGAGGATAGAAAAACAGCTTTAGAACGTAAAAATACTTTTCAAGTAAAACTACGTGAACTGAATTTTATCATGGGTGTACCTGAAGCTGAACAAGTTGAGTATAACCTTACAGAAGATTTTGAAGCCGTTGAAAAAGATTATATGCTTCAAGACTTAATTGAAAGGTTAAATGCAGACAACTCCACATTAAAGAATCAGTACGTTAATCAAATTATCAAACAAAAAGATATTGAATTAGCCAAAGCTGCTTTTATGCCGCAGGTAACGGGTAATGCAAGCCTTAATTACACAGACCAATATACAGTAGGTGGTAATATTCCAAACTTTATGGTGGATGGAATCAACGGTTCTATTGGAGTAACACTTTCTTTACCTATTTATATGGGAGGCAGTAGAAGAAGAGCCAAGCAGATTGCCACTATCAACAAACAGATTGCAGATATAGAAACTGCTCAAATGTCGCATAGCTTAAATAATCAGATGATGCAGGTCTATGACACGTATGTTCTTCAGAGAGAAATATTAGACCTTGCGGAAGAACAAGTAGCTACCGCTCAATTGAACTTAGATATGTCAACTGAAAGATATAGAAACGGACAAATTAACTCCTTTAACCTTCGTGATGTTCAAATACAATATTTGGATGCACAAAACTCCCGTTTGTCAGCCATCTTTAATTTGATTGCAACAAACACAGAGATCGTAAGATTGACCGGAGGTATCATAGATGCTTACGGAAATTAATAAAAATTAGATTGATTTATTTTAAATCCCAATCAGCTTTGGTTGGGATTTTTTTTATGCACTAGTTATAAATAACCACATAAGCATTGAGAGACGTTGCAATATTAATCCACACAAAATAAGGTACAATAAGTAATGACCACCAACGAAGCGTTTTATAGTAATTCAAGAAATAAGTATAGATTAGTACCGTCAGTGCAGTAATAATGATTAAGCCAAATAAGGTATTTCTATAGTAAAAAAACACAGGGTTCCAACTGATATTTAGAATTACCTGAGCTCCATATAAAACGATAAATACCACTCGATTTTCTTTATTATAAAGTTTGGCTAAAAATATTGAAAATGTAATCATTATTGTAGTCCATGCAACACCGAATACCCACCCTGGAGGAGTCCAAGGAGCTTTATTCATTTGCTGATACCATTCAGACGGTACACCATCACCCGTAAAAAATCCGCCAATCGCTAGGCCTGCAAAATTTATCACTAAAAATATAATGACTCTAATCCACATAAGTATTGATCGTAAAAAAGCTTATCTCAAAAAAATATTTCTATATCACTAATAATCAAAAGACCCACAGAATGTTTTAATTCTATTTGAAAAAACTGCCTTCCAATGGAACTTATTGCATTAAAAGAAGTCTCTTAATAGGGATTTGAAGAACTTTCTACTCTATTGAAACTTGACATCTTACTTTACTGTTAACGAAAGTAAGAAACCTGTTAGACCTAATTTTTTTATGAAAAACCAAAAGCTACTCCTTCTCGTTATTACTCCTTTTATTGTGATGGCTTGCGATTTAATTAACGAAGTAACAGATTGCTCTACTGCACCCGTTTTGAGACAATACAATATCTTAATTAATGACATTGCTCAAGCCGACACATCCGATTGTATCGCTATTGCTGAAGCTCTTGATTCTGCTATTGTTTTTGTAGAAGATAACAAGGCTTGTGTTGTTGCCTCTTTTACGGAAGCAGACAGTACAATCAATGCTCTTGAATTTGTCAATGGAGAATTGGAACAATGGAAAACAGTAAGAACCCAATACGATGAATGTGCTGGTTCTAGTACTGTAAGAGATACAAATCCATGTTCAGAAGATTCTATCGCTGCCACTAAATATGATTATAAAATGGCTTATTATGATGCCTTTGATAGTCGTAATTGTGAAGATATAAAAGCGGCAATCGATTCTTATATCACTTACCTTGAAGAAAATAGAAGTTGTATCGCAGAAAGCTCTTCAGAAGCGAAAGTTGATGCTGAAATTGCAACATTTATTGAAGCTCGAAAAATCATTCTGGAAAGTAATTGTCACCCTGATGTTTTGAAAACCTTCAATCTTTTCAAGACCAAAACAGCAGTAAGTGAAATGAGCTGTACACAAGCCATTTCAGCATTTGTAAAATCAGAAAGGCTTTATGACGATGCACTTATTGAGCAAAACTGTCACTCTCTTGTTTTAAATGCGGAGTATCTCATGGAAATTTATAACAATAAGACAGAATGTTTGGTAGACTTTATTGCTGATAAGTTTGATTATTCTAAAGAGGAAGCAAGAGAAAAGATCACAAAAAAAATAACTGTTATTTCGGAGCATCTAAAAATGACCAAATCAAATTGCAGTGGGTTTGAGGAATGATTTAGACTGAAGTAATTTTCTTTTGAAAGAAATATATAATTAATGTTAGAGGGTTAGCTTTTGGTTATTTTTTTTGGTATATTTAAATAAGAAAAACATTAAAAGCTCAATTGGTATTACAGGTGCATAGTAGACCAATGTGAGTAGCCTTTCAAGCAATTGAAAGGCTTTTTTATTGTGTATTACCTACTAGGTTTTTCGCCCATTTCCCTGAATTTTTCCTCCATAAATAAAGCACTAGCCTCAAGTATTCTTCTAAGGAAACAATGATATAAACCCAAAAGATAGAAAGGTCAAATACAAAGGCTCCCATCACTCCTAATGGAATGGAAAATATCCAAGTACTAAACATACCTAATCCAGTCGTAAATTTCGTATCACCTCCCGATCTCAAGATTCCTGCAGCAACTATAAAGTTGGACATTTTACAAGGAAGTAAAAATGCAAAAATGTAGCATAGCTCAATGGTAATTATCGCAACTTCATCTGTAATCTGATATAATTTGATGTAAAAAGGCGTTACAACTGCAATAAATAACGCGACCAACAGTGAGGATAAAAATGTCAGTTTCAAGAGTTTTGTCGCATACACTTTTGCCTTTAGAATATTACTCTGTCCTAATTCATATCCAATCACAATAGCAGCAGCTGAAGCTAACCCCATAAAGAAACCTACACTCAACATTTGTAACGGTAGTGTCATCGTCATTGCCGCAATGTCCACTGTACCCATTTTACCATAAATCATAGAATAACAGGTCTCTCCAATAGCCCAAGACATATCACCAACAATTAATGGAGCACTTACACTTAGTAGAGGATAGATTGTTGATTTATCAAAATGGAAAAGATGAATTCGTTTTACATTGCCAGGGTATTTTTTCCATTGCATGATTCCCCAAAGTGCTATAGCCTCCACCCACATTGAAATGACTGTAGCCCAAGCAGCACCTTCCATTCCAAGAGCTGGAACACCAAATCCCCCAAAGATCAACCAATAGTTGGCAACAGTATTGACTATTACTTTGATAAAACTCAATTGCATTACCAACTTTGCTTTACCAATACTTCTTAAAGATGAACTGTAGGCTCCACTTAACAATATTGCAGGGAAACCTACCGCTACAATTTGTTGATATAAACCTCCATAATGAATTACTTCAGGGTCATTTGAAAAAAGGGATAAGATTTGTGAAGGGAAAAATACGCTCAATGCAATTCCCAAAAGCATGACTAGAAAACCAATTTTCAATAAATCTCCAACAAGATAACTAATCTTATCTTTTTCCTTTTTACCCCAATATTGAGCAATAAAAACACCCGCACCATTGGCTAGTCCCATTACACCTACGATATAGACAAAAGTAAGCCTTCCGCCTAATCCTACTGATGCTATAATAGTTTCACCTAATTGACCAACCATCACCTGATCTACCATCCCTAATGCATACTGCAAAAGACTTTGCATGGATATTGGCAATGCGACGTCCCAAATTTCTTTATAAAATTTTCTCTGATTGGCTTTTAATGACAACATGTTAGCACAAAATATTGAGTGACCTAAAATTTTTGCAAAACTAATCTCTTACTTGGTAAATCAAATTAGAATTGAGCTTTGTTAAGTACTAATCATTATAGATGTTCGGCTGTCATTTTTGAAAGCATTGCCCATTGGACAGCAATCAAAGTTTTAGCGTCTCTTATTTTGTCAGATTGATATAAATTCACTAATTCCCCATAAGTATACTTCACAATACGAATGTCTTCTCCTTCCGACAAATTACCACCACCTTCAGCAATTTGTTCATCTAATTCAGCAAAAAATAAAGCTACCTTCTCATTACATCCTCCTGGAGTTGAATAAAAAGTAGACAAATACTGAACATTTTTTAATGAATAGCCAATTTCTTCTTTTGCTTCTCTATGTAATGCCTGTTCTGAAGTCTCACCTTTATCTACCATCCCTGCCATACATTCCATCAACAATCCATTGGGATTATCATCCGTCAGTGTCGGTATTCTTATCTGCTCAACAAACCAGTATTTCTCTTCCTCTGTATTATAAAATAAACCTGCAATAGCTTCATTTCTAACTACTACTTCCCTTGAGATTTCATCAGACTTGGATCCATTAAACTTTTGGTGATCAAATTCAACTACATCTATTTTTAGAAACCCATCATAGGCCCTTGTTCGCTTTTTTATATTTATCATTATATTTTTTTTAAATGATTCTTACCGCTAAAATAATCAACTCCTTCCATAAATTTTCAAATCTTTTTGCACCAGGAAGGATTGAGATACTAAGAGTTGACTATGAATTCTTTATATTTTGTCATAGGATGGAAATCAATTGTCATTAAAGGACAAATATTCCAATTATTTCAACAAATATATTTACATTACGTAATTGAAATGGAGTAAATTTAATTTTTCACAAAACTCAAAATTCAATGAAAGTATTAGCACTATTTTCTTTCTTTCTCTTGTTTACAACATCTTTATTTGCTCAAGAAAAACTACTCTTAGATAAAGAGTATACTTATAAAATGGATTATAAAGCATTTAAGAAGCTTTATAAAAAGGAAGATGACAGAGATAAGAAAGAGTTTATTATTTATGATGGATTAAAGGCATACAAGAAAAATATGTCGGGCTATTATGTGGCTTATAAATGTAAATTCAATGCTCAACGAAAATTAATTGGCTTCGATATCCAATTTGTTGCAGACTCAAAAGAAGATGTACGTGATATTTCCGTTTCCTACATGCAAGAATTAGTCAACGAACATGGCTATGTTCAGAAAAAAGTAGGAGGTACCAAAGTAGCTTATGAGAAAGATATTTTTTCTTATAAATTCAAAACTTTAGGATATGACTACATTGATAAAAGAAATAAAAAATGGGTTGCTAAGTACCAAATGAGAGCTTACGACCACAATTAGAAATAATTAATATTAGACGTAAGAAACCGGAATGAAATTCAGTATTCATTCCGGTTTTTTATGTTTAGCCTAATTCTCCTATTTCTTCATTATGATATTCTTTTTGAGATAAAATAAATAACAAGTAGCTCCCTCCTAAAATTGCAATGAATATACCTGCCAATACTAAATTATAATAGGTCATAGCAAGTATTGATACAGTAGCAATTATTAATGCAATTGCAGGTGTGATCGGATACCAAGGCACTTTATAAGACCTCTCTAGCTCCGGTTTATTTTTCCTCAAAGCAAATAAGCTTAACATCGAAATAATATACAATGTTAAAGCACCAAAACAGGCTATAGTGATAATTTCTCCCGTTTTACCCGTAAAAAGAGCTACAATCCCTATACACATATTGACAATTAAAGCATTCATTGGTGTCTTAAATTTCGGATGCACTTTCCCTAATTGCTTTGGAGCATACCCTACTCTTCCAAACTCAAAAGTAGACCTTCCTGCTGCCAGGATAATTCCATGAAAAGATGCAATCAATCCTAATAATCCTATTCCTATTAGCAACTTATAAAGAAAATGTCCTTCACTTACCACTTGCCCTAAAGCCAATGGCAAAGGAGAATCTGAAGCAACTGTTGAACCTGATGGATACACCACTTTTTCCCAACCACCTACTCCTACTGCAGAAAGAAATGTGAGAATACACAAAAAGACTAAAGTGGCAATGGCCGAACCAAAACCTAAATAAATACTCCTTTGTGGATTTTTCGTTTCTTCCGCTACATTCGCTATTCCTTCAATGGCTAAAAAAAACCAGATAGCAAATGGTATAGCCGCAAATATTCCTTCATAACCAAAAGGCAAAGCATTCATTTTTAGATTTTCAACTTCAAAATGAGGCAAAGTGAAGCCAGCGAAAAGTAATAACTCAAATACGGCTAAAACTGTAATGATTAGCTCAAAAGAAGCTGCCAAATGAACTCCAAAAATATTAATGCCTGTAAAAATAAAGTAAGCTCCGATGGAGAAATAAATAACATCAATGTCTGGATATAAAAGGTGAAGGTAAGCGCCTATTGCTGCGGCAATAGCTGGAGGAGCAAAAATAAATTCTATGTTTTGAGCCATCCCACCAATAAATCCAAAGTGTTTTCCTAATCCTTTGTGGGCATACTCAAAAGCTCCACCCGCTTTGGGTATAGCACATGAAAGCTCGGTGTAGGAGAGTGTGAAGGTCACATACATGATAATAACAAAGAATGTGGCAATTGCCAACCCTAATGTACCTCCTTCTGCTAGACCTAGGTTCCAACCGAAGTACATTCCTGATATGACATAACCGACACCTAATCCCCAAAGCATGAGAGGTGTTAAGGTTTTGGATAATTGTGAGTTGCTCATTTGAAATAGTTATTAAATATGATAAAAAATAAAAAAGCCCCATAAAACTATGGGGCGATTCATTAAGTCAAATAAAATATTATTCGAATATTACTGTCTCAGATTTATCAAACCATTGACTGTAATAAGGACTATGTATCTTTTCTAAATGATTTCTTTTCAACTTTAAAGTTGGAGTCAACAAACCATTATCAATCGTCCAATCTTCCTTCATCACAATAGCTTTTGCTACTTTTTCATAATTAGGAAGTGTTCCATTTAAACTCTTTAATGAAGATTGAATGGAAGTTCTTAAAGCATCTTGCGAAAGCTCTTTTCCTATTTCTGAAGGAACAATCAAGGCAATAGGTTGCGGAATTCCAGTACCTACAACACAAACTTGCTCAATGTTGGCATTATCAGAAAGTGGTAATTCAAGGTGATTGGGCGAAATATATTTTCCTTTATCAGTTTTGAATTGATCTTTTACTCTACCTACAATTGATAGGTAACCATCATGATCATATTCACCCAGATCCCCCGTTCTTAAATACCCTTCATCATCAAAAAGCTCTTTCGTTTTCTCCTCATCTTTAAAATATCCTAAGGTCAAGCAATCACTTAGTAGACATACTTCACCTTCCGCTGAAAGTTTCGTTTTAATATGATCGTATTTTTGGCCTACAGTACCAATTCTGTTCATACCGGGGAAATTCATGTGTGACACACAAACATCTTCAGACATACCATAACCTTGATTGACATCGATACCTAATTTCTTAAACCATTCTTGTAAATCTGGAGAGATTGGTGCTGCACCTGATATTACCGAAACTGCCTCCTGAAAACCTAAAGCTGAAGTAATTTTCTTTTTAATTACATTATTAATTATTGGAATTTTCAACAGTAGATCCAATCGGCTTTGAGGCATCTTTTTCAAGATACTTTCCTGGAATTTTTGGAAAATTCTAGGTACGGCAAAGAACATATGAGGTTTTGCTTCTGCTAAATTTGCGGGGAATGACTCTAGCGACTCTGGAAAAGAAATACTTCCTCCTAGATAAACTCCAATAAACTCATAAGCAGCTCTTTCTGCAATATGTGCTAAAGATAAGAATGCAAAAAACCTTGGATGTCTTGGCAAGGTGAAGTGATGTTCAAATTCAGCAACAGCAAATTCAACACTTCCATAACTATGCATTACACCTTTAGGGTTACCCGTTGTACCTGAAGTATACAAAATAGTCATTAAATCGTCTTTTGCTGGCTTGTAAACATCTTGGATTGGAGAAGAACCTTCTACCATTTTATCCCATCCATATTCTTCATTTACACCATGCATCTCAACTCCAATTTTTGGTATACCTTGTATTCCATCTTTTTGAGAAGCATAATCATCCAACTTACCTACAAAAATCGCTTTAGACTCACTATGCTCCAAAATCAATTGAATAGTGGCTTTATCTGTAGTAGGATAAATTGGGATACTGACACCACCTGCCATTAAAATAGCTAGATCGGCCATTATCCAATGAGAACAGTTTTTGGACAAGATCGCTACATGATTTCCTTTTTCAATTCCCATCTCCTGTAATGCAGTGGCCATTCTTCTGATTTGGTCTCCGGCTTCTTGAAAGGACAATGTAATTTTTCTACCATGAATATTTTGATGCAAAAAAGGTTGATTGGGTGTCTCTCTTTCCCATTTCTGAAATGCATCTAATACAGATATAAAACTCATAGTTATGATTTAATTTTACGTAAGTTTGGACGTATTATGAAAAGTAAGTTTTAATTAAAAATGCTAATATTTAATAACATTAACAAATCATTTAAAGGCTTTTTCATAAAAAAAGAGACAAAAGAGTGTTAGAACAATGCAATTAAATTCATACTACCGATGTGTACACTGTTTGAATTTTCTGATTTTCGTCCATCATACTGCACCCTTAATTGCATTCCATTAAACAAACTTTGCGTCCAAGAGATATTCCACTTTAAATTAACACCTTCATTGAGTGCATCTAACATTTCATATCCAATTGCTGAGTTGGGTACCCCATCATAATTTTGAAAAATAGCTGAAAACCTTCCAGTAATTGAAAAAAGCGAAGCCTTATTCCATTTTGCTTCAAATGAGGTTTCTTGAATTTGGGATACCTCCTGTCGCGTCTCTGAATTAAGCTCTCCTAACTTTTTCTTTACGCTATAACCTAAAGAATAACGCATAAAGATAGATGGTTGAAACGAAATAGATGGTGTTACTCCTAGCTCATCAATAGAATAATTCCGATCCTCTAAATAATCTGAACCTGAAGTAATCTTTCTTTGATATCCCTCTAATTTCAATGTCAACATTTTACTTACATTCACCCTACCACCTAGGGTATACCTGATGTCTTGCCTTAATTCTCTGCCTTGTGTGAGTAATTGCGTATTTTCTAATGAGACAACTCTAAAGTCTGCTCCATAAAAAGGGTTATTTCTATTAAAAAATAAGGTATTTCGAAAAGCATAATTATAAGCCAACATTTCTTCTTCATTCACACTTCCAGGAAATGGTGAATACCTACCCCATATATCATCTGATAAACTTTTTTTATCGACAAGTATTGAAGCATTATTAGAGAACTTCGATGCCAATTTCTTTAATGCATCTTTTTTAGTCCATTTTTTAGGAGCTTTCAAATTTAATCTCAAGTTAAGAGTGGATCGATAGGCTGGAATGTAATCATCTGTTGGTGTATAAAACCTAGCAAATTGTCTTTCATCAGGATTCTGAGCTAGAAAGAATTCATTTTGATCCTGAATTCCATCCCCATTTAAATCCCTCCACGTGTGTGTACCCCTTCCGTCTTCCACTCGGACATAAACAAACTCCCTTAACAATTCTCTTGACGAAGAGACGGTGTAAGTGCCATTAAATTTCCCAATACCTTGCCCGAAATTGACACCACCTAACAGCCTCCCTTGTACAGATTCTTCGTTTGACGGAGTGGTAGTAAAATAATCTGACCATTTTCTATAAGTGGCTCCTAACTGTATGTTTCCTCTCTTACCGGATTTGCCAACATTTAACTGATAGGTATTGGAAATAGTTTGTAATTCCATCTTACCATTTCGAGGAGCATTATCTTCCCTGTAAGAATAATTAAAATTAAAATTCCAATCTAAACTATCACCACTTTTTAAGTAAGCTTGATGCTCATGAAAATTCATCCAAGAATAAACGACAGAATCAGACCCTGACTCCTTAGTTGCCTGCTTGTCTGAATTATAATTATAACCAGGGACAATAAAGTCACCTTTATAAAAAACTGCTCCATTCCATCTTATCCAATTAGCATCTTGACCTTCATTTAAAAGTTTAGAATGCATATTGAACACATCACCATTAAAATGTAACTTTCTGATATGATAATTAATATTAGCACCTTGTTGGTAACCATCTATTACATTAGCTCTATCTCTTTTCGAATAATGATACGAGATGCCCCTTTTCTTCAAATCATTCAGCTTCACCCCTCCTTCATAATAAATCTCTTCTTCTTGAGGAAGGTTGTCATAATTTAAAGCCCAACTTCGATCAAACTCAATCGATCTGAACCGGTCTATGCTATTAAAATTTTTGTCAATATGCATGAATGTGGCATGCGATGATATCAGATAGTTCTGGCCAACCGGACGATTTTCGGATTTTAAACTAACATTAATTGCACTTCCATGATTATTTTCATTATCAATTGATGAGAATAAATTAACATCTCGATTTGAAAAAGCTCCTTCAAAAGCAATAGTCTCATGATTTGTTATTTTATAACTTCCTCCACCAGTAATCATTTGTTTACTATTAGCGGCAACCAGCCTTCTGACGGGTAAATAACGGCCTTTACGAATACCATTTTCTGGCGACACCCATTTATAATATCGACCAAAAGATGTTACTTGATCTAAAATGTAATCACCATTCCCTTGACCTACATCTGAAAAACCTGCACTATACAAAGGAAAGTCTCCTTCATTTGCTCTTCTTAAACATTGTATATTTTGTCCATCAATTGTTAAAGTATCCACTATTGTGTACAATATTCTATTGGGATCAAACTCCAAAACGGTATCAATAGCAGGAACCACCGCATTTTGTAAACTATCACCAATCCCGGCAAGTACTCTTTTCTCATCATCTGACAATGTGTAAAATAAACTACTATTTCTATCATCTTTCTCTTGATAGAAATTAAAATAGGCATCCCACTTTTTACTCGTCATATGATGATTAGCTTCCGTAATGGTTCTACTATAAAACTGGGTAGCATATTCATAATCGACTCTGATACGAGTATATTGTGTTATCAGTATTTTCTCAGTAAAAGTGACTTCAGCTAAATTATAGTCAATAACATAATCGGCATCAAATCCTCTTTCCAATAACTCCCCATCAATATATACTTTTTCTGAATTGGCTATGACAACAATATTGGTTTCTCCATTAGGTCCTCTTAACCTGTAAGGGCCTAATACACCATCTAATGCTGTTACTTGTGCAGAATAAAACTGTCCTTTTGCTATTGAAATCCCCCCTTTCGTCACTGTTTTAACTTTAGAAGAATCGTTTCCCAACATCAACTTTGCTTGTCCCCCTTGGACATTTTTGTTGTAACGAAGGAAGACTCCAGGACTATTTTTCATCACGATGTCACCTGCAGTTAATTCTGCATTTTTATGTTCCAACTCGATAAATACTTTATCAAAATCTTGAATTTGTTGTGTATTTCCTTCTGGTTGAAAAGGTAAATCTTGATCCGTTAAAATTGCAGTGAGTTTTACATCATCAGTAATATTACCTTGTAATTGAAGATTCATTGCTGAATTCACAAAAACATCCTGAGAATTACCCATAGAAATCCCTCTAGAAATACTACCTGTTTTCTCAATGTTTGGAGCACTAAATAATTCTTCTTTTTTTTGTTTTTCCTCTATCTCTAAAATATATCTTTCATTAGAGTGATCAACACCATACCCACCCGATTCATAAACCTCTTGAGATCGATGATGAAAAATATTAGATAAACGCTCTGGATAAGTTCTATATTCAATTAAGGCTCTAATTGATTTATCTGAGATAGGATCTCCATTTTTATCCAATATTATAAGAAAGTTATTACCCTCTAATTTAAAATTTAATTTTAAGTCATCTGGAGATGTCTTTTTGATTTTAATAGAAGATAAATAGATGGCATTCGAATCAAGGTACACTCCTTCAACTCCCACCCATTTTTCTTTTAATAGTGATGTTTGTGCGATTATGG
Organism: Flammeovirga sp. OC4; assembly: GCF_000812565.1. GTDB lineage: Bacteria > Bacteroidota > Bacteroidia > Cytophagales > Flammeovirgaceae > Flammeovirga. Next base: position 29,161 of record NZ_JTAM01000032.1, on the reverse strand, counting down.
TATTTGAAATGAAAAAAAAGAAAAGGAGTATTAGAAATTTAGACAAGTTTCCTTATTGATTTTTGATGAATTTTAGAGATGAAGTTTAATAACTTAACTCATCCAGAGGAATTAAAACACAAGCCATGAGTATCAACTTTATGTAACACAATCTTAAAAAAGTAAAAACTAATATCAAAACATATCCTCAATATGACCTCAAAAGCCTTATTCAAATGACTTAAAAAAACATTATTTATTACATACTACAAGATGTTAGTGCTAATTTTTTTTAAACGAGTAGTATTTAAACTAAAATGGACTCTAATTTGATTTATACTAGATTTTGAATAATCACGTTATTTAATCAGCAATTTAATGTAAAACTTAAATGAACATTATTTCGAAGTATTTAACAAAATTAATTTTTTTGAATATATTGCAACTTTAAATATTACAGATGATTGAAAATTCTTACTAAAGAGACTGATAACGAGCTTAATATTTCATTTCAATTAATTGAATTGTTCTACTATTACTTTAAATGTAATCTGTTATAAGATAAAATATATGATTTTTATATCCGATTATTGTAACTTTGAATAGTTCTTGAAAAGCTCTCAGTTATCAATATTGTTTTTCACTTTTCAGAAACAAAAACTTTTTTGGATAAACTTTTTAAATTAATAAACACTTGAATTCCAAGAACCTTTTATACTTTTTGATAGGACTTACCCTGTGTGTAAGCAGCTGTGTTTCAAACAAGAAATTAACTTACTTAAAACACGAAGGAGAACTCAAGGACGAGGTAGTATACGATTCTGTTTACAGAACTACCCCTTCAGTACCTTTAGCATTAAATACTATCCGACCTTTTGATCAGATTTTAGTTGAAGTAAAGACTGTTACTCCTCCTGAATATAACCCTTTTGCTTATGTTGAAAATGTTGCAGGAAATAATGTTGCAAATATACAGCATCCCGAACAAGGTAGCTTATTAGGTTACACAGTAAACGAGAATGGTTATGTTGATCTACCCCTGATAGGTAAAATTCAATTGGAAGGTTTGACATTTTCCCAAGCTGAATTTAAAATTAAAGAGATTCTTAACGATATGATGGATGAACCAGCCGTAAGAATCAAATTATTAAATTTTAGGTATTCTATTCTTGGAGAAGTTTCGAAGCCAGGAATATATGGAACTTTTAGTAGAGAAATGTCTATTTTAGAAGCAGTAGCAAAAGCCGGTGGTGTAAAAGAATTCGGAGATAGAGCCAAAATAAAATTACTTCGAAAGAATGGTCAATTCGTAGAAACTATTTATCTTAATTTAAATGAAGAGTCCTTTATTAACAGTCCTTACTATTATCTTCAACAAGAAGATGTTTTAGTCGTTCTTCCTATAAAAAGAAGACCAACACTTGAATATGTTCAAAAGAATGTATCTATCGTAGCTTCTGTCACAGCTATGCTTGTTTCTATCGTTACCCTAATTACTGTTAATCGCTAAAATTATGTTAAAGGACAAAGATAATTATTTTTCTAAAATACAATCAGATCCCGAAGATAAGGCTATACAAGATTTTAAAAAATGGTTTTACCTCTGTTTAGAACAGTGGAAATGGATTGTTCTATCTGTTTCAGCAGGTTTAACGTTTTCTATATTAATCAGCCTATATCAGACGAACCGCTGGTCAGTAACAACTGAATTAGTTAAAAAAAGTACTGAATCTAAAAATAGCTCATCTGATTTCATTTCGATGTTGCCAATTGATGCTATGGGAGCAGAATTTAGTAAGATTAACCTTGAATATGAAAAAAGGTATTTTACATCAAATGAGGTTTTATATAATTTGATTGATAAACTAAATTTAAATATTCACTACTATCACAAAAATGTTATAAAAGTTATTGAACTTTATAATGATAGACCTTATACTTTAAAATATAATATAAATTCATCTTGGAAACCTTCCAATGAAAGAATTGATATCATATTACTTGAAGATAACAATAATTACAAACTTGCTGTAAACAGTGACACCTCAGCCATTTTTTTTGAAGGAAAAACATTTAGATTCTCAGAGAACTACAACGTTAATGGCTTTAATTTTAAAATAATAAAAGAAAATATACCTTTTGATACAAAAGATGAAACTTTTTTTATCATCAATTCGCATGATGTAGAAATAAGAAACTTGAGAAAAAAGATTGCTTTCAATATTCTTGGTGAAAAAAATACTGATTTACCACTCATACAATTAAAAACAGAAGGTAGTATTCCTAGCAAAGAAAAGGACATCCTCAATCAATTGGTAACAACAGTACAACAAAAAGACATAAGAGATAAAAACTTCGCTACTAAACAATCAGCAAAATTCATTCAAGATCAGCTTCAAATCATCTCCGACTCCATGCAATTAATTGCTAATCAGGTTTACAAGTTAAAAACTGAAAATACGGAATTAGCTGGAGGTGCAGAGTTAGTTTTTGAGAAAATTTACAAATTAGACGATAAACGTAATGAATTACAGTTAAGTATTCGTTATTGTGATTACTTACTAACAAATATGAACTCTGGTGGGCAGGAAGAAATTTTAATGCCCGAAGCTTATGGAATAACGGGATCTCAATTAACTGAGATGCTGAGTATCTATTCAGAAATGAAGTTAGAAGATGCTCTATCAAATCAAAGGCTTAAGAAGTCGATCCTGTATCAAGAAGAAGCCATAGAAAGAGAAAAAGCATTGAAGTCCTTACGCTTAAAAATTACGGATGCTATCAGAAGTACTAAGAAAGCTTTAAATATTCAATTAGAGGAATTAAATTCTGAGTTAAGAAAATCGATCCAATCTACAAATACTCTCCTATCAGAAGAAAAGACTTTACAAGATTACCAACGCCTTTTTGAAACACATGAGCAATTATATAAGTTATTATTAGAAAAACAAGCTGAGTACAGTATTAGAGCTGCTAGTACAATTAGTGATTATACAATGCTTTCCATTCCAGAAAGTAGTGAATTCCCAGTATTCCCTAAGCGCAAACTTAACGTTTTAATTGGGCTAATATTAGGATTGGCATTACCTATAGGCATTCTATATATTATTGTGTTATTTGACACAAAAGTAAGAGACGAGGTCGATGTTAAAGAAATTTGTGATAAGCCTTATATTGGAAATATTATCACACAAGATACTACTTATCTATTGGACCCACTTACACGTTCTTTGGCAGCTGAAAGCTATAGAAATTTTAGAACAAACCTACAGTTTATGCTCGGTGATAAAGAAAAATTCACAATACTTATTACTTCTTCTATAAGCGGTGAAGGAAAAAGTGTAACTTCAGCTAATCTTGCAAATTTTTATACAATTTTAAATAAAAAAGTACTATTAGTGGGTGCAGACTTGAGAAAACCTGTATTTAAAAAGTTATTCCCAAAAAACAATGAAAACATAGGCCTTTCAAATTATCTAAGTTCAGGTAAAGTAATTGAAGATTACATTCAAAAAACAAATAATGAAAATCTTGACCTGATACTATCAGGAACTATTCCACCCAACCCAACAGAATTATTACAAGGAAAAAAAATGAATGATTTAATGAAGGAATTAAATGAAAAATATGACATTGTAATTTATGATACTGCTCCAATTGGTATTGTTTCTGACGCAAGAAAAATGATGGAAAAGGCAGACCTTGTTTGTTATGCAATGCGTCAAGGAAGAACACCTAAATCTCAATTAGAAAGAGCATTACAAAACTTTTTACCATCAAAAGATATCAAAATGGCACTATTTATGACGGATGTAAATATGAGTAGAAAAGGAGGATATCAATACTCTTACTACGGAAAAGACTATATTTCTTACTTGGAAAAGTAATTTTAATACATTTTAGAACAAAAAATATTTAATTGATATATACAATGAAATCCTTACTACTAGTTCCAATACTACTTTGCTTAAATATAGGTGCTTTTGCACAATCTCATCGTTCGCTAAACTTAATTGAGAAAACAAATTACTTCTTAATTGGGGGAAATCTAGGACTTGCCTATCACTCTGGAGGTTATGCAAATCAAAGTTTAAGTAAAATTGATATAACTGCAGCTCGCCCTGCTTTAACCGGTTATCTTCAAACTAAAATATCCAAAAGATGGCATATAAGAGCTCAAGGTTCCTTAATGATGTTAACTGCTAAAGATAAACGTTCTGACTCTGAAACAACAGGACAAAAGGCTTTCAGAACTTATTTATTCGATGTTGCTCCTCTTTTTATTTATGATCTCGGTGTAAATAAAAGAAACAGAAAAAGATCACCGTATAGTAAAAGAAAAGGCTCATTATTCACTTGGTATCTTATGGGCGGCACAGGATTATTTGTAGCAAATGTTCAAAACTATGTAGGTGGAATTTCAGCTAATAAGGTTGGAGGTACACTAAATGGAGGTATAGGTTTTAGATATACACTTTCCGAAAATTGGATACTTAACGCTGAGACTTTAGGTAGAATGAGTACAAGTAATGATTTAGATGGTTACAGATCTCAAGCATTGCCTGTTGATTTATATTTAACTGGGCAAATTGGTGTTGCCTATAGAATACCAGGCATGCGTATTTTGCGTTAATTTAATCACACCTCAATCCTCATATGATAAACATCATTGTTTTTAGATTAAAATATAAAAACAATGATGTTTAATTAATTATAAATACTAAATAAAACAACTTCTAAATGACCATCAAAGAAACAAGGCTATGGATGGTAATTTACACCAAACCAAAGTCAGAAAAAAAAGTTGCTGATCGTTTAAATAGAAAAGGATTCTCTACTTACTGCCCTACTTTTACTACATTAAGACAATGGAGTGACCGAAAGAAAAAAGTCACTTTACCTATCATACCTTCCTATGTGTTTATTCAATTGAATGAATTAGAACGATGGGAAGTAATTAAAGATCCTGGAGTTATTAACTTTATATTTTGGGAAGGAAGACCTGCCACAATTAATGAAGAGCAATTGAATGATTTTAAAAAATTTATCAATAACACTTCAGATACTTCACAAATAAAGTTAGAAAGTTTAAATAAAGGGGATAGAGTATTATTACAAAGTAACACTTTAAAAAATCAATCTGGATTAATCCAATCAATCAAAAAAAATAAACTAGAGGTTATTTTACCTGAATTAAATATTAAGGTGACTTGTTCACCAAATGACGTTTCAACACTGTAAAAATAATTCCTATATAAAACCTTTAGATTAGAGTCCAATACTAGACTTGCAACTCAAAGATAATTAGGAAGACCTGATAGATAGTCAACTAACTGAAAACCTAAATTTCACACAAGAGAAAACATATGATAAAGCCCTAAAAATGTCTAAATTAGCTTTTTCAGGGTTTTAGCTTACCAAAATTTAAGTTACAACATAAAAACTAGGTACAAATCAAGCTCGATTTCTTAAATATTATTAATTCAAAAGTTCTGAGTTGAGAAAAATACATTCTTCTATTCTTTGAGAAGAATTGAAGCAACTATAGTCCTCTATTTTTTAAAAAAGCAGGAATGATATCATGGTTTATTAACAGGTTAAGTTAGTGAATTCACATTATTTTTTCGGTTAAAAACTTAATCTACCTTTTGATTATATAATTCCATAAATTGTTCTGGAGATTTATAACCCAAAACAGAGTGAATTCTCTTTCTGTTGTACCAAGCTTCAATAAATTCAAAAATGTCATTTCTAGCCTGTTTGAAAGAGTAATAATACTTATGGTAAACCATTTCTGATTTTAGAATTTTAAAAAGATGTTTTCAGCTACTGCGTTATCCTAGCAATTGCCTTTACGACTCATTCTTTGGTAGCACACTAGTTAAGTGTTGTTAGTCATCAAAAAATAAAATCCTGAGTAATTAGTTTGTATTACAATGCAAATAAGCGTAAGTAGTCGGTTAAACCGCATCCTGTACTTTTACAGGCAATAAATCCTCAATTTTATTGATAGGGTTATCGTCTATTCTTTCAAGAGTAGATTTCAGCCATTCAAAAGGTTCAATATCATTCATTTTAGCCGTAGCAAAAAAGGCATAGAACTTTGCGGCTTGTTTTGCTCCTTCTTCATTGCCAGCAAACATGTAATTTTTTCGTCCGATAGTTAGGGGGCGAATTTTGTTTTCAATAGGATTGTTATCGATCAACAGCTGTCCTTTTTCAAGATAAACACAGAGTCCTTTTTCTCTATTCAGAAGGTAATGTATAGCTTTGCCTAGTTGACTTTTAGGTAAGACATGTTGTTGCTTGGCCCATTTAAAAAGCTCATCAACAACTTCTAGAGCATATTTTTGTCGCTGCTGATAAATTACTTCTGGGTTTAATTCATCCTTGAGAGATTTCTCTAATTCATAGAGTTTACCAATATAGTTCACAGCCTCTAAGGCCCTTTTATCACCTCCTTTATGGGCTTCAAAAAAGTATCAACGTGCGTGGGCCCAACAATTAAGCTGTGTAATTGTTGTTGTTTGATCAAAATAATCGTAGGCCTTGTAGCCATCGGTTTGGGCGTATCCTGCAAAATTCTGAAGATGTTCTTTCAGGTATTTCCAGTCTCGGCCGCTTGCATAATGAATCGAGAGCAGTTTTTCTTTAGGATCAAGATAATACCACATATATCCTTGATGTGGCTTTCCTTTTTTACCTGTTCCCATCACTTTTATGGTCGATTCATCAATTTGAAGGCAGCTGCTTTGCTGTATTTTTTGGGTCAGCACTTCATAAAGAGGACTTAACGTAGCTTATCTGCTACTTTTTTCTGTAAATCGATCAGCGTGGTGTTTTTAAGGTAAACATTCTGCCTTTCAAACTGCTTAATGAAACGATGAATAGGAATATGATCTACAAATTTACTGATGATCATTTGGGCGGCTAAACTTGCAGATGTACTTGATTTGGGGAACGGTAAATCAGAAGGCAGCACCGCCTGACTAAATTCACTGTCTCCATCTTCCAGATCACGAACATAGCGGGGACGGATAATTCTGCGAACATACAAACGGGCAGGTTCACATTCTAGCACTTCTGTAATATCTTCGCCTACTTTATGCCACCCGTTCAATTCATGATTAAGTAATGCAGTTCGTACAGGTTTACTTTTCTTTTTCCATTTGTGAGCAGGAACAGTTACATGTTCTGTAGTTACAGGTGTTTACCCTTTCTTCTCTACAAAAATAGACAGCTGATTTTCGGGTATATCGGTTTGCTTACGCTTCTCTGATTTTGAACCATAAAGTAAACTCTGAAGCTTATTTAACCGTTCTTTCAGCTCTACATTCTCCTCACTTAATGATGTGTTTTCCTCTTCTAAACTCGCTATTTTATCATCTTTACTCACACTACAAAAATAGTGATTTTGATACTAAAAACGCACTTTTTTGACTCTTTTATCTAAAGAAACACCTTCTATTATCATCATTATTTCAGTGGAAGTTAAAGTGATATTTTTTTACTGGCCAAAGCCTTTTGGCAACTCAAATCTACCTTTCTCCGGCCGCTTATAGTATAAGCAAAAACCTCCCTTTTCAAACCGGAGAAGTTTTAACTTATCCTTACTCCGGTTGATAAATACAAAAATACCACCTTCAGTTACATCTATACCCATGATAGAAATGACAATATTACTTAACCCATTAAACCCTTTTCGCATATCTGTAAACTGACTGTACAGATAGATGCAGTCTGAATTGCGGAGTGATAACATTAGTACATGTGGATTGCTTCCTGTAATAAATCACGGTCTGACAAATGTACTTTTACACCGTTGGGGTATTCGATGGTGATTTTCTGTGCTACTGTTTTTGAGAATCTGACCGGAATAAAATGAGCTTGATCATCCTCATTTTCCTCTTGACGTTTCTTGGTGATCCAATAACTGAAAGTAGTAACTTTAATAGAATGAAGCTCGCAATAAGCTTTTTGAGTTAAACCACTGTTTTGAAATGCTTCTAAGTGAGTGTACATTTCTTCCTTTCGCTTTGACATAATTCTTTACGTTTAATGATGACGTAAAATTAGGTCAGGATTTTGAAGGAGAATAGATGGGGATGGCCGACTGCTTACAAATAAACACTCAGGATTTTTGTTGTGTAAACGAACACTGCTATGCTTGAGGACACTACAATAAAGGTAATATAATTGGTCATAATTTTAAACAAGGCCGATTAAAATGTAAGGAATGTGGTAAAACTTTTTCGATAAGAGCACTGACTCCCATGTTTCGCAAGCGTCATTCCATGGATCACATAAAAATGATTTTAATATTGATACTTTATGAATGCCCATTACATGCCATTGAAAAAGTATTCTCACATAGGCGAGAAACTATCAATAATTGGATTATTGATTTTGGGTCGCATTTTGAAAATATTCATCATCAGCTGGTCGTACGACCAATTGATCACAAAAAAGTGGAATTAGATGAATTATATACCACTGCTCCTGGAGGAAAACATTGGGTAACAAGTGCATTATCATCAACTTATAAGTTATGGCTAGGAGGTCATGTCAGTACAAGTAGGAATGCCTCTTTAATTGATAACTTATGCAGTTTAGTATCAAAATGTTGTGATCATAAGAAGTTTTTACTTATTACGACAGATGGATTAAGTAGTTACAAAACAGGTATAAGAAAACATTTTTATAAGAAAATTCCCCGAAATGGTAAAACAGGAAGGTCTTCCTATTTCTTTCCTAAAAATATAGTCTTAGTACAATGTGTCAAAAACTATGTTCGAAAAGGAAAGCGTTATTTATGCTATGGTATTAATCATTGTAACATTGCTTTGGGTACACCCAAAGCAATCCCCTTTCTCATGAAGAAATTAAATTATAAGGGGGTGATTCATACTGCTTTTATTAAAAGATTTAATGCGACAATGAGAAGTAGTATACATACTTTCACACGCAGAAGTAGATCAGCGGTCAAAAATACGAGCTTATCAGAAAAGTGGTTATATCTTTTTGGTGGTTTTTACAACTTTTGCAGAGTGCATCAATCATTGAAGAAAACACCTGCACAAGCATACGGTATTGTAAGTCAGAAACTTACCTTTGAAGAACTAACTTCAATACATAGATCAATGAAAAAATGGACGCCCCTAAAAAGAAAGGACGTCCATCTAAAAAAGAACAAATATTAATAGATAAGTGGTATAACAACACTTAAATAGTTACCTACCCCTTGAGCTAACTTATTATAATTTACAGTTTGATTCTTGAGCATTGAAATAATTAGACATGTCAAACAATCTAATCTAGCCTTGTTGATTTTGATATGTGAATTTATTTTTTCAAACAATTTCGTATATTCGTGTTGACTTTCCATAATTGATAAATTTTGTATGTCGAAATTCAAATTTAATCAATTTCATGGAGAGTCATTTTTTTTGTCATATACTTAGGAAATTAATAAAAAACTATATCTCCTTATTTCCAACACACTCTAATAAATACTACAAGTCCAAAATATCACAACGATACTTAGTTGAAAAGTTAATATGAATTATCAATCGAGTAATCTACACTTCTCTTATCAAAACTATTATTTCATAACCTAGAATATCATAGTAGGTTTTCTAAAATACAACACTGAAAGGAAAAGTTCTAAACTCATTTCATAAACCAAAAAGCATTAACACAACTACAATCATTTAATAGGGTACTTAAAACGTTTATTATTTTAATACTGATATTCAACATCTTAACGGTAATTCTTCAAAATAACTTCAAAATGATTTGTATAAAAATTTTACTCATATTTAATTTACATTCATTAAATCGATAAAGAAGTCACGGCATTCTGAATGTGACTGACGTGGCGAAGCCGTATTGAATTCAAATTACATTTATTTTCCAATTAAATGCTAGAAGCATTAATAACTTCAAAAACCCGATTAAAACTACTTCTGAAATTTTTCCTTAATCCCAATAATACAGCTTATTTAAGAGGGTTAGCCATAGAACTTTCAGAATCAACAAACTCCATTAGAGTAGAGTTAAATCGTTTGGAAAAAGCAAACATGTTAGATTCCACATTTAGAGGAAATAAAAAATTTTTCAAGGTTAATACTGCTCATCCATTATTCAATGATTTACATTCTTTAGTTCAAAAGTATGTTGGATTGGACATAATTATTGAAAATGTACTAAAAAAACTAGGAAGCATCGAAGAAGTTTATCTTATAGGTGAGATAGCAAAAGGCACCAACAGTAGCACAATTGAGTTACTAATAAAAGGAAATTTTGACCATATCTACTTAAATAAACTTATTGATAAAGTAGAAAATACTTTAGTCCGCAAGGTAAAATACTCTGAATTAACGGAAACAAGTACTAATATAATCCCACCAAATGCTCTTAAAATTTTTGAGCATAAGTGTAAATAAAATGAAAGAAATTAAAAATATTTGTTGCATTGGTGCTGGCTACGTAGGGGGGCCTACGATGGCTGTAATTGCTCTAAAAAACCCATATATTAAAGTTAATATTGTTGATATTAATAAAGAACGAATAGATGACTGGAATAATAAAGATCTAGATCTATTGCCAATTTACGAGCCTGGATTAGCTGAAGTAGTTGCCCAAACTAGAAATAAAAACTTATTCTTCTCCACTAATGTCGCAAAAGGTATTCAGGAGGCTGATATGATTTTTATATCCGTCAATACACCTACAAAAACGTACGGAAAGGGTAAAGGACAAGCCGCTGATTTAAAATACATTGAACTATGTGCACGTCAAATTGCTGAGGTTGCTACTGATGATAAAATTGTAGTTGAAAAATCTACTCTTCCTGTTAGAACAGCAGAAGCCTTAAAGAGTATTTTATCAAGTACAGGAAATGGGGTTCACTTTGAAATCCTTTCAAATCCTGAATTTCTCGCAGAAGGCACTGCAATTGATGACTTAATGAACCCTGACCGTGTATTAATTGGTGGTGATGACACACCTACAGGACAAGAAGCGAAAGATTTATTATCCGGAATTTATGAAGCATGGGTTCCTAAAGATCAAGTATTACAAACTAATGTTTGGTCTTCCGAGTTATCAAAATTGACCGCAAATGCATTCTTAGCACAACGTATCTCATCTATCAACGCAATGTCCGCTTTATGCGAGGAAACAGAAGCTGATGTGGATGAAATTGCACGAGCTATCGGTATGGATTCTCGTATAGGATCAAAATTCTTAAAATCATCTGTAGGTTTTGGTGGTTCTTGTTTTCAAAAAGATGTATTAAACTTAGTATATATCGCTAAATCCTATGGTCTAGATGAAGTAGCAGAATACTGGGATCAAGTAATTAAACTTAATGATTATCAAAAACGTCGTTTTGCTGATAACATTATCAAGAACTCCTATAATACTGTATCTGGTAAGAATATTGCGTTTTATGGTTGGGCTTTTAAGAAAGATACGAATGATACTCGTGAATCTGCTGCCATTTATGTTTCTGATCATTTACTAGATGAACAGGCCAATATTGTGGTTTATGACCCAAAAGTAACAGCTGAAAGAATTTATGCTGATTTAGAATATTTAAATACACATTCACCAGAAGAAATTAAAGAAAGAGTGAAAGTGGTAAATGATCCATATGAAGCTGCAAAAGGATCTCATGCGATAGCTGTACTCACGGAATGGGATGAGTTTATTAATTATGATTGGGAACATATATATAAGTTAGTTTTAAAACCTGCTAGTATCTTTGATGGAAGAAATATCCTTAATAAAAAGGAACTAAATGAGATAGGATTTACAGTTAGCTGTATTGGAAAATAAAATGTATCAAATAACATTAAAAAATAATAAGTCATTTTCTTGTGAGGAAAATGAAAGCATCTTTGATGCAGCAAGAAAGAAAAACATACACTTAGAACATAGCTGTTTAAAAGCTAGATGTAGTGCATGTAAGGTAAGAGTACTAGAAGGGGAAACAGAAAGAATAGAAGAAGACCTTATTCTAACAGACGAAGAAAAAGATAATAATTATATACTTTCCTGTAATACTATACCGAAATCTGATCTAAAATTAGACATAGAAGATTTAGGATATATTACGATATATGAGTCTAAAATTTATCCTTCTAAGATCAATAAAATTGAAAAACTAACATCCGATGTAGTTGCTTTAGAATTACGTTTGCCTCCAACAGCTAATTTTCAGTTTAATGCTGGACAATATGTGAATTTAATAAAAGGAACTACGAAAAGGAGTTACTCTATCGCAAAAGTAAACGCTGATAAAACCCTAGTTTTTTATATTAAAAATTATGAAGGTGGCTTAATGAGTCAATATTGGTTCAATGAAGCTAAGCTAAATGATTTAATCAGATTAGAAGGTCCCTTAGGCACTTTCTTTTACAGACCTAAAGAAGAAATTCAGAACATTATACTTTTAGCTACAGGTACTGGTATTGCTCCTATTAATGCTATACTAAACTATTTTGACGAAAGTCCTGATGTTGTTGAAAATAAAAGTATTCACGTCTATTTCGGAGCTAGGTACAATGAGGATCTATTTTGGTCTTCTAACTTCAAAAATATCAGTTTAACGTTTACACCTGTTTTATCAAGACCAAATAACACTTGGAAAGGTAAAAAAGGGTATATACAACGTATCTTATTAGAAGATCAAATTGACTTACAATCTTCTCAAGTTTTTGCTTGTGGATCAAATCAAATGATTAATGACGCTAAGCGTTTATTAATTGAAAATAAACTAAAAGAGGAAAACTTTTATGCAGATGCATTTATCTGCACTAACTAATAATCATAAATAAAACATGAAAGCTGTTATTCTTGCAGGTGGTCTTGGTACTCGCTTAAGTGAAGAGACTGTAACAAAGCCTAAACCTATGGTCGAAGTTGGTGGTAAACCCATTCTATGGCATATTATGAAAATATATTCTCATTATGGCATTAATGACTTTATCATCTGCTGTGGTTACAAAGGTTATGTAATTAAGGAATACTTTGCCAACTACTTCAATCATATGTCTGATATTACATTTAATATGATTGACAATAAAATTGAAGTACATGAAAAACGTGCTGAACCATGGACAGTGACTCTTGTGGATACAGGTGAAACATCTATGACTGGAGGAAGATTAGGACGTGTTGGGAAATATTTAAAAGATGAAGAGGCTTTCTGTTTTACGTATGGTGATGGTGTTGGAGATGTCAATATCAAGGAATTAATAGACTTTCATAAAGCACACGGAAAACAAGCAACGCTTACTGCTACTTTCCCTCCTGGCCGTTTTGGTGCATTGGATATTCAACACAACGAAGTGAAACAATTTCAGGAGAAACCAAGAGGTGATGGAGCCTTAATTAATGGTGGCTTCTTTGTTTTATCTCCAAAAGTGTTAGAAAGAATTGAAGGAGACAATACTATTTGGGAGCAAGAGCCTTTAAAAGGATTAGCTGCTGATGGTGAATTGATGTCATTCAAACATGAAGGCTTTTGGCAACCAATGGATACATTAAGAGATAAAATGCATTTAGAAGAATTGTGGAAAACTAAAAAAGCACCTTGGAAATTATGGGTATAATTAAAGGAAAAGTGAACTCAACCTTTTGGAAGGGGAAAAAAGTTTTTTTAACTGGACATACAGGTTTTAAAGGCGGATGGCTTTCTCTATGGCTTCAATCCTTAGGTGCAATAGTCAAGGGATATGCATTAGAAGAGAATACCTCCCCTGCTCTATTTTCTATAGCAAATATAGCAGATAATATGGATTCAGAAATCGGTGATATTCGAAATCTATCTCAATTAAAACAGAGTATGATTGGATTTAACCCTGATGTATTGATTCATATGGCAGCGCAACCATTAGTAAGATTATCCTATAAAGATCCTGTGGATACTTATTCATCGAATGTGATGGGTACTGTAAATGTGTTAGAGTCTGCTAGATACTGCTCAAATTTAAAATCAATAGTATCTGTCACTACAGATAAATGCTATGAAAACAAAGAATGGGCTTGGGGTTATAGAGAAAATGAACCTATGGGAGGACACGACCCTTATAGTAGTAGTAAAGGTTGTGCTGAATTAGTTACTTCATCATTTAGAAGATCTTTCTACGCAACTAATGATACAGCTAATTTAGCTTCAGCAAGAGCAGGAAATGTCATTGGTGGCGGTGATTGGGCTGAAGACCGATTAATCCCAGATATTCTTAATGCTTTTGAAAACAAAAAGCCTGTAATAGTCAGAAACCCATTATCTACAAGACCTTGGCAACATGTCTTAGAGCCTCTTTCAGGTTATCTTGTGCTTGCAGAACAACTTTTTGAAGATGATTCTCTTGCAGAAGGTTGGAATTTCGGTCCTCTCGACGAAGACTGCAAATCTGTAGAATGGATTCTCAACAAAATGGTAAAACTTTGGGGGAATGATGCTTCTTGGGAATTAGATAAAAACAGTAATCCACATGAAGCAGGTTTCTTAAAATTAGATTGCTCAAAAGCGAAGAATATTTTAAAGTGGGAACCTCAGTGGAGATTAGAAAATACATTATCATTGATCATTAATTGGCAACAAGCCTATAGAAGTGGTGCTAATTTGCAAGATCAATGTATTCAGGAAATAGATAAATATCAGAAAGGAATATAATGGAATCAAATAAAGCAAAAGAATTACGTCAACAAATCAGTGAACTTGTTGAACAGTATGCTAATGAAAAATATGCTCCTGTAGCTTTTGAAGGAGGAAGTACTCCTATCCCACCTGCAGGTAAAGTAATCGGGAAAGAAGAGCTTCAAAATATGGTTGATGCATCTTTAGATGGGTGGTTGACGACAGGTCGTTTTAATCAACTTTTTGAGAAAAAGCTAGCAGATTTTTTAGGTGTTAAATATTGCTTATCTGTCAATTCTGGTTCATCAGCTAACTTAGTTGCATTTAGTGCTTTAACTTCTCCAAAATTAGGAGATAGAGCAATTAAAAAAGGAGATGAAGTAATTGGTGTTGCTGCAGGTTTTCCAACAACAGTAAACCCAATTGTACAATTTGGAGCCATACCCGTTTTTGTTGATGTGGATATTAAAACACATAATATTGATGCAGATTTGATTGAAGCTGCTATTACACCAAAGACAAAAGCGATTATGCTAGCACACACTTTAGGAAATCCTTTTAATTTGGGTAAAATCCGTGAGTTGTGCGATAAATATAACCTTTGGTTAGTAGAGGATTGCTGTGATGCATTAGGGGCTACATATAACGATCAGCTTGTAGGTACTTTTGGTGATATTGCAACATTAAGCTTCTACCCTGCTCATCACATTACAATGGGTGAAGGTGGTGCTGTATTTACAAATAATCCTGAGCTCAAGCTAATAGCTGAATCTTTTAGAGATTGGGGCAGAGATTGTTATTGTGCACCAGGTTGTGACAACACATGTGGTTGTCGATTTGAGCAACAACACGGCGACTTACCTTTTGGTTATGATCATAAGTATGTATACTCTCATACAGGTTATAACTTGAAAATTACTGATATGCAAGCTGCATGTGGTTTAGCTCAATTAGATCGAGTTGAAGAATTTATTCAGAAAAGAAGAGATAATTTTGACTATTTAAAAAATAGATTATCCTCATTAGAAGAATTTATTCAATTAACGGAACCAACAGAAAACAGTAATCCATCTTGGTTTGGCTTTGCTATTACATTAAAGGAAAATGCTGGTGTTAATAGAGTTGACTTATTAAAATTCTTAGACAGTCATAAAATTGGTTCTCGTCTTTTATTTGCAGGTAACCTAATTAAACAGCCTTATTTTAAAGATTTGGAATATAGAGTTGTTGGTGAATTAAAGCACACTGATATTACTATGATGAATACTTTCTGGATAGGTTTGTTCCCTGCATTAGGAGAAGAACATTTTGAGTTTGTAGCTGAAAAGCTAGAAGAGTTTTTTGGATTAAATTTCTAAGCATGTCAAATACAGCGATAATAACTGGAGGTTCAGGTTTTGTTGGTTCAAACTTGGCTAGATTCCTTGTTCAGAAAGGTTGGAATATACATTTAATTTTAAGAAAATCTTCGAACACAAGTAATATTGAAGATATCATAGATAAGGTATCTATATTCTATCATGATAATAATATTTCAGCATTAATTGAATATTTTCAAACTACTGATGCTGATATTGTATATCATCTAGCCTCTTATGTTAAGACAGAACATGAACCTTCAGATATTATCAAGCTTATTAATAGTAATGTACTATTTTCTACTGAAATTATAGAAGCGTGTTCTAAAGCTTCTATAAAGTACTTCATTAACACTGGTACTTATTGGCAATACTATGAAAGTGAAGAATATAATCCAGTTGATCTATACGCCGCTACTAAGGAAGCTTTTGAAAAAATTATTCAGTTCTATACTGAAAACGGAAATTTAAAAGCAATGACTCTACAATTATATGATACTTATGGAGAGAATGACACCCGTCCTAAATTAATTAACTTACTACATCAGTTTGCTGATGAAAAAAAAATCTTAGAAATGTCTCTTGGTGAACAAAGATTATTTTTAACTCACATATCAGATATATGCCAAGCTTACTATCAAGCCTTTTTCAATATTATAGAAGAATTCGAAAGTTTTTCCTCATATGCAATCAGGCCAAACAAATCTCATAGTTTGAAAGAACTCATTATGCTTTTTAACTCAATAAATGAAAAGTCTATTACTATAAATTGGGGAAAAAGAGCTTACAGAAATAGAGAAGTTATGATTCCTAATACAAAAATTGAAATTTTAAAAAAGTGGAATTGTAAAATCAGTTTAAAAGAGGGTTTAGAAAGGTTAAAAGATGATTAATATATACTCAGGCATTGAGCCCAATAAAAAAGGAGCTGGTGATTTGGTAGGCTTTTTTCTTAGTCGATTAGATGCTCTAAATATTCAATACAATTTATTTTATATTTCAACTCCTGATAATTTTTTAGTGAAATTAATGGCCAAATCTGGTTTAAAACCACTACTTAAGAAAACATATTATATCTTTCAACATTTTTTTTCTAGCAATAAGATTCAAAAAGATAGTACTAGTATCTTATTTCATCCACAATCGTTAGGCTTAACGAAAACAGTAAATATTATAAACAGTAGTTCTAAGGTATATATCTACGTTTTAGATAATTTTTTCTTTTGTATTAAATCATATAACTCATTATACGGTAAAGAATGTCTCAAATGCATAGAAAACAAAAATTCCCATTTTGAAAACAAGTGTAATTTTTTTCCTGTCAAATACAGATATGATGAACATGCATTAATGATAAAAACAATCAAAGAAAAAATTAATTCTATTACATTTTTGTGTCAAAATATTAACCAAGAAACTTTACTCAAAAAGCAATTTGGGGAACAAATATCTACCGATGTAATTGGAATGAATAATAATATTATCATCCGAGAAAAGGATAATAATTCACTACCAAAAAGATATGATTTTTGTTATCATAATACTTTAGCAGTTGATAAGGGAATTCTATTTTTTATTGAATTAGCTGAACGATATCAAGAGTATAGCTTTTTTATACCTTATTCACGAAAAGAAGTAGAATCTATAACTACTCACACTTGCCCCTCAAATATTGAGTTTAAAGCTTGTAATTGGAATAATGGCTTAAAAGATGCTGTAATCCATTCAAAAATTATTGTCTGCCCATCATTATGGTCGGCTCCAGTAGAAGGTGCATTACTTAAGTCAATCAACTATAATGGTTGTGTTGCTGTAAAAAAAAATATGTATTCATTTAGTCAAGAACTCTCAAGTATATTAATTGAACTTAATGACAAGTTATCTGACAATGATAAACCCCTGAGTAACATCATTAACAATAAGGAGTCTCGAAAAAAGTTAGTATTAAAATCTAAAGATTGGCTTAAAAACTATGAGAAGATGACTTATGAAAAATTTGATGAAATTTTACTAAACTTATAAAACAAGTAATTTAAAACGTGTTAAATTTCACATTCCTCAAAAAGTTTTCTATAAACATGATCCTCAAAATCATTACAATAATTTTGGGAGTCATTATAAGCTTATTAATTTCAAGAAAGTTAGGTGTAAATCAATTAGGGTTTTATAATCTTGCTACTCAATCTTTAAATATTTTTGTGTTATTTTCTCTATTAGGGTTACCACAAATATTAACCAAAGAGATCTCACTGGATAATAGTAAATCATTTTTTCAGAATGTAAAATCAAAAGGTTTAAGTGGTGTAATAATCAGCTTAATATCTTCAATTTTCATAGTACTCATATTAATAGTTTCAGAAGTCCAATTCTCAGTTATAAAAATATTTAATATTGAGAATATTTTATATTTCAGTTTGATTCTTACTTGTGTTATTCCAACTTCAATAACTAATATCTTTGCAAGTATTTTAAATGGAAGTAATAAGATTTGGCAAAGTAACTTACTAAGAGAAAGCCTTACTATTATTCTTTTAATTGTTTCATTAACTATAATCTACTTATTCGGTACTTTCAATATTAAGACACTAACCTATTCAATATTGATTAGTAGGTGGGGAACACTATTTATCGGACTATTATTCATACATAAAGAAACTGTTTTATTCAAAGATTACAATTTTCAATTTATTGGAAAAAAATTATTAAAAAGTTCATACCCTTTATTACTCGCAGGATTAGTTTCTACTATATCTACAAATATTGATACACTCATGCTTGGTTCAATGTTATCAACTAAAGAAGTTGGACTATATGGTGTAGCTTCTAGAATCGCTTTATCTACAAGTTTTCTTTTACAAGTAACTAATTCTATTATTGCTCCTCAAATTAGCCCATTATATTTTAATGATAGAAAAAAAGAATTGGTTGATTTAATAAAAAAAATAACAACTTATCTAACCCTTCTATGTATAATAATATTTTGTGTATTATTCATTTTTGGCGAAAATATTTTATCTATCTGGGGAGAAAATTTCATTGAAGCTTATCAGACTTTAATTATATTAGCCTTTGGACAAACAATAAACATAGGAACAGGAGCAGTAGGGTTATTATTAGTAAGTTGTAACCAACAAAAGGTTTTTGGCAAAATAACATTTTCTGTTTCACTATTAAACATTCTTTTAAATTACATTTTCATCAGTTTTTATGGTTTAAACGGAGCTGCACTTAGCACTTCAATATCAGTAATATTACAAAATATAACTTGTCTATACTTCGTTAAGAGTAGGTTGAATATAAAAATTATTTTATGAAAAAATTAATCGTACATATAGGTTATCCTAAAACTGCAACAACATCTTTACAACTAAACTTATTTACAAAATTATATAAGGACAATGAAATCGAATACCTAAATCACCTGAATAAAAAAAGTGAATTATTTGGCAACCTATATTGTGGTAATATTATAAAATACATTACTGGTATAGATAACGACATTAAATACTCAAAAGAACTTATTGCTATCAAAGAAAGTAACAAAAAATGCTTTGTGATTTCTAACGAAAATATTTCCTTCTTCTGTGAGAATTTTTCGTGGGCATATTATAATAATAATGCAAGGTTTAATGCAGCAAAGATAAAAGAAGTATTTGAGGGTATATTTGAAGAAATCAAGATTATAATTACTTTAAGATCACAAATAACTTTAATTCCTTCTTTTTATATTCAACAATATCATCACATTACTCAAATTAATAATAGTTTCAGTAATCCTAAGTTATGGTTCGAAGAAAACTTTATAAATAATGATAATCTTATTTTCAACTACTCTCAACTATTAAATTCTTATTTAGAACATTTTGACGAATCTGATTTGATTATATTATTATATGAAGATTTCAAACATGATATTGCCTCAATAATCAAACCTCTTTCTGAAATACTAAATATAGATCAGAGTATAGTTAGAAAGAACTTATCAAATAAAAACTACAATGTAACTATATCTACGAAAGATGGTAAAAAGATGACTGACAACATTACAATTAGTTATAAAATAAGACATCTTTTACGAAAAAATATTTATTTGTTTCTACCAGTAAGAGTAAAGAAAGTACTAAAGTCATTTTATGATGCAATGATAGAACCTATTCTTCCTAAAAAAAATATCAAGTTTACTTCTATTGAAATTAATAGTAATATTATAAGTGAAAATGACATAGTTTGTATTTTCAATAAAAAAAACACTCCCTTACATGATAAATTCAAGTTAGATGTGACAAAACTAATAAAATATAAATATTTAAAAATCGATTAGATTCTTCAAAAGAAATGAATAAAAGTATATTAAAGATTTTCAGAAAAATATATTCGAAATATAACCCTTCAAATTTTGAATTAAGAAATTGGAAAATATTTTCCAACAAAGAATATTCAAATGAACTAATTTATAATTTGTTAATGGATAACGAACCAAGAATGATTGCCCGTTTTGGTTCAACTGAAATGCTTAATCTTGTCAATTACTATGGTATTAAAAACCCAGCAAGATCTTCAATTAAATACATTAAAGGTGAAACTCCTGAGTGGTGGTGGGTTAATAGTTATATACATCAACTCAAGAATTGGTCAGGATTTTTCCCCACTGATTATAAATCAGTTGAACAATTCTGTGAAATAATGCTATCTGATATAAAAGAAATTGATTTACTCGGATCTTGGTTGAATAATGAGAAATACTTTAAAAACAGTTTAAAAAATTGTAAAAGAGTCGTTCTAGAAGATCTTGAGCCTTTCTTTTGTACAAATCCATGGACTAAAGCACTTGAAGGAAAAAATGTATTAGTTGTACATCCATTTTCGGAAACTATAGTTGAGCAATACAAAAGAAGAAATCTTATTTTTGAAAATAACTTTTTACCAAAGTTTAATTTAATAACAGTAAAAGCTGTTCAAAGTTTAGGTGGTATTTGTGAATATGAAAGTTGGTTTGATGCTTTAGAACACATGAAAAATGAGATTGATTCTATTGAGTACGATATATGTATCATAGGAGCAGGTTCATATGGTTTGCCTCTTGCTGCTCATGTAAAAAGACAAGGAAAAAAATCAATTCACCTAGCGGGAGTAACTCAATTACTTTTTGGGATTATTGGTTCTAGATGGGAAGAATATATTGTGTGGCCGTACATGAATTTATTTAATGAATATTGGGTAAGACCAGATGATAAAGATAAACCACAAAATCACAATACTATTGAAGGTAGTTGTTATTGGTAACTTTTACTTGATATGGCAAAAATCGTTATTGGTGTAAATATAAATTTGTAGTAAAATTATATTTTTTTCGTTATGAAAATAATACTACTAAAGTTAGTCAGTATATTATATGTCCTGTATAACAAGAATAAAAATATCATTCTTGAAAGAAATCATCTTTTTTTAAAAGCTAATATCAAAATCGATAAAAAAAATCATCTTAAATTAACAGAATGTCATGTTAACAACTTTAGACTAAACATTTCTGGTAATTTTAATGAAATATTAGCTAATAATTCAACTATTTTGAATACTAATATTACAATTGACGGCAATAATAATTCTATAATATTAAAAAATAACTCAAGATTTATTGGAAATATTATTGTTAGAGGGCAAGGGTGTAAAATTGAAATAGGAAACAATACCACTTTTGGAGGGGTAAGAATCGTTAATGTTGGCGTTAATAATGATATAATTATTGGAAATGATTGTATGTTTTCAGATATGATCGAAATATGGGCAAGCGATACACATACAATATTTGATAAAAATAATGATCAGATTAACCCTGAAAAACCAATTATCATTGGAAATCACGTATGGGTTGGTTCTAAAACAAATATTTTAAAAGGTGTTACAATTGGTAGTAATTCTATAATTGGTATGGGAAGTTTAGTTACTAAATCTGTTAGTAATAATACATTATCTGCGGGTGTACCAAATAAAACTTTAAAAAATGATGTGAATTGGTCAATAAATTATAAAATAAAAAAATGAATATTTTACATATTTTTAATGAAATTAATGTTTCTGGTGCTGAATTAATGTATTTAGATGCTGCTGAAGAGTTAAAAAAAAGCAATAAACTTTTTGCATTAAGCTCTGGGAAATATGAAGGTGAACTTTATAGAAAGTACCAAGAAAAAGGTTATAAAACTTATCATCTACACTACAAAAATCCCAATATTGTATTCTCTTTATCAGGTTTAGCTTTTTACATACAATTATTTAGAATTTTAAAAGAACAACAAATTAATGTTGTACATATTCATAAATCTACTATTTATTTCCCTGCTGTTATTTGTTTTTTCTTAAATATTAAATGTATCAAAAGTCAACACAATGTATTCAACAACAGACCTTTAACTAAAATTTTAGCTATAATACGGAGATTTATCATTCGATTCTTTTTTAATGCAAAATTTCACAGCATTAGTAAAAGTGTTTATGAAAATGAAAAAAATAACTATCATAACCGTACATACTATATACCCAATTGGGTAAATAAAAATAACTTTAAACCAGCTAATGATAAAAAAGAAGTTATTAATTTAAGGAATCAACTAGGAATTAATTACGATGATTTTGTTTTAATAACCATAGGTAGGTGTGTACCTGAAAAACAACACGATCACATTATACATGCAGTACATGAATTAAAAAGTAAAATACCAAATATAAAACTACTTCATTTAGGGAGTGGTATATGTGAAAAAGATGAGATAGAATTATCTAAGCAACTTAATGTTCACAATGAGATATTATTCTTAGGAAATAAAAATAATGTTAGAGATTATTTAATTGCCTCAGATGCATTAATAATGCCTTCTAAATTTGAAGGGTTAGGAAATGTAGTTATAGAGTCTATGTACTGTAAAATTCCAACAATTTTATACAACTCTCATGGGTTAAGAGATTTTATTCAAAAAAATGATAATGGTTTATTGATTAATCCTGATATTGAATCTTTAAAGAATGCAATTTTCCAATTATTTAGTAATGAGAAGCTAAGGGTACAATTATCTAATAATGCTTATCATTTTGTCCAAAGTGAATTTAATATGGAAAAAAGTTTAATTAATCTATTAAAATTGTATAGACAAAAATAATTAATGGTCAAAAATATAAAGTCAAATATTTTTTTGCTATCTATCGGGATATTAGATTTAATTAGAATATCTGCCAATATGGGTAATACGTCTAGTTTTTTTTCAGTTTTATTCTTTATTGTGGTATATGCTTGCATTATTTTTCTAATACATTCTTTTTTCCATTCAAATAAAGAAGATTTAAAATATTCAACCAAATTATATTATAATGCATTTGTTATATGGTTAACTTTTCAATTATTTAGGTCCTTATTTAATATTAATGATTACTATGATTGGAAATTTTTATTTGGAACCTCGATACCATTTACCTTTATTTGTTTAGCATTTTATTTGGGTTTCAATTTAAAATCAAGTCAGCTAATCTTAAATAAAAATATTAATATTATTTACCCATTTGCTTTATTGACATACTTTTTGTTAAACCAAATAAATTCTGAAACATATCATAGAATCGTTATATCAATTAGTTTTTTTTTTCCATTAACACTTTTATGGCCAAAAAAAAGAATAATATTAGTAATAACAATGTTAGTCGCTGTATTATCAGATATTACTTTTAGAACTGGTGTATTAAAAGCATTATTGACAATATCAATAATGATACCTTTCATAGTTTTCAATAAAATTCCTAAACGACTAATTTTAATTTGCCATAAAATACTTTTTTTGATTCCTTTCGTTTTCTTATACTTGGGATATACAAGCACTTTTAATATTTTCAAAGACTTTAATAGCTCAGGAGAAAAAATTGAAATAGGTAATACCGATAGTGCTGTTTCAGATTTAGCAGCTGATACAAGAACCTTTATATATCAAGAAACTTTAAGCTCATTAAATTCTTTAGATGATTTACTATTTGGTAAAGGTGCCGTTGGAAAATATAAAAGTTTTCACTTTTATAATACAGGAGGTGCTATCAAAGGTATGCGATATGGATCAGAGGTAGGCATATTAAACTCATTATTGAGATATGGTGTCATTGGGGTACTTTTATATTTCCTTTTACTTTATAACATTACCAAAAGTGCAATAACGAACTCAAATAATAAATTTATTATAATTTTGTCACTCATCATTAGTTCTCGTTGGCCTTTGTCTTTTATTGAAGAGTTCACTCAATTTGATACAAACTTCTTTTTCTTTTGGTTTTTCCTTGGTCTTATTTCAAATGA
The DNA here is from genome assembly GCF_000812565.1 of Flammeovirga sp. OC4. Classification (GTDB taxonomy): domain Bacteria; phylum Bacteroidota; class Bacteroidia; order Cytophagales; family Flammeovirgaceae; genus Flammeovirga. Next base: position 4,845 of record NZ_JTAM01000032.1, on the reverse strand, counting down.
ATTATTAATTAATTCAAGCGATAAAAAGATTTCACATATACTAAAAATATGAAAACAAATTTAAAAATTGCAATTCTCCTAACTTGTCATAACCGAGTAAAAAACACTATTCAATGCTTAAAAAAAATTAGTAATTATACATTATATGATATTTATTTAGTGGATGATGGATCTACAGATAACACCTCTTTTTTAGTAAAAAAACAACTACCTTTTGTCAATATTATTCAAGGAAGTGGCAACCTCTTTTGGAATGGTGGTATGAGAAAAGCATGGGATACTGCCTTAAAAGAAAAGGAGTATAATTTTTATATCTGGCTAAATGATGACACATATTTATATGAAAATGCAATTGACAATATTATTAATGATTATAATTCGATCGAAAAAAATACAATAATAATTTCTGGATTGTGTGAAGATCATATGAATTCAAATAAATTTTCATATGGTTTGAGAGACCACACTTATAAACCCATTTTACCATCAGGAAAGCCTCAGAAAGGAAAATACTTAAATGGTAACTTTGTTTTAGTCCCATCAATAGTGGTAAAAAAAATTGGCATATTATCACAGGATTATACACATGGTATGGGAGATTATGATTATGGTTTAAGATTAATTGAACAAGGAGGAGCTATATACTCTTCTTCAAATTATTTAGCTTCATGTGAGCCTAATGGTTTACCAAGATGGTGTAACCCTAATTACTCTATATCCCAGAGGTGGGAACATTTTAAATCACCTAATGGACTCAATATCAAAGAATATACTTTATTCAGAAAAAGACACTGGAAAAAGTCTTGGCGTTTTGATATAATTAAAGCTTATTTAAAACTTATTTTTCCTTCAATATACCCAAAAAAATAAATATATGAGTATTGCTCCCATTTGTATATTCACATATAACAGGCTTGAAGAAACAAGGAAGACAATTAGTTCTTTAAAAAAGAACTATCTAGCAAGTGAAAGCCATGTTTATATCTTTAGTGACGGTCCCAAAAATAAAAACGCTTCTAAAGAAGTTGATGAAGTAAGAAATTATCTACATTCAATAACTGGATTCAAAAAAATAAAAATTTTTGAAGCTAATATTAATAAAGGTCTTGCAAAATCAATTATTTATGGTGTTTCAAAAGTATTTGAAGACTATGATAAAGTAATAGTTGTTGAAGATGATTTAATCACAAGTCAGAATTTTTTAGATTTTATGAATCAAGGATTAGAATATTACAAAGACAGTGAAAATATTTTTTCTATATCTGGATATTCTTTTGACCTTAAAACATTAAATAATCTTAAAGAAGACTACTATTTTGGAGTAAGGAGTTCTTCCTGGGGTTGGGGAACATGGAAGTATAATTGGGAAACTATTGACTGGGAGGTAAAGAGTTATAGTAATTTTAAAAAAGATAAATTAAAAAGAAAGGAATTTAATAAAGGAGGAAGTGACTTATCAAACATGCTAGATAATCAGATGAATGGCAAGATTGATTCATGGGCTATTAGATTTTGTTATCAACAGTTTTTATGTAATAAAGCTACCGTTTTCCCAAAAAAATCTAAAGTTCAAAGTATAGGATTCTCGGAAAAAGCTACCCACACCCATAAAACGAAAAGGTTTAACACAACTTTAGATGTTTCAAATAAGAGGTCATTTACCTTTGAAAAGTTCCAAACTTATAATGATTCTTTGATAAAAGAGTTTTACTCAAAATTTTCTTTATATAGTCGTCTTAAAGATAAGTTTTTACAAATCATAAATTAATTTTTATATGTTTAAGGAATTTAATATTTATAATGATAAATTATCTAATTTAAACATTGTAGACAAAAAAAAGTATATAATCAATACAATTAATCCTCATTCTTATATAACTAGTAAGTCTGATGATGATTTTTATTCTGCTCTTAGTAATTCTAACTACTTATTACCAGATGGAATTGGAATTGTTTATGCATTTAAAATATTATTTAATAAAACTATCAAGAAAATTGCAGGTGCTGACATCCATGAATATTTACTCAATTATGCAAACTCTAATAAACTTTCCATATTTTATTTGGGGGCTTCTGAGCAGACGCTTGAAAAAATAAGACAAAAAATTGAAATAGAATATCCAAATATTACTTTTGGATGTTATTCTCCTCCATTTAAACCAGATTTTAATTTTGAGGACAATAGAGTTATGTGCAATAAAATTAATGATTTTATGCCAGATATACTCTTCATAGGAATGACTGCTCCTAAACAAGAAAAATGGCTTAATAAAAATAAAAACAATATTAATTTTAACATAGCTACTTGTATAGGTGCGGTTTTTGATTTCTATGCTGGCACCGTAGAAAGACCTAGTAAATTCTGGATAAATATGGGATTAGAATGGTTTCCTAGGTTTCTAAAAGAACCAAAAAGACTTTGGAGAAGAAATATCATTTCTACTCCATTATTTATTATAGATATTTTTAAAAAAAAATTAACACTTAAATGAAAAAAGCTTTAATAACAGGCATTACAGGTCAAGATGGTGCTTACCTAACTGAACTATTATTGGAAAAAGGTTATGAAGTACACGGTATAAAACGCCGTTCTTCCTTATTTAATACAGACAGAATTGATCATTTATATCAAGATCCTCACGAGACTGATGTAAAGCTTAAACTACACTATGGAGACCTTACAGACTCTATGAACCTTACTAGAATTATACAAGAGGTTCAACCAGATGAAATTTACAATCTTGGTGCAATGTCTCATGTAAGAGTAAGTTTTGACACTCCTGAATATGTAGGTAATGTAGATGCTTTGGGTACGCTAAGAATTCTTGAAGCTGTTAGATTGTTAGGTTTAACCGAAAAAACAAGAATCTATCAAGCATCAACTTCAGAGTTATATGGCTTAGTACAAGAGGTACCTCAAAAAGAAACTACTCCTTTCTACCCACGTTCTCCATATGCAGTTGCTAAACTTTATGGTTACTGGATTACTGTAAACTACCGTGAAGCTTACAATATGTACGCTTGTAATGGTATTTTATTCAACCATGAATCTCCTATTCGTGGTGAAACATTTGTTACTCGTAAAATCACAAGAGCTGTATCAAAGATTGCATTAGGATTACAAGATACATTATATCTTGGTAACCTCAATTCTAAGCGTGACTGGGGACATGCAAAAGATTATGTTAAAGCAATGTGGTTAATCCTTCAACAAGATACTGCTGAAGACTTTGTAATTGCTACTGGTGTTACTACAACCATACGTGATTTTGTGAAGATGTCTTTTGCTGAAGTAGGGATTGAACTAGATTTCGAGGGAGAAGGTGTTGATGAAATTGCAAAAATCAAATCTTGTAGCAACCCTGAATATCAAGTAGAAGTTGGGCAAGTTGTACTAAAGGTTGACCCTCAATACTTCCGTCCTACTGAAGTAGATCTATTAATTGGAGATCCTACTAAATCTAAGGAAAAATTAGGTTGGGAATTAGAATATGATTTAGATGGTTTGGTGAAAGATATGATGCAATCTGACTTAAAACTATTTAAGAAAGAGAAATACCTTTTAGAAGGTGGTCATGATATTTTAAATCAATACGAATAAAACTTTATACTTGACAAATCATCAAAAGCCCATGAATTAATTCATGGGCTTTTGATGATTTAGCACGTTTAAAAACGTAAATATAATGGAAAAAACATCAAAAATATATGTAGCTGGCCATAGAGGTATGGTAGGTTCTGCGATAGTTAGAAAACTACAAGAAGAGGGTTTTTCAAATATTATTACTAGGACATCTTCTGAATTAAACTTAACCGATCAATTAGCTGTCAAAACGTTTTTCGAAGAAGAAAAACCTGAATATGTTTTTTTAGCGGCCGCAAAAGTTGGGGGTATCCTTGCTAATAATATATACAGAGGTCAATTCTTATATGAGAATTTGATGATTCAAAATAATGTAATTCATCAAAGTTATGCTCAAGGAGTTAAGAAGTTAATGTTCTTAGGTTCATCTTGTATTTATCCAAAATTAGCTCCTCAACCATTAAAGGAAGAATATCTTTTGACAGATACCTTAGAGCAAACTAACGAACCATATGCAATAGCAAAGATATCAGGTATTAAAATGTGTGAGGCATATAGAGATCAATATGGTTGTAATTTCATTTCTGCAATGCCTACAAATTTATATGGCTACAATGATAATTACCACCCTAAGAACTCACACGTACTTCCTGCTTTGTTAAGAAAATTCCATGAAGCAAAAGTTAATAATGATCCTACTGTAGAAGTATGGGGTACTGGTTCTCCTCTTAGAGAATTCATGTTTGTAGATGATTTAGCAGAGGCTTGTTTCTATTTAATGCAAAACTATGATGAGAAACAATTTGTAAATGTAGGAACAGGTGTTGACTTGAGTATAAAAGAATTAGCAGAAACTATTAAAGAAGTCGTTGGTTTTGAAGGTGAGTTAGTATGGGACAGTTCAAAACCAGATGGTACTCCAAGAAAATTAATGGATGTTTCTCTTCTAAACAACTCAGGTTGGAAGCATAAAATTGATTTAAAACAAGGAATTGAATTAACTTATGAAGATTTCTTAAAAAATTACTCTGTTCTAGCAGAACGTTAGATTTAATTTAATTACTTTTGTGTAAGGATTAAATACAATCACATCAGCCTATTTTACAAAAAATAAACAGGTAGATGTGATTGTATTATTTCTAGTATAATGTGAACTATAAGACTAATAATTTAAGTTTAAGTTATATTTTCATGAATTAGTACTTTCAAATTCTTCTAATCACTCTTTTGGCTTAATATAGTTACCCCATCAAAACGGACTG
>NZ_JTAM01000031.1 GCF_000812565.1 Flammeovirga sp. OC4 | reverse complement strand
ATATCACGTTCTGTTTTCACCTTTTGAAGCTCTTTTTCTAACTGTGCAATTCTAGCTTCTTCTGGTGTTTGTACAGCATTTCCATTCCCTTGAAAAGAGTTACCCTCATATTTATCATATTCACGTACCCATCGTCTGACCATATGATCATCTAGGTTATTCTCTTCAGCAACTGTCTTTGCTGGCCTACCACTTTGAATCAAGTTAACTATCATCAATTTGAATTCTTTGTCGTAGCTTCTTCTTTTACGTCTTTTTCCCATAATGCAAAAATACTTTTTTTGATTGAAGGGACTTAACTTACTCTCCGGGTAAATGTAGCTATTCCAAAAGTATTACCGCACTTAGGACATGTACACTTTTCTGGCACATCCGGTTTTCCTGATTTAATTCTTGATATTTCTTCTATAAAGCCTGTCCCAATAATACCTGTAGGAAGTGCAACAAGACCAATACCCATAACTGCAACAAAACTTGCTATTATATCTCCTAAAGGAGTAACAGGGTACATATCTCCATAACCTACGGTGGTAAGAGTAGCAACTGCCCACCACATTGACTTAGTTATACTTGAAAAAACACCAGGTTGTGCTTCTCTTTCTACAAAGAAAATTAGTGATGCAGAGAATACTATTAAAATACAAGACATAAATATGGTCAACAAAAGCTCTTCTTTTCGTGACTTAATCACTCTTATAAGGATAGACATAGCAGAACTATATCGTCCAAATTTAAAAAGTCTAAATAATCGAAATAATCTTAGAATTCTAATAAAGCGAAGGTCGAGGTTGGCCAGAATAAAATAAGATGGAATAATCGCTGATAGATCCACCAAACCATAAAAAGAGAAGACGAAAGCTAATATTGCTCCAACTCTTGATTTATTAGGATATTTGTATTTTGAGGTTACTAACCTAATAATATATTCAATAGTAAAAATTACAACTGAAAACTGTTCAAATATAAAGAACTCTTTTTGATATTGATTATAGATCCATTGATGAGACTCTAAGATAACTGACAATACATTTAATAAAATTAATGATATTATAAAAACGTCAAAAGCTTTACTTGTTTTGTTAGTCCCATCGCTTTTTTCAACAATTTGAAAGGCTTTCTGTGTAATATTCATTTTTATGGTTAGTTACAGTTAATTGTAGTATCAAATGTAATCAATATTATCTCGAAGAGTTTCTAAAAGTGGTGTAAGAGTTAAGGAAAACACCATTTGTACCACGTGTCTTTATAAGTCCGTCAACTTATAGAAAAATTTGCTCATCTCAAAGTCTTCATACTTGCACTCCTTTTGTTTATTACTTCCCTTTTCGTTGAAAAACAACTGCCTTTCATTGAATAAATTACTGAACCGTCACTAGATATTTTATCTTTATTTATGTTGAATACTATTTAACGGTAAAGAATATGAAAAATAAACTATATCTCTTTTTCTTTTCTGTAATACTATTACTCTCTTTTAAAGGAAAAGATAAAGTGCCTACAATCACTCATAAAGCTACTTACAAGGTGAATATCACGGAAGATATCGTCTATGCAAAAGGGTTAAGTCATGAGGCGATTAATAGTGTACAAGCAAATGAAGTCCCATTAAAATTAGACGTTTATTCTCCCAAAAATAAGGATAATAATCGACCTGTTTTTCTATTTTTCCATGGAGGAGGATTTAAAGGTGGTTCACGAAAAATGGTCCATATCGCTAACATGGGAAAGTATTTTGCTTCTAGAGGATGGGTATTTGTCTCTGCAGATTATAGGGTGATGAAACAGAAGGGAACTATTCCTCAACAATGGGTGAGTATTTCTAAAAAATATCCTCAAAAAGTGAGAGGACAAGCATTGGCCGTTTATCCAGCTTTGCGTGATGCTAAAGCGGCTATGCGATGGGTGATTGCCAATAAAGAGCAATACCATATCAACACTGATTACATCACTGTCGGTGGAGGGTCTGCCGGTGCTTTAACTGCAATTGGTTTGGGTATTTCTGACCTCGAAGACTACAGAGATGAAATAAGTATTGAAACTGATCCGACCTTATCTACTACTCATCTTGAAGAAGAATATAAAGTAAAAACCATTATTGACCTTTGGGGTACGAAAGCGGTATTAGATGCTCTTGAAAAACTAGATGGAAAAAGTCGATTCGATAGCGATGATCCTTCCTTATTAATTTTACATGGTACTCAAGATCAAAATAAAAACACTCCTTTCAGTAAAGCGGAAGAACTTAAAGCCACGTATGATGCTAATGGGTTAACTGCTAAATTAATTCCTTTGGAAGGTGCAGGGCATGGAGCTTGGAAAGCCACTGTTGATGGGAAAAATTTAGCTGATTTGGCTTTTGAATTTATTGTAGAGCAACAAAAACTACAAACAGAATAGAAATAATTTTAATGCTTCAAAACTATTACTGATAAGCTTAGAATATTAAAAACGACCTTTTCTTCATTGAAAAGGTCGTTTTTAATACTTTCCTCTTATCAAGACAGAAGTACAACACTTTTTACTGTGACCCTAAATTAAAAATAATAGGAATTACTACTGTACTTGTTACAGGCTGTCCTTTTACTTTACGAGGTTCCCAATCGGGAACAAGATTCATTACTCTCAATGCCTCTTCATTAATGGAAGGAGAAACTCCTCTCATTACCTTAAAATTAGAAAGTTTACCTGTTGGCTGAACTATAAATCTGATATAAACTTTTCCTTGTTCACCATTCATTTTTGCTTCTTGGGGATATTCAAACTTTCGTCTTACCTGTTTATAAAATTCAGCCATTCCACCAGGAAATACAGGAGGAACAATGACTCTAGTATAAGAAAATTGATTTTCATTTTTATCCCAACTTATTCCTTTTTTCAATTTCCCTTTGCTATACGTCTCTTCAAAATATTTCTCTCCAGTTAGATACTTTCCTTTCCAAACCTTATCTCTTTTATATTTTTTCACTTGACCTTCCACTATCACAAGGTTTTGCTTATTTGAGATTTTTAAATCTGAAGATTTGGTTGCTATATATTTCACATAGCCTTGACCATCTTTTAAAGTTTGATTTCCCAGTGTATCCCAACCATTTAATAGCAACATTTTTGGATTGTTCGGTATTTGCTCATACTCTATTTCATATTCTAAATTAACCAATCCGTTTTCATGATACTGTTTCCATATCCCTACTTTGACAGACTGACGATATTCCCCTTCCAACCTCTTGTTACCATTTTGGAAATACGTAATAAATGGTCCTTCTTTAGTCTGATTGAAATTTGGCTTCTTAGTATTAAAAATAGAATATACTTGACCATTTTTAAAGTAAATGATATGCCTAAAATTTCCACCAATTTTTTTTCCTTGTTTTGTAGTTATGAAGTAATGAGCTCTTTTTTCTGCCTTTACCGGTGTGAGGTTTTGATTTAAAAAAATTTTGGATTGCCCAAATGATAAAAAGACGTTAAACATCAAGAATAACGTCAAAACTATCTGTTTCATATTTTTAATTTGTGAATAGTTTGATGTATGATAATAAACTCATTACAAGGTAAATTTGAGAATACACACCTACACTATTCATCTTAAACAAGTTTTATTACACCATCTATAATTATTGTTTTTACACCTCTTTTGATTTTCATAATAACTGAGAATCTAAGGACCAAATGAAAGGTAATAAAAAGTTTAAGCGATTTCTGATGAAAGAAATTGACAAGGTGAGTATTGAATTAGGGTTACTATTCATATCTATGAATATACAGAAATACGTCAGAAAGAAAGTGGCAGAGGCTAAAAGTACCTTATTTTGTGAGTCTGAAGCACTGATTTATTCAAATTACGCTTATGTAGTATGAAAAAGTTACTTTTTAAGGATAAAGAACTATTATTTCTGATTTTTCAAAAAAAGGGAATAAAAAAGAGGCTGTAACCATAACTGTTTAGTTATGAGACAGCCTCTTTTCTAGATCTATATTTAGTTAAGGATTAATGCGGTACATCTCCCCTACTTCCTTTTGCTTCCAATCTCCATAGTTACTGATTTTTCTAGAACTAGATGATTCCTTAAAAAGGTCTATCACCTGTAATAAGTAATAACCATTTTCCTTCTGGGACTTATTACTTTCGTAATTAGATGTAATCATTTTCAAATGATCTGGCCTTAAGCTTTCGAAATAACCATCATATAAGTTTTGAGAAGAAATACCTGACCCAAGATCCATTTTTGCTCCCAACCTTGCCTTTGATTCCACGGTTACCTCAGTAAGTTGTTCTCTACCATCCTTTATTCCAGTTTCAAATTTTGCTACTAAAGACAAGTTATCTTTTTCATCCATAAAATCTTTTCTTGAAATAGAGTAAATACCATTTTCATACTTTAATTCATCACCATTTTTTCTGTTAAGTTCGATACTCGATACCGCTATTGGTAATGTTTCAACATGTTTTGTACTATAGGAATAAGCCATAAAATCATCACTATATCCTGATCTAGATACAGCAAAGGTTTTTATTTTATTGTCTTTTATTGGGAAAAGGACTCTTTCTTTGCCATTATTATTAATACTCTGTAAGTTATTGGAACAATAAACATCTTTTCCATGAATATCAATTAAACTCTCTATATAGATCCACTCCCCATTTTTTTCAGGGAAAGGCTGAACCGCAATAGCATCTTGAATATCCTCTAATTCTACACTTACTGTAGAACCACTTTCGTAGTTCTGGAAAACTATCGCAACACCTCTTGACTTATCATCAGAATAGAAAATAAAAGGGTAAACTTTTTCATTTTGCTCCAATTCTCTGTAAATAAATTCATGATAACTGTAATACTCATCTGAATACAAAAACCTTTGGCTTTTAGCTCCTCCAAAATTTTTATACACTCTACTTACTTCATGAGCTATTTTGAGAATTAATTTTGAATCATCATTTCTTGGTCTGAAAGTCTTCATTTCTTGATCTGAAGAAGATACATGTTCATACGTTAATTTATGATTTTCAATATGTTCTTCCTCATTTGCAGCAGTATGTATATAATCAAAATAGTACTTTTCTGCTCTGACAAAATAAAAATCTTGTCCAATAATAGACGGATCTAATTCGATTTCAATTTCTTCATTACAAGTAGAAACATCGTACACCTTTGAGATTACATTACCTTCGGCATCGGCAAAATACACATTGTATTTATAATCAGATATACTTTGCAAGTAATAGAAATCATACCCTGGCAAACCAGATTCTGATCGAAAATTAAATTGATCGACATAACCGGTTTCAAATTTAAAAGGAGGCAGAAAATTATCGACTTCAATTGCCGCTTCAGCCGTTAAAAATTCAGAAGTTGTATCTTCTTTTACTTTGGGTATTCGAACAGAAAACAATTGGAGTCCTTCTTGTATCCCTTTTGAATCAAACGCTATAACATAATTATTTGCTGACTGCTTCAAAGTAATTGGAACCTCCTTCCCATTACAAAACAATTGAACGTCATTCATTTCTAATTGAACTTGATCCTGAATCAATAATTCAATTTGAGCCATACCTCTAATATAAGATGGTGCCTGTAACTCCAACGGTTTGTTGATCTTGGCTTTATCTTCAAAAAGACTACAAGAAAAAAAGGGCAGCAGGCATAAAAGAATCGTAATCAGTTTACTGAAAAAATATTTAGTCATAAAAAAATTAGGAATTGATTGATGGTTTTAATTTGTCACGAAAATAGGGTTTAGTACGCGTAATCTGAAAATAATATCTTAATTAATTCTCGCCTGAAATTTAGTTGTTCAAAAAAAACGACCTATTCATAGCTGAATAGGTCGTTTTCATAAGTTTTATTAAAGTCTAAAGGAGACCGGTAAAACCATTCTCTGTTTTACCGTTTGTCCTTTCAATCTTCCAGGTTTCCACTTAGGTGATTTTTTAAGTACTCTTATAGTTTCCTTATCAATAGAAGGGCTTACACCTTTTAGAATCTTAAAATCTGAAAGTTTCCCCGATTTCAATACTACGAACTGAACATATACTTTCCCTTGTACATTATTTTTTTTCGCATCAGAAGGGTATCTCATGTTTATTCCCAAAAGGTTATAAAACGATCCCATTCCTTTAGGATAGGTGGCAGGAGATTCAGATACCTTATAATCGTATTCATTGGCTTTTTCATCCCAGCTTACACCTTTAATTAATTTACCTTTTTTGTAATTTTCTTCAAAATATTTTTCTCCAGATGCAAATACTCCATTCCATAAACCTTGCTTAAATGAGTTCTGAACTTTTCCCCCTTCAGTATATTTTTCACGAGCGTTTTTGAGGTAAATCGTATGATTTATTTGCCCCTCTCCGTCTTTAAGTGTTTGATTCCCGTCTTCATCCCATCCATTCACAAATAGCATAGATGGTATTCCGGATTTCTTGTCATACTGTACTTTATATTCTAAATTAAGGTTTCCATTTTCGTGGTAGGTTTTCCACATTCCTACTTTTTTATTATCTGCATACTCTCCTTCGTCTGATTTATTTCCATTTTTAAAATAGGATACAAACTGTCCTTCTTTAGCATTGTAATATTTAGGTTTAATGGTATCATAAGTTCTATGTATCGAACCATCTAAAAAATAAATAGTATGCTTGAATATTGTTCCATTCGATTTTCCTGCTTTAGAAAGAATATAATATTCCATTCTCGTTTCATCCTCTGTCTCATCATAATACTCTGTCAAAAATATTTTTGATTGAGCAAAAGAGATGACCGCATAAAAAGCCAGGAACAAAGTTAAAAATAACTTTTTCATAAAATTAGAGCTTGTTTTAATGATAAATTAGTTTGCTTGCGACACTTCAAAAAATGTCCACATATTTATTAGAATTAATGTTCAGGATTTCTTCTTTGATATAATTTTAGGTGAAATCTTAACAGGTTCTAAGCATTTATTTTAACAAGTATATCACCATTTTTAATGACATACAAATTTCATCATCATTATTAGGTTATCATTTATTAGTACATAAAAAAGGGTCAAGTTCTCATAAACTCAACCCCTTCCTTTAATGTTTTACTTTCTACTTAATACCTCAAAACAATCTTCCATTGAAATTAATTCAATGAACTACAGTTGACCAATTTGTAGCCTTTCCCAACATAATTGATTTGCATAGGACCATATTGAGTACCATCATATGGTTTGAAGAAGTGAACCCTTTTGATTCCACATACATCGTATTTATCAGTAACAAACAAATAGGTCACTAGGAATTTTCCTTTTGTAGCACCTGTTGTTTCATTTTTTTCAATTAGCCATTCACCATTTACAATTTTAATGTCTTTTACAGTAAAGTTCTGATCTTTCTCATTAAACATTGTGATCATTTGTTTCTCCAACGCCTCATCATCCATTACTGTTCTATAATCACCCCAATTGTGCTCTACTTCTTTCGTTTTCAAAATACCTCCTATGTACGCACCTATTTCAGCGTCATAAGTTCCCTTTTCCTTCGTTTTATAGTAATAGAAAGAGTATTTCTTCCAAGTAAATGAATTGTATTTTTCAACAGCTTTAAAAAGTGCTACATCATTATGGCTAATTGCAAATTTAGCGAGTTTTTCTCCATTTGATTTTTCAATTTTGGCACCTGCACTCTCTAAGTACTTTATCATTTCGTAGTTTTTTTGATTTTCACTACCTTCCTCAACTACAAGGTCTAAAGCGGTGCCTTTTTCAAAGTTAACTGGTGCACCATGCTCAACAATTAATTTCACTAAATCTATATTATTAGTATAAATAGCTTTTTCCAATGTCCAAGTATCTACTTTGGGGTTGAGACCTTTTTCTAATAAGGATTGAACGGCTACTAATACATCGTTTTCAAATAAAGCGTCTTCATATAATTCTTCTTTACTTTGATTGAACTTATACTCCTCAATCACCTCCACCCATTTTTTTTCCTGAGCTACATAATGAGAATAATCCTGATTACAATCTACCTCTTCCAATTTTTTTAGTGTCGAACGGATACCTCCAAGTTGTATTTTAGTGGTGTCTCCATTTGCGAGGTAGGCCTGATTTTTAGCTTCATAAGCTTCTATCTTATTTAACAAGTAATTACAATGGCGCTCACTTTTTAGTGACCGAACCAAGCTGTCAAACTTTTCATATCTTTTCAGATATTTTTCTGTTCCACTACATTTGCCTTGTACACATTTCACTGTCAATGCTTTATACTCATTCAAAGGAGTATCAATCCCTTCCAGTGTTGGAACGGCTAAGAGTGCAGAAATTTGCCGATCGTACATAGCCAAATCTCTTTCAACAACATCACACCGTATCGGTATATTGCCTCCTCTAGTTACCTGATCGGAAGCCTCCGATAGTCTCGGCGATTGGGCATGACATACAGTTGTGAGTATAAAAGTTATAAATGACCAGTAACACAATAGAATAGTCGTCGTCTTCATTGTAAATAATTAGTTTATTTTAATACCTGTAATAAATAGTCAACACACTTAAGCACCCTAGTTTTTGTAATCGGTAAAAAACTAGAGAAAGTCAGTATAAAGTACTCTCGTACTTTAAGAAATACCATAAGATCAAATAAAAAGTAATAACAGCTTCACAGTAAAATTCTAGTTCATCAAATAATTATCTAAAAGCAAGAATCTATAATAAAGTTGAAAATTGATCTGAATCAGTACTTTTATAACGAGGAAAGCAGTAATTTTATTTTCCGGGTTGTAAAATTAATTTCACATTTTTACGAAGCAAATAATGCAGTCATAATACGCCTTCTTTACAGGAATAAGTCAACACTTTATTTGAATTAGACAATTATTCAATTACCCAAACATATATAACTGTACATCTGATACTTACATGTAAACAATGTTAACAAAAATGTACAAAAAACACCTCTAATATTTATATTAAAAAAGTAGATTTTTATAAACTTAATCCTCCTTTATTTGTTGAAGTCAGTGCAATATAAAATAGTGTTAAGACGTTCTTTCAATGTCTTCTAAAAGGTGATAAAAGGCATCTAATATTTTTTTTGTATATTTGAACTTCAAATACCGAAGATCTAGGTCTTCAAAATTGAGATATGGCAAAGATTAAATATTATTACGATACTGAAACTTGTCGTTACGAACGCATAAGAACCTCTCCCTTTGATATGTTTATCAACATCACTGGGTTGCTGTTTGCGTGTTCATTATTCGGCTTTTTCTTTTCGGCTATATATATAAAATACTTCCCTTCTGCTAAAGAAGCACGTTTACAGAAGGAAAATGCAGACTTACTTTATTCACACAAGCTTCTTCAAAAAGAAGTAGATGATGTGAAAAACGTGGTAGCTTCTCTTCAAGATAGAGACGATAAAATTTATCGTGTCATTTTTGAGGCTGACCCAATTCCAAACGAAATCCGTCAGGCTGGTACTGGTGGTAGTCAGAAATACCAAGACCTTTTAGACAAAAAACTTTCGAGAGAAGATATGATTTTAGGTACTCTCTCTAAGATTGATAACCTAAAAAGGCAGATGTATATTCAAACCAAGTCATACGATGAAATTGTTGATTTGGCATTGAATAAATCTGAAATGTTGGCGGCGATTCCTGCTATTCAACCTGTAGATAATAAAGACTTAAAAAGATTAGCTTCAGGTTTTGGTATGAGAATTCATCCAATTCTAAAAGTTAAGAAAATGCACGCTGGTATTGATTTCTCTGCACCAAAAGGTACTGCAATTTATGCTACTGGAGATGGTAAAGTTATCAAAACTAGAAAATCTAACAGAGGTTATGGCTGGGAAATTGAAGTAGATCATGGTTTTGGCTATGTGACAAAATATGCACACATGTCTAAGTTTGATGTAAAACGTGGACAAAAGGTATACAGAGGTCAAAAAATTGGAGAGGTAGGAAGTACAGGTTCTTCAACTGCTCCACACCTTCATTATGAAGTAATTCATAAAAAGAGAAAAGTCAATCCAATCCGATACTTCTCTAAAGATGTTACTGCTGACCAATATGCTACATTATTAGAAAAAGCATCAGTAGAAAACCAGTCTTTAGGATATTAATATCACGCATCACAATATTCATCCCCATATACATTTTATTCTGTATATGGGGATTTTTTTATATCAAATCGAAAGAATTCATACATTTTACCCCCAAAAACAAAAAAATATTTTAAAAATATTAATTAACTAAATTTCCGTTTATATATTGCAGCACACAAAACTTCCATTCCTCATTGAAGAGGATACCTATTTTTTATAACACATACATACTCATATAACACATTTTAGACATGATTATAGGCGTTCCAAAGGAAATTAAGAACAATGAAAACCGTGTTGCTTTAACTCCAGGTGGAGCTAAAGAGCTTATCAAAAGAGGACACACCGTTTATGTTCAATCTACAGCAGGTATTGGCAGTGGATTTTCTGACGAAGAATATGTAGCTGCAGGTGCTCAATTGCTTCCTACTATTGAGGAAACGTATGCAATTGCTGAAATGATTATGAAAGTAAAAGAGCCAATTGAAGCAGAATACTCTCTAATCAAAAAAGATCAATTACTATTCACTTACTTCCACTTTGCTTCTTATGAGCCATTGACTCGTGCTATGATCGAGCAAAAGCCGGTTTGTTTAGCTTACGAAACAGTGGAAAGAGCGGATAGAAGCTTACCATTATTGATTCCTATGTCAGAGGTAGCAGGTAGAATGGCCACTCAAGAAGGTGCAAAATATCTTGAAAAACCAATGGGTGGTAGAGGTATTTTACTTGGTGGTGTTCCAGGTGTAAAACCAGCAAAGGTAATCGTAATTGGTGGTGGTATCGTAGGTACTCAAGCAACTAAAATTGCTGCAGGTATGGGTGCTGATGTTACAATTATGGATATCGACTTGTATCGTTTACGTCAGTTGGATGATATCATGCCTGCTAACGTGAAAACAATGGTTTCTTCTGAGCATAATATTCGCGAGGAAATCAAAGATGCTGATATGGTAGTCGGTGCTGTACTAATTCCAGGTGCAAAAGCTCCACACCTCATCACAAAAGATATGTTGAGCTCAATGAGAGACGGTGCTGTACTTGTTGACGTTGCGGTTGATCAAGGTGGATGCTTTGAAACTACAAAACCAACAACACACGCTGAACCTGTATTTGAAGTAGATGGTGTAATGCACTACTGTGTAGCGAACATGCCAGGTGCAGTTCCTTATACTTCTACACTTGCATTGACAAATGCTACACTTCCTTATGCTATTCAATTGGCTGATAAAGGATGGGAAGCGGCTTGTCGTGATAACGAAGAATTAAAGAAAGGTTTGAACATCATTGGTGGCGAAGTAGTATACAAAGCTGTTGCTGATGCTTTTGATCTTGAATATAAAAATGTTGAAGACTTTCTTTTAGCGAAAGCTTAATTTTCAACTTGCATAAAAAAGTCATGATTTTATTTTAAATCATGACTTTTTTTTTTGTTCTGTTTTTTCCACTTCTGCCAATCAGGAGAACTATAAAACTGCTCGTAATTGTCTTTGGATAATATTTCCTCAATAGCAACTCCCACTACATCGGATACCTTTACTACCTCTTCGAGCATTCCTTTATAATTCTGTTCCGAATAATAAGCATCCACTAATAGTAGTCGTGCATCCGTCACAAAATTCTCAGACTTAATAATCTTTTTTAATACCTTTTTCGCTTTTGCTGTTTTATTCCATGATAAAAGAATTTCAGCTTCACGCAACGAAAGGTATTCATCACCTCCTATTAATTGAGATAATTCATCTAGCATTACTTTTGCCATTTCGTAATTATCCAATGAACCATAAATATCCATTAGAATCAAACGGATACTTTTATCATCAGGATATTGCTGTAAATAGGTATTTTTGAGAGACTCCATCTCTGAAATATTACCTTGCAATGCATGGGCTTGAATTAATGCGATTTGTGTATTTTTCTGTTTTTGGAAAAAGGAAGAAAGCGAATCATATTCAGAAATTGTACTTCCATATAGCCCCTCTTGATTATACCCAAAAAGATCTATCACTTTCAATAATGAGTTTCTATAAGAAGTATTCTGTACTAAATCTGGGTTTTCATTGGCCAACATTGCGGCTACAATATCCGAAAAATATCCTCCTCCAGAATAAAAATAAATATCAACAATATTCCATTGATTCAGGTGATTTTTGACTAACAACATCTCATTATAATCTAGCCAACCATCTCCTTTTAAATCTCGGTATAATAAGTTTACATTGCCGTCTGAATCTTCTAAAACTTTTACAAATGACAATTCTCCATCTGTACCAATTTGTTCTACTAATAATTCTCCTAACCTTAACTCCTGCTTAAATACTTCTGCATAATCTTTCCAATCAGTAGACCGTCTATGTAAGCTTTTGAATACCCTTTGAGTGAAAACTTCATAATTGATCCATTGATCAACAATTCCTCCATCTCTATGATAGATTGCACTGTCAATTGTGATGGCCAAAGCTAACTCTGATTTAGCGGTTTGCCCATACGCACATACTCCAAATAAAGTAATGGAAAAAAGTAAGAAATATTCTTTTAAAATATTACGCATTCAACTCTCGATACTTGTTATACTCGTAAGTAAAGGTATAAAGTAAGGTGAGAATATACTATATAAATTCGAATCTATACTTGAAATTGCCCTTAATTTAATTAATATGCCTCCTCTATACCATACTATTCCAAGGGTTGTGAGTAGACATACAAAAAAAGAGTAGTATAAAACTACTCTTCGAATGGGTTAAAAACTTCAAGTTTAAACTTAAGGTAAAAGTATATTTTTTAGTATACGAACAAATGCATATCACATTATGCTCTTATTTAAAGAGTGGGGCAAATTTAGATCTATAAGCGTAAGCCAAATAAATAACCATTCCCAAAAAGAATGTTGCACCGCCAATTCCAGCAGGATCAAGTGTTGCATGGAATAAAAATGCGTTGAATCCTACTGCTCCTAAAACTACTAATGTAGCAGGAACGGCTTTCTTAGTTGCCAATAACAATCCACCAACAACCTCAATAATTCCTACGATTGGTAAGACTCCCATCAGCATTAATGAGCCAAAAACTTGTGCAACTTCCTCACTAGCAGGAGGCATTGGTATAAAATTCAAAAATTTGTTTAATCCAAAAACGATCATCATAACAGCAAGTAAATATCGAATAACCGTTGTAACTTTTCCTTCTGAAACAAGTGACTTATTTTGCACAAATGATTGATTTTCCATGACTTACGGTATTATTGAATTTTATTTTTCAAACAGTATACATTACAAATTCAAACAAAAACAATATTTGTTTGTAATTTATTTGTTTAAACAATATTAGTATAATGAAATTACAATTCAAAAAATTTAAACAACATTCGTTTAAACATACAACAACATTAACATTATTGTTTAATTTTTTCTTTGAATAGTTATATAATATTTGGATTTTGCGTTTGAATTAACTCCATTTTTTAAATAAAAAGTGAACTTCCATGAAAAATGTTTATCGTCTTAACTTTCTAAGCATTGTTTTATTATTCATTTCACTTCAACTTCACGCACAAGACCAACCTACTTTCAAAACTGACTTTTTTAATGAGGTTGAATTTCCTGAGAAAATAAATGTCAGTAACCAATCATTACAAAGTAATGGTTATGGTTCATTCTCAAAGGGGCTAAAAAAAGTATTCTCTTGTGCTTTGTATGTTGAACAACCAACAGATGATGCCATTAGTTTAATCTACAGTGATGATTTAAAAGTAATTGACCTTGTAATGACTTCTAATTACTTACAATCTGAAACTACTGTCAAAAAAATCAAAACAGCATACGCCAAAGATCTAAAAGCAGATCTTAATGCTTCTGCTGATGAAAAACAGTTTATTTCTGACTTAAGAAAACATGATAAAATCATAACTTCTCAAGTGACAACAGTAGAAAAACTATTTGGTGAAGCTTTCAACAAATCGAACTTAGGAAATGTAGATAGTATCAGTGATGATATTAAAGAATACATTGCCTCTTTTGGTGATTTGATTGAAAAAGGCGACCACTTCAGAATTATCAGTAAGAACAATCAAGTAACTCTCTTCAAAAACGGAGAGCAACTATTCAAAACTGATAATAAAGCATTCAAAAAAGCTCTAATGAACATCTATTTGGGAAATACTCCAATTGATGCATCATTAAGAGAAAGCCTTCTTTCTATGTAAACAAAGAAACAATTGACAATTAGAGGCCGGTTATTGAAAAATAACCGGCCTCTTTTTCATTATAAATCATTCATTTTCATCTGATTAAAAAATAATTAGATTTTTTTTCAAAAAAGAATAGGGGTAAACCTTCAAACACGGGTCATTATACCGGAAGCAGGAAAAAAGACTTCTACTCATGACGTCAAGTGAAGTCAGCCTCCTATTCCAATTAATTCGAAACAAAAAATATCTAAATATATAATCAAATGAAAAATCTAATTTTTAACCTTTTCGCATTTTTATTCATCACATCATCTGTTTTTGCTCAAGAGAAAAATTCGAGACCTTTTCAAATTTCATTTTTATACCCTTTAGGAATTAACGGTACAAATACACAAGTAGCAAGTGATGGATCTTTCAATGTGCTTTGGGGTGTTAATGGTGGTGTTAATTACTTTGAGCTGGGAGGTATTGCTAATGTTAATAATGGAGATGTAAGAGGTGGTCAAATAGCGGGCATTACAAACGTTACAAGAGGCGAAAGCAACGGGCTTGTTATTTCTGGTATTACCAACTTAAATACTTCTTCAGCTAGAGGTTTGCAATTAGCAGGTATCAATAACTATACAAATAATGAAGTAAATGGTGCTCAAATTTCTGGTATCTCCAATATTTCTGGTGGCGACATGAATGGTGCTCAAATTGGTTTGATCAATACAGTAAGAGGCAACCTCAAAGGTGCTCAAGTAGGTTTAGTAAACTATACTGATAGCTTAAATGGTGCTCAAATTGGTTTAATCAACGTCGTAAAAGATGGAGCTAAAGGTACTCCAATTGGTTTGATTAACGTGGTAAAAAACGGATACTATGCGGTAGAAGTGGGTGTAGGAGAAACAGTATGGGGTAATGTAAACTTCAAGATGGGTACGCAAAAATTCTATACAATCTTCAAAGCAGGTTATACTCAATATAACGACAAAAATGTCAATACTTTTGGTGCTGGTTTTGGTACTCAACTTGAACTAGCAAAAAGAGTAAACTTAGCATTAGACCTTTCTGCTAACCAAGTTGTACACGATAATACTTGGAAAGACACTGGTCTGAACTTATTAAACAAAGCTGATTTGAATGTTCAAGTGAAATTGGCAAAAAATATCAGCATCTATGCTGGTCCTTCATTGAATGTTTACACTACTGATTACAAATTAAATGGTAATGAAACTGCTGGTACTTTAGATGTTCCAGAACATGCATTCTATGATGAAACTTCAGACCATGGAACTAGAACAGCTATTTGGGTAGGTGGTCAAGCAGGTTTGAATTTTACTTTCTAAGAATTAGACAAAGCATTATAAAAACAAAGGAGAGACTTAAAAAATCTCTCCTTTTATTTTACTTAACTTTATCATTTTTAAGTTTTTGCATATAAAAATGATAAGAATAATAAATGTAGTTGGGTAAAGAATAAAAGCTAATACTTACTTGCTTAAACCAGTAGTCACCACTTCCCAGTCATCTAATTGGAAAGACTTATTGAAAAATGCTTCTCTTGGAGCGTAAAGACGGAAGTAAATAAACCATCCATCATTACCGACAGTTTTTAGATAGTTAGCTGGATTAACACCTTTGGGACACTCAGCACCTATGTAAAGATCTATTGAACCATCTTCATTATACGTCACATCAGTTCTTCTTGAATTTATACCTACATCTGAAATTTCTTGTCCACCATTGTCATAAGGTCTACGTGTATTTTCAGAGTACAACGTCACTGACCAAAACTGATCAACAGGAACATCTGCTGGCACGTGCAACTTGTACGTTTTATCAGCCCTTAATAACTCACCGTTTTCATCTCTTTTTGATGTCATATAGATCTGACCATACCCTGGAGAAGGTTCCACCATTCCTTTCGTAGAACTGACAGCTTCATAATACCAAACCGCTCTTTCATCGAGGTAAACCATCATTTCATTACTCTGAGGAATATTGAAATCAAACGATTTGTACCAGTTGGTACCTTCCCAGTAAGGTGTACTGAAACGAGGGTTAGTTTGAAGATTTCTCAACATCAACTCTCCCATATTTCCCGCTTTTACTAAAATCTCTTCTTGCTTTTTTGTCGGGTTAAAAGGTTTGCCAATTTCTACACCTATTGGTTTCAACATCGCAATCCAAGCTTTGTCCTGTTCTCTTACTGGCTCTTCATTAATGATGGTGTGTAAAGTTTCCCAATAAGCCAACCCTCTTGGTGCAGTTGCTGACCATTCTACATCTTTATCTTCAGCAAAAGTAGCATCTTTCAATGGTGCGTTTACCTTCCCTAATTTTAATTCATTTTTAAAAGTCTCTACTGCTTTAGGATCTTCTGCTAATATTCTTAATCCGATAAAGAAATTATTTGTAGCCGATTGAACAATAAAATCAGCTTGTCCTTCATAATTCGTTGGATCATCATTGGGACCGCAGATAATATAAGTTCCACCTTTTCCTTTATCAGGACCCGTCAAACCTAAATCCGCCACCGGTCTCTGCCATAAATCCAGAAAACCACCTGCTGTCATTCCTTTAGGATATTGCAACTTCACTGCTCCATCTTTCAAATTGGAAAAAGTAAAAATGTAAGGCGTAGTAAGGTTGCCGGTTACAATACCTCTTTTCTCCTTCAAAGATTTTAAAACCACAAAGTTTTCTAACCCCGCAACATCGTAAGCTTTATCTTCCTGAAGCCCCCATGTTTTCATAGAAACAATTGGCGTAGACCAAATATAGGCTTGAGAAGCACGCTGGAAGTCCATAATATCAAACAATTCCTGCTCTCCTTTTGTGATGAAGTTGTGTTCCAACTCAATATTTCCATAAACTGTTTCGATGATTTCATCACCTTCTAATGTCGCTTCTGATAGGGGGACCTGAGCAAATGCTGATTGAATTCCTGACTGTAGCAATAATGCGGTACCTAATACCTCTAGTATTTTCTTTTTCATTTTAATATTGGATTGATTTACATTCTACTTAAACCCTCCAATCAGCACATTAGATTACTTTCATTAGTTCAAAGGGTATCGCTGTTAGTTCAATTCCTATTGATGTCTCATTTTTTGTTGTATTTTCATATTGAATTAATGAGTCATTGCACATTTATGGAGAAAATCACAATACATACAGGTTCGGTTGCAGAGGTAGCAGAACAGCTTGCTGACAGATTGGGTAAAGAGCCTTCTAAAGAAAATACGTTACATATTAATAATCATTTAGTGGAACTATACTATGAATGGTTTTTACCTTTTAACGGGATTGAAATTGGGATACATAGTGTAAGGTATAAAAGTGATATAGAAGTTGATGTGTTGAGTGATCAAGGGGAAAAAAAGTACATCTATTTTCAGTTTGAATACAAAGGGAGTGTCTCTCCAAAAACACCTGAAGAAAATCAAAAACCAACAGAACTCGTCACTATGATGAGTATGCAGAGTACAAGTATTTTCTTGAATATGAAGGCCAAAAAAAGAGATAATAGCAAATGGGTAACTGTAAGAATATCTGAAGACTATTTCAATAATTACATGTCACATATGAAAGTGCATATTGGAAAAGTTTTTGATCCAGCCAACCCTTGGGTGATATATGAAATTTCATCTCCAAAAATCAATCTTCTTATTGATGACCTCTTCAGTCTAAATGATGAAATGACTCCTCCTCTGAAAAATAGTTTGATTTTAGCGAGATCCGTTGAAGCTACAGGACTTTTTCTAGATCAGATCATCAGGAGGGAGAATCAAAGTCAGAGAAATAACAATCTCCATATTGAGGACATCAAAAGAATGCAAATGATCAAAGAAGAATTAACTGCTCTTTATGACAATACCCCTTCTCTAACTTCTATTGCCGAAAAGTATGGTGTTTCGGTTTCAAAACTTAAAAGAGATTTCGGTAGTGTATTTGGCACTACAATCCCTCGTTTTCATTCCAATTATCGTCTTGAATTGGCCTATAAAATGTTGGAAAATCAGCAAGTTTCTGTATCTGATGTGGCAAGACATTTTGGTTATAAAAGCCTTTCAAACTTTTCAGAAAACTTTAAAGAAAAATTCAATATTACCCCAAAAGAAGTTTCTATAAAATATAATCTTTAAAAGATAAGATTTCACATTCTATTTAATTAAGAACTTAACCTACGATAGTGAAAAAGATTAACACTCAAAGTTATTATATTGTTCCAACAACTATTTCTCAATTACTTACTAATTAAACCAGTTAAACACTATGTATTGCCTATGTTATGTAAGCACTCGTGAAGTTTCACTAGATGATGATATATTGCGTGAAATACTTATTTTGAGTAGAAAAAACAATGTCCTCAAGCAACTAACAGGACTGTTAGTCTTACTAGAAGATAAATTCATTCAAGTACTTGAAGGAGATGAAAGTGTTGTAGAAGAGTTATACGCTAAAATCAAAAGAGATGACCGTCATAAAAGTGTTCAAAAAATCTATTCTGGAACCATTGAGGAGAGAAATTTCAACACTTGGTCAATGGCCTTTAAAGAAATCCTTTGGGAAGATTTGGAGGATGCCGGTTTTATAAAAGAATATGACCAAAGTTTACCACTAGAACATTACCTAAAAGGAAAAAATCATTATGTCATAGAATTACTTAAAACATATCAGGGGTTTTCTGAGTTACAGATGAACCTACCTAATTAATTTATATGAAGAAAAATAATGACTAAACTCCTTTAGGCGACTTTCCCTAAAGGAGTTTTTTTTGAATTATTTCTTCCTGAAACAGCAGAAAACAAAATTCTGCAATGTATCAAAGGGTGTTTTATGATCTATAATCTGTGTATTAACCAAGTCAAAATCATCTTCAAATAATCTAGCCAAGCTTTCTGCAGTATACTGTTGAATAGGAATACCACTGCACTTTTCCGGTCCATTTTCTGAGAATGTACCAATCAATAGCACTCCATCTGTTTTGATCATTTTTGAAACTACATTTTTATAATTATTAATGTCTTCTTTAGAAGTCAGAAAATGAAACGCAGCACGGTCATGCCAGAAAGCAAACTGTTCATCTGATTCAAAACGAGACGCATCAGCTTCTATCCAGTTTACTTTTGATGTTTTCTCTCCCAATCTTTCCTTTGCTCTTTGTAGTGCTTTTCCTGAAATATCTAAAACGGTAATATCTTGAAATCCCTTTTCCAATAAATGATCTACAAGTAAACTATCTCCCCCACCAACATCTATGATTTTATCATCAGGAGCTAAAAATGACCTCTCTATAAAATCCAGAGAGGAAATTGGAGTAGGCTGATACCAGCTTACACTTTCCAATGGTTTCGTTTCATAAATATTTTCCCAATGTTTCTTTTTATCCAATGTAGACATTTTGTAGCGTTTAAATTAGTTTGATAGTTTATTGTTCCACCACAAAGATATTGGAAAAATAAGTAATACTTTGGATCTCAAAAAAGATATGAATGAATGAATTCTCATTTAAATAGTATAATTTTACCTTTGAATAGTATCATTTAATTGATGATGAACCGTTTCTTGTTCAAAAAGCTTAACGTAAATCATCGTATTTCAGGGAAAATATTATGTTTATTTGTAAAACATAGTATTGCACATACCCTCTTATAAGACATAAATTTCAATTCTTAAGTACTGTTGTACTTATCACAACGAACCATATGAAACCAACAAGAGTTTTTGATTTTATTGAACAGCAAAAACGTAAATACAACGGTATTGACGTCTGCTTGGCTGCTAAAGAAAAAGGAACATGGAAAACTTACTCCACTGATGATGTTCTTCATATCATCAATCAAGTAAGCAATTCCCTATTGCAATATGGTATTCAAAAAGGAGACAAAATCGCTATTGTTTCTGAAAATAGACCAGAATGGAACTTTATTGATTTGGCTTGCTCTCAAATTGGAGCAGTGGCTGTACCCATTTACCCTACTATTACCATTGAAGATTACAATTACATTTTCAATCACGCGGAGATTAAAATTGCTTTTATTGAAACCAATGCTCTTGTAAAGAAAATCAAGTCTATTCAAGATAAATTGACATCATTGGAAGATATTTTTTCTTTTGAGGACATTGAAGGTGTTCAATCTTGGAGATCCTTCTTAAAAGACATTTCTGAAGAAGAAGGGCTACAACTCGCTCAAGTAAAGCAAACTATAGCAGAAGAAGACTTATATACCATCGTGTATACTTCAGGCACTACTGGCCCTCCAAAAGGAGTAATGCTCACGCATAGAAATGTGGTCACCAATGCAATTGCTGCCGCAAAAACATTACCTGTAGAGGAAGGAAGTGGAAAAGCACTAAGCTTTTTACCGCTCTCACATGTTTATGAACGTACAAGTGTTTTTTCATATATCAACAACTCTACGTCTGTTTATTACGCAGAAAGCGTGATTAAAGTAGGCGAAGCCATGAAAGAGGTAAAACCTAATGTTTTCTGTACTGTACCTCGTTTATTGGAAAAAGTATACGACACTATCGTAGGCAAAGGCATGGAAACGAAAGGTTTGAAAAAAGCCATCTTCTTCTGGGCCTTAAACTTCGGACTGAAATATGACCCGAGGGAAAAACAGTCTTTCTGGCAAAAAGTACAACACAAAATTGCAGATTCATTAGTATTCAGCAAATGGCGTGAAGCCCTCGGTGGCAATATTAAAAATATGAATGTAGGAGCTGCTGCTCTTCAGCCAAGACTAATTCGTTCTTTTTGGGCAGCAGGAATCAAAGTATGTGAAGGCTATGGCATGTCTGAAGCGTCTCCAGTGGTTTGTGTCAATCGTATTACTCCTGAAAATATGATGGTGGGTACTGTTGGACCTACTTTAGAGGGAATTGATGTGAAAATTGCAAGTGATGGTGAGATTCTTATTAAAGGCCCTAACATTATGAAAGGTTATTATAAGCAACCCGAATTGACGGCTGAAACTGTCGTTGATGGTTGGTTACATACCGGTGATATTGGTGAGCTCGTAGATGGGAAATTCTTAAAAATTACGGACCGTAAAAAAGAATTATTCAAAACTTCAGCCGGAAAATATATCGCTCCTCAGCTTTTAGAGAATAAACTGAAAGAATCGTTCTTCATTGAACAAGTAGCCGTTATTGGCAGTAACCAAAAATTTGCATCTGCTCTGATTGTACCTAATTTCGAAGCTTTAGAAAGATGGTCTCAAGAACAGCAAATTGCTTTTGATACCAAACAAGAACTGATCAAAAACAATCAGGTCTTCAATAAATTCAAGAAGGAAATCCAAAAAGCAAATATAGATTTTGCCCGTTGGGAAAAGATTCAGAAGTTCAAGTTATTGGAGAATGAATGGACGGTGGAAACGGGAGAGGTAACGCCTACTTTGAAGCCGAAAAGAAAAATCATCAACAAAAAATATGAAAGTGAAATCAATGAGATTTATGATTAGTTTATATCACTCTTAATTTCAATTTTCACGAATGACCTCATGAGTATCATCTGATGAGGTCATTTTCTTTAAAATAATGCTTTTTCTTTCTATTTTCGTTTGACAAGTACTTAGACCTACATCTTCGTACTGCAACAACACAAAACTATTTGAACATGAGTCGTATTTCTATATTCCTTATTTTTTTAATTGCTTTCACTTCTTGTGAGAAAAAGCAAGTTTCTTTAGTTTCTGAAGATCTGACTACTAAAATTATAAAACCTAGTGAAACTCCCTCACTTACTTTTAAAGAGAAATATTATGTAGCGGCTTATTCTGATTTATATTATCAGGAAGGGAATGATAAATTCCAATGCACTGTGATTTTGAGTTTAAGGAATGTTAGTACCACTGACACTCTTTACTTCACTACTGCAGATTATTATGACAGTAATGGAAAACTGCTTCGCAACTACCTTAAAGGAGAGACTTTGGAATTAAAACCGCTTGAATCTGCTGAATATATTGTAGAAAAAAGAGAAAATTTAGGTGGCGTGGGTGCTAATTTTATAGTGGAATATGGTACAACTTCTACTCCCAAAAACAAAGCACTGATCGAAGCGATTAATATTGGTAACTTCAGTCAGCATGGTTTTTCTTTTAAATCAAGTGCTATTTTGATTAATGAATAGCCTAGTTTTTTCTCCAAAAAAATGTATTTATTCAACAAAGTGAAATTTTAATATTTTTTCTCATTTCACTTCGCAACCTACTGATTTTAAATAGCGTATCACTAGCTCTCAATATAGTTTTAATAAAATGGCTAGTGATAAATTTGTTCTTTTAGGAACAGAAATCAAGAAAGGTAAAGATGCTGTCTTAGAGCTTGAAGTGGCTAAATTGCATACTCGCAATAGCTTGAAAGTACCTGTGATTGTGGAAAGAGGAAAAAAGGACGGTCCTGTTCTTTTACTCCTTGGCGGTGTACATGGTGATGAATCTAATGGGGTGGCCATAGTTCGTGATATCATCAGAAAAAAATACCATAAACCTAAAAGCGGAACAGTAATCTGTATTCCTGTTTTCAACGTTTTTGGCTACCTCAATTTGACAAGAGCTTTTCCTGATGGAAGGGATTTAAACAGAATGTTCCCAGGTTCAAAAAGAGGTTCCTTGGCAAGTCAATTTGCTTACACTTTCACAAAAGAAATTGCTCCCTATGTAGACTATGTTTTGGATTTCCACACTGGAGGTGCTGACAGAAGCAACTACCCTAACATCCGTTGCAATTTTGATAATAAGGAAGAGTTTGAGCTTGCAAGTGCATTTGGTGCTCCTTATATGATGCACTCAAAATACATTCATAAATCAATTCGGGAAACTATCCATAAAATGGGGAAAACCATTATTCTTTTTGAAGGTGGAAAATCTCTACATCTAGATGATGATGTCATCAACATTGGTGTCAATGGAGCATTAAACGTGATGAAACACCTCAAAATGCAAGAGGGCGAAACTGAAATCAAATATGACCCAGTTTATATCAAAAAAAGCAAATGGCTCAGAGCTCCCTATTCTGGTATTTTTGAATCAATGGTGGAAAACGGAGCACATGTGGTCAAAAAACAATTAATTGGTCGTATTTCAGATCCATTTGGTGAATTTGAAAAGAAAATTTACGCTCCTTCTGATTGCTCTATTTTTGGGTTAAATACTGCTCCCAATGTCAATAAAGGCGATGCTATTTACCATGTGAGCGTGAAGTAATAAAAAAAGGGAATAAAAAAGTTTCGTACATCGAGGCCAAAACTATGATGCACGAAACTTTTTTAATTTGTCGCTTTATAAGCGATTGAAATTGCATTATCAGAAAAATGCTCAATGACATGCTGTGCGAAACCTTTTCCGGCCTCTCTATATACATTATAAACGGCATCCACACCTTCTGCTTTCAATTGATCAATTTGATCTGCATATTCCACAATTGCCGCTGTCTTTCCTTTATAATTCATCTGTTTCAGCTGTCTAAAAGCTAAATCATTACAGTGATGATGTGGCATAGCAAAAAGAATCATTTCAAACTGATTGATATCTTTAATTCTGTGCCAGAAATCCCAGTCTACTGCATCGCCTTGAATGACATTTCTACCTTCTTCAATTTGAGATTCAATAGCACTTTCTTTTACATCTACACCTAAAACAGCATCTTGATAAACCCTATTAATTTCATCATAAATACCTGTACCAATTCGACCCATTCCTAAAATCAGAATCTTAGATTTTCCTATGTTAAGCATCTGATCCATCTTGTTCAGACGGCTATTTTCTTTTTTGATTCTAGCCAAGAATTGATACACCTCATTACTCCAATTATTGATAGGCGAAGCAATGATAAATGATAAGGAAACAGCTACTGCAATGCTCACTAACAATTCACCTGAGATCCACCCAAACTTGTAACCCAATCCTCCTACAATCAACCCAAACTCACTGTAATTCATCAAAGTCAAAGCACTGAACACGGAAGTTCTTACTCTGAAGTTGAAGAGATCAAAAATTCTAAAGTACAACCAACCTTTTACTGGAAGCAATAAAACAAGAACGAAAGCGAAGATAATTGCAGAAGTACTTAAAGAAGCGGATAATCCAATATCCAAGAAAAAACAAACCAATAGAAGTTCCTTGATGTTGAAAAGTGATTTTGATAATTCAGAGGCTTTAGGGTGTCCTGCTAATAATACACCTATAATCAATGCTCCTAAATCTGGCTTTAACCCTGCCTCTGCAAAAAGTCCTGATCCCATTACAAAACACATGAAAATACCGAATATTACTAGCATTTCTCCATGTTCCACTATATTCATGACTTTATAAAATAGAGGTCTCAATAAAGGCAGTCCAAATAATAATACTGCCCATACTTCTGGTACTTTGCCTGTTGAAACCGTCATAAAGACTACTGCAAAAATGTCTTGCATAACAAGAACTCCAATAGAAAGAGCACCATAAATGGCATTCATCACTCCTTTTTCCTGCAAGGTTTTGATGGCGAAAACTGTGCTTGAAAATGATAAGGCAAAAGCCACCAAAAGCAGTTCTATGTAACCTAATGACGCTAACAAATCAATCCCCATCACTTGAAGCCCCCACAAAGCTAAAAAGAAGTAAAGTGTTGTCCCTAGGTTATGCATTAAAGCACTCAACCAAATATGCTTTCCAATCAGCATTTTGATATCGAGTTTCAAACCTATTGTAAAGAGTAAAAGGGTAACACCCGTATCGGCCAGCCATTGAATAATTTCATTACTTTCTACACCAAAAGCATGTAATACAAAACCTGCAATCAAGAATCCAACTAGTGGTGGAAATTTAGATTTGAAGGCGAGGAATCCGGTCACAAAGGTTGTAAAAACGATCAGTATTATCTCTTCAGTCATATATTGTTTTTAGTTTTAACAGCTCAAAGCTTTATTTAGTGAATCACAATCGCACATTAATTCGTACGACGTAGGGTACTTTTAAGCTGTTTAATTACGTTAATCAATAATACAAAAAACTCCCCACAAGAAAAATTCTCGTAGGGAGTCCAATATGCTCATACAATAAGTCATTACCATAATGACAATGAACACACAATTACATTTTATATTCCCGTTACTCTTTTGATGTATTCTCTACCCATTTTAGCATATTTCAAAGGATAAGCGTTCGCAGGATTTTGTTCTGCTTCAACCACTAACCAACCTTCGAAATTATTTTCAGCTAATGTTTCAAAAATAGGTTCAAAGTCAATGCAACCTTCTTCATCACCAGGAACTGTGAAAATGCCCTCTTCAATGGATTCTTTGAATGACATTCCTTGCTCGTCTGACTGATTCATGATTGGTTGACGAATATTTTTCAGGTGAACGTGTTTGATACGATGTGCATAATCCATCGCCATCTCTAATGGATCTCCACCTGCAAAACGAATGTGTCCTGTATCAAATAATAAATGAACAAAGGCTGGATTTGTCATTTCCATCAAACGGTCTACTTCAGGTCTAGTCATGACACCTGTTCCCATATGATGGTGATAACATAAGTTCATACCATTGTCAGTAGCAATTTTACCAATGTGGTTCAATCCATCTGCCAATGCCTGCCATTGCTCATCATTAAATACTGCTTTGTTGGCTTTCAATGCGATAGGCTGTTGATGTGAAGAGCCTCCCAATTCAGCAACCACGATGTCCGTTCCACCCATAGACTTGATAAATTCCAGTGACTTATTGAAGTCCTCTACTGTCTTATCATACATATCTTTGATCGTAAAATAAGTACTTGTCCAAGGTTCAGAAACGCGAAGTCCTCTGATGTCTAAAGCATATTTCAATACTTCAGGATCCTTGGGATATTTGTGCCCCACACTACAACCTTCATAGCCGGCCAAAGCCATTTCAGATACACATTGTTCAAATGGAATTCCAATATCGATGTCTAAAAAGTCATCGTTCCACCATGATGTAGGTGTAATTCCTATATATACTTTTTCTTTATTAAATGGAGTTTTCATTGTTTTCGTTATTTAAGAGTTTGAAGTAATTCAGCGACCAAGCCTGTCCAACCTGTTTGATGTGATGCACCGATACCAGCACCGATATCACCGTGGAAATATTCATAGAACAGAATATTGTTGTTCCATCTTTCATCCTTTTGAAAGGTTTGATTTCCTCCAAATACTGGACGGTTGCCATTTTGATCTTTTTCAAAAATGCCAATCAAGCGCTTCGAAAGATCTTTGGCGATATCGCCGAGATGCATCATATTTCCTGACTTCGAAGGGTATTCCACTTGAAAATCTTCCCCTAAGAATTCATTGTATTTTAATAGTGTTTCAATCAACAAGAAGTTGATCGGGAACCATACAGGTCCTCTCCAATTGGAATTACCACCAAAGGCCTGATTCAAAGACTCTGCTGGTGCATATTGCTCTTGAAGTGTCACATTATTACGCTGTAAATCCAAAGTATACGGATTGTCTTCATATACTTTTGAAATACCACGGATACCATGTGGGCTTAAGAATTCGAGCTCATCAAATACTCTTAATAGTATTTTCACCAGCCTTTCTGGGTTCACAAATGACAATAACATCTTATTCTTGTCTTTCTCAGAAGTGGTTTTTACCAAGTCTAACAATTCTGGATGCTTGTCTAAGAACCAATCCAACCTTTCCTGTAAAGATTTAGCACTATGTTTTTCTAACTTTGTAAAATCAATAGTAGCAACTGGGAATAAAGCAATCACACCCACCAAAGATCTCAGCTTTACAGAATGATACTTAGTTGGTTGTTCATAAACCGTAAGGAAGTCATAATAGAACTCGTCCTCATCATCCCATAAATTGATATTGCACTCCGTTCTATTCATGTTCATGGCATCTGCTACAAACACAAAGTGTTGGAAGAACTTACTTACTAAATGAGCGTATTCTGAATGGTTTTCTACACTCAATACATTCGCAATATCCATCATTTTCAGACAGAACATTCCTACCCAACTTGTACCGTCAGATTGATTCATATTCACTCCTACACCTAATCGTTGTTCCAGGTTAGAAAGATCACTTCTGTTGATGATAGAGATATTATCCAAACCTAGGAATCCTCCTTCAAACAAGTTGTTGTTGTCCTTATCCACTTGATTCACCCACCAAGTGAAGTTCATCAAACAGTGTCTGAAAATATCAGCCAAAAATTGAGTATCAGCTTTATCACCGTTCAGTTCCTTATCTATTTCATAGATTTTCAGTGCAGCCCACGCATGTAATGGAGGGTTGATATCACTAAACGACCATTCATAAGCAGGAATGGCACCTTTCGGAGACATATACCATTCATGTGATAAGAAGAGTAATTGCTTCTTCGCAAACTCAATATCCACTCTTGAGAACACCACCGTTTGGAAACATAAATCCCAAGCCGCAAACCAAGGATATTCCCATTTATCAGGCATCGTTAAGATGTTATCCGCATAGAAGTGACTCCACTCTTTATTCCGGTTTCTACTTTCAGGAGGTGTAGGTCCAACAGGATCTCCTTTCAACCAATCAGAAACTACATACAAGTAATACTGCTTGCTCCACAACATACCAGCATACGCCTGACGTTGGATCATCTTCTGCTCATCCGATAAAGTAGTAGGAGAAATATTTTCATAAAAAGTATCTGCTTCCGCAATTCTATCAGTAAACACTTTTTCGAAAGCATCACCAAATGGAACTTGATTATCTAAATCCGCAGTAAATCTTAAATTGATTTCTTGCGATGCTCCACTTTCTAGCTCGAAGTAATAATAAGCACTTGATTTAGATCCCTTCAACTCTGGGTTTACTGAAGCTGTACCATGAATCAAATGATCATTGATACCGTCTTTGGGGTACTTTGTTTTATTTTCAGAATTGAAAAGCTTTTTATTATTCGTTTCATTATCGACAAAGAAAAGCTCCTCAGGATTTTCACAATATAAAGCCATTTCATCTGTGCTTCCATCCGCATCAGAACTCGCTTTTAGTATCCCAACATTCCCCTTTGTTACACCTTCAATCACAGGTTCTTTTACATCAAAAAACCATGACCAAGTATTCCTAAACCATAATGTAGGCAAAAGGTGAATCGGTGCTTTATCAGGACCATGATTCGTCACTTTAATCTTTACCAATACATCAGTAGGAGAAGATTTTGCATACTCTACTTGTACATCAAAGTAACGGTCTTCCTCAAAAATACCTGTATCAATCAACTCATATTCCATAGAATGAGGAAACTGCTTTCTTCTCGCATTTTCATCAATTAGATCTTGATAAGGAAATGCTTTTTGAGGGTATTTATACAACCACTTCATATAACTATGAGTAGGTGTATTATCTTGATAGAAGTAATATTCTTTTACATCCTCACCATGATTTCCCTCGCTGTTGGTCAAACCAAATAATCTTTCTTTTAGAATAGGATCATTTCCATTCCAAAGACTTAAGGCAAAACATAGCTTCTGTTTTGGATCTGAAATTCCTGCCAATCCATCTTCCCCCCAACGGTAGGCTCTTGACCTTGCTTGATCGTGTGGAAAATAATCCCAAGCATTACCATCAGAACTGTAATCTTCTCTTACAGTTCCCCATTGACGTTCGGATAAATAGGGTCCCCACTCCAGCCACTCTTCATGATCTTGTTGAGTAGAGTAGGCTTTTGCTAGTCTTTCTTGTTCTTTATTCAATGTCATGCTGATACTAAATTATGTTGAGATTGAGACGTAGTGGTTAAGGTTTCAATAGCATGAAACGCTTCAATAATTTGTGCAACACTCCAAGCCTGTGCAATACAGCCTTTCGGTGTGAAAGGAGCATCTCCATCAAAAATTTCACTTATGGTACCCAAACCAGATGTATTCAAATGATCTGAAATCGGCATAAGTAAATCATAAGCTCGGTCTTTATCTTGATAGACTTTTAGATGTGCTCTTACAAATGGTCCTAGTAACCAACCCCAAACAGTGCCTTGATGATAGGCACTGTCTCTGTGGAATTGACCTCCTCCATAGAAACCGATAAACTCCTTTTCAAATGGAGCTAAAGAACGCAAACCAAAAGAAGTAAGTAAATGCTCAGCGGAGACATCAACGACTTTCTTTTGTTGCTCTTCGTTCAATGGAGAATCTGGTAAAGAAATAGTAAATAGCTGGTTGGGTCTAAGTAAATCTTCGTGTCCATTTGGACCATCTAATACATCAAACAAATATTGTTTTTCATCATTCCAAAAACGCTGAAAACCTTGTTTGATATTATCAGCTAATGTATTGTAATTGGATTCTTGATCACCTAAAAGTTGGGCAAAACGATCCATCACGCAAATGGCATTGTACCAAAGTGCATTGACTTCAACAGGCTTCCCCATTCTTGGAGTGACAACATGATTTCCCACTTTAGCATCCATCCAAGTCAATTGAACGCCATCTTGGCCACCACTTAATAAGTGATCTTGAGGATCCATTTTGATATTGTATCGTGTGCCTTGTATGTGCCAATGCACCACATCCTGTAACTTCGGATACAGTTCTTTGATCAGTGCTAAATCTGAGGTCTTTTCATAGTAATTATGAATCGCCTGGAAATACCAAAGTGTAGCATCAATGGTATTGTACTCAGGTGTGTCGCTTACATCAGGAAAGCGGTTCGGCAACATTCCTTCATTAAGGTATAAAGCAAATGTCTTCAGAATTTTTGATGCATCATCAAACCTTCCTGTCTCTAATGTCAAGCCTGTCAAACTGATCATTGTATCTCTGCCCCAATCTTCAAACCAATGATAACCTGCTATGACACTTCTGCCATTTTGATCATCTTGGCTCACTCTGCTGACCACAAACTGATCTGAAGCTAAAACCAATTGTTTCATCCAGTCAGAAACCTGATTTTTCTTCAGCTTTTGTGTTTTCAACCACTTCTTCACTACCGCTTCATCTCTTTTCACTCTTTCAGAAAGATCATTTCCACTGGCCGTTGCATTTTCTTCTGTAGAAGCTACAAAAGTGATGCGCTGACCTTTTGAAAGCTGAAGTTGAAAAGTAGCAGGGTGTACGTGTGAATCCGTATCATTCAACCCTCTCTTCAGTTCTTCTTCTAAATGAAAATTCTGGTACAATTCATTGAAAATAGTACAAGAACTATTTTCCAGCTTTAAGTAAAGCGGTAAATCAGAAGAATTATTGGAAGTGATTTTTACACCTGATGGAATAGCTGAGACATTCACAGGCCATTCCACTTGTCCTGTATTATGAAAAATTCTGTTGTCTACAATTGCACTGATTTGGAGTTCAACCACTTCATCCGCTTCAAGTACTTCATAAGACACGTACGTTGTATTTTCTCCATATTTCATCCATACTTTCTTTTCTATCAAAGCATCCGCACAAGCATATTGCCAGGTTGGGATTGAGCTTTCAAGTGCGAAAGTCTGAATGTTTTTATACCCCTCTGGGGCTACGGCACCGTTTTGCCATCTGTTGGAAGTCAATGCAAAGGCTGTCCCTCTGTATGTAATTGTTTCTTCCAACTTGGCAAGCATTAATCGACGGTCAATTGGCGGTTTTAAAGAAGACACCAAAAGCCCGTGGTATCCACGAGTAAGTGAACCGGCTACTGTTCCTGAACAGTAGCCGCCAATACCATTTGTGACTAGAAACTCTCTTTCTTCAGCCGTTTCTAGGTTTCCGGTAATGTCACGTCCGAAGTGAACCGCCATGACTATGCAAAATCGTTAATGAAAACGTTCACTTGAGCATTATCACAAAGGAAAAATCCTGGTGTGTAATAACTCGTCGTTGCAAAGTCTAAACGACCATCGCCGTTGAAATCACCGATTACAATTAATGAAGCTGATGCAGTAGATACTCTCCATCTTTCTATCAATCCTTGCTCCAAGTCAATCACTTTATAGTAATATACACCTTGGTTTGGCATAGGACCTCTTAGTGCTACTAAGAATTCGTCATCACCGTCACCATCAAAATCGGCACAAATAACGTGGTGAGTGGCACCTTGTCCCTGAGCATCAAAATCACCATAAGTATCGATTACTTTACGTGTCCAAGGTCCATCCGCAATACCACCTTTATTTCTTCTTGTGTAAAGTGCCAATTTGTTGCCATGGAATGGATCTAATGATACCATGTAGCCGTATGGATCATCGCCCAATTTACCGTAAGCAATATTAGAACAACCTGTAAATCCGATATCTTCATATTCACGATCGCCTTCAGATAATGGGGCTGAATCCCACTTTCCAGTTTCAATATTGTAGTAGAACCAAGTCAACCCTTCTTCACTACAGATCAACATAGAATCGTGCTTTTCACCAGAATATCCACCATATTTTCCTAAAAGAACATCATGCACTAATCGGAAATCAGTATCATTGATCACTCTTCCTTTCCAGTCTCCAGCGTTTGTTGGATCTTTAGGACGATCAAAAAGTGTCATCGCAATTGGCTGATGAATTCCTTCTCCGTAAGGCTTACAACCCACTACAGGAATACCCAAAAGCTCTAAATTTTCAGACTGAGTAAAATAACCCAGCTTTACTCTGTGTGTCGCTAAAAGATCACTTACAAAATGACGTTTCCAAGGTGTATTTTCCTCGTACTTGCCTGGATTTTCCAACCAAGAAATCTTACCATCTTCAGGTCGGCACCAGAAAGCACACGTTCCGAAGTTATGAGAGATCACCAAATCTTTACGACCGTTACCAGCAATATCAGCAACGTCAATCGCTACAGGTTCTGGAAATTTAGCAATTAAACGTTTTTCCCAAGTAGGGTTTTCGTACCAAACTACCTCACCTTCTGCTAGTCCAGAAGTGACAATATCCAGTTTTCCATTGCCATTTATATCAATCGCAGAAATCCAATATCCATCTTTTTGATTCTCTGCTAACGTGATTTTCTTAAACTTCGGAATCTTTACAGTTCCATCATTTAAATATCCGTGTATGTCTAATGCTTCCTTATCCATGTTGAGGTGTTACTACGTTTAGTTCTTCATCTGATAATAATTCTACTTTATCTACCTCAAAAGTTGGGGTAGCATTCACACCTTCCTGCCCAGGAATAGGGTTTTTGATGATTTCATAAGCCATTTGCTTAATGATAAACATACCTCCAATAGCAGGAATCAATGTTTCAGGCTTTCCATTGAAGGCCGTGTTGATTTTGTCCATGAAGTTCTTGTAGTATTGATTGAACTTCAAATTGGCTGCGTACAGCTCAGAATCTTTCGGATATTCATCCATTTTAGCATTGACCTTGATAGGGTAAACTGCATCCCAATCAATACTTAATGCTTCACCTGTTGGCTCATCTGCTTGATCTCCTTTATGGTAATACTTTCCTAATTTCAACTGCTGGAATCTATAGTAATGAGCTAATTCGCCTTCATAATCAAAGATACCTCCCTCAAAACCTTCACCTTGTTCTGAAATTAAACGGATTGCTTCTTTTGCACTCTCTAAATCATAAACAGGAACAATATCACCACCTCCTGAGTAGTAATATTCTGGAGTCACTTGTCTGCTCTTATCACCAACAAATACATTTTCCTCTCCTAATTCATCACAAAGCATTTCCAAACCTTCTTCAATCGCCTTGTAGAAATCACCAATACTGTAATAGCTTACATCCTGATCATTTTCATCTTTCAAACAAGGCAATAAATATTTCTTTTGAGATGGATTAACGGCCTTTAAACGAACACCTGTATGCTCTTCCTCTGGTTTAGCAGGGCGCTCGATCTCTAAAAACATATCTATTGCTTCATGAGAGAAAGGAGCTAAACTTACTTCAAAATCAGTTTCACCGTTAGGTAAATAAGTTGGAAATTCTGGTAAGAAACCTTCTTTATTCATGTCAGGCGTGCCTCCTACTGCATTCAAAATGTTAGCCGCCAAAGTAAGGTGCAACATCTCTTCAATCACAATAACACGAATAAGGTTATATGCTTCTAAGTTTGTATCAGGATGAATAGAATACATCGTAGTGATGTACGTTGGGATAGTGGCATGTTCTAATTGCATACCTGCGTAAAGATAATCCTTTACGTCGTCAATAGTTTTTATTGGCTTAAGAGACATAATCTAGTTCCTTTTTTTGTTGGTTATTTTTTTCGTTGTTTAATTCATTAGTGATGGCATCTGCTGTTTTATAGCAAAGTGCCGCCAGCGTTAGCGTAGTATTTGAAGTTCCTATGGTTGGCATACTTCCTGACCCTACTAAGAAGAGATTTTGATGATCCCACGACTTCTGATTCGTATCTACTACTGAAGTTTTAGGGTCATCTCCCATAATGTGTGTACCTGAGAAGTGATTTCCACCTCTGACTACAATACCTTCTCCATTATGAATGATGTAGCCCCAGTCTGTTGGATTGTATTCTGTATAATCCTCCGCTCCTAGTTGCTGGAATAACTTCTTCGCTAGTTTTCTTCCATACTGAAGTCCGTTTAAGGTATACTCCGGAATTTTGAAAGAGACGACAGGCTTAAGGTTACCAAACTTGTCTTTGTATTGAGGATCAACAGTGACAGCGTTGTTTGGATCAGCAGTCATTTCCACCATAAATGTGAAAAGCACTTGACGGCAAACTTTATCTACCAAGCCTTTACGAAGGTCTTTTCCGTATTTGTTCTTGTTGTCTACCAAGTCTGCTACATCACTGTAAGGAGCTCCAGTTGCGAAGTTCCATCCATTATTAATGATGTCCATATGGAATGCCGCCTGCTCATTTCTGAACTGACCACTTCTAAAGTTTTCAATTCCTGAAGTACCTTGAGTACCTCTGAAAGCACCTACATTTTCTGGCATTAAGGCCCAGTTGAACAAGTAAATATGATTTGTCAAATTCTTACCAATCAACTCACTTTCTCCTTTAAGACCAGATGCCAACATCAAACGGGCATTTTCAATGGCATTACCTGCCAAAATAAATTTCCTTGCTTTCAAAGTAGCTACCTCATAATGATCAGCACCTACTTCATCATAATATTTCACTTCCAATGAAGTAACCTCACCCGTAGTAGGGTCAACAATCACTTTAGAGGCAATCGTCTTATTCAAGAAATCTACCTGATCTGTATGCAATGCTTTTGCTAGTGTTTTTCTAGCGTCATATTTTGCTTGTACAGGGCAAATCGGCGTACAGTTGGTGTTCCCTTGGCAACGCTCACCAATTTCAGCTTGGTGATCACTTACTGCCCCGTCAGGAACAAAACCTTTCCCATTATTATATTTTGGATTTGGAATTCCATTACGGCCTTGCGGAATGTTACGTACTTTCAATTTGTGCTTTTCTCCCGCCAAATTAATTTCCGTACCATCTACAGTATCGGCAATTACTTTGTCCAAATATGTTGGAGGCATCGCTTCCATAGGAAAAACATACCCTTCATCGAAAGTCATACCATCATAGGCTTGATCTTCTACATTAGCCGCGACACCCATTTCCTTTTCCGCTCTGCGGTAGTAAGGTTTCAGGTCATCGTACTTCATTGGCCAATCGATACCTTTGTCAAAAGTTGATTTCATTTCGAAATCCTCAGGTAACATTCTTGGTGTATTCGATTGAAAGTGCATCGTCGTTCCTCCAACGACTTTTGCATATGTTCCATCAAAAACATCCGGCCCTTTTTGCACAATGTAACCGCTATCATCAATTTCTCCTTTTTTCAAAGGTTTGATATCTTGAGGGCGTGGCATAGGTGCACTTGAGTTCACTGGGTAAGGTGCATTAGGGTCCTTGTCCAAATTGGTATAAAACCTATTTACATATTCCTCATAGCCTGGAATAGTGAGGTCCTGACCCGGTCCTGCTTCAACCACAAGTACTTTAAAACCCTTTTGGCTTAGTTCATTGGCCATGATTGCCCCAGAAATACCGGCACCAACAATCACTGCATCATACAAAATCTCTGATGCAGTTTTATGGTCTGTCACTATATCTTCCAATAAGTGACTTTTTCTATTTTCCATGATTATAGTATTTAGTTAGAGTACTTTTTGGGTGTTCGTTTACAAACGAACCTAACAGATTGTAAACTAAATTTTCGTCCTCTATCAATCGACAGTTCAGTAGGGCTGCCAACGGTATACTTTCAAGAGTCCTTCTTCTTCATTTTTTCCATTGATGAAAAAACGAAGCAAAAAAAACTAGGCTTAGAAGTCAAAAACTAAATTCCATTCCTTTCGCCTAAATGATTTTAAACTCGCTGCACTCAGACAGAAAAATCATTTTTAACGGCTCAATACATGAAATTCTTAACGCTCTTCCCTTCAAGGCCGGTGAACGTACTACCAAATGAGTAGGATCGAAAGCCTATTAGAAGTAACAGTAACGTTATCTATATATGACTTATAGTCAGAAATATTATATATATTCGAAAACTTAGTTTACAGCATACTAGTCTATTGCTGGAATTTCTGGAGGAGCAGACCATGTACCATAACCCGGAGCTTTTGCTCCCATAGGGTGTGAGCCAATTGTTGGCCAAAGCAAACCTTCTTTGTAAGCACTTGGAGAGATCACATAGGTCTTATCATTTTCTAATAATCCGAATGTGTCGTTCCATGATTTTGGTAATTGGTACCAAGTTCCTACAAACCAAAGTTTGATGATACTTCTAGTAATTGGCCCTAGTTTTTCATCACTTAAAACTTTAGCTCTGAATTGCTTATCAAAAGCAGCTTCATCTGATCCTGTATCATCTTGGATTTTATCAAAAGTAGTAAGTAACTGTATCATATTCTTTTCACCAACAATCTGATATACAGCATCATAATACTCTTCTAATTGTCCTGTTCCTTGAAGTTGAAATTCTGAGAAGGCCGTTAGTTTTACGGACAATTGTAGAAATTGTTGAATTTCTAATGTCTTAGCATTCATAGTTATTAGAAAGTTTTGGATAAGTGTTTATTGATTTTAAATTAAAAAAAGAGCGAAATCTAGATTAAATCTTCTAACATTTTCTTGGTACTCTTAAAGCACAAAGCAGCTAGCGTAAGCGTAGTATTTGATGTACCGATTGAAGGCATACTACCTGCCCCAATCAAATATAAGTTTTCATGATCCCATGACTTCTGATGCTTGTCTACTACTGAAGTAGCTTTATCATCTCCCATAATATGCGTTCCAGCAATATGGTTACCACCACGCAGTGCATAACCTTCGCCATTATAAGAAACGTAACCGAAGTCCAATGGATCATAAGAAGTATGATCTTCTGCTCCCAGTCTCTGGAAGATCTGACGAGTCACTTGTCTTGCCTTCTCTACTGCCTTCAGCGTATAATCAGGGATAGAAAGTGAAACAATCGGACGCATGTTGCCTAAACGGTCTGTATAGTCTGGGCTTACCGTAATACTGTTGGATGGATCTGGCATCAACTCAATCATCACGGCCATCAATAGCTGTGTAGAAATCTGATTGACCAATTCATGTCTCAATTCCTTACCATACTTGTTCATATTATCCACAATATCATGAAGGTTAGTATATGGAGAACCTGTGGCCCATCCCCAACCGTCGTTGTGAATATCAATGGCAAAAGCAGCATGTTCTTTACGGAACTCACCGCTTCTTAAATCAGAAATACCTGATGTACAAACTGTACCTCTCATTGTACCTGCTACTTCTGGTAGTAATCCCCAAGTCAGTAAATACGGGTGATCCATAAAGTTTTTACCCATCAGTTTACTGCTGCTTTGAAGACCAGAGGCTAACATCAAACGTGCATTTTCAATAGCATTAGCAGCCAAAACGAAAATCTTTCCTTTAAAGCTACCCGTCTCGTACTCTGATGATTCCATTGAATCATAGTGCTTGTACTCAAGTTCGGTGACTTTACCGCTATCGTCTACCACTACTTTTGAAGCTACTGTTTGAGGCAATAAATCAGCATAACCTGTTCTAAGGGCTTTCACCAACGTTTTACGCGCATCGTATTTTGCTTGTACAGGACAGATCGGTGTACAGTTGTTGTTTCCTTGGCAACGTTCACCAATTTCAGCTTGGTGTAAACTTACTGCTCCTTCAGGAACAAAATTCTCACCGTCATTGAACGCTTTGTACTCCAAGTTGGGAATACCGTTTCTACCTTGAGGGAAAGGTCTTACTTGCAATGTATGCTCTTCACCTTTCATGTCGACCTTCATACCGTTCAAACCTTTTCCAACTGTTTGGTCAAGATAAGAAGGAGGCATTCCGTGCATAGGGAAAACATACCCTTCGGCGTAATTGTCAGTTCCAGTGATGTTTTGAGATGCTACTTCACCAGATACTCCCATTTCTTTCTCTGCTTTTCTGTAGTAAGGCTGTAACTCTTTGTAGTCCATTGGCCAATTGACGCCCACATCATATTTGTCTTTCATATGAAAGTCTTCAGGGAGCATTCGAGGTGTTTTTGACTCAAAGTGCATTGTAGTACCTCCCACTACTTTACAGTAAGTAGTATCTGTCACCAATGGACCGTTTTGGACTAAAAAGTTAGCAGAATTGGGTTCACCTGGCCTCAGACTGTCCACATCTGTACCCCTTGGCATTGGGGCATTTGGGTTTCTTGGAAAAGGAGCATTATTGTCTTTGGATGTAGCAGTGTAAAAGTTGTCCAAATACTTTTCATACCCATTTAAAGAAAGATCCTTACCCGGACCAGCTTCAAGAATCAACACCTTGAAACCTTTTTCGCATAGTTCTTTGGCAGCAATAGCACCACTGATACCAGAACCAACGATAACCGCATCATAATTAGTTGACGCAGCCGTTTTGTGGTCGATGGTTGTCGTTAAACCACCATGATCGTTACTCATTTTATTGGTTGTATTATTAAGTTAGAAATAGCTTGGTCTTAAGTACTTACAAAAAATAATCAAAAGTAGTTTTAGTTATTTTGGGTACTTAGTCATGATTTTATATTAAGCTGGATAAATGGTTACAGTTTGTTCTTTTTTTTAAAATAGTGCTGGTTGAAGGCATCATTCTAAAATTGAATCATTACGAATTTATGACTCTAAATTGAACAAACAAGAGACTTAAATGTTAAATTATTGTTAACTGAAAATATTGAAAAATAGTTTTCAACCTCATTTCTATTTGGTTAAAATAGAAAATCGCAAAATAAATAAGATAAAATTTACACTTATTTGCATTTTAAAAATTGAATTATTCTATGAAGATTATTTTGTTAATTAGACGTATATAAAAATCGTTACAAGAAATTAGAGTTTGAAATTTTAGGGATAATTAAATATATATTACAAAAAGATTCATTCTATTATAAGAAGCTTGGATTAAAACTAAAATTATAATCTAAAGAGGATAAGGAAAGTCACATAGAGGATCAATTCAAAAAATTAAGATTATTTTTTTAGTATTACCAATAACATAATCAGCTAAAATAAACATGTAAGTAGATTGATTCTAAATTATAAAAAATGCCCTGATATTGAAAACATCAGGGCATTCTATATGAGAAAGGAGGAAAATTAATAAATAATTTTCGGTCCTACTTTATTCACTTTTGATACAAATTTATCACTCTCAATTCCGATCGCTTTGAAAGCTTCCACTTTAGCGTTGGCAATTCTTTCTGCCTTATCCAACCCTCTACATAAAGAGAAAACTGAAGGACCAGAACCAGATATTGCGGTACCCATTGAACCTGCATAAACTGCAGCTCTTTTTACTTCATCAAAACCTGGAATCAACATTGAACGGATTGGTTCTACAATGACATCTTGTAATGAACGGCCAATCAGATCATAGTTTTCTTGCTCTAAACCTGCAATCAAACCACCTACATTACCCCATTGACGAACCGCATCTACCAATGGAATTTCACCTCTCAAGATATTACGAGCATCTTTTGTAGACACCTCGATATGAGGATGAACTACTGCACAGCATAATTCTT
This sequence comes from Flammeovirga sp. OC4, assembly GCF_000812565.1. GTDB lineage: Bacteria > Bacteroidota > Bacteroidia > Cytophagales > Flammeovirgaceae > Flammeovirga. The sequence continues at coordinate 60,300 of NZ_JTAM01000031.1, read as the reverse complement.
CTGGAACATTCAAACGAACAACATCCAAAGGATCATAACTACGTACCAACACAAATCCTCCATACAATGCAGGTGCCACGTTATCGGCGTGTGCTGCACCACAAGCCACTCTTTCTCCTTCCATTGCAAAAGGGAGTAACTCTTCTGAAGTTAATGGATTGTCAAATAATGCATTGACCGCAAAAGCACCAGCAACTGTACTTGCTGATGAAGAACCTAAACCACTACCAAAAGGCATTTTCTTGTGTAAGGTTACTTCAATCCCTGCCTTTTCTGCTCCAATTTTTTCTAAAAACTGATACACCGAAACGGTCGCTGTGTTTTCTTTTGGATTACGAGATAAACGGCCATCATCACCTGTGATGTCTTTAATTACAATACCCGGCTTATCGACTAATTTCATTTCGATTTCATCACCAGGGCTATCTACGGCAAAACCTAAGATATCAAAGCCACAAGCTACGTTAGCCACTGTAGCAGGGGCAAATGCTTTTACTTCTTTCATGACGTTATTCGTCCAAAACGAGTAATATTTTTATAATATAATGAGGACGCAGTCCAAAACTACGTCCTCACAGTAAGAACCAAGGCCTTCTTAATTCTTAACTTTTAATTCTTAATTAATAAGGAAGTTTCCAATCGTAATGATCTCTGCAAATACTCCAGCAGCGGTCACTTCTGCACCAGCACCAGGTCCTCTGATTACTAATGGCTCATTGAAGTAACGGCGAGAAGTAAATACAACCATGTTGTCAGAACCTACTAATCCGTGGAATGGATGCGTACTATCTACAGCTTCCAAACTTACAGTTGCTTTTCCTTCTTCATCCAAAGTAGCAACCATTCTTAGTGCCTTACCTTCGATTTCTGCTTCTGCTCTTTGTTTTTCGAATAGATCATTTGCTTTCTCTAATTCTACAAAGAAGTCATCTACTGACTCAGCATCCATACATGCTTGAGGAAGGATTGGTTTTACAGTCACCTCAGATGGTTCCATATGATAACCTGCCTCACGAGCTAAGATTAAGATCTTACGGGCAACGTCTACTCCACCTAAATCATCACGAGGATCTGGCTCAGTATAACCCATTTCTTTCGCATCTTTCACCAACTCAGAGAATTTCATTCCTGCTGAGAAAGTATTGAATAAGTACGATAAAGTACCAGAAAGAATACCTTCGATTTTAATGATCTTATCACCCGATCGCTTTAAATCTTGAAGAGGACCGATTACAGGAAGACCTGCACCTACGTTTGTCTCATACAAGAATTTCACACCTCTACGTTTTGCAGCTGCTTGGCATTTCAAGTAATATTCTAAGCTACTTGAGTTGGCGATTTTGTTTGGTGTAGTAATAGAAATAGAGTTCAATAGAATCTTTTCATACAATTTCACCGCACTTTCACCCGCTGTACAATCTACAAACACAGAGTTTGGCAAGTTCATTTCGATCATCTTCTCTACAAATGCTCCAGCATTTGAAGCTTCACCGTCCGCAAGAATCTCATCTTTTGGCAATGAAATATCTAAACCTGACTCATCGAAGATCATCTTCTTTGAATTGGCAGCACCTACGACGTTCAAGCGTAAATTACGCTCAGTCAATAAGTATTCTGCCTGATCTCTCATTTGAGTTAGTAATGTATTACCAATCAAACCAAGACCTAACATAAACACGTTCAACTCTGCCATATCTGACAAGAAGAAGATCTCGTGCAATGCATTCAATGATTTATATAAATGCTTCTGCTCAATTACAACAGAAACGTTTAGTTCTGAAGAACCTTGAGCAATAGCAGCGATGTTTACACCGTTTTTACCCAATGCACTAAATAACTTAGCTGCCACACCTGGACGATGTGCCATATTCTCACCAATAATCGCAAGAATAGATAAGTTATTTTGAACTTCAACTGGATTTACTTTTCCTGAAGCCATTTCATTGAAGAACTCCTCCTCAATGATTTTCTTACTTTCAGTCGCATCAGAAGGTGCAACAGCGAAAGTAATTGTATGTTCTGAAGAAGCTTGTGTAATCAAAATCATCGATACACCACCTCTTGCCAATGCACCAAACAATCTTGACGATACACCTGGAACACCAATCAAGCCACTGCCTGAAAGTGTAACCAAAGCAATCTCTTTGATTGAAGAAATACCTTTCACTGGCCAATCTTCCTGACCTGACTTGCTTGTTACAAGTGTACCAGGGAAAGATGGATTAAATGTATTTCTGATTCTTAGATCAATGTTTTTCTTGATTGCAGGCTGAAGTGTTGGAGGGTAAATCACTTTCGCACCGAAATGTGACATCTCCATTGCTTCTTCATAAGACAGTTGTTGCAATGAGAAGGCTGTAGGCACAACTCTTGGATCGGTAGTCATTACACCGTCAACATCTGTCCAAATTTCGATTTCAGTAGCATTCAATGCTGCTCCGAAAATCGCCGCAGAATAATCAGATCCACCACGACCTAAAGTAGTTGTTTCACCACTTTCAGAAGAAGCAATAAATCCAGTTACGATCTGCATTTTATCTGTTTCTGCAAAATGCTTTGTAATTGCAGAATTTGTTGTTACAAAGTCAACTTTCGCTCCACCAAATACACTGTTAGTACGCACTACTTTACGTGCATCTAACTGTTCAGCAGGAACGCCCTCTTGTGTTAAGAACTCAGCAATAATATATGATGAAAGGCGCTCTCCGAAAGACTGTAAAATATCCAATGAGCGTAGAGACAACTCTTTCAAAAGGAAAATACCTCTTAAAATGTCCTCTAGGTCGTTCAACTGAAGTTTCACGAACGCAATGGTTTTACTTTGTCTACGTACTTCAATTAACTCACGAATCGCGGTCAAATGAGTAGACTCAATATCTTTCAATAATGACTTATAGGTTTCGTCACCTGACGCTGCTCTGTTCCCTACTTCTATGAGCTTGTTTGTTATCCCGCTCATCGCCGATACCACTACTGCGACTCTTTGTCCGCTTTGTTGGTAATCGGAAAGGATATTGGCCACTTGTTGGATATTTTTCGCACTTCCAACTGATGTACCTCCAAACTTGAGTACTTTCATCCTTTTCCTGTTTGCTAGTCCATAAGTATAAACAATTCGCAAAATTTGCGATTGAAATGCTAAGGCAAATTCATCGTATTTATGAATGAAAATGATTCATCTAACTGCATCGAAATAGGAATGCATAGCTTGAAAATATGCAATGATAATTCCGACAAAAGATAGATAAAAAAGTCAGTTTCAAATATTCAATAACATTTGTCTTAGTACTAAAGTTATAAAAGTAGTATTTAAATCACTGAATCACCAACAATTTGATAAATGAAAGGTGAAGTTTTTTATAATTTATCATTAAAAGTGCCTTTTTTTCTAAAATTTCTCATTTAATCGCCCATTTTAAAGCCAAAAGTGAAAAATATCGACTTATTTAATTTTTACTTATGAATTGGCAATTATTAGTTATTAATCCTTAGTTATTAATTTTTCTCTTCTTACTTTTGCAGCAAACGTGCGTTGCCTTGTCGCTTCAGTAATGAAGAGGAAAGTCCGAGCATCACAGAGCATCACACTTCCTAACGGGAAGGCACTCAGTAATGAGTGACAGAAAGTGCAACAGAAAGTATACCGCCTTCGGGTAAGGGTGAAAGGGTGAGGTAAGAGCTCACCGCGTTGGTGGCAACACGAACGGCATGGTAAACCTTGTGAGATGAAAGACCAAATAGGTCTTATTGTCCTTCGGGAATGAGGTGGCTCGCTTCATTGTCTTCACAGACAGATAAGATGGGTAGGTCGATGGAGCCTGTGAGCGATTGCAGGCCTAGATAAATGACAGGGACCACATTGCTTACAATGGAGGTACAGAACTCGGCTTATAGACGCACGTTTTAATTTTCTCATCCACTTAATTTTATTTTCCCCCTAAGAAAAAATGAGAACCCTATTTTCCATTATCCTTTTCCTAGGAACATTCCAACTTCATGCACAATCCTTAGACTTTAAAAGTGTTGAAGATCTTTATTCCTTTTTTGATTACAATGCTTCTGAACCTAAGCAATTAGTTAGTGCTCACCGTGGTGGCCCTTATATAGGTTACCCAGAAAACTGTATTCCCACTTTCAAGCATCTTGTCAAATATGTAGACGTTCCCGTGATTGAGTTAGACGTTGAGATGAGCAAGGATAGTGTGATGTTTTTAATGCATGACAACGAGTTAGGAAGAACTACTACAGGTAGCGGTTCTGTCAGAAATTATACTTGGAAAGAATTACAGAAAATTCGTTTGAAAGACGATGAAGGTAATTTGACAAAATATAAATTTGATACTTTTGAAAAGGTATTGAAGTGGACTAAAAAAGGCAAAGCACTTTTGACCGTTGATGTAAAACGTGGCGTTCCTTTTGAAAAAATCACAAAAGCCATCCGTGATGCAGGTGTTGAGAAGTATGCTGTAGTAATCACTTATAATTGGGAAGATGCAAAACTCGTTCATCAATTAGCACCTGAATTAATGATTTCAGTGACTATAATGGATGAAAAAGGATGGGAAGAAGCTAAAGCTTCTGGTATTCCATTTAATAGAATGATCGCTTTTACGGGTGTGAAACTTCAGGATGCCTCACTTTATGAAAAATTACATAAAGAAGGAATCTACTGTATTTCTGCTACTTTCCACACCACTGATAAAGTACAGGATGCTCAAAATAGAACTAAAGAATATCAAGATGCTTGGGATCTCGGTGTAGATATTATTGCAACCGACCTTCCTATTGAAGCCTTTGATGCTAAAAAATAAAAATAAGCTGTTCCACAAGATACTCGTGGAACAGCTTCATTAATTTCACTCGTTATATATATACTCTTTACCTAATTATTATTTTTCTAAGACTAAGCCATCATCGTTAATTCTAATTTTTTTTGTGAGTACGATGCTAAAAAACGTATGAATAGTGGTTCGTTCTATTAAGCATTTTTTGAAGTAAGTAATCGCAAAACAATAAATAGAATTAGTGTTAAATAATTTTGTCTTGGTACTTACTATTGTAAAATCAATTTATTCTTTGCCACCTGTCTTCCTGCTTTCACAATCATATAGTACATTCCTGATGGTAAATTAGACGGTAATTGAACAGGCTTCAGGATTGATTTCTTTGCTAAATTTTCAATTTCTTCTTGGTAAACTATGCTTCCCATATTATCTATGACTTGGACCATAATTGCATTGGTAGTTGATAAGTCTTGAATAGAAAGACTTATAGGTTCATCATGAATTACATTAGGATAGGTCTTGACTTGAAAATTGTCAATATCTCCTTTTTGTAAAGAAATAAACAAGGGACCAAATGCTTCACTTCCTCCATCAAAATCATATTGTACTAATTGATAATAAGCCCTTCGAAGTGGTTCCTCATCGATAAAAGTATAATCAATTGCATAGTTTGAATTCCCTGCCCCTGCTACTATTCCTATACTTTCCCAATTTGTTTGATCTACAGAACGAAATACTTCATAGTAATCATTATTGATTTCCATCGCTGAAGTCCAGCTTAATGTCACAGTCTGCTGATCTGTAGATCCAACGGTAAACGAACTCAACTCAATGGGTAAATCACCCACATTATTATTTGAAACCTCAATTTCATCGATAGACATTATGCCATTCAATCTTCCTCCAGATAAATATTCTGGATACGTTGTCACCACTTCTGCGTAAGTGTCTACAAATTCTATTACAATTTTTCTGCTTTTGGTGAGATAAGTATAAGTTTCTGCGTCTCCTTCTCCTGATAAATCTCCATTATTACCTCCTCCATTATTCTTATTGACATGATAGCGATCAATTTTATTTTTTACGGTAGCGTTTTGAACATCCCATTTTACCTTTCCTATTCTACTTTTTAATTCTTGTATTGACTGAATTGCTCCTCCAGATTGATCCGGCATTACTATATCATCTGCATCAAAACCATAAGCCGTTACTTTTAAATACTTACCATACCAACCTGATGATGAATTAATGGTCAAGTTACTTAACAAATAAGCACTAACCTTGTTGGACGATCTATCTGAAGCAACCAATTTGGTATCGTCCCAAAAGTCAATAGATGTACTCGATTCATCAAAATCTAATGCTTTAGTATTGGAGAAAGGATCTGATCCGACGTTTACCGTGGTAAAATTATTTAATTCACTACTACTTTGCCCTAAAACATATATATGGTCTGTATTACTGCCATAACTTCTATTAAAATTAGCATCACCTTCTACTACTAATATGGCATTATCACCTAAATCAAAATTCATTAAGAAATCCCAACCTGCTGTATTTAAATCTCCTTTTACGATTAGTTTTCCATCTAATTTCAAGTCGCAATGATAATTCATCCTAAAATTACCATTGATCGTTAATGTGGCATTTTCTTCAACTTTAAGTATAAAATTTCTAGCAATATTACTTCCTGTAATTGCAAAGGTATTTTCATCCCCTACATTGATTGTCACATCATTTTCAACCGTTAAGGTTCTGCCCAAATTCGCTAAAGAATAAGTTAAATCAGTTCCTACAGTTCCATAAACACAGGATCCATTTGAAGTCAAGGTATCATTATCACTTATAGATAATGATGAATTCCATTTAGTTTCGCACTGTCCATAACTCTCCATCGTTATGAATCCAAGAAAACCAGCTAGTAGTAAGGGGTAAATAGTTCTCATAGTAAAGAAATTTTCTCAAGAAATAGTTAATTTTAATTAAACGATTAGTCATTGTATTTTAAATCATTGCAGTGGTCGTAATGTCTAACGCAATAGTGTTTATTGTGTTGATATGAGAGAAATTTGAAACCGTATGTTTCTTAGGTTTTAGTGATAAAAAAAAGAGGTAGTTGTAGCCTTTCTTGAAAGAATCATACATCCTAAAAAATGAAAATAAGAAGCTATTATCCATGCATTTATGGTTTTAAAGGGAAATACATGCTCAGCTTAACTTTTTTCTTACATTTCTTAAAATATGTTTTAGAAGTCAATTTTTAAGGAAAATTCAAGCATAAAATAATCCCATAGCTTCAACAAAACTATGGGATTATCTTATTTTTAATCGCTCAATACTTCATGTTGCGATGATTAATTGATTAAGAGTTTTTCTTTCACGATATCTTTTCCTGATTTTACAACGACATAATACATTCCTGAACCTAACGAAGAAGTGAAATCCATAGGTTTCAATAAAACTTCAGAGGTTATGTCTTCTTCTATTTCAGAATAAAGTACGTTACCTTGACTATCATACACTGATATATCAACATTACTACCCACATTTAAACCTGAAAGGCTAAACTGTATTTTTTCCCCACTACTTATATTGTTAGGCATAATTAGTAACGATAGTGGAATATCTACTCCACTTAATGCTACTTGAACAGGTCCAAAAAATTCGTAGGCTTCATCCAAATCAACTTGCTTCAGTCTATAATACGCTGTTGGTAATGCGTCATTATCTTCAAACTTATATGAGATAGCCATTTGTGAATTACCACTTGCTTGTACACGCCCCAACGTTTCCCATGTTTTTCTATCTGCTGACCTTTGCACTTCAAAATGAGAGGCATTGATCTCTGAAGCTGTTTCCCATTCTAGTAAAACCGTTTTTTCTTTTGATGATGCTTGGAAATAAGTGAGTTCTACGGGAAGATTACCTATTCCTGCTACATCTCCTGTTACATTCAGTTCTCCTTCTACTATACCCAATATTCCATTTCCCCAAGGCCCTGTTAAATCAAGGTTACCATTTACATTCATGGTACCATTTTCACCAATAAGTAAACGGTCTCCAAAAGAAGTCCCAACAGTATGTGATACATCTCCATAAATATTCAAGGTGCCATTAACAGTAAGTATACCATATTCAGACATTATTAAATTACCATAAATTGTTAAAGTTGTACCTTCATCTATTGTTAATCTACCATAATCAGTTCCCCCAAACAAACTCCAATTACCATCAATAGTATAAGAGTTTACTGTCCAAACTACATTAGTTGTAATATCTGGATCAGCATTTTGTGACAAAGTGACTTCGTCACCTGATCCAATATTAACATCTGTATTATTTGTATATGAACAATCAGAAGTATACACTACTCCATCATTAGGTGTTGTACATACCACTTGACCAACAACAACTATTGATATAAATAACATCAATGATAATAAGTATAATTTCTTCATAAGTAAGTCTATTTATTTTACCAACTACAGCATGATTGAGGTTGGTTGTTTTGGTTAATTTAGAGCTTCAAAAAATAATATTAAAAAGTAGATATAAGCGCACAATTACAATAGTATACTAAGCCTAACGTAAAAATTTGACTTGTCCGTTATGTCTAACTCATAGATTATTAGACAAATATATAAAAACAATATTTACATCAAAATTGTTCTATAACATTTAACAAATGCAATTTTTTATTCATAAAGTCTAATTTTAAAGCACTTCTTAGTTTAACAACGTAATAATTACAATTATTATACATAAACATCTATTTCACTTCGTAAAATCCTATTCGGATTTGTATTTATAACATTCGATTTTATGATGTGTAATTGCCAATTTGTGTTCTAATTAACCATAAGTTTCTTGGTGGTACTATCCTTTCCCGACTTGATGATAACGTAATACATTCCTGATGCTAATTGGCTTGTAAAGTTGATGGTCTTTAATAAATTGTGAGCTTTGATACTTTGAACTCTCTCAGAATATACTTGATGACCTTGGCTGTTATAAATTTGAATCTGCATATCATTACTTTTTCTTAAACCGGATATACTCAATTGAAATTCTTCTCCATTAGTAATACGATTGGGAATGATTGTCGCATTCAAAAGTTGTTGCTCCGCATGATACATCACTGATATAGGACCATAGTAAGCGAAAGTCCCATCAAAATCTATCTGTTTCAAACGATAATAAGTCAATGAATAAGGTACTCTGTCTTCAAATTGATAAGTAATCGGTACTTGAGAATTTCCCGAAGCCTTAAGGGTTCCTATCTTCTCCCATACTTTTCGGTCCGAAGATTTTTCTATTTCAAAATGAGAGGCATTTATTTCAGTAGCAGTTTCCCATTCTAAAAGTACTAATCCTTCTTTTGGAGAAGCTTGAAAATAAGTAAGCTCTACAGGGAGATCGGAACAGTTTAAAAGACCATCAACTTTATCACAGTCAAGATCCCAAGTGATTCCATCTGAGACATTATCTGGATTAATTGTTCCACTATTAAAGTTTCCTCCCACCTGAACAGAACCATTTCCATTGATTATGATGTTTTCTCCAACTCCATTATTTTCAAAACTCCAAGCGCTAGTTGATAGGTCTCCACTTACTATGAGTTGCCCATCAATCTGATAACTCGAAACATACACATCCGCATCTTCAATCTGCATGTTTCCTTCGATACGAAGAATTGCATCTTTTTCAATAATTAAATTGAGGTAAAAAATTGAAAAAGTAGTAGCAGTAATGGTGATGTCTGAACCTGATGGAATAGTTAAACTCGAAGCAGGTACTGTTGCACTGGTAATGCCATTTGCTCCTGATAAATCAGCACGCAAATCAGAACATAGATTATAATCCGATGGAAGGTAATAGTTATTAAAAGCTCCAAGAGTCAAATCTTGTAAACATTGAGCATGTATGAACTGAACACTATATACCCAAAGTAATAGCGTTAAGCAGCATATCTTTTTCATCTGTCTGTTCATTTAATTTTACTGATTTCTGCTGGTTTGAAATCAGTTGTTATGATTCGGTTAGTGAATAATAAGCCTGCAAAAAGTAGAAATAATTGTTTGACATTGATGAGGAATAACGAGTTTCCTAGTCCATCATAATTATTCTTTACAGGCACTAAACATTCATTTCGAAATCTAATGAAACAGCACAAAATCACGTCAGATTTCAATACTTCAAGTTTTCATCCTCAATACTTCATTACTTCACCATCAGTTTTAAACACAAAATAAACCACACATCTACAAATACTTATAGCCTACAAAAAATTACATCTTATGCTAGAAGAGCATTTTTACACTTTGAACACTTCACTCTAACATTTATCACTTAAAAAAATAAAAAACCTCACGGATTAAATCCATGAGGTTTCCAGCTTGTAGGTCTAATTTGTCTATAGTTGATAATCTTAATTATGAGCGATAAGAAGAAAGTAGTAAAGTGTATCTCATCGCTATATATGATATCAGAATCCCTGAACCCAAGGCTTCCGCACATAAACCAATAAATAATTTTCCTTTTGTGATGTATGCTCCTGAAAGCGCTGATTCTTTTAAATACTGTAAAAATTCAGGATCTATGAAAGTCAGATAAAACATCATAAAGATGGCGAAAGGTATAGCACTGAAAAGTGATATTCTCATGCCATTGAGAAACCCCGACAGGTACCCAAAGTCACTTGGGTTTTCTTTTTGTAATGCTTTAAATGCATAAAAGATACCTCCGGCATGAATCACAAAATTTAATGCTCTCAGCTCTATAATATGATATAGATTTAGGAACCTCATGATGAGGAATAATAATAAATATCCAACGAACATGAGAGAAGAGTATTTAATAATGATTTTCATAATGAGGAGATAGTTAGGAGTTTTCAATAAACAATAAACCAATTCAAGTAATAATTGTTTCAACAAAATGTAAAAAGCCATGTACTTTGTGTAAAATACATGGCTTCATCTATAAAGTAGTTTATCAAAATTAGTACTCTTTATTTTAATAGGTGCTTAAGCCGTAGTAGCAGTAAGAGCCTCTAATTTTTCAATAAATGCATTGATCTCTTCTTCTGATGTATCGAAAGAACACATCAGGCGGACTTCGTTTGTTTGTTCATTCCAAACATAGAAAGGAGATTGTTCCTGCATTGCCGGTATCACTTCTTTTGGTAAAATAGCAAAAACACCATTTGCCTGTACTTCTTGTGTAAGAGTGACTTCAGGTACTTTACTTAAACCATCAGCCAATTTTTTAGCCATTTTATTGGCATGTAAAGCGTTTGTTTTCCATAAATCAGAACCAAAAAGTGTTTCGAACTGAACTGCTATATATCGCATTTTAGATAATAGCTGCATCCCTTGTTTCCTAACAAATTTGTAGTTTTCTGAGATCTTTGTATTCAAAAAGATGACTGCCTCACCAAACATCAAACCGTTTTTAGTACCGCCAAATGAGATAAAATCAACACCTGTATCCACTAGCATTTCTTTGAAAGAAACCCCCAATGAAACTGCAGCATTACTGATTCTAGCACCATCAACATGTAATAGTAGATTATTTTGGTGAGCGTAATCTGCAATCGCTTTAATTTCCTCACAAGTATAAACAGTGCCATACTCAGTTGCTTGCGTAATAGAAACTACTTTAGGTTGTGACCAATGCTGCTCACCCAAATTCACTAAAAAAGGAGCAATATCTTCCGGAGTTAATTTACCGTTATCCTTTTCAACAGTGAGTAACTTAAATCCTCCAAATTTCTCAGGTGCACCACATTCATCTACATTAATGTGTGCCACTGAAGAGCAAATAATAGCACCGTAAGATGGACAAACAGAAGACAAAGCAGTCACATTGGCTCCTGTACCATTCATCGTGAAATAAACATCAATATCTTTTTTTAATAATTGCTGAAAAACTGCAATGGCTCCAGCTGTAGCATCATCTGCTCCATAAGACCCTTGGTGTCCGATATTTACTTTACTCAATGCTTCAATAATTTCAGGATTTGTCCCTGAATAGTTATCACTCGCTAATGTCTTTTTCATTATATATTTCTTACTTAAATGGAAGTCAATAATTGAAAGTTCTCTTTTGTCAATAGTTCTACAAAAAGAGGCCTTGGGTAAATAACATAGAAAAGCACAAAGTTAGAGAAAAGGTTATTAAATATTGACAAGTTATCTTACCTCTCCTTAGCCTTGCTAAGTTTTGTTAGTAAAAGTGCTTGTTTTTAAAGAAGGTTTTATAAATTAAAATATACTTTTAAAACTCAATAAAAATGAAACTAGTACTACTCTCTGGAAGTGTAAGAGATGACAGACAATCTCATGGTGCAGTACTTTATATTGCACATAGGATGAAAGAACAATTTTCACTCAATGTTGAAGTGGTTGATCTTAAAGAATATGCACTACCTCCTTTGACCAATACACTACATGATGACTCTCCTGAAAACGTTAAAAAACTGGGAAAAATCTTAGATGGAGCGGATGGTATTTTATTAGCATCTCCTGAATACAACGGTAGTTTTTCTTCTGCTCTAAAAAACGCCATTGATTTCTTCCCTAAAAGTACTTATCAAAAAAAGCCTATTGGCGTAATCAGTATTTCGGCTGGACCTTTGGGTGGCATAAGAGCTGCTCAAGCAATGCAACTGCAAGTATTAGCATTGATGGCTTATCCTATTTACAGAATGATGACGGTCGCAAATGTCCAAAATCAAGTAGATACAGAAGGAATTCTATTGAACCCAGATTTTGAAGGTGCTGTTGATATTTTTGTAGAAGAATATCTATGGTTAGCAGAGGCTATTGTAAAGAAAAAGAAAGGTTGATATAAAAAAGGGAAGAGCTAGTATTCAAAATACCCTATCTTCCCTTATCCTTTTTATAATGTAAATGACTAAGCAAACATCACCAATATTCTATGTGTATTTTCCTGGAATAATGGTACTGAAAGTAGCAACCTTTCTTCTCCTTTTAATTTTAAAGACTCTTCTAAAAGAGATGCATTTTTAACTGATTGTGTTATTTTCTCTTTTTGAGATTCAGACAAGAAATCAGGCACATTCAAGATCTTAGTTGCACTAATATTTAGTGCTTGAAAAGCCAAGTTATCTGCTTCTATTTTACCATCTTCATCCAATAATAAAGAAGGAAGTGACAACTTATCAATCCACTCGTTAGTAGATAAATCGATTTCTTTATCTTGGAATATTTGTTCTAAGACCGCAAAACCACTTTCTTTATTGCTCTCATTTTGCTGCATTCTGAAAAGCGTATTCTTCGTTTTTTGACGCTCAATCTGTCTTGTCAAACCTTGTTCACGCTCCACTCTTTCTGTTACATCAAAAATGATAAAAGTAAACTTGACAGGCACATCCTCATTGAATACAGCTCTCACGCTAGTTTCTCCCCACAATGCCCCTTTCCTTGTGGTATAATATTCCAACGTTCTAATCTTTACATTTTTTTCTGTATCATCAGCTAATAATGTAGATATAACAGATTGGTATGAAGTGGTAACCATATCTGCAATAGGCTGACCTATCAGTGATTCTTGTGACTTTCCGGTCCACTCTTGTACCTTTTTATTTCCTGATAGAATTCGGCCATTAAGATCCACTTCCAAAATCATAGACATCCCTTCCAAAATAGCCGTTCTTGACGCTACTTCATTCTTTAATAATTTTAGAGATTCAGATTCTGTTTTCAATTCTTTTTTAATAAAACGTTCTTCTGTTTTATCCACCATAAAAAGTGTTACTTTCTGAACATCTCCTGATAAGTTTTTCAATGGAAATAAATTCACCTCCATCGTTCTCACATGTCCTTCTCTCGACATAAAGTTGAAAGTAGCCACTGCATCTGTCCCTGCTTTGATATCTCTTAGAATCCTCTTGAAAGATCTAATTTCTTTCGCATCTTCAAAAAGTTCTACTAAAGCCAAATTTCTATATTCTTTTCTTCTATAGCCTAGTACATCAGTAAAGCTATTATTTGCAGATTTAATTTTACCGTCTAAATCAAGATCCAAAACTGGGAAATGCATTCCAAAAGCATGTAACCTCTCAGAGTGGGTGAGGTCCTTTGCTTTTTGTTCTGTCGTAAATTCGGCAAATTGAATGATTTTATAAGGTTTTCCATCCAATCCGAAAATTGGGTTGTATGTACCGTTCATCCATATTTCTTGTCCTCTTTTGTTAATTCTACAATATTCACCAGAGATATAAGAACCATTATTTAAACTATCCCATAGTAACTTATAACGCATAGAATTCACCTCTTCAGAAGGGACAAGTACTCTCTCATACTTTCCTGTTAGGTTCTCTAGTTTATACCCCATTACAGAAAGGTACATTTCGTTTGCCGTCAGAATTCTTCCTTCTAGATCAAACTCTATAATGGCCATTGTTTTACCAATAGCGTCTAGAATATTTTTATTCAGGTTAGATTCCTTAGAAAGTTCTTGAAGTTTTACATTCAATTCATCTTGGAAACCTTGCATTTCTTTGGTTTTAGAAAGCAATGATTCTTCCTTATTCTTCAAGTCTTCATTGACCTGCATTGACTCTTTTAACAAACGGCGAGTATTCTCATTCATCATGTATACGGCAATTGCAGATGCAAAACGTTCACAAGCGGCATTGGCATATTCTTTTTCATGAGTTGCCAACTTTTTGTAAGAAGCAATTTCTACCGCACCATACACCTCATCCGATCCATGTACAACTGGAATAATGATAATACTTGTAGGTGCCGCTTCTCCTAAACCTGAAGAGATGGCAGTATAGTGATCCGGAACATCCTCAACATAGATATATTGTTTCTCTAACATAACCTGTCCAACAAGACCTTCGTTTGTTGAGATTTTCTTTTGAGGAAAACGTTTCTTTCCGTAAGCATAGCTCGCCACCTGATTCACAACTTGATCACTACTTTGATCTAACCTTAAAAATACTCCTCCCTGAAGGGCTCCAAGGTGGCGGGTGACAAACCTTACAAAGGCAAAACTCATATCTGTAATGGAATCAAAATGTTCTCCATTTAATGTTTCTGTAGTTTTTGCTAATCCTTCCGTAATCCACTTACTTACAAACTCCTCATTGGCCAGCTGCATTAGAGTGTTACGTGCTTTTTCATAAGACTCTTCAAGCCTAGGGTTTAATCCGTCGGTATTTGCCTCAAAATCTTTTTCTCCTAGGTGCTCAATCATTTTTGTGATACGCTCAAAGTCATCTTCCAAATGATTCACCTTTTCCTCAATCACATTGATATCAGAAACATTTTCGGCACCTTTCTCAGAGGTAAAATATTCTAAGTTTTTTCTTAATAAGTTCATTGGCACCAACAACTTATTTCTAAAGAAAGCACCTTGAGAAATCAAAAGGATCACACCAATAACTACTAATAGACCATTAAAAACTAAGTTAGTGGATTTTGTTCGTCTAATATTTTCCTCTAAACGAAAACGTGTTTCTCTATTATGTAAGAGTAAAGAAGAATTTCTTCTCTCCAAAAAATCTAATGCTTTGCCTACTACATCACTTCCTTCTCCCTCTTCTACCATTTGAGTTTTTGTTGCAAAAAAACCAGATGATCTTCTTCCATATTGTAGTTCTTCTACAGTAGAATTTGATTTAATACTTGCATCCCACATGATATCAATTTGAGCATAATAATCCTCAAATCGTTTTCGGTACAATTCCAAAGCATGGGATAGATCATCATCACCAAGGGAAGTCAGTATTAAAAAAGATTGTTCGTCTGAAGATAACTTTTGGGTTCCACTCTCCATTGCATTGATTTGAGATAGTACCTTATCTGCTTCTTGTTTTAGACCTAATAATGTTTTCCTATCATCAGTTCTGTAATATTCTCTTGCATGAAAAGGGAAATTGGCAATCTTGTATTCTTGGTTCAAAAGAATCTCTGACACCTCTCTTTTTTCTACTTGTGAAGACCTCAAGAAAGAAACAAAACTCATCAGTAGTAATAAACTTACTACCACAATAGTTGCTGTACCTCTGAATTCTGGGCTTACTCTCATACTTTATATCTCTAAAAAATAGGATTTTTTCCTATATGAATTTAATATTTCAAATCAAGTGATTACATTACTTCTTGAAAAAGCATTTTTTTTTAATCTTTATCAATATTTCGTTGATAATCATCACTTTTTTCTAATCTCTAAAAGTCTATATTGGTTATAACCTATAACCCAAATCTATGCCTAAGTTTCTACATCCCACCCTATACATAAGTCATTATTTACCCCATGAAGTAGAAAAATGGATTGTCTTAATCACGGTTTCTTTAGTTGTTGTAGGACTCTTGAAAGAACGTATTAAACCATCGTTACTTTTCTTTATGGGCGTCATAGTGCTTTTAGTTACTGGAATAATTTCTGCAAACGACATTCTGCACTCTATGAGTAACCCTTCAATAGCTACAATCATTGTGCTAGTTATTGTTACGACTAACCTTTATCATACCTTTAATTTAGAAGCTATTTTGGATAGAATGATAGGTAAATCAAAAAATCCAAAATTCTTTTTACTTAAAGTCATTTCATTTGCAGCTTTTCTATCTTCATTTACCAATAATACTCCCGTGGTGGCGGGTCTCACTCCATATGTTTACAATTGGTGTAAAAAAATGGGAGCACATCCTTCTAAACTATTAATACCTCTTTCTTTCAGTACCATTTTAGGAGGTATGATTACAATTATCGGAACGTCAACCAATTTAGTACTTAATGGTTTTATAGAAACGAACAACTTACCCCTTTTAGCCTATTCAGACTTTCTTTATTTGGGTATTTTAGTGACTTTTTTAGGAATACTCTATTTGGTTACGATTGGATATAACCTACTTCCAGAAAATAAAGAGGTTTTTGATGATGCAAAAGCCATTGCTCCTGAATACCTAATGGCACTTGAAGTACATAGGTCATCAAAAGTGATCGGTAAAACAGTAGCAAATTCAGAACTTAAAAAGTTTGAAGGTGCTTACTTAATTGAGGTGCACCGAAACGGAGAAGTCATCACACCAATTCCCGAAGATTATAATTTCAAATATAAAGATCAGTTGATGTTCATGGGACAAACTGAAAATATCATGAATATTGTCAACTCAGACCTTGGTTTAGATGTACCCAACCATGAGGATGATTCTGAAATTGTGGAAGCCGTAATTCCTGCCAACTCATTTTTAGATGGGAAATACATCAACAAGATCAATTTTAAAGAGAAATATGATGTTGAATTGATCGCTATTCATAGAAATGGACAAAAAGTAACAGGTGAATTAGAAAATATCAGTCTTCAGGCGGGGGATATGCTTCTGCTATCTGCCGGTGATACCTTCTTTTCTAACATGAAGTCGTATAAAGAATTTTACGTGTTATCCACTATTGAAAGTCAAAGACCTGTCGTTAAAGATCTCAACAAAGCCATCTACCTTGGTGTTTTAATGGCAATTGCTTTTTCAGTAGCTGCGGGTATTATTTCAATTCTTACGGGAGCAATTCTTGCATTTGCAGGTTTACTCGTGATTAAAGCCACCACTTTTAATGCAGTCAATAAAGAACTTGATTTAGACCTTATCATCCTACTAATGTCTGCCCTCACTCTAGGAGATGCCTTTATCTCATCTGGAGCATCTGAAATTGTCAGTAAAATGTTCATTACGATCTTTTTACCTTTTGGCGTTATTGGCGTTCTAATTGGGTTATTCTTAGTCACCGTTTTACTCACCTCATTTGTGACCAATGTTGCTGCCATTTCCATTGTTTTTCCAATTGCATACTCTGTCAGCGAAATGCTAATGCTACCAAGTACTCCATTCTTTGTGGCCATCGCTTTTGCTGCCTCTGCTGCATTTTTAACTCCCGTCAGTTACCAAACGAACTGGATAGTTTATGGTCCAGGTGGATATAAAACGAAAGATTTTATGAAAGTTGGCCTTCCATTGATGGGGATTTATTGTACTACCTGCATTATTTTCATAATACTCTACTATCAACTATATTAGAGCTTCAGTGGAGAGATTATTTTATGTGCGATTGACAAATCAACCTCTCCTTTTTATAGCCTATTTTTATTATAATGGACGAGCAGGTTTACAAATACATTTTTTGGTTTGTGGTATGTTGTTTTTCATCTGTCATTACATCAATCTCAGGTGGAGGCGGTATGCTATCATTACCTGCCTTAATTTACTTAGGTTTACCTGACGCATTTATTTTAGGGACAAACAAAGTTATCCTTACCACTGCCTCAATTACAGCAACCTTTAAATACCATCAGAAGGGTTTATTAAAAATCAACCGACAATTAATCATAGCTTGTTGTATTTCTTTGGTGATGGCTATTTTTGGTGCCAAGCTCAGTAAAATGATGAATGCTAAATTCATGCTTTACCTGCTGTTAGCCATTATCCTCTTTCTATTTCTACTCGAGTGGTATAACCGAAAACACCCCAAACCTGAAGGGAAGTATGATGAGAGTGTACCTTCTAAAGTAGTTTTTCCTACGGCATTCTTTATTGGTCTTTACAGTGGTTTTTTTGGCCCTGGAACAAGTGTCATCTGCTTTTTTATTCTTTCCTTCTTTAGTAATATACCCGTTATGGTCAATGTCGCCTTTTCAAAAAGCCTTGCCATGATTTCATCTACAGCTGCTTTATCTTTTTTCATGATAGAAGGATTAGTTTATTGGGATTTTGGATTAGTAGGTATTGTAGGTGCTTTTACAGGAAGTTGGATAGGAGCAGAACTCGTCATGAAAGTAGATCCCAAAAGGGTAAAAGCTTTTTTCAATGTTATTTTAATTCTGTTTCTAATTAAAACTTTATACGACTTAAGTCAGTATTAAAAGCACAAGGAAATGTTATGCTATCAGTTTTAACTAAATCCAATAAAACATTCTTCAAAAAACATTTTCTATAACAATTTTTAATTAAACAACACTTAAAAAGTAGTTTATATCATATTCTAGTACCCTTTCAATTTCTAAATTTCTCGCCATAAACAGTACAAGTCCCCTGATTTGTAGAAAAAAAACTATAAATTAAGAGGCCCTTTTAACGCACGCATAAATAACGCATGTCGTTTTTATCAGAATCGATTATATTTTATCTCATAGAATAACAGATGGACGAACTCTCGAAAGTAGCTTTTGATGTAAGAAAGCGCTCTAAGAAACTACTATCCTTATTGGGAGAAGATCTTCACGAAAAAGAAGATGTTCTGTCACTCGCCTTGTTGAGTGCAATTGCTGGCGAAAGTATTTTTATGCTAGGCCCTCCCGGTGTTGGTAAAAGTATGATTGCTCGTCGTTTGAAATATGCTTTTAAAGGAGGAGATTCCTTTGAGTATCTGATGAATAGATTCAGTACACCTGACGAAATCTTTGGTCCTATTTCCATTTCAAAGTTAAGTAAAGAAGATAAGTACGAACGTCTTACTGACAACTATCTTCCTGGCTCTTCAGTCGTATTCTTAGATGAAATTTGGAAAGCAGGTCCATCCATTCAAAATGCGTTATTGACTGTTTTGAATGAGAAAGTATTTAGAAATGGTGAGCAAGAAATTGAGGTAAAAGTACACGCATTACTTTCTGCATCCAATGAGTTGCCTGCCAAGGGCGAAGGACTGGAAGCGATATGGGACCGTTTTCTGGTTCGTGTATACGTGGATAGAATCATTGATGAGCAGAAATTCTTTGATATGATCACTTCTTCAAAACTAACGAATCCGGTAGTTAGAGAAGAATTGAAGTTTGATGAAACAGAGGTCGACAGCTGGAGTCCACTGATTGATTCAGTCAAAGTACCTTTGGAAGTATTGAGCGTGATTTCTATCGTCAGAAAATATATCGAAAGATTTAATCAATCTACGGGTACGGAAGTTGATAAAAACATTTATGTTTCTGACCGTAGATGGCACAAAATTGTTCGTCTGATCCGTACTTCTGCCTTTATGAATGGTAGAGAAAGAGTAGACCTTTCAGATTGTTTCTTGATTGCCAACTGTATCTGGCACTCACCGGACCAAATTGATATGGTGAGACAATGGGTAACAAGAGCCGTACAGAAATACGGTTGGAGTGCGAAATACAGTATGGAAACGGTTCGCTCCCAATTAGAAACTTTCACAAATGATGTAGAGGATCAAACGAAAGAGGAGAAAGAATTGTATATGGAAGCTCCTACAGTTGTAGATGGAGAATACCATATTATTGAAGGCTTCTCAAGTATGAATAATAGAATCCTTGCAGATGATTTTGCCATGATGGGCAGAGGCTCTTCAGAAGTGAACTTATATACCAATACAGGTAGAAGTGAGAGCTTTACCATCGGAAAAGTCTCAGATACAGAGATTGAAGTACGATTAGGTCACGACTATCATAAGTATAAATTGAAGTCTTCTAAAGAACATAGAATCGGTAAAGTTTCTAAGTCGATTACAGAAGATGTAAGAGAACAATTGAATAAAGAAGCGGATCTATTATTGAAATACCTTGATAAGATTTCACGTGAAATTGAAGAGGTAAGACATAGTAGAGAAGAAGGTGTAGGTAAGAATATTTTCCTTTCAGAAAACTGGAGATCATTGATTGACGAAAGTTTGAATGACTTATGGAAATTGGTCTTGAACTACAAACTACAAACCGAAAAATTAAAACGAAGCTATGGAGGCTAGAACATCCTTTGAGGAAATAGAAAAATTTAAAATGTTTTCTTCCCTGGGTGAATCTGAAGATCGTGAGATTTTAGCCACATACCTTTCAGAAATTGCCAAGGGTCATGAACCTGAGATTTTGAATTCTAATTTCTCAGATATGGCCCTTGGTTATAAAGATGTCATTGATGATATCCTTGACACTCCCGGTCTCAGGGAATCCATCCAAAGACATACCTCATTGCGTGAACATGTGATCAAAGAGATTGTCACGCATATAGAAGAAATTGCAGAAAGTTCTTCAGAAGTTCCACAAATCGAAAGACAGAAAAAGCGTTTGAGTTTACCTTTCGGAATGCGTTCTGGCAATGCAAAAGGAGACAAAGGGCATAATTCCAAAGGTGTGATGAACAAACTGATGGAAACGATGCGTAAAATCTTGAGTGGTAAAACACAAAAAAGACAAGATCAACTCCGTCAGAAGTTAAGCGACAACGCCAATAAGTTTGATAAATCACAACACTTGGTGAGCCAATTGATGGACCACCTTGGGCTTGGTTTTGAAAAAGCCAAAGGACAGTGGCAACATACGGGCTTTGAAGTTCTATCTCGTTATGACCGATTGTTGGAAGATGAGGAAATGCTCAAAGAATTGGTAGATCTGTTGGGACGATATGCCAGTGCAGAACTGGAGGAAGAAAGAGAACAATTACAGGAAATCACCATCAAACCTTTTAGAAGAACCTTCACTCATGGTAAAGAATCTTTGATAGGTGTACATGAAAGTGACGACCTTTCTCAAATCCTTCCTGCTGAAGCTGCTTTACTGGGTAATGAAGACACTGAACTGCTTTTCTATAAAAAGTTTGTGGAACATAAACTACAAACTTTTGAGCTGAAAGCAGAAGATCGTCCACCTCAAAAAGACGAAAGCAAAGAAACGCAGAAGGCTAGCACAAAAGAAGACGTCATGGGGCCGATGCTCTTGTGTATTGATACTAGTGCTTCTATGCTTGGTAAACCAGAACAGATTGCTAAGACGTTATGTTTTGCAGTCATGAAAATGGCCCTTGAGAACAAAAGGAAGTGCCTGCTTTTCTCTTTTGGTGCTACGGAAGATGAAATCAAAACCATCGACTTAAGCAACCTTCATAATGGATTAGAGCCATTGATTGAATTCTTATCGATGTCATTTAGTGCAGGAACGAATGCAGGTCCTGCTTTACAAGCCGCTATTGAATCTATGCAATCAGAAGATTACAGGAAAGCTGATTTGATGCTGATCACTGATGGTAAAATACCTCCTTTGGAAACACCGGTACTTCATAAACTAAGAAAAGCACAATCGAAAGACAGCCGATTCTTTGCGGTTACTTTTGGTCCTGAGAATGCTCCAGAACTCAAACCTTTTGATGTAGTTTGGAAATATAGAGCCAGTAGAAAAGATAGTTTACTAGAGTTTGCGAAGAAAATTAAGAAGTTCAGACGTAAAAAATAAGGAGCTTTACATCAATCATTTAACACAAAGCACGAGTGATTGAAATTGCAACTTAGAAATAATATTAAAAATTGTAATACTTTTGTAGTCTAGTGATTTCCCCTTATCACTAGACTTTTTTTATATCAATTACGTGAAGCATGTGGAGCAATGAACCACCTGCTTAAATTACTGCACCACAATTTTATGACTACATCTAAGAAGATGTTTTTGATGTTAGTTTTATGTTCGATTGTCCTTACTTCATTCACAAAAAATAGAGAACTAGATCAAAAACAATATAAATTAAACGAACAACCTCAAAAACTATATACTTACCATGAGTATGTAGTCTCTTATGGGTATTTAGCGGTTCAAACCATGAAAGAATTTAAGATCCCTGCTAGTGTTATCTTAGCACAGGCTATGCTTGAAACTTCTTTCGGTAACAGTACACTCTCTCAGAAATCCAATAATCACTTCGGAATTAAGTGTGGTGAAGATTGGAAAGGTCACCGTGTACAACACTCCGACGATAAATATCAAGAATGTTTCCGTGCTTATCCAACAGTAAAAACATCCTTTTGGGATTATGGCCATTTCATTACTTCAAGGCCTTGGTATCTTCATTTGTTTAAAATCAATATAAAAAACTATAGAAAGTGGGCAATAGGTTTACAAGAAGCCGGATATGCTACAGACCCCCAATACAGCCAAAAAATCATTGATTTAATAGAAAGATATCAGTTATATCAATTAGACGATATGTAATAACAAAGCTGTTAAAGAGATTAAATATTCGTTTAATATGAAACCTATTTAAAATTTAACCGTTTGGTTAACTATATCATTCGAAAAATAAATGATAAAACAGATTAGAAAAAAATACATTTCTAATATTCGATCTTCAGATCCTGAATTTAACCATTTGGTTAAAAGTTAAAATAATAATTTACTTTCTTATACTACAATCATGAAAAATAAATTCTTGCTACAACTAGTCATCTTAAGTATTAGCTTTATCCCATTTATCAATGCACAAGACGATCAAGGACCAAATCAATATAAAGGTGATTACAAAGGAACCGGTACTAAAGCTGCTGGTTATGTTAACAATAAAGAATCTGTTGTTACTGAAGATATCAATGATTTAAAAAATCAACAAGATGTTTTCCAAACAGATACTACTCAATTGAAAGTTGCTTTAACGGCTGGTCTTCCATTAGGAAGATGGAATGAAGGATTAATGTTTGATGGAATTGCACCAATGAGTCATATGGTATCCGCTGCCAATTGGTACCCCAACACAGAAGACTTATTAGAAGATGAAATCAGAATCATATTTATGGGATCTTCCCCAATGATTCGTCCCGGACAAGCCAACACTTCTATTTTAATACAGTTTGGGAATGGTAAAAACCTCGTTTTTGACATCGGAGAAGGCTCTGTAGCCAATTTTGTCGGAGCAGGTCTAGCATTAAATGAAATCAACGATATTTTCTTGACACACTTACACGTGGATCACTATGGTGCATTGCCTTATGTTTATATGTTTGGCGCTTGGAATGGTAGATGGAATGAGCCATTAAGAGTAACTGGACCTTCAGGGTCTGAACCAAAATACGGTACAGCCCACATGGTAGAAGGTATGAAAATGATGACCGAATGGCATAGAGATGCTTTTGATGTATTCCCTATTGGTAGAGGATGGGAAATTGAAGTCAACGAATTTGATTTTACTGATGATGGTGGTGTTGTATACGACAAAGATGGAATAAAAGTGATTCACTGGCAACAAGCACACTGTAAAGACGGTGCTTCAGCTTACAGAGTGGAATACAAAGGAATGTCTGTCGTTTTCTCTGGTGATGGTAGACCCAACAAATTAACCGCCAAATATGGTAAAGATGCAGATGTATTAATTACAGAGATGCAGGTAGAAGTTGTAGCGATATCATCTCAAGTTTACGGTGTTCCTGCTGTATTGACTAGATATACAATTGATACACACCATAACCCTGCTTATGCAGCCGGTAAATTATACAGCGATGCTAATCCTAGATTAGCCATGGCTACGCATACTACCGATGATTTATATGCTAACAATGAAATGGTAGCTGAGGTAAGAGAGCATTACAATGGACCTTTCCACTTTGGATTTGACGGTGTAGTTGTGAATGTAACGAAGGATAAGATTTGGGTTAGAGATGGTCAAATACCTGATTACCCAAACGCAACACCTCCACAAGCTGGATCTCAAGTTGCTGAAAATGGAGGTATGGTTGTACCAGTACCAAGAAAGAAAAGAGAGGACATGCAAAATCAGTATATCAGAGATATGCAGTACAAACCAGAAGAATACTATCCTGAAGGATACCAACCTGAGTTGACTTACGTATGGCCTTCAGACAAACCCATCTTTGTTCCTATAGAAAAAATTCCTTCTTCAATGAAGAGAAGAAGAACAGATTTCGATAAGGATGGAAATTTCATCAAGAATAGAGATTATAAACTTGATAACATAGAAGAATAAAAACAGCCTTACAACAATTTATTTATCCATCAGGTCAGCCTTATTTAAAGGCTGGCCACTAATCAAAAAATCATGAAAAAAATCGCTTTTACTTTCGCCTTTATCCTTTTCAATACCCTTTTATTCGCTCAAACCAAAGAACAAGCCATCATGGCACTAAGAACTGAAGAACACACAAAGGTTTCTATAGAAGAAAATACAGTCATTTTTAATGACCATCATGGAGCTTTAGAAAATATAGAGAGTTATGAATACCTCGCATTAGAATTGGCGGAAGGGTTATACCATCAAATGTCAGATCAAACGTTCACTCCTTATTTCAATGCCCTTTTTAGTGAGGGATATGTTTACCAAAATATTATTGACTGCAAAAACGGCATTACTCTCAACCTTAATGCAAGTCCTGAAGGAATCGGTGTAAAGATCACAAAGTATCCTGAAGGAGTAGTAGCAGATGAATATTATGAGTTTTGATAAATGAATATTAGGTAGTAGAAAATTAGTTTTTAAGCTGATGTATTATAAAAGACTTGGAAGATTTCCGAGTCTTTTTTTTATGCTTCACTATCTGTATACTGTTCCTTCAATCTATAAAGAACTGCCTTCATTTTCCTTTCAATAAAAGCATAGGGTTCTTTTTTCCTAGAAACATACACAAAAGCAATACTCTCCACTCTCGCATTAGGGTTTTCAGCCATAAGAATACTTTTATTCAAGCGGTAGCTCTCTCTTAGCTGTCTTTTGATCCTGTTGCGGTCAGTGGCATTTTTGAAGCCTCTCTTAGAGACTGAAAATAAAACTTGAGGGGGAACTGAAGCCTGTTCTATATCATCTGATAAAGTATAGTACACCTTGCAAGGAAACACAAATACAGATTTTCCTTTGGCAAACATTTTATCAATGCTGCTTTTACTTTTTAGATGTTCACACTTGGGGAAAGTGGCATTATCAAAAGTTGGTGTTGATGATGGCTTCATAAAATTTTGGATAAAAAAAAAGTGAAGGTTCGATGCAGTTGCTGCCGCCGAACCTTCAGCTTTTATTTCTTTGTGCGGGCTTCCGCGGGGTACTATCTGAGCACCCCGCAGAGACGCTTAGATAAAAGCTGCAAGACATTGGTGTCAATTATGCGTTAGCGGCAGCTTTTTGTTTTTTAGCAACAAGGCGCTCAGCTTTCTGAACTTGACCTTTGTTGTAATTCAATTTGTCTTGATTTTTCAAGATCTTTTTTGCGATACGAGTTTTCATCACAATAATTTTTTAGTGTTCTGAAACACACCCTACTTTAGGGTGCTATCTACGCCTTGTGTTTTCTAGAGTCAGAAACTGTAAGGCTTTTTCTTCCTTTTTTTCTTCTTGCTGCAAGAACGTTACGTCCGTTTGCTGAAAGCATACGTTGACGGAAACCATGCTTGTTTCTTCTCTTGCGGCTCGAAGGTTGAAATGTTCTTTTCATCGTACTATGTAAGATTAGAATTTTTCGGCTTGCAAAAGTAAGCATACTTCTGCTAAACTACAAGCCGAATTTAGCTGACTATCACTATATTTCCATGAATTACATTAAATTTTCAAAAGTATTAACAGCATTAACACTTAAATAGTACCTTAAAAGGTGTTGAAAATTGAGTTTTCAAACTATAAAAATGTAATGACTATCAGTGATATACCTTTCAAAATCAACCCTATAACAAGTATAGTATTCTCTGTAAAAATGGATACATCAGTAAAATTCGAATGCAAAGATACGGTTTTTATTAATCTTTCCCTCTTTATTCTCTAATAATTCACAGAAAGAAGAAATTATTCACAATTTAATCTCTCTCATTTACAGTATTCTATCACTTATCAACATCATTTTAATGTTATTTTTATATTTTCATACGTTTTTATACTCATTTTATTCACACACATGTTGATAAATCAAAGATTTTACACAAGAAAATCTTCAACTCCACAAGTTATTCACAAAATCCATTTCTAATTGAGATAGATTTTGAATAGAAAAAAGAAATCAACAGGATCTTTACCTTTTGATAAAAAAGATATTCACACCTATGAAAATGTAATTGATAATAAAATTATTTCTTAGAAAACGCCACCTTTAACCCCATCAGAATAAAAACAACACCTGCACCTTTATTCATCCATTTTTTGACAGTGCTATTTCCTTGAATTTTTGAAGAAAAGGTAGAAGCCAGAAAAGTCAATAATAAAAACCACAAAATGGCAATCCCAGCATATACAACTCCCAAAAGTAAGAAAGGCATTTTATCTTCTACAGCTGAAGGCGCTATAAACTGAGGAAAAAATGACAGAAAAAACAAAGCGACTTTAGGGTTGAACAAAGTCGTCATAATGCCACTTGTAAAATGTTTTCTCCTCTTCATCTCAACAGTAGACAACGCTACATTTTCATCCTCCTCCTCTTTGGCTAGAATGCTTTTAATACCTAAATAGATAAGATATGCTGCTCCCAAATACTTTACAATCATGAAAGCCATAGCAGACTGTGCTAATACCCATGAAAGCCCTACAGCAGCGAAGAAGGTATGAATGAAAACACCTACGTTAATTCCGAATGTAGAGAACACTCCTGCAATTTTACCTTGTGTGAGCGACTTATTGATAATAAACATGGTGTCAATACCTGGAGATGCTATAAAAAGAAATGCGGTAATGATAAATGCCTCAAAGTGCACGATTCCTGTGTTCATCATTTTGGTTATGTTATTAGTTAGCTGAAAGTTTGATTGATTAACTAAATATAAAAAAAGGCCTTGATTTTATAATTAAAACCAAAGCCTTCTTCAAAAATATTTTCTAGACCTACTTTTCTACGCTCAACATATTGTCAATCTTATCCACAATGCTGTAGAAATCTGCATTCTCTTCTACAAAATCATGCTCTGACATTTTGATTCTTAAAAGTGGTCCTTCATAAGCATCAATCCATTCGTTATAAAGCTTATTGAGATTACTCAAATACTCTTCCGGAATAGTTTGTTCATAGCTTCTACCTCTTTTTTGAATCTGAGTTTTCAAGCGATCCAAGTCAGTATCTAAATAGATTAATAGATCAGGCTTTGGCAACTGGGAGGATAGGGAGGAAAATAATTTCCAATACGATTCAAAATCCCTGTCGTCCATCTGGCCTGACACATGCAAATTTTTAGCAAAGATATGAGCGTTTTCATCAAAAGAACGATCTTGGATAATTGGCTTACCATAAGCATTAATATCCAACATCTGCTGAAAACTATTATCTAAAAATCTCACCTGAGCATGAAAAGCCCAACGCTTCATGTCTTGATAAAAATCTTCTAGATAAGGATTATCTGCAGTACTCTCAAACTCCGCTTTCCATCCAAAATGTTCTGAAAGCATTTTTGTTAGAGTAGTTTTCCCTGACCCAATATTCCCTGCTATCGCTACGTATTGCATATTTTTTTGATCCTAAATGGGGTAGTTTAATAGAATTGATTGATTTTTGGACAAACAAAAAGTGTCTGTTACTGAAATAACAAACACTTCTTATTTATTATCTCTTTAGATTAAACGCGTGCTTTTGCCGCTTGTAACTCCGCATCGATGTTGGCCACAATCTGATCAAAGTGGGCTTCGTTTTCTACAAAGTCTAAATCTTCCATCTCGATGACTAGTAATTTACCTTTGTCATAGTTGGAGATCCACTCCTCATAAAACTCATTCAAACCTGTCAAATAAGCTCTTGAGATACTTTGTTCGTACTCTCTACCACGCTTTCTAATGTGATCTAAAAGCTGTGGAACGCTTGTTCTTAAGTAAATCAAAAGGTCAGGAGCAGGTGCATGGTCCGCTACAGATGAAAATACATTTTGGAAGACCTCATTATCACGGTCGGAAAGATGTCCATCTTGATTTAGCTGACGAGCAAAAATATGAGCATCCTCATAGATCGATCTGTCTTGGATGATTGGAGTATGTGTCTTTGATACTTCCATCACTTGACGAAAACGGCTGTTCAAGAAATAGATTTGTAAAGGGAACGCCCATCTAGACATATCACCATAAAAATCTTCCAAGTAAGGATTGTCGTCCGCACTTTCATATCTTGGTTCCCAACCAAAGTGTTCAGCAAGTTTACCTGTTAAAGTTGTTTTGCCACTACCGATGTTTCCGGCTATCGCTATATACATACGATAAAAATATTTTCAGATTAAGATTAATAACAAAAGAGGATTAGACTGTAGCGCCTACATTTTTACGAATACGCATTGCAGATTCAATCGCAGATGCAATTCGCTCGAAATCATTAGGGTTATTGACAATATCTACATCATTGACATCTACCACTAATAAACCGCCTTTCTCATAATTGGAAATCCACTCCTCGTACAACTCGTTCAAGTTTAACAAGTACTCGTCAGGAATAGTTTTTTCATAATCTCTACCTCTCTTCTCAATGTTTGATTTTAATTTTTCAAGATCGGCTCTTAAATAAATCAACAAGTGTGGAGGTGTAGCTTTTGCTTCATATAATTTTGATAAAGCAGAATAGTTTTCAAAATCGCGTTGATGCATCATTCCAGAACGACGTAGGTTTTCAGTAAACACATACGTTCCTTCATATAAACTACGATCCTGAATTACCGGATTATCAACTGTAGCGTCTTGAACTTGTTCAAATCTATGGTTTAGGAAATAGGTCTGTAAGTGAAATGCCCACTTCTCCATGTCCTCATAAAAATCCTCTAAGTAAGGATTGTTGCTTGTACTTTCAAACAAAGCTCTCTATCCAAAACGTTCTGATAACAAACGTGTTAAAGTGGTTTTACCACATCCGATATTTCCGGCTATTGCAATATACATGAAAATTGATTCTGAAGTAATTGAAGTTTAACTTGCTAACTGATATTAGCGAAGTCCTGCAAATATATAGTTTTTATAATCGCTTCTTTACCTAAAAGTAGAGAAAGACTGTTAATAAGCTTTTGAACAATTATTAACGGCTGATTATCAATATAATATTAAGTAATAAGTTAACGATTATCTAGTATTTTGAGTTTGAACCTGTTGATTCTCTTTTAGTTATCATTACTTAAAAAGAACATATAAGAGTACGAATATCCCCACCATTACAGCAGCTCTAATCATGATGGGTTTTCTCTCCGTAGACCGGCTTCTTTCTCTCGAAAAAGAAATACTCCTTCTTACACCTTCGGCACTTTCTTCGTTTTTCTCCTCTGTTTTCCCGTATTTTTCATACAGTGCCTTTATCCTGGCATCTCTTTCTTCTTTTTCTGCATCATAGTAACGTGGCGTAAAGTCAAACGTTCTGTGTTGCAACAACTTAAAAAATGCTCCTCTTTTCATTCTTGTCTTTATTTATGGATAATTTACCACATTTTCGGCACCTTGACAAAAAAATCAGACAGTGCCATTAAACAAAAATACATAATCTTCTGCTTATTTAATTGATTGATTTTATTTTGTTTAGATAGAAATGTACTCTGTTTTATTTTTTTAATAAGATCTTGCCTTCCTAAAATTTTCTCATTCTTTCATTTTAAAGAACTATTGATGACATTTTGATAATATCGCCTGCTATTCCCTCTTGATTTTTAATAGAAACACAATAAAATTCCATCAATTATTTACCTGATTATACTTTAATATAAAAAGTGTACCCCTTATACGTTTTTATTTTATCCATGAACTTTTATTTTTGTGTGGGAATTTTTACGAAATTGCCGCTCAAACAGAAAACGAAAAATTATATTATAACATTTTAATTATGTCAGCAACAAAATTTGACCTGATCGTCATCGGTAGTGGACCCGGTGGATATGTGGCAGCAATCCGCGCTTCTCAACTAGGTAAGAAAGTAGCCGTAGTAGAGAAAGCAGAAGTAGGCGGTATCTGCTTGAACTGGGGATGTATCCCTACAAAAGCCCTTTTGAAAAGTGGTCAGGTATTCCAGTACATTAACCATGCAAAAGACTATGGTATTAATGTAGCAGGTGAAGCTGAAGCTGATTTCTCAGCAATGGTACAAAGAAGCCGTGGCGTAGCCGCTGGTATGAGTAAAGGTGTTGAGTTCTTGATCAAGAAAAACAAAATTGAAAAACTTTTAGGTTTCGGTAAATTAGTGGGACCTAAACAAGTTGAAGTAACTGACGCTGATGGTAACGCTATAGTTTATGACGCTGAAAGCATCATCCTTGCTACTGGTGGTAGAGCGAAAGAACTTCCTCATATCAAAATTGATGGCGAGAAAGTAATCGGGTACCGTCAAGCTATGACTTTACCTGAGCAACCTAAGAAAATGGTTGTAATGGGTTCTGGTGCTATCGGTGTTGAGTTTGCTTATTTCTATAACTCAATCGGTACTGAAGTAACTGTAGTTGAATACTTACCTCGTATCGTACCTAACGAAGATGCTGACGTTTCTAAAGAATTAGAGCGTAACTTCAAAAAACAAGGTATCAACGTAATGACTAACGCTGCTGTTCAAACTGTGGACACTTCTGGCGATGGTTGTGTAGTTAAAATCACTGACAACAAAAAAGGTAAAGAAACTACTATCGAGTGTGATGTAGTGCTTTCTGCTGTTGGTGTAGAGACGAACCTTGAAGGTATCGGTTTAGAAGAAGTTGGTGTTGCTCATGACAAGGGTAAAGTTTTAGTAAACGATTACTACCAAACAAATATCCCTTCTGTATATGCAATTGGTGACATCGTGAAAGGACCTGCTTTAGCGCACGTTGCTTCTCACGAAGGTATTATCTGTGTTGAGAAAATCGCAGGTTTAACTCCAGAGCCAATGAACTACGGTAACATCCCAGGTTGTACTTACACTGTTCCTGAAGTAGCATCAGTAGGTATGACTGAAGAGCAAGCGAAAGAAGCTGGTTATGAAATCAAAGTGGGTAAATTCCCATTCTCTGCGTCAGGTAAAGCATCTGCAGCAGGTCATAAAGAAGGTTTCGTTAAAGTAATCTTTGATGCGAAATATGGTGAGTGGTTAGGTTGCCATATGATCGGTTCAAACGTTACTGAAATGATTGCTGAAGCGGTTGTAGCTCGTAAATTAGAAGTAACTGGTCACGAAATCATCACTGCGGTTCACCCTCACCCAACATTATCGGAAGCGGTAATGGAGGCTGCTGCCTTAGCGTATGATGAGTGTATCCACTTATAAGATATAGATTGATCTTGTAAAAGGTCAATTTCTAAAAGCCATCAAGGACGAAAGTTTTTGGTGGCTTTTTTAATTAACTTCTAATCAAAATAAGTTATTAAAAAATGACATATTTTTAATGGAAATTACATCCTACAGATGTACTCTTTTTCTATTTCTAAAAATTAAAAAGAGACTCTTTTTATTAAAAAATTCTCATTACTAGTCAAGTAAATTGATTTATCTGAATAATAATTTGGAGTAAAAAAAGAATTATAAAGCATTTTCTTACATAAAATGTAGCTTTGCCACGTGAACTATTTAAGGGTAAAAGCCATTTACAAAAACATACCCTTTATAATTAAAACTGTATCATGAAAACAATTTTACTATCAATTATCTTGACTTTCGTTTCTTTATTGAATGTTTATTCACAAAATAATATCACCCAAGAAGCTTTCGATGTTTACTGGAATTCTTTAAGTGAGGATAACAACGTTTATTCTCAACAAAAAATTGAACAAGAAAAACAAGAAATTCAAAAAATAAGAAAACTTATTCAGGAAAGTGTACGACAGGAATTGCAAGAAGTTCGAGAACTTAGTAGTGACCTTATCACTAATTTTGCTGTGATTGAGGACCTCTTTTATCAAGAGTTTCAAAAATTAGGGCTTTCTTATACGCATTATGCAAACAGTAGTAAGAAGAGTTACATAGCCTTAGAAAGCTGGGTAGACATTCATACTAATCAGATTCTTAAATACAAATTATCACACGCTGAGAAGGAAATTAGTAATTTTTATGATAGAAATCATTAGAATAAAAGTGTAGATAGAGATTCTTCACCTTTTTTATCATTCGCCTGTGAAATATCTTTGCACGAATGTTTATGAACTCTATCTTAAAATGAAAAGAATTTTATCCACGCTATTGTTAACTTTTGTCTCATTATCAATTTTTGCTCAATCAGAACAAGAGAAAAACAATGATCCTGTCGAGGAAAAGACACCTTATGAAAAATCTGTAGATGTTTTCAAAAGAGGCTTACGATTGGATCTTAATAAAGAGAAGACCTCTTATTTCAAAACAATAATAGGTATTCAAGCATGGTGGAGAGCGGGTGAAACAAACCCAGGTACTACGAATGCATTAACTGGAGAGCCAATCTCTAATTATAGTGATTTTTCGATGCGTCGTATTCGTACGATGTTCTATGCTAATATTGAAAATAAGTATTTACTTTTTGCTCATATCGGTGCAACGAGTAATGCTACCAATTCTAATATCAACAATAACGTTTATGTCCATGACTTTCAAGGACAAATAAAAATTGCTGATCAAAACTACATTGGTGCTGGTATTCACTTCTGGCAAGGCTTAGCCCGTCTTTCTCGTGTGGGATCAAACAACTATCTAACTGTCGATCACCCTTACTTCAACTATCCTGAGGTAAACCGTACTGATGCTATTGTAAGACAAATGGGTGTTTTTGCAAGAGGTAATGTTTTAGGTAAATTGGGTTATCAGGTATCGGTCAACCAACCGATCATCTCTACTGTTGCTGGCGATCCTACTGTTGGAGGTAGAC
Source organism: Flammeovirga sp. OC4 (assembly GCF_000812565.1). GTDB lineage: Bacteria > Bacteroidota > Bacteroidia > Cytophagales > Flammeovirgaceae > Flammeovirga. The sequence continues at coordinate 27,060 of NZ_JTAM01000031.1, read as the reverse complement.
CAATGTCTAAAAGTGAAATGTTAGAATTTGCTGAAAATGGTCATCCTGGAGCAACCGTAGGTAGCACCTATCTATTAAAGCAAACAAACTATAACTACAATGGTTATTTCTTCTGGCAATTCTGGGATGTAGAAGCTCAATCTGTTTCAGGAGCAAGTCAAATGAACTACTTCGGACAAAAAAGAGTATTCAACATTGGTGCTGGTTTCCAATATCAACCTGGAGGAACTGGTACTTATAAGGAAGATATAAATGGGGACATGTACATTCAAGAAAATGACATTAAGAAGTTTGCCGTGGATGTATTTTTAAGTACTCCATTAGGGAATAATGGCGGTGGATTTACAGGATATGCAGTTTATTATAACTACCAATACGGAAATGATTACTTGAGAACTTTACATGTTATGGGTGGTTTTGCAGGAACAGATCCTAATGCTCCATCTTCACCACAAGGACCTGGTTTTTCTCAATATTCTCATGGTACTGGGCATATCTTCCATACAGAGTTAGGCTATACATTGCCTAAAACTATTTATAATTCAGAGAAGAAACTCCAGCCTTATGTTTCTGTTTCCTATAAAAACCTTGAAGGCTTAGATGAGACTTCTTTCCAAAGTGATTTTGGTGTTAACTGGGCTATCATTGGTCAAAATGTCAAACTTACAGCAGCTTACCAACTTCGTCCAGTGTATATGATTAATGACCTAGGAAAGAACGTTGTTGATCATCATGCAGGATTGTTCGTGACACAATTACAATTACGTATTTGATTCGTTTTAAGCAATTATAAAAGAGGAGTGAAAAATGTTGGGAAAACTCAGCATTCTTCACTCCTCTCTTTTTACCTTATTTTTTTCTTGGCTTCTTGTAAATTGGTACTGTACTACAAGGCTCACCATACATGATTGTTTTCGCTATAGGGCGAAGTTTTTCTGTAATATCCACATAAGCGGTAACAGGTACATCTTCTTTACTACACCCTTTTACAACAACAGGTTTATCAATAAATTGATCAGTATCTAATTCTGCTATTGCTTTCTCAAATAATTTTTCTTCCAATCGAGATAAATCTCCGAAAACAATTGTTGAAGCATATTTTTCCAACCTTGTGGTTAAAAGCATATAAGCCCAAGTAGGAATTACAACATCCTCCGAACATGTTACCGCCACATGCTTATCTTGATATTGAGACCAATCATGTTCCTTGATAAACGCTCGAAAGTCTTTTTCCTTTAAGATCAAACCTTGAAAAAGTTGTTCTTTTATATCAATTAGCACGCGCTCTCCTTCTGCTCGAATATCTTCCAAGTCAAAAGAAATCAGTGCACTCTGTGCTACTCTGTTTACTATTTCATCCATAAATACAAAGTTCTATAGTTTCGATTAAGTCTACAAATTTGCTGAGAGATCTTTCTCATAGAAATCACAGACAGATGCTTCGCCTTTAAAATAAAATTTAAACTTACTCAGACCTTCATTAAGAAATTTACCCTCATTTTCGGAGGAATGCCCAAAATCAACATAAGGTCTTTGATTATCATTTATAACTGACAAGAAAACTGCATCTAATACTTTAAACTCTCTTCCTTTCAAAGAGTTTACAGAATATTGAATTTTACAAACATAAGGAGTTAAAAATAATAAGGCTCCACCCAACATTTCTCCATCCTTAAAACCTCCTACTAATTTAATGTTATCAGGAAAAAGTCGTATCAATAATTGGAGTTCTTCTAAGGAATGGGTTGGATTTACATTATGCCTATCCTTTAAGTTCTGATTTAAAAGATTCCAGAAAGCAGTAATATCCTCTGATGGTAAAACTTCAATTTGATTTTGAAGGGCAATTGTATTGTTTTTACGTCTTGACCTATCTGAAATCAAAGAGGAATCCTTTTTTACGATTGTACTAAAATCTCTTCTCACCAACTTCCAATTATTCATATACAAAGCATAAAGGTCTTCTTCCCCCTGCTCCGATTTATAGATATAAGGCATCACTTTGTAGGTCATCTTATGAACACCTAAGTTGGCGTAATAGGTTTCAATTAACGCTAAGATCTTTATTATCTTCTGAACAAAAGTTCTTCTTTTATATAACAATCCACCAAAAGTAAGCCCAGCATGAGATGAAACTACTCCGTTTGCCGATGAAGAAGGAAAAAGAGCCACAATATTTTCATTTTTGTCCTCCACAATAAGACTTGCATCCGTAAAACGATCTTTATGGTACTCCATATAGGACCTATGGAAGAAAAAGTGTGGTTGCATACATTCATCAACAAAATTATCCCATTGCTTATGGTCTGATGCAATGTATTTCCTGATTCTAAAATCCTGTTTCAATTGTGAATTATTAATAGAGGTACGATTTTTTATGTATAAGTAAGTACTAAGTACAAATTCAAAATTATCTAATACTAATTCTATTTATTGTTTTGCGATTACTTCCTTCAAAAAACTTTCAATAGAACCACTATTAATACGTTTTTTAGCGTTGTACTCACAAAAAATAAATTAGAATTAACTATGATTTATTTTTGACTTAGTACTTAAGTTCAAAATTATTTTATGTAAACTATTTTTGACTTAGTACTTAAAATATTATTTTCAATAAAGATAATAAGTAACCAAACAAAAATAACTTGATCAATTTATTGGTAATTGATGGGGTAAATATTACTTATGGGTTCACTTTTTAGTTCTGCATATAAATCAATTAATGAAAAAAATAGCTTTTATATTTTTAATCACATTTATTACCCATTCCCTTTTTGCTCAAAAGGACATTAAATTAGCAAAAGACAAAATTGCAAAAACTAAGGCTATTTTAGATGATACCCAATATAAAAAAGAGGCTTCATTAAGTGAACTCAATGATATTGAAGCTCAGATTGAAGGACGTGAACATTATCTTCGTCAAATTCAAAATAGAATCACCGAAGCTCAAAATGAGGAGAAAGAGGCCATCATTGTCGCTGATTCTCTACAAAGAAAAATTGAGTTATTAAAAGAGGAATATGCTGAACTCGTATACGCTGCTTATAAAACAGGAGGTGATTTCCAGCAATTGGCTTATATTTTCTCGAGCGAAAACTTTACTCAGTTTGTACGTAGAGCCAATTACCTTGAACATTATAAGGACGTCAGAAAAAAACAGATCTTAGAAATTGAAAGATCTCAAGAACTCCTGCTTCATAAGAAAGAAGAAATCAAAGCTAGAAATAAGGAGTCCTTTGCTTTACTCGAAGAAGAAAAGGTACAATTGGCTCAATTGAAATCATTAAAAGAAAGACAAACTAAAGTAGTCCGCAATCTAAAACTCAAGGAAAGAGAATTAATAGCACAACTTGAAAAAGAGAGAAAAGCCCTAGCCGAACTTCAGAAGCAAATGCTAGTATTGACTTCTAATGTCTCTAAAGAAGGAAATGTTTTCGAAAATGAAATTGAAATTACCGATAAAACGGAAAATAAAATCAATAATAAGAATGTAACGACCACAAGTTTTCAGGAAACCAAAGGAAGTCTCAAATGGCCCGTAGAAGGAGGCATGATCACCAACCACTTTGGAGTACGCCCTCATCCCATCCTATCGGGTGTTAACATCGAAAACCATGGAATAGACCTTCGAGTAAAACCAAATGCTGTCGTTAAAAGTGTTTTCAGTGGAGAGGTAACTGCTGTAACCAAAGTTCCCAACCTTCAAAATGTAGTAATGTTGAGGCACGATAACTTTTTTACTGTTTACTCTAAATTGAATAAAGTAAATGTAAAAGTGGGTGATATCGTTTCTATTAATTCTAAGCTAGGAAATGCAGGTCAAAATGCAGATGGAACCTATGAGATTCAATTTCAAATATGGAATATGGATGGAGAAAAATTAGATCCAGAGGAATGGTTGAGTAAAAAAGAATAGAAAATAAATACACTAAAAAGTAAATCTACTCGGATAGAATACCGCTTGATCTTTGAATAGTGAAACTCTACAAATAAAGGTGTATTAGAATACACTATAATTTATTTTTTAGCATTCTTTTTTAGATATTTATTTACGCATTTACCTTTATTAATACTCATTTAAGAACTCAGCTCATTTTCTAACGTTGATAAAACTTGAATATAAGATAACAAGATATTATGAAAAAACTTATTGGTACTATACTCGCTCTTTTTGTATGCTTAAACTTGTTCGCTCAAAATCCTTCATTAACAAGTAAAGTTCAAGGTCAAAATATGGACTTTGAAACCATTAAAACCTTAATCAAAGCTGAGAAAAGAGGAGTTCTTAAAGAGAATATGAACTTATCAGAAGCTGAAGCTGACAAATTTTGGCCTGTTTATGATAAATATGAATATGAGCAAAGTCAATTATTAAATGAACAGTATGCACTATTAAAAGAATATGCAGAAAGTTTTGAAACTTTGGATGAGAAGAGAACTGAAGAGTTGATGAATACCAGCTTCAAACTTAATAAAAAGGAAATTGCTTTGAACCAAAAGTATTTTAAAGCAATGAAAAAAGTGGTATCTACACAGACAGCGGCCCGTTTTGTTCAAATCATGGGACAACTCAATACTGTCATTGACTTAAGCATGACACAAGAGCTACCTTTAGTCAATAATTTATAGATAATTTCCGTTGCTAAAACAACGTAATACATTAATCAAAAAAAGTCATTCCATATTGAAAGGGAATGACTTTTTTTTGTGTACTTGCTAACTGTAAGTCTTCTACCCTAAAACTTCCATTCTTTTTTAGCTATGTTTTCTATTTTTGATTTCCCAAGAGATAAAATTTTCTTTTCAGCTGCCTTATTTTATCCTTTAAAATTTATTTATATTTGATTAAATTAAGATCAAATTCGCTTCCGTACTCCTTACAAAAAGAGGGAAAGTGAAAGCTATTATTTATACTCTGAGTTATGGAAGTATATTTAATACCAATTAAGCTGTAACTTCGTTTTATTCTATGCTTTTAAAATCAATCACTATCGCAGGTGCTGATACTTTGGGTTCAGAAATTTCATGGTACATTGCCTTTAATGGCTACCGTGTAAAATTATACGACACCTCTGATATTGGTTTAGAAATTGGTAAGGTGCTTCATGAAAAGTTCGCTGCCTCATTTTTGGAGAAATTTACCAACAGCAAAGATCAAGTTGATTCCGCTTTAAAAAATATTCATTACACCAGTGATCTAGAAGAAGCCTGTCAAGAATGTGATTTGTTTATAGAATCTATTCCTGAGAAAATGGAAGCAAAAATCGAGTTCTATAAAACCATCTCCCAGTTCATCTCCCCAACTACAATTGTTGCTTCAAATAGTGATTCGTTTATTCCAAGTGATTTCGCACCACATTTCAAGTATCCACAGCAATTTGTAGGTGCTCATTTTACAAATCTGATTTGGGAAAATAGGCTTGTAGAAATAATGGGTCACCCAGACACTGATATTTTGATAATTGAATCATTAATTCACTTCATCAAAAATTTAAACATTCTCCCTATTGTATTACAAAAAGAAAACAGTGGATACCTTTTAAACTCACTTCTTATTCCAATGCTTTCTACTGCATTAACTATGCTTCGGAAAGGAATTGCCTCTTTTGAGGACATCGATAAATCGTGGATGGCTATTGGAAATAAATATGGACCTTTTATCATAATAGATGCAGTTGGCTTAGATACAGTCTATAACATTGAGAAATATTGGGGAGAAAAGGACAATGATCATCAACGTACCTCCAACGCAGAGTTTGTGCAAAACGAATATATAAAAAAGGGAAAGCTGGGAATGATTTCAGGAGAGGGTTTCTACAAATATCCTAATCCTCTGTTTAGTAGAGATTCTTTCTTAAAAATATGAAGTCCGTTTCGAGCTTTATACAATAAAAAAACTTCTCAAGTTTCACACTTCAGAAGTTTTATTTTTGTTTGTACTAATTACATTCCTGTCGACTATTAATCTAATACCTTAGGCACTCTGAAAAAATCTGCATCCTTTTTCGGTGCATTTTTCAGTGCATCATCATGACTAAGTGTATATTTAGCTTCGTCTTCTCTCCAAACACTTTGTTCTTGTGTCATATGAGTTAGAGGTGCTACACCTTCCGTATCCACCTCTTCCAATTTTGCTACCCACTCCACAATTTCATTCATGCTTTTCAGCATTTTCTCCTCACTTTTCTCATCCATCTCCAGGCGAGCCAAATGAGCAATTTTTTCTATAGCTTCTTTATCAATAATCATAAAATAAATAGCTTAATTTTTCACTCTAAAACACTAAGTACGTCATTTTTTAATAATTCTATAAAATTTATACTAATATTTCACAAATTATATTCCTTGGGATAACGTGTTTTTAGTTCTGTTTCGATTACTTCTTTCACCTTTACTCTTAACTCTGCTACATCTTTGAGTGTCATTCCCTTGGTAGGAATGGGTTCATGTTGAACCAGAATTAAAGGAGACCATGAAAGTCTTGGAGCCAATGCAGGCCATATTTTCCAATTACTCACAATGGTAACCGGAACGATAGGACGCTGAGCACGAATGGCGAGAATAAATGCTCCGTCTTTAAATTTATTCAATGTAGGTGGAGTTCTATTTTGTGTTCCTTCTGGAAATACGCCAATACTAAACCCTTGCTCCAATTTGGTAAGGCACTTTCTAAACATTTCTTCGGTCTTTTCAGGATTTCCCCTATCCACACAGATATGCAGATTTCTGAACATCCAGCCAAATAGTGGAGCAGTTGCTAAACTTCTTTTCCCTAGAAAAATCACAAATTGATTAACAATCAGCTGAACTGCAGGTATATCTAAAAAAGAAGAATGATTAGACACAAATATATAAGGCTCAGAATTATTGAGCTTTGTTTTTCTGATACGTTTTACTGGAACCAAGATCATGACATAGGTAAATACTGCCCATAATCTATTTACATAATAAGTCGCTTTAAGCAGTTTGTTGTTGGAAGACCAGATAATGATAGCAAAAAATGGATAAAGTAGTATCAAACCCAATGCAAACATACTGAGTCCCCAAATCAAATATAGTTTTAGAATAAATGCCATTTTAAAAAATCATAACAAAAGCGTGTTTGACGTCACGAAAAACATGCTCTTAAAACCAACTAAAAATAGGAAAAAAATATTTCTCGCCGAGTGTATATAGTAATTTAATTTAAGAGTAGATTTAAGCTTCTACCTTACAAAATAAACAATTGAATTTTGTATTCCGCATACTCAATTGCAGAAGTAACCGTTCAAAAATCATGAAAACAATTAGCATTTAAAAAAAACTGACATGATTTTTATTACTTTTTTTTTTCGGTGACAGAATTAAGGTGCTTTTTCAAAAAATGATGTAGATATTTCCTCTTTCATAGTCAAAAATAGAGATAGATCGCTTAATTTTATACTCTGTAGTTCAGTAAATATCCATTCTTATATGCAGTCGGTAGATCAATTAAATCCTAAAGATTTTATTATTGTAAAAGGGGCAAAAGTAAACAACCTAAAAAGTGTTGACGTTGCTATTCCAAGAAACAGTTTTGTAGTCATTACAGGTGTTTCTGGATCAGGAAAATCATCCTTGGCTTTTGACACTCTTTTTGCTGAAGGTCAACGTATGTATGTAGAAAGCTTGAGCTCATATGCTCGACAGTTTTTAGGAAGGATGGAAAAACCTGAGGTAGAATATATCAGAGGAATCTGCCCTGCCATTGCTGTAGAGCAAAAAGTTTCTACTAAAAACCCTAGGTCTACTGTAGGAACTACCACTGAAATCTACGATTATCTAAAACTCCTCTTTGCAAGAATTGGTAAAACTTACTCTCCTGTTTCAGGGCAAGAAGTCGCCAAATCTTCCGTAACAGATATTGTCAATTACATTTATTCTTTTGAAGAAGGAAGTCGATTCATCGTATCCTGCCCTTTGGGTTTACAAGAAGGAAGAGAAATTGATGTAGTCTTAAAACTCCTCCTCCAACAAGGATTTACAAGAGTTATTCTTAAAGGTGAGATTGTTTATATCGAAGAACTGATTGATCAACTGGAAAAAGGCGAAAAAATCATTTTAGATGACCTTGAAATGTTGATTGATAGAAATGCGGTAAAGCAAGGAGATGAAGAAAATCAATTCCGAATTGCTGACTCTGTTCAAACTGCATTGTTTGAAGGTCGTGGAGAATGTAAAATCGAATTTGTAAGAAGAGGAGAAGAGAGTATCATCAAAACATTCTCAGATAAATTTGAGGCTGATGGAATGACTTTCGAAGAGCCGAGTGTCAACCTATTTAGTTTTAACAACCCTTATGGTGCTTGTAAAAGATGCGAGGGGTTTGGTAAAGTATTGGGGATTGATGAAGACTTGGTCATTCCTGATAAATCACTCTCCATTGTTGATGATGCCATTATTCCATGGAGAACGGAGACAATGAAAAAGTGGTTAAAGCCTCTTTTAGATACTGCACACGAAACCAATTTCCCTATTTTCAGATCTTACAGTGAATTGACTGTGGATGAAAAAGATATTCTTTGGAAAGGGAAAGGAAAGTTTAAAGGAATCAACGCATTTTTTGATCATCTAGAATCGAAAAAACATAAAATTCAGTACAGAGTGATGCTATCTAGATATAGAGGTAGAACAACTTGTCCTGAATGCCACGGTTCGAGATTAAGAAAGGATGCTTCTTATGTAAAAGTAGATGGCAAATCTATTGTAGATGTTGTATTGATGCCGATTGCAGAAAGTGAAACCTTCTTCAATACTATCAACCTCAGTGAGCACGATCACAAAATTGCGGACCGCTTATTGGCGGAAATTAAAAACCGTCTAAAATATATGAATAAAGTTGGTTTGGGATATTTGACGCTCAACCGACTTACTTCCACTTTATCCGGTGGTGAATATCAGCGTATAAAATTAGCCACTTCCTTGGGTAGTGCCTTGGTGGGTTCTATGTACATTCTGGATGAGCCAAGTATCGGACTGCATCCTAGAGATACTCAAAACTTAATTTCTGTACTTTTAGAATTAAAAAAATTAGGGAATACAGTAATTGTTGTAGAACATGAAGAGGAAGTCATGAAAGCTGCAGATCAGATTATTGATATTGGCCCCGATGCTGGAACCTATGGTGGTGAACTCCGTTTTCAAGGATCTATTGAAGAAGCTATAAAACATCCTGATACCTCTCACACTACTTTATATTTGAGTGGAAAATCAAGCATACCTACTCCAGAAAAACGTAGAGAATGGAAGGAGTTTATTGGAATTAAAGGAGCGAGAGAGAATAATCTCAAAAATGTAAATGTAAAGTTCCCGCTAGGAACCGTTACTTGTATCACGGGAGTATCGGGATCAGGAAAATCTACTTTAGTAAAAAAATGTCTTACACCAGCTTTACTAAGAGCGCTAGGACAGCATACAGAGGAAAAACCAAAGATTGATCAAATCGAAGGGAATATTTCATCCGTTAATAGAGTAGAATTTGTAGATCAAAATCCAATCGGAAAATCTTCAAGGTCCAACCCGGTCACTTATGTCAAAGCTTATGATGCTATTCGTGAACTATTCTCCAAACAAGAATTATCTGTTCAAAGAGGTTACAAACCTGCCTTTTTCTCTTTCAATGTAGATGGAGGTAGATGTGAAGCTTGTCAAGGTGAAGGAACCACCAAAATCGAAATGCAGTTTATGGCTGACATTTATCTTCCTTGTGAAAGCTGTAATGGAGATCGCTTCAAAAAAGAAATTCTTGATGTTAAGTATAAAGAGAAAAGTATTTCAGATATACTACGCATGAGTGTGGATGATGCTGTAGCATTTTTCAGTGATCAAAAGAAAATCATCCAACGTTTACAACCTCTTCTTGATGTTGGTCTGGGTTATGTTCAACTAGGACAATCTTCCAACACACTCAGTGGAGGTGAAGCACAAAGGGTGAAATTAGCTTCCTTCCTAGCCAAAGGAACATTAAAGGAAAGTGAAAAAGTATTGTTTATCTTTGATGAACCGACTACAGGACTTCACTTCCATGATATTGATAAGCTTTTAAAGTCTATCAATGCACTAATTGATAAAGGACACTCTGCAATTATCATTGAACATAATGTAGAAGTGATCAAAACAGCAGATTGGGTAATTGATATTGGACCTGAAGGAGGTAAAAATGGTGGTACTATTGTTTTTGAGGGAAAACCAGATGATCTTATCAAAATCAAAGAAGGCTACACTGCACAGTACCTACAATCGGCAATGCAATAAAGCTTAAAACTATGAGCATGACAATTTATCTTATCAGGCACACAACTCCTGATATTGATGCTAACACAGTACTTTACGGACAAACAGACTTAGATGTGGTGGACACTTTTGAAGAAGAAGTTAAAACCATAAAAGAAACCATTGATGACGTACAATTCAACTCGGTTTATTACAGTCCACTTAAAAGGTGTAAGCTACTTGCTACAACTTTGAGGTGTGATATGAAAGTATGTGAACCAAGATTGATGGAAATTTCCTATGGTGATTGGGAAATGAAGAAGTTTGCCGACATTAAGACTGAACTAGCACAGTGGTCAAAAGAATTTGATGAGGTTGCTGCTCCAAATGGAGAATCGTTAGAGATGGTACAAGAGCGTTTGGTTTCTTTCTGGAATGAAATCAATAATTATAAAGAAGGAGAAAAAATTGCCTTAGTTGCACATGGTGTAGTCATGAGAGTCTTTTTAGCTCATTTTTTAGAAATGCCACTTAAAAATATATTCAGACTTCAATTTCACTTTGGAAAAGTAATCAAACTGTCATTGAATGAGTCTGGCCGTATCCACTTACATTTATAATTTTTCATGAGTTTCGAAATCAACCTTCCCATTTTCGAAGGTCCTTTTGACCTTTTACTTTTCTTTATTCAAAGAGATGAATTGGATATTCATGATATTCCTATCTACAGTATCACTAATGACTTTATGGAATATATGGCGGAAATGGAACGATTGAATATAGAACTAGCCAGCGACTTTATAGTTGTAGCAGCAACCTTGATGAGAATCAAGGCAAAGATGCTATTACCTAGAGTGGAAAAAGATGAAGAGGGAAATGACATTGACCCTAGAGATGAATTGGTGAAACACCTTTTGGAATATATGAAATATAAATCTGTTCTGAACACTCTAGAAGAATGGGAAGCAGACATGTTGGACCGTGAGAAAAGAGGAAATATTCAGACAGAAGTAAAACAGCTTGAAGAGGAAATAGGTGTTGAACAAGAGTTACAAGATATTGACCTCTTTAAATTACTCAAGTTTTATCAAACTGCTTTAAGAAAAGCAGAAGCTAGAGAAAATGCACCTCGACATCAAGTAGTCCCTTATCCTTATTCTCAAGAAGAACGCCAAGATACAATCATCAAAAGATTGGAAACTCGTAAAGAATTTTCATTTATGGAACTTATTCAGGAAGACTTCAATAATGTTTCCATTGTATTTAATTTCCTGGCCGTACTCGAACTTCTCTCTCAAAACAAAATCACAATCGTAGTACATGAAGGATTTAATAATTTTGATATTAAACGATTAGATGATCAGGCGGCTTAGAGATTTTGTCAATCAACAAAATATTTTCAGTCTACAACTGATAGTATCACTGTTATGGATGAGTGTACAATGGATCTGTTTCCAAAAATTTCATATAAAAGAAGGGGCTGATTCACCTCTTTATTTACAAGCAGGCCAAGATCTAATAGAGGGCACATTTATAGCCGATCGAAGAATTTGGTATTTAGGATATTGTCTATACATCGCTTTCATCAAACTATTTACAGATTCAATTACGGTTATCGTTATTGGACAATTGATCATTGCCTATTGCAGTATGATCTTCTTCTTTCGTTTACTTTTCTATAATTTCAAAGATCAATTTTTAGCCTTTTGTGGTGTACTCATGTATTTAAGTTGGATTCCTTTACATGAATGGAATTTTATACTTTATACAGAATCAATATTTACCTCTTTGAGTATTATTACAATTTATTTCATCTCAAAGAAGAAGTATTGGGCCGGAATAGTCGTTGGTATTTTATGTATTCTTACTCGCCCAAACGGCATCTTATTTCTCCTCAGTTTTTGTATCACACTTTTTATCCTTCAACGAAAAACCAACTACAAATATGTATTTTTGATTGCCTTTCTTTTTTTGGGATTGCTTATCAATGAAATGCTCGCTTACTATGGGCCTTTAATGATCGAGGGCTACTTACTTCCTGAGATTATTTATTTTCAAGAAACACTTGAAATCAAGCCATTAGACAACCCCTATTTACCTTCAAAAGAGCTTGGAGTAATTACTCAATTGTTTTTATTCGCCTTTAAAAACTTCCCTTACTTCTTAAAAATAAGTATTGTAAAAGGCAGTCTCTTTATGACGCACATCAAGCCCTACTACTCTCTTTCACATAACCTATATAGTATTCTATTTTTATACCCCATTTACATCTTTGCGGTAGTAGGAATTAGGAAAAGTAATCTCACCAAAATTGAGCTTTGGGGATTGATTTATTTTCTCTTGCAGTTGTTCACAATAAGTATCACAAGTGAAAACTGGGACGGACGCTTCTTACCTCCTGTACTTCCCTTTGTATTTATATTAAGTACAAAAGGACTAAAGAAAGTTTTTCTTTAAATGTGAACTTCTTCACATCTCGTGGGTTTATAATAAAGTATCTTTATATCAACAAAATTTAAATTGCCACAAAAATATATTATGAAAAACCTACGAATTCTCTCTCTATTACTCATCGGAATTTTATTTAGCTGTTCGGATGATGATGATAATGTACAACCTCCTGGTGGAAATGATCCAACAACCGCTACCTATAAAATTACCTATCAGGGGACTTGGTCTTCAAGTTCTCATCCAACAGATTATCCGAGTAATTCTCATTTTTCAGGTGTTATTGGAATGGCACATACGGCAGACACCACACTTTTTAAAGAAAATACATTAGCCACTAATGGCATCAAGGTAATGGCAGAAACAGGAGGAAAATCGCCTCTCACTACTGAGATCAATGATATTATTTCTACTGGAAAAGCCGATTTCTTAATTAGTGAAGGAGGATTATCTTCTGGAACTGGAAAAATTGAATTTGAAATTACAGTAAGTAGTGACCATAGTTATGTGAGTTTAGTTTCTATGATTGCCCCAAGCCCTGATTGGTTTGTTGCTGTAGAAAACCTAAACCTTTATGCCAATAATGAGTGGGTCGATGATGTGACCATCACACCTATACACTATGATTCAGGGACTGATGATGGTGAAACCTTTACATCACCCAATGCTCCATCTGATCCAGTAGTCAATATATTCGAAATTACATCGGCTCCTTTAGGAAATGGTACTGAAGTAACACCTGCTGTTGCTACCTTCAGATTTCAAAAAATTTAGTACGTTATAAAAAAAGAGTGATGTAGAAAGGTGCTATACATCACACTCATTTCTCATCACTCTTTAATTCTTACATTCATTTTTTTTTGTGCTATTGCACTGTATAACCCTTACCACTCATACAAGCCGTAAATGCTTTATTAAAATTATCTTTTAATTCTTTTTCCTGTTGAGCCGCTACTTCATTATTATGAGCTTGTTCTTTTGCATCGCCATACACCTTTGCCCTTCTACCTTTCAAACCTCCTACAACAGACCCGATCGCTGCTCCTTTTCCTGCATCGCCAGCAATAGCACCAACTGCCGCACCTGCTGCCGCTCCTCCTGCTGCACCAACAACCATTGATCCATCTGCAGAAGTATCAGCCTGTTTTGCCTCTACTTTTGTCGGGTTCATGGGGTCATAACCTGTTTGTTGAATGGCCCATTTATAACAAGCCATTTCATCAGCATCTAAAGCTGCTTGATCTTGCCCATCAGAAGGAAATACAAAAAGGCCTAAACTTTTGGCAATTGAAGTATTTGTTGCTGTTTGAGCATAAATAGTAAAAGATGAAAATACGATCAAATGGAAAACAAGAAGTAACTTTTTCATATTAGATTAGAGTTGATTTGTTCTTATTGAAAACTATAGATTGTTCAACGGCAAACATTTCTTCAAGACTATCAAAATATGATTGATGTATATCAAATTATCACTATTTTAGTATGATATCTAACTTTTTACTGATTCTAATTGTTCCCAACCATCTCTTAGGTTTAAATCTCTTTGAGGGAATGGTATTTCAATATTTTCTTTTCTAAATCTTTTGAAAAGGGCGTAATACACTTGACTCTTCAGGATATCTGGCTTCGAATAATAATTGACTGTCCAGATGTTCAAAGTAAAATTAATGGAACTGTCTCCCCATTCTGTAAAAACCAAATCCGGGGTAGGAAATTGAAGTATTCCTTCAATCTTATGTGCCTCCTCCAATGCTATTTTTCTAATTCTTTCTGGATCTTCTTTGTATGACACTCCAATTGGAATTCTTAATCTTACACTTTTTTCATTATAACTCCAGTTCACTACATTATTAGAAATAAAGTGAGAGTTAGGAACAATTACGGTAATATTATCATTCGTTCTTATCGTTGATGATCTAGATGAAATCTCAACTATACGTCCTCTAACATCACCCACTTCTACCATATCTCCTACTTTGATGGGTTGTTCAAAAAGGATGATAATACCCGACAAAAAGTTATCTGCAATCGTCTGCAAACCAAAACCAATACCTACACCTAGAGAGGCAATCAAAACGTGCAGAGAACTGAGGTCTATTCCGGTACTTTGAATGATAATAGCACAACCAACCACTATTGTGGAGTACCGTACTAAAATTCCTATATTATAACTGATGGCTTCATCTACATGGTATTTTAATAAGATTTTATCTACTAATATGTCTCTTAATTTTTTGGACAAGTAGAATACCAAGACGATGAAAAAAATAACCTGTAAAATAGAAAGTGGAGTAAATGTTTTGCCTCCAATTTCAAATGTATATGTGAAGATTTTTAATATGTTATCTATAAACTGATTGTTAGCGAACATAATAGTTAGAATTATAAAATTTCATCTAAAAGGATTGGATAAGTCCCAATAGACCACACTGATCGTAACAATGATAAACTTAAGAGTGGCTATAAATCACAATCCATTTGCTTGTTGTTGTATAAGCAATTGAACAATTAAAATCGGATGTTTTGGATCTTCTTGTCTACTATAATAAGGCAAAATAATAATTCAACTTATCCCAGTTTCAAATGTGCAATAGCTTATATTACTCCATCAAAAATAGTACAAAGTAACTTTTGTAGAATACACAATATAAAAAAAGGCTATCATTTCTGATAACCTTCTTTCAAAAAGAATCTTTTTTTAGTTTGATGTCAGAATCTTCTGATATCTTTCTTTGTCATTCAATACTTTCACTGCTTCAATAACATCTACGTCAGCATTGAATGTAGATTCGATCTCACCTGATTCTAAATAATATCGCTTACAAATTTCAGCTTGTAAAACATCTTTAATCTCAGATTTGAATTTTATAACATCAGACTCCTTATTATGATAAATTTTCTTCTTTAACGTTTCAATTTCTTCTTGAATATCATCATAGTATTTATCTGCTTTAGCACTCTCTTCAAGTTCTTTTACAGAAACTTCCACTTTTGTTTTGTAGCCATAATCCTTGTCTTTCAACCAAGCTATAAAGTCTTCAAATTCTTGATCTGTGATTTCAAAATCTCTAGCAGGTGCGATCGATTCATGCTCATAATGGTATTTTGTAGCATAATCAAAAATCAACCCCTTTAAAATCAAACTAATAGAAATTTGAGCGAAATTAAAAGGCTTCACTTTAATGTCTGGAGCAACTCCACCACCATCTAAAACTACTCTTCCATTTGCTGTTGTAAATTGCTCTCTTAAAGAATCCGCAACTACAATTGCTTCACCCTCTTCATTTCTATGGCTATAATCAATAGCTTGAATACATCTGCCACTTGGAATGTAATATTTAGCAACCGTTACTTTCAATCTAGAATTATAATCTAATGGGCGAGTAGCCTGTACTAAACCTTTACCAAATGACCTTGATCCTAACAAAACACCACGGTCATAATCCTGAATTGAACCAGAAACAATTTCTGCAGCTGAAGCACTTCCTCCATTGATCAGAACAGCAATTGGAATTTCTGTATCTAAAGGAGCATTCATAGCTTTATATGTCTTATTCCAATCCTCAATACGTCCCTTAGTATACACTACATCAGAACCTTTAGGAACAAATAAGTTGACAATGTTTACTGCTTCATTCAATAAACCTCCAGGGTTTCCTCTAAGGTCTAGAATCACTTTTGAGGCACCTCTATCTTTTAATTCTGTTAATGCATCTCCTACCTCTTGGCTGGCATTCCTAGTAAAATCACTTAATTGAATTAATCCAACATCATCTGTTACCATACCATAATAAGGAACATTATTAATTTGAATTTTTTCTCTTTTTACTGGTACATCAAACGAGGTTTCCTTTCCATATCTTTTGATGGTCAAAACTACTTCACTTCCTGCTTGGCCTTTCAAATACTTACTGATCTCTTCAGTACCTTTACCCTTCATGTCTTCACCGTCCACTTTTTCTATGATATCTCCAATTTGAAGACCGGCCTCATAAGCTGGGTAACCTTCATTAGGGAGTAAAACGGTAATATTGCCTCCTCTATTTCCAACAACAACGCCAAGACCACCATATTCACCAGTAGTCATTGTACGGTAATCTTCAATTTTATCTTCAGGAATATAATTGGTATAAGGGTCCAAAGTAGCCAACATTGCTTCAATGCCGGTAGTCATCATCTCCGATGGGTTAACATCGTCTACATAGTAGGTATTGACTTCTTGGTATAATTGAGCGAATATTTTCATGTTCTTCGCTATTTCAAAGTAATGGTTACTAACCTTGTTACTTGAAAAAGAAAAGAAAAAAAGTGCTAGAAAACTAATGCCCGCAAAAACAACAAACTTTTTTCTTTTATTCATTTTTGATGATTCTTTTTAATATAGATAAGGGAAGATAGCAATAGCAGTAATTTTTTGAATTTACTCTATCTTTCAAAAGTAAAACTTTATTACCAAAAATTTCTCCATACTCATCAACTAATTTAAGTTAAGAAATATAGAATTAAGTATTAAGCCAAAAATAAATTTTATCCAATTATTTTTTATTTTTTGTGAGTTCTATCCAAAAAGTAAGTCCACTATCAGTAGTAAAGTGATTATCAATAACAAAATAAAGATAGAATTAGTGCAAAGTAACTTCAGTCAGTACATATTTTTCACATTTGTTTAAAAAATATTGCTCGATTAATTATATTTACGTTTCTTAACACTACTGTTCACAGTGTTCTTGGTACTTTACTATTAAATAGGCCAAAAAACTATCTTCAGACTTTTATGAAATCATATAAAGAAAATATATATTTTTCACTCACTTTCAGTTTATTATTGCTCTTTTCAAATCAAATCTACGCTCAAAGTGAAGGAAGTGTTTACTCAGTGACTGGTCGTGGTGGCGTGGGGACAACTTTCGTAACTGACTATCAAGCTATTGGTATTAACCCTGCCAACATCGGAATCAAAAAAAACTATAGAGATCCAAAATTCACTTTCGGATTATTAGAAGGAAATGTTGCGTTTAGTTCGGAAGCCATCAACACGAATGAATTGTTGGGTGCAATGACCAACTTCAGAACAGATCGTTTTGATTACGCCAAAAGAGAAGAAGCTATCAATAAATTCAGTAATAATAGTACCAACGTAGATGCCAATGTGATGCTCTTTGGTTTTAGCTGGAGAATGCCCAAGAAATATGGAGGTATAGCATTTAGCGTTAGAGACAGAGTAAGTACATATACCGTAACAAATCCATTTACTGCCGAATTGATGTTTATGGGAGCTGCAAGTAGCTACTTTCCAAAATTAAAAATGGCAAATGGTGATATCATCGATAACCCTAGACACACTGGAGGTACATTGACAGATGATCAATTAGATCAAGTTCAAGCTGGTTTTTTTGAAAATCCTGACGATGAACAATCTTTTTCTTCGGTCTTGGATGGTACAAAAATGAAATCTACTTGGATTCGTGAATTCAATTTTTCTTATGGTGGACAATTACTTGAAACTTATGACTTATCCATTTATGGAGGTTTCGGCATTCGCTATTTACAAGGTTTATTGATTATGGATTTTGATGTAAATCAAAACGGTGAATTTCAAAGTCCGGTATTCTCCTCTTCTTTTGTAAACCCTGTTGATGTTTTAACTAATGGATTAGTCGAAGATGATTTTGACAGCAGACCTCTTTCGGAAAAGTTGGTCAATCCAAAACCTGCTGGTGAAGGATTCGGACTTGATTTTGGACTTACTTTTGTCATCAAAAGAAATTTAAAAATTGGTGTAGCACTCAATAACTACGGGGAAATGAACTGGACTGGTCAAATTTACTCAGTAGGTGACCTTACTTTAGGTAGAGTAAATGGTCAGGGTGTGGACAACTATAATATTTTTATACAAAATGAAGGTACTTTTCAATTAGCAGGTAGTAACTCAGCTGTAGAATGGGAAAAAAAAGAGGGCAACCAAAGAGTGGATTTACCGACAACCATCAGAGTTGGTGCTAGTTATGAATTCTTCCGCTTAGTACATGTAGGTGTAGACGTTATTATACCTCAAAATGATGCTCCTGGTAACTTACAAAAACCTCTTTATGCCATAGGCGGTGATTTTAAGCCTTTCAAAACATTATCATTCTCCACTGGATTTAACATTGGAGGAAACAACGACACATTCAAACTTCCAATTGGTGTTACCTACTCTGCAAGAAAAGGTTTTTATGAAGTAGGTATATCTACACATGATATTCTTTCTTACTTCTCACTTTCTGGAAACTCAAGTACAATTTCTATCGCAGCTGCGGCGTTAAGATTTAAACTTTAATAGCGTTTTTTTAGATTCTGCTTAGATGATTTGGAAGGAAAAAAAGTTCTTGCCCAATATTTGCAGTATGCCATATTAAATTTTCCAGATTGTCATGAAATTTCAACTTAAATATATTTTTTCATTTCTATTACTCACTCTTTGCCTGCAACATTTCTCAATCGCACAAGTTGGTGTAAGTATTGAAGAGGGTGAGTTAACGAATAAGAAAAAAGTTCAACTTAATATTAATATTCCTGAAGCCTACAAAATGAAAATCAGTGAAAACTTTGATTTCAGTGATTGTAAATGGATTGGCTATCAAAAAACATATTATTGGACACTTTCTGAAGGTGATGGAGCCAAAGAAATTTTCTTCAAGTTTCAATTAAAAAATGGAACTACCACCAATACTTTTGTGGCTTTTGTTCATTTAGACACAAAACCACCTTACAGAGGTAGAGTGAACTTTTCAAGAGGTAATTATACCAAATATAGAAATGTAGAAATTGACTTCAAGTGCGAAGAAGCAACTTGGATGAATTTAAGTAATACAGGTGTTTTTAATGAAAAAAACTGGAGACCTTTCAGGAAGCATCTTAATACTTGGTTATTACCACCCGGTGATGGTATCAAAAAGGTACATGTGAAATTTAAAGACAATGCGGGTAATGAAACAAAAGTTTACGTTGACCATATTAAACTAGATACTAAACCTCCAATTCCTCAATATATTGATATTGTACCTGACTACTCTATTTTAGACAAGGAAACAGGTGTTAAGTATGTCAACTCCCATAACAGACAAGTTGCACTTGAAATGGGTGCAAAAGATGCTGAGTATATGAAAATCAGTAATAGTACTAACTTCTATGGGCAGAAATGGAGAAGGTACAGAGATTACATGGAAGATTGGACTATGGAAGATGATGTATTTGAGGGGTATAAAAGAGTCTATATCCGATTTAGAGATAAGGCTGGAAATGAGTCTGGGCTGATCAATACTGCGATCTATATCGATACTAAACCTCCAATTAATCCAAGAATTGCCATTAATAATGGAGACGAATACACAAAATCTACAAATGTAAGTTTACAATTACATGCTACTCATGGTCATGAGATGCGTATTTCAAATGATAAAGATTTCCATACAGCAGGTGATTGGGAACCTTTCTCTAAGGTAAAAATGTGGACTTTAGAAGAAGGTGAAAGTGGAGACCGTGAAGTATGGATTAAATATAGAGATAGAGCCAAAAACCAATCAAGGCCAATTATGGCTAAAATACACTATGACAAGGACCCTCCAACACATGGTCGTATTAAGATCTATGGTAGAGGGAAAACTACCGATAATAAAGTAAGAGTAAGAGTCAATGCCCAAGAAGCACTTATGATGAAGGTAGGGTTAGCAGAGGAGTTTGACAATGCGTATTGGAGAGAGTTTTCTACTGCTCCTTTTGACCTTTTCATTGGTAACAAAGGAGGGTATAGAACAGTAAAAGTACAATTTAGAGATCGTGCAAGAAATGTTTCTGAGATCTATGCAGACTCTATCTATAAAGAGGTAAGACCTCTTAGTCCTAGAATTAGCTTAGATAATAATAATGAATATAATACAAGAGGAGATGGAAAAGTAGAAATAGGACTATTCTGTTTGAATGCTACTCACATGAAAGTTGGTGCTGATGAAAGTTTGGAAAGTGTAGAATGGCAAGAGTATACAAATAAGATAACGCATTACCTTCATGATCCAGATGGTGTAAAAACTATTTATGCTAAATTTAAGTCAGAAACTGGAACAGAGAGTCAGATTGTGAAAGACCATATCATTTGGGATAAGACTCCTCCATTAAATACCTCTATTGAC
The DNA here is from genome assembly GCF_000812565.1 of Flammeovirga sp. OC4. Lineage (GTDB taxonomy): Bacteria > Bacteroidota > Bacteroidia > Cytophagales > Flammeovirgaceae > Flammeovirga. The sequence continues at coordinate 6,214 of NZ_JTAM01000031.1, read as the reverse complement.
CTTGAAGTATTACCTACAGAATCTCGTATTTACTATACCAAAGATTATGTTGTAAAAGTCAAAGCTGAAACTGCCGTAGCGATGCAAATCACTGAAGATTCAACTTTTTACACTGCTTCTTGGAAACCTTATACTGAACTTCCATTTTACTATGGTATGAGCGTGAAAGGTGGTCCTATTGGTTATAGAACTTTATATGTCCGCTTTAAGGATTTTGTGGGAAATATATCAGAACCTCTTGTTGAGAAGCTGTATTTTGATGCAACCTCTCCACAAGATATTAACGTAAAAATCAATGTTCCTGAATTACCTGAACAAATTACTGTACCAAGTCAATTTACCTTTATAAGAGATGTTGCGTTGGATATGGAGTTCAAAGTTGATTCAGCCTATTATATGAGAGTATCTGATCACCCTTATTGGGAAGGAGCAGAATGGTTACCTTACCAAGAAAGTTACAACTATCCTTTGGTGGGCGAAGAAGGGAAGAAGAGAATTTACATTCAGTTTAAAGATAACCACGACAACGTTACACGAATTGTAAAAAGAGATATTATTTGGGATAGAGATCCTCCATCTAAACCTAGACTTGTGATTGATGGTGGAAACTTTTATACAAGGGCCAACAATAGAGAAGTTGTACTCAACCCAATCTGCGAATCTGCTGATTTTATGGTTATATCTAATAATGCAGACTTCTCTAATGCCTATTGGACACATTACCGTTCGCGAATAAAATGGTTGTTACCTGAAGGTGATGGTGAAAAGACAGTATATGCCAAGTATTATGATTATGCAGGTAATGAATCTTTTGAAACCAGAAGTGAAATCATTTTAGATAGAACTATCCCAATGGCGACGGAAATTAGCATTAATAATAATGAGCCATCAACAGGAGAAGTTGAAGTGACACTCCAACTAAATGCTGAACATGCCACTGAGATGATTATTTGTAACGATTATAGCTTCGCGTCACCTTCTACTTGGGAACCTTTCAGACATACCAAAAAATGGAAACTGAATAACCAAGACGGTGTTGCCAAGGTTTATTTTAAAGTAAAAAATCAAGCAGGTACCGTTTCAAAACCTATTTCTGCTTCTATCATTTTAGATACAAGCCACCCTATTCTCCATCACATGGAGTTCAATGACCGTGCAACGGGTACAGAATCTCTGACGGTAACTGTAAAAACAAAAGTATCCGATGATACTGTAGAAATGCAGTTGTCCAACTCAAATGATTTTTCAACTGCTCAATGGGTCAATTACCAACCTGAGATCGAATGGACTTTAGCAGGTAGAGGAAGGCAACATGTTTGGGTAAGATTCAAAGATGAAAATGGTAATATTAGTCAAGCATTAAGCAAAGATATAGTGGTATTCGAAAATGTAAAATAATACTCCAAAACAAGCTAAATCAATGTACTCACTGTTATATTGATTTAGCTTTTTTTAGACTTAACATGTATTATATAAATTAACAACTACCACAATCACAACATTTTAACAGGTTAACATTAACATCATACACATTTTTTTCAATTCATAAATTCTTCATTTTTTGTATAAATCGATGAGATCTATTTCGTCTACTTTTGCCGACGTAAATAAAACCGATTAACAAATGAAGAAATTTTTTTTCCTAATTTTATTAACTTCAATTGGACTGACATCTTGGGCACAAAAGGGTACAATCTCAGGTACCGTCTTCGATGCTGACACTGGCGAAGAAATTATAGGAGCAAGTGTAATTATCAAAGGGACCAACACCGGTGCTTCCACTGATATATATGGACAGTTTTCTTTTTTAGCAGAAGCTGGTCATAAAGAAATCCTAGCTACTTTCATCGGCTACAAAACTGTAATCAAAACAGTCAATGTGGTCGAAGGACAAAAACATCAATTAAAATTCAATTTAGAAGTAGACGCACAAGAACTTGATGCCGTAGAAATTGTAGCTAAAGCCAATACTGAAAGTGCTGAAGCTTTAATGGTACAGCGTAAAAATGCCGATGTCATGATTGAATCTATCGGAGCTGAAGAAATGTCTGTAAAAGGTGTTTCTGATGTGGAAGGTGCCATGACAAAAATGACAGGTGTAGCAAAAGTAAGAGGTAAAGGACTTTATGTAAGAGGTCTCGGAGATCGTTATAATATTGCAACTATGAATGGTTTACCAGTTCCCTCTACTAACCCTGATTTAAAAGTAATTCCCTTATCCATCTTTCCTACGGACTTGGTAAAAAATATTGGAGTATCAAAAACAGCAACTCCTGAATTGTACGGAGACTTTGCAGGTGCTAACATTGATATTACTTTAAAAGATTACCCTGACGATGCTTTCTTTACAATAGGAATTTCAGGAGCCTTTAATACATTAGCTACTTTCAATGATTTTAAAACGCACAAAGACGGACAATACGAATCATTTGGCTTTAATGGCAATGCGAGACAACGACCGGAAGGTGGAATCCCGACTATTACTCCAAACGGTGAGCCAGGAGCATATAATACATCATGGTCTCCAACAACAGCAACAGCACCATTAAATATTGGTTTAAATGCTTCTGGAGGTAAATCATGGGATATTGGAGATGAAAGTATTTTCGGTATTATCGGATCGTTAGCTCACAATAACAAATACGAATACAGAGACGGTCGTTTTGCGGCTTACAATGCCCAAGCCACTCCTTATGTAGATTATGACCGTGAAGAATGGATCTACTCTACCAACACTTCAGCATTATTGAACTTCACTTTCGAGCTTAATAACAAACATAAATTCAAACTCAATAATATTGTTGTCAACGAATCATTTAACTCAGTTGATGAGAACTATGGTTACAACAACGACTTAGATACTGAAACATTATTCGCACGAAGAAATACCTATCTTCAAAATACCATATTTGTAAATCAATTCTCAGGTGATCATAAGTTTATGGAGAACGATCGATTCCATTTCACTTGGGGAGTTTCAAGAACTGCTACCCTATCACAAGAACCTGATAGAAGACAATTATTATTCTCTGATAAATCTGTAGATGGAAAAGAAGTCAATTTATTCTCTCGTAATGCTTTTGATAACCACCGTTATTGGGGTGAAATGAACGAGGTAGAATATGCAGCAAGAACGGATTTTTCAATTGGCTTAGGTGCTTTTAATAATGAACATGATGCCTTTAGAAGTACTTTGAGGTTTGGTTACCAAATGAAATCAAAAGACAGAGAATTTGAGTGGTTCCAGACGAACATGAGATCGAGTAGTGCAGTCGTAAGAGGGATCAATTCTGAAGATCCGAATGCAAGAATCAATGAATGGATTCAAAATGAAACCATCTTCTACTCTCCTTTTACAATTCCGAATAATTACTTCCAGGCAAAAATGGATGTACATTCCTTCTATACTGGTTATGACTATGACATCATGCCCAACAAATTAAAGATGAATGTAGGAGTAAGAACAGAAATTGGAGAACAGTATGTAAAATATAAAATGCAAGGTGACCTGATTGCTGATCCTTACAGAGAAGATAGTTATGAATCTGTTGAATTCTTACCTTCCTTTAACTTAAAATATGCTCTGGATGAAAGGTCGAATATGAGGTTTGCAGCGAGCAAAACAATCACAAGACCTGGAATGAGAGAGTTGATTCCTTTCGAATATCAAACTGTTGTTGGTGGAGAAGCGATTATTGGTAATCCTAATTTGAAAAACGCTCAGAACTATAATGTCGATTTGAAATATGAAATCTTCCCTAACTCTGGTGAATTATTCTCAGTAGGTTTATTTGGTAAATACTTAGATAATCCGATTGAGAAAGTAGCTAGACCATCTGCAGGTAATGTTTATTCTTTCGATAATATCGGAACGGCTACGGTAGCAGGTATTGAGATTGAATTCGAAAAATCATTAGGTTCGATCATCAACAACGGCTCTGAGGCTTTAAGAAATACTACAATTGGTATGAATGGTACTTTTATGTACTCTCAAATGACAATTGCTGATGATATCAACACGATTGTAACGAACAGACAAAGAGCTTTACAAGGTGCTTCTCCTTATATTGTTAATGCCAACATTGGTTATCAACAAGACTGGAACAATGGAAATATTAACTCCATCTTCACCTTAACTTATACCACATTTGGTGATAGAATTTTTGCTGCAGGAGCAATGGGAGCTGGAGATATTTATGAAAAATCATTCGGTACATTGGACCTCATTGTCAGAAACAAAATCAAAGACGCATTAAGTTTCAATGTATCTGCTAAAAACCTATTAAATCCATCTATCGAACGTTACCAAAAGTTTGAAAGTGGTACAACAAAACAAGTCTCAGCTTATAAGCTAGGAATGGAACTAGGTGTAGGATTGTCTTACACATTTTAATAAAAATAATTTTTAAGTCTTTTTTCTAAAACCTTTCAATCAAATGAAAAACTTTGTACAAAAATTTGCAGCTATCTCAATGTTAGCCTCTGTTCTTGTTGCATGTAACAGCAACGACGAAACTACTGAAGGACCTTCACAAAGCGAAGGAGAAATCCTTGCAGCGAAATTAACAGAGCAGCAACCAATCGCTATCGATGGTGAAGCAACAGGATGGACTCCAGGTGACTGGGCTGTAGCTGTAGATTTCCCAGGTACAAATGTCGAAGATGTAACTGCAGATAATGCTGACGGTACTCTTCCAAGAGACATTAGTGAAGATTTTACTTTAGAAGAAAACTCTACATGGATTCTTTCTGGTGGTGTTCACGTAAGAAACGGAGCTACGTTAACGATCGAGCCTGGTGTAAGAGTTGTAGATCTTGAAGGAGAAGATGTTGCTTACCTAATGGTAGAGCAAGGTGCCAAAATTGAAGCAAACGGTACTGCTGACAACATGATTGTATTTACTTCTCAAGATCAGATTCCTGGTTCATGGGGTGGTATCATCATCAATGGACTTGCTCCAATCAATGTAGAAGGTGGTAAGGCACATCCTGAAGTAGGTACTGGTATCGATGGTGAAGAATTATGGTACGGTGGAGATAACCCTAGCGATGACTCTGGTTCATTATCATATATCCGTTTAGAGTTTGGTGGTAACGAAATCACTACAGATAAAGAACACAACGGTTTTACATTTAACGGTGTGGGTAACCAAACTGAGTGTCATCACTTACAAGCTCACAAAGGTGACGACGATGGATTTGAGTGGTTCGGTGGTACTGCCAACGCTTCTTTCTTAGTTTCTACAGATAACAAAGATGATCAATTTGATTGGACTGAAGGTTGGACTGGTACTTTAGAAAATGCTTACGCTCATGTAGCAGAAGGTTGTGACCGTGGTTTTGAAGGAGACAACAACTCACAAAACCATGAAGCTACGCCTTACTCTCACCCTACTTTGAAAAACATCACTGTGATTGCTGAGGAAAACGGTTCTGATTCACAAGGTTTCAAAATCCGTGTAGGTTCTAAAGTAACTATGGAAAACGTAATCGTGAAAGGTTTCCCTACTGGTGTATCTATTGAGCATGATGTTACATTAAAGCACGTTGATAATACTTACAACGGTGATGCTGATGATTTCACAGTAACTAACTTAAATGTCTCTGAATCTTCAGAAACAGATATCGAATACAAAGCGTCAAGACAATAATTGGCTGTAGTTAGATAATATATAAGGGCCTTTACTAAATCAAAGTAAGGGTCCTTTACAAACAGCATTTTGGAATTAATTTAAACCACCCATTATTTAAAGTCTATTTTCTATTATTAAAGATAGTTAAGCGTGCGACTATTTTTTTATTTACAATTCTTCATTTTAGTGAATGAGTCGCACAAAATAGATAGAAGTTGAGAGATCTATCTACTATTAACTGTTCCAAAATCACATTATCAATAAAACCCCTTCTTGTAACACAATGTAGTAAGAAGGGGCTTTTTATTTGTTTTTTTCCAATAAAAAATATAAATTAATGAATATTTAATTAACGTCAATTTTACCCTAATTCAATGATCCAACAAGTCAATACGTTCATGTCCAATTTGCTAATGCTTTTTTTACTATCATTCTTACTAGAATACTTAGTAGTTGAATCAAGCGAACTTACTTTATCAGGTTTTACAACACGAGCTATGGTTTTTACAGTAATATACGGAATAGTGTATTTACCTTACTCTAAAAAATTTTCATAAAAAAAGAGGCTGTCTCATAATTGA
>NZ_JTAM01000030.1 GCF_000812565.1 Flammeovirga sp. OC4 | reverse complement strand
GATCTCTTTTCATCTCTTTAAATTTAAGACCTTAAATTAACGAAAATTTAGTTTACAATGTATTTAATACATTGTAAACTAAGTTTACGTTAATATTTAATCAACATTTCTACACACATTTATAGGCTCTACTTTCAAGCTTCTTTCTTCTTCATTTTTCCATTGATGAAAAACGAAGCAAAAAATCTAGGCTTAGAAGTCAAAAGCTAAATTTCATTTCTCTCGCCTAAATGATTTTAAACTCGCTAAAGCTCAAACAAGAAAATCATTTTTAACGGCTCACTTCATGAAATTCTTAACGCTTTTCCCTTCAAGGCCGAGGAAAGTACTGCCAAACGAATTGGGTAGAATGCCACTGGCGCGAATGTTAAGCGTTAGCGGCATTCGTGTCCTACAGATCAACAGAAATCTCCTGATTTCTAAAAATCATAAATATTCGAAAACTTAGTTGACAATGTATCTAACTTTTGTTTTTTATCCCCTCCTTATACTTTTCGGAGTATTTTCTTTAGGTCCAATAAAATCTAGATCAGTATAAAAAAGGGCAAATGTACTTCAGCTTTGACTCAAGTGAATGAGTTGAAACTTCGGAAAAGTGAGAAGACATTTACCCAATTCTTACCTTACATGATAAACCAATATTATCATTACAAAAGTATTCTTTTAGTTCATCTCTTTTTGTCTCTAATCTTTCATTATTACCATTTAATTCTATAATAATCTCTCCTTTTTTTAAAAAAAACTTGACAGTCTTATCAAAGAGAAATAGTGACAAGTAGCCACTTTCATTTTTTTTAGGTTTCACTGTATACTAATTTAGTTTACGGTGTATTTGCTCTGTAAATCAATTGTTTGTGTGATATTGAATTTGAGTCTAAACTTTATCTGAATATTCTGTTATAAGAAATGAAAGATTAAAGCATGTCTAAAATAAAACAGCTATCTAACTTTAGAGTGTGATTCAAAAAATTTGATTAACATGATTAGTGATAAGAGAAAAAGAGGCTAGTCATCCGATGATATTTTTTTATTATTTTAAAGAAGTTTGAAATGAAAATTCAAAAGCAATTGTTAGCATTAGGATCGCTTCTTATTCTTAATGCAGGTGTGTATGCTCAAACTGAAACGACTCCATCAGAAGTAGAAATTATGAAAGGAAAAAGAGTATACCTGAGCGGAAAGGATGCTCTAACGAATAGTCAATCCTATTGGAGAGTAAATGAAGACAAGGCGGTAAGTGGTGAGAAATTAAGTATTCAAGGAGTTGAGTACAAAAAAGGTCTTGGTGTACACGCTCCTTCAAACTTAATGTTTAAAGTACCATCAAAAGCTCAATATTTTTATGTGGTTCCAGGTGCGGATGATGCACATCAAGGACCTTTTAAAATGACCATAAAAGTAGACAATGAGGAGGTATTTAACTCTGGCGTAATTTCAAGTAAGAACAAAAAATATACTCCAAAACTACACGCAATTGATGTAACTGGAGCCACAATAATCTCTTTACAGGTGGATGCTTTAGAAAACCAAGGGGGAGATCATGCAGATTGGGCTGAAGCGTTTTTTGTGGAAGGTAAAAAAGAAAACAAGCCAAAGAATCCTGGCCTTTCGGCTAAGATAGAAGCAGAATTAGCTGATGATGAGCTACCAGGTGAAAAAGTATATTTAACGAAGGAACTCGCTTCAACTGTAGACTCTTACTGGAGAGTAATGAACAATGAAGGGATTGAAGGTGGAAAGATTAGCTTAAAAGGTAAGAAATTCAATAAGGGTGTGGGTGTGCATGCTCCATCCACTTTGATTTATCCTGTAGCATCAAATTACAAGCAATTTGTAGTAACGCCAGGTGCCAATGATTCTAATGCAGGTACAATTAGAATGCGCATCTTGATCGATGGTCAGGAGGTATTTAACAGCGGTGCAATCAAATCTACGAAGCAAAATCCGGAAAGATTGGTGCTTGATGTGGCTGGTAAAAAAGAGGTGCAACTCATTGTTGATGAGGAAGATGGAGAAAAAGGAGGAGACCATGCAAGTTGGGCAAGTGCATATTTCCTACTTTCTGGAGGATCAAAATAAACTATTATAGTTTACAATTTGTGGCTTATAACGAAAAGGCCTTCCTGTAGAATTACGGGAAGGCCTTTTCTATTTTTTAGTTGTACTCTTATTCTCCAATCTTCATGACATACTCTTCAAAACGGTCACGGTCTACGGTGGCTTTGTTTTTTATTTTAACCCTATAATTGTAAATGGTAGTAACAGAATTGCCCAAAAGCTTTGAGATTTTTGCACTGTCTGAAATTCCTAAACGTACTAAAGCAAAGATTCTCAGCTCGGTATTGAGAAGGTCCTTCGCCTTAATTTTGATAGGGTCGTTAGGATCAAGAAGCTTATTGATTTCTTTTACAAAATCGGGGTAAATATTCAAGAAGGTTTCATCAAAGTTCTTGTAAAATTGCTTCATTTCCACCTTTCGGATGTCCTGGTTTTTAATCTCATCTAATAGCACACCATACTTCCTGCCGATCAACATTTTTTGGGTGTGCATCGCTTGACCTTCCAGTTTATCAATGTAATCAGAACATATTTTTAAGAATTCTCCAATATATACTTCTTTGACATGGTTGGTTTTTGATAGATCGGAGTGCAGTTTTTTCAGCTGTTCATTGGCCTCAATTAATTCTGAATTAGAAAGCTTCAATTGAGCGTTTACTTCTACCATACCGTTACGAGCTTTACGGATACTCTTGACCTGCCTCCAGATTAAGAAGAAGGCAATGATGAGAATAATAGATAATAAAGAGGAAACGATTATAAAAATTTGAAGACTTTGCTTCTGTTCAACTAACTGATCTTCATATGACTTGGAGATCAATGGGAGAATATTAGCGATCTGTATTTTCCTTAAATCAGAATTATAAAAGTTCGCATCTTCATAAGAGATATTAATATATTTGTAAGCCCTTTCAATATCCTGATTTTCCGCTAATTTTTCAGCTAATATGGATAAGGAAGCATTGTCTTTAATGGCTCCTTTGATATCAGAGATGGCAGAAAGTGTAAGGTATTTTCTTTGGTTTTCAAAATCATTCTCAAACTCATAGGTAATCGAAAGAAGGAAGGTGATCTTTGAATATTCCCTTTGTCCAATTTGAGTTCTAGCTAGCCTTAATGCATTAATCCTTCTAGCTTCTTTTATATCTCGGCGGTCTAAAGCGGTAATTTCCTTTATTTCCAAAGAGGTATCAGAATTTTCAGGTAAAAGACCTAAAAGAATCTCGCTGTATTCTTTATATTTTTGTAAGTATCCTTCCTTGAGGTGCTGTACTCTGCTATAAAAATAGAGTTGATAATACAGTTCCTTATAGACTAAATTATAAAAAATGAATTGAGCATTGGTCAACGAATTTTTATCAATAGCAGAAAGAATTTCTTGTGATTCAGAGTAAATTCCGGCTCTAATTAATAAGTTGGCTAAGTTGAGGTATGTTTCATTAATTAATTTTTCTTCATTCAATTCTTCAGCAAATTTAATTGCCTCATTGATAAAGTGGAGTGCACCATAAAATTCAAATACTTCATATAACTTGAAGATCTCCATTGATAGAAAATATTTTTCGCGTAATGTAGTACTACTATCATTTTCGAGTCTAAATCTGAATTTATCAATCTCCTTATTTTTTTGAATATCCAATTGAGGACGCGTCTTAATCACTTTGTCCAATTCATGGTATAATGAATCAAGTTCCTTATTAGCAAATGACGAAAAAGATAGGATAAGCAATAGGAATAGTGGACTAAAAAATTTCATTATTAAAGCAAAAAATCATGTTTATAAGTACTAAGTCAAAAAAATCATAGTTAATTTTGAATTTGTACTTAGTAGTTCAATTTATTGTAAACTAAATTTATCGTCAACTTTCAATCGACCTTTCTACAAGCTTTTACTTCCAAGCTAAAAGAGTAGTAATTCTACTGGATCGAATGTTAAGCGATGGTATTATTTATACCTTATAGACGACAAAAAATCTTACTGATTTATAAAAGTGAAATCACTCCAAAAGTCAGCTTACAATATTTTCTAATTTCAATGATAAAATTAGAAAAAAAATAGACCCTAAAAAAATGTAATATCGATGATCTATATCGCCTTATTCCCTTTGGTTTTGAGATGTTATAGACTAGGGTTTTTCTGCACTGTATAGCGATAGGAGAATATACTTAACCTAGGCTGCATACCCTTCGTTGCCCTTTTATTTCTGCCAAATGAAGTATTGAAGCTAACGAAAATAGGGATTACGAATTTAAAGAATAAGATGATCAAAGGTGAAACAGTCTTGTTACTCTAAATATGAAACAGTTCCTAATTTAGGATTATGAATGATCAAGTTGATATGATAATAACTACCATAGTTGAACTGCTGATGAGTATAATTGACTATAAAATGACAATCTCTATGTAACCCTTTAAAAGTTCCATTTTTTCCTTGTCCTTCTCTGGTCATATCTACTCTGAAATAATGTTTAATTGCAGTGATAAATTTCTGCACTTCAGCTTTGGTCATTAAGGTTGGTGTACCACTTTTTTCGGGTTTAAAAGTGATGCTATGAATCAGCCCTTGGTTATTTCGATTTGCTTCAAAATGTCCGTAATGTCCCGCAAAAGCCATTTTTGTAGAAGAGACTTTATTATTAGGGATGTTGTTTCCTATTACGTACCCTTTGAAATTGATTTGAGAAAATGCAGTAAAGCTAGTGAGGAGAAATGTAATGCAAATGAGTGAACGAAACATAAATAACTGATAATTTAGGATAAAACATATTTAAGGTAGAAGGTTGGTTTGTAGTTTTTTTATTTGATTTAGAGTCTGGTATTTATCATAATTTACTGAAACCCAATTATGTTTCCAATATTTGCAGAAAAAAATAAGGTCCAATGTAATATTAAATCACATTGAACCTTCAAACTTAAGGTATTTATTATCAATAGTGTAATTAGATATGCTGATCAATTAGGATTTGATTTCCATCAGGGTCAGTAATCATAATACTCCCCGGACCCTTTGTACTTTCATCAACTTCTGAGAGCAATTCAATATCCTCTTTTTTTAGATGTTGTTGAATTTTTCTGACATCCTTGAAATTTTCGATGTTGTTGGCATCTTGATCCCAACCTGGGTTGAAGGTGATGATATTCTTATCAAACATTCCTTGAAATAAGCCAATGTTGGTTTGACCATTTTTCATGATATAATAGTTCATTTCAGCTGTACCTGCAAATACACTGAAACCTAACTTCTCATAAAATGCTTTGGAAATTTGAAGATCTTTGACAGTAAGACTGATTGAAAAAGCACCAAGATTCATAGTCATTAAATAGTTAGATTAAAAAGAATAAATTCCTAATCACCAATATAAAACATTGTGAGGACTCTCTTATTAATAAAGCACCATTTACTATGCATCATTATTTCAACAAGTTGATTTTTATATTTTGATTTCCAAGTTTTATTTCTTCACCTTGTTTCTTTCCAATGATTGATTTGTAGATAGGAGCATCTGAAGCTACGCCAGTCACTTGTTTTCCTTCAAATTTCACTGGTGGAAAATGGGTGCCCATGATCAAATACATCACGGGGGTTTCAATAACACTGCCTCCTCTTACTTTGTCTTCAGTATGCTCTTGTTTGAGGCTCTTTTTTAGTGCCTGAACGGTATCAGAAAGTGCATCAATACTGCTATTTGCGATGGTAATACTACTGATTTCGTCTTCAGTATTACTTTCATAAAGTTTTGTATCAGAGGAGTCTATTGTATTTTGGATTGACTCTTCACTTTCTTTGTGGAATTCATTGATGGTTTTTTGAAATTCATCAATAACGAATTGGATAATATTGTTTCTTGTTGCCATAGTGTTCTGAGTTATAGTATGTAATATCAAATTTTTAGACATGTAGTGCAACAAAAAGGTTTCAACCCCCGCAATATTCTTGGAAATTTCCAATACTATAAAGCACCTAGTCCATAAATTTTGCAATTTGGACGAGGTGCTTTCGTTACTTTTTATTGAGAATTTAATTCATCAACAATTTTTGATTGGACTATTTTTATTGAGTTCCTTATTGTAAAAAAACTTTGCTTGTCAATTCATCAAATGGACGTTCTTCAAAAGAAAGCAATGCCTCACGCAAAATCAGTCGGAGCTCTTTTGCTTTTGCTGGATGCTCGTTAAATATGTTTTGAGCTTCTTTAGGATCATCTTCCAAATTAAAAAGTTGATCTTTCTCAAAGTAGAGTGGGTTACTATTACTGGCGTGATGTCCTAAGTGTTGATTTCGAACATAAAAAGGCTCAGGAATCTCTTCATTATGATACCCTTTGAAAGTACCTCCTTTTGCTATTTTATCCTTGATAGTATTGGGGTACCTAACGGCAATATATTTCCAGTTTTCCGCAAGAATACCTCTTGCAAAGCCAATCTCAAAATAGAGGTAATCGTGAATTTTTACAGTATTATCTTTAAAAGTGGGAGCAAGACTTTTACCGTCTATTTCCATCTGCTTTTTGATCTTTACACCTGCAATATCCAAGAAGGTAGGGGTGAAGTCAATGTTTTGAACCAATCCATCGAATGAACTTTCAGGAGCAATTCCTTTTGGCCAATGCATCGTGAGCGGAATTTTGACGCCAGTTTCATAAAGTGTCGTTTTCCCGTAGTGGTAGGCGCCATGATCGGAAGTGATCACGATCAAAGTATTTTCATACTGTCCTTTTTCTTTCAGCTTCTTTACCATCGCTTCTACACTTCGATCAAACCATCGCAGCCATGCCTGATCTTTTCTTAAAGAATCATTTGCAAAAACTTCCGCTTTAATATCACCACGTTCCGGCATAAAACTATAGTCTTTTTCAATGTAACCTTCACCAGTGATATTAGGGTCTGCATCTAATCCAAAATTATATTTCCCTTTTGTTTGTCGCCAAGGTTCAGGGCCATGAGGAACGGTAGTAGCATAGTACAGAAAGAAAGGGTCCTTTTGATCGCTACTAGTTGTAATAAACTCCAAAGCAGCAGATGTAGTCCACTCAATATTATGTGCGTTAGCCGATTTAGAGTGAAGTTCAAGAAGGTTGCCGCCATAGACAGCGTTGGCATAATCAAAACCTCTTTCTTTAATCATTTTAGACCATTTAGCATGGTTGTGTGCCATTGCTTTACTCACTTCATGATTCTTGATATCAGCTGTTTTTTCGTATTCTTCAAAACCATTTTCTTTGAATTTTTTTCGGTTGAGTTTATCGTTTTCTACAATATGACTTTTTCCCACAAAGCCTGTTTTGTAGCCATTTTTTTGAAGAATTTTAGCCACGTTCATTCTGTTGCTCTCCAGTTCAGTATTATTTTCAACTCTGGTCATTCTACCTTCAGGGTGCATTCTCATAAACTGAGGCCCTGTACACCTTCCGGCATATCTTCCTGTCAGTGAGGTATATCTACTAGGAGAACACACCGAAGAAGATACGTAGGCATTTTTATAGATTATTCCTTCCTTAGCTAATTGGTCAACAAATGGAGTGAGTACGTGTTGTTCACCGCAGAAACCGAAAGTTCTCGTTTCTCTAGCCTCCTCTTTTTCCATTGGAAAAGGACTCATATCATCCACCACGATATAAATAATATTCGGCCTTTTTTGAGCCAAGGATTGCACACTTATAAGTAGACTTATTGATATAAAGATTTTAGTTAATATTTTCATTTCAACTTTTTTAAAAAACTGACCAAAGACACATAACATGGTCCAAAAAATTATAGGTAATAAAGTTACGTGGAGTGCTTAATAGGTTCTTAATTAACGATTAACGGGTATTATTATCAATTTTTTTAGAGGATTAATGCAGAATTAATGTCAAAATAAACCACAATTAAGTCACTACTTTAAATTTGAAGTACAACATAGAGACATAGTTGGAGCATCCAATTTTTAAAAGTCTCACTAGTATTTACTATACAAAATGTCATAGAACTCAATGATTAAATACACTGTAAACTCAATTAAAGTAATTTCCTTTATGAAGGATAAATGGTAATGTATTGTGGTTCGTGAGGAAGTTGCAAAACCCATATAGTGTTGAAAAACCAACATGTTTCAAGTGTTAAGTGCTAGCGTCACTTGGAACTGATCATTGGTGAAGTCTCCTGACTTCGAAATAAATACCATATTTTCATTCATTTCGAAGTCGGGAGACAATATGTAATCACAAGTGACGCCTATCGGCTTAACACTTGCGACATGGTGAATGAAAAAAGGTTTTGCGACAGCCCCCTACAGCACAGTATTTTAGAAGATAATTTAGTTTACAGGGTGTTAAATCTAGGCATTTTACAACTATTATTGAAGTATGGGTGTGTTTCTCGCATGCCTAAAATATTAGATGAATTATGAAACTTTTTAGAATAACTCTTTTCTCTTGCCTTCTAGCATGTTTTGCATTTTACTCATTTCAAGCCAAAACAAAAGAAGAAAAAAAATACGTTTTCGCAATTAACAACCTGAGGTTTCTCAATACGCCAGAATATGGAATTTTGTCCCATATTAATGCAGAGAACTATCATTTTGATCAAGATCACAAGAACTGGGTCAAAAACAACGAACTTTTTTATCCTATAGATACTGATTTGGTTTCTCCACTCACGTTGGAAGATGCCGTTGATCTAGAAATTAATTTAGCCATGAAAAGTGGTATTAATGGTTTTTCATTGCTCTATATTCTTTCTGAAAATAGAAAGATACTGGATCTCTTTGATCATATTATTGATACCTATGTAAAAGTAATTCAGAAGAAAGGGTATGACTTTAAACTGATGATTGCCATTAAGTTTGAGTTTGGAGCTGATGTGCATCAAGGAATTTATGAATGTGGTACGAGGCTGGCCAAAATTTATGATCAGTCCAAAGACTTTAAAAATTGGTATACCATTAATGGGAACAAAGCTTTGATGTTTTATAAGTCCAAGGGCCTGACATCACTCAAAGAAATCAAGAAGTGGGAAAAGTCTAAAGATAGTGAGTTAGATATGAGTGCATACTTTGACCGAATCGATGAGATTACTTCGTACTTGAGCAAAGATATTTCTGTGATTTACAATGCTTTTTGGCCAGGTAGAAAAAGAGAAATTGAGTTGGCTTTAGAGAGGTTCGAAACAATCTACTTTGAGAAATCACGAATGTTGCGACAGAAAAAGATTGACCTTTTGGCTTCTATCCTAAAATCGAAACAACGTCCTTTTATCCAAACGGTAATGCATAGTGGTATATCGAGCTATTTTGTACATAACAGCGATCATAAAAAGAAGCCCGTTCGACATATCACTTCGAACAAAATGAAAATCAATGAATGTTACAAAGAATATGACAACCTACATTTGTCAAGAGGTATTAGGGATGGCTTTAAAAGTGCGATGAAACATGATGCTGAGATCGTCATGTTAGATTCATGGAATACTTTTCTAGAGCATTCTCATTTTAGACCAAGTTATAATAATGGTTGGGGACTTTCGGTACTACTGAATAGCTATATTGATGAATTCAATCATAGAACACCTGAGGAATCAATGGTGATGGTTTACCTGCCCAAACAAAATGAAGAAGATAAAAGCTACTTGATGTATAAAAATAGAAAGAGCTATTCTTATAAAGACCCCAATTTCGAGAAAAAGAATATTGAAATTGTCACTTACCTAGATGCACCTGCAGAGTTGTATTTTAGAAATAGCTATGTTAAAACAATTCCTGAAGGAAGGCAAGTCACTCATTTGGCGTGGAAAGGGGGAAGTACGGATGCTTTCTTAAAAAGAAATGGGGCAAGATTAATGGATATAAAATCACCCAAGAAAGTATGTTCGGTAAAGGATAGAAACAACCCTGTAAAGGTGTATTTATCAAATAAAGATCCTGAGTTGTATGCCAATATGATTTCAATGCTTGCAGAAAAAGAGGTAAACTTTTTCAAGCATAGATTTCTCCTTTCTGATATTAAATATCAAATATGGGTAGGAATTGAAAAAAAGAAGATGGAGTATTATATCTCTAACTTGGTTGAAAATGAGAAAGATATGAAGGTCGCTTTTTCAAAAATCAAGAAATACGAAAAGGGGTACAAAGCCAAAATAAAAGATCTTCTGTCTCCTTTCAATTATAAAATTTGGGAGGAAATCATTAGCGAAAAAATGGAGTATGCAAAACCTTTAGAAGACTATGATATCTATGATTTTGAAAACTCTTACAACCTTTTACAAGCGTACTAGCTAAGCTTTTGTTGACTTTTCAATTCATATTTTTACAAGACAGGGCCTACTTCCAAGCTTCCTTCTTCTTCATTTTTGTCTTAACACAAAAACGAAGCAAAAAAGTCAAGGCTTAGAAGTCAAAAGCTAAATTTCATTTCTTTCGCCTAAATGATTTTATACTTGCTAAAGCTCAAACAAGAAAATCATTTTAAACGGCTCACTTCATGAAATTCTTAACGCTTTTCCCTTCAAGGCCGGGGGGGGGAGTACTACCACACTAAAAGGGTAGAAAGCTCACTGGCACGAATGTTAAGCGTAAGCGTCATTCGTGTCCTATAAATCATCAGAAATCTCCTGATTTCTAAATACTATAAATAGTCGAAAATCTAGTTTACAGTGTACTGACTTTTCTGAGGAAAGAGCAGAAGTGAAATTCATTATGATTTACTTCTCCTTTTTTCTCAGAAAAGATTACTTGTAATAATAGTTAGAATGGAGAGGCTTACAAGATTTGTAAGTCTCTTTTTTTAACCTTTTTCTCGCATTATTATATTATATTCTACCCTATATTTTAAAAGTGAGGTACTCTTTTTTTTTCATCAAAAAGCAAAAGAGTGCTTTCGTAACATTGAATAAATGGGTACATTGGGAGACAATAAAAATAAACTTCTATCTATACTAAAAATATAAAGCCGTGACCTACGAAATAGCAACTATTGTTGAAGCTCTTCAACCTTACAAAGAAGAGTTGGCGTCTCTTTATTCTTGGAAATCTGATCTTTCTCGCTTGGTAGAACTGCAAGTAATTTCTACTTCTGAATTGGATGAACTTCTTCAATTACCAATTTTTGAAAAGGAAATTCGAGTAAAGAAAATAGTGCATGATGCTTTGCATAGCTTCTATCAGCAAGACAAAGAAAAATTCGAAGAGCTATCGATGTGGTTGATTGTAAATTGGGGAGGAATCAGAGCCGCCAATCGTGAAGATACTTTGCCTATCGTTTATAACTTTATTGAAAAAGGAGAGAAGCCTTTTAGTAGAATAGCGAGTTATTCTAAGGTGGCTTCTTTTATGTACCCAGAGGAATGTATAATCTATGATGCTAGGGTGGCGTACACGCTTAACTGGATTTTGCTTTCGAGAGAAGCAAGTACTCAATTTTTCCCGATGCCTTTGGGCAGAAATTCCAAGATGAATGCTTTTGATATAGAAGTTTTGCTTCGGCTAAAGCATAAAGAACGCTATCAGATCGATTCACCGTTAGCTATGGAAAAACAGTTTATTGCCAATCGTGATAAGCAGTTATATATTCCGAAAGATGAGGCCTATCCTAAAATGAATCAGCTGATCAAAGCAATACATCTAGAATTATGGCAAGATGGAAGAAAGGAGTTGTACTATACAGAAATGCTTCTTTTCTCTATGGCAGATACTTTTGTAACCAAGGAGATTGTGGAGTCTGTTGATGTTAGTTTTAAGTCTTTGAAAGTTTTGAAGAAGGACATTAAGAAATTAAGCACTTGGGGAAATAGAAGTGCTTTTGAGTATACAGGAAGTGTTCATAAAGGCACTACCATTTATATGGGGGAAAACCTATCCTCTAAACTAGAGATTAACAAAGAAACCTATCGTCAATTGCTCTCTGAATTTGAAGGAATGACCGTTCCAATTGGCACTTCAAGAACGACACCTACCGTGGGAAGCTTGGGAGAATGGATTCAGCAAACAACAAATAAAGTAGGCACTACTTCTTTTGTGGGAGCAATATTGGTTGCTGAAGGTTTTGCGGAGAAAGAAGGGAGTGAGATTCGGTTTTTGTGATTAGAATCTAGATCATTATTTACTTTTTATAAGGCTCTATAGTAAGATTTTCAATATAGTTCAGTGCAAAACTTGAAAATAGCGTTGGCTACCAATGCCAAGAGTGATTTCAATTCAATATAGTTCAGTGCAAAACCATCCATCTCCACCTTTTACGGTGCGTTTGTACATATTTCAATTCAATATAGTTCAGTGCAAAACCGATGAGGTGGCGAAAAATGCTGAGGCACTATGGAATTTCAATTCAATATAGTTCAGTGCAAAACGAATTAATTGTTGATTTGTTGCTCCAACAATATAAGATTTCAATTCAATATAGTTCAGTGCAAAACTGATCTTTGATCATCATCTATAATACATCTATCTTGCATTTCAATTCAATATAGTTCAGTGCAAAACTTTACAGTAACTTTTAATAATGACTCACCTTCCAAATTTCAATTCAATATAGTTCAGTGCAAAACTACTAATGCACCAATGGCAGCTACAGTTAATGTAATATTTCAATTCAATATAGTTCAGTGCAAAACGGTTACTGCGTTTGTAGAGGTACATATGACAAAGACATTTCAATTCAATATAGTTCAGTGCAAAACATTGATGCATCCGCATAACCCGCGATTTTTACAACATTTCAATTCAATATAGTTCAGTGCAAAACTATAACTTCACCTGTTGACTTATTTTTTAACTTAATATTTCAATTCAATATAGTTCAGTGCAAAACTACCTTAGCGTAGTATTTATCCAATTTATCAAACACATTTCAATTCAATATAGTTCAGTGCAAAACATCATCCATTGACTTTAAATCCGTAGCCACTGACCAATTTCAATTCAATATAGTTCAGTGCAAAACATTCTATCAGTACCCACGGTGAAATTAGAATCAATATTTCAATTCAATATAGTTCAGTGCAAAACGTGAAGTTTAATTACGTCTTTTTTGGTCTGATAAAATTTCAATTCAATATAGTTCAGTGCAAAACCCCCGTATAGAAAGTCTAAAAACTGCTGTAAATATAGCTAAAAAGGCATAAATACTTGATAAATTTTATATCTAAAGTCGTCGATCTTTATTAATATGATTTACCCCTATTTACGACGACTGATGTAAATGTCTAATTATTAGGTGTTTATATATATTCAATATTGATTTTTCAAATTATACTTAAGAATTTAAGCTCCTCGACGACTAAAGGAAGTTATCTATGGATGATTTTTCTTGTCCTATGATTTCCTTGTTTAGCCATTTTTTACTTTTGTTATTGAAGATAATTAATGAGTCACCTTCTTGCATAATCTCATTTGCATCTGCCTTTAGGTTTTCTAATTGACTGTTTGTAAGCTCACCTTCAAATACTGAGTTTTGAATCCAATTGAGGTATTTTCGACACAATTTGAGCATTTTTCCTACTCGCTTTGTATTGATATCATAGACTAAAATTATATACATATTATTTCTAGTTTAATAATGTTTTTCTACTTACCACCATGCTTTAAAACCTTGATACTTTTCGATACTCATCAGATGTTTAGATAGTTTGTAACATTCCAGTTTTATAAGATGCTTATAGCTTACATGCCGTCCAAGTTTTCTATGTTTGATAGTATCTGTGAGTTTATCATCCCATGCTTTCATCACTATTTTCCGACCAGATTCTTTGAGTAGGCAAGCATTGACTTCACTTCTAAAATGTTTTACCTGAATATGTTTCTTGTTAACCAATGAGAATATTAGTCGATCAACAAGAATAGGTTTGAATATTTCTGCTACGTCTAACGCAAGGGAATACCTTCTTACACCTGGCTCATGTAAGAAACTGATTGTTGGATCTAGCTGTGTGTGATAAAGCATATCTAAACAAGCGGTGTAACAGATCATATTACAGAAACTAATCAAAGCGTTGATTGGATCTGTTGGAGGTTGTCTTTCTCTTCCATTGAAAGGAAATGTAGGGATGATTTTATTGAAAGCTGAATAATATACTTGTCTGATATTGCCTTCAATTCCCATTAGTTCATCTACTCTGGTAGTTTGCTTAATTTGGTTTATCAGTTCCTCAATAATAAGAATCTCTTCAGCGGTATTTTTACTTCTGTTCTGATAGTATTTCAAATTTTTAAGCATGTTGAATGCTCCTGCATTGATAAAATCTTGAGCTAGAGTGATTCTCTTTTTAGGATCACTATAGTGGAGACTTTGCTGTACATGTAACTGCCCTGCATGAAGGTATTCTTTGGGGTAAAAGGAACCGGTGTAATGTTCGTAATAATCAAAAAAATGAACTCCTATTCCGTTTTTACCGAGGAAATTATAAAGTGCAGAGTTGGAATCAAGGCTTCCAAATACATACAAATTAGCTACTTGCTCAATGGGTAAATATCTTGCTTGTCCTTCGTTTTCATTTTCATCTACAGGTACAAACTTCAAGGTATTGTCTTTTCGGCTAAGTCTACCGGGATTAAATAAGTAAAATGATTTTTTCATAATATTGCTATTCTCCGCTCCAGCAAAAGTCAAAATAGGAACACTTTTTACATTTACTTATTGGTAGCTTGTTAGGACATGCTTCTTGGATTACTATATCTGCTTGGGTAATCCAACTTTCAACAAGACCTTGATCTTCTTCTGGATCCCAATCCACTGTTTCTGTGATTCTCAGTTTAGGATATTCGATAATTGCGGTAGGTTCTGGTATTCCGATCTTATGTAATAGGTATAAGTAATATTTTACTTGAGCATTGTGAGCGAATGATTTTTTATTCGATTTTTTGACTTCATGCATTGTATTTGATTTCGGGTCAAAAAAGTCAATTTTTGCTATTCCTAAATCTAATTCCTGCCATTTCAGTGCTCTTTGCGGGTAGGTCGTTTCTCCAATCAATTTACCTTCAGCAACAAGTTCAGAGGTACTTTCCATTCTTAAATGATGCGCGTGCAACCAAAGCTTTCTGTGACATAGGTGAAGGTAAGAAACGATAGTTGGTGTTATGGTCATGGTATTGGCATGAAGAAAAGAGGTCTCCTAATTTTTTAACTAAAAGACCTCTTTAGGGTTAAAGAGTGACTTTCTCTTGTGCTGGATTGTGCTTAGATAAAAGCTCAATTATTTTTGATCTCGCATCATTGATAGCTGTTGGAGAAGCATTAAAACTGTTTGAATAAGCACCTGCAGATTCTGTAATAAATGCATCATCACTTAAAACCAATTGTGCGTGCTCATCTTGATCAAGCTCGGCTCTGATTGCTCCTGATACTTCATGTACATTTGTGGAAGTAGCAACCGCCAATATTTCCATCATAGAGAAGTTACGAGATTGATTGGATGTAATTCTCCAGTTCAAAATACCATCTACAATATGAGGGATAAGCATTTCACGCTTCTCGGCAGATAGAGTGAATAAATTACCAACTTGATCCCATCCATTTTCTATTAATTTATCTCTTATTTCATCAGTGATCTCTGTTTCTAATATATCATACTTAACGGTAAATAATCTATTAAGATCAATGGCCATATCAAATACAAAGATTCCAGTTGATTGTTGCAAATCTGGTAAGAATTGAGTGTGAAAGTTCTTTTGTGCCCCTTCTAAGCTATCCAATACCTCATCAATGATAGCATCATTTATGTCAATTTCTTCTTTAGTTTTAGAGTCAATGAATCTAACAATATTATTATCTCTACCTCTTCTATCAAATGATCCTTTTGTCTTATCAATATTAGCCAATTTAGGATGAATAGGCCTCATTGCAGAGATAGATAGTGGAGAACGTCGCTTAACATTTGACTTACCAGTTATATTCATATAACCTCCTAGTAATTGATCTACGAAAGTAGGATCACATGCTGTAAGTACACCACCTTGACCATCTTTTGATTTCTTTTCCTTGTCAATCTTCACTTCAAATGTAGTTGGTGCTAATTGGAAATTTCCCGAATTAGCGATCTCTTCGATAATACAACGTTTCACTTGTTGACCTGAAGAATAAGGAAGCGGTTTGTTGAATGTTGGGTCCCAATATTTCTTCTGACCATCAACTACTTGGAATACTGTGTTGTCAACTTTCTTTGCGATACGGATATATAAAGTGTTCATATTTATTTTTGTTTGTGTTATAATTCTAAAGATTACTTTTTTGTTGTTTTTACTATTTTACCGAAGTGTTCTTTTGATGTAAACTCAAGCTTTAGTAATAAGATAAACATTTTAAAATCTGGCTCCTGTAATGGTACAATGATCTTAGTTATATCAGAAATTAATGGTTGATATGAATTATCAAGGTCAGGAATAATTTCCACGATATGCTCAAGAAAATTATTTATAGTATTACTACCAAATAAATCCTTTTTGACCTTATTTTTACGACTAGTATTATTCTTTTCCTTGTTGGTATAGTTGATTAACATAGTAGCAATTTCATCTACTAATTTCTGTACTTGATCCAGTTTTGACCCTAACATGACTAATAGGTATGTTTTAATTTGATAGAAATTTTTTTCGTTGTATTTGTATGCTTTTTGTTCATTAAGCATCTTCTCCAATTTAGGAGGTTGTAGAGTCTTCATTGATACTCTCATTGTATCTACAATTCTCATAGAATCAAGACCAAACATTGCTGAGAACTCCTTTGATTTTAGGCGTATTCCTGATATATGCTCATACATATCAGCTAATGAATCACAATACTCTAGATTGATTATCACACTTCCCATTGTTTCTTTTTTCTGACCAATAGAGCCCATAAATGGAGTGAGTTTATTATCAAAGTGTTGTGATAAATTGAAGTAAAGTTCAGACCAATTCAATGTATCGACTGCTACTATTCCTTTTTTATCAACCTTAAAGAATCCTTCATTAGTTAACGACTGGAAGTCATAATCTTCATCATAATCTTCTGAAAGTCTATAATTCAGCCATTGACCATTCCATGATGCTAATTTATTAGGAAGTAAGTTTGTTGACTTATCATTCAGTAGTTTTCTATACACTTTCCATCCTTCAAATAATATATTTAGTATCTCCAGTTCTTGGAAGTAGAAATTCTGACCACCTGCCAAACCTACTTCTAGAGCATTACCAATAAAAGCAAGCATGGCATCCTCTTTACCGAAATCAACACCTATGTTTGATTCTCCAAATGAAGTTGCAGCAGATATATCTTTATCATTTTTTACCCATGAGGCTGGAAATCCCGGCGCAATTGATTGATCTAATCTACCGGAATTATTAACTTTATTGTAGAAGTTAATTATATGTTCATCAATACTTGGTGTTACGTCTTTGAAATTAACAAATGGTGAATTACCAACCCATATTAAATGATTGTTTTTGCCTGAATCAAATAAGATTCTAGCACATTCACCAAAGAAGTCTTCTATATTTTTATCTTGAGATTCAAATAGAACCCTACCTGTTTCTGTTGTTACCATCGTTAATAAGTTTAGTATTTAAACCTAAGTGAGAGTAAGCTTCATCACGTACTACAAATGGTCTAGAACCAGTTTCTAGTTGATCACAATTTCTCACATGATATGTAGATGCAGGAATCTCCATTAGCATCTTTTTCTCGTAGTTTGCACTGTGATATGCTTCTACATCCTTCGCTAGAATTACTTTTACACTATCAATCTCTAGTAAATCAAGGAAAGTAGAATTGGTATTACTAATCAATTTCTTGATGTTTACCTTTCCTTCTTCTTTGAATATACAGTGTGTATCAATGTCCATTAGATCTACTTCTGGGTATACATAATCAATTTTCTCTTGCATGGATGTCTGCTTCAGAATATCCTTATCAGGAAGCATTTCATAAGTTCGTTCAAGAATTCCCAAATCATATGGAAATGCTTCTTCTTGATCTTCTGGAGGAGCAATTACATATACAGGTTTGTAGTACCTCGTTTTAGGATCAAGTGATTCCTTTACTCTCTTTCTATGTATTCTACCAAGTCTTTGGATAAGTGCATCAAGTGGAGCAACCTCAGTGATCATAAGATCAAAGCTAATATCAAGTGATACCTCAACAATCTGAGTAGACACAACAATACATGCTTCTGTCATTTTGTTGTAGTGATCAATCAATGCTTTCTCCTTGTCATTTCTTTCTCCTTTCTTGTATTTACTATGAACAAGCATGGTATCTACATCAGGGTAAAGAGCTGACAATTCATTATATATCAATTGAGCATTAGCTACACGATTACAGATGACCAGAATCTTCTCTCTGTTCTTTACTGCCTTTCTGACTACTGGTAGTGTATCTAAGAATTCATCTACTTTATGTATGGTGTGACGATCATAAGTATCTAATGTTTTAGCATCAAACTTCACTTCATAAGTATCCTCTCCTAATCTCTCAAGAATAGCATTGTAGAGTTCTGTTGGGATAGTTGCTGTACCTACATGAATTCTACATCCTAATTTTCTTAGTACCTCGATTAACTTTAGTACAATCGCTTGAGAAGGTTGATTATAGGTATGAACTTCATCCATGATAATATCACATCCTTTTAAGTCCAATAATAATGCTTCATATCCCTTTAAACCAAAGATAATTCCTGCTAACTGATGTGGAGTAAGGATAGTGATATTTGCACCAATCTTTCCTTGCAGTTCCACCTCAAAATCTTTTCCTCTTTTCACTACTTTAGAAGCTGAGTGTTGTACTCTAATATCAAGATCAGGGTTATCTTCTTCCAAATCAGCACCAATACGATGAAGCATTGCATTGA
Source organism: Flammeovirga sp. OC4 (assembly GCF_000812565.1). Classification (GTDB taxonomy): domain Bacteria; phylum Bacteroidota; class Bacteroidia; order Cytophagales; family Flammeovirgaceae; genus Flammeovirga. Next base: position 83,573 of record NZ_JTAM01000030.1, on the reverse strand, counting down.
TTGAAGCTTGGAATGGCAAAGTATAGAATACTCTTCCAGTTGTTCTTCTCATCATGAAGTTAGTTTTACCAGCTCCAGTAGGAGCAACAGCTAAGGTATGCTTCTTATTTGATGGAGGAACTAGTGATATTGGATATAATGGATGGGTAGATTTGTAGAAATCTAGGTTAGGTGCTTTGAACATCTTCTCGAGTGATAACTCAGTATTTTCTACTAATGCTGAAGCGAGATGATCTGCTCCCATAAGTATTCCTTTCCATTCAGAAATACCTTTAGGAATCTTTTTACAGTATCTTACTACATATTTGAAAGCATCTCTTGCTTCCTCTTCTGATATAGTCCTATATTTTATACCAAACTCCTTCCAAATAACTTCAGTACCTGCAGACCATTTATCCCATTCTCCTAAATGCCAATTAATAAACTGACTATCTTCTTTAAGCATATCTAAGATACCTCTAGCAGATTTATCATTCTTAATTGACTTATGATGTGATACCACTAACTCAATAAGTATATCCCATTCCTCTTCAGGGAATAATGGAAGGAAAAATAACGATCCCAGTTCATGCCGATATGCTTTTTCTGGTCGAATACCTTTTAAAGATGCCTGGAACCAAGGGTGGGCTTTTCCCATATCATGTAAGACAGCACCTTTTTTACAAATTTCTACATCAACATCGAGGTACTGAGCAAATTTGATAATGGAATGATACACATCTTCAGTATGTTCAAAAAGGCTTAGCTGATGCCCTTTATAGTCTTCCGATTTGGCTTTTAGCTTGTTAAGTTGTTCTTTCAAAATATTCCAAGTTACCTGTCATTTTATCACCTGTATACCTGTTATACCCTACTACAATAGTGTCTCCTTTTACCAATTCGAAACCTTCGTATTGAAGGTCGAACTCTTCTTCAGTTATCTCTTCTATGTGAATGGGGAAGATGATATCCTCATTGCGTGCGAGAAATAAATGAGAATTAAATGCCACTTCTGCTTCTTCTTTTGTTTCGAATAACAGTGAAAGTTCAGGGTTTAGCATAGTGTACCTAGTGACTATACCTGTCTCTTTTTGATTCATTTTATTCTTCACAAAGAAACCTCTTCCTTGGACTGTCTCTTGCTGAGGAGTGAGAATATCAAACTTGATTCGATGTCTTTTGATCGCTCCGTTTGCTTCACCGAATAGCATAATTTCCATTCCCATGATCATAGATGGTGTGAGAAATTGCTGTGAGGCAATCTTATCATTTCTTACAGCATCCCAAGGTTTGATGAAACCAAAGTCTCCTTTATATTTTACTGCAAACATAATTATTTACTTATAGCTCCAAGACCAATACCTGTTGAATTTCCAATACCTACATTCCATGCAAAAGCTATGGTTTCAGGTGTACCTTTGATGTATACAGGGCATATACTGCATTTATTTCTTATATCTCTGTACTTGACCTCAGTAGTACTACTTTTTTTGTAGTGAGGGTCAAACATAATCTGTACCTCATCATCATATCCTGCAGCTTTTAGCTTTTTATTCATGAGGTCAGTCATGTATTCATCTGCTTTTTTATCACCTGCAAAAAAGAATTTATTATCTCTTTTGACTAGTACTGGTGAATCCACAAAAAAGTGTTCGATTTTTTTATCGAAAACGGGATCTGCCTCAATACTTACTTGTTCTACGGTAATGCCTGAAAACATGGTATTGTCTTTCTTTATACCGAGAATTATCTTTTTTATAAACTCTTTATCAATAGAAGAGATAAAGAATTTCAAGCCTGATTTCTTTGCTGTACCAAAATCACCATTGAACTTAATTCCATCAATATTTGAAATTGAGTAAGTGGAATATTTTCCATCATGTGATTGGTAACTGCCAAGCCATTTGTGAAGTGTTCCTTTTAATTTAGGTTTGTAGTACCGAGGTATTTTTTCGGTATTGTTGGAACATGATACATGTAGTCTCATTAATTTGTCGTTTTGATTAATGTTACTACAAGTATAATCATCAACTGTCCAATATTAATGGATAGTTAAAATAAATATTTATTTTTTTCAGTAGTAAGGTGTTCTACTAAAGTTGGAGGTTGGATATTCTTGATGTTTCCAGGCATACTTAAAATAAACTTACTTACGCCAATAAATTTTGCAACATTACCATTGAAAATATAGGGGTAATCGTTATCATCTGTAGATGAAATAGAATTATTGGATTCAGGGAATGATTCTTTTAGAAGATTGCCAGCCATCATTGTTAATTCAAAACTTACTTGATGTTCATTACCTAATTCACAAGAAAAGCCAAAACTGTCAAAATACTTTGGTTGATATAATTTTTTATTTTCAATAAGTTCATTTTTAACAACTACTGCTTTTGCACGAATGATCTTAAAGTCTTTAAATTTCCCAGCATCAAGGTCATAAGCATGTAATCTTTTATTATTTTCATAGACTTCGATTGGTTCGAGGTAGTAGTCCTTAGTTGTATTACTACTTGGTGACTCATAATCTAATAGCATTATTCTCAATCCAGAATTAATTGCGTGCAAAAGTTTAAATTCTTTATCGATAATAGAATTAATATTCGACCAATTGACATTTTGAAGGGATTTAAACTTCTTTCTAATGCTTAAAAAAATACTTTGAGAATTTTCATTGTAGCTATTACTTATTGTCGAAAGTATTATTTCTTGTTCTTCTTTTGAAAAAATATTGGTGGCATCTATACTATATTCAGGCTTGAGCTTATACTCGTAAGTTCTGGTTCCTTTAATTAAAGATTTAGAAAAACAATCAGGACTAATAAGTTCTTCAATGGTGGCAAAATCATTATAAATTTGAGATTTTTTGATACCGTATTTGCTGGTTATGTCCTTTATTGTATAACTATATTTCGACAATTCTTGTATCATATTTAGAATTCGAATTATATATCTAGTGTCTCTATTCATTTTAAAATTATTTTGAAAAATTTAATTCAATATAGTTCAGAGTAAAACCTTCTTTTCTGTTCTTGGTGCTGCAGGTCTTGTGTAATTTCAATTCAATATAGTTCATAGTAAAACTATAAGGCGTTGTGTGGATAGTCTCATCAACCAGTAATTTCAATTCAATATAGTTCAGAGTAAACAATGTATTATTGCTTACACACCGTTATTTAGGTTATTTCAATTCAATATAGTTCATAGTAAACAGGAATGAATTTCAAGCCAGACAATCATATCTCGCATTTCAATTCAATATAGTTCAGAGTAAACCTCTCTCGCTTTAGTTTTCTTACTTCACTCATCTTAATTTCAATTCAATATAGTTCAGAGTAAACCCCTATCTTGTCATACCAAACTATTTTTTCAAGTAGTATTTCAATTCAATATAGTTCAGAGTAAACCTGGGTCATCTAAATCATTTACCAATAATCCTGTATATTTCAATTCAATATAGTTCAGAGTAAACTTCCTTCCTTTTCTATCACATTGAATAGGCATATAATTTCAATTCAATATAGTTCAGAGTAAACAGCCCAGATTCGTTTTTCTGAAGACATTGAAAGCAAATTTCAATTCAATATAGTTCAGAGTAAACTCAGCAGAATAATATACAAGATGTTATAGTAGATAAATTTCAATTCAATATAGTTCAGAGTAAACAGCCCAGATTCGTTTTTCTGAAGACATTGAAAGCAAATTTCAATTCAATATAGTTCAGAGTAAACTCAGCAGAATAATATACAAGATGTTATAGTAGATAAATTTCAATTCAATATAGTTCAGAGTAAACCCCATTGACTTCTGCCCGCTATTTAGCCAAAAATAGTCAAAATACCCTGATAATTCAATATTAAATAAAAATAGAAGTCGTCGACCTTTATTAGTATGATTTAGGTCTATCTACGACGACTTTATTAAGAGTCTGTTAATTAGTGCTTTATCATATCGTTGAATTATGATGATCAATTAGTTTTGTTATTTATGTTATCATCGACGACAAATATTTAAAATAAGCCTCCAACGTAAAACTATGTAAATTTTTATAACCTATTAATTCTTTCTATAACACTCCATCTTAACCTAATTTTTTTGAAAAACAGACCTGCTTTTCTAGCATTAAAAAAGCAGGTCTGTATCAATAAAGAATAGTCTTGGTTGTTATTATTCAACCTGATTAGCCAACATCCCCCTCAATTCCTCCGCCTTCTCTTCATACTCCCCAATCACATTTTTCTTCTCCGCAAAATCTTTCGCAGTATGGTAGAGCTGTGCATGATCGTCTTTATTTTTGGAATTAGGGTTTTTAGCCTCAATATATTTCCATTCAGCCATTCGGATAGCCTTTCTTCCTCTAGCATCTTGGTGAATTAAAGGAGGTCTTTCATAAGCACTTTTCTTATTATTGATCACATCCATAAAACTTGAGCTATCGATTGCGTCAGATAATGTTTTATTTTTGCCTTTACTGATGTAATCAGATAAAAAAGCGTAAACATCTACGGTACTGACAATCGCGTCTGAAGAAGTGTTTTTCTTGATTTTATTGGGATGATTGATAATCATAGGTACTCGGAAGCCACCGTCCCAAATCGTGTGTTTGTCGCCTCTGTAGTCGCCATTGATTTTTAGCCCCTTGTTCATGGCAAAATTTTCAGGCATCACCTGTTTTTTCTTTGGGATATCACCTCCGTTATCACTTGTAAAGAGAATGATAGTATTTTCCCTTAAACCTTTCTCTTCTAAATATTGAATCAATAGTCCTAAACAACGGTCGATATCTTGGATGAAGTCACCATATGCACCTGCTTCGCTTTTTCCTCTCATTTCTGGGCTAGGTGTAATAGGATGATGCACCGCTACAGAAGAAAAATACAAGAAAAAGGGTTGGTCCTTTTCTACGGTTTCTAACCAATCAATGGATTTTTGAGTGAGGTCATTCATTACTTGTTCCGTTACTCTTTGAGGAGCGTCGTAACCGGCATATTGCTTTCCGTAAAATGATCTTCCATAAGGAGAAATTTTATCAGATCTTAGCCCGTAAATTTTATCATTTTCAATGTAAATTTTATGGACATCATCAAGATTATTGGGGACAGTGAAGCTGTAATCAAATCCGTGTACATTGGGACCCATTTCTATTTCCCCCAGAAGGTTCTTGAATTTTTCTTTTTTATACCCTAAGTGCCACTTTCCTACTACCGCTGTAGTATACCCAAGTGATTTTAAATAGTCAGGTAATGTCTTTTTATCTGCATCAATCAACGATGGATCTGAAGGGCCGACCACTCCTTTTTTCATTCTAGTTCGCCACGAGTATTCCCCAGTGAGAAGTCCGTATCTTGTAGGAGAACAGACAGAGCCTGTGGTAAATGCATTGGTGAAATGTATACCCTCTTTAGCCAATTGATTGATGTTGGGCGTTTGTATTAAAGACTTTGGTGCTCCGTAGACATTGGTAGAACCATAGCCGAAATCATCTGCAAAGAAGAGGATCACGTTCGGTTTTTGATCTTGAGCGATGCTTGAAGCCGAGTAGCTTATAGCTAAGCTGATGATAAGTATTAGTTTATTCCACATAGAATTATTGATTAGTAAATTGTAAACTAAGTGCTCGATAACTTTCAATCTATATTTCTACTATATTTTATAGGATCTACTTTCAAACTTCCTTCTTCTTTATTTTGTCTTGAAACAAAAACGAAGCAAAAAACTCAAGGCTTAGAAGTCAAAAGCTAAATTCCATTCCTTTTGCCTAAATGATTTTGAACTCGCTGTGCTCAAACAGTAAAATCATTATTAACGGCTCACTTCATGAAATTCTTGACGCTTTTCCCTTCAAGGCCGAGGGGAGAAGTAGCAAATGAATTGGGTAGAAAGTCCACTGGCGCGAATGTTAAGCGATAGCGTCATTCGTGTCCTACAGATCAGCAGAAATCTCCTGATTTCTAAACATCATAAATATTCGAAAACTTAGCTTACAACTTAATTATTTTTACAATTTCACTTCAGGGAGAATATTTCTCTCTTTTATAATTTCCGTTCTTTTCGAATTATTTTTAGTGAGCCACTCCACCAAATACCCTTTCAATTCCTCCACTTTATTTTTATACTTCATCGCTTCAGGGTTTTCACCGATAAGGTTGTTCATTTCGTGAGGATCTTCCTTTAGATTAAATAAGACATCAAAACCAGGTTTGCCTTTTGCGTAAGTGGTAATTAATTTCCACCCATCATCACTGACTACCATATAATTAGGCTGCTTAGGTCCATGGTAATCCCATTCTTGCACCACATATTTTCTGGAGGCATTACCTTCCACCAAAGGTTTTAGTGAAGTACTATTTCTTTGATCCCCTTCCACTTCAAGGTAATCCAGTATGGTGGCATAGAGGTCAAGTGTAGAAACTGGACTTTCAATTTGAGTAGGTTGAATTTTTCCAGGGTACCAAAAAATTAGAGGTACACGTGCAGATTCTTCATAAAAGACGTTCTTTTCTCTCATTCCATGTGCACCTAACATTTCACCATGATCACTTGTAAAAATCACTAACGTATTTTTGTCCATGCCGTATTTTTTAAGATCTCTCATGATTTTCTCTAGATAATAATCAATCTCAGAGACTAGGCCGAAGTAGTTGGACGCCATATATTTTACCATTTCAGGATCACTGTATTCCGGCATTGATTTTCTGTTATTGGCATTTTTGTATGGGACATTATTCATTTCATCATGAATACTAGCCGGTGTTGGCATATCCGCAGGGTTGTACATACTGTACCAAGGTTCAGTAGGGAGCATTGGTGCATGCACATAGAAGTACGCCAACGTAAGACTAAATGGCTTCTCTTGTTTTGATGCTCTTTTAAGAGCTGCTTGTAGTGTAGACGTTTGGTAACTGCTTATACTGAGATCTTTGGGAAGATGAAGAAGACCATGACCATCAGGTTGTGTGAGTTTTAGTTTCCTTTGTTCATTACTAAAATGAGACCTTCTGTAATCCTCTCCTTTTTTATAGCGCATATCAATGGGGTCGGGCGTATAAAAGTTTTTGAAGTATTTATCCACCAAATCATAATCTGTAGTTTTTTGTCCTTTTGAGTTTTTGTAGTCTTTCATCATTTCTTGATAGACCCTTTTATTTTTAGTCATATAGACATTGCCTTTGTTCTTAGTATAAGAAAATTCCGAATACCCCTCTGAAAGGTGTATTGGGGAATGATACTTTCCTAAGTATTCGCTATAATATCCATTCTGAACTAATATCTGATCAAAAGAGGGTACCTCACAATAGGCCCCTTCATTAGGATTGTTATAGGCGTATTCATTTTTACGAACACCATGATTTTCTACTGTTTGTCCCGTTAGAATGCTGGTTCTTGCCGGTGCACATACAGCACAAGGCGTATAGGCGTTGGTAAAATAAGCCCCTTCATTGGCAAGCTTATCAAGAGTAGGTGTTTTTAAGAAGGGAAATACCTTGGCTTTACCAATGGCATCAAACCGTTGTTGGTCAGTAATGATGAACAAAAGATTCGTTTTCTTGTTTTTTCTGTCACCATCCCCACCAAAACTTACATATGGTTTGATTAATGTAATTAGAAGTAATATTTTTAATAACTGATTTGTCATATTCATTTCCTCATAGTTTGTGATCAATAATCGCTTAGTACTTGTGTCACAAACCTACGGGCATGGCCTAAAAATTAATTAACACTCTCTTAATAGGGCTTAATTCAAAGGGAAATGAAAAAGACTTTTTATTTTTTTGAACATTTCAATTTTTCAGAATCTGATTCATTAAGATCTTTTTTTATTAACAAAACGTTTATTTGACGCTCAAAAACGGCAATTAAGCCACAATTAATGCATTAATCAGAAAAAATTAATGACTGCCTCCTAAACTTGAATATCAGAAAATGATAATAATTTTTTTCTCGGAAATCTTATTAGGCAGCAGACTGATGAAATGAATATTAACGAACTAGCGTAGAGAAGAATGAAACGAAAGTTACTTTATTTACTACTTATTGCAATATGTTCTTCCACTATTGTAATGGCTCAGGGAGAACAAAGAAAAATATCCGGAAAGGTATTGTCTATAGATGATGATATAACACTTCCTGGTGTAAACGTTCGGGTAAAAGGAACCACTTTTGGTACTATCACGGATATGGACGGAAGATACTCCATCAATGTTGATGAAGGAGATGTATTGGTATTCTCTTATATCGGTATGATTTCCAAAGAAGTGATCGTTGCCAATCAGGTAACGCTTGATGTTGCACTCGAAACAGAAGTAGAGCACTTAAAAGAAGTGGTGGTGACAGCATTAGGCATCAGCCGTGAAAAGGAGAGTTTGAGCTATGCTACTCAAGGCGTAGAGGGAGAGTCACTCACTGAAGTAAAGCAAGCGGATTTTATTACGGGCTTAGCGGGTAGAGTGGCAGGTGTACAGATCACTGGAGCGGATTCGCCTACAGGTACAAGCAGAGTGGTGATTCGTGGTGCAACTTCTTTGACCAAAGATAACCAACCTTTATACGTAGTGGACGGTGTGCCAATTGACAGTGAAGGCGGTGATACAGGGGTGTCACTTTCGGGTGAATCCGAAAACTTGGATTACGGTGGAGGCATCAGTTTTATTAATCCTGAAGACATCGCAGACGTGCAGGTTTTAAAGGGAGCGAATGCCGCTGCACTTTATGGTTCAAGAGCCGCTAATGGTGTGATCATGATCACAACAAAAAAGAGTTCTGCAAAAGGAAACCGATGGGGTGTTTCATACGGTTTGAATTATCAGATCAGAGAAATTACGCAATTCCCCGACTTTCAAAATGTATATGGAGCAGGAAGTAATACAAGAGTAGGATCTTCTCAAAACCACTTTAACCCCGTGACGGGCTTACCTGATTTATATAACTTCAGAAGATCTTGGGGTGCACCGATGGTCGGACAAGAGGTGTTGAGTTATAATGGAGAAGTGGGAACGTATGATGCTCAGCCCAACAATATCAAAGACTTTTTCACAAGAGGTAGAAACATCACCAACAGTTTGGTATTACAAAAGAAAGGAGAGAAGGGATCGCTTTATATCTCCTATACCAATATGGATGCGACTGATATTTTGGAAGGCTCTAACCTACAAGTTAGAAATACTTTCAACGTGAGAACCACTCGTCAATTTAAGAAATTCTTGGAGGCAGATGTAAAGGTAACCTACATGTCTGAGCAAACGACTAACCGTATGCAAAAGAACGGTAGTGATAAGAACCCTTACAACTCTTTTATTTATATGCACAGAAATGTGAAGTTGGAAGAGCTTTCGCCATGGAAAAATGAGGATGGAACAGAAGTGGGGCAAGTGGAAGATTTCTTCAACCCGTACTGGTCACTCAATGAAAATAAAAACGAGGACACGCAGGAACGTTTTATTCCAATGATGACCTTAAAATCAAAAATTAGCAAAGACCTTGATGTGAGAGTGAGAGTGGGTGGAGATATCAGAATGAGAAATGGTTATTCATTTAGCAATATGGGTTCGGCTTTAGATCCTGATGGAAGGTATTCAATGTTCAATAGAAATACCCAAGTATGGAACTACGAAGGGTTTATCAATTATAAAAAGACAGCAGGAAAGTTTGATATATTCGCTACGGCAGGAGCAAGTAGATTTGATAAAAGCATCAATTTTGATGAAACAGTAATCAATAGTTTAATCGTTCCAGAAGTAGCGAGTGCATCCAATGCCGCCACACTTCCAGTTGTAACGCAAGGTGTAGACAACAAGCGTATTAACTCTGTTTTTGCAACGGCCTCAGTAGGGTATAATAACATTCTTTATTTAGACCTTTCGGCAAGAAATGACTGGAGTTCAGCCTTGCCAGCCAAAAACAATTCTTACTTCTATCCTAGCGTGGGTACTTCCTTTGTATTCACTAACCTACCGGGCATGTCAGATGATGTATTGTCATTTGGTAAGATTAGAGGATCAATTGCTCAAGTGGGTAACGATACAGGATTCAATGAGTTGAATAATACCTTCAGTTATGGTGGAAATTATAATGGTTATGCTTGGGTCTCGAATCAATCGATGTTGAGAAATCCGGACTTAAAACCTGAAACGACCAATTCATGGGAAGTAGGAGCAGAATTAAAATTCTTCCAGAATAGAATCAGCTTGGATGCCACTTATTATGATAATAGAACTTACGATCAGATCATTCGAATTGACTTGCCAAGTGGGGCAGGTTATCAAACAAAAATGATTAATGCAGGAGAAATTCAAAACCGAGGTATAGAACTTACATTAGGAGTAACGCCAGTTCAAACCAACAATTTCCAATGGAATATGCTAATGAACTGGTCGAAAAATAATTCGATGGTCAACTCATTGTTCAGTGATCCGCTGACAGGTGCCGAACTCGATCGAATAGAATACCGAGGTTATTCTACAGTAGCAATTAGTGCTGAAGTAGGCCAACCGTTTGGAGTGATTAGAGGTGAAAAATGGTTGACGGATGATGAAGGTAGAAAATTGGTGAGCTCAGATGGTATTCCAATTGCCAATCCAAATCAGGTATTAGGTAACGCACAACCCGATTGGTTAGCCTCTGTCAACAACTCTTTCAGCATTAAGAATTTTGATATTAGCTTCTTGATTGATATAAAAATGGGAGGTGACCTTTATAGTGTATCAAGATCGAAAGCAGAAACATGGGGAAATACTGCCAATACAGTGGAAGGTAGAGATGACTACTGGTTTAGTAGTATTGTGTTGGGAGAAAATGCCAGTGAAAGAAATGGAGATGGATTATATGACAACGAATACGGTGATAGTGAGAGAAACAAAGGTATTTTGTTAGATGCTTATGAGGCAGTTCAAAACCCTGAAACGGGAGAATGGGAAGTAGTAGGTAAGAATACAACCTATATTTCGCCTCAAAACTTCTTCCAAACGGGAACTTCTAATGCTAAAGAATTTAATACTTATGATGCAACTTATGTCAAATTAAGACAGGTAGCCATTGGCTATAACATTCCTAGAAAGTTGATCAGGAAAATAGGTCTTCAAACTGCAAAGATCTCTGTAGTAGGTAGAAACTTATGGATTATCTATCAAAATACACCGCATGGTTTAGATCCTGAAGCTACTTCTTATTCAGGCAACGGGCAGGGTATTGAAAATGGTTCATTGCCGCCTACATCATCATTAGGTTTTGATTTTAGAGTATCATTTTAATTAGAAGAGCATGTTAAAGAAATATATCAATATCATTATTACAAGTGCAATTCTATGGGGGTCATTGGGTTGTACGCAGGATTTTGAGGAACTGAATGTAAATCCTCACGAGTTTGAAACGGCAACACCTAACGTCTTATTTCCAGGTGTGGTTAAAAAATCATTGGACTTGGTAAAAGGTGATCCTGCCAACAAAATGTATCTGCAGTATTCTCATTATACTTCTGCTGGTGGAGGACCTTACAATACGTATTGGTTTTCAGATCCGTTGGGGTCAGGCTGGTGGGAAGATTTTTATACCAACTTGATCATGGATTTACAGTCCATCATTGATACGTATGGAGATAATGAAAAATACACCAATCAGGTTGGAATGGCTAAAATATGGAAGTGTTATCTGTCTTCAGTGATTTTAGGAACTTGGGGGCCAATGCCTTATTCAGAAGCATGGCAACAGCGTTTGACAATCGGATTTGATAGTGAAGAACAAGTATTGGAAGATATTCTTAAAACTCTTTCGGATACTTATGTAGCTATGGATACAGCAGTGGATACCATGGATGAACCGATCTTTCAAGGTGATAAAGAAAAGTGGAAAAAATTTGCCAATACGTTGTCATTGAAATTAGCGATCCGTTATCAAAATATGGGAACTAACATTACAGATTACGGTCGTTTGGCAATGGAAAGAGAAGCGGATATCATTGGTAGTGAATCTGAAGCCGTGACTGCCGCATGGGGTACGTTGGAGGAAAACTGGAACTACTTCTACCGTGAGTTCAGACATCAAAATAGTAGCAGTCAATTACAACGTTTCGGGCACGTTTTTCATACACAACTTAGAGACTTGAAAGACCCAAGAATAGAAGTGTATGCTGAAAAACCAAAATTGGATTATATCATCAGAGATACTTTAACCAATAAAGAAAACGGTAAAGTAGTGATTGAATATGCTGCTCCATATGTAAGTAAGCCAAAGTCAACTACTCCTCACGATAATTGGGGATTGACCGACCAACAAAACCCTTACAGTGGTTTAGGTGATGATAGCTATTCTGATATTGCAGAGCGTTATTACGCTCAAGATTATGAAGCAACAATCATAGGGTATGCCGAAGCTTGTTTCTTAAAAGCAGAAGCAAAACTATTACACTGGGGTGGAGCTGGATCAGCGGAAGCTTATTATAACGAAGGAATTAGAGCCTCTTTTGCACAACATGATATCACTGAAAAAGTAAATGCTTATTTAGAAAATGACGGCGTGAAGTGGGGAACAACTTCTGAAGGCGTAAGAGATTACAGAAGCATTGTAAAAGCCCAAATCTCACATGGCCCTATTCAGCAAGTCATTGTTCAACGTTGGATTGCAGGCTTTTTCCAAGGGTTTGATGGTTGGTGTCTTATCAGAAGAACAAGAGATATTTTTGATATACCACCTCATTTCAACTCAGATCAAAATGGAGTCGGACAGGCCACTAATATGCCAGAACGTATTATGTATCCCTTCAAAGAAGCAAGATTAAATACCAATGGATATAACCAAGGTGTAGCGTATTTAGAAGGTTCGGATTTCTTAAATACAAGATTGAAGCTGTCGGTACCGAAAAGCTATAAAGATTGGGGAAGTTTACAGCCGATCATGAATCAAGATGTAGTGAAATACTATTACGGTACTACCCTTGAAGAGTACGAAGCTGCAGGAGTTGATTTTAAAATTATTGATGAATTCTAAAAGATCGAATGAGATGAAAAATAGATTAAAAATAACAATGATCTGCTTGATGGCCTTCTTTGCCTTATCATGCGAGCCTGAGAATGAAACAATAGAAGAACATCCAATAAGTGCTGAAATACAGGAAATTCCAGTGACACAAGATTATTTGGTAGGGGCTTTATACCTAGCCAATAAATGGGGTTATAATCAAGAAGAAGTGCCTTTGGCCGGAGAATATGAAATTGGAAATGCAGAAGCGATGAAGCAGCATGTCGAATGGGGGGCTGCAGGTGGTGTAGATTTTTTCATGTTTAGTTTCAGAGAAGCAGGCAACTCCCAAGATATTTCTATGATAGAAGCTTTTCAAGCGAATAACGCCGAAGGGACTATGAAATTCTCACTTCGTCTAAATGTAGGTCCCTTTGATTTGGAAGCGGATAATACGTTAGAAGATCAAGGAAGAGTGGAAGATCTGATCACTATTTTTAAAGGTATGATTCCTTTCTTTGAAGATCCTAATTATCAGAAAATCGACGATAAATATTTTGTAAGTATTATTGGAGCACACAATTTTCATTGTAATGACTTACAGGAAGTGTACCGTCAGATCAGAGAAGCCATGAGTGCTGAAGGTTACGAACTCTATTTACTCGGTGAACAAGGAAACGGATGGGTACCACCGGCACGTTTTGAGATGTTTTATGAAAATGCTTTAGATGCTGTATCTTTCACTACCATGTTCAATGACAACTATTACGACCGATATTCTTCTTTTCCACAGTACCTTGATTTACACTGGGACTACAGCAAAGAGTATTATATGAACAGTGTTGGCGGTGTGGAATGGGTACCAACAGTAGCGCCTTCCTTCAACCCTCTGATAGCGAAGCCAGAAAGTACTTCTTACAGACATGTAAGGGATGAGCAAAGGTTTAAAGATGTGTTGAATGTAGCCAAAAAGAACATTGGTGCATCAAGATTGATGATCGTCAACTCTTTCAATGATTGGGAGGATGATACTCAATTGGAGCCGGCTGAAAGTTATGGAACGTCTACTTTAGATATTCTAAGACAGCAAACTAAAGTCAATTAAAAATTTTTTAAGCGAGCAGGTCTGCAAAGTGACGACAGGCCTGCTTCCAATACACAGATACAATAATGAAATTCACAAATTATTTAGTAATTGCCATGCTCCTTATTGGCTGTAAAAAGTACGATACAGGAGATAAGCAACAAGAGCTTTCGGATAAACTCTCTTATGTAGATCCGTTTGTAGGGACAGGTTATCATGGTCATACGTTTCCTGGAGCGACTACACCTAATGGTATGGTGCAATTGAGTCCAGATACACGATTTATCGGATGGGATGCTTGTGGAGGCTATCATCATTCGGATTCATCGATCATAGGTTTTTCACATACGCACCTTTCAGGAACGGGTATTGGAGATTTGGGCGATGTGTTGATCATGCCTTTTACAGGTGAACCAAAGACAAGTTACGGCTCTTCAGAAAACCCAGATGAGGGATACCGTTCTCGTTTTGATCATAATAGCGAGACAGCCACTCCAGGGTATTATTCTGTAAACCTAAAAGATTATAATATCAAGGCTGAATTAACGGCTTCTACAAGAGTCGGTTTTCATCAATATACTTACCCTGAAACAGAGCAGGCAGGGATGATTTTAGACCTTACAACAGGAATTGCCAATAATAAGATTCTTGAAAATACCATTGAAGTATTGAGTGATACGGAGATTGTTGGGGTGAAAAGTTCGAAAGGTTGGGCGAGAAAGCAACATGTTTTTTTCTATGCTAAATTCAATAAACCATTCAAACATACGATTTATGGTGACCAGAAAACAGTAGAAGGAAAGCATTACTCAGGAAAACATGGCAAGGTGGTTTTGCAGTTTGAAACTGAAGAGGCGGAGCAAGTAAAAGTAAAAGTTGGAATCAGTAGTGTAGATATTATTGGTGCTAAAAATAACTTAGAGAAAGAGGTAGATCATTGGGATTTCAATCAAGTGAAAACGGAGGCAGAAGGACAGTGGTCAGATAAAATAGCATTGATTGATGCAAATGGTAAAGATGAGGAACATATGAAAATTTTCTATTCATCTATGTACCATGCCTTCATTGCTCCTATGACTTTTTCTGACGTAGATGGAAGATACAGAACCATCGATCAGAAAATTAAGAAAGACGAACAAAATACAGCGTATACTGTCTTCTCTTTGTGGGATACTTTCAGAGCATTTCACCCTTTGATGACAATCATTCAACCTACACAAAATGAAGGCTATATTCGTTCACTATTGAAGAAATATGATGAAGGAGGGTTACTTCCGAAATGGGAGCTGATGGGGAATTATACCGGAACCATGATTGGTTATCATTCCATCCCTGTCATTGTAGATGCATACATGAAGGGAGCTAGAGATTTTGATGTTGAAAAAGCTTTCCAAGCCATGTTGGAAGCTAGTAAGTACAATGAAGAAAAGAAATTTGTACATTATGATCCAGTGGTAAAAGAGAAGATGATGCCCATGGGGAAATACTATAATCAAACCTTAGGTTATATTCCTGCAGATAAAGAAAATGAATCGGTTTCAAAAGCCTTGGAATATGCTTACAATGACTACTGCATTGCTGTAATGGCGAAGGAGTTAGGGAAAATGGACATTCATAAGAAGTATATGGAACGATCAAAAAGATACACTCAGTATTTTGATACAGAGACAGGCTTTATGAGAGGAAAATTAAGTACAGGGGGATGGAGAGAGCCTTTTGATCCAAGGTTCAGTCAGCATAGAAAAGACGACTATACAGAAGGGAATGCTTATCAATGGAGCTGGTTTGTACCACATGATGTTGATGGTTTGAAGACCCTGTTGGGAGGACCTTCTCATTTTGAAGAGAAATTGGATTCTTTATTTACAACAAGTTCACAATTGTCAGGCGAGCATGCAAGTGCAGATATAACGGGTATGGTAGGTCAATATGCACACGGCAACGAGCCAAGTCACCATATTGCTTATATGTACAACTACATTAATGTACCTCACAAAACGCAATATATGGCGGATTATCTTTTACAAAATCATTACTCTGCCACTCCAGAAGGTATTATTGGTAATGAAGATTGTGGTCAAATGTCAGCTTGGTATATCTTAAGCAGTATTGGTTTTTATCCAGTTTGTCCAAGTGAAACAACCTATGCGATTGGTCGTCCGATTTTTGATGATGTGAGTATTCAATTGGAAAATGGTAAAACATTTACTGTAAAAACAATTAATAATAGCATTGAGAATAAATATATCAAGAAAATCACTTTGGATGGTGTAGATTTGAAGAAACCATTTATTGACCATAGTGATATTATAGAAGGCAAAACATTGGAAGTGACAATGACCGATGAGCCTGTTCTTGAGAATATTTTTATGTAAAAGAGATATGTGCTAGGGAAGAAGAAAAGGGACAAAATATCGTGCACCATGACTGAAGTCATGGGCTGGTGATACTGACTCCGACAATACTGAAGTGTTGACTCCGTTTTCAACCTTCAAGACTTTGTCTTGGTTAGGTTGTTGTATCACCTGCCCATAGTTTTAACTATGGTGCGCGAAACATCTTCCTAGTACTTATTAATAAAAAAACAGCCTAATTCCAATTCTAAAAAAAATTTTAAAAGAGATGAAATACCAAAATATTGCATTATTACTTTTCACTTTTATCGGTATTAGTTGTGCCAATCAGGTAACGCAAAAACAGGAACAAGCCGAAAAGAAAAGACCGAACATACTTTTCATTATGTCAGATGATCATGCTTACCAAGCCATCAGTGCATATTCAGATAAATTGATCAAGACACCCAACATTGACCGTATTGCCAATGAAGGTATTCGCTTTGACAATGCTTGTGTAACTAACTCTATTTGTGCACCTTCAAGAGCAGTGATATTGACAGGTAAACACTCTCACATCAACGGAAAAACAGATAATTACTTTCCATTTGATACCACTAATGTCACTTTCCCTCAAATTATGCAAGAGGCAGGGTATCAAACGGCGATGTTTGGTAAACTGCACTTTGGAAATGGTCCGAAAGGTTTTGATGAGTACCAAATTTTACCAGGACAAGGCCATTATTATAACCCTACTTTTATTACCAAAAAGAAAGGAAAAGTAACGTACCCAGGTTACGTAACGGACATTACAACTGATCTGACTTTGAATTGGTTAAAGAACGAACGAAAAGAGGATAAGCCTTTTATGTTGATGTACTTACACAAAGCACCACATAGAGAATGGTTGCCGGCTGAAAGACATTATAAAGAGTATACAAAGAAAACGTTCCCTGAGCCAGAGACGTTATTCGATGATTACAAAGGTAGAGGTACAGCGGCACATACTGCTGAGATGAACATTTTGGATCATATGAACTGGGCAGGAGATTCAAAACTTTATCCTGAAACAATGGAAAAGTTGGGTATACCACAAGGTTCTCACTGGGATTACGACGCTTTCAAAAAAGAGAGAAGTCGTATGACTGAGGAACAAAAGAAAGCATGGGATGCAAGTTATGGACCCATCAATGAAGAGTTTGCAAAGAAATATGCCTCTATGGACCGAGAAGCGTTGATGAAGTGGAGATACCAACGTTATATGCAAGATTACCTTGGAACGATTGAGTCGGTAGATGAAAACGTAGGTCGTGTACTAGATTATTTAGACGAGACAGGTTTAGCAGAAAATACATTAGTCGTTTATACTTCAGATCAAGGTTTCTATTTAGGAGAACACGGTTGGTTTGATAAACGTTTTGCTTACAATGAGTCTTTCAAAACACCACTTTTAATGCGTTGGCCCAATGAAATCAAGCCAGGAATTACGAATGAGGAAATGGTACAAAACCTCGATTTTGCTCAAACCTTCTTGGAAGCAGCGGGTATCCAAGTGCCTACAGATATGCAAGGAGAAAGTCTTATGCCTTTACTTACTGACAATGGTGCTGCGTGGGATAGAGATGCTGTCTATTACCATTATTATGAATACCCTTCTATTCATATGGTAAAGAGACATTATGCGATTATCACAAAAGAGTACAAATTAATTCACTTCTACTATGATGTGGACGAGTGGGAATTATACGATAGAAAAAATGATCCAATGGAATTAAATAACGTATATGACGACCCGAAATATGCTGATACAATTAAGACATTGAAGGAAGATCTTGCAGCTTTGAGGGTACAATACAAAGATGGGTCAGAAATCGATCAAAAGTTATTGAATAAGTATTTGAATTCGAAAGCCGCATTGCAAAGGTAGTCGTTAAAACGTGTACCATAGTTAAAATTATGGGCAGGTGATAATCCAATTTTATCAAGATTAAATATCTAGTAAACGAAGTTTTTGAATATTTATAGTGTTTAGAAATCGGGAGATTTCTGATGATCTGTAGGACACGAATGACGCTCTCGCTTAACATTCGCGCCAGTGAACTTTCTACCATTTTAGTTTGGTAGTACTCTCCCCTGCCTTGAAGGGAAAAGCGTTAAGAATTTCATCACTACCTTCTAAAGTGTAGTTCTGTAGGGACGTTGCATTGCAACGTCCTCGCGAACCATCATACACAACCATTTATCCTTCATGAAAAGGAATTCCATAAATAATGAAAACTTATTTTACAAAGTATGAAGTCTTGAAGGTTAGTTATGTAAGCAACTTCTGTATTGGTGAAGTAAACATTACCTACTCATAACTTTAGCCATAGTGCATGATATCTTGTTTTAGTACTTAAAACCTGCATTACCTTTATTTTTCTTACATGAAAGGCAATGCAGGTTAGCAAATATTATGAAATTTAGGTTATATTTGAAGAAGCCGTTATTGAGTCAGTACATTTTATGAAGGAATTAAATCTGAACTATTTTTTTGTTGAAAGGAAGTTATACTGACCAATGGATTTATTACTTATTTTTTTATCAAAGTATTAAGTTAAAATAGAATTGATCATTAATTCTTTTTTGTTGAAAAATACTAATTGGAATTAGTACGAAATGATGTTTGTCTTTGTACTTATTAAGCTGATTACGAGTTATGAGAAAATCTTTATTCTCTTTACTATTGCTTTTTATCATCTCATTTCAATCTACATTTGCCCAACCCATAGGTTTACAATTTGGTAGTCACGAAACTCAAATGGACCAACGTACAGGTTTAAAGTTGATGGATGGGAAAAAGTTAAATGTAAATGATGAATTGGAATTGACCGTTGATGTATATTTCAATCGTTCCCCTAAGCACTACTTCGGGTATATCCTAAGAATGATTGATGATAATCACCGTAACCTAGATATTGTTTATAACTACAAATCGGATCGTTTTAATGATTTTAGTATCATCTATGATCATCAATTGACGCCCATTAAGTTCAACTTTGAAGATCGCAGAAATGCCATGAACAAATGGAGGAAGTTGAAGCTGAAAATAGACCTAAAAAATAATTTAATTGCTTTAAGCCTAAACGACAGAACCTACGATTACAAATTTAAAGGTGAAATTCCACCCATAAAAGGTCTGAAATTTTACTTTGGGGCCAACTACAATCCGTATTTTAAAGTACATGATGTACCGCCTATGATTATGAAAAACCTTCGTATTAAGGCGGACCACCACACATATGAATGGCCGTTAGATGAAAAAGAAGGCAACATAGCACATTGTAAAACAGATCCTTCTTTTGATGGTAAAGTAATTCATCCTATTTGGATCAAAGCCACGCACTCTAATTGGGAATTAACCATGGCAGAAAAAATTCAAGGAGGCTTATATTGTTATTTGAAAGAACATTCTGCTTTGTTATATGTACAAGATAATGTGCTTTACAAAAGAAATTTTCAATCAGGAGAAACGGTACGATTGGGTGATCTCACTCTTGATTTGAAACCTGATGTTAGAACCAGAATGATTAAAAAAGGAAATAAACTCATCATTTATAACCTTAAAAAAGATGTTGTGTACACTTATGATCTCATTACTAAAGTAGTCCAAAAAGAGAACATTGATTATCCAATTAGTAAAACGGCTACGCATCATGCTCAGTGGATTTCAGATAACGGTGCTAATATGTTCATTTTTGGAGGGTATGGAAACCATGAGTTTAGTAATAAGTTTGTCAAATATAATTTTAATAAAAAAGTATTTACACCTATTGAAATAAATGGAGATGTGATCACTCCAAGATATTATACAGGAGTAGGTAAAGCGGGGAAAGGACATGTTTATCTTTTGGGGGGTTATGGAAGTGTGACCGGACAACAGATTATCAATCCACAAAACTTCTACGACCTTTATGATTTCAATGAAAATACAAATGAATTAAAGAAAATATTGACATGGGAAACGCCTCCCAATTCCTATGTTTCTTCGAGATCAGTTGTAGTGGATACCCAAAATCAAGAACTGTTTGCATTGACATTTGACAACCATAAATTCGTCAATGAACTAACGCTTAGAAATTATGATTTAAAGTCTGGAAAAATGAAGGCTTTCCCAAAAGTTATTCCTTTTCAGTTTAATGATACTAAAGTAGTGGTGGATCTTCAGTTTGATACCAAGTACAAAAAACTTCATGTGATCTTAATCGAAAAAGTAGGGAAAGAGTCACAGTTTAAGGTTTATTCTTTAAATCTAATGGGTGGTTTTTATATTCCTGAAGTCGAGGAAGTTACAGCTGACTCATCAGAGGAGACGCCATGGGAGTTACTGCTTATTGTAGTAGCATTAATTCTTGTAGTTGGGGGAGTTGTGATCTGGAAGAGAACGAAAAAACAATCCGTCGAAGTAGAGCCTACCGTTAGTACCGAAGAAGTTAAGCCTACAATTACACCTCCAGCCGCAAATAAAGAGAAAGAAAAAGTAGAAGAAGCTATTCCTGTAGTTGAAGTGAAAAAGCCGGAGGTAGTGAAAGTGGTGAAAGTGAAAAAGTCAACGATCAATTTCTTTGGAGGCTTTAGAATTTTTGACAGTGAAGGCAAAGATATTTCCAATGAATTTACTCCGCTGATCAAACAACTCTTTATATTGATTACCATATCACAATACATCAATGGGCGAGGAGTTTCAGCCGATAAAATGATCAACCTGTTTTGGTACGATATGCCTCTGAGTAAAGCGAGGAATAACCGAGGCGTGAACCTTACCAAGCTACGTAGACTTTGTAAAACAATTGGAGAAGTGAAGTTTCTGAAAGATGCAGATTTCTGGAAGCTGGAAATCGGTGATGACGTTCACATTCCGTTCTTTGATTTGAAAGACCTTCTTGAAAGTCCGCAGACCAAAGAAAACCTGATGAGTATTCTTGAAATTTTGGATACAGGTAAACTGCTTTTAGGAACGGATTATGAATGGATGGAAGAAATGAAGGCGGAAATTGTCAATCATTTAATTGAAACTTTATACGGTTATCTGACTTCCTCAGAAGTGAAACTTTCCAATCAGGAAAAACTAAAGATAAGCGACACTATTTTACAATATGACCATATCCATGAAGAAGCCACATTGATCAAATGTCAGCTGCTTTCTTCACAAGGTATGCATAGCGTAGCCAAAGATATTTTCAATAAGTTCAAAGATGAGTATGAATCCATCTACGATGAGAAATTTGATATGCAATACAACGAGTTTCTAAGGGAAATGGGGAGTACTTATTAGTAAGAGAAACACATTGTATAAACTAAGTTTACGGCGTATTAAAAAAGGCACAAATTGGTAAGATTTGTGCCTTTTTTAATGGGTTATTCGTCTTCATAGTCAGCAAACTCCCAAGGGGAGTTAATGTCTTTTCTGATGGCACTTTGGCCATAGCTTAAAATATGGACATCATTCAGACTTTGATCTTCTTTGACGAGCCTGCCAAGCTTGATTATTTTTACATTCTCAAAATCAGGGTGTTCTTCACTATGAAACTCCCAATCACCATCATGAGTGTGGTATACCCACAAAATTGGGTTGCCCTCCAGGGTGTTTTTGGTAGTGTAAACTGCGAGTTCATTTTCTTCAAAGAATTTGAAACCTGAATTTCTATCTAATAATGGTTGATTGAACTTCCAGTTTTTATCAAATTTCTGATCCCATGGAAATTTACCTTTCTGATCTGTCCAAACCATTTGGAGAACAGGGAAGTTGGAAGAATTTTCGTAGAAGTAGCTTACATAATCCAAATAATTGAAATAGTTTTCTTTAGCCACTTCTACAAACTGAACTGGATATTTACTCAGAATATCATCATAGTTTTTGCCTGTTGAAAAAATATTTTTCTTTTGTACTTTTTCACAGATAGTATTCAAGGCCACCTGCATTATTTCTTGTGGTAAACCGAAAATAATGATTTCAGGGTGATTGTATGTTTTATATAACCCGATACTAAAAGCAAAAGCAGGTAGGTACTCATCACCGTCAATGACCCCCAGATGAAAACCATGCTCCTTTATATTTTTACGAATTAAATTTTCAGTATCTATATCTATAAAATTATCTATTTTCATTATGCTATGATTTAATGTGGGATCAAATGTAAGTACTTAGCCAATAATAAGTACTAAGTCAAAAATAAATCATATTTAATTCTAATTTATTTTTTGTGAGTACAACGTTAAAAAACGTATGAATAGTGGTTCTATTGAAAGTTTTTTGAAGGAAGTAATCGCAAAACAATAAATAGAATTAGTATTAGATAATTTTGTCTTGGTACTTATATAGAGAAAGCATAACAAAAAAATACAAATAGGGAAGAGGTTCAATGTAACCTCTCCCCTACATCAACTATTTTATGGTACCAATTGAATACTTACAGCACCTCCTCTTACGGAGAAAGAGTTGTCATAAAACTGATCCTCATGCGTGAGGTACAACATGGTCATATCATCACTGAGGTTACCATTATCCTTATAACCATAATTGAGGTTTGAATTGGTAGATGCTTTACCGTTGTCAGTAGCGATGACAACCAAGAACGGCCCCATTTCTTCCTGATGATCAATACTTGCTTTTGTATTGAAAAACTGTAAATTTTGAGTTGTACCGGTATTTATCAATCCGTCATAAGTGAGGATGCTTAATGTGGCAGAGGCGTTTTTAGTATCAATCTGTCCAAGGTTATTTTGATTGTCAGCAGTGACTTGACGTACCCACACCTCAGCACTTTTATCATCATCACCTCCATAGCCCACTTTGGTCCAACCACCACCTTCTACCTGTGATTCCTTTTCATAACTCCCGGCAGGAGGATTTCCATGACTGGCAGAGAGCATCAGAAACTCGGTGGTTCCAATGGTGCTATTATAAAAAATGATATCCTGATTACCGCTCATTCTTACGTAAGGAAGTAAAGACAGGTGAAAATCTTCCCATATCACCTCTTTAGTTTGTGCTTCCACTTTTACTATTTCAATTGTAATGGCTTCACTGGAAGTCACATTCTCTTTTTCATCTTTCATTTTCAATACAATGCTGTGTGTACCTTCTTCAAGATGATTAATGGTAAAATCATATGGCGCTTCTTTATTGATATCATAGTAAAGCCCATCAATCCAGAGTCTTACATTTTTTACACCATCATCATCGGTGTTTGTAGATGTGATCAGTATATCATCTCCTTCTACAAAAGTATCACCGTTGGCAATTGAAGTAATAATTGTTGTACCAGGAGCATTGTATTCTATGATATTGATTGTCAACTCTTCGCTATCATATTTTACTCCGTCAGCACCATTGGCTCGCATCATTAGTACGTGTTCTCCTAGTGGTAAACCGGATACATCAAATGAATAAGGAGCTTCCTTATCTACATCATAGAAAGTACCGTCGATCCAAAGCCTACAAGCCACTAAATCAACGGTTTCATCGGTAATCCCTTCCACTGTAAAGGTTGTACCAAGCATAAATTCATCCCCTTCAGTTGGGGTTTGAATCAAAACGACTTCACCTTCAAGTAAGGTCGTTCTGGCTGAAGAACTGATCTCAAGTTCTTCCGTTATTACGTTCTCTTCAGGAAGAAAACCTTGAGTACAGGCACTAAAAAGTAGCCCACTAGTCATAAGTAATACTACTGGTAGTTGTCTAAAGTTCATATCATACTTGTTTTAAAATAAAAAAAATAAAAGTTGTTTTTAGGATAATTGAATGCGTCTTTAGTCTGCTCAAAAGGGGGGGGAAGTACTTATATCATAGAAAAAAGAGGAAATGGATATTTTGTTTAGTTAGTTGTAAACTAATTTGTCGTTGATTTATATAATTGCTTTTTTTGAGGGAAATGATGCTGTATTGTGGTTCGCAAGGACGTTTTACTAAAACGTCCCTGCAGAACTGCATTTTAGAAGGTTATAATAAAACCTTTGTCTTTTGACATGTAATCAGACCATCATTTAGTAGTATCTCCCTCGGCCTTGAAGGGAAAAGCGTTCAGAATTCCATGTATTGAGCCGTTAAAAATGATTTTGTTGTTTGAGCGCAGCGAGTTTAAAATCATTTAGGCGAGAGAAATGGAATTTAGCTTTTGACTTCAAAGCCTTGAATTTTTTGCTTCGTTTTTGTTTCAAGACAAAAATGAAGAAGAAGGAAGTTTGAAAGTTAATCCTGTAAATGCTTGCAGAAAGGCCGATTGAAAGTAAACGATAAATTAGTTTAGAATGCATTGAACACTTATTTCAATCATCATCGATAGGTTAAATATTCTTGACCAACACACGGTTTTTCACACCATCATAAAACTTGGAGTTATTCTTTTTCAGCCATTCCAATAGAGCAGACCTTAATTCCTCAGCCTTCTCAGTGTATTGTTCTTGATTAGGGTTTTTACCTAAGAGGTTATTCATTTCGTGTGGATCTTCATTCATATTATAGAGGACATTGATCACTTTAGATTCTACAGAATAAGGAATCATAAGTTTCCAACCGTCTTTTACAATCATATAGTTTGGAGAAACATCCCCACGATAATTCCATTCAGTAACAACATAATCACCGTATTCCTCTTCCTTACCTTCGATCATATTACGTAGGCTTTTTCCATCAGCAGAAGGAGCATCAACGTCCATATAATCAAGTATAGTGGAGAAAATATCGATATGTGATACATAGCCATCAACTGTAGAGTTGGGCTTGATTTGAGTAGGAAGTTTCATTAATAATGGAATATGAGCAGATTCTTCATAGAATACATTTTTCTCTCTCAAACCATGTGCTCCTAACATTTCCCCATGGTCACTTGTGAAGACAATAAGAGTGTTTTCTGTCAATCCTAGTTCATCAATTTTATCGATAATCTGCCCAATCCAATAATCTACTTCCGTAATCAAACCATAGTAATTTGAGATCATATATTTGATTTTTTCAGGATCAGAATATTCTTTCAGTTTTTTACGTCCATTTGCATTGGCATAGGGAGAGTTTTTCATTTCATCATTGATACTTTCAGGAGGCGTCATATCCTCTGGCTTATACATGCTATAGAAAGGCTCAGGGACAATCATAGGAGCATGTGGATAATGGAAAGAACAAGTAATACTGAAAGGTTTCTTCTTTAATCTTTCAATGGCATCGATGGTTTGTTGAGCCTGGAAAGCCGTCATGGTATATTCTTTAGGGATATTTAAACGTCCATGAAAGTTAGGTTGTGATTTTTTGATGTTTTTTACATCCTTATATTCTTGTCCGAAGAAAGTATCGATGGGATCAGGAGTATACGGTCTTTTCGTAAAACGGTCAATGTGTTCACCATTTTCCAACGCTCTTTTCTTTAAACTCTCATTCAACCAATCTTGATAGAAAAAGCTTTGTCCACCATGATCAAAAGCATACTTTCCATTTCTAGCATATTTTTCTGGATTGCTATATACTTTAGCTTTGTTGGCCATTGCGTGCCATTTACCATAATATTCACACGTATACCCTTCTTCTTTTAGAAGCTCATCAAAAGTAGGGTGTTGCATTACCTTTTCTTTAGTATAATAATAGGTTTTATCATTATTATTTACCCCAGTATTTTCAACTGTTCTACCAGTAAGGATAGAAGAACGGGCAGGGCCACATACGGCACAAGCAGAATAGGCATTGACAAAATAGGCTCCATCTTTTCCTAGTCTATCCAAGTTTGGAGTTTTCAATACTTTATTACCTGCCAAACCCAATGCTTTATATTGCTGTTGGTCTGTTATAATAAAAACAAGGTTGGTTTTTTTCTTTTTCTTTGGCGGTTCATTTCCAAAACTTATACTCGTAGCAACGAATAATAGTAATAAAGCTATAATTATATTTTTCATTTCACTAAATTAAATAAGTGATAGTCTGATTAAAATTTTACCTAAAAGTAGCAGTGATCATTAATAGACTCTTAATAATGGGCTAATGGTCAAAATCGGCTTGATCGGCTCTCATTTTACAAAAAAAGTGCATTAACATCCAAATAATTAATGTGTCATTAATCTATTATTTGAGTGTAAAACTACTTTTACATTATCAAATCTGACACACTGTTGAACTAATTTTTTAATATAGAATTGAAATGAAATTAAAAAAGATATATTCAATAGTATTAGTAGCATCAATAAGTTTACTAATGTTATTGGCCTTCAAAAAGAAGAAAGAAAAAATAAATTACCCTTCCTATAAAGGGTTAGTGATGTGTGGTTATCAAGGCTGGTTTAGAACCCCTAACGATGGGGGTTCTAGAGGCTGGGTACATTACGGTTACAAAGGTTTTGATCCTAACAATGTATCTGTTGACTTATGGCCTGATATGTCTGAATACAAGAAGACGTATAAAACCCCTTTTAAAAATCAAGATGGTTCTTTAGCAAATGTATTTAGCTCATTGGACGCATCGACTATAGATACACATTTCAGATGGATGAAAGAATATGGTATTGATGGCGTATTTATGCAACGTTTTTACAATAATTCTAAAAGCGGACCTCGCAGAGAAGAAGCAACTTCTATTTTGAAAAAGGCCTTCAAATCAGCCAAGAAGTACAATAGAGCTATTGCGGTGATGTATGACTTGTCGGGGTTAAAAAAAGAGGAAAGCTGTTATGAAACATTAGTGAGTGATTGGAAACAGTTGGTTGATGAAATCCATTTTAATAAAGGAATAAACAAAGAGAATTATTTACATCATAACGGTAAACCGTTAGTAGCAATATGGGGTGTGGGTTTTCAAGAGCGTCCTTATACAGCGAAGAGTAGTGAAGTAGAGCGTTTTATGGACTTTGTAAAAAATGATCCGAAATACGGTAATTTCTCTATAATGCTAGGAGTTCCTACACGTTTTAGAACACTTACCAAAGACAGTGAACCTGACCCTTATCTACATGAAATCATCAAACAAGCTGATATTGTACAACCGTGGTTGGTAGGTAGATATAAAATGCCTGATTTGGAAAATGATAATGTATATAGAAAACAGATTGCGGATGATCTAGCATGGTGTAAGGAGAATAATTTGGATTATGTACCAACGATCTACCCAGGGTTTAGCTGGTATAATTTAAAGAGAATGAAGGGGCAAGGCAATGAACAAAATGCGAATTTAAATGCGATACCTAGATTAAAGGGAGCTTTTTTCAGTAAGCAAATAGACGTTACGATAGAGGAGGGTGTAGATATGCTTTATGTAGCCATGTTTGATGAAATAGATGAAGGTACAGCCATATTCAAAGTAACAAATACACCTCCTGTCAATGGAACGTTTTCAGATTATGAAGGATTACCTTCCGATCATTATTTAAAACTGACAGGGCAAGCAGGAAAGAGGCTAAGAGAGAAGAAGACCATGAAGTAAAGCATAAGGTTTTTTAGAATTAAAAATACGAACATCAAAGCGACCATATCAGACTATTCTATGTACAAGATTTTATTATTAAAACTACTGTTATTGAGTTCAATATCACTTTTTGCTCAATATCCTAATTATAGTATTGAATATGATTCCAACATTATAGAAACGCCGGTTTATGAAGCAACTCTTTTGCAGGAAATGAGTGGCATCTGTCCATCGAGACGTTATCCTGGTCATTTTTGGGTGCACAATGATTCTGGAGATGACCCCATGATTTATTTGTTAGATACCTTAGGAAATTTGGTGACTTACGGATCAATCAATGGAGTAAATAACAAAGATTGGGAAGACATTGTTTCTTTTGAAAAAGATGGGAAATACTATTTAATGATTGGTGCTTTTGGTGATAATAACACAAAAAGGACACAGTATCAATTGGTATTAATAGAAGAACCAGAAATAGACCTTTCTACCAAAGAATGGAATCATGATATAATTTATGAAATCAAATATGCCTATCAAGGTGGATCACAATCATATAATCACGAATCCCTTGCAGTAGATTTAGATAATGATCAAATTTTTGTAATCACAAAGCGAGGAAGTGCTAAGAATACAACGATTTTTTCAATGCCACTTTCTCTTACTCCCACTTCAACAGTACACGAACCTGTTGAAATAGGTAGGGCAGACATTGATGCCGCTACAGGAATGGACATTTCTGATGATAATCATCGGGCGATCATAATTAGTGTAGAAGATCTAATAGAGTATACAAGATATGAAGGGGAAACATGGAGTGATGCTTTTTCGAGAGTACCCCGAAGAATAGTACGACCAAGCACAGGTAGAACGGAGGCAGTTTGTTATAATCTGGATGGCAAAACCATTCATATTGTTCGAGAAGGTACAAACCATCCCATGTTTATTATTCCTGTATTAAAAATTGTAGAAATCAAAGACGATGACGATGAAAATAAGGACGAAGATAAAGATGAAAATGTCACATCACTTCAAGCCGAATTTCAGAAAAGACTGCAATTTTACCCTAACCCTTCTCAAGGTGTCGTAAATATCGAATATATTGGGGGTGTCATTGATCAGATCTTCATTTTTAATCTTGAGGGAAAACTGATTCGAACCTATACTGATATGAATCAATCCAAAGTAACATTAAATAAAACCTCTTTATCTAAAGGAATTTATATGATTTCTCTGAAGGTAAAAGAGGGGATAATAAAGAAAAAATTGATGATGAATTAATTTGTAATTGTTGTGTGACCCTACTATAAATTTATAGAGAAGTATCATTCCTTTTCTATATCATAGCTTTTTACATTCACATTAGTAATCAGTGACTACTTACTTTTCAACAGAAATTTCAAACACAGTTCTTACTTAGTAGGAACTGTGTTTTTTTATGCGTTAATCAACGGTTTGGGTGTAATTATTCATCTTTGTAGACGTATTTTTTGATATAATGAAATCAGACTATTGCTTTTATTCTTGCATAGTTTCACCTTGGCATTGCATTGAAAAAAAATCATAGTGCTACTTCATGAAATACTTTAATGTAAGAATATTTTTTCTCAAGAATATCTGAAAAATCTCTATTTAAGCCTTTATTAAGAAGATATTAATATAATTATTAGCCCCCGAACTTAATATTGTGATACATCCATGAGGAGATGAATTAAAACACAATTATGTATGAAGACTTATATATTACTTATACTCGCACTTTGCTTTAGTTTAGGTACTACAGCAGATGACAAGAAAAAACCAAAGAAATCGATAAGACCTAATGTATTATTTATCTCAGTGGACGACTTGAACATGCATTTGCCTTCTTTTGGATATGATAATGTTAAAGCACCTAACATTGAGTCATTAAAAGAACAAGGTATTTTGTTTCGACAGGCGTATTGTCAGTACCCTGTTTGTGGACCATCAAGAGCATCGTTTCTGACAAGTATGTATCCGGCA
Organism: Flammeovirga sp. OC4; assembly: GCF_000812565.1. Lineage (GTDB taxonomy): Bacteria > Bacteroidota > Bacteroidia > Cytophagales > Flammeovirgaceae > Flammeovirga. The sequence continues at coordinate 53,808 of NZ_JTAM01000030.1, read as the reverse complement.
CAAACCAAGATTTTCACTAATGGTCCTCACGTTACAGATACACGTCCGGATGCTGTAAGTATTGGTAAGGTATTTCAAGACAACGGGTATTGGGTTGCGAATGCCGGAAAGGTTTATCATCCTGGAGCGGAAGATTTTACTTGGGATGCCAAAAGAACAAAAAAGATGAAGGAAAACGATTTAGTACTTCACCTTAAAGATAAATTTGAAAAAGAATACGGACCAATCGATTCTCCTGAGAAGGAAAAAGCTTGGGAAGTATTAAAAAAGCAATACAGTGATGATGACAGACAAGGAAAACATGCTTTGCCATTGCCCATCAAAGATGGTATACCCTTGGAAGATGATTTGAACCTAGAGGCTTTTAATCAATGGATGGATCAACAAACGTATGGAGATCAACCTTTCTTTATCGCCTATGGATTTCATAAACCACATGTACAATATACTGCACCACAACGCTTTTTTGATTTATATCCTTTGGATGAAATTCAACCGGAGAAAGTACCTATGGATGACTGGAATACAAAACCTTTGATTGCGAATTGGAAGAGGTATGAAGCATTTGAAGATATCTATTTTGGATTGGGATCTATGGATGCAAGAAAGCGTTATATGCAAGGGTATTATGCCTGTATTTCTTATATTGATGATATTTTAGGTCAGTTAGTCACTACATTAAAAGAAAAAGGGCTTTGGGAAAATACCATTATCGTTTTCTTCAGTGATCATGGCTACCATATGGGCAACCACTTTTTATATGGCAAAGTATCCCTTTATGAGGAAAGTGCAAAATCTCCTTTGATCATCAGAATACCGGATAATAAAAACAACGGAATGGAGGTCATGACCACAGTGGAATTGATGGATGTTTACCCTACAATTACAGAGTTGATTGGTTTGGAAAACCCAAGTACTGTAAAAGGAACAAGCTTGGTGCCATTGCTTGATAACCCTAAGAATAAAGCTTTTCAAAAACCAGCATTGACGTATGCAAAAAGAGGGGAATTGTTGGGTACATCTGTAAGAACAGACCGCTATAGATATACACAGTGGGGAGATGATCCTACGCAATCGGAATTGTATGATTATGAGGTAGATCCGAAAGAATATAAAAATAAAGTCAATGATCCAGAATATGCTGAGGTGTTGAAGGAGATGAGAGAAATTTTTCATCTGAAAGTGGAAGAAGCTTCTGTAATTGACGCAAAAATGAAATAAAATGAACTATAAAGCAATAACATTTAAATTGATTGTATTCCTTTCCTTTTTAGGGATGAGTACAACTACTATCGCTCAAGATAGACCTAATATTATATTTATTTTGGCTGATGATTTGGGGTATGGTGATTTGCCTGTATATGGACACCCATACACTAAAACACCACATTTAGATCAGTTGGCAGACCAGGGTAAAGTGTTTACACAAGGGTACATGTCAGGATCTTGGTGTATGCCGGCAAGGGCCGCTTTGATGACAAGCCTTTTTCCTTCAAGAGAGTTTTTGAGCAGTTTTGTGATTGATGTTGAAAAACCGTCAGTCACTAGCGTAATGAGTGAGGCAGGATATAAAACAGCACACATTGGAAAGTGGCATATCGGCGACAATAAAAGAGGTGAAAATGCACCTCCTCCATCAGAATATGGTATTGATTTGAGTTTTACAACGCAGAGTACAGGACCTGGTTTTACATCAAAAGACAAAAAGAAACCTCACTACAGAGAGCATACAACTACACACTATGTGGATATGGCCATTGACTTTGCAAAGGAAAATAAAAACAAGCCCTTTTTCATCAACTTATGGTTATACCCTACGCACTCTTACATTGATCCTCTTCCAAAGTATTTGGCTCGATTCAAAGATTTGAAAGTTGATATCAATGACTTTGAAAGTGAGTACCAAAGGGACTTTTTAAAGTTTGTTGCAGAGACGAATGATATCAATAAGGCAATGCAAGCCTATTGTGCTGATGTTTCTAATTTGGATGATGAAATTGGTCGTTTATTGAAAGCTATTGAAGAGATGGGGTTGGATGAAAATACGATCATTATCTTCTCTAGTGATAACGGTCCTGGTCCAATTTTAAACAATACAAAAAAGTTGAAAGAGCGTTATGCCAAGAAACCAAATTTGGCAAATTCTGTAGGTTCAGCCGGTCCTTTCAGACAGAGAAAAGGAAGTATGTATGAAGGAGGAATCAGAGCTCCATGGATTGTAAAGTGGCCAAACAAAATTAAAGCTGGTACAAGAGACGAAGAAACATTAATTGCAGGAGTGGATTTTTTACCTACTGTCGCAGCATTGGCAGGAGTAGAGGTGCCTTCTTCAATGCAAATGGATGGTGTAGATGTAAGTAAAGCAATTTTGGGTACTCCTCAGCAAAGAGAAAAATTGCATTTCTGGAGTGATAAACCGAACTGGCAAGTGGTACGAGATGGTAAATGGAAAGCACACCTTCACTTGAATAAAGTAAAATTATATGATCTTGAGGCAGATCAAGGTGAAACGACTGATGTGGCTGAACAACACCCTGAACTTGTAGCCAAATACGGAAAATTACTAAGAGCTTGGAAAAAAGAAATTCATAAGCCTGTAGAAAAAAGCAAATAAGACTTTTTGAATGAAGAAAAGATGGTCTGTGTTATGGTCCTTAAAGTGTTTGTTTTGGGTGGTGCGTTAGGACGTTCCTACAGTCCACTTTCATTTTTTTGCTAGAATACCCTTTATGATGAATACGGTTGTAGGGACGTTGCATTGCAACGTCCACCGAACCACAACAAGAACCATTTTTTTCTTCACTTTTAATTCTTCATTAAATAAACATATAGTGGTTCGTAAGGACGTTGTAATACAATATCCTAGTGAACGGTATCAATAAATTTTTCTTGTAATTAAAATTGTGAGAAACAGTAGAGACGTTGTATTGCAACGTCCATGCGTTCCCTATTAAAAACTCTCTTCCTAGCTCAATTTGACCATTAATGAAATGAATAAATGCTACAAAATACTCTCATTAATCCTTTCTCTATTTTTCTACACTACCCTTATAAGCAATGCATCTGAAGGTGAAAAGAAAAGAAAAAAACAGCCCAATATCATCTTTATTTTTGCAGACGATTTGGGTTATGGCGATTTAGGCTGTTATGGTCATCCTTACATCAAAACGCCTAACATTGACAAGTTGGCTGAAGAAGGCACACGTTTTACGCGTATGTACGCTACAGGTGTGACTTGTAGCCCTAGTCGTACAGGTTTTTTGACCAGTAGACACCCTGCATCGTACCAAAAATTTATGCCTTTTCATGGTTTTTCAGGTAGAACAACTATCACTGAACTATTGCATAATAATGGTTATTTCGTGGGGCATATTGGTAAGTGGCATATCAGTGGAGATGAAAACCCTCCTCATGGAACTTACGGTATGGACTTTATTAAAGTGATGGGAAATGCCGAAGAGAAAACAGCTGGGAGAGATGATGATATTTTTGCAGAAGCTGAATTATTCTTAGAGGAAAGGAGTCAATCTGATCAACCTTTTTACCTTAATATTTGGGGGCATATTTCTCATTTTGCAGTGGATCCCCATGAACGATTTTCAGAGGAATTTAAAGAGGTAAATGTTGATGCTTCTCAATTCGATAAATACTATCAAAAGAAACTTAAAAAAGCGCAGGAGCTAGGAGGAGACGTTAATCAGTCTTTTAGAAATTATTTAGGCGATGTATGGTCTTTAGATTTAGCCGTTGGGCGATTATTAAAAAAGTTAGATGATTTAGGGTTAACCCAAAATACAATTATCGTTTTCTCAAGTGATCAAGGACCGGCACCTGTAAAAATGAATAAGAAAAAGGATCCCAATGTGGTCGCGAATATGTTAGGATGGGCCGGAGGACTTAGAGGAGGAAAGCATGAACAATTTGAAGGTGGAGTGAGAATACCATTTATCGTAAAATACCCAAATCATGTGCCTGAAGGGCACGTCAATACTACTTCAGTGTTATCAGGTTTGGATTGGCTCCCTACCTTGTGTACGATAACAAATACGTCATTTGACGTAAGTCAATATGAAGGAAAAGACGTATCTGAAATATGGTTCGGAAAAGAATATACACCAAAACGTTACTTATATTGGAAGACGAATTCTCCTAATGGTGCAGTTTCTATTTTAAACCAGAATTGGAAAGCACATTATCTCAAAAAGCAAAAGAAGTATGTATTGTTCAATCTAACTCAAGATGCAGGTGAAACTACCGATGTAGCTCAGGATAATCCTGAAGTTTTAAAAGACCTAATTGAAAAGGTAGAAGCTTGGAATAATACCTTACCAACATCTTATCTCAAAGGAGAGAAGACTAAATAATTATCATAAACAAATGACAACAAAGGAAAAACAAAAAAAACGGATACCACCGAAACGCCCTGTCAAGAAATCGAAGAAAAAGGAACCTCAAAAAGGACTAAACTCACTTCAAGCGTATAACTTGTATAGGGTGGTTTTGATCTCTCTTTTAGTAGTGGCAGTGGGCATTTCAGGAGGTTGGAAATTGCCTTTTTTACAACAAGAGGGTTACACTAAAAAGATTGTCGTGACCCAGAGTCACTTGGAGGAAATCTTCAAAAAAGCCAAGTACTTTACGGTAGATGACCAAAAAAAATATACGGTTTACAACCAATATAAAGACATTATAGGATACGCCATTTCCACGCACGATTTTGCAAGTCATGTCAGAGGCTTTGCAGGAGAAGTACCCGTGCTGATTGGTTTTGATAACGATTCGACCATACAGGGAATGCAGATGCTGCAGCACAATGAATCAGGAGAGTATATCGAATTTATTTTGGATGATAAACTTCTAGAAAAGTGGAATGGAATGACTTTCGATCGAGCACTTTATAATAAAGTAGATGCGATTACCTCTGCCACCGAAACAAGTGAGGCAATCATTGAAACGATTCAAGTGACGATGTCTGAAGTAACAGGCAAGGAATTGGAAGAGAAGCATTATCCATGGACCTTAATTTTGCAATGGGTATTGACTTCAGCCACCCTGCTTTTTGGCTTGTTGGTTTGCTTCTATCGTCCTATGAAAAATTATAGAACCACTATGTTGATTATGGTGGTGATTGTGATGGGATTTGCTTATCAGAAAATGATCTCCATTTCGTTTTTACATGGATGGATTGTAAATGGTATATCTCTTGATTCAAATTTGGTGTCAGTAGTTTTGTTAGGCCTATCTGTCTTATTACCCATCACCACCAAAAAACAGTTCTATTGTCATTATATGTGTCCTTTTGGAGCCGCTCAGGAGCTAGCTGGAAAAATATCTCCTTTCCAAAAAAGGAATATGAACTTCTTAAAAATTCGCTCAATCCCCTTACAAACAGTGGCAACTATAGTATTGATTTGTTGCATTTTCTTGGGTGAATACCCCGAACTATCTTTCATTGAACCCTTTCCCTCTTTTTCGTTTAGGGTGGTATCATAGTGGATGATTGGTTTTGGCCTTTTATTTATCGGATTATCCTTCTTTTATTCTAAACCATGGTGCAAAATCTGTCCAACTGGATTTGTACTTGACAATTGTAAAAAACGCTCAGCAAGAGATAACAAAAAATATAATATTCTATGAAACTAAGTGAACTTCTAAATATAGTACTTGTAGTAGTACTCATTTTTGTATTAATCCGTTATAATGTAAAAGAAGCAAATGGAGAAGTCAATGAAGCTTCTGTAGTGAATTCCGTTGCCGTAATGGATTCATTGCACGTTAAAAAATCCGTAGGTAAAAGACCGTTCTTATTTCCAATGCCGGTAGGTGTGATAGGTTCTTATGATAGTGTGGGGACACCCAATATTATGTCAGCATCATGGATTGGCATTGTGAATTCTAATCCAATGAGTATTGGCGTTTCGCTTCGTCCTGCCACGCACACTTATAATAACGTAATGAGAAATAAGGCTTTCACCGTAAATATTGCCAATGAAAAATTAATAGAATATGTGGATTGGGTAGGGCATTATTCAGGGAAAGACGTAAATAAGTTTGACGTTTTACCTCTAACGCCCGTGAAATCAGAACTTGTCAATGCGCCTTACGTCCATGAATTTCCAGTAGTGTTGGAATGTAAAGTAGTCAGAACTACAAACCTAGGAAAACACACTCATTTTGTAGGTCAGATTATGGATGTAAAGGTAGATACAGCAATATTCAAGGCAGATAAAAAGTTTGTGGATATCAATAAATTACGCCCAGTGATGACCGGTCATGGTTCAGGTTATTTTGGAATAGGTGAGAATTTAGGTCGAGGAGGAAAAGTATACCAACGATTGGGAATTACTCCTGATGAGGAAGCAAAATAATTGTGAGAATGATAGAATGAATTCATTATTATTAATACTCAATTTTCGATGTTCTTTCAATTTGGTTCATGTGTTGTTCAAAATGATCAACATATAATTCAAGCCACATTTTAAGTGTAATTTTCCCAAAATCCTTATGTATTACATATTTATCCCAGTCGGACTCTTCGCAAAGTTGCAGTTGATGTACTGTGATACTTCTAAGTGATTCAAAAAGATTAAGGTAATGATCTAAAGGCTGATTTTGGTATTTTAGTTCTTGCGACCACTTCCATTCGTCTACTACAAAAGTATCATTTGTAGGTTCAGCAATGATTGTTCTGTATCGAAGAAAAGCATTAACTTCACTGTCAGCTAAATGTATGATGATCTCTTTAATACTCCATTTATTTGGAGAAGGTTTAAATTGGAGTTCTTCCTCATTAAATGTAGATGCTTTTGCTCTTAATAATTGAGGTGCTTTACTATATTTTTGGATCAGTTGTTTTGTTTTGGAATTCATTTTTTGAAAGCTTGCTTGTTATTTGATACCGTAAACTTGCATAAGTATTTGATAATAGTCAATTCTTTTTTGTACTCATTATAATTTATAGAAAGAAGTGAGCGCAAAGAACTATGTAGAGAGAAAATAGAGAAGGAGTTGGAAAATTGTGAATGTAGAGAAGTAGGTAAATGTGAAAATAATAATTCACCGATATGTATAGATTATCATAAACCTCCTGATTTCTAAAAACCACAAATCTTTATAGAGGTCCGTGTAGATATTGTATTACAATGTTGGCACGGACTTTTAAATACCCCCATATTTTCTAACACGAAAACCCTCGTTTACTATTGATCTAGTCCTTAACTTTACCCTTTGAATAAGACAAAAAATAATGAACAAAGAGCAACAAATTTTACAGGACATTTATCAAAGCATCAAGGATAAAAATATCTTACTTTTGAATACCACACTGAATATAAAAGGAGAAGATATTCCCTTTTGGTTCAAACGTTTTGGAGTAATTTTAGAAGAGTTGAAAGGAATATCAGGAATTGACCCTACAGCTCAAAAAGTTGAAAATGAACAATTTTGGTTAGAAGTGATGAGGGCGTTTATTGATGTGGTGCCAAGATAAAAAATAACAACTTCGCCCTATTACTTACCCCACCTGTATAAAGGTGGACGAAAATTGGGTTTACAGTGTACTTAAATCAATGATAAAATCCTATATTTATAAAATAGATAGGCTGTAAACTAAGTCTAAAGTTTAATTTACACCAAATATCAACTACTTTTTATCCATCGTCACCAACGATCCATTTTTTTGAGTAATAATGACTATCAAGGCAAATATATTAATCACTACACTCTTACTTTTTGGGCATTTCGTTTTTGGTCAATTTTCATCTAAAATTTATACTGTAAATGATGGTTTGTCAATCAATGAAGTCACTGATCTGTATATTGATCAGCAGATGCACTATTTGTGGGTGTGTACTAATAACGGATTGAATAGATTTGATGGACATAGTTTTGAACCAAAATACATACAACGCAAAGAGGGAAAAGTCAGTCATTTTATCAATGCTTTGGTAGAAGATCATAACCATCATTTTTGGGTAGCGACCAATAGGGGATTAGCACGTTACGATTATCAAAGGGATCAATGGCTCCCTCTCCACAGTGATTTAGAAGTAGGGATTTATACTCAAGTAGAGGTATTGAATGATACTTTACTTTATGCCGTGAGAGATAATGATGATTTGATAGAGGTAAACCTTAAAACCAACGATTTTAGAGAGGTAAAAACACCTCTTTTTGAAGGAATTCTTCAATTGGAATCCTTTGAAAATACGTTGCTTATTGGTGGATGGAAAGGACTTTACGCTTATGCTCCGTCCACTCAAAAACTGGAAGTTTTAGGCAGAAAGTATATTAAAAATGCATTATTTATCAAATACCTTGAGGATCAAACACTTTGGATTAGGGATAATGATCAGCTAATGTATATTCCTATTGAAGCTGGCATACCACAATTTTCAAAAGCAATCAACATCAATGCCTCATTAAAAGATCAGGATACACCCAAGTTCCATATTTCTGATATAGAAGTTTTTCAAGACGGCTATTTATTTTGTGATGATTCTAAATTGAAAAAGATTCATAAAGACGATGTATTAAACCCTAAGCTAGCGGAAAACATACAAATATCACCTTTAGAGACCGTCAAGATTGTAGTGGATCAATATGAAAATATATGGTGTGCGACCTGGAAAGAAGGGTTTTATCAGTTGCAGCAAAGGGAAAAGCCATTCAAGAATGTGGCTTTAAATGCGAACGATAAACAGGAGGCACCATTACGGTTTGTAAAAGGTTTTTCAGAGATTGAAAATTCTGAAATTTTGATGGTGACAGAGAAAAATACCTACTTTATTTTCAATAAAGAAAAGGGCACAATAAAGCCTTACCATGATGAACCGTTTCCAGCATACTCTGATAAAAAAGCACTTCAATTACGTAAAGATTGGAAAGGTAGAATTTGGACAGGAAACCATCAAATTGGAACCCGAGTAGTGTACGGTCCTGATAAGGAAAAGATCAATCAATTAATTACTCAAAATACTTCAAAGACACGCTACCTTGCGGTCAATGATTTTTCGATAGATGCATCACAACGGAAAATTCATATGGTTGGAGCTTCTAACATTTTATCTTATGATGATGAAAAATTTACTTTTGAAATCAAAAAGATTGATGCTCGAAGGTTGTATTGTATCGAAAAAGAAAAAAGAAGTGGACATTATTGGTTAGGTAGTGCACATGGCCTCCAAGTATTTGATGAAAACTTGGAAGTTAAACTACAAGAATATGAAGAACTGATTCATCAGGCAGGGTTGGAAGATACCCGAATTAATTGTTTATATCAAGATGAAAGTGAGGTATTATGGATAGGAACTTATGGCGATGGTTTGTATTGCTATGAGGAGAAAAGTAAAAAAATTAGTGCAGTAGTAGTTCCGGAATATTTGGATGTAAAAGTAATTTATAGCATCATTGATGATCAAGAGCAATCCACCTTATGGATTAGTACCAATAGTGGTCTTTTGTCTTACCAAAAAAGTGCTAAGACCTTCAAAAAATACAGTAAGGAAGACGGTGTATTGGACAATCAATTCTGTTATCGCTCTTCTTTTAGAGCCAATGATGGCACTTTATTTTTTGGTGAAGCAAATGGATTTACTTATTTCCACCCGAAAGATTTAAAGTCTAAAAAAACGCCATTACCCGCCCCTCAATTTTCAGACTTTTATATTGGTCAGCAAAAGACCAACTTGGTTGATTTCACGAAACAAAATACAATTGAAATTAAAGACAAGAACTTTGAATTTAATTTCTTTACACCTGAATTGAGTAATGCGGAAAGCTACACTTATGCTTATTTTCTAGAAGGCTTTGACCAAGAATATCAATATGCCCACCGAAATACACCAAAGGCAGTTTATCATAATGTACCGCCGGGAAAATACAGGCTGAAAGTGAAAGTGACCCGTCCCTTTTCAGATTGGTCAGAAGAGGTGTTTAGTCCTTGGCTTAGAGTGCCGTTGCCGTGGTATAAAACAACAATGGCCTATGTCAGTTTCACATTCTTGTTTCTGTTTATTTTTGTCTTGTCGATATGGATCATTAAAGTACAATTACATCTGAAAAACACAGTGGTGATGGCACAGTTAGAGCAGCGTAATACTGAAGAGATTAGCCGAACAAAATTACGTTTCTTTACCGATATAACACATGAAATACGTACACCTCTCACTTTAATTTTAAGCCCTCTCAACGCTCTTTTAGAAAATAGAAAGTTTGATGTACCTACTCAAAAGAGTCTCAATACCATTCAGAAAAGTGCCAAACGCCTTTCTTCTTTAGTCGATGAATTATTATTGTTTAGAAAAGCGGAGGAAAACAATTTGCATCTGAAATTAGAAGAAGTGGATATTCACTTGGTGATGGAAGATATTTGTGATTGGTTTAGTTATGAGGCGGAAGTCAAAGAAATTGCAATAGAATACTTCAGTGAGGATATTCCTTTGTCAGTGGTGATGGATAGAGAGATGATGGAAAAGGTATTATCCAATTTGGTAAGTAACGCCCTCAAATTTACAAAAGCAGGAGGGAGAATTACTTTATCTTGTCATCAGGAGCTGGAGACCACAGTGATTAAAATTGAAGACAATGGAAAAGGAATGAACGAAGAGGAGGTTGATCGTATTTTTAACCGTTTCTATGAATTAAATCCCTCTGAGTATGCGGGATTTGGTATTGGTTTAGAATTGTCACAAAGGATTGTTTTAGCACATAAGGGAGAAATTTCAGTAGAGAGTCAATTGCATCAAGGGAGTACGTTTATCATTAAAATTCCAAAGCTGACAGCTAATGTCAACACCGCAACACAGATAGAGACAACAGAAAAGCAATACTTGAATACAGATATTCATAAAGAGGAATTAGTGCCTTCGATGATGGAAGGGAAGTTATTGATTGTAGAAGATGATGCAGAAATCAGAGATTATATTGCAGGGATATTCAAAGAAAGATTTACGGTAGTAACCATGAAAAATGGACAGGAAGGTCTGTTTTATGCCCAAAGTAATGCAGTAGATATGATTATCTCAGATTATCAGATGCCGATGATGAATGGGGTTGAGATGTGTCAGCATTTAAAGTCGGATATATCTACCTCTCATATTCCGATTGTGTTGCTTTCTGCATTCAATGAAGTAGAAGATCAATTGAGAGGCTTGGAAGTGGGGGCAGATGATTATGTAGAAAAGCCATTTGACGAAAAAATTCTATATTTTAAAATAACAAACCTCCTCAATACGCGTCAACAACTGTTGAACAGTTTTGAACAAGGGCAACCCCTCGACCTCGAAGGGTTAAATCAACAAGACCAACGTTTTATTAAGCAGCTAACACAGATTATTGAACAGGAGATTCATAATGAAAATCTATCTGTTGATTTTGTGGCAGACAAAATGAAAATAAGTCGTACTACTCTCAACAGCAAGCTCAAAGGTTTATTGAATGTCACGACTTCAGAATATATCCGAAAGGAAAAATTAAAAGAAGCCTATCGTTTACTGGTTAAAGAAGAGTACAATGTCACAGAGGCCGCCAATGCTGTAGGTTTCTCATACGCCTATTTTAATACCATTTTCAAGAAGGAGTTTGGGGTACCGCCAGGAAAACTTTAGTGTGTACTATTTTATCCAATCCATTGGTGCGAATGTTAAGCGATAGCGGTATTCGTGTCTTGTAAATCATCAGAAATCTCTTGATTTCTCGAGTAATCTTTTATCAAAAAAAAGCAAACCACCTAAAAGGCGATTTGCTTGTAGAAATGAATGTAGTAAAGAAATTCTATTTTTTGATTAATTTTTGATGTTGACCATTCTCAAACTGAAGAAGGTAAACACCGTGAATTAGATGTTGCAAGTTTATTTGCCCATTGGTGAGGACGCCATCTTGTACTAGGCGTCCTCTCAAATCCAATAGTCTATAAGTAGTCCCACTTTTTACTCCATAAACCTGAATGTTAGTTGTTGCCGGGTTAGGGCAAGTAGTCACATTGTTAGTCGGGTTTCCGATCGCATTTATAATTCTTCCTGAGGAATCTAGAATAAATTGATGTGTAGCCGTTGCTTTGTTTGTAGACCAGTTGCCACCTACCTCACGTAGTGCTGCAAAAAATCTGTAATTATCTCCATCAACTAAAGAGCTGGGAGCGGTAAGGCTAATCACTTCTATTCCAGAACCTGCTTCCACCAACACCTTCTCTGACGATATAAAATCACCGTCAGTACTCTGAAGGATAAGGTGAAGATCTCTTTTCTGATGGGCTAGATAAGTAATTTTGACTGACATTGATGTCTTATATTCTGATAAGGGATCAATAAAACCAACACTTTCTGGTTGCTCCCTTACATTGAAGTTTTGTGTTATAGTCGTGATATTTTCAGTCCAGTTGGCATTGACCGGTCTTAATGCCACCGTAATCGAATAGTTATCACCAATTGCTAAGGCCTCATCTACTTCTATCACATCCGCTAACGTTCCATTGCCTTTTTCAACAGTGACCGTTTTAGAATCGATAAAGGTGCCTTCAGCATCTTTGAGGATGATGACAATATCTCTTTGCTCAAGTGTAGTATAATAAACCTCTATTGGAAAAGACTGAGCAGGTGAATAAAATTCAGTGGCGAACTCCACAATCCCTATGTTTTCTTGTGAACTATGATTATTCACTTCTAATCGTTGTGGTAATGTAATATCAGCGCCAGCTTGCATTACTCTTGTACTTCCTTCTAAAGCACCACAATCTGGAGTAGCAGAACTTGTAATTCCACTTAAAGCAACACCAGCGTTTTTAGCTTGTGAGTTGCTGAGTAAGCTGAAGTTGCCATTTTCAGCGTTAGTAAAATTATTTTTACCCTCAGAGAAGCCAAAGTGAACATTATTTTGAGGATTGAAATTATAATCATATTGAGCAACATGTGCTGTATATTCATCAAAATCCTCCGTTTCCATACTTGGGCTGTTGTCCAAGCCTACCCAACCTAAATTTCCGCCTGTGGCACTTAGCTTTTGCCTTACATAACTCAGCTTATAGCCTGTACCGGTCATGAAAATATTATTTGCAAAATGGCCATCCTTCATATAACCGGTAGTATGATTGATGCCTAATGCCTCCCAGTTATCAATTTCAATATTCCAGATACTGATACCAAAATCTACATTCCAAACCGTGTTATTATAGTAGTTGACCGGTTTGTCCATGGGGTTGTACCTTGGTCCTAAGTACAAAAACTCTCCATGTTTAGTAATCGAATGCGGACCTGTATAATTATCGGCTTTTATGTTATAAATCAAATTATGATGAGCCGTATAATTTTCAGTATCTTCCATATAAAAAGCTGTTACTTTCTGCTTGTTGTAACCACCATCTGAAACAGGTAATCCATGCACATCATGAATTTTATTGTAAGCAATTTCACTCCCTTTCATATTTAAAGCATATAGAGTACCTGTACTTGTTGCTTCAATAGGTCCTGCATCTTCTCCCATTCGCATGGCTCCAAAAAAATCAGAATCAAGGATATCAAATTTCAGATTTTTTCTGATTCGAATATGAAAACGGGCTGCATCACCAAACGTACAATGTTGTACTCTAATGTTATCTCCCGTGGCATAGATCCCTGATGTAAAGATCCCCAACCATCCAAAATCTTCTATCAAGCAATGCTCAAATTGGTTATTATTACCGCCTTTGATTGCAATTGCATTTCCCCAAGTGTGTGCGACTTGGGTATACCTGAAGCTGTTGTCAGAACTGTTAGAAAGATAGATTCCTGTTTTTTCAGTATTATTATCTCCATATCCTTTTGATTTCCAGAAAGGATGTAGGTATCTAAAACTACAGTTTTCAATACTCGCTTGTTGGGTATTGACCATCTCTACATTACCTGCTGTAAAGTGGAGACCATCAATTGAAGTACCCGAAGTATTGTTAAGTACCAATACTTTTTCACGTACTTGTACCTCAATTCTTGATTGATAAATTTCCTGGTCATCTTTTGGGAAATAGTAAAGTTGATTTCCCTCTTTAAACCATTCGCCAGGTATATCGATCAAGTTTTTATGCATCACAAAACCCCAACTGAATTTATGATGCGTATTTTTGATGGCAGAACTTTCTTTCCATACGCCATTATTATAAGCTTTAAAAGTGACGGAGTTTCCAGCATTACTCAAAATATCTCCAATCACATAATTCCTCATTTTACCTGTCAAACCTCTAAAAATACCACCTGATAAATCTACATCAGGAATTGTAGTTCCTTCTAATGTAGCATAGCCGTTGGCATTTTCACCCTCATCTTTTTTTACGTCACTTAATAATGCGTATCCGCTATTTTCACCCATTGGATCCATCATTTCTCCACTGGTATTGTTAGGGTGTCGAGCCATCATTTGTTCAACACCATTGGCAAAAAGTTGTGTAAAATCCGTTTCAAAATTGAAGGAATTGACACTGGCTTCATAGACACCTTCTGCCATGTTTGCCGCTTTTTTCCAACCGTTTACCACTTCAGCACCAGTCACCAATACATAATCGTTTTGGTAATTCTTGATGGTCAAGTTGTTTTTATTAATTACTATTTTCTCTCTAAAAATCCCCTCATGTACCTCTATTATATCTCCTCCTTTAGCTTTTGAAATAGCTTCATTAATACTGTATATCTTTCCTTGTTCTTGCGAATTATTCGTCGATTCCCAAGGAATTTCTGTTGAATAAACATGGTAAGTAGTTTGTCCCTTTGCATATATAAAACAAAGAAGCAGTGTAATCGTAGTAATTAATTTCATTTCATAGAATTTCAAAAGTGTTCTTTATGTTGGTTACTATTACTGTCGTCGCGATCTGTTGTAATAAATTTGTAACTCAAATATGGAAGTTGCACCAGCAGAAAACTTTCGAATACAACAGAATAATTTCGATTTTGAAAAGTGACTATTTTATGAAAAAGCAAGAGTGGGGTGTTTGGCTTAGTATAAGGGGTAGTAAAATTGAAAAGGGGGAATAACTATGGGGGTATTTTAAAAAGAATAGATTGATTTTACTCAATGGATCATTTTTTAATTTTGGACTATCAGGAACTGAATTGAAACACATCATGACATTTTATTTTCATCAAAGGAGTTTTTTTAAGGTGAAATGGAAAAGATGAACATTAATAAAACGTTAATTCAGTCACATTTTGGATTGTTTCATTCACTGTAAAAAAGCAATTATTAGAATATTAATCTCAAATTAATGTTCCAAGCTACCTTTAAGTGTTGATAATACGAATAACTATAATTCCATTGTATACTAAATTTTATATAATTTCTTTTATGAAGGATAAAGGGTAGTGTATTGTGGTTCGCGAGGACGTTGCAATGCAACGTCCCTACAGAACTGCATTTTAGAAGGTAATGATAAAACACTCGTCTTTTGACTTGTAATTAGACAATCATTTAGTAGTATCTCCCTTGGCCTTGAAGGGAAAAGCGTTAAGAATTTCATGGAATGAGCCGTTAAAAATGATTTTCTTGTTTGAGCTTTAGCGAGTTTAAAATCATTTAGGCGAGAGGAATGAAATTTAGCTTTTGCGTTCAAAGCCTTGACTTTTTTGCTTCGTTTTTGTGTTAAGACAAAACCTTAGATTTATAGTGTTGTATTTATCTAAGAAGGTAAATTGCTTTTTTAAAACTAGGGTAAAAGAAATAAGTAAACCATAAGACAAAATAATTTTAAAAATTACTTCATTTCTTGGACTTATTTCTTTTAACAGAGTAGAGCCTAAATAAGAGATTGTTTCAACCCCGCTAAGGTTGGTAGGAGTGCTCTGAATTACCCTAATTCATAACCTAAACGAAGTTACAAAAATGATTTACAAGTTTATAATTGGAGTCGATATTAGTAAATTGAAATTAGACATTGCTCTACGTTTGGATTCAACGAATTTTGTAATGAGAGAATGCCTGAATGAGGAGAAACAGATCTCTAAAAATTTTAAAACTCTTCTTAAGGAACATCGCTTGAAGAAAGAGGATGTGTTGATTGTCGCTGAAAATACGGGTAATTATACTAACCCGATGACTTGGGCTTTGGTAGAAGAGGGGTATAATTTATGGATTGCATGCCCCAATCAAGCACACTATAGCCTTGGTTTAATCAGAGGCAAGAATGATAAACTTGATGCCAAAAGATTAGCTGATTATGGTTTTAGAAATGATGACAAAGCAAAGCTATGTGAACTGGCTTCTGAGAGCCTAGTAAGTCTGAAGTATTTGAATTCTGAAAAAGAACTTATCACCAAACAAAAGAGCATGCTTAAAGGTCAACTTACTGACCATAAACAATATGTAGATACTTTAGATTATAAAGATCGTTCAAAAAGGCATAATAAGACACTTAAGGTGCTTGAGGTCAACCTGAAGGCGATAGATAAGCGTATCTCTGAAATCATCAAAAATGATCCTCAGTTAAAACACCAAATGAAATTATTAAATTCTATCGTTGGTGTAGGCCCCAAAATAGCACTAGAAGTACTTATCGCTACTTTAGGATTTAGAAAGTTCCCTTCGGCAAGAGAGTTTTCATCCCATGTAGGAGTCGCCCCTTTTGAATATCAATCAGGCAGTAGTATTCGTTCAAAGGGAAAAACTTCAAAGAGGTCGAACCGGCGAATCAAAAGGTATCTGCATATGGGAGTCTGCAGTGCAGTACACCATGGAAAAGGGGAGTTTACAAAATATTATGAGAGAAAAATCAAAGAAGGGAAAGAAAAGATGTTAGTGCTTAATAATTTACGGTCTAAGCTGATCCATATTATGTTTGCTGTAATAAGAAACAACACAGCCTATCAGAGGGATTATAAAGCCCTTTGGACATGATTTTTTTCGAGAGAAATAACTTGAATTGTCAGCAAAACAATGTATGAATTTCTATGTCAAGGGCGACTGAAGCATGAAGGCGTTTATATACCCTTGACATAGAAATTCAAAATTACCTTCGCTGTAAATATTGAATTATCTCTTTTGAAAGAAATTGTACAAAATAAATACAATTTCCCTTGTTTTAATCATAAGAGAAATGAAGAAGAAGAAAGTTTGAAAGTAGATCCTATAATTGTTTATAAAAAGATCCATTAAAAGTTGACGATAATTTAGTTTACAATGTGATAAGTTTTGCTTTGGTTATTCTACCAGCTACTATTAATGTTATAAATAATTGAAATGAAGCACATTTATTACTTTACGACTACAACTCTTGCTTTGTGGTTTTACTTTCTATTGATAGATGCACAAGCACAAACACCATTACAGTATTTAAGTACTTCCGATACGGAAAGTATCACGGTAAATTCTGATGGAACAGTGACAAATTGGATTGATCTTTCTGGCAATGAAAATCATGCACAATCCAAGCATGGTACAGTCTATTACCCTGCTCAAAATACTTCCTTTTCGGGGAGATCAGCACTTGATTTTGGAAATGAAAGAAACAGCCTGACTTTATTATCACAAGAAGATGCAGGTTCACTTCTTGATTTTACTGGTGCAGCCAGCACACACACTGGCTTTAGTGTTCTACTTTCTTTTCAAGTTCATGAAATGCATGACAATTGGAGCGATTTGATTGGCAATCATTCCAATACAGACAATGGTGGTTTCGGTATTCGATATGCTGATGACGGTGAGTACCAAGTCTATTTGGGTACTTTGAATGCAAAAATTCCAGGAGCGAAGGCAAGGGGTGGTCAGTCTATTGTAGTGGCCGTTAATTATAATGCAACTAAAGGAGAACTTTCTTTTTGGGATTCGCAAAACAAGCTGAAGCATAATTATGACGTAGCACCTGCTAATTTTAATATAGCAGATCTCACATTGGGTTCTAACTCTAACGGTAATCGCTATTTTAAAGGTATTATCGGTGATGTAAAAATTTATAGTGAAGCACTTTCTAATGCCAAATTCAAAGCGGAATATGCAGCAATGCATGATTTGTGGCAGGGATTTACTTTACCAGTGGAAGTATTGGGGGCAGAAGGAGTGGTGGAGACCAGAACTTTTATTTTAGGAGACACAAAAGCCTCTAATACAAAAAAGGTATGGTTTCAGATCAATAATTTAAGTTATGAAAATAAGGTTTCCATCAAAATCAATAATGGAAGCTGGAAAGATATTAATCATGGATCAGTAGAAATGCAAGAACAAGAAAAGGCGAGGGGAGGTATGCAACATGGAGGATACAATACCATTCGTTTTTCCTATCCAACCTCAGACATTCAGTCAGGTACAAATACCATCTCATTTCGTTTTAATCACTCAGATGCCATTTCCAATGGTTATAGAGTCGTTCGTTTTAACCTCTTAAATGAGAATGATGAACCTCTTTTGCCTGACAATTATTTTTATAATGATGATCCAAACTTGTGGGTTTCTCCTTATACTGACAATGCATCAATCGCTGAAGGAGAGGACTTGTGGAGAAATGCAAAGCTATGGTCTAATTATTTAGAAGAAGGAACAGAAGGTTTTTGGTACGGTTATAAATTGAAAGCACATATTCCAATGAACGCCACTTGTGCCGATTGTCACGCACAAGACGGTAGGGATTTAGAACTGTTTTCGTATTCTAATAAGTCCATTATTGAAAGATCAAAGTTCCATGATTTGAATGATGAACAAGCACGTAAAATTGCAAGTTACATACGTTCGTTATCAGGAAAACACGAGAATATAAATCGTCATGGTAGACCTTGGAACCCACCTTATCAACCGGGGCCTGAATTAAAAGGGAAATCGATTGACTACTGGGCGGCAGGTGCAGGTTTAGATGCTGTTTTGGAAAAGGATGAAGATATGTTGCCGCATATGTTCCCTAATGGTGTGAATGCCGAAACGGTAAAAGATTATTTTGATCAGGATAAAGGAGAGGATCGCACCACTTTACCCTTGGCCATTCAATTTCCTGACTGGAAACATTGGCTCCCAATGATTCACCCCAAAGATGCGTTTACAAAAGGGACTTTATATGAAGATACTTACAACGACAGAACGCCTTATAAAAATGGACAAGAGAGTTTACTGAACCCAGAAAAGGGAATCGAAATCATCAGAGATAAAATTAATGAATTACCTAAAAAAGCAGATGGTATTACAATTGATATGAGTGCAATTACTGAAGAGCAGTTAGCTGATTTGAGGTACGCTCATGAAGTTTTTCGCTATAATTTCCGTTTTTTCCAATCACAAGGTGGTGGACAGACAAAGCATTGGCGATCAACCCAAGGTAATGGCTTAGATGCATTGGATGATGATGTACCGCAGGAGTTTGCGGCAACAAGTTTAGCAAGGTTGATGGCGGTAAAAAACTTTGAAATTATGCAGGAATTTAATCTTCAAGATCAAGCTCCGGACTATATCAACAATGCAGATTTACCGTCGGGTAGACAATGGTTTCATGGTTTATCAAAGCACGTATTCGAAGTTCCCGCACACATTACTGGGTGTCTCGATGGAGATTGTCAGACGTTTGACGGCCAACCAAAATCTACTGGTCAATATGAGTCTTCGGTTTGGTATCACCTTCAAGGTATCCTAGCAGGTGGTGAAGGTTATCAGTGGTGGAACGGCCCAGTAGATTATAATTATCACCCTCAGTTTATTTTAGCAAGTTCTTATTCATCCAACATCACACATCCACTTCGCTATTATCATGGAATCGGTACGATGTATAAAACGAAAACGTGGTCTGGAGATTTGAACCCCAACGATGGCATGGGCTTTAGAATAAGAGTACAAGGACCGTGGTATTTCTTTGGAAAAGAAGGAGATGGCGGATCCAATAATTTCCATGGTTTTGCACCTGGTGAATGGCCTAAACTATTAGATGAAATTGAGCCAGGCATGACAAAATGGGTATTGGATGCATTGATGGAAGAGTTCCTAAAGGCCGTGAGAAAGCATAGTATTTCAGAGTGGACGCGTTGGGAAGAGGGAATGAATGGCTCCAATGAGTTAGATCCTATCGAGAAATCTACAGTCGTAGATGTGACCTTGTCTAATGATGAAATTTTTGCTTCAAGTTCAGATGATGTTGATGCACTTGAAGAACCACTTTGGGCCGATCATATGTACTGGGTCATTCAAGAGTCTATAAAATTTGGGGTGAAATGTGAAATCATTGAAGAATTGATTGCTTGGAGTAGTGAGGCTTGGCCTAACATTAATTGGGATTTTGATATTTCTCCATCTGTGCAATTGAGTTTAAGCCCTAATGCACAATTGTATAGTAATATTGAATATATTCACGCAACACCTGCAAGTGGTGGTGATGCTCCGGTGTACACTTGGAAAGTGAACGGGGAAGTGGTGAACAACAACTCAGATAAATTATATACTTCTGATTTTGAAGCTGGCGATATTGTAGAAGTGACCATGATTAGTAATTCGACTTGTACAGACTCAGATGAAGCTTCGGCAACGATTGCCGTTCCGGGAGATATTCTCATTCTATCACAACTCAATGGCGAAGAATGGGAGCAACGTACCACTTTGGATGGATGCGTAGGGGATGAAGTTAGTTTTAAATTGCAGTTAGCCATTGACCCGATTTTATGGTTAGACGCTACAAAAATCACGAATAAAACAGAGGGTGAAAAAGTATTGGAATGGGAAGATTTGAGTAACCAAAGCGGAGCGGCAACAATAGATAATGAAACACTTGCCCCTTTGTATGTATCCAATGGATTAAATGATTTACCTGCTTTGGAATTCGGAAAAGAATCCGGCTCCTTATTAAAGCTACTGGACGCCAACGAAACAGCTTTTTTAGATGAAGATTGGACTATTTTTATGGTGCATCAGTTATCTCCGATTGACGTATGGAGTAATACACTAGGAAATAAAAATGCAACCACCGGAGATGGAATGTTTTTTAGAGTATCTGACACTGGAAAAATGGCTATTGCCGCTGGAGAATCAACCATCTCTGGAGCCGCAAATGCATTACCAATAAGTTGTATCAGTACCATTCAAAAGTCTGAAGGACAGATGGATTTATTCTTAAATGGAATATCTGAAACTACATTACCGCTCAATGCAACAGATAAATTATACAATGGAGAAGACTTATTATTGGGGCAAATCAGTTATAATACCAATCAAACAAGGTATCATAAAGGTATGATCGCCGAAGTGATCATTTTGGATCGTAAGCTTAATGAAAATGAAAAGGCTTTAGTAGAAGGATATTTGGCCCATAAATGGGGATTGGAAAAAGCACTTTCTAACCAAAATAAATTCAGAGATCACTCTCCTTTTGAGATGTTGGTAGAGGCTCCAAATTCAGAGTATGTTCAATGGTATAACCCTTCGAATACGCTAAACTATTCGATCAATAATGAGAGTGATTTTGGTAATTTTATATTCAGACCTACTTATTCTGATGAACAAAGTAGTCAAGTCGAATTAAGCTCTATTGATGCGTCGTATGCTGCAATTACAACAGTGAACTACAGAGTGAACCAGGGAGTTGTTCAAAATGGGAATCAAATCTTTTTACATGAAGGTGACGAAATTGAATTGTTGCCCAATGATATCATCTCTTCCAATTATCAATGGATTTCACCAAATGGAGAAGAATTGGATCAAAATGTAAATCCATCTTGGTGGGCATTACTTGATGACGATTACAATGGCGACTGGAAATTGAAAATTGTGGAAGACGATTGTGTACAATCAAGAGAAATCACGGTTTCAGTTACGGTACTATCCACGCCAACGAATGCTCCTCAATTTGGAGAGGTAGAAATTACTCAATTGTCAGCGTCTGATTGGACCACAGTTACTTTTGATGTGCCTTTTTCAGCAGCACCAATTGTAGTGGCAGGACCTTTAAGTGCCAATGGATCGGCACCTTCAATTCCAAGAATTAGGAATGTAAGTAAATATGGTTTTGAAATACAAGTAGACGAATGGGATTATCTGGACGGCGTTCATACGAAACCTGAAGTGGTGTATTACCTAGCCTTAGAAGAAGGAACGCACGATTTTGGTGGGGTGATTGCAGAAGCAGGAAGCTTAACAGGAAAGATGACTTGGGTGAAAAAGACCATGGAAAGTACATACTCTGATACGCCTATTGTGCTTGCCGTTCAGGTAACAGACAATGAAGCCAACGCAACGACGCTCCAAATCAAAGATGTAAACACAACCGATTTTAATATTAGAATGCGAGAAGAGGAAGCTGCAGATCAAGTACATGCTGTAGAAGTATTGCATTATGTGGTCCTTTCAAAAGGAATGGGCACCCTCAACAGTCAAACGTTGCATGTGGGAAGTACGAGTACAGTGGTTGATGAAGTTTGGTATCAACAAAACTTCGCCTCAAGCTATACAAACACTGGTCTATTAGCCAATATGCAAACACGCAATGGTTCAAATACCTCAGGGTTACGTTTCCGAAATCTATCGGACAACAGCGTTGAATTTATGGTAGAGGAAGAACAGTCAAAAGATGAGGAAATCGATCACCCTTTTGAAGAGGTGGGATGGATAAGAATTGAAAATATCAATGGTACTTCAAGTAACAGTAGAGTATTGAATACTGTAACCTCAACGGAGGAAGTGGATGTTCGATTATATCCTAACCCTGCTTCATGTCATCTATACATTGAAGCACCAAAACGAATTCAGAAATTGGAATTGTATGATAATTTGGGACGTAAGCTTATTCAAAAAGAAAGTACTCACTTTACTGAAAAAATCTGTATGACACCTCTTTCAATAGATATTTATACATTAAAAATCTTCCTAGAAGGAGGACGAGTGATCAATAAGAAAGTATTGAAACGATAAAAATATAAACCCTATGCATTATTTAAAGTCTCCTGATTTTTCGTGAAATTAGGAGACTTTTTTATTTCGGTCATTTTATTTTTCCTTTCAAGTCCGGACAAAACCAAATTGATAGTTATTCCACTGGTGCAGATGTTAAGTGCTATCGTCATTTGTACCAAAAAAGTCACGTGAAATCTCCCGATTTCTAACAGCTTAAATATTAAAAAAACAAAGTTTATAATGTGTTTGATATTACAAATTCCTACTATGTTTCAAGTGTTAAGCGCTAGCGTCACTTGGAACTGATTTTTGGCGAAGTCTCCTGACTTCGAATATAAATACCACATCTTCATTCATCTCGAAGTCAGGAGACTTCGCCAATATGTAATCACAAGTGGCGCCTATCGGCTTAACACTTGCGATATAAAAATATCTTGTGGTTCTCTCAATTTGGCTTGTCCTAAAAAAAATACCCCACTCAAAAATCGAGTAGGGTATACTTAAAATTACTTTTTAATGATATGAAGTTACTGTTTTCTGAAATTGTCTTTTGATCATCGATTAGAAAACGAAGTAGAAACTACTCCGTCAGAATAACTAAAAATAAGATTAAAGCCCTGATTTTATTTGATACAACAAACCTATAGCAAAAGGAAGAATGGTGATGATATAATTTTATTTTAAACTAACATGATAAGATGTATGTAACTAAAGTGTCAATTTGAATGTGTGGTAAAATGTGCCTTTTTTAAATACTATTTTATTTCACTCCTTTTTAGAGTAAATGAATGAAATGTTGTTAAGTTTCAGTAAATCATTGTTTTGTATTTTTTTTAGTGTGATAAAAATTAGCACATAACAGTAAAAAAATGACACAAATTAGTAGTGTTAAAAATGATTAGTAATAGAGATTTACATGATCATTGTTTTTAAAGGAGTGTATTAACTTGTGTTTAGATATTAGATTTTACTGAAATGAAATGGATAGTATTCAATTCTTTTACTCTTGAGAGGAGATTACTTTAAAAGAGTATTTTAGGTAAAGAAGCACTTTAAGGATATTAGGTTGAGTCTGAAAGTTTACTATTATTTTAATAACCTGATCAAGACAGGGAATTAAATTATGAATAATTTTAATTTGCAAGCTTATAACATTGTGAATATTAGTATACAATTCTAACTTTAGGTGTTTTAAATACTATTTTGATATTTTTTAATCTGACTTCTAATAAATCGCTACACTTTTTTGTAAGGCACACTTTTTTCACATTCAAATGAACTAAGTATGATGAAAAACTTTATCCTCTTTTTACTCCTAATCCTTCCGTTAAGTATAAATGCACGTCAAAGACATTTGGAGTTTTCTCATGTTTCCCTTCCAAATTATATCACTTCAAAAGCCATTAATACTTTTGCAGAAGATGAAAAGGGATTTCTTTGGTTTGGTACTAAGAAAGGACTATTCCGCTTTGATGGTTATAACTTCGAGCAAGTAAATCATAGCAACGTTTATGACCTTGTTTATGATGGAAAAGGAAACCTATGGATTGCCACTTTTAGCAAAGGGCTATTCAAATACAATATTCATACGGAAGAACAAAAACAAGTAACACTCCCTTTTGAAAAATTTGTAAGCTACTGTTTACGTATTTCTTCTAATAATGAGGTACTTTTGGGCACAAGCAAGGGCTTTTGTATTATTGATATAGACACTGAAAAAGCACAACATTTTCAAAAAATAGAAGGTCTTGAAAAAGGGTTGAGTAGCAATGTGGTAAGGACTATTTATGAAGATAGCCAACAGAATATTTGGTTAGGTACACAGGATAAGCTGAATCTTTTTGACCGAAAAAAGGAAAAGTTTACGAACTACAGAATACAGGATCAAAATGAAGTTTATAAAAAAAATAACTTGATTCTAGCGATCATCCCCTTTGAAAATGAAAAGGAAGATCAACAACTGTTAGTGGGTACAGAAACTGGGTTGGCACTTTTTGATCGAGTAAAAGGAACATTCAAGAAATTTCATCATTCAAAAGATTCCAATTCTTTAAGTAATGACGTCATCAAATCATTGTGCAAAGTCAATGAGCATCAAGTTTGGGTGGGTACCGGAAATGGACTCAATATTTTTGATATTGAAAGTCAACAATTCGAAAGGTTTTTTGCAAATTATGTCAACCACTATTCTATTTCAGACGACATTGTACATCAAGTTTTTAAAGATAAGAACAATACGATCTGGCTAGGTACACAAAACGGTATCGATAAAATATCAATGGGTGACGATGCATTTTTGATCAACGCTTTACCATTTTCTGAAACGCTATTAGAGATGGGAACTACCATTAATAAGTTTACAGAGGATCAAGAAGGAAATATTTGGTTTGCAACCTCTAAAAGTGGATTGATTAAATATGACAAAAAATCAGATCGCTATGTACATTTTACAGTACCCCAAATTTTACATAGTGATGTAAAGGACGTATTGGTTGATCACAAGAATAATGTATGGATTGTCACGTTGGGGGGGTTGAATGTTTTGGAACATAAAACCAATAAAATCTACTCTTATATTGCTGATAAGGGGAATGATAAAGCATTTAGCACCAATTACTTATTGAAGTTAACACAAAATGCCGATGGTGATATCTGGATAGCATCCATGAAAGGATTGTACAAGGTCATAAATGCAGGTAATCATCAATTGACATTTAAGAATTTCAAGCATAATGAAGAGAACAAGAATTCTATTTCTGGAAATTTTGTGTCTGATTTTGAGTTTGATCAAAAAGGAAACTTGTGGGTAAAAACAGGAAATGGATTGGATTATTTTAATTTAGCCACGGGTTCAATTTCACATATTGAAAAACCCCAAGGGATAAAATCCAATTATATTAATCACTTCACTTTATCTGGTGACAAAAGCTTATGGATTGCTTACGGCAAAAAAATCTTTAAGTATGATTTACAAAACAAAAGTTATGAATTAGTAGTTACAGAGAAGTCTCAGATTAAAAATTTCTTGATTGTTGATCATCAAATTTGGTATACAACAGCGACTCGTTTATTTCAATTTGATCTAGCTTCTAAAACCAAAAAAATATTTTCATCTCAACTGACAGGCATTAAATCATATACCAAAACAAGTATGTATTTGATGGGAGAACGAATACTGTTGGGTGGTGAAAATGGTTACTTAACCTTTGATCCTAAAGAGGTGAAATTAGAGCCGATCTCTTCATCTATTACGTTGACTTCTTTGGCAATTCTGAATAAAAAGGTCAAGCAAAATAAAGAAATCAATGGAAGAATTTTATTAGACAAACCATTAGATGAAATGGAGTCGGTGACACTTTCTCATGAAGAGAATAGTTTCACGATCAGTTTTTCGTCATTAGATTTTAGAGAAGACAATGCACTTCAATACAAAGTGATTCTTGAAGGTTTGGAAGATGACTGGCAGGTGTTGGATGGTGATAGAAATTCGGTTTCTTATATCAAAGTCAAGCCCGGTACATATGTTTTCAAGGCCATAGTCTCAGATACTTTTGGAAAGTTTCATGATGATTTCACACAATTGGAAATTGTCATTGATCCGCCACTATGGGCCACTTGGTGGGCTAAAATAGGTTACTTTATACTGTTCTGTATTCTTTTTTATGTAGCACATAGAGTGACAGTTTCTAATATTCACTTCCAAAACCAATTTGAGTTAGAGAAAATCAAAAGGGCACAAGATGATGAAGTACATCAGATGAAACTAAAGTTTTTCACTAATGTATCTCATGAGTTAAGAACACCTCTGACCTTGATCACAAGTCCATTGGAAGAATTGCAAGCTATTGAAGATGATAGACAAAAGCAAAAACTACTGAATATCATTAATAGGAATACGAAACGTCTTTCTCGATTAGTAAATCAGGTGCTTGATTTAAGGAAAATAGATCAAGGTGGTGAAAAATTAGCATTGAGTAATAATGATATGGTCAAACTCGCTAGAAATATTGTACACGATTTTATGGATGCCACTTTACAGCGTAGTATCAACCTCAATTTTTATACTAGTGAGAAGGAATCCAACTTCATGTTTGACTTTGAGAAGATCGAAAAAGTGATCAATAATTTACTCACAAATGCATTGAAGTATACGCCTGATAATGGTGAGATCAAAGTGAAAATAGATCATGTGAATGCCAAGCATCCTGAAAACTTGGTATCTACCCAACTTTGTCAGAGAATCACAATTTCAGATTCAGGTATCGGAATACCCAAAGAGGTACAAGATCAAATTTTTGAGCGTTTTGTCAATATAAAGATGGAAAACTTCATTGGCCAGCCAGGTACAGGAATCGGTCTTTCATTGGTCAACGATTATGTGAAAATGCATCATGGATGGATTGACATGAGTAGTGAGGAAGGGAAAGGAACCGAGTTTGTGGTGTATTTACCAATGGAAGCTGTACAGGTAGAAGAGGAAACAAAGTTGGAAGTAGCAGAAGAGGAATTAGTGTCTGAAGAAGTGGAAACAAAAGAAGAGAAGTCAGAAGGAGAAACGTTATCAAAACTTTTGATTATTGATGATGATGCCGATATGCTTAGCTTCTTAGAACATTGTTTTGCATCAGATTATCAGGTGATCACTGCTGTCAACGGTAAAGAAGGATGGGATAAGGCCAAAAAACAGATGCCGGACCTTATTATTTCTGATTGGATGATGCCTGAAATGAATGGAATTGATCTTTGTAATAAGTTAAAAGGAAATATTCTGACCAACCATATTCCGGTGATCATTCTGACGGCAAAAGGAGGTATGGAAAATAAGATGGAAGGAATAGAAAAAGGAGCGGATGATTATATCTCTAAGCCATTTAATGTAGAATACCTAAGAGTAAGGGTACAAAATATTATTCAGCAAAGGGTAAAACTTTTTGATAAAATAAAAAGAGAGTTTGGCTCAAAAGAGGAGGAAGACAAAATGCCTACTTTCGAACAAAAATTCTTAAATGAAATCATCGCTGAGATTGAGAAAAACATTGACAACTCAGAGTTCAATGTTAAGGCTTTAGGAGAATGTATTGGTATGGGACAAACCAACTTGTACAGAAAAGTTAAAGCAATGACAGGAATGACAGTCAATGAGTTGATAAGAACGGTGAGATTGAAAAAAGCCGAACAGCTTCTTAAACAAGGAGAATACAATGTCACCGATGTGATGTACATGGTAGGCTTTACCCATCGATCTTATTTCTCTAGAAGCTTCAAAGATATGTTTGGTATTTCACCAAAGCAGTTTACGAAGCACAATACCACAGAAGCCAGTTTGTGATCTGTAGTTGTGAAGAGTAAATAGTAAAGATTTGTCACACATTCATACCAAAAAAATAGTACAAAATTGATTAAAAGTATCTCATTTAAGTGTTCATATTGAATGTTACTTTTTCGAAATATATGACAAGTAGATTTTTTTTAATGAAGGTACTTTAGTGTTAAGAAATAAGTTTTGGAACTATAGCAACAGCAGGGTAAATGGAGTATGAAGTACAATGAAGATATATAATAAAGTTTACACCAAATCATTACACTTCTTCACTACTTATTTGACTTACATTTATTCTGTTGCTGATGTATAAAACGATTACTTCTTATTTAACTAAAGCGTATGAAAGAAACACTTCGTAAGAACAACCTGAAAGAAAAGGCATTATGGTCCTTATTGGTAGTAACAGTCTTTTCATTCTTTATTTTTTGGATTGAATGGATTCAATAAGCTGAAGAGAACAAATTTTTTAATGACACTATTCTTTTAAAAAGTGTAGTATTTTGAGCATAAAACTGACGAATTGTTGTCAAAATAAAGCAAATCAAAAAAATGCACCTTTTAAAAGTATTAGTGATTCAAAGCTATTCATCACTGACTTAATATTGTAATGTAATTCAAGAGTATAGGGCGCCACATAACCGAATTGAAAAAATCTTGCATTATACCAAAATCAAAAGCAGGTGACATAGAATACTACCTCTTCATAGTAGACAAATGCACATGGAGTTAAGTTTTGAAATTAAAGCATTTTGAACAAGCTCTAAAAGTGAACTGAAATTAAAAATGTGACATTGGATCAATCCTTTTCACTGTTGAATGAAATAATGAATTATTAAATAGATAATGGATAAACTAAAAAATACCTACTGGAAAATACTCCTGATGTCTTTTATCCTACTCACCGGATGCGAAAGAACATCGTTTATGGAAAGCTCTGGCCTACCACAAAATATTACGGTAAGAAACCTAAGCTATCCAAGTATTATTAACGCAAGGGCATATAGCAAAATCACAACTGCAATCCCTACTATGGATTCAGATGGCGTTCCTTGTGCCTTCTCTATTGTTAGTGTAAGAAGTGAAGCAGACGGACTTCTTTCTGAAGATTACCTTGAGAAAGTATCGATTGCAAGTGCTTACATGGATTCCATCAAAGTGATCTTGGATATCAAAGAGCTAGGCGAAGAGCAAAAAACAGATGCTGATGGAAACTTGGTCTTTGATGGTGATGGTGCACCAGTAATGGAGATGCAATATGATACAACATTTCATTATACTCCATTAATGAACCCTAACCAAGCAGGCCAAATCAGAATTGAAGATGGAAACATGTTTGGTGAAGGAGATTATTACTTCACACTCGCCTTAACCCCCATTACAGATACGGAAGACAATACACAAATCTTTGAAGATGCATTTCATTTAAATGTTATGCCGTTATTGCCAATTGCAATAACTTATGAACCATTGCAACAAAATCTTATTATCGGAGATGACTTGAAAACAGAAGTACCTACTTTAAAATTTGCCAAAGAGGTATCAAGTTATGATTTAAGATAC
The DNA here is from genome assembly GCF_000812565.1 of Flammeovirga sp. OC4. Lineage (GTDB taxonomy): Bacteria > Bacteroidota > Bacteroidia > Cytophagales > Flammeovirgaceae > Flammeovirga. Next base: position 24,122 of record NZ_JTAM01000030.1, on the reverse strand, counting down.
GAACTTTTGAGTGATACAGAAAAGCTTCAAATCAATACTGAAACAGGTGAAATCTCATTGAACCCTTCTTATACCATCACTAAAAATGAAGCAGTTACTCCTTCTGTTAAAGTGATCAGCAATATCACAAATGAGGAAGTTCAATTTGAAGGAAATGAAGAAGTCTTACAAATTGTCATCTCAGATGAGCCATTAATTTTAAACGCAGGACCACTTTTACCTCCAGCAATGATTTATATACCATATGCTCAAAACTTAGTGGTTGGAGCAGGTACAATGACTACGGCTCCAGATGTTTCATCAGGTAATCCAAGTTTGACTTTTGCTTTGGAAACAGAAACGGACAAATTGGTCATCGATGAAAGAACAGGTCAAATTGCATTAAATCCTTCTTATGTTCTTACAGGAGAGAAGGTAGAGGTGACACCTACCGTAAAAGTAACAAGTTTAATCAGTTACGGGGAAAAGACATTTGAAACAAAAATTAAAGTTGTGATTTCGAACTCTGAAATATTGCTACCGAAATCAACGTTTAACTTCTTCTATCCCTCTTTAATTTCAATGGACGGTTTCAAAGTTCAAGCCGTGAACCGTGGTGGTGTAGGTGATGCTTTATATTGGAAAAATAACCAATGGCAAGTTCCAGCCCAAGCGGACGCCGAGCGACCTTCAGATGTTACAAAGCCACACGGTATTATCATGCATAACTTATTGTATGAGCCAACTCGAAGCCCAGTACATGACTCATGGATGGTGATGGATGAGCAAAACTTGACACAATACAATGCTTCAGGTTATGATGTGAAAGCAGTGTATTGGATGAAAAACGATCTTGTACTGTACTTACCAGACGGCAGTGCACCAGCAGACTTGGAGGTTTATATTACAGACAATTATACAGGTGATGTGTCTACAACGAACTGGACACAAGTCAATGATAATTTATCATACCAGATTGAAGGAGCAGGAGTAACGTATAATGGCACTCCTTATCCAGGTGATAATTTAGGAGATAATCCTGATGGTGGTAAAAACGATGACAGTGCATTAGCCTATACAAAATGGCTAAGATTTGAGCTGGATTTAGCAGAATATAAATCGTACACCAAATTCACACTTGCATTTAGATATAAAACCAACTACTCAGAAACATTTACAGAAAATGTAAAATGGGGAGCTTGTAGTGGTAGGTTCGTCATCTCTAATGTGAACTATAGAGCAGACGAAATCTAAAAGAGCATTGTAGCTCAAAAGCAAAAACTTATTTAGTGACTAGGTTATGAATAGAGTAAAGTAATTATACAATTTGTGTTGTGACTACCAATTGAGATAGGGGCGAGTACAACCTACTCGCCTACTCTCAAGACTCTACTAGTTACTCTTTATCACCGAAAAATAAAGAAGAAATGAAAAATTATATATTCAGTCTGTTACTCTTTATGCTGCTCCCTTATGTAGGTAATGCACAAGTGACGCTAAAGGGATCAGTAATTGAAAATTATGGAGAGTCTCTTCCTGGGGTAAATATTAGAATCCAAGGAACGAACAGTGGAACAATTACCGATATGGATGGTAAATATTCACTCATGAATGTCGTAAAAGAAGACGTATTGGAGTTCTCTTTTATTGGCTATGAGACACAAATTATACCGGTAGGAGGCAAAAGCGAAATCAATGTTATTTTAAAACAAGAACTGAATCAGCTAGATGAAGTGATGGTCATTGGTTATGGTACTACCAAAAAGAAAGACCTTACAGGGTCTGTAGGAGCTGTAGATGCCGAAGATTTAGCCAATGTAGCTACTGCTAACTATGATGAAGCATTAATGGGTAGAGTAGCAGGTGTAATGGTATCTGCTGCTGAAGGTACTCCGGGTGCTCCAATGAACATCACAATTCGAGGTGGTAATTCTATCACTGGGAGTAATCAACCACTTTACGTTGTAGATGGAATTCCATTGACGGACTTTGATCCTGCAACATTGAATACCAATGATATTAAGGAATTCAATATTTTGAAAGATGCTTCTGCTACTGCAATTTATGGATCAAGAGGTGCAAATGGTGTTATTGTCATTACAACCAAAAATGGAAATAACAAAGGGACTACTAAAGTGACATTAGATGCTTCTTATGGTGTTCAAGAGCCACTGGGTTATATGACGGTATTGAATCCACAAGAGTATGTGAGATACAGAGAGAAGCAATTATGGTCATTGCAAGGATGGAATAAAACGCCTCAAAATGTTGAGCAGTTTAAGAATTTCTATAAATCATGGGCAGATCCTGCATTGTACAGCAATGATATCGGACATGATTGGCAAGACTCGATTTACAGGCAAGCACCTATCCAACGATACAATTTATCCGTAAGTGGAGGTAATGATAAAACAAATGTCTACTATTCAGGTAATTATACAGATCAACAAGGTACGCTGATCACAACGGGTTTTAGAAAGATCAACAACAATTTGAGAGTAGAGCATAAGGCTTCTAACAAAGCGAAGTTTATTATCGGTTTACTTCATTCTTATAACGAACGTTTAGGACCTACACTAAGAGAAAATCAATGGTCAAGTATTGTGAGAGATGCGGTTCGCTTCAGTCCTGCTGACCCAATGTTGGATGAAAATGCAGTTCCTGGTGGTTATGATCCAATGGATGAAAACCAACAGTCAATGTATCCTCCTAAACCTAATTTGGAGAATACAGATGTAAGAAATATTCAAAATGTTTTCAGAGGAAATGCTGCATTTATTTATGAGTTCAATGATAAGTTAAAATTGAGATTAAGTGCCAATTACCAAGGAAACTTACAAAAAGAATCTTTCTTCTATGGAGAGGAAACAAGAGCAGGACAAAATTCAGCAATGGGTATTCAAGGTAAAATCAATAACAACGCCTCAAATAATATTGCCTCTTCTAACACATTGACATATAAGAACAACTTCGGTTTGCACAATGTATCAGTGATGGGAGGTATTGAAGGTTCTTATTATGACAGAACCATGACTTCATTTGCCAATGGCGGTTACCCTGTTGATGATTTTGGTAATAATAACATGGGTATTGGTACAATTGCAACGATAGCAACATCAGATTGGACAGCCAATACATTATTATCGTATTTTGGTAGAGCAACATATTCTTATAATGACAAATACTTATTAACAGCCAACTTCCGTGCTGATGGTTCCTCTAAATTTAGAGGAGGTAACCAATGGGGCTTCTTTCCTTCATTAGCAGCGGCTTGGAGATTGAGTGATGAGGATTTCGTTAAAGACCTTAACCTCTTTTCTAATTTGAAATTAAGAGGTGGATGGGGTGTAACTGGTAACAATAGAATTGGTGACTTTGCAGCCTTCAATACTATTGCTATTCAGAAATGGACGGGTTATAACTGGGGGAGTAACATCAGTTATGTACCAGGTGCAGTACAAAATAATATGGCAGTACCTGACTTAAGATGGGAGACCACACACCAAACCAACTTCGGTTTAGATATGGGATTCTATGACAATAGAATTGAGGTAACTGCTGATGTATATCAAAAAAATACAACCGACCTACTTTTGAATGCGTCAATGGCAACAAGTACGGGTTTCATGAGAGTGACTCAAAATGTGGGCGAGGTACAGAACAGAGGTTTAGAACTTTCATTAAGCACGGTCAATGTTCATAAAGGTTCTTTCAAATGGTCTTCTAACTTCAACATTTCATTTAATGAAAATAAGGTGATTCAATTGAATCAAGGTGAAAATGAATTGTATTCAAGAGTAGCAATGGGTAGCGTTGAAGAAGACAATTACATTACAAGAGTCGGAGAGTCGGTAGGTATGATGTACGGCTTGCAATTTGATGGTTTATACCAACACGATGATTTCAACTGGGACAATGCAACTCAATCTTATGTATTGAAGGATGGAGTAGCAAGTAATGGTAACGCCGAAATTGCCCCTGGTGGAGTTAAGTTTGTAGACCAAAATGGAGACGGTGTAATCAATGAAAAAGACCGTGTGATTATCGGTAATCCAATTCCGAAACACTTTGGTGGTTTGACGAACAACTTCTATTATAAAGGATTTAACTTGAATGTTTTATTCCAATGGTCAGTTGGTTTTGATGTCATGAACGGTAATGCTGCAGAAATGAATCAGGCAATGACGCAGCAAGCTTACAATAAATTCCCAGGAGTGGCAGATATGTGGACACCTTTCAATACAAATACTGATTACCATACCACCACCTATGCGGGGGTGACAGGTGCTCCAAGAAAAGGAAATCAGATTCATAGCCAATTGATCGAAGACGGTTCTTACTTGAGGTTAAAAACGGTAACATTAAGTTACACATTGCCAAAAGCTTTTGTGGAAAGAATGAAGATCAAAGGAATGAGATTGTCTGTTTCTGGTCAAAACTTATACACATGGACCAACTATTCAGGTGTTGATCCAGAAGTGGGTGTGGCAGGAAACGGTCTGACACCAAACTTGGATTACTCGGCTTACCCTCCATCAAGAACTTATATGGGTAGTATCAATCTTACATTCTAGTAAGAAAAGTATAAGATCTAACTTTAAATGAGAATTAAGATGAAAAAAAATATAATAAAATGGGGTGCTATTCTTCTTTTAGGAACTTCAACAGCATGTCATAACCTCCTAGATTTAGAACCTAAAACAGAGTGGACAACAGACAATTTTTATAACACTGAAAAGAAAGCAGATATCGCCGTTGCAGGTATGCTTTCTCAATTGATGGGACCTAATGCTTTTGGAGAAAACCTTTCTATGTCTATGGTATATGGTACTGATGAAGGTTATTATTCAAGGGGTTGGGATGACAATTGGCCTGTTTCTACAAATACTCATGTTTCTAATTCAAGTGCAGTAGAAGGGGCTTGGAGAGCATTATATACCGTGATTAACAATGCTAACTTAATGATTCATCAGATGAATCCTGAAGATTTTTCTGAAGAAAAGTATAACTTTTATATCGCAGAAGCGAAGTTTTTGAGAGCGTTTGCTTATCAAAACTTGGCATCATGGTGGAATGAGGTACCATTAAGAGTGAAGCCCACTTTAGTGCAATCAGACAATTTAATGCCTGCTGCGTCTCAAAAAGAAATTTACGCTCAGATTGAAGAAGATTATAAGTTTGCAATGCAGCACCTTCCTCATTCACAAGATGGAGATTATATTCCTGGCCGTCCTAATAAAATGGCTGCGGAAGGATTATTGGCAAGAGCGTATATGAAAATGGCTGGCTACCCCATGAAGGAAAGCGGTTATTATGATAGTGCACTTGTTCATCTTGAAAACATTATTTACAAAGATGGATGGCATGACTTAAGAACCTCATCCGATGACTCATTAGGATACAGAAAACTGTTTTTGGATTATATTGGGGGAACTTACGAATTAAAGGAATCATTATTTGAGATTACTTATAATAATAACTTGGAAATAGGTATGCCAGGGATGTCTTATATTGGTAATAGCAATGGATTGACATTCGATTACAGAGCACAAGGCCACCCAGGAACCAACCACAGATCGGTACAAGTGTCTCCAGTGATGTCGATGAAATACGAAGGTGATGATAAAAGACGTGAATGGAACATTCCAGGTATTCAATATACTGCTGCTCAAAAAGTAACACGTGTAGCCAATATTTTCGCTCCTCAATACACTCCAGGTAAGTTTAGAAAATGGGAACCTGCCAATTGGGATGATGTCGATCAAGATAACGAGGTGGAGGAGTATGTACTGCTAACAGGCGAAACGATGGTTGAGAGAAATCAATCACCGATTAACTTCCCAATTCTTCGATTTTCTGATGTATTATTAATGTATGCAGAGGCATCCAATGAGAAGTTTGGTAGTCCAACAGCTGAAGCAATTGAGTGTTTAAACCGAGTAAGACGTAGAGCAGGTTTGGAGGATATTGAGATCGCAAACCTTGAAATTATAGCATCTAAGGGGGCATTTTTTGAAGAAATTGTAGATGAGCGATTGAGAGAATTTGCCTTTGAAGGAATCAGAAAGCACGATCTTATCCGTTGGGAAAAGTTGGGTGAGAAGTTACAGGAATTAGATCAAGCAATGAAGGAGCACCCTAGTTATGATCCTGCTTTTTGGACCATTCCAGGTATCACAAGATGTATCAATAACTTTAATCCTGCAAAGCACTTAGAATTACCTTACCCTTTGCAAGAGTTGAATGTAAATACGCAGTTACAACAAAAATCAAACTGGTAATATCGTATTAAGAGAATCGAAAAGTTACTTTTCTTACCTTAAGCATGTCTGATATTTTTACTATCTCAGACATGCTTTTTTTAAAAGTAAATGGTAACACGGTCGTAATCCTAAATACATTTTAAACTACGTTTTCGAATCGTTGTATTTTCGAGAAACCGGGAACTTTCTGCTGATCTGTAGGACACGAAACATTCGTAACAGTGGAGTTTCTACCTAATGCGTTTGGTAGTGTTTTCCTCGGCCTTGAAGGGAAAAGTGAGAGAAATGAAATTTAGTTTTTAATTTCTAAGCCTTGAATTTTTTGCTTCAAAAAAACAAGCTTGAAAGTTGACAATAATTTACATTACTAAATGTATTTCGAAGCAATAGAATATTTAAATTTAGTCTTGGAAGTAAGCGGCATTTGGAAAAAAATACATTGTATAAATGGATTACAACCGTTTATTAATTGTGTGAAACTTAGAATAAAAATGAGATTGAAATGAAGAAACTAATTTACTTAACAATAGGGGTGTTTTTAACCCTTACCTCTAGTGTGTCTGCCACGAATTATTACATTGATGGAAAAGGAGGTAATGATGATAATAATGGGTTATCTAAGCAACAGGCATTTAAAACACTACAGCGTATCAATGAAGTCCAATTGAAGGCAGGAGATAAAGTACGTCTTGCCAATGGTAGTATTTATAGGGGATCACTGATCTTAAAAAACATTTTAGGAAGTAAAAAAAGGTGGGTTACAATTAGTAATTATACTTCGAAGAATCACCCCTCTAATGTACTTCCACATATTGATGCAAAAGGATTTGATAATGCTATTTTTATTGAAAATTCAAAGTTTATCAGCATCAGTAACCTGGAGTTAAGTGCAAACGGTGGACAGTTTTCACCGAAAAAAAATAAAAAAGACAACATGCGATGTGGAGTCCTTTTTTTAGCAACTGATGAGGGAACTTATACCGATATTGAACTTCACCACTTGAAAGTTTCGGAGGTGTATTTAATGGAAGAAGGCTATGTAAGAGGAAAGAAAGAAGTTTTTACACCCAACGGTACACAAGGGTATGGTTGGGGCATTCGATTTTTGAGTAAAAATAAAGAAGGCCAAATCCAAAATATTACAATTAGAGATTGTGAGGTAAGTAATGTGACGCATACCGGTATTAAGGTAAATGGCAAAGGACGAAATATAAAAGACGTGAGCATTCTGAATAATCGAATTTTTAAAACTGGTGGCCCAGGAATGCAATTTGGAGGTATGATGGATGGACATATCGCACACAATAGTGTCGATCACTCTGGAAATAATGAAGATTCTAGAAAGTGGGGTAGAGGTAGTGGTCTCTGGACTTGGGGTTGTGACCGTGTTTTAATTGAACATAATGAATTTAGAAATGCAAATGGCCCAGCTGATTCGGCCGGTTGTCATATTGATTTCAATTGCTCCAATGTGATTGTACAATTTAATTTGAGTGTCAATAACGCAGGCGGGTTTTGTGAGATTTTAGGCAACAATTACAATTGCGCTTACCGCTACAATGTAAGTGTCAACGATGGGCATAGAGTGAAGAAAAAGGGAGTAGCTTCTCAAGAAGGAAAAGTATTTTGGTTGAGTGGTTTCAATGGTAAAGGTAAAGAAAGGAAAGGTCCATACAACAGCTATTTTTATAATAATACAATTTATGTAAAGGGTGATCAGCAAGTCAAAGTAGCGGTTGATAGAGCATCAAAAGGGGTATTGATTGCTAATAATATCTTTTATATTGAAGGAACCTCAAAACAAGTATTGGGAGATCAATACAAACCAGAAAAGCAGGGAGAATCACTACTTGAACATATTATTTTTGAAAATAACTTATTCCTTAAAGAAGGGAATTGGCCCAAAGAAGCATCAATTCAGGATGAAAATCCTACTTTTGGTGACCCGAAATTTATTAATAAAAATGGTACTGAGTTAGTTGATTATATACCTCAAAATAAGCTTTTAATTCAGGGTAAGGGAATTGATATTTCACTCCTACCACAAGACATAAAGGGGCTTTATATTGGCATGGAAGTAAAGAAGGATATTCTAGGTAATAAACTGAATGGAAAGCCTGATTTTGGTGCTATTCAGTTTGATGAAAAACTTCTTAAAACACAATAAAAAAGAGGGATGAATACGGTTTTTGTATTCATCCCTTTTCTTTTTCGAAGGTTTTATTTAGTGTACTTTGGAATAATATTTTTAGGAATATCTAGCTTTTTATCATCTGCACCTTCTGCAAAATCACTGAGTGCATACGTGTTGGGTTTTGACCAATCACATTCAATTCTGCGATCACCTAAAACAATAGTTCCTAGCTTTTGTCTAAACCATTCAGCCAAAGCTTTGTATTCCTTATCATTGGCTACATTATTACGTTCAAGTGGATCAACTCTTAAATCATATAAGGCCAACTCAGCTTTCTCCACTGGACATTTTAAAGCCCATTGAATATTTTTATTATCCTTAGAATTGTTAGTAGGTCGAGTACGCATAGAGAAGGCAAACTGATTAGAACGTAAGTAGGCTCTATGTCCCACTACCACTTTAGTTTCCCCAAGCGTGTAATCTCTTTTTTCTTTCTTTGATTGAATGAAGTCTTGTAGTTTCATCCCATCTAAATAATCATATTTCTTAGCACTGATATCTTCTCCTGTCGCAGATAAAATGGTAGGAGCGATATCCACATATTCGATTAGCTGATTTCGGACTAACCCCGCAGGAACTTTCTTTTTATCAGAAGAGACCACTACCATTGCACCGTTAGTAGATTGTTTCCAACCTGTAAACTTGGCTTCAATACCTTGCTCGCCCAAGTGCCATCCATGATCACCCACAGTGAAAATGATCAAGTATTCTTGATTATTCTTCTCACAGTACTTTTTAAATGCTTCTACAGCTCTTCCAATCAATGCATCACCATGTGCACAGAAAGCGTAATAATCTTGAATGGTTTGCTGAATCTCCTGTTTGGTCATCTTTGTCATATTCATATTATTATGCATTTTTTGAAGCTGAGGAGGCATTTTATCATATTCCATCTTTTCAAACTCAGGGACTTTGTATTTTTTCTTTTTGAAAATATCCCTTTGATTTTTTGGAGGAAGAATAGGAGTGTGAGGCAGGTGGAAGGATAGATTAATCATCTGAGGAAGATCAGCATTCGCCCCTTTTACTTTTTTACCCCAAGCTGTAGTAAATTCTTTGCCTTGATTTTCTAAATAAGCAGCAAACTCATCGACTACTTTAGCGTCTACGGTTTGATGGGCTGGCATTGGATTCTCACCACCAATAATTAAAGTGGTATTTGAGCGGGTATATGAACGAAGGATTTCAAACTCTTCTTCTATTCGTTTACGAGTTTCTATATCCTCTGTACTGACTTCACCATGGTTTTTCTTCACAAAGTATTTTTCAATTTCACCATTAGGGCGTTTCAACTTTTCCTGTTTACCTAGGTTGGTTACTTTATTATTTACTTTTCCAAAAGAAAGATCTCCCCATAAATCACCTACATTATTTTTTTGTAAGTCATGTTTAAAATGCACCGTGTACTCATAATGGTGTGCACTATAAAACCCTTGTCCAGGTCCCCAGCGGTAAATGTACTCTCCAGATTTTCCAAATTGAGCGGTTTGATACCCTGTTTTCTGTAAGATTTGAGGGAAAGAGGGTTGTATAAAATCGGGGTTTTGATGCGTTTGTTCAAAGGCATAATGTCCCGTTCTAAAAGGGTATCTGCCTGTAATCATTGACCCCCTAGAAGGGCCACATACTGGGGCATTACAAAAAGCATTGGTAAAAAGTACGCCTTCACTTGCTAGTTGATTAATGTTAGGAGAAGACACATAACCAAGAGGACTTTCTTTCTGACCATATACAGCTTCATTGTAACATTCCAAGGCATCAGGACGGTGGTCATCTGTGATGATCCATAAAATATTGGGTCTCTTTTTTTTAGGAGGGTTATTCTTGGGTGCGTTAAACCCAAAAACAATAAACAGAGTAACAAAGGCTACAATGTTGTAGTGCTTGTAATTTTGTTTCATTTCGTTAAAATTTTCACGTCTAGTAGTCACAACTAGGTCAATCCGATCTGAGAATATTTGGCTTATATTTCTTCAAAAGAATCTATGTAAATTGAGAAAATCAAAATACTTAAGTACAAACCATAGAGGTATAATAATAGTCATTCACGTACGTCCCTCTTTCACTTTCTGAAAACGTTTTCCCTAGTAATTATTTAAAATATTTGCATTCCTAATTTGAGATAAAAAATGTAGTAATTGGCTGATAGAATTTGGAAAAACGATACACACTCGATTTCTAACCTTTCTTTTAATGAAAACCTCCCCCTTTTTTCAATTCTTGAATTAAAGTGTAGAAGAAAATGACATAAAAAAAGCCCACGATAATTGTCGTGAGCCGTTCGTATATTTCATTCAATTTAATAGCCTGAATTCTCATAGGTTTCCACCATTTTTTCTTGTTTAATGGTAGCCCTTCTTAACCATTTTTTGAGTCTTACTTCTACATGAATACTGAGAGGTATCGCAAATAATCCCACTATAACGAGGTAGGCAGAATGCAAACTAAAAAACTCTATAGGTGTAAAATCTTCAATATGTAAGAAAGCTTTCCAATGCGGAAAAACAAACCAAAAGAAAAAGAAGCTAAGACTATTCACCATACTTATTGAAAATGTGATTTGTCCAATTGCTCTTACAATAGATATTTCAAATATTTCTTTTACTTTTCCATCATTGTAAGCTCCTGACAGTATCAAAAGTCCAAAGACAGGAAGGATAAAGAGATCGTAAATTTTAAAATGAAATACCAAAGCAACCATCACTATACTGAGTAGAAAAGAAAAGTCTTTGCTTAAAAATTGGTATCCAAATTTATGTTTGTAAAGGTAATAGATGTTCGCACCAAGAATAAATTCAAATAAACATCTTAGAAAACCAAAGTCCCAAGTGATATCAAGGTTTTGATGAGGATGAAAGTGTACTAGAGTCGCTAATCCAGCCAAAGCCAATAATGAGGTAATCACAACAGATAGCAGACGTTGCCTTCCTAAAAAGCCAAGGAAAAACACAGAAAGGACATAGGTCCACCAAACTGCACTTATAATCCAAGCAGGTAAGTTCCATGAAAGGGAATTGTAAGTGTTTACAGAACCCAACATAAAAATTCGACTTGGGAGTGCTTCGTAAGAAAAATACGTATGCCAACTGTCATCGATCAGCCAGGGAAATACACTACCGAAAAAGTCGGTACTCAACATTATCACACATAGTAATAACAAATGTATGGGATAAATACGACTGAACCTATTCCATAAAAAGCGGCGCACTTTTTCAGCCTTAATGCCATCTTTAAAATTATCACCATGTGTATGTAGTATAAAAAAACCGCTAAGTAGGAAGAAAAAATCCACCCATAAGTAACCTTGAGAAATAATGCCTGAGGATTGTCTTGAAATAATAGTTCCTAAATCTCTGTTATAAGTACAAATATCAACGTAGTAGAAAAGAGACCAAAACACCGCAAATCCTCTGAGAGCAGTTAATGTAGAAATATATTGTTTGCTCATTTTAAAATCCAATTATTAAGTGTAGTACTTTTTTCAAAAGTAGGTATTTTTAAATATAAAAATAAGAGGAATTGAGTGAGTGGTAGGATTTATTGAGTGAGTGACCAAAAAAAGGGTAATGTCTTCAAAAACACTACCCTTTTTACAATTTAAGCTCTACTTTTAGTTAGATCTTAACCTTTTTGATCTTTTGATTTGTTGAGTTTGGAGATTGCAACTTGAACCTCTGTATAGCGTTTTCTTTCATTATACATTTCATGTTGCTCGGTTGTTTTTTCTCTGAAGTCTTTCATGTTGTTATTTATTTTAAGGTGAAGAAAAATGTGTTGGTTAACTCTGATAGTTGCCCTTATTAACGTTATTGCTCAACTTTGAAAGGAGTGTAATACTGCCTTCAAGCTGACGCTTAGCAGTTTCAAATTGTTAGATAATTTATCGATTTGTGTTGCTTTTACGTTGACCTAATTTAAGGAAAAAAATACCTTTTTGAAAGAAATGGAGTGTCATTTTTGTGACTATTCCAACGTGTTACGGTGAAGCTAATTTTACGTTTTAGCTTTTTGATTCTTGTCAAAATACAACTATATATATTTTTGATAAAACGGATGATTTACTTGGTTTTATTTGTTGTTCATCTTTAAAAAATACAATGTCGTGTAGAATGAAAATGATATATTCTTCTATAGAATAAAATCATTCAATAATTGGTAAACCGTCTTGTTTTTCTAAGTATTATAGTAGTACTTTATCCTTCGGAACTAACATCACTAAATAATGAACATTACAAAAACGCTGTTACCAAAACAGTCTCTACTACACCAAACTGACTTTGAATATGCTGATAGCTTTCAAGGAACAATAAATGATCAGAAAGGGCAATTGAGTACAAAAGATATCGGAAAAGCCTTTTTCAACTCTGCTCCAAAATGGACAGAACACCTTTTTACTTTACGGAACAAATTAGTGGCTGTATTTGGGTTGAAAACCTCAGGGAAAATGCAAGGTAAAGCAGCACAGTTAGAAAATTTTCGTTGTGAACCCAATGAGCAAATAGGGTTATTTAAAGTCTATCATCGTAATGAAAATGAAGTGATATTAGGTGAGGATGATCGTCATCTTAATTTTAGAGTTTCATTGTATTTCGCTCCTTCAATAGAACACGAAAGTTTGAGAAACTTGACCATCTCTACTACAGTTTATTTTAATAACTTTTTGGGTAAACTATATTTTTTACCTGTCAAACCATTTCATCAATTGATCGTGCCTGCGATGTTGAAGGGAATCATCCGTAATCTTGAAGAGCAGCTAGTAACAGAAAAGAATTAATCATAGTTTTTTATATAAAAAAAGACTGACTCTCATTGGAGAATCAGTCTTTTACTTTTTAAAGAAATATATCGTTTTTGGTAATAGAAATTGGTTTTTATACTGTGAATACTTAATCTATTGCATATTTACTACCATGTAAAGCAGTGTCTTTATTGTTTGGAAATACGTTTTGAGGTACCATTGAAATGAACGTAATAAATCCCTTTCTGAAACTTCGTAATGTCGATTTGCTTTCCATACCCTGAAAGAATCTGAGCTCCAAAAGAATTATAGACCTTATAGTTTACTTTCTGAGAGAGATTAACTATTCCCGTTGTAGGATTTGGATATACTGTTATTTCTTCTGCCGTAAGATTTTGAACAGAAAGTGAAGTGACGGTATTGCACATATTTTCATCCCAGTTCTCCCAAGGGTCTAGTTTTGAAAGGTAACTATTATTGAAACTTGAATAGGCATTTTTGATTGTATTTTGTTTACTCTGAGAAGCGTTATAATAGTCTACATTAGACCATGTAAAACCTCCAGAGTAGTTTCCTTTCCATAAAGCTTTGTAAGCCTCTAACAACGTAAATGCATCGCTATTTTTTGAAGTGGCGGCTATTCCGTCAATTGGAAATTCACCTGCTATGGTAGGTTTGTAGTCAAATCCCCAATCAGGTCTGAGTTTCCACATACCATTTGAGAAAGGAGAATTTGCGGTATTGTGACTATTAGGGTAGTATTGAATTTGGTTGATATCAAGTGTCCCGTCACTATCTCCTCCATGATAAACAAGTGAACTATTATTGTATTGATAGATCAGTTCGGCAGTACCGGAAACAGAGCAGATGACACCTGGTAAGTTACGATGTAATGCGCCTGAGACACGGTTCACAAACTTTCTTAAAGTGTTTAGGCGGATTGTCTTATCAGACCAAGAACCATAAGGAACATCTTGTGAGGAAGTCATACCGTAAGCTTCATTGATAATGACAAAGCCAAGTAGAGCAGGATGAGTTCCAATTTTAGTACACATAGGGTTAATGACCTTGTTGATATAATTTTGTATACCATAGTCAGTGGTCATCATTTTGTAATTGTTGTTCACACGGTCACCATTACGAATACCACCTATTACATTATCTTCACCACCCCAACCATATTTCAGAAAGTGGGCAGTAGATAATACAACTTGCACCATCAATCCATTTTGATAAGCCAAGTCAAGTCCTGTTTTTAAATTGTTGAAACAATTTGGTCTTAAACCGGTCACATTACCGTTAGCATCCCATTCAAAATCTAAACCTTTTAAAAAGGCATTCCAACGGACAGCATTGGCTCCCATGGCTTTGGCATCTTTCATTTGTTGTTGAGTGAGACTCTTATTAAACTTTGAAAGCTGCATACCACTACTTTTGTCATTGTCTACCATACCGGACAAAAAGAATCTACGGTCAGTACCATCATTGAGTACTAGAAATGAGCCTTTCACCTTTACAGGGAAATTATACTCACAACTACTATTGCTTTGTGCAAAAGACTGAGAGAATCCAAAAAAGCTGGTCAAAAGGAGAGTAATAATAACTCTTTTCATAACATACATAAGTTAAAATAATGAGAAAGTATGGCTTCATTTCTTAAAAAAATAATGAGGCCATTGATTTAATATTTTAATTTTATTGTAATAGAATTTTCAAAACAAATTAATTAAAATCAATTGTGATTGTTGTTAAATATTGTGCTGAAATATGATGAAAAATCACCTTTTTTTGTAGTGTAAATAGAACATTTTTTCTATGTAGTTAAATTTATACTTATTGTGATAAATATTTCCTGACCGCTTTATTTCTTAAACTAAGAAGGAGAATCTATTGATAAAAAAATATTACAAGGTGAGGGAGTATTTATTTTGATAGTAAAAAAAAACACCCCAAAAACTTACTTATTAACATTAAAAAGGCTGTTTTTGATAAAAAATAGCATAATTAAATTTTTACATTTTGTACATTCTCTAACGAGGAGTCTGATGAATAATGAAAATATCCATATTGACTTTAATAGTATCAAGTACATTTGAATAACAATCGCTGATAATGATATGAAATGTAAAATTATTATAAATCGATATTAATCAAATAAGTGATATAAATTTTGAATTAATTGTAATTATTTATGTCTTATTTTTTATTGAAATAATATTGAATATTTAGTTTAACAAACTATTAGTGAATGTGTTTTTTTGTTATCCATAAAAAAAGAAATTTAAAGTAGAGACAGAATAATTGATTTAGGCTCCAGACATGATAATAGAATGGAGGTGTCAATTGAAAAAAACATTATTATGAACTTAAAATTAACACTACTTGATATAGTCTATAATCACAAAACGAAGAGAAGTGATAGATCTCTAAGCAGAACTGTTATTGCTTCTTTTCATAAGCTTACTATCTGTTCTTTTTTATTTTTACTAACTGGGTCTTTATTCGCAACTCCTCCAGTAAAAAAGAAACAGCCAAAAAGACCTAATATCCTAATTATCCAAATGGATGATGTGGGCTTTGATGATTTATCAATCAATGGAAATACAGTAGCAAAAACACCAAATATTGATAAGCTTGCTAAAGGTTCTGTTCAATTCGATAACTTTTATGTGGCCAATGTTTGTGCTCCTACAAGAGCAAGTTTGTTGACTGGTAGAGACTATTGGAGAACAGGCGTAACAGGTGTTCATGGTGGCAATGACTTTTTAAATTTGAATGAGACTACTTTTGCCGATTTGATTCAGCAAAATGGTTATGCTACCGGAATGTGGGGAAAATGGCACACTGGTAAAGCGGAAGGTTATTGGCCATGGCAAAGAGGTTTTGATGAAGCTTTTTATGCTAAGTTATACAAACATTACCCAAGTCAAGGTTGGGTAAATGGCGATCCTGTAAAGTACGAAAAGTGGTCTGATGAGCAATTGGTGGATATGGCAATTGATTTTATGAAGAAAAATAAGAATAAGCCATTTTTAGCCTATTTATCATCATTAAGTACACACGGAAAATGGGCAGCTCCAGAAGAGTTGGTTCAGAAATATATGACCGCTGGCAGGACGAAGGATTTTGCAACGTTATTGGCAATGCAAGAATTTGCAGATCAACAAATCGGGAGACTTTTAAAATACCTGGAAACATCAGGTTTGGATGAGAAAACCGTGGTGATTTTTATGTCTGATAATGGACCGATTCCTCAAAAAGAATCAGCTGAAGAATGGGCCTTGAGAAACAACCACGAATATATTGGTACAAAAGCAAGAAACTGGAAAAATGGTATTAAATCTCCATTGTATGTACAATACAAAGGAAAGTACCAACCTGCAAATGTTGAATTGATGTGTTCAATCACAGATATCTTCCCTACGTTATTGGAGTTGACAGGTACACAATTACCAAGTAGTAACTTACCATTGGATGGTAGAAGTATGGTAGGGTGTTTTGAAGGAAAAGTAGAGGAAGTAGCACCTAAACAAGCTTTCTTCACCAATAGATACCCTATCAGAGAGGAAAAAAATGAATATGCACCTTACGCTAAGGATGAGAAGTATAATTATGATTTCGAGAGACAAAGAATCACTTTAATTAGAGATGATTATAAATTGAGTTTAAATCCTATTGCCTCTCCCAATTCACCAAAACCGGTAAATAAATTGGTACTCATTGATCATAAAAATGATTTGTTGGAGCGAACAAATATTGTCAAAGATCATCCAGAAGTGGCTGAGTCTATGAAGGCAACAATGAAAGAGTGGTTTCAATCTATCGTTGATGATCAAAATACTTTCCAGGAGAAAGTGGCTTTTATTGGGCATCCAAGTTCAGATAAAAAGCAGTCGGTGTTGAGAGCGGTATTAATGGACAACTCAGAAGGTTTTGAGAATCATTCCCATCATGTTAAGTTTCCAGAAAATGGTAAAGGATATATTGATTACAATGTATTGGTACAAGACGGAGGAGAATATACTTTGAAATTGGTGATCAGTAAGCAAAAGGTAAATACGCCTTTCACGCTCACATTTACCGCAAATGGAAAGGAATATCCTTACCACTTTAATGGGAAAGCAACTCATCTGACAAAGAAAATTACATTGAAGAAAGGATTCCAAAGTATTCGGGTTTCAATAGATGAAGATACATCAGGTCTAAAAGGTGTATTCTTTAAAGACATGTTTTTTAATTTAAAGAAATCAATTTAGGTTTTATAGAATAATACTTGTCAAATACTTCTTGATATTACGTTTTCTTTTATAGAAGTCAGAGACTTCTAAAGATTTTAAAAGCACAAGTGACGCTTATCGGCTTAACACTTGCGCGAATGTTATGTGCTAGCAACATTCGTGTCCTGAAGATCAAAAGAAATTTCCTGATTTCTATACTCTAAAAATGTTGAATTGAAGTATTACAAATATTAATGACGTGTCAAATAAATAGTGTGTAAACAAAAGCTGAAGGGAAGTACGATGTATTTCTCTACTTCCCTTCACGTTTTTTAGAGCTGTACTTAGCTCACTTATAAGCAAAAATTGAATTATTTACTTACATCATTAAAATTTAGGTAATGGAAAGAATTATACTCTTCAAGATTTCCTCTATCCTGGCATTTCTTGCTCTTATTTTTAATACAGGTAATGCAATTGCCCAAGAGGAGGCATTTTATGTAAACACCACAACGGGGATAGATAACGTAGCCACTCACGGTTTATCAGCCGATTCACCCTGGGCAACTTTAGAATTTGCTTTAGCTCAATTTGCGACAGATGGAGCGTATGCGTCCCAAAGTGAATTCAATATTTATATTAGTGGAATCGCTAAAGCAGATGCTGGATCTACTTCATTGACTACCTTATCAGGTGAAAACAAAGTATTCAACTTTTATGGGGAAGGTCCAAATGCAAGTTTTATAGAACCTTCAGACGATTACAATTCAGACGTACAAGGTTTTGAAATCAATACTACAGTGTCTTTCAATGATATCACGGTCAGAAATTATTCGACAATGACTTCTGATGTCAATGGTCCAGCTTTCAAAGTAAATGCTTCAGGACAGTTAACGCTGAATAATGTCAATGTGGTAAACAACCACGGAAATAATAAAGGCGGGGCGATTTACTCAAAAGGTAAGCTAAAGATTCATAACTCTTACCTTTCTGAAAATACCACTCACGCCAACGGTTCTGTACTGTATGTGGATGAAGGAGAACTGGAAATTATTAATTCAATAATTACAAATAACACATTAAGAAATACAGGTTGGACAACCGGAGCGGTAACTTTGATTACACAATCAGAGAAGTTTATCACGAGTATTAAGATGATCAACAATACGATCTACAACAACTTTAATTCTGGTAATGGTGGAGTAGTTGGTGTATTTGTAAATGAACAAAGTTCGGGAATTGACCAAATTACTTTAGCGAATAATATTTTCAGTAAAAGTATCAGAGGGAACAAAAGTAGTACGAACAGTTTTGAGTGGAAAGGAAAACGTTCGAATGATGTGTATACTACTTTAGAAATTCAAAATAACTTTATTGATAAGACAAATGAATCAGGAAGTTTTACAGGTAATGGTAACATCTTAGATGATGCACAAAATGATAATATTCTTATAGATCATAACTTCGTTAGTTCCAATGGAGGTAACTATTTGAAGATTGCAGTCAATAGTCCATTGATTGATGCAGGTAATGACTCTTATGCACCAGTTGAAGATAAAAATGGCCAGACGAGAGTAGGTACTGCTGATATTGGAGCAGTTGAATTTATGCCTTTAGAAGGTGATGATTTTTATATTGATGCTCAAAATGGTCACGATTCAAATGCAGGAACAATGGAAGCTCCTTTCAAAACATTGGAACATGCAAAATACCATTTAATGGGCTATACCGGAAAGACATTATGGATGAAAGGTACTTTCAATGTGAGTGATTTGATGATCAGTGAAGGGGAAGAAATTACTTTCAAAGGATGGGGAGAACATGCCGTTTTCAACCCTGTAACTACAGGCCGTTTTCTAGAGGTAAATGGTACAGTGACGTTAGATCGAGTGACAGTTTCTGGTTATTCATACACAGAAAATGGAGGTGCTATCACGGTAGGAGAAGAAGGAACATTGAACGTTTTGAATTCTATTTTCACAAACAACTCAGTTGTGGATGGTGAGAGAGTATTGTTTGGTGGAGCTATTTTAAGCTCAGGTGTTTTAGAGGTACATAATTCTTATTTTGCAGAAAATGAAGCATCAAGTAGAGGTAGTGCTATTGCTGCCGCTTCGGGTACTTTCATCATGAAAAACACAACGGTATACAACAACTTTACACATTCTGGACAAGGTGCTGTAGCTATTTATTCTAATACAAAACAAACGACTAAACTAACTTTAGAGAATAACTCTATCATTGGTAATTATAGCCAAAAAGAGGGGGAACCTATTTCGGGTACGTCCGGTGTATTGCTTAATGATTATAATAATCCTATTGAAATTGTAAACTTCAGTAATAACTTAATTTATAGTAAATACAGCCCGTTGAGTGCTAGTTGGTCTGCTGATATAGGTACTTCAAGCGCCAATATTATTACAGAAAATACAGCGACTTTTAGACATAATGTTTTCCAAAATAAAAGTGGAAATATGACGGTTCCTGAAGGCCAAAATAATATTATCGTAGCAGACGGTGATTTGACTGTGGATGAGCAAATGAATGTAGCAAGAGAGTTATCAACAAACCATTTTGGAGTAAAGTATTTGGCACTTTTAGAAAGTAGTATTGCCATCGATGCCGGCGACATTACATTAGGAACCGATAAGGATATCAATGATAAAAATATCAGAAACGAAAGAGACGCCGGAGCTTACGAGTTTGGTGGGTTTGATGTTGCTACTATTACATTAGATAATGCAACTACGGTTTATACTGGAAGTGAAATTCAACCTTCTTTTACTATAAAAGACAATGAAGAAAATGATATCACAGATATTGTAAGCTATACAGCGACTTATAATGGTGAAACTTCAGCTCCTATTAATGCAGGTGAATATGAAGTGGTAGTTACAGTAGACGATGCAGGGTATTATGGAACAACTCAAAGTACATTTACAGTAACCAAAGCCAAAGGGGTAATTACAATTTCAGAAGAAGATTTAGCTGTAGAGTACAATGGTGATCCACAAGAGGTAAATGCAACATCCGCCTATGCTTATACATCAAAGTATAAAGATGCAGAGGGAACGGATTTAGCTGAAGCACCTACTAATGTTGGAGAATATCAAGTGACGGTTTCAATTAATGATGCAAATTACACAGGAGAATATTCTGATACATATATCATTACCAAGGCAAAACCTATAATTTCGATTTCAGATTTAGTATATACTTACAATGGCAATGCTCAATCTACAACTGTATCGGTTACGGGTGTTAAAGATGAAGATTTATCGTCTTTCACTACAGTAATTTATACTCAGTCAGAAACGGAAGTCACACCTATAGAAATCGGAGAATATATGGTAAATGTGAGTGTGTCGTCTGATAATTATGAAGGGTCTTCTACTGCTATTTTAGAAATCAAAGACAAGTTAGAGGCGAAAATTACAGCAACGTCAAGTACAATTTATAATGGATCAGCTCAAGCCGTGTCTTATGAAATAACGGATCAAAATGACACTCCTATCTCGGTCAATGAGGTCACAGTTACTTACAATGGTACCACTGAAGTTCCAGTCAATGCAGGTTCTTATGATTTGGTGATCACGATTGATGATCCAGAATATAAAGGGGCCTATGCATCAACTTATACTATTGAGAAAGCTACACCAACCATTTCGATTTCAGATTTATCATATATTTATAATGGATCAGATCGAGAGGCTACGGTTATAGTAACAGGCATCAACAGTGAAGATTTATCGTCTTTCACTACAGTAACTTATACTCAGTCAGAGACAGAAGTTACCCCCAATGTAGTTGGAGAATATATGGTAAATGTGAGTGTGTCGTCTGATAATTATGAAGGGTCTTCTACTGCTATTTTAGAAATCAAAGACAAGTTAGAGGCATCTATAGTTATTAAAAGTACAAGTAAAACCTATAATGCTGAAGCACAAGCGATAGAGTACACAATAACGGATAATGAGGGGCAAACTATTTCAGTTGATCAAATCGATGTCACTTATAATGATGTAAATGAAGTACCAATTAATGCAGGTATTTATCAAGTGATGATCACAATTTCTGATGATATTTATAAAGGCTCGATCGAAAGCACATACACTATCGAAAAGGCAGTAGCAGAGTTAACAATTTCTGATTTAGAACATATTTATGATGGAACAGAAAAATCAGTTACAGTGTCTACAGACGTGGAAAACTTACAAGTTACAGTTACCTATGATGGTGAAGAAACAGTTCCTGTAGAAGTGGGTGAATATGAGGTGATTGCTACCATAGTAGAGGATAATTACGAAGGTTCAGCAACTGCGACTTTAAAAATCACGGAAGAAGAACCACCTTTATCTGTAGAGGATGAGTTATTAGGAGTAAGTGTTTACCCAAATCCAAATAACGGAGAATTTACAGTAGATCTAAGTGGTACTTCAGGATCTTTAGTGGCATACACGATCAGTGGAGTAGAAGTATATGCTACTGAAATAATGAATAAGAGTGTGATCAAATTACCATCCACTTACAAAGGTGTATTGATCCTAAAAATTGTCAGTGGAACAAAGGCTAAGATTCAAAAAATTCATGTGAAATAGATTGATGTGGTTTTAGTGGATTAGTGTTTCGTGCACCATAGTTTAACGATGGTGCACGTTTTTAGAAATCAGGAGATTCCTAATGATCCATAAGACACGAATGAGGCTATCGCTTAACATTCGTGCCATTGAAAGGAAAATACCATATCGCAAGTGTTAAGCCGCTAGGCGCCACTTGTGATGATGAATTGGCGAAGTCTCCTGACTTCGAAGCAAAACAAAAATGTAATTCGAAGTCGGGAGACTTTGCCAAAAATAAGTTCCAAGTGATGCTATCGCTTAACACTTGAAACATAAAAAAGCTTACAAAAAAATAGAAAAAGCGTCCACAACCTAGGATGCTTTTTCTGTTTCCATCCCATGTTAAAATAAACAAATACAAATCAAGTATGAAAAACAAACTAATACTGTTGTTACTACTAGTAACACTAAGTGTGAACTACTTATACGCACAAAAACCACTTTTAAGCCATACCTATGCCGCTGACCCTTCAGCACATATTTGGCCCAATGATACGACTACTTTATGGTTATACACATCACATGATGAACCGGGGACGAATTCTCACAAAACCATGAACAGCTACCACGTATTTTCAACCAAAGATTTAGTCAATTGGATTGATTACGGACGTGTACTTTCCGCTGATGATATCCCTTGGGCAAGTAGCATGGCATGGGCTACGGATGCCGTTCAATGGAAAGGAAAGTACTATTTGGTACACTGTATGAAAGAAAGAGCAACAGGCACTACAAGAACAGGTTTAGCAGTCAGTGATTTCCCACAAGGACCATTTGTAGATGCAGGTTACATTAAAGGAGTTGATTTTGGTCAAGATCCCGCTCTTTTTGTGGATGATGATGGCAGGGCTTATTTGTATTGGGGAGCTGGCTCAAAGTGTTATGGAGCAGAATTGACACATGATCTTAGAGCCATCAAAGAATCTACATTAGTAGATCTAACGGATCAATTATTTGAAGTATTTGAAGGCCCTTGGGTGCATAAATACAAAGGGAAATATTATCTGTCTTACCCAGGATTACCTGATAATAAATGGCCAGAACAAATGTATTATGCTACAGCAGACAAGCCATTAGGTCCATATACCTACCAAAAAGTCTACATCCCTCACTTTAAAATGAGATCAGGAACCAATCACGGATCTATTATCAAATGGAAAGGAGATTGGATTGCTTTCCACCATAGCTCACACCTTTCAGAAGGTAACTCTTCGTGCCGTAATTTATTAGCAGATTGGTTAACGTATGACGAAAATGATGTAATCAATGCCATCACTGATCCAAAAGGATTAGGTTTAGCAAAAAAGACAAATGTGACAATTCTTCTAGAAGCAGAACATGCACCATTACAAGGAGGGAAATTAGATGGTACTTACAATGCTCACATAGAACCAGGTTATACAGGAACAGGGTATATTACAGGTTTTGAAACCAAGTTTAATTCCGTAGAAGTATTAGCCCAAGTTGCCAAAAAAATGAAGGCTGACCTAACCATTAGAATCAATGCGAAAAACGATTTCCTTGCAGATATTTTTGTGGGTCCAATAGTAATTAATAAAGAGTGGGGAGGTATGAAAATCAAGAAAACTGACGGTTGGGAAGAAATCACTTTCAAGAATGTTCAACTAGAAGCAGGAGATAATAAAATTAAGTTCCAAGCACACAAAGATGCAAACCTAAAAGTGGACTGGTTTAAGGTTGTTCCTTTGAATGATTAATAAATTCTAGCATCTGTAATGCCCTGAAAAAACGATACAGTTTTTCAGTGAATTAATTTCGATATAAGACTCAATAATTTAAAAATGATTGGGTCTTTTTTATAGGTAGCCTTCAGTTTTTATTTCGCTACCGCGGGTTCCTCAAATTTTTCGATGCAAAATTGATTCGCTTCGCTGTCAATTTCACCTCAATAAATTTCGAGGCTCATTGTGTTACTTTTACAGTCCGATAAGTCCTTCGTTTCTCACTTCTTGTTTTATGCATCTGAGTAGGAGTTTTCATATAACATGACATGTGCGGTCTTATAAAATTATATGTTTTTATACACTCTTTTAAATAGGCTTCAAATACTATTTCATAACTAACTTCAATATTTTAAAGAAGTTTTCAGCC
>NZ_JTAM01000029.1 GCF_000812565.1 Flammeovirga sp. OC4 | reverse complement strand
TATCCGAAAAAATGTTGCAAATCCAGTTTTTTATAATCGTCATAAACTTCTATGACTAGTTTTGGGAATCCTGAAAAGTGATTAATTCCCTTTGTCAAAATATTCATACTAGGTCTTTGATGAGCATATACAACCCAACCGGAATATAAACAAAGAACAGATATACAAAGAATTACTAAACTAGTAATATATAATACTTTTTTCATTAATATTTAAACATATAACTTTCTCTAAAAGATTAGTTTCCCTATTTATAGGATCATTTTCACAAATTGTATTTTTTGAAATTTCATGTTCTAATAAATATCCAAGTAACCTTTTCCATATTTTTTTTCAAGTCCTTCTTTTATTTCTAATATTCTCTCAGGAATTGGTTCAGCAGAATAATCAACACCTTCTTTCTTTAAGTAATTTACCAATTCCATTTTCATTTGATATCTCTTAGAATCAAGAGGAAAAAGCATTTGTCTTAAAGCCCATGTTATACCATGATCAAACTTATAAATCTTTTTGACATCGACTTTTTGTTCCATTACTAAATAATTAACAATATCTATCTTATTCCTAGATAATGCATGATTCAAAGGGGAACGAGGGGAAGTTCCATTTTCTTTATAATAGTTTGGATCTGCTCCTGCATCAATCAATAACTTCACTTTATCCAAACCAGTATCACAAGCCATAATAAGAGGAGTTCTTAAACCTCTAATAGAATCTGCTAATTCATAATGAACATTAGCTCCGTTTTCTAAATACAAAAGAATAAACCGATTATCTTCTTTAATCTTACATGCCGTTGTAAAAGCTGAATCCCCATCATAGGAAGATGTTATATTTACATCAGCTCCTGCATCCACTAATGCCCTACAAGCATTGTAATAACCATTTAGAGTTGAAAAAGATAGTAAAGTTTGCCCGTAAAATGGCTCTTGACAGTCAATTAGATTACCGGACAAACCTTTTAATTGATACAACACTTTGTCATAATCGTCAGATGCTAATGTTTTTGCTACTTTATATACTGGAGTATCCTTAAAAATTTTTACATTTCTAGCAGACACTTTACCTAAAGGATTTAAAGCCTTGTTCAAAAAATAACTCATAGCCTTGTCTTTAAACTTTTCCATGGAAATTTGAGAACATGATGTCATACTTAAAATTAAAGAAAATACTACTATTTTTTTTACCATAGTCTTCTGTACAATAGTTACATATTAAACTTTCGTAAATACCAATTTTGTCTTCATCATTACATAATTAGTGTTTACTACGGTTTAATTTGTAGTAAATAAAAAAAATTAAAATATGTCTATTTTAGATAAAAAACTAATAAGTCTGAGATTCGAGCTCATATCTACCATCCTTATAGAATATATATATCCTTGTAGCGGGCCAACCTGTAGCTTCTCTTCGTGCCCCTTGAATTTTTCGATCCCCCATTCTATCGGTCGACCATCTAAACTGACGCTCTACTTTAGCATATAACCTATCACTGATGATAATACTCTGACATTCTCTTATTTGTTTTTTTTCTGAATCTGAAAGATTTTCTCTTTCTTCTTTTAACTCATCATCATAAATTAAAATAACATCACCTCTAAATTCTTCAAAAACAGGGGTTACATCTGAAGTATACTTATAACGATCTTCAATTATTGCAGTGATGTACCATCTCTCATTGCCAACACTATCATGAAATATTCTTAACTCGACTATACCCTTGTCATTTCTAAATAGACCATTCATCACAAAACTTGATATTGTCTCTTTCATCAACCTTCTTGTAGTCGTATCTTCATGAATAAAATGAACTGACTGACAAGGTGTTATAGATACATCTTTTCCCTCCCTTTGGAGAGGCTTTTTACATCCATAAATACTAAATAATAGTATAAAGGCTATGTTAACAATCTGTTGCTTCTTCATTTTTATGACAATTTTTATTTACTGTATTTAATACTCCATTACCATTATATTCTTCAAAAGAGCCATCAGCTCTGATAATATAATAATGATCCATACCACAAATCATTTTGAGTAAAGGGTAATTCGTAACCGCTTGTGGTAGTACTGGGTAAATTTTTGAGAATAGACATTGTAGTTGTACATATAATATTACCAAAAAGTAGAAATATGAAATATACTCGTTTCATACATATAGTTAATTTAAGTTTGTTAAAATTTATATTAGTTTTAGGTACCTCTAATAATTTGCGATGACAAACCTATACGTTTGAACACGGCCAGAAAGGGAGTTAAATTGTTAATTTTAAATTTACCCCCCTATAATTTTAAATCACTCCTCTTTCAATACATTGAAAACTAAGTTTTGGGTTATTTTTTTTAGTTTTTAGAAATCGGGAGATTTCTGCTGATCTGTAGGACATGAATGACGCTAAAGCTTAACATTCGCACCAGTGGACTTTCTTCCCAATTCGTTTTGTAGTGCTTTCATCAACCTTGAAGGGAAAAAGTATGAAGAATTTCATGTATTGAGATATTAAAAATGATTTTCTTATTTGAGCCTTAATGAGTTTAAAATCAGTTAAGTGAAAGAAATAAAATATAGTTTTTACGCTCAAAAGCCACTATCGCTTCACATTTGCGATAGTGGCTTTCGTATTCTAGGTAGAAACCGCTAAGAACTTCCTTCTTTTATAGTTTAAGACCAATCACCGTAATATCGTCTCTTTGATCCTCATCACCTTGATGTCTCTGTAATAAGTGTTCCAGCTGTTCTTTCTGTTTAGACATTTCTAATTTAGAGGTGCCTTGAAGAATGCCTTCAAAAAGTTTCTTTCCGATTTTCTTTCTCAAATGATTATTTTGATCAATATAGCCATCCGTTGAGAGGTAGATTTTATCTCCTTTTTGAAGCTGAATGGAATGTGATGTAAATTTCTTCTCTTTTTTCTTCTTACTTCTACCGCCAATAGAAATATTGTCGCCCTTTAACGAGATCAATTGATTTTCCTTCGCTTTATAGAAATAAACCGTGCTCTTCGCTCCTGTAAATGTCACTTCTGTTGCACCTTCAGCATCAGAAACAACCTTTAAAAGGGATAGGTCCATTCCATCATCAATATCTGAATTTTCCTGTTGGAGGTAATCAATGATAGAAGCATTCAGTTTTGTAAGAATCTCTACAGTGTCATATTCTTTGTGTTCTTTGATGATTTTATTAAGAATTGAAATTCCCAACATTGACATAAAACCACCCGGAACTCCATGACCTGTACAGTCTACAGAAGCGACAAAAGTTGTGTTATCCTCTGGGATTGTCATCCAATAAAAGTCACCCGAAACAATATCTTTAGGCTTGAAAATAATGAAGTGATCCGCAAAGGCTCTTTGAAGCTTTTTAGCACTTGGAAGTAAAGCAAACTGCATTGTTTTGGCATAGCGTATACTATCCGTCATGCGTTTGTTCTTTATTTTCATGTCTGAGTTGATCGACTTCACTTGCTTAATCAAATCAGATACTTCTTCATTTTTGGTATTGAGCTCGTCATTTCTTTCTGAAATTAAATCATTTGTTTCAGAAAGGTAATCTCTTTGTTGCTGTAACTCCTCCGCTTGTTGTTGTAGTTCTTCAGATTGTTGAAGTAGCTCCTCGGACTTCTCATAAATCTCCTTCGTTCTTTCTGTTACTCTTCTTTCAAGCACCATCTCCCTCAGCTTAAAGCGTCTTACTCTCCATCGGTAAATGAAAAATAACGCTACAAAAAATAGGACGGCAAATAAGAGTTGTATTTCTAGTCTTTCATAAAAAGAAGCTAATTTTTTGAATTCTAGCCTTACGGGCTTTTTCAGCCAAACGTTGTCCTGATTCCCCGCTGAAATCACAAAAGTATAGTCTTCAGGAGGTAGATTGGTATATATTGCATTTTGATTTTCTTCTGCATAAATCCAATCCTCATCAAATCCTTCTAACTTATATTTGTAGGTAATTCCTTCTGGATGCAATAAACTAATTCCTTCATAAGCAATCTCCAATCGAGTATTTCCTTCAGGGATTTCAAGATGGTCAACAGTATGAGTCACTGCCTCTCCATTGACCATCACTTTATTGATGATTACCGTTGGAGGTGTTTTTTCGACAATGATATCATTACAATTCACAATGCTCACGCCATCATAAGTATGAAACCAAATTTCGCCATTCTTTCTAACCAAACTTCTTCCATTCGCCATCACACTTTTGGATTTCATACCGTCTTTGGTGCTATACAGTTTTAGCTTCACCTTGTCAAGGTTTCCTCTATACACTTGATTCAGTTCATCAATTTTCAAAGTATATATACCTACATTACAGCTTATCCAGAAAAGGTTGTTTTTACGGTCTTCGATGATATTAAAAACAGAGGTAATTTCGCCTTCAATTTTTCTATGGTAGCTAAAAACTTTATCTCCTTCCACTCTGAAAATACCGTTATTCGTACCATACCAAATCACACCACGATGATCTTGCATTACTTTAAAAACAGGCTCAGAATTGAGTTGATGTAACTTTGTGAAATTATAGAATTTTCCGTTTTTATACGTTGTAACTCCTCCTTTTGTACATATCCACAACTTCTTTTGATTATCCTCAAAAATAGATAGGATAAAATTATTTGTGAGTCCATCTTGTGTGGTGAAGGTTTTAAAGCGACCATCTTTCTGAAGGATGTTGAGGCCGTCAATTGTACCTACCCAAATATTGCCATAGGCATCTTCAAAAGTAAAACGAGCATAATTATTTGATAGTCCATCTTTCTTGGTATAATGAGTTACTTTTTGATAACGATCTATTTTTGTTAGTCCTCTTTTAGAGGCAATCCATGTATTCTCTTTACTATCAACAAATACATCTTTTACACTTTTCGTTTTCAATTGACTGTTGAACCAGTGAGGGGTAAAAGTATTATTTTGATAAACAGTAATACCTCCATTTGTTGCCAAGAGAATCTCATCATTTGAGACACCTTCAGAGATAGAGTATACAAAATTCCCTGTAAGCCCTTGTTCTACACCATAACTTGTAAACTGCCCTAAGTTCAATCGATAAGCACCATGCTGATAAGTACCTACCCAATAGTTGCCTTCATGATCTTCGAGGATACTACATACGATATGTTTTCCAATTTCTTTATTCTTTGAAAAAGAGCTAATAAATTGATTAAAATATCGGGCAATACCATGATCTGTACCAATCCATAATGCCCCTTTAGAATCTTCAAATAAAGCTGTAATGTTTTTAGATGGAAGTTGATCTATTTGACCGAAGCTACTTACTTTAAGTTCTTTGTTCAGCTTTTTTAGATAACCACTACCACCAATCCAAAGGCTTTCATTTTGATCCAAAACCAAGGCTTTGATGTTTTTTATTTTCTTATTGTTATAATCAAATTTCTTTGCGTCGATGTCATACCTAAACAATCCGCTCTTTTTAGTACCAATCCACAATTTACCCGATTGATCTATTTTTAAATCTGATATTGAAGCTTTCTTTAGTACAGAAGGGATACCACTTGAAATAATTTTATTTTTTTCGATATCAAAATAGCATAAGCCCGCAGGAGTACCAATCCATAAATTTCCTTTTCGATCTTCTACAATTTCGTGGATCTCATTATGAATCAGCCCTTCTTTTTCAGTAAAAACTTCCCACTGATGATTACTATATTTAATCAAGCCTGCCTGAGACCCAAACCATCTTGCATTTTTGGTTTCCAGCATGTAGGTAAAACTATGTGTTGTCAACCCATCAGTATTGCCTTGATTGAGTACATGCATAGATACTCCATTATACCTAACGAGTCCATTGTAGGTACTTAACCATAAATATTTATCAGAGGTTTGGTATAAATGTAAAACGCCGTTGGTCGGCAAACCATCTTCAGAGGTCAAAGCCTCAAAGCTGTATTGAGAAAGTTCTTTTTCGTTCAGCTTAGCAAAAAGTAGATTACTTATTAGTAGTAATAAGGTTACAAGAATTGGTCTAAAAATTACCATTATTTAGTCAATAGAAATATGCGAACAAATTGTCGTAATTTTATAAGTGAACCACTCATAATAATTACACTTGTGTAAAAAAATAGAAATGTATGTTATAAAGTTGCAAAAGATATGTAGAAGTACACTAATCTATAAATGAATATTAACAAACGTATTGTTTATCAACGGTTTCATGATGTATAACATTGAGCATTTATTGCTTTTAATACTTTGAAGGAGGTGAAATTTTTCGTGAAAGTCAAATCAACCTTTCTACAAGATTTCTTTGATCTTCTTTCAAGCAGCCCTCTTCTTTATTTGTATCCTAACACAAAAACGAAGTAAAAAAGCTATAAATACTCCCAAAAAATGGGGATAAATGAGTAATTGAACTTAGAGTGAAAATATTTTCCCCTACTCTACAGCTGCTTTAAAATATATTAGAGTATTATTCATTTAAATCAATATTCTATCACAATGGCAAACAGACTAGCAGTAGTATTAGGTGTTTTTCTTTTTCCTTTTTTGGCGTACGGACAAGGTTTCAAAGATGTAAAAATGCATTATGTCACTTTTGAGAAAGGGGAAGCAAACCCACTGAAACCTCTCCCTTTTGAAACTACAGACGAAAACGTAAAATGGGGGCATGAGATTGTACTTTACCCTAACATAGAGCATCAAACTATAGAAGGAATTGGCGGCGCTTTTAATGAGATTGGAGGTGAAGCACTTTTAAGCCTACCCAAAGAGCAACAAGAAGAAGTAATGCAAAACTTATTTGCTTCTGACAAAGCTGGCTTTACATTTTGTAGAACAGCGATTGGTGCAAGTGATTTTGGAATTGATGCTTACAGCTATTCTGAAAAAGCAGATGATTATAAAATGAAGTATTTCTCCATTGAACGAGATCAGAAATATGTACTTCCTTATCTTCAAAAAGCGTTTGAAATTAATCCGAACTTGACGCTTTTTGGTTCTCCTTGGAGTCCTCCGGCATGGATGAAAGAAAATAACTCTATGGTGGGACTTACAGAGAAAAATAATTACTTAAAAACAGACAAAAAAATCTATAAAGCGTACGCTAATTATTTTGTAAAATACATCAAAGCTTATCAACAAAATGGTGTGAGGATTGATAGAATTTGTGTACAAAATGAAAATGATGCAAATACAAAATATCCTAGCTGTACCATGCCTCCTGCTCAGATGCTTGATTTAGCCACTAATTACATTATTCCTACTTTCAAAAAAGAAAATATTGATGCTGAAGTATATGCAGGTACATTGAGAACTGCTATTAAAGCTGATATTTTGGAACTTCTTTCTTTGGAGGGTGTTGATCAATTGGCTGGCGTTGGTATTCAATATACTTCACCTAATATCATTACTGATGCTGTAAGAATGCAGCCTAATTTAAAGATGTTCCATACAGAAGGTCACTGTTATAATGGTAAAAACACTGTAGAACAAGGGGCACATCGATTGGAAGAAGTTGCTGATTATATCAACAGTGGTTTAACCAACTTCTGCTATTGGAATATGATTTTGAATGAAACCACTGAAAGCGGGTGGGATTGGCCTCAAAACTCATTGATCAATATTGATAGAGAAAAGAAAACGATCCAATACAATCCTGATTATAACGCTATGTATATCATCAGTCACTTCATAAAGCCGGGTGATGTACGAATTGCTTCCAACAGCAAGAAGCCTTTGTTAACTGTAAAAGATAAGGAAGGCAACTTAAAAGTATTGATTCATAATACAGACAATAAGGATGCGGTCTATCAAATTCATTTGAATGGTGAAAAGAAAAAGGTAGTACTGCCTAAAAATAGTATTACGGCAATGGTCATAAGAACACAAGCATAATAATAAGGGAAGAGATAATTGATAACATCTCTTCCCTTTTTAATGTACCTTATAAATTAATGTTGCTATAAGACTTATATATTATCTCTTTAAACTTCCTTCTTCTTCATTTTTTCCATTGCTGAAAAAACGAAGCAAAAAAAGCGAAAACGACATTCGTGTCCAATACGAAATCTCCTGATTTCTAAAAGGCCTCTCCTAACGTGATATAAATCCCATTGTTTTTATCGATCAAGCTCCAAGCAAAATCAATTCGAACATTCGCAGGATCTTTTCTATTAATATTAAAACGAAGCCCTGTACCCAATGCTGCCTTTAGAAATTGAAGGTCAGAAAGCTCATCATAAACAGTGCCTGTCCCGAAAAAAGTGGTCATTCCTAGTCTTCCTACTACATTGAAACGATACTCTGCTTGAGCCTGAATAGAATGTTGATCTCTATACCTTCCAAGGGTATATCCTCTCAAAATCTGTTTTCCACCAAGCAAAGCCAATTCTGTATACGGAACATTACCAAAAGTATTTTTTGCGACTACCTGCAGAGCCAAAACTCTTTTGCTGTCTTTTCGAAAATCAATATAACGTCTGCCATCAATTTCTACAGTTCCAAAAGCTCCTCCGTTAGAGTTCAAATAAGCAGTAGCTGAAATGTCTAAATAATAATCTTTGGTCGGGGTCAAGATGCTATTTCTTTTGTCCAACATCCACACCGGCCCAATTCCAGGATAATAACCACCTGCATTTCCTTTTAAGTGAGGCGCCGGTATCTCATTATTATCACGATCTTGATAGCTGACATTAAAAATGTGCATGTATCTTATTTTTAATCCAAAAAATTTCGATTGTTGATACTGTCTCAAAATCCGTTCTTTGACCTCAAAAGAGTAATAATTGACATTGAGGTATTCCTCTGAAGAGGATTGATTTCCAATTCCATAAAATGGTTCAGGTGTGTTTTTATATTCAATAATCCCTTTCAAAAAGTATTTCTCTTGAAGGGTTAAAAATGTGTGTTCGGTTAGCAGAAAAGTATGTCCTTTATAGGAAGTACCATAATAGAAACTGAGATTAGAAGGGCGTGCTAAATTGTCTTTTTTATCAAATTTAAATTGATACAAACAATAAACACCTACCACTAAATCGGTACGTGGGCTGTAAGTGAAAGAAGGAGAAGGAAGAATGTTGTTCTTGTATATTTTTTGAGATATTGAGTCTGTTTGTGCCTTTACTTTTGATGTAAATAGCAAAATAGAAAGTAATAAAATATAGAGAATGCCTTTCCACATTGAGTGCTTATTTTAAAAAGTAAATTGGGTCGTTATCATGAAGAAATGTTGGGTATGTGCTTTACCTGTTTGCGTATCCCAAAAATATTGACCGGGTGCCCATAAGTTGTAAGTAGCACATATTTCCCAGTGTCGATTGATAGAAATGATGGTTGATATCTGAAATGAATCCCCCAAGTCTCTGGCACTAGATGCTCCACTTCTTAATATTCCATTTGATGTATTATAAACTGCATCATTCAAACTCGACCGCATAAAATTCCAATACGTCAATCTTGTTTTTACTTTTTTGAAGGCCGTGAAATCTACATTAGCAGAAAAAGAGGTTAAGTTCTTACGATCCATGGCACCATGCTCTCCAAAAAACTGTGCTACCTGAGGAAATAGAGGGTTAAAAGTATTTAATGTACCATCCCCTTTGTTTTGATCTCCAGAGGAATAATCAAACCCTAACCAAATATGAGGTTGAAGTGCTACTTTAGGGAAACTCACCCCAAACTCTGTCGTGATAGAATATGCACTAATATTTTTGTCTCCAAAAGTACCAAATTGATACATGGCTTCTACTTCATAATTGAAGACTCTTTTGATGGGGCCTGATAGCAAGAAACCTACTGTATAACGGTTTTCATCCGCTACACCTTCTTCATACACTGCATTCTGTCGATGAAGTCCATAAAAATAAGGCTCGAAATAAGTTTTACTAAACGACGACCAACTTGGCACTCCAAAGCCTGCATGAGAGTTGTAAGCTACATCAAAACTTTCATATCTCAAACCCCAAAAAGTAGTATTTTGATCTCTAGTAGTATAACCATCCGGCACTGGAATGACAGGCTTTGAAATAAAACCTGTTAACTTATTATTGTCATTGCCTATATAAAAACCCGCCCCATCAAAAGTACGGCGTGTAATCAGCCAATTCCCTGGAGACAATAAACGTTCGTGACCAGCTTGTAATTCTCTTCGTCCTACCCAAACACCAAGGTCGGTCTGCTTGTAAAGGTCGAATTTATATTCTGCAAAAAGATTTAGAAAAGCACCTTTAGTAACTGGAGTCCCTGCCCCTAGTCTTTCCGAATTATCTTTGGTGGTGTTAGAATAAATACCTTCTGCAAATACTCTAAAGTTTTCTCCGAAATGTATGTCTGCATGAGCCCGCGTACGTAAAGTAAACAGCCCCGAATTTTGAGGTAAGAACTCCTCATTGACCGTAGGCATATAACGGACACGTACCTGCCCACCGAAAGAAGCCCATATCTTTCTGTTTTTAGATAAGGGGACATTTTTAATTATATCAGACCAATCTTGAGCTCTTGCGTCACGGTCTGACCACTCTTCTAGTTTCCATACTTCCTTGTACCGTCTATCAGCATAAGACGGTAATGGATAAATAGTTTCTAACTCTTGTCCTATCACAACAATGGCATCTAACAAAAGTATCAAAACCAAAGCGGAAGACTTTAGTAGTTTTGGCATATTTTACACGTTAAATTGCTCAATCAAAATACGTTCTTCCAATGATTGATCCTGATCAAATAACAGATGCCTCATATCGTTTTTATCTTGCCATACTTTCGCTCTGACGGCATTTTTCACTTCTTTGGAATCTGCTGCTGCACCAATGGGTCTTTTGACTGGATCAAGATTTGTAATTTCTATGGTTACATTGTCAGGAAGCAACGCTCCTTTCCATCTTCTTGGTCGGAATGGACTGACAGGTGTCAATGCTAAAAGATTAGAGTTTAATGGAATAATGGGACCGTGTGCTGAGAAGTTGTAAGCTGTACTCCCTGCAGGTGTTGAAACTAATACTCCATCTGCATGTAATGCCTCTAGCATTGTCTTACCATTGACCGCAATTTTCAAATTAGCACTCTGACCAGAATAACGGATCACCGATACTTCATTATAAGCCTTATAATGATAATGCTCTCCCTGATCATCTTCAATGTCCACTGAAATAGGACAAAGGTGAATATCTTTTGAATGATTAATGCGTTCTAAAAGGTCTACATCGTCTTTGTATTCATTCAACAGAAAACCTAAAGTCCCTCTATTCATCCCAAAAATAGGAATGTCTAAATGCGGATAAGTATGTAAAACTTGTAAGAGAAAACCATCTCCTCCTAAAGCCACAATCACATCTGCTTCTTCCGGAGCATGGTTCTCATATTTTGATAACAAAATGTTGTAAGCCTCTTCTGATTTAGGGCTTCCAGATTTTAAAAAGGCTAATTTTTGATATTTCATAATAAGTACATTGTAAACTAAATTATCGTCAACTTTCAGTCAATCTTTCTACATGTAATTATAGGATCTACTTTCAAACTTCCTTCTTCTTCATTTTTGTCTTGAAACAAAAACGAAGCAAAAAATTCAAGGCTTAGAAGTCAAAAGCTAAATTTCATTTCTTTCGCCTAAATGATTTTAAACTCGCTTTGCTCAAACAAGAAAATCATTTTTAACGGCTCACTTCATGAAATTCTTCACGCTTTTCCCTTCAAGGCCGATGGATAAACTATCAAATGAATAGCTTCATTACATCAAGGAAATGATGCTTTTGCAGAGTAGTTACTTTTATCCGTAAATAATTTCGTACTTCACATCTGCAAAATGCTGTTCACCCAAGCTTGTTTTCACAACTACAAGCGGATATTGATGCCAATCCTCTACATACACTTCTTCAACAACTCTTGCTTCATCTCCTAGAAATGCTTCTCCGATAATAAATTCCTTTTCCTTACCGTCTGTATCAATAATTGATACGCCTTTAAATGATCCCATTACTTTCTTTCGTTAAATGAATAAAGATTTCTGATTATATATTGTGCACCATCATCACTTTAATGGTGCATAATATGCATCCATTCTATGCCGTCATCTCGTCTGTAGCTTCCTCTTCTTGATTTCCTAGCTTCATTCCAGGAAGGAAGAAACTTAAGAGTAATGAAATGACTGTGAAAATACTTACAATCCAAAACGTGTGTCTGAAAGCATCTTCAGCAGAGTTATTTACGATTTCTTGATAAGCCGCTTTTGTCTTTTCTGGTAATTGATCAGCTACCCACGCTTTTTCTTGCTCAGGAGTGATCTCCATAAAAGTATCTTCTAACTCGATAATAATTTCTTCCTTATCTCCAGAAGTTAACTGCAGATCTTCCGTAGCTTCATACCCATCTACCATATTTGAATATACCGCTCCGAATAAGATTGATCCAGCAAAAGCGATCGCGAAGCCTTGACCGACAATTTCTTTCATCGTTTCAGACAATCCTGAAGCTTCTCCATCTTGTTCTGATGGTACCTTGATCATCGTCAAGTTCGCAATTTGAGCCATGACTAAACCTGCTCCTGCACCAAATACCAACGATCCTGTCATCGTAGTGAAAGGTGTCATATCTACTGAGATTTGCTCTGTAATCAGGTAAGTACCCGCCAATACAATCACGAAACCAACAATAGTGATGATTTTTGGAGAAATCTTGCTTCCAAGGTTCGCCGTAAAAAAGGCTGCTGCTGCTACACTGATAGAAATCGGAAGTGTAGTCAAAGCGGTATCGAATGAATCTAATCCTGCTGCTGACTGCACAAATACAGAAACTGTAAATAATACTGCTGCGATTAGGAAGTAAAGTAATGCTTGTATCGTCATTCCGATTGTAAATGGAATGTTTTTCAAAATCGATGCACTTAATAATGGAGTCTCTCCTTTTGCCGTAAGCGTTGCTCCTCTTTTAAAGAAAATAACCAATAGAACAATCGCAATAACATACATCACAGGAACAATAGATAATCCTCCTAAAGGAATCACTGAACCACCAATTTCAAAAGGTCTTTTCTCCATCAACCAACCGTATTGTGATGCCATTGTTGTAGCGATAAGGAATGTACCAAAGGCAATCACTGACAAGAACACTGATAAGATATCTATTTTGATCGATGAATCTTTTTCTGTTTCAGGCAATGTAAATGCTGCAATGATCGTCAATACTCCAAATGCTGGAGACAATCCTAAAGCAATTCTCCATGAAACGATAGAGGCTAAATACCCTACTACTACTGGAGCAACTGCTGATACAATTGACAATACTGCACCATAGATACCGAAGGCCATAGCACGTTGAGAACCTTCATAGAAGTACATAATAATGGCAATTGAAGTAGGTATAATCAATACCATTCCGAAAGGCCAAATTAATGCCCAAGCAATACTGAAAACCGTAGAGTTTGGTGCCAATACCACGATGGTTAAACCGACAGTATAGATAATTGAACCTATCAAAAACACCTTCTTCTTTCCTATTTTATCTCCTAATCTACCGGCAGTCACCATGAGTGTCCCGGCAATTAAAGAAGCAGATACAATTACCATTTGTAATCCTGAAACCGACCAGTTTAATTCCTGTACAATCGGTCCTATCAATACATTAATACTAAAAGATGTAATGTACATCATCACCATTGAGAGAATAATTACGATCAATGGTTTCCAATTCATTTTTTCTTGTGTACTCATTTGTTTAGTCTATTAAGGTCTCACAATTTCTTTTTTTCTATTGATGTAGTATTCTTTAGTCTGATCAATCCATGTTCTTAAATAAGGACGGAATGCATCCAGCATTTCTTCTGTTCTATCTGGACTTTCCCAAGCCTCATTATCATGTCTCTCATACTTCATTTCCTTCACTTGTTCCAGTCTTTCCAAGAGCATATCAATAATCTGAGGTGCTTTTTCTACGGACCAAGTAGGTTTTCCATCTACCTCTATATATATGGGGGAAGTGTGAGCTTGAATTCTTTTGGTAAAATCACTTTGGAAAACGATATCATGTGATTTTTCACCATGGACTTTCACCGCTACCCAACAGCTTTTATCTGCTGGCAATTCTAATTCGATATCAATTTCTTTCTGCCCTTTCTCCAATTTGATTTCTTTCACTACATCTCCATTAACGATAATGCTCGCATAGTTCAGTAGATCCCAACTTGGTACGATATATCCTTTGGCTTTAATAGAAAGTGTCTCTCCATTTTTCACTTGAAGCGTAGAACCAATGTCCTGACCATTGATATTGAAATCGATCATCGGGCCATTCGATACAAACGACTTTCCGTCTTTCAATGCTTTATTCCAAGCATCTGGCGTAAACTCCTCCTCTATTTTCACAAAAGTTCTTACCGCACCCGGCAATGACATATAAGGCCAATCCGACCCTGCCGCTGCACTTAGTTTAAAACCTAAGTTCAAGAAGGCATACCAATCATTCAGATTTAAAGAGTGATATTGGAATATCTCTACAAAGTCCACTTCATCTTCAGGAGCCAACATTGCCAAAGCAATATTCTGTTGGAATTGAGCAAAATCCATATGAGCCACTCCAAAAACACCTCCTTGTTTATGTACCTCTTTTGAGACTTTATCATAATGGAAATACTCATTCGGATAGCGGACAAACTCATCGTGCCCCATGGCTAAAACATGCCCTAAGAAGTCCGTTCGAGGATCTTCCTGACCTGAAGCGATGTAGTAATCTTTTTCTTTGTACTGTCCCTCTTCTCCCCAAGCGTATTGGTCGAAGTGTGTCGTCACCGAATTACCTAAAGCATAGAGCCAGTGCATATGTAAATCCGCCGCTCTTGCATGTGCAATTTGATTAGGGTTAGCAGTCGCATTTCTTCTTGAAAAGTGGTTGTGTACGTCTCCCGAATACCAACCTTTTTTAGGCATATCCAACACATGTTCCAGTTGAATATTGATCGGGTTATTTACGCCCTCTTTGATTTCAATTTCTTTTTGAAGAATAGGATATTCAGGCCCTTTCATGACGACCAACGTATATTTCCCTGCCGGAATATTCGCTTGGTAAAAACCATCGATATACATGGTATAGTGATTATCATGAGGCCAATATACTTGATCCAATTCCTCTCTGATTTCAACTGTTCTTACTAAGTTTTCAAAAAACTGGAACTCAATTGCACTTTCTGTTGGAAGTGGCATTCTGCCTGATGCATCATACAACCCAATCTGTGCTGCAATTCTTTCTTTCGATTTTTTCTCAAATAGGTTTAACTGAAGATGACCACTTGGGTTTCTTTTTGCTGTTTCTCCGATCAATTCAAATTGGATATCACGTATAAAAAGGAGCTTATTGGACATGTCTAATCCTGATGACAGAGCAAAGTCTGTTTTATCATATCCTCTATTGGCAAAACGAGCTCTTTCCAAAACAAACTCATATTTCTGAAAGCCTTTCGTTCCTTCTGCTATCTCTACTCTATGTACTGATTCTACGACTCCATTTCTGTCGTAAGCGTAGAAAAACTCAGTGAGATTACTCGCATCCAACTCCACGGTCACTTTTACTTTTTGATCAATATCAAAAGCAAACTGATCATTAATACTAAATCCTAATGCAATACCATAAAGGATTTTATCTCCATCAACTTCATTTACTCCTGCTCTTGAAGGGTCATTGTCCACTCTCAATCCCATCGTCTGGAAAACTCCTGTAGCAATGGTTTTATCAATTTGATGAGTATGCCAATCCAACTCAAAAGTACCAGATGCATTATCAGGCTGATGGGCGGTTAACATCAATGGTAAAGTAAAAAGCAAGCAAAAACTTAGTAGTAATTTTTTCATTCTCTTCTTAGTAATCAAATAGAGGTTTTGAATGGGGGTGGTTCGTGAGCCACAACACGCCTTTTTTCCTTACACTATGTTTCAAGTGTTGAGCGATATGAAAGGAAAAAATAACGTACACCATGACTGAAGTCATGGGCAGGTGATACTAAATCCAACAACACTAAAGTGTTGCTTCCTTTACCAACCTTCAAGACTTTAGTCTTGGTGAGGTTGGGTTACCACCTGCCCATAGTTTTAACTATGGTGCACGAAACAACCAATTATTTTTTCTATTCATTAAATATCTTTCAAACGTTCTGGAACAACGTGTCTTGAGAATACCTCATCTTGTGTTTCAGGTCTTTTCACCCATTCTACAGTATCCCCTTTTACCATCACCATACCAGGGCGAGGTAGTGCATTGAAGTTACAAGTGTAAGGCTCAATGTAAGATCCTGTATTTAAGAAGGCCAAAGTATCCCCTTTCGCTAATTGAGGCATTTTGTATTGTTCGGCCAAACAGTCATAGTTACAAGTAATTCCCACAACGTCTACTGGAGTATCATATTTCTGATCTGCTTTATTACAAGCTACCAAATCAAATGGAGGAACAACATTCAAACCGCCAATACTCAAGAACGTCTCTGAAGTATCTGTTTCAGCCCATTGGTAATCCATTCCGTTGGCTGTTTCGTGCTTCATGTTGTGTACTTTAAATAAGTGGATACCACTCTCATTGTACATTGCACGACCCGGCTCAATTTCAAGGATAATTCCATCAGAAGAAAGACCGATTGCTTTCATTCCATTTCTGAACGTTTCAGTAATTACTTTCGCAAAATCTTCTAAATGTGGAGTTTCATAATCTGTTACTGCCACACGAGATTCTTTATCCATTTCAGCAGGGAAACCACCACCAACAGATACAATAGAAGGTGACCAATTATTACCCACACCGTCATGAATTTCTTTGATCATATCTACAATAGACTGTACTAATGACTGCCAGAAAATAGGTTTCTTAGAGTGACGGCCAGCGTGTGTGTGAACACCAACTAATTTTACATTAGGGCAATCTGCAAACTGTGGTAACATCTCTCTTACTTCTGAAGTAGGGATACCATATTTTACAGTTTGAGTCATCTCACGAATCAAACGTGCTGGGAAGAAATCTGATGGCTCATCAAGGTCTTTCATATAAGGCTTGATACGCAACATCACGTGTGCTTCTTTTCCTAGTTCTTTTGCGATTCTTTCACAAGTACTTAACTCGTCTTTGTTATCCAAAACGATATGAATTCCTAAATCAATGGCTTTGCGGATAATATCGTCCGACTTGATAGATCCATTTACCGCAATATCCTCGTAAGGAACTCCACCTCTGATTGCTGTTTCCAATTCTCCAGCACCAAAAGTATCACAACCACAACCTGCTTGTGTCAATACTCTTCTTACTGCTACCGTAGGGTTGGCTTTTACTGCCGCCATTACACGGATGCGTCCTTCAGGATAGTATTGCTGAAAAGTATTTTGAAATGCTAAATAGTTTTGAACTAAAATATTTTCTGATACTACAAACAAAGGAGTACCAAATTTCTCTGCAATTTCAACAGTATTTACGCCTTCGATGTGAAGATCACCATCTTTAACGCTTAACAAAGGATTCATTTTGATATCACTCATGATCTTTATTTTTTATAGTTTTTAATATCATATTAAAGAAATACAACCAGAGCTAAGCGGGCTGTATGATTATCGTCTTTGAAGATTCCTCTATAGAATCCACTCACTTGTAGTTTGTCCGACAATGCATACTGAGCGATAAACTCTTGGATGTATCTGTCATTTCTTTCCATGCCCAGGTTACTTGCTGTATAAATTGGAGTGACTTGTAAGAACATTTTTTCACTCAAAATAATCGGTGCAATCACCTGAAAAGAGATACCATGTTGAGGATCTTGGAATAGTCCTGGTCTTTCAATCACTGGACTTGAAGTATACTGATAAGAGAGAATCGGAAAAGCTTGAATCCAATCTGCAATCATCAATCCTACAGTCACACCTGGCTGTACCAACCAAGCACCCGTTCCTAATCCATGGTCATAATTTCCTGTTGGAGCAAAAATATCTACCGACGGTCCGAATGCTCCCAGGAACTTATCGTAGTTTTTATAAGGCAAGTAAAAGTATCTTGCTCTAAAGTCTCCAATACCTGTTTTGTCTGTACCTGTATTGTATAATAATGGAAGCTCTGCTAAAATTAAATGAGCTTCACTTGGTGCAAACATAAACTCCGCTCTATACCCATAAGTATCAGGACCATTTTTCGAATAGTTATATTCTAAATGATTGTACAACTGTGTATAAAAGTTGGTTGGTTTAGAAGCGTCAATTTCTTCTTGTGCGAAAATGAAATTTGTTGAGAGTAGAAATAATAAACAGATGAATAGATGTTTCATAATAAAAATTTAAAATCCAGCCTTGATGCTGATTCTTGTTAATATATAATTGGCGATAGGCACGAGTACTACCATACCCACTAACCAAGCTGTGAAGGATACGTACGATAGTCCTACACATACTAAGGCTACTACAGGGTCTGCGAGAATTTCATTAGATAAGACCTTGATTCTCTCATCTGACAATTCATCTTTCAACATCCCATTATTCTTAGCATGGTGTAATTTCCAAAAGGAAAAAATCCCTAATAGTCCCCAAACCGCACTGAAAATGGCTCTAGAGTGAGGTTGATCCGAGGTGAATTCAATGTTCATCTCAAAATAAGGGTACAGG
Organism: Flammeovirga sp. OC4; assembly: GCF_000812565.1. GTDB lineage: Bacteria > Bacteroidota > Bacteroidia > Cytophagales > Flammeovirgaceae > Flammeovirga. Next base: position 85,586 of record NZ_JTAM01000029.1, on the reverse strand, counting down.
CATAAAAGGAAGAAGAATCCAAATGTGATCAATACCTGATTAAAGTCGATATTTTTCATGGAGTGGTGAACTTCTACAAACTTAAACCAGTGGATGACAAGAATGACAAACCCTGCCACATAAGGAAGAAATGGTTTATCCCATATCAATTGAGAATCGATGACTTTATCTCCTTCTACAATTTCCGTTTCCACATCAAACACAACCAAACCTAATATTGGTGTAGTCATACTGATGGCAAACAGTAACATTCCTAAATGTTTTACATAGTCCAGGAAGTAAGAATAATCTCTTAGTTTTTGTGAATTTGCCCTCATACTAATATCTTTCTAACCACTCATCTACACAATGGTCAATCGAATTGAGCCATACTTGACGAGCTATTTCTTTTAACTTAGGAGAACAATCTGCCTCTTCCACAACCAATCTTGAGCCTAAGATTTGAAAGCCTTCCGGCAACCTTTCGTAGTTCGTTTGAGCACCTGCTTCTATACTGTGAGCATCTCTGTATACATAATAGGTTTTGCCTACTTGGCTGAAACAAATTCTCGCCAAACACATCGGGCAAGGTTCCTGAGAAGTAAATAAGGTATAGTCTCTCATTCTTGGTGTCTTATCGTCACAAAGTCTATCTTCCAATTCATTTAAGAGTACCATCTCCGCGTGTAAATCCAATCGGTGATAAGGTGAATTGGCTTTTGACATATTCTCCGCAATCACTTCGTCATGATGTAAAAGACAACCGCCTACAGCCACACTTCCTGCTCTCCCTGCTCTGATTCCTTGACGGATAGATATAATCGAAGGAGCATCGTGTTTGTATCCTTCTGGATTAGCCTCATAATCATTCAGTTGTTGCTCCAACTCATCATAATTGTAATCTGGAGTATCGAATTTCAGTATCGGCTTTTCATTTGTATTACACATAATCGTAGTATCTTAAGTTTACCAATCAATTCTTTCTCTATCGGTGAAAAAACCAGCAGTAGGTCCCTCTTTAGGAAGTGTGGCTAACCATACTGACGTATCTGCACCTTCTCTTAATGTTTTCGGTCGGCTTCCTTCTCCGTAATCCGGCAGGTCTTCGGTATTCATGGCACTGTCTACCCAACCTGGACAACAACTGTTGACTTTGATTCCATATGATTCTAGTTCCTTGGCATACAAAACAGTCATTGCATTTACTCCAACTTTTGAGCTTTGATAAGCGGCACAAATATCCTCCTTGAGTGGTGAATTCATATCTGATAACTGAGCAAGTTGAGCGACTTGTGTTGATAGATTTACAATTCTTCCTGCTTCACTTTTCTTGAGTAATGGAACTAATTTCTGAGTTAATAAAAATGGTCCGATGTAGTTTACTTCCATTACTTTTCTGAAAAGTTCTTCAGATAAATCCGAAGGGTGCTTTCCCATATCCACCAATAGTGCTGCATTGTTGATCAAGGCATCCAAGTGACCAAAACGATCAGAAATGAAATCCACCAAAGGTTGGAAAGTAGATGAATCTGCTAAGTTGAATTCGAAGGAATAAGCTTCTATGCCAATCGCTTTCAATTCTTCTGCTTTCTCAGGTACATTTGTTTGAATATCAGCAAGGATCACACTGTAATTTTGTTCTCCTAATAACTTTGCAGTTTCAAAACCAATGCCCTGTGCGGCTCCTGTGATTAAAGCAATTTTTTTCATTTTATTACTTTATTTGATGGAAGAAGAAAGAGGTATGAGAGAAGCTAGTCCATGTTATGACCTAAGAATCATAACACGAACCATTCCTCTTCACTCTTAATTCTTACCTCTTACCTCTTACCTGATTATAATCCTGGAGCCATACCTCCGTGAACAGGAAGTACAATACCAGTAACATAACTTGCTGCAGGAGATGCTAAGTAAACAATCGCTTCTGCAATTTCACTTGGCTCAGCAGGTCTGCCTAATGGAATACCCGCATTCTCTTTTGCTGCTGCTTCTTCTACAGAACAACCTTCCGCTTCAGCAATAGCTTTATAAGCTTCTTGCAACATGTCCGTATTGATTGCACCTGGAGCAACAACGTTGGCACGAATACCTTTTGCTGCTTGCTCAATGGCTAATACCTTTGTCGCTCCCACTAATGCGTGCTTAGTAGCTACATATGGATAAGGCATACCCATACCTGCTGCAATACCTGCAGTTGAAGCTACGTTTACAATAGCTCCACCACCTGATTTTTCCATCGCAGGGATCGCTCCTTTACATACTGCTAATGCACCTTTTACGTTTACAGCGTAGTTCGCATCCCAGTCTTTATCTGTATTTTCATCCAATAAAGCAGAACCAAATCCTACACCTGCATTGTTTACTACGATATCTAAAGTACCGTAAGCATCTAATACTTGTTGAATCGCAGCATCAACTTGAGCTGCATCAGATACGTCAACCAAAACACCCATTGCTTCACCACCATTTGCTTTGATAGCAGCAACGTTTGCTTCCATTCCTTCTTTTGAGCTATTACGACCCGTTAAAACGACTTTTGCTCCTAATTCCGCTAATTTCTCAGCAATTGCTCTACCTAGACCTTTTGTTTTTGTCGCTCCTGTTACTAATGCTACTTTGTTTTCAAGAAGATTCATATTCAATATTTTTATTCGTAGAAATTTTCAAGTTGGGATGCCGATTTACGACATCCCTTTATAAACAATGAAATAGCTTCCTACGGTTATTTTCTATAATTATTTATTTCTTTGAGCTTCCCACTCTTCTCTTAAGCTTTCTTCAGAAAGACCGTATCTTCCTGCTTGAGTTTTGAAGAATGGCTCCCAGTGAGAATCCAATACCTCAACGATTTCCTCGTCTTTGATGATTGACTCATATCCTCTAGCACCTGGCATACCTGGCTTTCTTTGACCTGGACGAGCTGGTGAATCTTCGATTGCTTGAGCAAAACGATCTGATTTCGCCAATACATCACCCAATGGACCAAATACTGAAGGATCGATACAGATAAAGTAAGAACCACCTACTGAAGTACCGTCTGCTTTTTTGTCCACAATATCACCTAGTGATGGAACCTCTGGAGTGATGATACCACCTGGGTTGATAATACCTGAAAGTAATTCGTTGAATAAGTTCAACATGTATACTCTAGGATTTGATAATTGTTGGAAAGCCGATTGGTTGTACACACGACCGTATCCTTCAATTGGCTGAGCGTAAGGAGCTAAATCATTTGATAATTCACCTGTTTCAGGGTCAATTACATAATCACCTTTCAGCTTAGTACCTTGAAGAACCGCTTGTGCAGTATCTGCATCGTACCACTCACAAAGTTTTGTGGACATCCATACTGGAGGCTTCTCACCTGCTGGACCAATACCATCAAATGGAGGTACTGAAATTGTGTTTGACATACCACCTAGAGGCGAACACATTGGTACTGAGTTGTTCGACGTTAATGCTACACAACCTGCTTTTGACGCCATCCAAGTGTAAGCTCCAAATGAACCTGCATCATTGTGGTTATGACCGAAAACGATAGCAATACCATGCTTTTTCGCTTTTTCGATGGCCATGTTGGCCATCTTAGTCAATGTCCAATAACCTGATGAACGCTTACCGTCAATTGATGCCCAAGTATCGCCTTCACCTACAACTTCCGGCTCTGCATTGATATCCAATAAACCTGATTGGTGCATAATATCAATTGCTTCATACACCCCTAAACCTTGGTTTAATTTTCCTTGGCGGATACCTAACATTAATGCGTCAGCTACTGCATCACCGTGCTCTTCTGATGCACCTGCAGCCATCCAAGTTCTTTTTAAAGCGTAACGTAAGAAGTCTGCATTCGTCGATTTTGTTTTTCCTTGTGCTCCCATCGTAGTGTTTTTTTAATTTTTAGAAACTAATTGTTGATGTGAAGCTGTCGTAAACCTGTTCGAAGTTTATCATCTTTTGAGTTGTTACGACAGCTTCTATATATATTTTGAGATTGCTTATTCTGAAGCTAAAGTGTTGTAAGCATCAATGCTCATGCCTGCAGTGAAACCACCGTCAACACCAATCACTTGACCGTTCACGAAGTCACAGTCTTTAGCCGCTAAGAAGTGAATCAATGATGCCACTTCTTCTGGTTCAGCGATTCTTCCTAGAGGCACTGCTTTGTGCTCCATTCTCAATTGAGGTTGTCCCTCAGGAGTGTTGGCCATTGGAGTATTTACAGAAGTAGGTGCAATTACGTTTGCTCTGATTCCTCTACTTCCCAACTCTACCGCTGCAGTTTTAGTGATTCCTACTACTGCCCATTTTGAAGCAACGTAAGGTGCTAAATAAGCTACACCTTGTACTGCTGCCGCTGAAGCTACATTGACAATTCTACCGCCATCGTTCATTTGAGGAACACCGAATTTGATACCGTGAACCACACCTTTCGTGTTGATAGCGAAGTTTTTATCGAAGTTTTCAATGTCCGTCTCCATCATGGTATCATAACCGAAGTTGGCTCCAGCATTGTTCACTAAGATGTCAATCTTACCATAAACTTCTACTGTTTTGTTGACCATTGCTTCCACAGATTCAGCACTTGACACGTCACATTGAACGAATGTCGCACCAATTTTCTCAGCGATTTCAGATCCGTCTTTACGACCTGAAATCACCACTTTTGCACCTGCTGCAATAAAACGTTCTGCTGTTTTTAAACCGATACCTGAAGTACCACCAGTCACGATAGCAACTTGGTTTTCTAGTGAAAAGAAATTTGCCATAATTATAATTTTGATGATCAATCTGAGTCTAGTCAAAAGGTTACATTCCTATTTTTATAGGCAGTAAAGTGCCATTCTGATTATTTATAAATAATCCAGTATTCAAATTTAAAATGTAATACTTTATTAAATAAACTCAGATTGAGGAGTTGTATTAATGATTAAAGGGTTACGTTACCAAACGCTTGAGGCCAGTTCGTTGGATGATTTTTGCCTCCATTTCTACGTTTTACATCTGCCGCTAACCAGCAAAGGATCTTCCAGCTTAAGCCTGCAGCGATATAACCGAATGTTTTAGCAGGGTCATTTTGAGGAGCGTACTCCACTACATCTGCACCGACTAAGTTTACTTTACCTGACATACGAACTAATTTCAATACATCATGTACCCAGTTTGCATCTAAACCGAATGGTTCTACTGCAGATGAAGCTGAATTGTATACTGGATCTAAAGAATCCAAGTCCAATGAGATATAAGTAGGGCCATCTCCAACAACTTCAATGATCTTATCAGCCATTTCTCTTGGTGACATGATTCTTGCTTCATCAGCAAAAACAACATTAGTACCGAAGTTTTTCGCGTGACCACCTACTAAACCTGTCATTCTACCACGGATACCAATTTGGATCATTCTCTCAGGGTCTACATTACCTTTCGCAAAGTTTTGTGTAAACATGTTACCTGAGTGGTAAGGATAAGGGAAATCTGCTTCAGTCACTAAGTCATAGTGAGCATCAAAGTGAATTACAGAAAGTGGTCCGTAAGTTTCACCTAACGTCAATAAAGGGGCTACTGAAACAGTGTGATCACCACCCCACATAAATGGAACGATATGGTTATCACAAACGATTTTTCTGTAATGCTCGATTGCGTGCTCCATTTCACCAGATAAATCAAACTGACCATACGTATCAATTGTACCGTAGTCAATGATGTTCGCAAAATCGAAAGGAATATCGAACTCTCCATTGATCCATGGCTCAGTAGTACCCATAAAGTTTTTTGAAAGCTCTCTTAATGCCTTTGGACCATATTTGTGGGAAGCATTCATTGGAGCAGACTTTTCAAAAGGCATACCAATTACAGCAATGTCTGCATCCTCTAAGTCTCTAGAGAATGGAGCCATAAAAGCACCCAAATAATCTTTGTTGATATTACTCAAGAACTCAATTCCTTGGCCGTCTCCCATCGTTTTTACTCTTTCTAAATGAGCTTTTACATCCGGGTGAACTCCATCTCTACTCGTAGAGTTTTTCCAAAGGTCTTGGTACTTTTCTAATCTTTCTTGAGGAATTGGTGGATACTTTTTGATTTCCTTTTTCATAGTAATCTTAAATTTATCTTAGTAATAACTTTATTTTAAAGTAGTGTAGGTTTTGTAGTCAAACCAATATTTATTCAATCGTTCGAATTATAATCGAGTAGTTAAAAAACAGATGCCTTTTCGGTGCCTGCAAACTACTTAACGGTACTAGGGAGCATAAAGTTTCAGGGTAAGGTACAAGAATTTTGTGAACAACATCGAATTGATAGGTTTTGGGGTATTAAAATAAGTTTTTATGAGAAATGTAATTGTCTCTATTGGGTTTTACAATACTAAAAACTAATTATCATGATCTCAAAAAAAAGCTCATTTCTTCAAACTAAAATTCATAAACAACTGAAAAACAAATGTTTAAAATTATTTACATTCAAAAAAAAGTATTTAATTTTCGTGATATTTCACTAAAAGAAATAAGACTAACTGTATTTTATTCTACTTGACTTCTGATTTTAATGTCTTTTGTAATAGAGAGTTTTTTCATTTTAGATCTTAATGTCGCTTCATTTATTCCTAAAATTTCAGAAGCACTGTTTTTACCACTGATCTTCCAATTTGATAAATTTAAAATCTCAATGATGTACTTCCTTTCATGATCATAAAGATTCAAATAAGTACTTTCATGCTTTGTTTTCTTATTCATATATTCTTCAAACCCCTTAAGACAAAGTGTTTTTCCTGTTGATGCCAAAACTGCTTTTTGGAGTATATACCTCAATTCCTTGATGTTTTCTGGCCAATCATAAGATTGTAATTTTTTAATACATGCCATAGAAATGGAAAGGGGTTCTATATTATTACTTCTACAAAATTGATCCACAAAGAAATTGGTGAGGTAAGGAATATCAGCCAAACGGTTTTTTAACTGTGGTAGGTGAATTGTATAAATACTCAAATATTGATATAGCTCCATATTGAACTCCTTCTTTCTAACTAAATGCAATAAATCAGTTGTTGTGGTGATAATAAATCTAATGTCATATTGGAGGCGTGCACTTTCTTTTTCCTTTAGGAAGTCTAGTAAATGCTTTTGGTCTTCGACTGACATATTCTCAATGTTAGACAAAGTCAGTGTTCCATGGTTGGCCACATCTAATATACTTTTGTTGGAATATTCAGCCCCTGACTTACTTTCATAATAGCGAGATTGGAAAATAGATTTAATTGAAGAATGACAATTATAAACGATGCTGGGTTTACCCGATCTATTACTTTTCTCAATAATCATATCCGCTACATAATTCTTCCCTGTTCCTTTAGCTCCCTCAATCAGAACTGTGCTTTTATAATTTGCGATGCGTGACACTTCCTGTTCAATACTCGAAGCAAAACTTCCGACAAATAATTCATTCGGTTTGTTCTTTTGAGACTCTACTTTTAGAATCGTGTTCTCTTGCTCTAATTCCTCTGTCAATTGATGCAATTCTATTAAAGTCTCCTGTAGTTTCTTTTGTTCTCGCCTTCTATCTGTGATATCATAACCTAATAAATAGGTTTGCAGATTTCCATTGATATCTAATGTTATTGTGGAGCACTTTAAATATTTAAAAGGGCGACACTTACTTTTATAAACTATTAAATCCCCTCCATCTCCTTCTGGGTGTTCCTCAAGAATCGATTGAATGTTATTACCTAACAACTGACTCCCAAATACATCCTCTGAAAAATTATTTTGAAAATTGATCTCCTTGTGCACATTAAAGCCTATAACGTATAATTTTACTTCTTTGATTAATCGATTAAAATTTTGGGAAATGTGATACAACTCTTCTTTATTTTTTGTCCCTATATAAAGGTCTGAAATGAGGTCAATGTTAAAAAGTAATATTGAAAAGATAATCGCATATTCTGATGTATAAACTGAAACCTCTATGATGCCAACATCAATCAAAACATCATAAATATTACTGACCAAAAATAGAAACAATACTGCAATATGAATTTGAAACTTTAAATCGCTCTTATTGAAATTAGAAATAGAAATCATCCAAATAAAATAAATCACACTACTTCCATAAAATACGAGAACGGATAAATCATAGATTTCAGAGGAGGATCCCTTCAATATGTAATACTTCTGATGCCCTAGCAAAAAGAATTCAATGATTTGAAATTGGCCATCAAACATAAAACTGGTATTCTCAATAAACAACACAAAAATGATGACTAAAGTGATGATCGTAATGCCATAAAATGGTAATTTCCCTCTTCGTTTATTGTAAAGATAAAGGACTAAAAAAATAGACTCCATCAGCATTAAATAGGTAAAAACAACCAATGCGAGAAGTTGTCTATATCTTTCTACCTCACTTTCCATATGCATAAAAGTAGTAGATAACACAAACAAACTTGAAAGTATACACATACCACTATACGTGAGTTGAATTTTCTTTTGCTTCGTTAAAAGGTAGTTCAGGATGTATAAAATTGATAGTGCGATAAAAACACCTGCAAGAATCAGGTTCAAAGTAGAGAGTATTCCCATTTTAAAATTTCGAGATATAGTTAATTGCTTTATTAAAAATAAGAATTTATTGGAATAAAATGTATTTGTCCCTCACATATCATGCACATTGTTAAGGTAATAGTCACTTAACAATAGTGAATAATATAACATGAAACACAACTATCTTATTAATCATTCGTTCGAATTAATAATTTAAAACCATCGTTGACTTAATTCTTTATACCATGTTATGTAAGATCAAACTAAAAAATACGGACGAAAACGCATTAATTTCTATTCAAACGTTTGAGTTTATAGAAAGTAATGAATATTATAAAAAAATTGGATTTCTTGAAAACCTTAGAAAGCATGTCAGTGGTTATGTTTTCTTTCAGAAAAATTATCCTACAAAAAATGGACAGTATCAAAATGTAACGATCTACCTGCACAAACTCGTTGCTGAAACTTTTGTTGAAAAACCAGATGCTGCAAAAAGACTTTTTGTAAGGAATAAAAATGGAGATACGCTGGATTGTAGGGAAGAAAATCTGGAATGGGTGACGATGGCTGATTTAAGAAGACATCAGAAACATAGAAATAAAACAGGCTATAGAGGTGTAGTGCAGGTGAGTAAAAACTCTTTTCGGGCTGTATTGTATTCAGGTGGAAAACGACATGATTTAGGTGTTTATAAAACAGCAAAAGAGGCTGCTAATGCTTATAATAAATATTCTGAAAAGCACTTTGGTGAAACTAAAGGTTTGAATAGAGTGCATGCGGCCTCAAATAAGAATAAGTGATGATGTAAGTGATATATAACAAAGGCCTAGAGTGAAGATCACTTTAGGCCTTGTGTTGTATGTCTTTGGTGTGTTCTTATTGGAAAATCGTAGTCCAATCGTTAATATTTAACGTACCAAACCCTTTCTCTTTACACTCAGAAATGTATTGTTCAGGTTTTGCGTATTCTCCAGATTCTTTATGATCATGAATCACTAAATATGACTTTTTAGTAGCATACTCCATCATTTCATAATCTCCAGCAGAGTTACCAAAAGCAAACATCGGTTGGTACCCTGCCTCTTTTAAATTGAGCACTTTACCTTCGTGTTCATTGACTCTTACGGCCATATTTGTACCTATAACGTCATCGAACATTGGTAGACTTGTCTTTGCGGCAACTTGTGCAAAGTATTCTTCAGATGCTGTGCATAAAATAACTTTAAAGTCGTTCGCCTTTAAATACTCTACTAATTCCAGCATTGGTTGATATACTCTCGCTTGGTGATCAGAAAAGTACTCATCTACATATTGTTTGTAATTTTCATCTTTTGTTAAAGCAACTAATGCCTTCACCAAATCGTCTTTGGATTTGATTTCTGCATCTGAATATTTTTTAGTGAAAAGAGCAATCTCATAAGTAGGAGATTCTGAAATCATAGTCCCATCCATGTCAAATGTGGCTACTCTTCCTTTTTTCGGAGCTTTTTTAATCATTTTGATCAATTCACTACGCATTGGCTCATTCCAACTTTTTAAATCTTGTGCATTTATCATATTTGACACAAGTAAGGAAAATAATGCTACTAGGGAAAATTTTAATTTATTCATCATATCTCAATAACTAGGTAATAGATTTACAACTAACATAACGTTTGATATCAAACTAAGTTTCATTCCATCAATAAAATTTACCAAATACAACGCAAAACCGACTTATACTCCATGAATTGTTTATAGGATCTCTATAGAAATTCACATTCACTCTAATACAATAAATCACTTCAAAAAAAGAACATATCAGCCCATTTCATGAACATATAAGTACATTCCAACCTACTTACTATACCGTTTATCTAAGTGTATTATTTGTACATACGTGATTTAAATTCATTCATTTTTAGATACGGAGATGAAAAAAGTATTATTATCTATCCTAGCGTTTATTACTATCCTTCCTGCGATGGCTGGTGATAAACCAACTAAGAAGTCGCCAAAGAAACCTAACATTGTCATTCTTTGGGGAGACGACATCGGACAATTCAACTTGTCTTTCTGGAACAGAGGACAAATGGGGTATATGACTCCTAACATCGACAGAATCGCTGAAGAAGGTATTGCATTTACAGACTACTATGGCGAGCAATCATGTACGGCTGGTAGATCTGCATTTATGACAGGTCAAAGCCCGATCCGTTCTGGTTTATCTAAAGTAGGTATGCCTGGTGCTCCTGCTGGATTCAAAAACGAGCATCCGTCAATTGCTTGGTTATTGAAAAGAGAAGGTTATGCTACTGCCCAATTTGGTAAAAACCACTTTGGTGACAGAGACGAGCAGTTGCCTACAAACCACGGTTTCGATGAGTTCTTTGGTAACTTATACCACTTAAACGCTGAAGAGGAGCCAGAGCACGAGGACTACCCTAAAGAGGAGTGGTTCAAAGAAAAATTTGCTCCAAGAGGTGTAATCCACTCTTATGCTGATGGCAGAGTATCTGATACGGGTCCATTGACTAAGAAAAGAATGGAAACTGTAGACCGTGAAATCACTGATAGAACTCTAGAGTGGTTAGACGAGAAAGCAGAAGACGATAAGCCTTTCTTCTTATGGTACAACACAGTAGGTATGCACTACCCTACTTACCCTGCGGAAGATATCAAAGGTATTTCTGGAATGGAAGGTGATACTTTCTATGCTGACGCAATGGTAGATCACGATAGAAATATCGGTAAGGTATTAGCAAAATTAGAAGAGCATGGCTTGATGGAAAACACGATCATCATGTACTCTACGGACAACGGCCCTCACTACAACGAATGGCCTGACGGTGCTGTAACTCCATACAGGTCGGAGAAAAACACCAACTGGGAAGGTGGTTATAGAATCCCTTGTCACGTAATGTGGAAAGGTACTATTCCTGAAGGTAAAGTGTTGAACGGTATTGTTTCTCACCAAGACTGGTTACCAACTTTATTATCAGCGGCAGGTGTTGAAAACATCAAAGAAGAGATTGAATCAGGTATTTCTTACATGGGAAGAGACGTTCAAACTACAATCGATGGTTACAACATGCTTCCTTACTTCAAAGGAGAAGTAGAAGAATCACCAAGAGAAACTTTCATCTATACTTCTGATGATGGTGATATCACTGCAATCAGAATGGGTGATTGGAAAGTAGTTTACATGGAGCAAAGAGCAAAAACTTTAGCGTTATGGTTAGAACCATTCGTGGAGTTAAGAGCTCCAAAAGTATTCAATATCAGAAGAGATCCATACGAGCGTGCAGATACAGATTCTAACTCGTACTGGCACTGGTTATCGAAGAGACCATTCTTCTTATACAAAGGTGGTTACACTGCAGGACAGTTTATCCAATCATTATATAAATATCCACAAATCCAATCTATTGACAGCTTTACGATCGATAAAGTAATGGATCAGTACAATAAGTGGAACGAGGATAGATTAAAATCTCAGAAATAGCTTAGAACATGTTTGGAGCCCGAACTTAAAAAAGGGTTCCAAACTTAAGCATCGGTAATTGTAGAATAAAAGACTACTTAGCTAAGAACTGAAACCAGTTTAAATCTACTTGGGAACTTAATGATATTTGAGTTCATAAACATTATACTAACTTTTGAACCTCTAGTTTTATAACTAGAGGTTTCTTTTTAACTTGAAAATATGAAAGTATTAAATTTTAAAGAAGGTTCAATGAAGGGGTTGATTGACCAACTACAAGAATTAGTTGGCGGCAATTACCACAAACAACTTTATAATGTAAATAGTAAATACTTAAAATGTAAAATCAGGTATTTTCAGCTTCATCCAGGACTTGAAGTTTCGACCAACTCCTACACCTTTGAAGAAGATACAAAGATTGTTTTCAAGGGAGACAAAGAATCTCAGCGTTATATATGTTTTCGATTTTCCTATACTGGCGATCTCGTAAAAAGTAAAATATCTGAACAACCCGAACTTTCTCCTTCCGGAGGGATGATTGCTTATGATACTACTGTAAGTACTGAAATATCAATCAAAAAAGGGGTTCATTATCAATGGGTAGCTGTACGTATCAAAAGAGAGATTCTTGACAATGAAGAACATCTATTTAAAGAGTTTTTGGGCGATTTCTTTTCAAATGATAAAGGACAGGAGTGGCTGATCTACGATAATATTCCTTTAGAAACTCATGTACTATTAAAAGATACTTTTGCTATAGATGAAACAAAACCTAACCTTGTTATCAATCCTTTATTAGTGGCTAAAGCAAGTGAGATGCTGAGTATTTTCTATGATAGAATACTGAGCAGAAATCATAAGATTACCTCTAAGAATTTGCATTCAGAAGATTTTGAACAATTGATGAAGGTGAAAGATTACATCCTCTCTTCATTAGATTATGTTCCAACCCTTGAAGAACTTGCAGAATTGTATGGCTACTCTGTTTCAAAATTAAGAAGAGATTTCCAACAAGTTTTTGGAACTTCAATGATCAAATTTCATCTTAATTATAGATTAGAAAAAGCAAAAATACTTTTAGCGACAGAGGCTAATAATATCCAAAATATCTCAAGGATGTGTGGGTTTAAATCAAGCTCAAAATTCTCTTTCTATTTCAAGAAAAAATATGGTATTACACCAAAAGAAATAGCCAAAAGGTATCAAGGTAATCTTCTCTAATCGATTAGTGTCAATAGTTCTTTCATGCTTTTAAACACTTTGATGCCTTTGGATGTGTATTTCTCCTCTTCTTGATGTCCTACATACACCATCACATCAAAGCCTCCATTCTGAGCCGCTACAACACCCGACATACTATCTTCAACCACTAAACACTCTGAGGGGTCCATTCCTAAATGTTGAGCTGCTGTCACAAAAACTTTTGGATCAGGCTTCCACGCTTGAAGATCGTAAGCACTAAACATATTACCTTCAAAATAAGGAAACAAACCTGTAGTTTTTAAATTCAACTCCATTTTACGCATAGGACCATTTGAAGCTACCGCAAAAGGGATTTTCAATTGTGAAACTACCTCTTTTATTCCCTCGATAGGTTGGATATCTTTCTTAAATGCCTCAAATGTTTTTTGGCGAAACTGCTTCTCAAAGTCGTCATTCAACGTAATGCCATATTCCTCCTGAACGTATTCCACAATCTGATCAAAAGCTTTACCCGTAAGGGTTTTAATGGCATAATCATAACTCATCTCTACTCCATAAGAACTAAACAGCTCTAAAAATACATTCATAGTGATGGACTCTGAGTCCACTAATACGCCATCACAATCAAAGATTATCGCTTTCATCTCATTATTTTTTTGTAATAAATTGCTTGCTATGCAAAGGTAATCATTTCATGTCTTGAAAAATTATTTTGACATGAAAGCCTTAAAAAACCGTAATAAGAATTTAATAAGGATCCTATTAGAATATTTTAATCCTTGAATTGATAATTCTGACTATTAACCCTGTGGTTATAATTTAAACCTACCTCCTATTAAAAGTTGCCTTTGATTCAATTGCACTTCAGATGTTGTTGAAGCGATTGATGAATTATTGACTGTGACATAAGTATTGTTATTCAATAAATTTTGAGCTTTCAAATAGATATTGAACTTATTCTTCTTTAAAGTATAATTGATTTCAAAGTCTAAAAAATGATTATTTACGTCTTCTCGAACTAGTGAATAATAAGTATAAGAAGGAGCAAAATCAACTTTTGGATGAATAGCATATTTAAGGTAAAGGAGAATATTAAGTTGCTCAAAAGAGTTAGTCGTATTGTAAAAATGATTAATGTTATTAGATATCAGGTAGTCAACATTCGTTTTTACAGTGATCTTATTGAAGTTCATTCCAAGTTTTAAGTAGCTTTTGATGCTCTCAAAAGTAAATTTTTGTTGTTCCTTATTAATGCTGGAAATATTGTTTCTATTAGAATAGTCAACACCCATTTTGATGATGGTTTTGATCGGTAAAATGTAATAATCAAAACTATTATTAAAAGTAAAGCCATTGAAATCATCTCTAATAAATTGACTCTCATTAATGATGAAATTTTCCGATAAAAACGAATTATTGTAATAAACTCCATCTTGTTGGTCAATTGTAGCAAAGCTATTTATATTAATACCTTTGATGATTTGATCGAATCTATAGCTAAAGATCAATCGGTTTGTTTTTATAGGCTCAAAAATAGGATTAAGTCTTCTATTTGAATTGTAATTATCCCAATACACTAAATCATAGGATTGCATTAAATCTAACTTATTCTCAAGTTGAACACCAATTGAAAATCTATGATAGGCACCTAATTTTTTATTAAGGTATGCATTTAGGTTATAAAATTGATAGTCTTTCTTTTCATCATTTTGAATAGTTTGTAATGCTATTTCATTTTGAATATCATAACTAAAACTTTTCAATTCCTTAGAAAAGTTGACATGAAAAGAGGCATTATTGTAGAATAATGAATTCTCCATTTGATCTTCTCTAGTATTAGACAAAATATTCACATCCTCTGTTAATAATTGATCTTGTAAGGCAAAAGTAAAATTTACCCATTTTGTATTTCTAAGGTATTTTAGTTCGACACCTCCTCCTCTAGAAAGGACTTCTTCTTTTTGATTTATAAATTGAATTGAATCACCATATAAATCAGCACTATTATAATAGACCTCAATGTTTTTATTATCGAATTGAATATTTCCTTTGGTGTATAATGTTCCAAAGTTCAACTTATTTGTAATTTCAAACTGCCCTCTTATTCGATGAATCGTATTTTTATTATCAATCGAAAGAGGATTTTCATTATAAATCAATTGTGCATCACTGTAGAATTGCTCTTTCTCTATTAATAAGGTAGCATTGAAATTTTTCTTTTCATGAATATTGTTTTTGTAGTTTAGTTTTAAGTTAAATAGAGATGGTTCAGTAGAGATTTTTTCCAATTGATTATAACTTCGATTTTCATTGAGATAATTTGTGAAAATAGCATTGCCTTGGTTCAAAAACTCACCAGTACCAGAAACATTCATTTTCAAGAAATCAGTTGGTTTAATATTCGTAACAGCATTCAATGAAAAATGATAATTTCTGCCTATTCTATAACGATAAGGAGCTAAAGGAATAGGTGTAATATCTGTTAAACGACTAAATGTTGATGTATTTTGAAACTTTAAATTACTTAATGTATTTTCTTCATTATAGTTCTTTAAATAGCTTTTTGACTTCCCCAAAGAATTAGAAGAAGCGACAGCTAGATACTTAGATGATTTAGAGAAATTCATCAATGTAGTACCTACCTCATAATTATAATCACTACCAAAACCGGCATTAATATTCCCAAAAATAGCATTCCTCGCTTTTTCGGTTAGTGTTAGATTAATTGCAAAATTTTCAGAAAGGTCAAACTCTTTTAATAGTGCATTTTCATTAAAATTTTGAATGACTTCTATTTTCTCAATTGCCTTTGCTCCTATATTTTGTGTGCCTGTTTTATAGTGATCAAGAATGTCTACACCATCGATATAGACCTTTTTAATTTCTTTGTTTTTGATTTTAATAGTTCCCACATCATCTACACTCACTCCAGGTAAATTCGCCAATACTTCTTCTATCACTTCTTCATTACCATTAGAAAACTTTTTGGGGTCAAAAACAAGTGTATCATTTTGAGCTTTGATGACTACATCTTCCGTTATTACTACTTCATTAAGGTTTTTAACCTCACTAACCATTACAATGGAATAATTGCTTTTGTCTTTATCTAGAGAAATTATTTTTTGTTGATAACCTAAAGAACTAACATGTATAAAGTAGTCTGTCGAATCATTTGGCGTAAAATTAAATTGAAATTTCCCATTCTGATCCGAAACAACAAAACCGATCATAGGACTTGTTTTTAACGTATCTTTCTTCAATAAAATATTGGCATAAGGGAGTGGTTCATTTTGTTCATTAGTAATAATACCTAGGATGTTTTTTTCCTGAGCATAAGAAAAAAATGACAATAGAAGAACAGCCCCCAAAATAAAAAGCTTTTTTGGTAGAATGATCATAGAGTGTGAAGATTAGAAAGTTTATTGGCCTAGAAATTCATATTCTTTTTCCAATGGAGTATCCCCATCAAATTTTATAGTAATATTTACTCCAGCGGGAGCATTTGCATTTGCTCTTGCTTGAGCTGCATCTTGATATTTTTTCTTCAACACAAGAAATTGTTGTAATGAAGTTTCTTTACTGTCTATTGGCGGGATATTCAGTTGACAGTCTTTGCAAGGGTATTCAATGGAAGTCAATGAGAAGCGTACTTCTTTTGCTTTATCCTCAACTTCAATAATTAACCCAGGTAAACCTCTTAGTTTCCAAGGTCCAATATTCACTGGAACTTCAAAAGTGAACCAAGCTTCATAGCTCCTTCCTCTAAAATCACCAACTGCTTTTTGACAATTAAAACTTCCAA
Source organism: Flammeovirga sp. OC4 (assembly GCF_000812565.1). Classification (GTDB taxonomy): domain Bacteria; phylum Bacteroidota; class Bacteroidia; order Cytophagales; family Flammeovirgaceae; genus Flammeovirga. Next base: position 68,602 of record NZ_JTAM01000029.1, on the reverse strand, counting down.
TTTTCTTTGTTTCCGCTTGTATTTCCCATTGGATAGTTGAAATAGAGTCATAAACAATGAATGCTTTATCTTTTATCTCAATTTTGGAATAACTCTTATTTGAGCTGCTGTTAAAACATACGTAATCATCAATAGTCATAGGATTGATGGTGACTACTTTATCATTATTATCACGGTAGAAACTACTTTTTTCACCATAATGTGGATCTTGTTCTTTATAACGAATGAAGAGAGAAGTTTCTTGATTGAAATACAAATTATAATTTGTAGTATCCGTAGAAAGACCATTTATGATTTTCAGATATTTTGCATGACCAATAGGGCTTTGTGCAAATAGAAGATTGGACAGAGCTACTAAAAATGATAAGAATAATAATTTATTGATTTTCATAGTTTTGTTGGTATGATAGTTTTGCTTTTTGAATAATTTCTTTGGCATTTTCTTCTCCAAAGTAATCTGACATAAATTTCGGATTACAATATTGAACATAAGAATCATGAGAGTATGAGTCCTTTTTAAGTAAATTATAATACTTCATTACTCTCTCTTTTGAGGCACCAATAGATAAATAAGCATTGAATAAATTATAGAAGTCAGCCCCTTCGTATTGAGATTCATCACTTGGGTCTTCGTATTGGTTTTCAATAGATTCAAAAACAACCGTCAATAAGTCTTTACCTTTTTTATACCTTTCCTCAGAAATATGTTCTGCTTTTTCAGGAATGTAATTGTATTGTGCGAATGCAATTTGTGTAAAAAGGATAAGTAGAGATGAAAGTATGATTTTATTTAGCATAGATTTTATGTGAAGTCTGTTAATAATTGAGTGCGGTAAACATATGAATATATAGTGAAACTTTCAAAAATATTTTTCCATGAATAGATGGATCTTATCAGAAGATATATTTGATTTATTGTTACTGAAATTCCACCTTCAAATACGGTAGGTTTTGGCACAAAAAAAAGAGACTGTCCCAACAAATTGTGAAACAGTCTCCTTATTTTCTCTAAAAACTAGAGCTTATAATTTTTTTACTTCTGGTAATTCAGCATCACCTTCTTCCTTGATAATCTCAATAGCAAGGATTTTATCGTTTGCACGGATATCGTCTACAACTTCAACACCTTCAACTACTTTACCGAAACAAGTGTGATTACGGTCTAAGTGAGAAGTTTGTGCACGGCTATGGCAAATAAAGAATTGAGATCCACCAGTGTTTCTACCTGCGTGAGCCATTGATAAAACGCCACGATCGTGGTATTGGTTATCACCGTCTAACTCACATGCAATTCTATATCCAGGACCACCTGCACCTGTACCGTCAGGACAACCACCTTGAATTACAAAATTAGGAATTACTCTGTGGAAAGTTAATCCATCATAGTAGTTATGCAACGCTAAGTCTACAAAGTTTGCTACCGTATTTGGAGCATCTTCTTGGTAGAACTCTACTGTCATATCTCCTTTTTCAGTTTTAATGATTGCTTTCATCTCAATATTTTTTTGAATGATAAATTAATCGATTTGCAAATGTAATAATTTCATGCATTCAATAATAACATTATTCTCAAACATGATGATTACCTTCAATCTAAACTGTTTTTTGATGGTTAGGTCTTAATGGAGTAATATTTATAAGAGCAGAAATGACTACATCTTGACCATCAAGATCAGTATATACTGAGTTTCCTTTTTCTAAGACAAGAACTCTTCTTCCATCTCTCAGAGAAAGCGTATAGGTTTCATAATAAGATTTACCGTTTTTCACGGCCTCTTGAATATTACCCATTGCCAATTTATATTTCTCTTGATCAGTTTCTCTTACAAATGAAGTTAAATCAGAAACTCCTCCAAAGTAACTTTGCCAAACACCTGTTGTTTTCCTAATATCTGTAACGTTCTCTACTGATCTATATGCTATCGAAACTGGCACTTTATCAATACTTTGATCAGCACCAAAATCTTCAAACTCCAACTGAGAAGCAATACTACACATGGCGTATATCTTACCTGAAGAATTGACCATTGGGAATTTGACATATTTGTATTTTGTACCATCTTCTCTCTCCTCAACATACGAAACTTCCGTTTCTTGCTCTGCTATTCCTTGGTCTAATTCCCAAATCATACTACCTTCCTCTTCTCCAAAGATTTCAACATCCGTTTTTCCAATGATATCGTACCCCAGATTTAAGCGCTTAGAGAGTGTCTGATCTACCATGATGTACTTACCGTTGAGATCTTTCATGTAAACCTCTGCCTCGTAAGTATCAAAGATGGCTTTTAATTGTCTTCTAGATTCCTCAAGATCAGCTTCTCTTTTCTTTCTTTCAGTGATATCATGGAACATAATTGTAGCACCAATAATTGCCCCGTCTTCTCCTTGAATTGGATAGTAGCGAGAATCCATAGTTCTCTTACGAATACCAAACTGGAAAGTCATCTCATCTGAGAAAGAATGACCGTCTAATGCTTTTTTACAATTTTCTTTGTAACGATTTCTATTTTCAGGTCTAACAAGATCCAACATCACTGTCTCTCCTTCAATGATTTCGACTCCTCTGGCCTTCAACTCCTCTTTTATTGCATTGTTGGCCAATGTCACTACCATTTTCTGATCTATGGCAATTACAAAATCACTTGTGATATCCAAGAATGCTTTCAAGTTCGCTTCTCGGTTACTCAATTGTTCCTGTGAGATCTTTAAATCAATAGTACTTGAAATATCATTAATAGCACCAGCAAATCGTTGTGCTACACCATTTTCATCATGTTTTACAGCTCCAGAGACATAGAACCATTTGAATGTTCCTGACTTCAATCTTAGGCGTACTTCAATAGAGTTGGGAGCAATTCCTAAATGATCAGCAATTAATCCATTAAATAATTTAATGGCCTTATCTCTATCTTCAGGGTGAATATTAGTTACAAATGATTCGAAATCGTTTTGCAATTCCCCTTCTTCATATTCCAATAATTCTTCAAAGCGATGTGACCACCAGAAGTTAGTATTCTCATCTAAGACACCGTTTTTAAGTACAGCATCCCAAATACCTTCTGAAGTTCCTTTAAAAGCTAAGTCAAATCGTTCTAATGTTTTGGCAAGCTGTTCTGTTCTATCTTTTACCTGATTTTCAAGACTAGTTCGTAATCCTTCCAATTCATTTTGTCTTCTTTCCATCTCCTCTTGCGTCGCTTGAAGTTCTTCATAGTTTTGACGCATTTCTTCTTCCTGACTTCTCAGGTGATCTCTTTGCTGTTGTGAAGACAATAAAAGTTCTTTTGTTCGTTGGTTGTTTTTGGCTGTTCTAAGCGTTGAGGCAATACTTTCTGCTACTCTTTCTACAAACTCAATTTCAAAAGGTTCAATTTCTTTAAAACTAGCTATTTCCAAGGCTCCTTCTACCTCATCATTGATCTTTAAAGGCACAATTAGTACTGCACGAGGTGTAGCGTCCCCTAAACCTGAAGTGATTTCGGTATAACCTTCTGGAACATCATTAAGATATATTGTTTCTCCTAGTAGATATGCCTGTCCTAAAAGTCCCTCACCAAAACGTCCATCAATATGAATCTTCTTTTCAATAATTCTCTTTCTTTCGAAAGCATAAGTAGCTTCAAGATTTAAGAACTTCTTTTGATCTTCTGTTTCATCCAAGAAATATAACTCCCCTTGATTAGCATTGAGATAAGAAACCAACTCACTGATAATGGCATTTGACAACTTCTTTAAGTCTTGATTTGTTCTCAAAATTTCCCCAAAATGAGCCATACCTTTTGTAATCCAGTTTCTTTTTTCATCTTGGTACGCCACATCCTTCAGCTTATTCCTCATTTGTACCAAGGCATTACCTAAGATATCATAATCACTGGCCGGTTTGAATTTAGCTTCAAAATGGCCTTCACCAATACTTAACGCAAATCGACTGGCCCTTCCTAAGTTATCCCTCAGTTTGTTACTTGACAAGATAATATCGTTCATTTCATCACTTGTCTCATCGATATCTTGTCCGAGGTCACCCAATGATAATCGGTCTAATTGATCGACTGGTCGTTGTAAGGAAGTATTTAAGGTTCGTATTACAAGAAGTGAAGAACCAATGGCAAGAATAGAGAAGAAAAAAGTCACAAAGGCAATGGATGAATTGGCCGATTCAATATCTTCATTGATTCTCTTTACATCATCCAACATGGCTTTACGCTGTTGCTGTGATAAAGGACCTAAATATTCTCTGATTTCAGCTTTTAAAGGTGAGATTGTGGTCAATAGATAATCCACAATGTATTCGTCAACTTCAGATTTCTTTTTGAAACTTTCTAGTTTTAAACGTAATGTAAGAGAATCGTACGTTTCTACGTCTTCTTGAATGGCAGCAAAGTCAGTAATATGTTGTTCAAAATACAGCTCTAAATCATCTTGACCGTGTTTATATTCTTTCAAAAGGATACCAAGGGCATCAATTGATCTACGGTCTTGTGAAGTTAGCTGTTTTCCTAGTTCCTCCAGTTTTTCTAAAGCCGGAAGAATATCTGTATCCCATAAAGAGTTTCTTTCATCTTTATAAGAATCATCTTTGGTAATGAAATAACCTCGTTGAGCAGCAGAAACGCGGTCTAAGCCCGCATTAATTCTAGCAGTCATGACAGTGATAGGGTTTCTTGTTTGTATTACCCTATCACCGACATCACTCACCAAGTTGTTTTGATAAACAACAAGGACGGTAAATGTTATTAAGATAAATAAGTAGGAAGTAGTTAATAAAACATTTCTTCCTTGTATAGTTTTGAAACTAAAGTAACGCGAAAATTGACGTCCTAAATTATCTGTATCTATTCTTTTCTGCATCGAGAAGTTTATTTTTCTGCCAAGTCAGTGTAGAGATTAAAGCAAAAAAATAACTTAATAATCTCTACAAATCAAGAGTTTGCACTTCGAGAGGACATGCCTTTTTGATAACATTTTCGACATCTCGCTTCATAAGAATCCGTCTCTCCTAAAAGTACCTGTTCTTCAGAAGCGGTAAGTCGGTATGAATATAGCGCAGGTTCACCACATTTTACACAAATAGCGTGCAATTTTGTTACATATTCTGCAATTGCCATCAATTGTGGCATTGGTTCGAAAGGTTTTCCCTGAAAATCCATATCCAACCCACAAACAATAATACGGTGACCAGCATTGGCTAAATCTACACAGACATCTACCAATTTATTATCAAAAAACTGAGCCTCGTCAATAGCTATAACTTCATTTTTGGCTACATATTGTGTGATTTCCTCAGCAGATTTCACTGGAGTTGAAATAATTGAGTTCGCGTTGTGTGAAACTACATTTTCCTCATGATACCTTGTATCAACAGCAGGCTTGAAAATATGAACGACTTGTTTGGCAATAGTAGCTCTGTTTACTCTACGAATGAGTTCTTCAGTTTTACCTGAGAACATGGATCCACAAACTACTTCTATCCACCCGATAATAGGTTTATTTTCGGTACGGTCTTGAAATCTAGGTTCTACAAACATGATCTTTAATTTAATAATAGGGCCGTAAAGGTAAGTCATAGTTTTCATCTTTACCTACTTTGTTTAGAATTGCTATCTTAATTTTTTCGGTGACCTAGATCGGTTTTCTACTTGAGGTTAACTTTGTATCTTTGTAAAAATTAATTTGATATTGGAAAAAGAAAAAGTTTTAGTAGTTGTAGTAGGTCCTACCGCTGTAGGTAAGACCGATTTTTGTGTAGAATTAGCCCGCGCATTATCCACAGAAATTGTTTATGCAGATTCCCGTCAGTTTTTTAAAGAAATGCAGATCGGAACCGCACGTCCCACCGAAGACGAAATGCAGGAAATCCCTCATCATTTTGTAGGACACTTGTCTATTGAGCAAGAATATAGCTTCGGGCATTACGAAAAAGATACACTACAATTATTGGAACAACTGTTTCAAAAACATAAGTATGTTATACTTTCTGGTGGCTCTGGAATGTATGTCGATGCGATCTGTAATGGCATTGATCCCATGCCTACAAGCGATCCAAAAGTAAGAGAAGCATTGAATGCTCGTTACAAAAAAGAAGGAATACAGCCCTTGTTAGAGGAACTGGAACAGAAAGATCCGGTTTATTACCATCAAGTAGACAGAGCCAATTATCAAAGAGTAATCAGAGCACTTGAAGTAATCGCTATTACGGGCAAAAAATATTCTGATCAACGCGGTCAGTACAAAGCAGAACGTCCTTTTAAAATTGTAAAAATAGGATTGAATCGAGATCGTCAGGAACTTTATGACAGAATCAACTTAAGAATGGATATTATGCTCAATAATGGTCTTTTGAAAGAAGTTGAAAGCCTTTTTCCTCACAAGGATAAAAATGCACTGCAAACGGTAGGTTATAAAGAGATTTTTGATTTTTGGGACGGAAAGCAAGATTGGGATACTACCGTTGAATTGCTCAAAAGAAATAGTAGAAGATACGCCAAAAAACAATTGAGTTGGTTTAAAAGAGATGAATCCACACATTGGGTCAACCCTTCTCAATTGGAAGATGTTATAAAATATATCCATTCCCTCAACTTGTAAGTCATGTCATCAAAAATATTAGAACAAAACAACTTCCTTTCCCCTTTATTTTATGCCGCTTCTGAGGGAATTATTATCTGTAATAAGAAAGGCGAAATTGTGGCAATGAACCCAATGGGATGTACCATTTTTGGTTACGAAGAAGGGGAATTAATTGGCCGAGACTTGGAAACGTTGCTTCCTGATGCTATCAAAAAAATGCATAAGGGATTAAGAAACGCTTACTTTGAAAAACCTGAAGTGAGACCGATGGGACTTGGAAAAGAGTTTATTGCCCAAAAGAAAAGTAAAGAAGTTTTTTATGTGGAAGTGAGTATCAGTCATATGATGATTGAGGATGAGTTTCACGTAGCTGCTTTTGTGAATGATATCACCAAAAGGAAAAATGTCGAACTTCAAGTTGTAAAACAACAGCAATTGTTGGAGTACTATGCTGACTATGCCCCTGCTGCTATTGCTATGCTCGATAAGGATTTAACTTATCTCATTGCTAGTAACAGATGGAAGAAAACCTTAGGTGTAACTGTAAACTTAGAGGGAAAAACGATTCAGGAAACATTACCAAATTTCCAACAGCGATGGTATGAGGTATTTGACAAGGTACTAAAAGGTGATAAGTCTGGTGTTCAAATGGATTACATTGACCGTGTTGACCTTAGCAATATTTGGATAGAATGGGAAGCACACCCTTGGTACAACAGCGATAATCAAATTAATGGTATCATTATTTTTGCTGAAGATGTAACGGAGCGTGTTGAAAACGAGCAGAAAGTGAAGCAATACATGCAAGAATTGATTCTCAAAAACAGAGAATTGGAAGACTTTGCCTATGTGAGCTCACATGACTTACAAGAACCGTTAAGAAAAATTCGAGCATTTGGTGATCGCTTAAGCAAAAAAGAAAAAGAAAACCTCTCTCCAAAAGGACAAGACTATATCAACAGGATGTTGAACTCTGCAGAGAGAATGCAACAGCTCATTACAGATTTATTAAGATTCTCCAGAATATCCTCAAAAGCAAAGCCTTTTGAAGAGATCAATCTCAATGAAGTGTTAAGAGATGTTATTTCCGATCTTGAAATTGCAATTAATGAATCAGAAGCGGTAATTCGTACCGTAGAACTTCCAACAATCAAAGGAGATATAACTCAGCTAAGACAACTTTTTCAAAATCTCATTTCGAATGCTATAAAATTTAGAAACGAAGACACTGCTCCTCAGATCAGAATTGATTCCAGCTTCGATGAAACAAAACCCAATGAAATTGAGATTTCCATTTCGGATAATGGTATTGGTTTTGACGATAAGTACAGCGAACGTATCTTCCAAATTTTTCAACGATTGGAAGGAAGGAAATACAACGGTTCTGGTATCGGTTTGGCTATTTGTAAAAAAATTACACAACGTCACGGTGGTGACATCACCGCAAGCAGTCAGATTGGAAAAGGAACGACTTTCACCTTTACACTTAGGACAGACCTAGAAGAAGAATAAATAAGTAAATCTATAACTTTCAGATTTTTTACACTTAATAATAGAGTATTCATGACAACTACCGTTCTTTACGCTGATGATGATCCAGAAGATCGTATGCTCACCGAAGAAGCTTTTGAAGAAGCCTTTGAAGCCAGTAACCTTTCTGTTCAACTTCAATTTGTTGAAGATGGAGAACAACTAATGGACTATTTACAAAACTCTGGAAAATTCAGCGACAACAAAAAATTTCCAACTCCAGATCTCATTCTATTGGACTTGAATATGCCGAAAAAAGACGGTAGAGAGTGCTTAAAAGAGATTAAAGATAACGTTCACCTAAAAAAAATACCTGTAGTTGTATTAACAACTTCAAATGATGAAGAAGATGTCATAAAAACTTATAACTTAGGGGTCAGCTCGTTTATTACTAAGCCGGTAACTTTTGAATCCATGGTTGAAGTTGTTGAATCACTCAACAAGTATTGGTTTCAAGTGGTAAGATTACCTCATTAATAGTTTTAGAATTTATGCCTTTTTCACAACATACTGATCCGCATAATCAAATAGTGAAGGTGCTTCTCATCGATGATGACGAAGATGATTATATCATTACCGAAGATGTACTGGATGATATACCTTTCAGAAGCTATGAGCTTGATTGGGTCGCTAACTATGACGATGCTGTTGAAATCGTTAGTGAAGGAAACCATGACGTCTACATTGTAGATTATCTTTTAGGTGCTAAAAGTGGATTAGACCTTATCATTGAGTGTCTAAAAGACCACCCTTTTAAACCATTTATACTGTTGACAGGACAAGGAGATGTGAAAGTCGATGAACAAGCCATGGTGGCAGGTGCATCAGATTACCTTGTAAAAGGACAAATCACACCTCAACAACTGGAAAGAGCTATTCGTCACAGTATACTGCACAGTAAGCATTTAAACCACATTCAAGAGCTGAATGAAAAACTGGAGCAGAGAGTACAAGATAGAACTCGTCAGTTGGACAATGCAATCAAAACCTTGCAACGCTCTAACGAAGACTTGGAGCTTCAGATCTTCGAACGTAAAAAAGCAGAAGAAGAACTTGTAAAAAGTCAGGCTATTTATAAAATCATTGCTCATAATTTCCCTTATGGGCTGATCTCGGTATTAGATGAAAACTTAAATTATCTTTTTGCTGATGGTACTGGTTTTAAAGATTTGGATTTAGATGCCGATCGCATTGTTGGTGCTAAGTTCTTTAAGTTCTTATCAGAAAATGACCCTTCAAGAATAGAAGAATATCAAAAATGTTTCAAACTCGCACAGGGTGTCATCAACACGGGAGAAGAAGTTATTTTTGAATTTAAATATAAAAATCTCAACTACTCTACGATCATTGTACCGATCAAGAATAGTAGACAGCAAACAAAACAAGTACTTGTTGTGATGCTCAATATCACACAACAAACTAAAGCAGAAGAAGAGATACGCAAAGCTTTGACCAAGGAGCGTCAACTGAATGAGCTGAAGAGTAGATTTGTATCTATGGCTTCACATGAATTCAGAACTCCTCTTAGCACAATAATGTCTTCTGTTTCACTGATTTCCCGCTACAATTTACCGGAACACGAGGAGAAAAAAGAGAAACACATCAAACGTATCAAGTCAAGCGTTAATAATCTTACACAAATCTTGAATGATTTCCTTTCTATTAGTAAATTAGAGGAAGGTAAGGCATTTGTACATCAATCTACGATAGATATAGATTCTTACATTGAAAACTTGTGCGATGAAATGTCTTCTGTTACTAAACAAGGACAAAAAATTATCATTAATCATGAGGGAATTTCTCAGTTTAAAACTGACCCTCAGATTCTGAAAAATATTATTATAAATTTACTATCAAACGCCATCAAATACTCTGGTATTGGAGATAGGATTTGGGTAGATTCATGCATAGACGAAAATGAGCTACGTGTGAGCATTAAAGACGAAGGGATGGGAATTCCAGAGAAAGATCAAGTTCACCTATTTGATCGATTCTTTAGAGCTGAAAATGCAATCAATATTCAAGGGACTGGCCTTGGACTCAATATCGTGACGAAATATATAGAAATGCTGAATGGCTCAATCTCCTTCGAGAGTAAAGAAGACGTGGGTACAACATTCTCAATTAAAATACCGAAAAAGTTTATTCCAAATGAAAAAAATACTATTGATAGAGGATAATTTAGAAATGCGTGAAAACACGTCGGAAATTCTAGAATTATCAAATTACGAAGTAATTACAGCTGACAATGGTAAGGTAGGCGTTGAAAAAGCAAGAACATCAAGCCCCGACTTGATTATTTGTGATATTATGATGCCTGAATTAGATGGTTATGGTGTATTGTTTGCTTTATCTAAAGACCCTAATACTGCTAGTATTCCTTTCATTTTCTTAACAGCTAAAGCTGAAAAAACGGATTTCAGAAAAGGAATGAGCCACGGTGCTGATGACTACATTGCTAAACCATTTGATGATGTTGAGCTTCTTGATGCAATTGAAAGCCGATTGAAAAAATCAGATACTGTTCGTAAGCATTATGAGCAATCTCCTGAAGGGTTTGATTCATTTATCAGCGATGCTAGAGGAATGAATAATTTGGATAAACTTTCTGAAAATAGAAAATCACGTACTTACAAAAAGAAAAGTGTATTGTTTTATGAAGGAGATCATCCAAACGCACTTTTACAGATCGTAAGCGGTAAAGTAAAAACTTATAAAACAAACGAAGACGGTAAAGAATACATCACAGGTATTCACGGTCCTGGTGAGTTTTTAGGTTATGTGGCTTTATTGAAAGATGTCACTTACCCTGAAAGTGCAATGGTACTAGAGGAATGTGAAATCACCATGATCCCTAAGGAAGATTTCTTCTCATTAATCCACAATAACAGAGACGTTTCACATGCTTTCATTAAGCTACTTACGAAAGAAGTCATCGAACAAGAAGAAAAGCTATTAAAACTAGCTTACGGTTCGGTGAGACAACGTGTTGCTGAAGTATTACTTCAATTGGATAAGCGTTATCAACAAGGACCAAACGAAAGAATGTCAATCACAAGAGATGACTTGGCGAAAATCGTGGGTACTGCAAAAGAAACATTGATTCGTACTTTATCTGATTTTAAAGACGAAAAATTGATTGAGATCAAGGATAAGAATATCACAATTATCAATTTACCAAGGTTAGAAAGATTAAGTCATTAGTCCTTGATTAACAGCCAATATTGATATTTCAACCAATATTTAAGAAGCCTACATTGAAAAAATGTAGGCTTTTTTTGTAATATTACATTACTAAAGTTGGAACAGAAGTATATTTTATTGGATTTTTTCTATTTGTAATCTTATTCAGAATTATCATAATATTCTCACCTTCAATGTTGAGGGCTTGAATATTGAAATAACAATAGCATCTATTATAATTTGGTTACGAATAACTACTATGAAAACTAATAGTGTTTTTGTATATTCATATAAACAATAGGATTGAAGCTACAATACTTTTAGTATTCATCTATACAGACACAGAATTTTTAAAGCATCCAATTATTTATACATCTTATATAGATAATTTATTTTGAAATAGCATATGGCAAGTACGAATGTACAATCACCGTTAAAAGATAAATTAAAGGAGGTATTCGGTTATAATCAGTTCCGTGGAAACCAGGAAATGATTATACAGCATATTTTAGATGGCAAAAATACTTTTGTAATTATGCCTACTGGTGCTGGAAAATCTCTTTGTTATCAGTTACCCGCGGTAATGAAAGAAGGAACCACAATTGTGATTTCTCCTTTAATCGCATTAATGAAAAACCAAGTAGATCAACTTCAGGCTTTAGGAGTTAATGCTAGCTTTCTTAATTCAACATTAAGTAAAAGCGAATCAAATAGGGTGAAGAAAGAGACTTTGGAGGGAAAGACGAAACTGCTTTATGTTGCTCCTGAATCATTAACAAAACCTGATAATATTGAACTTCTAAAACAGTCCAATATTTCTTTCATCGCTATTGATGAAGCTCACTGTATTTCTGAGTGGGGACATGATTTTAGGCCTGAGTACAGAAGGATAAAACAAATTATAGAAGAAATTGGCGACTTGCCAATCATTGCACTTACTGCAACAGCTACTCCTAAAGTAAGAGCAGATATTCAGAAAAACCTTAGAATGGAAGATGCCAACATCTTCTTATCTTCTTTCCATAGGGACAACTTATTTTATGAAATTCACCCCAAGAAAGACCCTAAGGTACAGCTGATCAAGTTCATTAGAAAACATCAGAACAAATCAGGAATTATCTACTGTCTCAGCCGTAAAAAGGTAGAGGAAGTAGCGGAGTTTTTGAGAATCAATGGTATTAATGCTCTTCCTTATCACGCTGGTATGGAATCTTCTCTGAGGATGGGCAATCAAGATGCCTTCTTGAACGAAGATTGCGATGTGATTGTAGCCACAATTGCATTTGGTATGGGTATTGACAAACCTGATGTTCGTTTTGTAGTACACTATGATGCTCCAAAATCATTAGAAGGGTATTACCAAGAAACAGGTAGAGCCGGTAGAGATGGATTGGAATCTTACTGTATGATGCTCTTCAGTCCTGAAGACATCTCAAAATTGGAAAAATTCCATAAAGATAAATCAATTACAGAGAGAGAAAATGTACATATCCTCCTTCAGGAAATGAGCTACTATGCTTACTCTTCTGTCTGTAGAACCAAGCAATTACTTCACTACTTTGGTGAACATGTTGAAGAAAATTGTGGGCACTGTGATAACTGTAAAGCGAAGCATTCTTCATTCAATGCTAAAGATCAGATTTTACTAGCCTTAAAAGCAGTTGAGGAAACCGAAGAACGTTTTGGTATTGAGCATATCTGTGATGTACTTACAGGTACTCGTACAGACTATGTGGAAAGCTACAATCATTTTGATTTAAAGTCTTTCAGTAAAGGAAGTGAGTTTGATAACAAACATTGGGAGTCTATCATCCGTCAATCGATGATTAATGGCTTCTTAGCGAAGGATGTTGATCAAATTACAATCATCCGTATTACAGAAAAAGGAAAGGATTTTGAAAAACGTCCTTTTGATATAGAATATACTCAGGATTACCAATGGCCTTCTGAATTGGAAGCTCTCAATGAGGAAGCTGTGGTAACCAATGCATTTGACAAGGAGCTTTTTGATATTCTGAAAGCGAAAAGAAAGAAAATCGCTCATCAAAAAGGTATTCCTCCTTATGCGATCTTCCAAGAACCTTCTTTGGAAGAAATGGCAACTACCTACCCTGTGACTAACGAAGAATTGATGCAAATCAATGGTGTTGGTGCAGGTAAAGCAAAGAAATTTGGCAAGCCATTCCTAGACATCATTCAAGATTATGTGGAGCAGAACGAAATCACTACGGCTAAAGATGTAGTGGTCAAAAGTACTGTCAACAAGTCTAAAGCAAAGATTGCTATCATTCAGCAAATCGACCGTAAACAGGATATTGAAGACATCGCTGAGTCATTAAAAATATCTTTTGATGATGTGCTAGATGAAATCGAAAATATCGTGGATTCGGGAACTAAACTGAATCTCGACTATTATATCGATACGATCATGGATGAGGAACGATTGGATGAAATCTATGATTACTTCATGAGTGCTGAAACGGACGAATTGGACGATGCTTATGATGAATTGGATGAGGACATCGGTGAGGATGAAATTCGCCTAGTGAGAGTAAAATTCTTGTCTGAGGTGGCAATGTAATTCTTTCAATAAAGGATATATGAAATAAGAGGGAAGAGAAAGTTTTAAATTTAAACTTTCTCTTCCCTCTTTCTTTTTATTGTTTATCCTGCCTAACGCTAAATATACAATAAGCAGTTACACGTTTGAAATTGTATAACTGCTAAAATATTATTTCGTTGGAAAACCTCTATCTCGCATGAGTGCTTCAATATGAGCATCTCTGCCTCTAAACAGTCTATAAGCTTTGGCAGGTTCTATCGCATTTCTTGGAGCAAATAAGTATTTCACTAATTTGTCTGCTACTTCCTTGTCATAGAAACCGTCAGGTGCATTCGCGAAAACCTCAGCAGCATCTGAAGTTAAAACGTCTGCCCATAAATAGCCATAGTAAGCTGCAGCATATCCCTCACCTGAGAAGACGTGACCGAATTGCGTTGAACGGTGACGCATCACAATCTCTTTAGGCATTCCAAGTGATGTCAATGTTTCCTTCTCAAATTTCACTGGATCAATTCCTGTAGGATCAACAGTATGATATTTCATATCCATTAATGCTGAAGCCAAGTATTCTGTAGTGTTGAAACCTTGGTTGAACGAAGCTGCTGCTTCAATTTTCTTCACTAATGATTTAGGCATTGGCTTACCTGTTTTTTGATGCGTTAAGAAACCATTGATTACTTTATCAGTAGATAACCAACGCTCTAATAGTTGCGATTGGAACTCTGTATAATCTCTCACGCCACTGTTTGATGTAGGATACTTTACATTCGCCGATAAGAAGTGAAGTGCGTGACCAAACTCATGGAAGAATGTTTCAGCATCACTCCATGATACTAATGATACCTCACCTGGTGCAGGCTTGATAAAGTTAGAGTTATTAGAAGCCAATACGATTTTCTCTCCTTGGTAAGAAGTAAAGCTTCTATAAGTGGTAGCCCATGCTCCTGAACGCTTACCTTTACGTGCGTAAGGGTCCAAGTACCATAAACCAATAATATCTCCTGAAGTTTTGTCCAATACCTCCCATACTCTCACATCTTCATGGAATACCGGTACTTTCCCTTTTTCAACAGCTTTGAAGTCAAATTCAAATAACTCACCTGCTACGAAGAACATTGCCTCTCTTAACTTTTCTAATTGAAGGTATTGTTTTACCTCATCAGAATCTAAGTCATACTTTGCTTTACGTACTTTTTCAGCATAATAGCGGTAGTCCCAAGGTTCAATAGTGATTTTATCACCACGCTTATCCGCTACTTTTTGCATATCGGCCACTTCTTCTTTTACTCTAGCGGTAGAAGCCGCCCATACTTTCTCCATCAAGTCCATTGCATTCTCAGGCGTTTTTGCCATTCTGTTCTGCAATCTCCAAGTAGCATAATTATCATAACCCAATAGAGCTACTCTTTCATCTCTTAATTGAAGAATTTCAGCGATGATTTTATTGTTATCGTGTTCGTCTCTGTTATCACCTCTTTTGATGTAGTTCGTCCAAACCTGCTTTCTTAAGTCTCTCTCATCTGAATACATTAAGAAAGGCTCCATCGAAGATCTTGTGTTTGTGATCGCATACTCACCTGCATGACCTTTTTCTTCAGCTGTTTTTGCTGCTGACTTTACAAATGATTCAGGAAGGCCACTTAGTTGATTTTTCTTCAAATACACAACATAATTTTCCTCATCTGCCAATACGTTATTGGAGAAGGAGTTGTATAATGAAGATAATTGTTTATCAATAGCAGCATATTGCTTTTTCTTTTCAGCATCCAGATCAGCACCATCCATCACAAAACCAGTGTAGATCAAGTCTACAATTCTTTGTGCTTCCTCTTCTAAAGGTTCTTTTTGAGAAGCCTCGTACACTGCTTTGATACGCTTGAAAAGTTTCTCGTTTTGTTTAATTTTAGAAGAATAATCAGAAATCTTCGGAGCTAATTTTTTAGCGATTTCTCTCAACTCAGGTGAAGAAACATTGCTTCTCCAAATTCCATAATAAGTGAAAGCTCTTTCTAACGGAGCTCCTGATTTTTCATAAGGAATAATTGTATTCTCAAAAGTTGGAGCTTCAGGGTTATTGGCGATGACATCAAGTTCTTTCAACTTCATTGCCATACCTTCTTCAATGGCCCCTTGAAGATCTTTTAATTGCATTTTGTCAAAAGCTGGAACTCCACCATATGGGCCTTCCCACTCTTGTAATAATGGATTTTTAGATGTCAATTGTACTTCTTCTTGTTGTTTTGGTGTGCAGGAAAAGAAGATGCACATCAGCACTCCTATTCCAAATAATGATTGAAATTGTTGTCTCATTTCGATAAATTGAATTGTTGTTGTATGTAATGTGAGTACCGGTTTAAATTAGTACACACTCGTTTTAGACGATTTATTCCGCTTTACTCTGTTTCCCATTTCAAGCTTAAAAACATCTTTAGTTTCGATTATCCAGTCCCCAGTTTAATTTCTTCCTTAGGGTATCTAAAAAGTTATCTTGTCCACCAATTTTCACTAATTTGGCTTTAAATGGACATTTTTTCACGGCTAATTGAATGGTTGCATCTACGGCTTCAGATCTTGAATCAAGAGATACTAAGAAGTTTTTACTTCGTCCCTCAATTTCAAAAGAAATAATACTACTGTCTGATACAATGAGTGGTCTTACATTGAGGTTATGAGGACATACAGGTGAAATAATAAAGTTTTCCGAACCTGGGATTACCACCGGTCCTCCTACACTCAATGAATATCCTGTTGAGCCAGATGGAGTAGATACAATCAGACCATCAGCCCAATAAGAGTTTAAGTACTCTCCGTTTAAATAAGTATGAACTACAATCATAGAAGAAGTATCTCTCTTCAAGATCGTGAATTCGTTAAGCCCAAATTTGATCCCTCCAAAAAGGTCCTCTCTATCACTGACCAATGCAAGCATTGTTCTTTCCTCAATGGAATAATAACCATTGATTAAAGCATCTATAGTAGTTTGAAAATTTTCTCTTTGAATAGAAGCCAAGAACCCTAGTCGACCTGCATTTACCCCCACAATTGGGATTTCAAGCTCTTGCACATAAGTCAAAGCCTGAAGTAATGTACCGTCTCCACCAATAGAAATCATAAAGTCTACCCCTCTTAGTGATTCGGTGTTACTAAAAACTTTTAATCCACGAGATAATTCTGGTTCTATTTTCTCCAAATAAGGAGCTAAGGCATCAGAAATCACTAATTCCACTTCTACTTTATCAATAATATACTTTATGGAATCAATAATAAATTTGCTGCGTTCAGTTTCTAGCTTACGGCTATGTAATGCAATTATCATTTTTAAAGTTCTAAATACCTTAATAGATTATCCAATCTGTCTTTGCTGTCATCTTTTCCTTCAGTAAATGTTGAAGAATAGATCACATTCAGATTAAAACGTTCAAAAGTAGCAATTACAGCATCCACTTCTACTTTATTTAATTTTAAAGTAACGATGACCATTTGGGGGTCATCAGGGTCAGATTCTACAAATGCACTTAAGATTTTCACGTTATTCGATTCGACCCATCGGCTCAAATCCTCCAACGAATAATGAATGGCTTCAATACGCAAAGCCACGATATTTCCCAATATCTGATCAGCATGCATTCTTGCCAACTCGTTCATCATCTCCTCTACGACAATCGAACCATGGTATTTCCCTTCTTTGTCTACCACTGGTACAATTTCAATATCAAACTCGTCTACTACTCTTAATACATCATAGAGATGGGTAGCAGGTAGTACAGATGCTTCCTCATAAGACAATGGTAGCTTCACAGACTTCACGCCCTCATTTATGTTAAGGTCAAAAAAGTCACTTTCTACCACTAATCCCAGGTACCTGTCATCCTTCACTACAGGAAGAGATTGAATATTGTTTTCCTCAAAATAAGTAAACACACATTCTAAAGTTGTATCTGGATCAATACTGGGTAATGTTTGTGAAATTAACTGTTTTGCTATCTGCATACCATCGTTTTTTTAATTCTAACGATAATTATAAACAAAATGGGAGATAAACCATTGATTTTCACCAATTTTTACCTCCCAATCTGAGAATAGTTATCAACACTATTCTAAATTCCCTTTGTAAATTTAGAGAAATTATTTGAAGGTTTCTCTAAACTACATTATTGTTAGTTATTTCTCAAGAAATCATCCACTAACATGTTGAATCTATTTGGATGTTCCATCATTGGAACATGACAACACTTATCAATAAAATGCAATTCAGAGTTTGGAATTCGTCTGTTGAATTCGTGTCCTGCTGATGGAGGTGTAATTGTATCATTCAATCCCCAAATCAACAATGTAGGGCATTTGATATCATTTAACTCGTCTCTAAGATTGTGTTTTTGTGCTGATCTTGCATAATAAACAATTCTCAAGCACTTTGCACTGTCAGAAGTCACTTCAAACACCTCGTCAACAAGTTCTTTTGTTGCTACTTCAGGATCATAGAAAGTATAACCAACTCTATCCTTAATAAATTCATAACTACCTCTTTTAGGGTATGATAAGCCCATACCAGACTCATAAAGTCCCGAACTACCCGTAAGAATTAGTTTCTCTACCTTATCTGGGTTTGCTAAAGTAAATAACAAAGAAACGTGACCTCCTAAGCTATTTCCTAATAAAGAAAACTTTGTTAATCCAAAGTCCTCTACAAACTTTTCAGTATAAGCGACCAATCCTTCTAAATTTGATTCATTTCTTGGTGAACTATAAATCGGAAGCATTGGAATGATCACACGGTAACGTCCAGAGAAGTAACTCAACACCTCAGACCAGTTACTCAAAGCTCCAAAAAGCCCATGTAACAGGATCAATACTTCACCCTCTCCTTCATCTATATAACTAAACCCGTGCTTTTCTTTAATTGTAAGACTCATATTTGTACTTAACTGTAATCGTTATTTCGAAAATACGTGCAAAGATAAGATTAAATTTGACCTTTATGCATATAAAATGCATGTTTAAAAATTACTTCATCTTATTTTCAGATTTATTTGCAAATATTAATTTATCAAATTCTGAAAAAGAAACTGCACCTTCTAAAAAGAGCGGTTTTAACTCATCTATAACATCCTGACTACCAAACTGCTCTCCTTTTTTTACAAGATAACTTTCAAATAGGTGCATTCCAAAACCTCTTGCCACTCCTTCACCTATTGAAGAGGAAGATAAGTCAACAATATTCTCCGCTTCACGTTTTGTTAATATAGATTTTTCAATGACATACTCCACAGCTTCCTTTTTGGTCCACAAATAATGATGTATACCTAAGTCACATACCATATATACCAAATTATGTACTTTCCATAGTTGGTATTGTATCTTTTCTTCCAATGAAGCATTGTTATAATAACCGTTTAAGTAGACATTTTTCCAAAACTCTTCGAGGTAGCGAAACGTTAATCCCCTTCTAAAAAAAGGTAAACTTTGGTTTGTAACCTTAAAACTACTCCATTGATTTAAAGCAGAAAGACAAATAGCCGTTGGTTTTAAAACCACCTTGTTGTAAAAGCTCACTGAATCTGAGAAGTACACCTTACCATACCTACTCCTATCATAACTCCCTTCATAATGTAAAGGCTCAAAAAAAGTAGTAGCAACTACAGGCGGTAGTTGTGTAAATTCCACTGGCTTTTGTGTTGTAAACAATGTAGGTGTCTGAAGAAATATCTCTTCAAATTGTTTTCTATATTCAGTAGGTGTAATTAGTTTTTGCTCTTCATATAATGAATCGATTTTTTCTCTCAGTGTTCCTTCTTTCGCTCCTATTTCTGCCAACATCTGATGTAATCTTGCTGTTTCTTTATGAAGAAGGTTTTTCCCTAAAAAGTATAAATTCTTTGGTCGGTATTTAAAATCAAGATGGGCATCATTCATTCCTAATTTATTCCTTAAACTATGCTGATAGTACATCTCTCCAAGAGGATACTGTAGCATTGTAATCTCTTCAGGAGCTTGCATTTCCAATTCTGCAACGGTTCTATATAAGGCATCAAATGAAGGAATTATAGCTCCTTCAATTGCTTTTTTGAGTTCATATTTTAATTCCGAACGATTGTTTATCAATTCTTCATTGTTCACCTGATCCAACTTGGCCATGAAATCTTTGAAAAAGATATTGTCCTCTACACCTTGCTCTAAAAACACCTGTAGTTGTTCTCTTACCCTTTTCAAGACACTTTTGGGAGGTATTGTCAGACCTTCATTGATATGAAAATGATGAATACATTCTTCTAATGTTTCACCTTGCCTTCTATAAAGAATGTTTTTGGTCGTAATTTCAGCGTATTCTCCCGTCGGGTTTAATCGGTTACCTGCTATAAGTTCTGCTATTTTATCTTGAGCATCAATAAGTCTGCTAATGTAATTTTTAGCATCACTTATATCATTAATGGTATGACAATTCAACATCAGAAGTGGTAGTTGCACTTGTATACCAGAGGTATGATCTATTGGGTATTTTGTGTTCTTAAAAAGTAATTTTTCTAGTATCTCTTGTTCTATCAAATAACGAAATGTCTGAGCGGACAAACGTTCCTCTTCCGTCATATTTTTTAAATCATAGCGATCTAAAAACTCATATTCTTTCTGAACATACAACGAATCATATTCCACCTGAAAAGTAGAGACATCATTCAATCTACTCTCGGATTCATTCGTAATATAAGGCCACTTAAAAGCTTTTGTTCGGGTCAATACTTCAGGGTGTTCTTTAGCATAATCATAGAAGAAACGGTCCAAAAGAGTGTATAATTTGGAGGGTTTAAAGTACCAAACATTTACTCTATCTGCTACTACTGACAAAACCCCAATAATTACAAGTACCTTAAGGTACCCTGCCCATTTCATAAGGAAATGCTTTTTTACCTTTGTGAGGTAATACTTCCTGTAAGCCTTATTGAGTTTATAATTGTTCATTGTAGTGAAGTGCAGTATTTTGTATTTGATCCAAAAGGTTATCCTAACAAAATTGAAGCCATGAACTACCTTTTTTTAACAAGTTTATTCTCTTGCCATAGGCAAAAATCGACCTAATTCTAATACATTTGCAAATACTAGGCTAATAAATACTAAATGATTATAACTATATCCTTCATTTTTTAGTTATTCATTAAAGTACTAGGGGGAAGTTTGAGTGTGAACCGTGATTCATTCACGCAAATTTCATTTACTTTTACCTTCATACTTAACCGTAAAAGAACAGAACAGATTTGGAAAAAAGAGTGGATCAGAAGATTACGAAAGTGAATAATGCTCCTCTTCATTTTGATGAGGTGCTTGGGACAGCGTTGGATAGTGGACAACCTTTTGCTGCTTGGAAAATGCCTCAAGAGGCTTCTCAACAAATAGTGGTATCTTTACAAAAAGAAGCATTAAGGGTTGAGGTTGACTTGGAAGAGTTACCTAAAGGTTTTCTTGCCAGACCTTTCCAAGACAAAGAAGACAAAGCCTACCTTATTCCTGCCGATATTTACTATAATTCTGATTTAGCTCAAATTGAGTTTTCTAACGATTATGACTTTGAAACGAAACTGAAGATTGAAAGCACACTCAGTCGTTTTGATTACAAAGAGCATAAAAACCGTTGGAAAAAACAGATGCTCAAAACACATTTCCCACCAACTTCTAAAGAGCATTTCACCACCATTGTTCAAGAAAGCGTTGATGCGATGAACAATGATGAATTCTTGAAAGTCGTTTTATCCAGAACGAAAGAAGCTCCTTTAAAAGAAGACTTTTCTCCTATTGAGTTTTTCCATCGCCTTTGTGAAGCGTATCCCAATGCATTTGTTTCAATGTGCTACCTCCCTAATGTAGGGCTTTGGATGGGTGCTTCTCCAGAAACGCTTATAAGCATGGATGAAAATGGAATATTCAAAACCGTAGCATTAGCCGGTACTCAAGCAAGTAATGGTATGTTACCTAAAGATGCCTCTTGGAAAAGTAAAGAAATTGAAGAACAAGCTTTGGTTAGCAGATATATCATAAATTGTTTTAAGAAAATAAGATTAAGAGAATTTGAAGAGAAAGGCCCTAGAACAGTTGCTGCGGCTCACCTCCTTCACCTTAAAACGGACTTCAAAGTAGATACTAAAGCTACCAATTTTCCTCAATTAGGGACTGTAATGCTCAAATTACTTCATCCTACTTCTGCGGTATGTGGCATGCCAAAAGAAATTGCCACTCAGTTCATTTTGGAAAATGAAAAATACAACCGCTCTTTATACAGTGGGTACATCGGGCCAGTAGGAATTCAAAACAGAGATCATTTGTTTGTAAACCTAAGATGCCTGCAGCTTTTTGAAGATCATGCATTACTTTACGCCGGAGCAGGTATTACATGTGACTCTGATCCTGAAAAGGAATGGAAAGAAACCGAGATAAAAATGGATACGATGTTGAAGCACTTGAATGGTTAATTTGTGCTCAACTGTCATCAATAATATTTCAAGCCCTATCCAATTTTTTGATAGGGCTTTCTTATTGTTTATAAGTCGCTTGTGTCAACACCCCTCTTTTTAATTGTCTTTAAAATACAATAATGTGTAAGGATCTAAGTTTTAAAGAGACTAATTACCAAATTAATCACTTTTTAGCCTTAGTATCCGATATCACATACTAATGCACCTTATTATTTAAATCTATGAAATACATCATCTTATCACTATTGCTTAGCATAAGCACTTTTGTTCTTGGACAAGAAAAAGATATTTACAAAAAATATGGCATTGAAGTAGAAACTTTACAACCTGGATTAAAAGTAGGTGATTTTGCACCTGATTTTGAAGGTGTAGATCAAGATGGTAAAAAAAGAAAATTATCAGAAATGCTAAAAGAAGGTCCTGTAGTCATTAACTTTTTTAGGGGAAGTTGGTGTCCATCTTGTTATAAGCATCTTAAAAGTATCAGAGATTCATTAGATTACATTACTGCAACAGGAGCACAAATTATTATGGTCAGTCCTGAAGAAAAAGAAAGTTTAGATGCTTTTGCAAAAAAGAAAGGATTCACTTTTCCTATGATCACAGACCAAGAATTAGACATCATGAATAGTTATAAAGTGACATTCCAGGTCACTGAAAAATATCAGAAGAAAATTAAGACGTTTATGTTTACTGATATTGCGGCCAATAATGCCATCAAACAGGCTTCTCTTCCTGTACCGGCAACCTACATTGTGGGGCAAGATCAAAAAATTATAGCAATGCAATACGACCCTCGATATTCTAATAGAATGAGTCCTACGGCAATTATTAACGCATTGAATCAAGAATAAATAGAATTTTTATATTGAATTGCGTAATATTGAAGCGAGTTACTTTTATTTATAAGGTAACTCGTTTTATTTTTAATAAGTCACCCTTTTTTATCAAAGACTAAAAATCTACTTGCCAACAGGTTAAGTACAAAATATAAATTATAAGAGTATGTCTGCATCAATAGGAGCTGGAGAATTTATTGTAGAAGGAGGCCACCAATTAAGTGGTGAGATTATTCCTCAAGGAGCTAAAAATGAAGCTTTACAGATTTTATGTGCTGTATTGCTTACGGAAGATAAAGTAACTATTCACAATATCCCTAACATTATTGATGTCATGAAACTGATTGACATCTTAGCTGACCTAGGCGTTAGAGTTGAAAAATTAGGAGAAGGTTCTTATGAATTTGAAGCAAGAGACATCAATATTGAGCACCTTCAAACTAAAGAGTATTCTGAAAAAGCTTCTAAACTTAGAGGTTCAATCATGGTATTGGGACCACTTTTAGCCCGTTTTGGAAAGGGTAAAATTCCAAAGCCAGGTGGAGACAAAATTGGTCGTCGTCGTTTGGATACTCACTTTTTAGGATTCAAAAAGTTAGGTGCTAAGTTCAACTATACTCAAGATGGTTTCTTTGAGATCGATGCTACTCACTTAGAAGGTACTTATATCTTGTTAGATGAACCTTCAGTAACAGGTACTGCCAATATCATTATGGGTGCTGTAATGGCCAAAGGTAAAACAACGCTTTACAACGCAGCATGTGAACCTTATATCCAACAGCTTTGTAAGATGCTGAACCGTATGGGTGCCAATATCAGCGGTTATGGCTCTAACTTATTGACGATTGAAGGTGTTGAAAAATTAGGAGGGACTACTCATACCATGCTTCCTGATATGATTGAAATTGGTAGTTTTATCGGTATGGCTGCCATGACACAATCAGAATTGACAATTAAAAATTGTCGTATTGATGAATTAGGACAAATTCCTACGGTATTCCAACGCTTGGGTATTCAGATGGAATTCAGAGGGGATGATATTTATATTCCTGCTCAAGAGCATTATCAACTAGATCGTTTTATTGATGGCTCAATATTAACTGTAGCAGATGGACCTTGGCCATTATTTACACCCGATCTATTGAGTATTGTTTTAGTGACTGCCATTCAAGCAAAAGGTACTGTTTTAGTCCACCAAAAAATGTTTGAAAGCCGTTTATTCTTTGTCGATAAGCTGATTGACATGGGAGCTCAAATCATCTTGAATGATCCACATAGAGCCACGGTTATTGGTTTGAATCGTCAATCAAAACTCAGAGGAATTCAGATGACATCTCCAGATATTAGAGCAGGTCAGGCCTTATTGATTGCCGCTCTTTCTGCTGAAGGTACAAGTGTGATTTCTAATATTGATCAAATTGACAGAGGATATCAATTTATTGATGAGCGCTTGAGAAATATCGGTGCTCATATCGAAAGAAGATAGTTCTCTTTTTAAAGAAATAGACCTGAGGGGTAAGGAAATATAATTTTTCTTTATCCCTCTTTTTTTTGGGTGTACTTACCATTGAATAATAACAAATTGTAAATATTAAGAGCATGTTTGAAACATCTCTTTTAGTGAAAAATCACCGTTTCAGAACGTGATTTGATTAATTTCATCAACTATAGAACCACAATTTTCTTTGAAATTAATTTCATCACAACCTAAAATGAAAAATTTTCCCTTCTAAAATATATAATCCAAACATGCTCTAAAAAATTTGATTAACTTCAAGGCTAAATATAATATTAAGAATAGCGATGAGTGTGAAGTATTCTAAAGGAAACAGTTATCCTCTTGGAGCTACTGTCAAGAAAAAAGGTACTAATTTTTGTATTTACTCTAAAGGTGCTACTGCAATCGAACTACTGCTTTTTGCAGACAAGGACAGCCCTAGACCCTATCACGTAATACGTTTAAATCCCGAAACCAACAAAACTTTCTACTATTGGCATGTATTTGTTGAAGGTGTTGGTCATGGTCAAGTATATGGTTATAGAGCATTTGGAGATTTCCTTCCAGAAAAAGGACAATGGTACGATGGTAGCAAGGTATTAGTAGATCCTTATGCAAAAGCGGTCTGCATGAATGATAAGTATTCAAGAAAAGCAGCCATTAGACCTGGTGACAACTGCCTTCACGCTTTAAAAAGTATTGTGATTGATGATAGTAAGTATGATTGGGAAGATGATAAACCATTATCTAGACCATATTCTAAAACTATTATCTATGAAATGCATGTGGCTGGATTTACTAAAGATCCATCTTCAGGTCTTTCGGATGAAATGAGAGGTACATACAAAGGGCTGATTGAAAAAATCCC
Source organism: Flammeovirga sp. OC4 (assembly GCF_000812565.1). Classification (GTDB taxonomy): domain Bacteria; phylum Bacteroidota; class Bacteroidia; order Cytophagales; family Flammeovirgaceae; genus Flammeovirga. Next base: position 43,095 of record NZ_JTAM01000029.1, on the reverse strand, counting down.
TTATCTACAGGAGTTAGGTATCACCGCTGTGGAACTTCTACCGATCTATCAGTTTGACCCTCATGATGCACCAAAAGATAGAATCAACTATTGGGGCTATAGCCCTGTCAATTTCTTTGCACCTCACTCCGCTTATGCCATGGATCAAAATGATCCGACTAGCCCTGTAAGAGAGTTCAAAGACATGGTCAAAGCATTACACAATGCTGGTATTGAAGTAATTCTTGACGTAGTATACAATCACACTACCGAAGTGGGACCTAAAGCAGGACCAACCATCAACTTTAAAGGGTTGGATGCCACGACTTATTATATTACGGACAAAAACAACAACTACGAGTTCCTTGATTTCTCAGGATGTGGCAACTCTTTCAACGCCAATCATTCTGTGGTAAGAAGAATGATCATGGACTCTTTAAGATATTGGGTTTCGGAAATGCATGTTGATGGTTTCCGTTTTGACTTGGCTTCCGTCCTCTCAAGAGATGAAGAAGGTAGACCGTTAGAAAACCCTCCTATTTTATGGGAAATTGAATCGGACCCTATTCTAGCAGGAACAAAAATGATTGCTGAAGCATGGGATGCTGCAGGTTTATATCAGGTTGGTTCCTTTGTAGGTGACCGTTGGAGCGAATGGAATGGTGTGTATAGAGATGTATTAAGAAGGTTTGTAAAAGGAGATATGGATCAAATTGGTCCTTTTGCAGGTTGTGTAGAAGGCTCTCATCATATTTTCCAAGACCAAGAACAAAGAGACCCTAACCGAAGTATCAACTTCATTACTTGTCATGATGGATTTACCATGAATGATTTGGTGTCTTATAACCAAAAGCATAACCTTGACAATGGTGAGAACAATAATGACGGTAGTAATGACAACTTTAGTTGGAACCATGGAGAAGAGGGATTAACGGACCTTCCACAAATCAATAATTTGAGGGAACGTCAAATTAAAAACTTCTTTACGCTACTTCTTCTTTCTCAAGGGACACCTATGATTTTGATGGGTGATGAAGTCAGAAAAACCCAAAATGGTAACAATAACGCCTACTGTCAGGATAACGGTTTAAGTTGGTTCAATTGGAACGACCCTCAGAATAATGCCGAATCATTACGCTTCGTAAAAGAGTTAATACAATTCAACCTTAAGCACGGCGTTTTCCAAACAGAGCGATTCTGGAGTTCTAAAGCGAGAGCCAGAAGACCTATTATTTCATGGCATGGTGTAGAATTTGACTACCCAGATTGGAAAGGGAACTCACATGCTATTGGCTACATGCTGACTTCACCCAATACAGGTGAACAGCTTTATATCATGGTCAATACATATTGGGAGCCATTAAGTTTCGAGATTCCTGAACCTACTATCAATAATACAAAAACACAATGGAAACGTATGATTGATACTGGCTTACCTTCACCTCAAGACATTGTTAATTTTGATGATGCGGTACTGATTGTGCCTGGTCATTATACTTTAGCACCAAGATCAATTGTAGTGCTACAATCCTTCTAGTAAAGAATAAAGTGCTTCATTAAAAATAATGAGCGAACAAAAAGCCAACTTGCGATTATAATTCACAAGTTGGCTTTTTCTATTATACTATTTTCTTAATTCGGTTTTACTCTCTCACTAACAAAAATTCTATCCTCCTGTTTTGCAGATGTTTTCGATTTGAACACTTTACGCCATTCCCACATTCATTGACTAATTGTGACTCTCCTGCACCCTTCGCAACCAATCGATTAGAAGACAGTCCTTTTGCCATTAAAAGTTCACGTATGTACTCTGCTCTTTTTGCTGTCATCTCCATATTGTATTCATCAGAGCCTCTTGAATCAGAATGGACAGTAATGTATAATGTTACTTTAGGAAAATCTTCAAGGATTTCACCCAATGCATCAATCTGATCTTTATTTTTTATTTCAAAAGCACTATTGATTTCAAAATCTATGGTGTTTAACACATAAGGCACATTTAACTGTACCGCATTGATTCTATAGGTTACATCTATCACTTCAGTTTCATCTTTCCCTATTGTAGAGAAATGATGTACTCTTTGATCAAAATATTTTTTTTTCGTTCCGTGAACTGTAAAGTTTGATTCGCCATTTAATGTCAAAACAAATTTTCCTTCTTGATCTGTATAAATAGTTGTCTTGGCACCACTTTTGGTATTCACTACGCATACTTTTACACCTTCAACAGTTAAACCAGTACTACTGTCGAGGTAGAGCCCTTTCAGGGTATACTCTTTTACGGATGCATTTGAGACAATAGCGAAGCAACTGATGAAAAGAGTGATGAGTGGGTATAAAAAACGATTGGTAATTCGCATAACAGTAAGTTTATCAACACACAAGAGATATTGATTATCTAGAAGTTCTAAAAACAAATATACAAATTATTAACGCTCGTTGATAGAATAAGTTGTTTAAACTTCAAAATAATCTTACTCAAATGAAAAATAACTAAACATAAGATTATCAATATTTTGCTCACAAAGATAAATAAAATCAATGAAATTGATTAACAATGAATAGATCCATATTTAAGAAATGCTTTCTTTTTCTTTATTTACTTACTTGTACATATTGTTTTGCAAGTAATAAAGTGTCTGTTCATGGTGTAGTTTATTCACATAAATCCAAAAGTATTGAAAACGTAAAGGTAGTGGTTTATTCTTTTGAAGAAAAACAAAATATGACACTACTCACTCCTGTAGAGAGTACTATCTCTGATCGTGATGGTAAATTTGAATTGCATTTAGACAATCATTCCAACTATCAGATTAAGTGTTTTAAAGAGGGATGGAAGATGGAAAACAATGCCATCATCTTAGCTAAAGAAGCACATGGTACACAAAAAATCAAAATCAATTGTCAATTAAGAAAAGCAGATAATATTTACGAACTGATCGGTGAGTTACATCAGGATAAGAAAGATAAATATCAGATCGATTTATTTGACCCCTCTTCAAATACCGTGATTAGCCTGAAAGAGAAAATTTTTGATTTCAACTTTCAGTTAGATAAAAAAGGAGGATACATACTAAAAGTGATCAATCAAGATGATCATATTTTATATATGAATAGAATAGAGGTGAATCAAGCCACCAATAAAGTGGTTATCGATATTCCCTCAGATCAAAAAAGACGATTTAAAGTTTATCCTTTTACAGTCAACACTTCCAATATCAATGATGATGCTTACGAGGAGTTAGGGTTAATTGTAAAAAGGATGAAAGAAAAAGAAAATATTGATATTAAAATCGAGTGCCACACTGATTCTAGGGGGGATGACAATTTTAATCTAAAAATTTCCCAAGAACAGGCCAAATCCATTAAAAACTACTTAATTTTACAGGGTATATCTTCTGAAAGAATCTTTACAGAGGGTTTTGGTGAGAACTTCTTGCTCAATGAATGTAAGAATAACGTAAAATGTTCTAACTTAAAACATCTTGAAAACAGAAGAGTGGAATATTTGTTTTTAGTAAGTTCTACAAGATAGCTTACGTTTTTTAAACATTAGAATGACCGTCAACACAGTACAAAAATATACGATAGGCTACGCAGCAATAAAAGATGATGTTTCCAAGCATTGGATTGATGATATTAGTGAAGATAGTTTACAAATTGGTACCGTTTACACTGATGAATCAATCACTTCAGAACAAGAACTTAATATTTCCACTGCCTTTAAAGAAAGTCATAAACCACAATTGGCTTTAAAAAATGCCGCGAAAGTAATCAAGGAAAATATTGGTGCACATTATGCTTTAGTCTACATCAAAGACCGTAGAATGTGGCACACTCGTAGTGGTAATATTCGAGTATTCGTCTTCAGACAAGGTCGTTTTTTATCCCCTCCGCATCACAAAGCTACTTCTGTTTCTACTCCTTTCCTTCTCAAAGAAGAAGATCAATTGATTTTAGCTTCTTCCAAATTATTATTTGATAATGATCCTAAAATCTTAAAAGAGATATTTCGATCTTCTCTCCCTCAAGAGATTGCTGAAAAACTACTTTCCACTGGCACTCCTGCCGGCGAAAACTCTATTTGTACTATTTTACCTTGTGAGTTTTTAAGAGATAATACGCCTTCCAGAGATAGGATGAAGGTATTGGATGAGGTATTTCCTTTTGAAAAAGAGGCAGCAGAACGGTTAGCTCACCCTAATCAGCAACGTAATACAATCTATAACTTTGCTGGTTTTGTTCTCTTCACACTATTGGTCATTTTTATGTACAATAAGAATAAAACCAATTGGAATGAAGAGATTGCACTCAAACAACAAGAAATCACACAACTCCAAAAACAGTTGAGTAAGGCGAATGATAAAATTCGCTCCTACGACAACTATCAAAAATTACATACTCAGTCTATCGCTGAAAGAAATTTTGATGCATTTGACAGTGAGAGATACCGAATGTATGCTCTTTTTAGAGATGTAAGAAGCAAATTTGACAGAAATCAAGTCGCTGACAAGTTCAATATCTACAATCCACTAGCCATTGAAGCAAAAGTGGTAATGGGTGAAAATTGGTTTATTGTACCCGTGAAAGGTACGCATCTAGTGCAAAAAGGTGAAACGCTGAAAAAAATTGCCGCTCTTTATTATGATAATGTAAAAGAGGGAACTCAACTTATTCAACAATTTAATCCTCAAGTTGTAGAAGGACATTCTATTTTCCTTCCGTTCGAAATGGAAAAGTAATCCATTTGATACTCTTATTTTTACGGAAGTCCAAAACATTCTAACTTCACAAATACTTTGTTGCATACAACATTGCTACTTCAAAATAACATTTAAAATCAAAAGGAACGTTAATACGCTCTTTCAATTAGGGGTTGACTAACCTCTTTCGTAATTTTGCTTTTAGGTTTAACAACTACCTACATTTCAAACAAAATTCACAATGATCCACTCTTTTATAGGTGATTTAGGACATACATCGATCATCGTAGCTTTTGTCGGGGCAATTCTCTCGGCTATTGCATATAGGCTTTCTGCTACTGAAAATAATTCAGTTGAAAAAAATCAATGGCTGAAATTAGCTAGAGGAACGTTCTTCCTTCACGGTTTTTCGGTCTTCAGTATTGTGTGTATTTTATTTTACATGATTTTCAATCATTACTATGAATACCACTATGTATGGAGTCACTCTTCCAATAATTTACCAGCGTATTATATCGTATCAAGTTTCTGGGAAGGTCAAGAAGGTAGTTTCCTTGTTTGGTCTTTTTGGCATGTGCTTGTTAGTATTTTTGTGATCAAAAAAGGCGATCAATGGGAAAGTAATGTAATGTTTATTATTGCTGCTGTACAAGCCTTTTTGATGTCGATGGTATTAGGTATCGATGTTCTTGGTAGTAAAATTGGTTCCTCTCCTTTCATCTTATTAAGAGATGCTATTGAAGCTCCTGTATTTGCTAGCAATCCTAACTTTGTTCCTGAAGATGGTACAGGTTTAAATCCTTTACTTCAAAATATATGGATGGTGATCCACCCTCCTACACTTTTTATGGGTTTTGCTTTAACGATTGTTCCTTTTGCCTATGTGATTGCAGCATTGATTCAAAAGCAATACTCTGAGTGGGTTAAACCTGCAATGGGATGGGTTGTTTTAGCCGTTTCAGTTTTAGGTCTAGGAATTATGATGGGTGCTTATTGGGCCTATGAAACGCTTAACTTTGGTGGATATTGGAACTGGGACCCTGTTGAAAATGCAGTCTATGTACCTTGGTTAATCCTCTTAGCAGGATTGCACCTTATGGTCATTCAACATAAAAGTAAAACAGCTTTAAAGACAAGTATGATCTTGGTGGTATCAGCCTTCATTCTTGTACTTTATTCGACATTCTTAACAAGAAGTGGTGTATTAGGTGAAGCCTCGGTACACTCCTTTACAGACTTAGGTTTATCAGGACAATTATTATTGTACTTGGTATTTTTTACTACAATAGCCATTGTATTATTCATTGTACGTTGGAACCAAATGCCGAAAGATGAAGATGAACCAAGTGTTTACAGTAGTGAGTTTTGGTTCTTTATTGGTGCTACGACATTGACATTAATGAGTTTCCAAGTTTTAGTACCCACTTCAATTCCTGCTTGGAATGCATTGGTTTCTAATTTCGGAATTCAATCCAACCTCGCTCCTCCTGCTGATGCGGTTGCATTCTATACCAAATTCCAACTTTGGTTTGCTGTAGCCGTAGCCATTGTGTCTGGTACTACCCAATATTTCTTCTGGGTAAGAATTGACAAGAAAAATATATGGAATACTTTATCGATCCCGTATGTAATTACGCTAATAGGTGCTGCTGCAATTATTGTAATAGGTAACGTTCACCAACCTACTTATATCATTTTACTTACTGCTGCCATCTTCTCATTAGTAGCCAATATTCAAGTATTAGTCCAATATACTAAATTAAAAATGTCGATTTCAGGTGGTGCTGTTTCACACATTGGAGCTGCATTGATGTTATTGGGTATTTTAAGTTCTAGTGGATTTGAAAAAGTAGTTTCTTTAAATCTTTCTGGAAGAATTTACAATAGTGAGTTCCCAGAAGAAATGAATAAGGAAAATGTATTACTTTTCAGAGGGCAGCCTAAGAAAATGGATCGCTATTTATTGACGTACAAAGGCCCTCGTTTCACTTCAAGAGATCTTCCTGGATATTTTGATAAAGAAAAAGTAAGACAAAAAATCAATGATCCATACCATGCAATTGTAATGGAAGACCTTATTCAAAACGGCGAAACCATAGCAAAAGCAGGTGATGAAATTCAGATTTACAACGAAAATATCTATTACGAGATAGAATATACTGACGAACAGGGCAAATCGTTTTCATTGTACCCAAGAGTACAAGATAATGAGCAAATGGGTCCTATTCCTTCTCCAGATATTGCTTCTTTCTGGAACAAAGACATGTACACTCACATTACAAACCTCGCTGTAGATGAAGAAGAGATTGAATGGAGTGAAGAAGAAGCTTTAAATATGTCTTTAGGAGACACTATCTTTTTAAATGATTACGTAGTGATTTTTGATGGTGTAAAACCGCTTGAGAAGGCTCCTGGATATGTTATTAAGGAAGAAGATGTAGCACTGCAAGCCAATCTTAGAGTTTTAGTTGGAAACGGCAGAAGTATCGACCTTAAACCGTCTTACATTCTTACAAAAGTGAAAAGAATGGGAATGGGTGGTGTAACTGAAGATTGGGACGCTGGAATCATTTCTGACACCAACAGAGAGCTGGGTCTGAGAGTGGCATTAAAGGAAATCAAGCCTAAGGAGAATAAATTTGTCTTCTCTGCTGAAACAACTCAAAAAGATTGGGTGATCATGAAGGCTGTTGAAAAGCCGTTTATCAACTTACTTTGGATCGGTACTATACTTCTTACCATTGGTACAATTATCTCAACGGTAAGGAGATTTAAAATGGGTAAAGTAGCTACTCAACCTAAAGAAAAAAAGAAAGAATATCAGTACTAAAGCTGTAAGATTTCAATAATGTCAAAATCAGGGAGGTAAATTAATGTTGTATTAGTAAACATAATTTACCTCTTTTTTTATTTATCAGAGGTGAAATGCTTAGAGATTGCCCTTCTAAAACCCCTTACCTGGATTTCTCCATTTTCCATGACATCTATTATTGAGTAACTATTATTCTCCGGTCCATTATAATCTACTTGTGCTATCATAGTCATATAATGAATTCCATCGATATTTTTATAGTACTCTCTATGATAATGTCCTTGAAAAACCATCATCACTTTATTCGAATTATTCAATATTTTTCTCACTTCTTGATGTTCACCTGGATAGTACTTACCATCTTCTTCGCCCATAGGGTGTAAAGTATGGTGGATAAATACAATAGTTGGATACTTCGTTTGAGCAAGGTCCTCTTTTAACCAATCTTGCTCGTGTTTTGGGATGTGAACATCTTCCCAATGAAAATTTCCTTTATCATGATTCGTCCCATCTTCAAAGTAATTGGCATCTAATACCACAAAATGTATGTTGTTTTTATCAAATGAATAGTAGCTTTTATTTTTGTCAATATTGGTATTTTCTATTAATGATAAGAATTCGCTTTTACTGATGCCATCAATATCATGATTGCCGATTGCATGGTATTGATCTCCGTTAAAATTGGAAAACTCTTTTTCGATAGCTTTAAGATATTTGATGGTATTTTCTTTGTTTGGCTTCTCGTCCTGATCTTTAAAATCTCCAAGATGAATTACGAAATCCAAGTCTTTCTGATTGAAAACTTGTATTGCCTCTCCCATTTTGAAAAGACTCTGATCATAATGATTGACGTTATCTGATGGATTATTTTTGCGCTCTGCGTAATGACTGTCCGTGATCAATCCAAATGATACTAATGGTTTTTGTTCTTCCTTTTTTTCTAAAGATTGACAACCAACAAATGGGAATAATGATGAAACCAATGCTGATTTCTGTAAAAATGAACGACGAGTTACGTTATATTTTTTTTCCATTTTAATAAAAAAGAGGGAGACCCGAAAGCCTCCCTAGTAATCAATAAATCTATTCTAGTACTGTGAGTAAAGAACTGTTTTGTGCACCATCTTTAAAACAATGGTGTACGTTCCATTCCTTCATTTCCGATAATTAATAACCAGGATTTTGAATCAAATCTTTATTTGCATCCAAAGCATTTTGAGGAATAGGATAAACTCTTCTGTTTACATCTGAAACCAATTTATCTTTATAAGTTTCTTCGAACTTGCCAAAACGAAGTCGGTCTGTTCTTCTAAAACCTTCCCAATACAATTCAAACCCTCTTTCGTTAAACATTCCTTCTAGGTCGATTGAAGTCAATGTTGATGCTCCTCTTGCAGATAAGACGGTGTTGATATCAGCTACTGCACCACCTTGATCACCTTTTCTTAGTTTTGCTTCTGCTCTCATCAAGTAGATTTCAGCTAGACGCATAATTGGAATATTGACTGAACCAACAGCAGTATTACTTGCTCCGTTGTCAAATTCAAACTTATAGACACGGACCCCTGCCGCTTGTGTTTCATTACTTAAGTTTACTTCTGGAGTGAAAATCATAGGCTCGTTGTTTCTGAAGTTTGTCAACTTATCAATAATCAACCACCCTTTTTCATCTCTAAGGAAGTCAGAATTATCTTCATTTCTGATAACACCGTATTGCTGACCAACCATAAAACCACGGTTCAAGTGATATTGTTCTTCAGGGATTGAACCTGTTTCATATTTAAAGTTTTCTTTATGGAATCGAGGATCGTTTTCTTTTCCATTCCAAGTATTATAAAACTCTTCAGTAGTTGCTCCACCATTCCAGCCTCTGTGTGCATTGGATACCCAAACATTTCTGCCAGTCACAAATAAAGCCAATTTATTTGAACCTAATTCATTTAGATATTCTTGTTTCACACCAAAAATGATCTCTTTTTTGTCATCATTATGTCTTGAAAATAAGGAGAAATAATCTTCATTTTCTAATGCAAAACCTCCGTTGTTGATGAGTTCCGATGTATACGAAATAACCTTATCTAAATCTTGCGCATCAAAAGTTACAGTCTCATATCGTTTAGTGTACACTGATTTATTCAAATACAACCTAGCCAATAAACCATTGACTGCTTCTTTAGTAATTTGATAGTATTCAACGTCAGACGATGAAGGTAAATTTGGCATTGCAGTTTCAAAAGTTTCAACGATTTTATCAAATGCCTCTTCCGCTTCTAATATGATTGGCTTATCTCTAAAATCTAACCCCTCCGCTTCACGGTAAGGTACTTTTCCCCAAAGATCCAAGATCGTCATCATGTAAAAAGCTTTCATTGCTTGTGCTTCAGCAAGGATTTGTTTGTGTTGAGGTTTGTCAGACTTCATCACCTCACTTTCTGTCATAATAGCACGTGCAAGACCAGTGTTAAGCTTTTCCCAAGCACTACCAATCGTCACATGAAAAGCCGTCCAAGTATGACCATAGATTTCTCTCCATTGACCATTACCATCCCAGTCTGTCCCACGAGTTGGGCAGATGGTCTCGTCAGTACTCACTTGTTGCAAAGGCCATACATTTTCATGGTCGGTGAAAGTATTCAGCATCATATTATAAGTTGCCGACATCAAAGCTTCTGGACCACCATCTGAATTAGGTAAGTCTGGGTTGAGTGCTTCATCCAAAATTGGTTCTGTGAGGTTACAAGCACTCAAGAAGATCATAAATGATGCTATAAATAAAGTGATCTTTTTCATGGTTATATTTTTTAGGAATGAGGTCATTATTACAATAAAACCTCATTCGTTTTTGATTCGATATTTGAATTAGAAATTGATATTTAATCCCATCAGGAAAGTTCTAGCCTTTGGATAAGCGGCATAGTCAATACCATATGACAGGTTTCCATTTACTGCTTTATTGGCATTTACATCTGGATCATAACCTGTGTATTTACTTAAGATAAATAAGTTCTGTCCTGTCAAGAATATTCTACAGCTTGACATCCAATCCACTTTTGATGCACCAATAGTATAACCTACCGTTAGGTTGTCCAATCTTAAGTAACTTCCATCTTCAAGGTAGTAAGTGGAAGGTACAGGTATGTTTGTTGCTGACTCTCCAGAATTGGCCAATTCATTGGTAGCATTTGATCCATTAGCTAGACCTGGCACTGAGAAAAAGGCATTAGCAGTGTTGTTATAAATCTTATTACCTGCCACTCCATTGAAGTTGATAAAGGCATCCCATTTCTTGTATTTCAAAGTAGTACTCAATCCAAAAGTCCAAGAAGGAATTGCTGATCCCGCAATGATACGGTCTTCATCGTTAATAATACCGTCACCATTTTTATCGTCAATAATATAATTTCCTTCTTCGTCAAAACCTTTAAAATCAAAGAGTAGGAAAGAACCAAGTGGAGCACCATTTGTGATGATATTAATAGTACTTCCTGCCACACCTGGACCATGTAACATACCTGTCATAATTCTTGATACAGGAAGGTCTTGAACGTCATTTTTGATGTAAGCGGCATTGACATTTAAATCCCATTGGAAATCTTTCTTCGTCATCAAAACTGTATTTAAGTTCAATTCAACACCTTTGTTGATCACTCTTCCATCAATATTTTCCCAAACATAAGGAACAGGCGAAGGTGCAGGAGCAGGCATGTAGACCAACATGTCGCGTGTGGTTTTATGGAAATAATCCACTGAACCTGTCAATCTTCCTTCAAATAATCCGAAGTCTACACCAATGTTTGTTTGCTCACTCATCTCCCATTTCAAATCAGGATTTTGAGTTCTACCCATTACAATACCTGGAATAAACACTCCATTGTACCAATAGCCGGCTCCATTATCTGAAGCATAAGCTTGTTGAGTAATCTTGCCAGGAATTTCTTGATTACCCGTCATACCCCATCCAGCACGTAGTTTCAAGTCATCCAAGATATTCTGACCTTTCAAAAACTCTTCCTCAATGATTCTCCAACTTGCTGAGAAAGCTGGGAAGACACCATATCTATTGTTTTCACCAAACTTAGAAGAACCATCTGAACGTAGTGAAGCAGAAACGTTGTATTTATTCGCAAAGCTATAATTTACACGTCCATAAAATGATTGCAACTTATTGATCTCTCCTGATCCAAATGGTGCTACAGAAGTCCAATCCGTACCGATCCCCGGATTCCAATCGCCTTCTATTTCTTCAGTTGTAAAATTGGAAGTGGTATAACCATGTGCTCTTAATAAAATTTCTTGATACGAATGACCTGCTAAAACACTCCAAGTAGATCGCCCAACCGTTTTATTATAAGTCAAGTAGTTCTCTATAATCGTATTGACATTTTCATTGTCTAGCTTTGAAATACGTCCATTGGGGTTCATAAAAGCAATATTGTTAGGCCTGTTTAAGACACTTCTTGATGACATCGCATAGTCTGCTCCAATCTGCGTTCTCCAGTTTAAATCTTTTGCAAGCTTTACTGTAGCGCCCACATTTCCCAGCAATCTATTGGTTCTCGTTTCATCTTTATATAATTCTAAAAAGGCTAATGGATTCGCTCCTGAAGGGAAGAAGAATAAAGAACCATCATCATTATAAACCGGGTAAGTAGGGTTTGCCTTTAAAGCATTCGTAATGATCTCCCCGTCCGCTGATGAGCGATCAGAAGTAGGTGCTGCTAAGTCATTAATATGTGAAGCTGTAAAATTGATATCTACCTTCACTCTATCTTTTAGAAAGCTTTGCGTATTATTAAAACGGGCTGTAAACTTCGTCATGCCACTTTCCTTAATCAAGCCTTCTTGATCCATGTAAGATAGTGATACAAACGATTTTCCACCTTTTGCATTTCCGTTAGAAAAAGATAGGTTGTGGTTTTGTGTAAATGCTTGACGATAGATTTGATCTTGCCAATCGGTATTGATTGTTTCAGAATAAATATCTCCAATATTATGTTTATTAGCTACTGCTCTATATTGGTCACCATCCATCATATCGATTTTTCTAGCTACATTAGATACACCAAAATAGTTGGAATAATTGATCTTACTTTTTCCAGGTTCGCCTTTCTTAGTTGTAATCAAAATTACACCATTCGAACCTCTAGAACCATAGATAGCAGTAGCGGAAGCATCTTTCAAAATCTCCATTTTCTCAATGTCATTGGGATTTAAAAAGTTCATTGGGTTTTTCGCTTCTGCTCCCCACTCTCTACCTGCACTTTCCGGTGCAGCCGCTGCTACAGGTGTGTTATCTAATGGTACTCCATCAATTACATAAAGAGGAGCATTTCCTGAACGGATAGAACTAGCACCACGGATATTGATATTTAAAGCAGCACCAGGCTCACCACTAGCAGAAGTCACTGTCACACCTGCCACTCTACCTTGCAATGACTCTGCAGGCGACATGATAATCCCTTGATTCAGATCTTCTGCTGAAATAGAAGAAACCGCCCCAGAAATTTCACTTCTTTTCTGTGAACCATACCCTACTACAACAATTTCCTCCAATTGCTTCACATCTTCACTCAATACAATATCAAAATTACTTCTGTTTTGTACTGCAATAGTCTGACTTTCGAACCCTGTAAAACTAAAAGTCAGTGACGCATTTGAATTTATATTTTGAAGAATAAAATTACCCTCAAAATCTGTAATTGATCCTTTATTTTGACCTTCAACTCTTACGGTAACACCTGGAAGAGGTTCTCCTTTTTGATCTTCAACTTTTCCACGGATTGTCTTCACTTCTTGCTGGATTCCAACACCAGAAGTAGTTTGTTGCTTCTCAGAGTAAGTCACATAAATGACTTTATTTCTTTCTCTAAATTCAAGATTAAAAGTACTCGAAATACTATTGAGGATATCAGTAATAGTACCTACCTTCTCAAAGGTCACTTTGCCTACTTTGTCCATATCTTCCTTAACAAAAGAAAAAGACAGATCACTTTGTTGTTCAATAGATGAAAAAATTTGAGTAACCGACTGATTGGTCACATTGACCTTCAATGTCTCTTGAGTAATCGTTGTAAGATGTACAACAGGTTGCTTCGTAAAAGCGTTTACCGAAAAAGTCATTCCTTGCCATAGTAATACCAGGCAGCAGACTTGTAAAAGTCTCCTTTTGTTCATAATTTTATTTTTGAAAAGACAATAAAAATCTTGGGCAACATTTGGACTCCTACATCACATGTTGCCTTTTTTTATATACTAAAAGTAATACCCAGTGGGTCTTTTATTCTTTGATTAAGTAGTAATAATCTCCCTCTTTGTCTACTTTAAGCTTGAGCATAAACGCCAAGTTATCAAGGGCTTCCTCTAAAGTATTTTCTTCAAACTTTACTGAAACAGTGTAATGTAAAAGTGTTGGATCTTTGACCATAATCTTATGTCCGTACCAACGTTCAAGCTGGTGTAAAACCTCTGTCAGAGGCTTTTCTTTAAGAACTAAATCAAATTTTCTCCAAGTCGCTTCTTTGTTAGGTTCAAATATTCCAACAGCTAAATCTTGATTTGAAACCACTACTTTTTGACCTGGCTCTAAAACTGTTTTTTGCTTTTCTGTAGAAAATTCAACACTTCCCGAAAAGAGGCTAACCTGATTCTTATCCGTATTGATATTAAATGAAGTACCTAATACTTTCACATTGCTTTCCATTGTCGGAAGTAGCACTTCAAATGGATGTTTTTCATTATGTGAAATATCAAAAAAGCCTTCCCCTTCTAATCGTACATTTCTATTGAAGTCTTCATCATACCAGAGTTTAGCACCTTTATTAAGCAAGACTGTACTTCCATCTTTTAAAACCACCCTCTTACTCCCTTTCAAGGCTGTTACAAATACTTTTGTTCCTGAAGAAGAAGAATTATTAAATAAGTAAAACGAAATACCTACAAGAAGAAAAATAGCAATACTGCTCGCATACCTCATCCAAGATTGGAAACTTCTCACTTTTGTGATTTCAGAAGTATCAGCTGTAGTAGCACCTTGAATTTTATCCATCATCAATTGACGGCCTTTCTCAAGATTAGCCGTTTTCTTGGAAGATGGAATAGAATCCCAAGTTTCTTTCAACTCCAAAAAATCTTTATCCGATTTTTCTTCTTCGCTGACCTGCTTTTCTCCTGCCAATCTTTTGGCTATTTCTATGTACTTTTCGTCTTGCATATTTTTTTGTTTTCAATGCTATGACGCAGTTCTTTTGATTTACCCTACGGTTTTAATGTAAAGGAATCGTTAACTAAGAAAATCTTTATTCATCTTTTTGAAACATATAAAGTAAATAGCCATACTAAGTTTTAAAAACTCATGGTTTTTAGAAATCGGGAGATTTCTATTGATCTGAAGGACACGAATGACGCTGACGCTTAACATTCGCGCCAGTGATATCGTTTCACTCCCCTAGCGCAAGAGTTAAGCGATAGCGTCTCTTGTGCTTTATAGATCTTTAGAAGTCTCTGACTTCTAGTAAGTAAAATAGGGACTAAATATCATGTACCATGACTAAAAGGAAGAAGAAGGAATCTTAA
Source organism: Flammeovirga sp. OC4 (assembly GCF_000812565.1). GTDB lineage: Bacteria > Bacteroidota > Bacteroidia > Cytophagales > Flammeovirgaceae > Flammeovirga. The sequence continues at coordinate 28,029 of NZ_JTAM01000029.1, read as the reverse complement.
AAGTAAACAATAATTTAGTTTACATTGAATTAAAGATGCTTCTCTAAAAACTCTTCATGAATCAACTTCAGTGTTTTTCCAATATATTTTTCTACTGTTTTGACACTGATTTCCAACACTTCTGCAATCTCTTGATATTTTAATTGATGAAAACGGCTTAACTCAAAAGCTTGTAATTGTAAGGGTGGAATATTGGTTTTGAACTGCTCCCAGGCAGTTTGCATATCTTCTGTTAAGAGGGTTTCTTCTGGTGAAAAAGTGGTTTGGGTTATTTCTTCCTCTTCAATAGAACTGACTGTAAACTTAGTTTTTCGGGTAAGGCTAATACATTGATTTTTAACCATTGTAAAAAGAAATGAACGTGGGTAGCTGACTCCTTGCAATAGTGTTTTACTTTCCCAAATCTTCACAAATACATCAGAAACCAGTTCTTCAGCTTGTGGATAGTCATTTAAAAAAGTGAAAGCAAAATCACAAAGTCGTTGGTAATAGGTTTCAAATAAAATGTTTAAAGCGTTAATATCACCTTCGGAAATATCACGAAAGAGTTGTAGTTCGTTCATCTAATCTAGCTTTTATAGCCTCAGTTTTCAATCTACACAAATGTAGTAAGTAATTATCATGGATGTATGGCTATCTATATTATGAATTTATTAAGGTATTTACCTATCACACTGCAAACTAAGATGTCTAATATTTATAGTATTTAGAACTCAGGAAAGTTTATGATGATCTAATTGACATTCACGCCAGTGGATTTTCCACCCAATTCAGTGGCTAGTATTTTCTCGGCCTGTAAGGGAAAAGTGTTACAAAAAAAATGATGCAGAAGAAAACTTGAAAGTCAATTCTATAAATATTGTAGAAAAATGGATTGGAAGTTTGAGAAAATTTAGTTTTCAGTATACTTATCGAAAGAGAATTACAACTGTCCATTATAAACAATGGTAACTCAACCTTCTTTTAGTCGATTTATCTAAATAAAATAATACTCTTCGTTTCAGTCTCAACAAAAAGCGTTTAAACCTTTGGTACTTTATTACAAGAGCTATCAACACCTTAACAAACAGTAAATGAAAAACTTATAAATTATTGATCATCAACTAAGGCCTTACATCATAAAACCTTATTTATCATTCTAACGTTAATAATTCTTAACTATTTATCTCTCAATAATATGAATACTAAAAAACAACAACTAACATGGAAAAGCGGAACTTTTAGTAATAAAATAAAAGTGTATGAAGATAATAACCTCATTGGTTCCCTTGACATGAGTATGATGTCTAAAAATTCTAAAATGACATTATACAGCAAAGAATATTGTATTGAAAACAAAAGTATCTGGAACAGTGATTCAATGATTATTGATCGTGTAACCGGAGAAGTAATTGGCGAAATGACTTACACTAAATTGCTGGGAAAAGCCAAGATTACATTGGAAGGAAAATCTTATAAATGGAAAACAAAAGACATATTTACTACTAAATGGGATTTGGTTGATGAAAATGAGATGGTATATGCTTCGTATAAAGCATCTTTATCATCAGGCAAAATCACAATAATAAAACCTCACCCTACACTCATTTTAATTGGTCTTTATTCTTATATTTATATGAATCAAGTCAGTGTACTTTCCACAGTTGGTATCGCATAAAAAAATCCCTTTGGTTTTGAATTAAATTGAAACCAAAGGGATCTTTTTCGTCAAAAGATTCAGACTATATTTTAATAACTCTGACTGCTAAAATAACATCCAGGCCTAATAATAGTAATGCGATTGCTAAGAAATAATAATATTTATTGGCTGATACATCTGCCATTTTTGAACCTTTCAATTCACCCTCAATTTTATTGATAGAACTAATGAGTCGATTGATATCATTTTGCTTATCACTGATTTCAAAGTACTCTCCACCAGTAACACTCGCCAAACTTTTCAATGAAGAAGGATTCAATTTTGTAATAATATCATTCCCCATTTTATCTCTTTTAAAACGATATCCGGCAGGAATTTTTGATCCAGATTCTGTACCAATACCCATTGTAAATAACTTCACCTCCTGGTTCTTTATTTCTTTGACCATTTCATCAGTATCCTCACCAAAATCTTCTCCATCACTCACTAAAATAATTACTTTAGATGCCTTTTTGGCTGTAGGCACTCCTTCCTCTGCGTCTTCTAGTTTCGTAATTGCCATTTCCAACGGAGGACCAAAGTCCGTACCCGAATTAGAAATTAAAGAAGTTGACATCGTCTCAATAAACATATTCAAGGCATTTCCATCGTATGTCAAAGGACACTGTAAAAAGGCATCACTTGTAAATACAATCAGTCCAATGCGATCTGAATTGAATGATTTTACAATTTGTTTTAACTCAAACTTTAATTTCGCTAAGCGGGAAGGCTTAATATCCGTAGCGTCCATTGATTTTGACAGGTCTACACAGATGTAAATATCTTTACTTACCGCTTTTACTTCTTTTTTCATCTCACCAAAAGATGGCCCCAATAAGGCTATTATAAAAAGACCAAAATAAATGGTTCTTAATATAAGCTTATAAAGAGTAGCACCACCTTTTGCTCTAAAAGATTTACGTGCTCTTAAGATTCTATAAAGGTAGAGGCAATAAAACAGGAAGAATATTGCAATCAGTGCAAATTCTAACCCACCGAGTTCCCTTGCTAACGTCATACTTTATGTAAATAGAATAAACTTGTTCATTAATATCACCTGCTAATTTAAAAGATTTATTGATGCAATAGAATAGGTAGAAGAAAATTGTACTTTTTACTCATTGAATATCAGATCAATGAATAAATCCTAAATTTAATTAACACTTTTTTATGGAATTCTATTTGGAATAATGGAATTTCACCGCTTATATTTGCATCGCATTAAACGAAAAGGACGTCAGAAATGACAACCAAATACGTTTATGGAGAGTTGCCAGAGTGGTTAATGGAGCGGTTTGCTAAACCGTCATCGGGAAACCGATGCATGGGTTCGAATCCCATACTCTCCGCTAAGTTCGGGATGTAGCACAGTCCGGTTAGTGTACCTGGTTTGGGACCAGGGGGTCGCAGGTTCGAATCCTGCCATCCCGACAAGAGCGATCTTCTAATAAGAAGATCGCTTTTTTTATGCCCTTTCATTTCTATTACGTTCACATTCCTCGATTCTATTTTTTGATTACTTTACCTCTGCTTCACGCATCGTTAAAAGTTGCCTTCTACTTTTACAAAAGATCAGCAACCTACTATAAGACGATTAAAATTGAAGCAAAAACACTTTTATATACTATTATTCGGGGTCTTATGTGTGAATTTCCTAGGCCTTTTCAATGATATATTTGATGTAGACTCTGCATTGTATGCATGTATATCGAAACATATTGTTAACACCAACGACTTCGTTAACTTAATTGTCTGGGATAAAGACTGGCTAGACAAACCTCACTTTCCTTTTTGGGTATGTGCCATATCCATGAAGATTCTAGGCGTTAATAGTTTCGCTTATAAACTTCCATCCTTTGTATTCTTCTGTATCGGGCTATGGTACACCTATAAGCTTGCCAAGGTGCTTTACAATAGAACCATCGCCCAATATAGTGTTTTGATCACAGGAACGGCATTACACATCATGTTATCAAATAATGATGTGAGAGCTGAAGCTATTTTATTAGGACTAATAATGGGTGGAATCTACCACCTTTATCAATTTTCAAATAAAAATAAGGTTTCTCATTTATTGGCAGCTGCACTTTTTTCGGCATTTGCAGTAATGACTAAAGGGGTCTTCATTCTGATCATACTCTACTCTGCTGTATGGGGTGATTTAGTTTTAAGAAACAAATGGAAGAATATCTTCAGCATAAAATGGATAATTGTTGTTGTACTTACTTTAGTTTTTACTCTTCCTGAAATTTTTGCACTGTATTATCAGTTTGATGCACATCCTGAAAAAATCGTATTTGGCACTACCAATGTCTCAGGAATTAAGTTTTTCTTCTGGGACAGTCAATTTGGACGCTTTTTCAACTCAGGACCAATTAAAGGCGAAGGTGATCCATTTTTCTTCCTTCATACGGTACTATGGGCTTTTGCCCCTTGGGCTTTGATTGCTTATGCAGGGTTATTTATAGAACTCTACCAAAGAGTCAAAAAAGGAATCGTAGCCGATGAATACATTACAGTCTGCGGCTTTGGTGTTATCTTCATTATTTTTTCGATTTCAAAATTTCAACTTCCTCACTACACCAATATCGTATTTCCACTTTTAGCAATTCATACCTCCCAAACTCTGGTTCGATGGTCTGACCAGAAAAAGTGGATAGAACAAGTTTCTAAAATTAGCATACAGCTTTACTGTGGACTGTTTTTCATGATCTGTATCGGCATCATGTTCTTTTACTTTAACGAAGTACAATACCTAGGTGCTACCTTGAGTGGCATCCTTTTGGGCTGCATTGTCTACTACAACCTTAAAAAAGGTACTGTCCAAAAACATATTGTAATGGGTATAATATGCAGTTTAATCATGGGTACTTTTATTCATGAAGTATTTTATAAAGATGTACTCACTTACCAAGGAGGCACTGCAGCAGCAAGGTATTTAAACGAAGAGTTTGAAGAACGAGAGGTACATCAAGATGTTGAGAGTTGGTTATTCCAATTTTACCTCAACGCAAAGCATCAAAGTAGTATTGACCTTGAATCCCTCCAAAACACTCCTCCTGAAAGTAGGCCATTGATTTATACAGATTATTCTTTTTTGAAGAAACTCGAAAAGAATAATATCCCCTATCAAATTATCAATCAATACGGATCCTTTCACATCACAACAATGAACTTGGCGTTTTTGAATGCAGAAACAAGAGCGTCATCTCTAGATACATTATTAATAATTGATCTGAAAATACCTCAACTTTCGAAAACAAATGAATGCGAAAAAAAGAATCTATAACATCCTTGGAGTAATTTCATTGCTACTTGTTATTCCAATAGTATTCGCTTTGATTACTAGAGAAAGAGATACCGCTTGGATGGTACATTTATTAAATGACAACCACACGATTACTTTAGACTATTTCTTTAAATACATCACGAATTTAGGAGATGGTTTATTCTTAATTCCACTTTTGGGCCTAGTCTGGCTTGTAAAGAAAGAATATTGGCCTGTTCTGGTGATGTCTGCTGCTCTTCATGGCATTTTGGTGGCCGTATTAAAGAGAGTTGTCTTTACCGGTGAAGCATTAAGCTTAAGGCCTGCCGGTCAATTTGGGGCAGAAAGCTTTCATCAAGTTCTAGACGTTCAGTTTCACTATTCGAATAGCTTTCCCTCTGGACACACTACAACAGGGTTTGTTATAGGGGCTATGATTATTCTACTATTCCCGAACTGGAAAGGAATTACAGCTGGAATGATGTATGGAATTATCGTTGGTATTTCAAGAATGTATCTGGTACAACATTTCTTCTTAGATGTAGCTGTAGGAAGCATCTTAGGCACTCTTACGGTATATGCCAGCCTTTATGTATGCGAACGCTATTACTTGCTTAAAGTAAAACCATGGAAAAAAGATTACCCTTCACTTTTTGGACAGCATTCAATTCAGAATATGTAATGAATTGAAGCTCCCCCTTGCCTAACTACAATTAATCAACATCACCGAGTTATTTAACTTTGTGATGTTTTTTTATCACTTTTGTAAACTAAAATCAACCTAATAACGCAACAAATGAACAAAGTGGTTTTGATTGCCAACCCTGTTTCAGGTAATGGAAAGGCAAAAAAAGCAGCCCAGAGGTGTGCTTCCATTCTTAAAGAATATAAGTTTGACGTCAATATTGAACTTACGGAATATGCTGGTCATGCCACAAAGCTATCCAAACAGCTTAGCAATACTTATGATATTATTGTTGCGGTTGGCGGTGATGGTACTGTCAATGAAGTAGCAACAGGTTTGGTGGGAACTACTGCAACTTTAGGTATCATCCCTAATGGATCAGGTAATGGGCTAGCACGTCATCTGAAAATCCCAATGAATACAGAAAAAGCCACCGAATGTATTGTTCAAAAAAAGGTCATTGCACTTGATGCTCCCACTATCAATGGAAAATATTTTTTCTGTACTGCTGGTATAGGTTTTGATGCTCACATCTCACATGTTTTTGCTCAAATGGACGGTCGTGGTCTAAAAAACTACATCAAAGCGATTTTCAAAGAATATGGAAGTTATCAGTCCAAAGAATACGGAGTACGATTGGATCATCAAGAAATCATAAAGCAGAAAGCCTTTGTCATGACCATCGGCAACGCTGCTCAATACGGAAATGAAGCTTTTATTGCTCCTACTGCTAAGGTAAGTGACCAACAATTAGAAATGACAATTCTTTCTCCTCCTAACCTCATCAAAGGAGCGATATGGGGTATTCGTCTTTTCCTTAAAAATATCCACAAGGCTCCTTCCGTTAAAACATTTAGTGGAAAAGAAATTGAAATAAGCAGCTCGGAGAAAGCTGTCAATGGTCATAGAGATGGGGAACCTGACACATGGAAATATCCTTTGATTTTTAAAGTAAATGATCAGATAAAAGTGATTGGTGTAAGTGATAATTAAGAATTAATAATCATTTATTTTTGGCTTAGTAATTAGAACACCAAAAAGATAAATATCTTTGAGAAAAAAAGAAGATCAGATGCAAGATAAAGAATCAAAACTACTACTTTATTCGGCCATGGTGATGTTTATCCCATACATCATCTCCATTATAACAAACGAAACGGCTACCGCTTGGTGCGTTCATATGTTTAACGATATTAATACTCCTTTCTGGAATGCTTTTTTCGCATATGCCACTCACCTTGGTGATGGACTTGTGCTTATTCCGTTGTTATTTATATTGCTTTGGCTAAAAAGAGAATATTGGAGTGTATTAGTTATGGCTTCTGCAATTCATGGCATTATTGTTTACGTTGTAAAAGAGCAGATATTAAAGGGAACTGAATTTGCCTTACGTCCTACGGGATTACATGGTCATGACGCCTTTCATCAAATTTTGAATCATCATTTACATACTATTGATACCTTCCCTTCCGGACATACTACTACTGCTTTTGTAGTAGGAGGAATGATTATTTTGATGCTTCCTAATTGGAAAGGAATCATTTTAGGCATTGGTTATGGTGTAATTATCGCCATCTCAAGAATGTATTTAGCACAACATTTCTTAGTAGATGTTTCTGCAGGTGCTATTGTTGGTTTACTGACGGTTTGGTTCTCATGGACTGTTGCAAAACGAAAGAATTGGTTAAGATTAAAGCCATGGGAGAAAGTCAGTTAAATCACTCCATTTAAGATAAACTTTCCATTTGAAGTGGATAACAATAATAAAAAACGCTAGTAATTACATCTTTAGATATAAATACTAGCGTTTTTTCATGCTCTCTAATCAATATTCATCTACTCTTGGACAGCCATTTTGTTATCAATAGCTCTATTTGAATATTCTTGCATAATTCCTTTCGCAAGATCTTCTAGCTCCTTCTCCTCTGGAAGACCTGTTCCCTTTAAATCATGTTCTTGCAACCTGTCTGTTTTAAAGTTGTACATGAAGGCTACCTTTTCCCCATCAAATCCTAATGTATAGTCTCCTTCTGTTACTTGGAAAATATTAGGGTCTAAAAAGTTGACAGAAAAATGTTTTTGAGTAGAGTCGATCGCAGAAGAACCGAATGAAATATAATCTTGCTTTACACCTAAGTAATCCATCAAAGTTGGAAAAATATCAATTTGTTGGGTGATCGTAGAATCAATTCCAACAAAATTCTGATCTCCTGGAGTGTAATAAATGATCGGTACTTTGAACAGACCAAGGCTCGTTTTATACTCTGGATAATAAACCTGATTGGTATGATCGGCAGTGATGACAAAAATAGTATTTTCAAACCAAGGCATTTTTGAAGCTGTTTCAAAAAAACGTTTAAGGGCGTAATCAGTATACTCCGTTCCTCGATTTAGTGGCATTGGACCACCTTTAAATGTCTCTTCGTATTCTTCTGGAATCTTAAATGGATGATGTGACGACAATGTAAATAATGAAGTCACAAATGGCTCTTCGAAAGTATTCATTGTTTCTGCATAATACTGCAAGAACGGCTCATCCCAAATTCCCCAAGTACCATCAAAATCATCATCATTGTTATACTCGGTCATTCCAAAGTAATCATCATAACTGGCTAAATTCATGAAAGCCTCAAATCCCATAGATCCATTGGGTGCTCCATGAAAAAACGCAGAATAGTAGCCTTCTTTTTTCAATACAGAAGCTATACTGTTAATATTATTCGTTGAATAATGTGATAACACATAAGGAGAGTAAAAATTAGGGATACTGGAAATTACAGACGGTAAGGCTGAGATAGACTTTCTACCATTGGCAAACGCGTTGACAAAGGCTTTGGAATGTTGTATTAATGAATCTGTAAATGGAGTGTAACCTACATAATCAGGATCTACAGGATTTTGATTCAAAGCTGAAATGTATTCTCGCCCAAAACTTTCAATCACAATCGTCACCACATTCATTTTCTTTTGTGGCTTATCTTGATTCGGATGATGATATGCAGAATACACTTTTGACAATTCATCTTGCGTGAAATAATTATGTTTTTTAGCGGTCTTTTTGTTCATAGTTCTCAACATCGCAAAAGGAGTATTGAGCACTACAGACATTTCAAGTGGCTTTTTCACAAATTCTCCAGCATTATTTAAAGAGATAGGACGAGTTGTCCCGTCAAAACCACCCCTAGCAGCTCCTGCTAATAAGCCAGCACTTACTATAAAAATCAGCGTATGAATAATAGAATATCTCAATACAGGTCGTTTCACTCTAGGTTTTTGTATTACTACTGCATTATAAGCGAAGATGAATACTACTATCAATACAACCCAAATCACTGTCATGTACCAATAATCCACAAATAAGAAACGGAAGAATAAAGTTGCTCCATTTTCCTCATTAGAGAACTCTCTAAAGATAGAAGCTGTTGTTCTTTTGGAGGTAAACCTAAAGAAAACAGTATCTGCTAAGTTCATGGCCAATGTGATCGCATTCACAATAAATACAGAATACTTAATCACACTTTGATACGTTTGATTATACCTCACCTGAGATGGGAATAAACTCATCAGTACAAAAATGGCATTGGTATATATCGCCGCAGGCAAATCAAACTTAATTCCTCCTAAAAATAACGTTTGAAGATCTGCATCAGGGAAATAGGAGTTATTGTAAAAGAAGAATATAAAGCGTGCTGCAGAATATAAACTTAGTATCAGTAAAAATCTATAGATGTTGACAAAAAAGATATTTGTCGTTTTTGTTTCTCTAGGCATAATGTTTCGTTAATCCATTATTAATAATCGGCCAAAGTTAAACAAAAAGAATTCAGAAAATCATGCACTTTATAAAACAACTCCCCTATTTTTGCCATTACTGATAAACTTAGTAGAATGAAAAATGGACTGTAATTGAAATTCAGATACTTTTTTTATATAAATTAAGTTTTACATGCATTGTTGTTATAAGTAATTTTCATGGGAGATTCACAAGACCTACACCAAATAGAATTAAAGGATTTAATCAAAGCTTATCAGTCCGATAGTAATACCGCCCTTTTAATCAATAACCTCAAAAAAGAAAGTAGCACCACCTACCTTAAAGGACTTTGTGGCAGTTTAGATGCTATTATTGCTTCCTCTATTTATTCTAAATTAAAAGGCTGTCATGTCTTTGTGATGCACAACGTGGAAGAGGCTTTGTATTTTTTCAATGACCTCCAAAACCTTCTCCCGAATGCAGATGTACTCTACTTTCCCTCTTCCTACAAAAAGCCTTTTGAGTTTACAAATGTAGAAAATGCGAATGTTCTCCAGAGAGCAGAAACACTCAGTTCATTAAATGAGATTAAGAATAAGGGTGCATTACTCGTCACGCATCCTGATGCTTTAACTGAAAAAGTAATCAATAAAAAATCTTTAGTTGAGAATACTTATGTCGCTAGAATAGGTGAGGAAATTGATCAAGGATTCATTAGGGAACTACTGATCGAATATGGTTTTGAACCTTCTGAGTTTGTATATGAAGCAGGGCAATTTGCGATTAGAGGTGGAATTATAGATATCTATTCTTATGCTAATGAACTCCCATTTAGAATAGAGTTGTTTGGAGATGAGATTGAAAGTATACGTACATTCGATCCAATCACTCAATTATCACAAGAAAATAAAGAACACGCTCCTATTGTTCCAAACGTACATAATAAACTTATGCAAGAAGTAAGAGAATCTATGCTTGATTTCTTACCTAATGCTACTGTTTGGATCAAAGATTATGAATTACTTACTGACACCATTGATCAGTATTTTGAAAAAGCAACTGAGAAATTTGAAGATATTCTCAAGGTTAGTGGTGGTACTCATATCATTAATAAACCAGAAGAAATTTTTGAAACCAAAAAAGGTTTCGTTCAACTTCTCAATAAATCTCACAGGGTCCTTTTCGGGAATAAAAAGGGAGTCCGAAATGCTGAAACGATACTTTTTGAAAGTAAACCTCAACCTTCATTCAATAAGAATTTCCACTTATTGGGAGAAACTTTAGAAAAACAACAACATGAAGGTATTCGGAATATCATCATCTCTGACCTTCCTAAACAATTGGAAAGACTTCAAACAATTTTTGAAGAAATAAAACCTGATCTTTTTGTACAGGAATTAAACTTAGGTTTAAGAGGTGGCTTTATTGATAAGCAAATGAACATTGCTTGCTTTACAGACCATCAAATTTTTGAGCGCTTCCATGCTCCCAAAGGAAAACAGAAGTACTCCAAAACAAAATCCATGACGCTGAAAGAGCTTCGTGAATTAAAAGCAGGTGATTTTGTGACACACATGGATCATGGTGTGGGGCGCTTTGGAGGAATGGAAAAAGTGGAAGTCAACGGTAAAATGCAGGAAAGCATCCGTTTGATTTATAGAGATAATGATCTACTCTATTTGAGTTTACATGCTCTTCATAAAATTTCAAAATACTCTGGACAAGAAGGCAGACAACCGACCATTAGCAAACTAGGATCTCCTGAATGGGAAAATAAAAAGAAAAAAGCGAAAAAGAGAGTCAAAGATATTGCTAGTGAATTGATTCAACTTTATGCTAAAAGAAGAGAATCGAAAGGTTATCAATTTGATAAAGATGGATACTTACAGGCTGAATTAGAATCTTCTTTCCTATTTGAAGATACCCCAGATCAGGCAAAAGCCACCCAAGAAGTAAAAGAAGATATGGAAAAACCATATCCAATGGATCGATTAGTGTGTGGTGATGTAGGTTTTGGTAAGACAGAGGTAGCCGTAAGAGCTGCATTCAAAGCAGTATGTGATAGTAAACAGGTAGTGATATTAGTACCGACCACTATTCTGGCTATGCAACATTATAAAACTTTCTTAAATAGAATTGGTGATTTACCATGTACAGTAGATTACATCAATCGTTTTAGAACTCCTAAGCAGATTAAAGAGATTCTGAAAAAAGTAAAGGAAGGGAAAATTGACATATTAATAGGTACACATAGAATCACAAGTAAAGATGTAGAATTTAAAGATCTTGGCTTGATGATTATTGACGAGGAGCAAAAGTTTGGGGTAAAGACCAAAGAGAAGCTAAAAGAAATGAGAGTGAACGTAGATGCCTTGACACTTACGGCCACACCAATCCCAAGAACTTTACACTTTTCGTTACTAGGAGCAAGAGACCTTTCAGTGATCGAAACTCCACCTCCCAACCGTCAACCTGTAACGACACAAATTTCAACCTTAAATGATGAGGTGATTCGTGATGCCATACATCACGAACTATTAAGAGGTGGACAAGCTTTCTTTGTTCACAATAGAGTGGCAGATATTGAGCACTTCGCCAATAAAATCATGACGTTAGTTCCAGATGCAAAGGTGACCTATGCACATGGACAAATGGATGGACCGCAATTGGAAAAAATCATGCTCCGCTTTATCCAGGGAGAATACGATGTTTTAATTTCCACCAACATCATTGAATCTGGACTAGACATCCCAAATGCCAATACTATTATTGTCAATCAAGCTCATATGTTTGGACTATCTGATTTACACCAAATGAGAGGACGTGTGGGAAGATCCAACAAAAAAGCATACTGTTACTTATTAACGCCTCCAACTATAGCTTTGACCTCTGACTCTAGAAAACGCCTTTCTACTCTAGAAGAGTTTTCAGATTTGGGTGATGGATTTAAAGTAGCAATGCGTGATTTGGACATTAGGGGAGCTGGCGACTTATTAGGTGGTGAACAATCTGGTTTTATTAATGACTTAGGGTTTGACACATTCAATCAAATATTAGAAGAAGCTGTACAAGAAATCAAACAAACAGAATTTGCTAATTTATTTAAAGAAGAGCTTGAGAAACAAACCATCAATGTCAAAACTGTAATAGAAACTGACTTTGAAATATTAATTCCTGATACCTACGTTTCTAATATTTCTGAAAGACTCAATTTATATATGAGGGCCGATAAATTGAAAAATGAGAAAGAAATGGAAAAGTTTGTTCAAAGTTTAAAAGATCGATTTGGTCCAATTCCGTCTCCTGTTGAAGATTTATTAAAGACCGTAAGAATGCGCTGGGTCGCTCAAAAAATTGGAATGGAGAAGCTAATTCTTAAAAACGAGTCTCTAAAAGCCTATTTATTAGAGCACACACATGCTGCTTACTATCAATCTGATGAGTTTGGAAAAATTTTGATGTATGTTCAAACACACCCTAAAATTTGTCAAATAAAAGAGACAAAAAAGCGCTTAATCCTTAATATTGAAGAAGTTAACGACTTAAACAAGGCTATTGAGGTACTCGATAACCTAAGAAAATAAAGACTTTATTTTTAAAAATATTCACAACTTCGACTTTTGGGTACAATTATTGAATAAATGTATTTCGTTGCGGTTTCATTATGGGAATGAAACACATTTTTTGAAAATTAGTATGTGCCGTACTGGGTACATTGAAAAAATAGAGATCTGAATATCATGAGCAAAAGGAATCTGCTTTATTTGGCTGCGGTACTACTAACCGGTTTATTAGTTACTAGCTGCGCCAAAAATTCAAAGCCTGACGCAACTAACCCTGGAGGATACGATACAATGACAGGGTTGGAATATAACGGTAAAGACGACAATAGTTTTTCGGTTAGAGACTATAGTGGAATGCCAGAAGTTCCAAACATGAAATACATCGAGGGTGGTCGTTTTGTATTAGGTTCATACGAAGAGGATTTAATGAAATCTCGTGACAATATCGAACGTACGGTTTCAGTAGCTTCTTTCTGGATGGACGAAACAGAAGTTGCCAACCTTAACTGGTTACTTTACTTACACCATGTAAGTACTGACTCATCAGTTTCTGGTATTTCTTTAGAAGAGGCATTGCCTGATACAACTGTTTGGGCTGAGCAATTAGCATTTAATGATCAATACGTTGATCACTACTTACGTTACCCTGGTTTCCGTTATCACCCTGTAGTAGGTATCACATGGACACAAGCTCAAAACTATTGTGCATGGAGAACTACAGTAGTAAATAAGAACTTAGCAATGATGGATGGTACTGACGAAGAAGCTGAAGCAGCTGAAAACGGTGAGTCTATTCCATTAGAATCAGGTGTTGTACTTCCTGCTTTCCGTTTACCAACTGAAGCAGAATGGGATTACGCATCACAAGCCTTAATTGGTTTACAAGATATCGACGAAAACTACTCTGAACGTCGTATTTATCCATGGTCAGGTCACTCGGTAAGAAACCCTTATGGTGAGTCAATGGGTGATATGATGGCCAACTTCAAACGTGGTCGTGGTGACTATGCTGGTATCGGTGGTAAACTGAATGACGCAGCAATGGTTACGACTTGGGTATATGACAACCCTCCAAATGACTTCGGTCTTTATAACATGGGTGGTAACGTATCAGAATGGGTAGAAGATATCTACCGTCCTTTATCATATGCAGATATGGATGACTTAAACCCAGTTCGTAAAAACGATTACTTAGATGGTCCTAACCAAGGTTACAACTACCAATCATACGGTTATGTTCGTCAATATGATTCATTCATCTCTAACTCGATCCGTGTTTACAAAGGCGGTTCTTGGAAAGATGTTGCTTACTGGATGGCTGCAGGTACTCGTCGTTTCTTAGATCAAGATTCAGCAACTGCAACAATTGGTTTCCGTTGTGCGATGATTAACCCAGGTGAAAATTAAAAATAACTCCTAATTAAGGAGAAAGAAATACAGCAAAAAGGCCTTCAATTTCGTTACCGAAATTGAAGGCCTTTTTATGTTTCAAACTTTACATATAACACTTCAAATTAATGTAAGAATATAAACACTCTGTATTGAAAAACGCCCTTCAAAATAAGCTCATAAGTTTTAATAATTTATTTTGAGTAGGTACTTAAAAAGCGTATTTTCGCATTCTATACTCTTCTTAAAAATGTATACTTTTTACTTTTAAAGAAGCTTGTCAAGCATTTTCAAAAATGCTTTTTTAAAGACCCTTTTGCATCGTAATTAATACTATGGTGAATATCACAAACAAAATTGCTCAAGCCTTGAGCATATCAGAAAAGCAAGTAAGAGACACCCTTGCTTTATTGGATGAAGGAGCTACTGTACCTTTCATTTCTCGATATAGAAAAGAAGTTACAGGTAGTTTGGATGAAGTTCAGGTTGCTGACATCAGAGATAAGGCATTACAACTTAGAGAACTTGATAAAAGAAGAGAAAGTATCCTTAAGAGTATTGAAGATCAGGGTAAATTAACGGATGAACTAAAAGATAAAATTCTTGCAGCTGAAACAATGTCTGTATTGGAGGATATTTATCTTCCATATAAACCGAAAAGAAAAACAAAAGCAAGTATCGCTAAAGAAAGAGGCTTAGAGCCTTTAGCAGATATTCTACTTTCGCCAGACTTATCTACAGATATTGAAGCGGAAGCAGCTAAATTTGTAGACCCTGAAAAAGAGGTTGGAGATATTGAGAAAGCACTTGCTGGTGCTAGAGATATTATTGCTGAGAAAGTAAATGAAGATGCAGAAACTCGTGCTGAAATGCGTGAGCTTTTCATGAGTAAAGGTACTTTCAAAGCTAAAGTAATTCCAGGTAAAGAAGAAGAAGGTGCCAAATATAAAGACTATTTCGATTGGAATGAGTCATTAAAAGGTGCTCCTTCACACCGTGTACTTGCTATGAGAAGAGCAGAAAAAGAAATGATCATTTCATTAGACTGTTCTCCTGAAGAGGAAGATGCATTATTCTTAATGGAAGACATTCACGTAGATCAAAGAACTCCTAGTGCAGCGCAAATCCAAATGGCGGTAAAAGATGCTTACAAACGTCTTCTGAAACCTTCAATGGAAACGGAATCACGTTTAGTTTCTAAAAAAGATGCAGACGAAGAAGCAATTGGTGTATTTGCTGAAAACTTAAGACAATTATTATTGTCAGCTCCTCTTGGACAAAAAAGAGTTTTAGCACTTGACCCAGGGTTCAGAACAGGTTGTAAGTTAGTTTGCTTAGATAGACAAGGTAAACTTTTAGAAAATACAGCCATCTTCCCTAACGAGCCACAAAGAAAAGTAGCTGAATCTGGTTCTATTGTAAAAAGATTATGTGAGAAACACGATATTGAGGCGATTGCGATCGGTAATGGTACTGCAAGTCGTGAAACAGAGTCTTTTGTTAGAAACCTTGGACTTTCGGGTGTTGAGATCGTTGTTGTGAATGAAAGTGGTGCTTCTATTTACTCTGCTTCTGAAACAGCAAGAAATGAATTCCCTGATCTTGATCTTACAGTAAGAGGTGCGGTTTCTATTGGTCGTAGACTAATGGATCCATTAGCGGAATTGGTAAAAATTGATCCTAAATCAATTGGTGTTGGCCAATATCAGCACGACGTTGACCAATCTGCATTGAAGCAAAGTTTGGATGATGTAGTAATGAGTTGTGTGAACGCAGTAGGCGTGGAAGTGAATACAGCAAGTAAAGAATTACTTTCATACGTTTCTGGTTTAGGACCAAGCATTGCTCAAAATATCGTTGATTTCAGAAATGAAAACGGAGCCTTTACAAATAGAGCTCAGTTGAAAAAAGTACCTCGTCTTGGACCAAAAGCTTACGAACAGTGTGCAGGTTTCTTAAGAATCAGAGATGCTAAAAATCCATTGGATGCTAGTGCCGTTCACCCAGAAAGTTACAGTATTGTAAAACAGATGGCAGATGATCTAGGGGTTACCATCAATGAGTTGATGTCCAATGAAAACCTTCACAAACAAATCAAGTTAGATAATTATGTGACGGAAAATGTGGGTATCCCTACACTTACTGATATTTTAAAAGAGTTAGCAAAACCAGGACGTGACCCTCGTGAAAAATTTGAGGCCTTCCAATTTGCTGACGGTGTAGAAAAAATCACGGACCTTACAGTAGGAATGAAGTTACCTGGTATTGTTACAAACATCACGAATTTCGGTGCGTTTGTAGATATTGGAGTACACCAAGATGGTTTGGTTCACCTAAGTCAAATGGCTGACCGCTATATCTCTGATCCAAATGAGGTCGTAAAAGTACATCAAAAAGTACAAGTGGTAGTGACGGATGTCGATATTTCTAGAAACAGAATTGCTTTATCAATGAAAAGCGGTGATGGTGTTGGAAATTCACAAGGACGATCACAAAACAGAGGGAAATCAAATACAAATAGAAGACCTTCTAACCAAAACAACAGTAACAGAAGAAGCAATAATAACGATAACGACGACAACTTATCAATGCAAGATAAATTGGCAATGTTGAAAAATCGTTTTAAATAAAACTAATCCCCTACTTTCAGCAATTGGAAGTAGGGGAATTCTCTTTGTCATAGAAAAGCTTCAAATTGAGCTGTAAGACAAAACTATCTATTACTAAATTTCTTAGAAGCCCATTTCGCAAACGATAGGTTTCACATTATTCCAACACAAAAATTAAAAAGTCAAATGATTACATATAAAGAAAAGGTTGAAGAGTGTGTTCAAAAAGTACAAACTCTTTGTGATGGATTTCAGCCTGAAGTAGGAATTGTATTGGGTACTGGTCTTGGCGGACTTGTAGAGGAATTGGATATCAAATATGATTTGTCGTATGAAAAACTTCCTCACTTTCCTTTATCTACTGTAGAGTCTCATAAAGGACGCTTAATTTTCGGTTATTTAAATGGAAGAAAAGTGGTAGCGATGCAGGGAAGATTCCATTTTTATGAAGGATATGACATGAAAGAAGTTACTTTTCCTATTCGTGTTTTAAAACTTCTAGGTGTCTCTGCTTTAATTATTTCTAATGCGGCAGGTGGTATCAACCCTAACTTCCAAAAAAGTGATTTGATGATCATCAACGATCACATCAACTTGATGTTTGGAAATCCATTGATTGGTAAAAATGTAGACGAGTGGGGTGATCGCTTCCCAGATATGTTTGAACCTTACAGCAATGACCTTATTGAGAAAGCAAAAGAAGTGGTCAAAGAACACAACTTACCAGTTCATGAAGGAGTATATGCCTCAGTAACAGGCCCCAACCTTGAAACAAAAGCAGAATACAAATACTTAGGGATTATAGGAGCTGACGTTGTAGGAATGTCAACCGTACCTGAAGTCATTGTTGCAGTACAAATGAAACTTCCTGTTTTTGCTGTTTCAGTAGTCACTGATTTATGCTACGAAGGAGCACTTCAACCTGTCGATTTACCCGAAATTTTGAAAAATGCCAGTAATGCTGAACCTCATCTTTCAAAATTAATTGGCGGTTTATTGACAAAAATCATATAAAAATGTTAAATTAATAAAAATAAGCACGTAATTTGCATATTTAAATCCATAATTTAATCGGAACAACCTTCTTACTACTGAAAGAATAGTAGAATATGAACAAAGCACTATCAGCACTATTACCTATAGACCTAACGTATATTGACGATGCCATTATGCGTTATTCTCTAACTGCCGCACCTGTATTTTTAGTACAGAAAGTTATCCTTATGCATGTCATAAGAGACGGTTCAGCGAAAGAAGAAGTAGAGTACAAAGGAAAACTTGTGACTAAGAAAGACATGGTCTTGCAAAAAATGCAGGAGCTTGTTGATAAATTCAGTGAGTTAAATGACAGAAACATCGAATTTGTATTCCAAGTTTCTGAATCAAGCGATCCAACATCGAAGATTTTAAAAGCCATTCAAAAAAACAAGGTAGACCTTGTTATCGCTGGTAAGAAAAATATCGCTGAAGGAAGCGGTACAATTGCACGTCTTTTGACAAGATATGCTTATTGTACTGTATTGACTGTTTCGGAAAACCCTCAAGTACCAATTAAAAAAGCCATCGTTCCAATTGATTTTTCTGAGATGTCTAAAATGGCTATGAAAAATGCTATTCAGATTGCCAATAGAAATCATATGGAATTGACCATACTTCATGTATACGCCCTGCCAACAGGATATACAGCTTCCGGAAAAACACCAGAAGAGTATGCTCAGGTATTACTACAACATGCTGAAAAAAGATGTAAAAACTTCTTGAAGCAGTTTGATTTTGGAGACATCGACTACAAAACAAGGTTACACTTTGACATCTATGGAAACAATGAAGCTAAAATCATTTCCAACATATCATTAGTAGAAGATGGAGACTTGATTGTCATGGGATCAAGAGGAAGATCGGCCCTAGCTGCTACTTTTATTGGTAGTACAGCCGAAAGCTTATTAAAACAACATACTACAATCTCAACTATGGTCGTTAAAGACAAAGTGAGAAACTTAGGATTGTTCGGAGCTTTATTAGAAATCTAATTTTCCTAAATCAAAAAAACATTTCAAAAGCTCTAAGATCACTCCTGGTTTTAGAGCTTTTTATTGCTATAAATTTTCAACTTAAACACTAAAATGGAAGCACTCTTCACAACTGCTGGATTAATCAGTTTAATCACACTAACATTACTTGAAATCGTCCTCGGTATTGACAACATTATTTTCATCTCTATTGTTAGTGGAAAACTCCCTCAAGAACAACAGGACAAAGCGAGAAGCTTAGGTATCATGATGGCATTAGTTGTTCGTATTGGTTTATTATTTTCTATCTCATGGCTTGTAGGATTGGAAGATCCTCTGATTACTATTCCTTTCTTAGACCTTATTGGTGTAGACGGAGCATTGAGTGGCAGAGACTTGATATTACTTGGCGGCGGATTATTCTTAATCGCCAAAACGACAAGCGAGATTCACGTTCATGTAGAAGGTGAAGACGAGGAAGAAATGCAAGTCAAAAAAGTAAAATCATTTTGGAGCGGAGTAGTTCAAATTGTATTGATTGATATTGTTTTCTCTTTTGATTCAATCTTAACCGCAGTTGGACTTGTAAAAGAATTACCAATTATGATTGCTGCCGTAATTATATCACTTTGCGTAATGTTATTCTTCTCTAAGAAAATTGCCAATTTTGTAGATACTAACCCTACCATTAAAATGCTAGCCCTTTCATTCTTAGTAATGATTGGTTTCCTATTAGTGATCGAGGCATTTGGTGTTCACGTTCCTAAGGGATATGTTTACTTCGCTATGGCTTTCGCATTTGGCGTGGAACTTCTTAATATTAGAAGTAGAAAAAAGAACCCTAAAATCAGTAATGCTGAAAAAGAATCTGTATCAGCTTAATCTTGATATTTATATAAATAATATCCCCATCAAAATTGAGATTCATTTTGATGGGGATTTTTAATTAGAGGACATCTGTTTTATCTGGTTTATTAAAATAAATATTACCATACCAACGTCCTTCTCTTTTCCTTCGATTGTAGCTTGATAATACAAATTCACTTGGTTCTTGAAATTGTTTAAGATTGATAGCCCCTTCAATGACATTAGAATACAACACCTCCTTCTGATTATAAACTTTCAATCTTATTTTTGTTTTGTATTCTCCTTTATAGATCGGTATTGTAAAATAAGCATAAGATAGACCTGGAAGAGGATTATAATGTATACTATTCCCACACCAACTATGTACCCAATATTCTATGGGTTTCCATTCCCCTTCAGGAGTTAAAGCTTCTTGGATAGCCATAATATCTCCATCTTGAGCAGCTATATATTTAATACTATCTGTCAAGTTTGAAATCCACACTCTATATCCTTTAACATGTTCATGCACAGGAGGAGTTAGATGTCTTTTAGGGTAAACTTCTTTACCTGAGGAAAGGATGGGTAATTTAAAGTTATGCCATTTACTCACTTTATAACTGATGATTTTTGTAGTATCAATCGTAATAGAAGGTTGATAAGACATTATTGCCTCAATAGGATCAAATAAGTCATCTTCATTATCATCATACTCTTCATAATGTTTGTCCATGATACTATCCGTGAAATTATTAAACCTTGACCTCATAGAATCATAGGATATCATTCTCTCAAAATTAGAAGATGCCGCTTGCATAATTTCAGTTTCGAAAAAGGGCAAACTATCAATATCATATAGTTCTTTATCCTCTATCTGAGGTGGATCAAAAACATACGCTTTGGGCTTGTTCTGTAATTGACAGTTCCATAATAATAGGCTTAAAAAGAGTAGTGTAATTAATCTGTTCATAGTTTACTTTTCATTTTTTAAATAACGAGCTACTTCTACCATCGTATCTACCCAAATATCTTTCTTGTGCTTTGATAAATACTCAATCAGTTCAATATGTGCAGCATTGGAAACATTCAAACTATGCTCACCACCAACACCATGAAATAGAAATACCACCAATGCGTTTTGCTCTTCCGCCTCTTGGACTAGCTTGATCATCTCCTCCCCTGTTTGTCCATGCATACTGAAACATTTGATATTCTTCATGTCAATGGTCTTGCTTGATTCCAAACCATGAAAAGTTCCTCTTGCCGCTACAAACTCACTTTCTACTTGATCATAGAAAGTTGTTCCATTAATTGTCAAATCACCGCAAGGGTAGGCAAACGTTCTCTCGTCTTTTCCATCAATGGCTTTCAATAAAGTGTTTGTTGTTTTGATTTCATTGACGGCTCTAATAATACTGTAATTACTGAGGTCTCTTTCAGGTATCACCCAATCTCTATTATCAATACTTCCGTCACAAGGGTGTGCTAAAGTATGATTGCCTAATTCATGTCCTTTTTGGGATGCTTTTCGCCACTCCTCCATTCTCTTATTCAGAATTTCGGTATCACCCATTACATAAAATGTCCCATTAAAATGATGCTTATCTAAAACTGGCATTACACTGTCTAAATGTACATTCAAGGCATCGTCATAGGTCAATACAACTGCACATTTTTTCCCATTCCAAGGTGTATCACTTTGGGCATAGATTACATTGATTACAAAAAAGAAAAGAAGAAAGGTAGTAGTTATTTTTCTCATTACTGAAACTAGTTTGCACTAAAAAAAGATTCATTTGTACAGGATTAGTACTTGTTTTAAATTTAGAACATAATCTAACTACTAACAATTCATTAGTGGTAAATTATATCTAATCTAAAGAATATCAACTCAATCTATTAAGTGCTAATAATAAATCTAGTTGGGTACTTGACAGTAAATTATTTCAGATGAAAACCTTAATTATGAGAAAAACTATTCTAGTATTACTCTCGCTAGGAATTGCATTTTGTTCCTACGCTAGTGAAAAACCTGAGAAAAAAACACCTAAGAAACCTAACATCGTCATTTTATGGGGAGATGATATAGGACAATTCAACCTATCATTTTGGAACCGCGGTCAAATGGGGTATATGACACCTAATATTGACCGAATTGCAGAAGAGGGAATTGCTTTTACAGACTATTATGGAGAGCAGTCTTGTACTGCCGGACGCTCCTCTTTCCTGACGGGACAAAATCCTATTCGATCTGGCCTTTCAAAAGTAGGGCTTCCAGGTGCGAATGCAGGTTTTAGACCTGAACACCCTTCTATAGCTTGGCTATTAAAGCGAGAGGGCTATGCTACTGCTCAGTTTGGCAAAAACCACTTTGGTGACCGTGATGAAATGTTGCCTACCAACCATGGTTTTGATGAATTCTTTGGCAACCTATACCATTTAAATGCAGAGGAAGAACCTGAACACCCTGATTATCCTCAAGATGACTGGTTTAAAGATAAATTTGGACCAAGAGGTGTGATCCACTCTTATGCCGACGGCAGAGTTACGGATACGGGTCCATTGACAAAGAAAAGAATGGAAACGGTGGATAGAGAAATCACGGAAAGAGCAATTGAATGGGTAGGTGAAAAAGCGAAAGAAGATGCTCCATTCTTCTTGTGGTACAATACCGTTGGGATGCACTTCCCTACTTACCGTGCAGATGATATCAAAGGTATTTCTGGTCAAGGGGGGGATTCTTTTTATGCGGATGTTATGGTAGATCATGACAGAAATATTGGAAAGATCTTAGCAAAATTGGAGGAATTGGGTGTGATGGAAAATACCATCATTATGTATTCTACAGATAATGGTCCGCATTATAATGAATGGCCTGACGGTGCAGTGACTCCTTACAGATCTGAGAAAAACACCAACTGGGAAGGTGCTTATAGAGTGCCTTGTCATGTGATGTGGAAAGGTACTATTCCTGAAGGGAAAATACTTACTGGTATTGTTTCTCATCAAGATTGGTTGCCGACGGTGATGGCTGCCGTTGGAGTAACGGATATCAAAGCTCAATTAGAAAAGGGGATTGATTATGCAAACAGGAAAGTACAAACGACGATTGACGGCTTCAATATGCTTCCCTATTTCAAAGGAGAAGCAGAAGAGAGTCCAAGACGTAACTTTATTTATACTTCAGATGATGGTGATGTGACGGCAGTCAGAATGGATGATTGGAAAGTGGTATTTATGGAACAAAGAGCACGCACCATGCAAGTATGGGCAGAGCCATTTGTCCCACTTCGTTTACCAAAAATCTTTAATATCAGAAGAGACCCTTATGAAAGAGCGGACACTGACTCTAACTCTTATTGGGCTTGGCTGGCAAAACGTGCTCCATATATCTACAAAGCGGGTGCTACTGTGGGTGAATTTATCCAATCGCTTTATAAATATCCTCAAATAGAAAAAATTGATTCCTTCTCCATTGATGGTGCTATGGACGATTTTAAAAGGTGGAATGAAGAAAGATTGAAATCGAAACAGTAATACTACGTTTTAAGCAGTTATACATTTAAAATTGAGTTTTGATTGTATAACTGCTTAGTATTAACTTGCGGCTTCATTTGGCATTAGGTCAGATGAAGCCTTTTTTATTAATTCACATACCCCTATGCAAAAGGAACAGTTTTTATATATCATCAAATACAATTCAAATGAGATCTCCATGTGTGAACTTGAGACAAAAATACTTTTTGATCAAGCACTCCAAGGCAATCATTTCTTCTCTGATGTAAAAATTGAACCAGACAGCAGTGCTTTTATCAAGAAAAGAATTGACATTCTCTTTGCTACTGAAAATTATGATGAATTACTGGAAAGCATTAAGGCGAAAGAAATATGTGCTGAAGGCTTCAAATTGGAATATGAAAAACTGAAAGGGGACGAAATTGGCTACAAACCTCGTTTAAATAAACTTCGCGATATTGGTTATATCATCACGGGAGAGCCTGATTATTACAACCCAACTGTGACTTATGCTTTATGTAATTTTGAAGGGGTATGGTATTTTGGTGAATCGATCAGAGATGATGCTGAATGGCAAAAACACAATGATAAACCCTGTTCTTTCAGTAATTCATTGAGTATGAATACAGCCAAAACATTGGTCAATATTGCTTCTAAAGGAAATAAAGAAAAACGATTGATTGATACGTGTTGCGGTGTAGGAACAGTAATGTTAGAAGGGTGTTATGCAGGTTTTAATATTGAAGGATGTGATATCAACTGGAAGGCCTACAATCATACCACAAAAAACTTAGAGCATTATGGTTATTCGGCAAAAGTCTATAATGAAGACATCAAAGACATTACTCAAAAATATGATGCGGCGATTATCGACTTACCCTACAATCTATACTCAGTTTCAAGTGATGAAATTGTAGAAAACATCATTGCATCTGCCTCAAAAATTGCCTCAAGATTGGTGATTGTTTCTATCTCTGATATTAAAGTGATTATTGAAAAATATAACCTTGAAATGGTGGATTTCTGTACTGTTGATAAAGTAGGGAAAGTGAAGTTTACTAGAAATATTTGGGTATGTCAATTAAAAGCTAAATTATAATTCTCTTTCCAATAGATATTTTCACTTTTCTATGAAACAGTTCATTTCTTCTCTAAAAAATGATAATTTATACTTTTGATTATCAATTAAATATCAATCTACTCAAATACTATGAAAGAAAGAGAAGTCATCAGAAATGGAGAAGGAGAAAACTACAACTATTCACAAGATCACTGCTTTGTGAAACTCTCGTCTAACCACACTAACGGGGAACTCAGTTTTGTAGAAGACACTCTGAAACCAGGCTTTTTCCTTGCACGTCACCACCATAAAATCATGACTGAGATATTCTATATTCTTGAAGGAGAAGTAGAATTAATTTTTGATGATGAAACGGTAATTGGCAAGCCCGGAGATACCATCACGGTGCCTCCAAATGTATGGCATGCGGCAAAATGCGTGGAGGGTGGAAAAATGCTCACTATCTTCAAAAATGGTCAGTTTGATTTATACCTCGAGAAACTTTCTAAACTCACCGATGCCGATTTTGAAGATGCTGAATTGATGAAATCTATTTCAGCTGAATTTGATATTTATGAGGAATAATCCTCATTTATTATACATAAAATGGAAAGTCAATCTAGCCTTAGGTTGGCTTTTTGTTTGATCCTACATTAGTTGCAATCAGTAAACCATAGCATTAACATTACTGTTTTTTCCTTTATAGCTATCACACAAAACCTGCAATAAAGTTGCGTTTACATTCAATTGGATTTATTTTGCGACACTATCGCACTTAAAAACTTTAAACTTATGAATAGGAAACTACCTGTAACTGTTTTGAGCGGATTTCTCGGAGCTGGAAAAACTACTCTTCTCAATCATATTCTATACAACAAAGAAGGACTGAAAGTGGCCGTCATTGTCAATGATATGAGTGAAGTAAACGTTGATGCGGAGCTAGTCAAAAACGAAAACACTTTATCTCGCACTGAAGAGAAATTAGTGGAGATGAGCAACGGTTGTATCTGTTGTACGCTACGTGAAGACTTGATGGTAGAGGTAGAACGACTCGCAAAGGAAGAACGTTTTGATTACCTACTGATTGAAAGTACTGGTATCAGTGAACCCGTTCCAGTAGCTCAGACTTTTTCATTTGTGGATGAAGAAAATGGAATCGATTTATCAAAGTTCAGTTATATCGATACGATGGTGACGGTGATTGATGCCTTCAATTTCTTTAAGGATTTTGGTAGTCCAGAACGATTGGTGGATAGAGAATTGACAGATATTGATGGAGATTATAGAACGATAGTCAACCTTTTAACGGATCACGTAGAATTTGCTAATGTAATCATCCTAAATAAAACTGATCTTGTCACTGAGGAGCACTTGGGTGTTTTAAGAGCGGCTATTCATAAGTTAAATCCATCGGCTAAAATTATTGAGTCGTCTTACAGTAAGGTCGATCCTCCTAAAATTTTGAATACTGGGTTATTTAATTTTGAGGAAGCAGAGCAAAGTGAAGGTTGGATTGAAGAACTCAATAAAGAGGAACACACACCTGAAACAGAAGAGTATGGAATTTCTTCTTTTGTTTATCGTAATGAAAAACCTTTTGACCCAGAACGATTTTGGTTTTACGTTCAATATGAGTTCCCAAGTACTGTGATCCGTAGTAAAGGATTGTTTTGGCTGGCTTCACGTCCTGAGCAGGCATTAGTTTGGAGTCAGGCTGGAGGTTCGTTAAAAGCGGATAGTGCTGGTGTGTGGTGGAGTAGTATGCATCACAAAAAGCGACTTCAATACTTGGCTTTTATTGAAAATCAAGAAACAATTGAAGCGGGTTGGGATGAGGTGTATGGCGATCGAAAAAATGAATTGGTCATCATTGGACAAGACATGGATGAGGCACAAATCATCAAAGACCTTGATGAGTGTATTGCTACTGAGGATGAACTAAAAACACTCCGTTGGAAATTAGGGTATGAAGACAATTGGCCTGTAGAGAGGTCTTATGCTTTTGAGTAAAATATTTTTCACCTATGTATAAAAAATACCTACACTAAACTATTTGTTCGGTGTAGGTATTTTTATGTTGAAAAGTACTTGTTATTTCAATTTGAAATTAACGATCACCGGATTATGATCAGATACTAATTCATTGTCAGTTTTGATGATTTTAGTATGAATATCCTTTTCATTGGCTATGTTTGATGAAAATAGAATATGGTCGATTTGCTCCGGTTCTCCCTTATAATTATAGGTCCATCGCACATCAAAATCCTTGAAATATTCTGATCTTCCTGTTTGAATCAATTCCTCATAGATATCATCAAACCCTCTGACTCTATAGACTGACGGGCTCTTTTTCTCAGCATTTAAGTCTCCTGTTACAATTACTCTTCTGCCAAGATTGAGCTGTTTTATGATCGCTCTTCGAGCAATACTCGCCTGAGCAATTCTCTTGGCATCGCTCTCAAACCCACCTCTTTCACTTTTGAAATGAAGAACAAAAATATCAACCTCTTTCCCTTCAATCGTAGCGGTTACTTTCATTCCTTTACTTATCCCCGTTTGTCCTTCAGCGTCTCCATCGAGTTCTTCAAGGTAAATTGAAGTTCCTTCAATCTCATACCAAGTATCTTTTAAAGGGTATTTTGACAAAACAGCCACATGTTGCCCTGTAAAAGTATCTTTGCTATCACAAACTTCCCAGTAATCGTAAGTGACTTCTATTTTCTTTAATTCATCTACAAGAACTTCCAAGTCTTCACGAGTACCTACCTCAGTAAGGGTAATAATATCTGCATTAATCTTCTTGATCATTTCTGCGACATTTGCAGACGCTTCTTGAAGCTTTTCAGACCTATTTTCTTCCTTATCCCAAAATTTCTGTTCCTTTTTAGAAGCATATTTCATATCATAAGGTAAGCCAAATTTGAGCTGTACTTTCTTCTTATTTAGAAACTCTGCATTGAAAGTTGCTATTGTTACTTCTTGTGCAAACAGCGAACTAAAAGCCGTGAAAAATAGAAGAAAGAATAATTGAATTTGTTTCATTATTAGTTTTATTTTCGATTAGACTCGCAAGTAAACCAAAAATAGGAAAACGGTATCATTTATTATCAGCTTTTATAATATCATCCGCAATTGCCATGTGATGTTTGGTATGGATCATTAGAAACTTTATTGCCTGTTTCTTTTTTAAATCTCCAAAATAAGGATGTTTAAAATATTTATCTTTTTCAAGAGTGCTTAGATCTGCCATCTTTTGTTTCGTCACTATTAAATCAGCTCTTAGAGAGGCTTCATCATATTTCTCCGGCCTTACCATTTTTGGAGACTTTCCTTTTCCTCTTGGAATTTTATTCATACCAAAAACAATCAATCGAGGTAATTTAAATGACCATTTATATTTTTGGGGATCGGACTTTTTCATAGCTTCAATAACACTATCCAACACTAATAAGCTATGTTTTATATGCCAGCCAACATTAGCCTCAGAAATAGAGGATTGAAGAAGGTAATGATTTTCTATTTTGGATTCAATATCTGTAAGTAAGGCTTCTATTTCTTTCATAGTTCAAGATTTGTAGGAATAAATTTAAATACAATGTAAACTAAGTTTTTCTTCAACTTTTAATCAACCTTTCTACAAGCATTTATAGGA
>NZ_JTAM01000028.1 GCF_000812565.1 Flammeovirga sp. OC4 | reverse complement strand
AGTCCGGTTTGATGGGGTAACTATAATTTTAAAAGCTCCGTCCTGAATTGAAGAATGGTTCAGACTATTAATTAATTTCAAAAATGAAATAAAGGTGATAAAGAAAAATATACTATTGATACATCTACTAAAAAAAGAGTAGAATTTCTTGTTTTCAATGATATATAATAGGTGATTAATTAGTAAACAAACCCAAAAAAAATCATATACATTTATGTCTTGAATATTAAGACCTAACTCTTCTTTGTAAAAATGAATAAAGAGATTTAATGAATATAAGCTGAGAATTAGAATAACATAATTGAAGAAATAACTTATTCGATAGTTTTTAATAAAATCAAATGTATTGTTTGTAGTTTTTGTTGTCTCAGTATATACACGTTCTCCTTCTTTTTCTTTAAGTAAATAAAGAGATCTAGCAGCTTGTACAGCTTCAGGGTTATAATCTGAGGCATGTTCAATTATTAAAATTAGTTCTATCCGACTTTTATCCTTAAATTTTTCTTTATAAAATTCCTCCACTTTTCTATAATTTGCAAGTTGTTGTTAGTGAACATAATTCAATATACCATACTTGTATTAAATATCTTAAAGATTTATTCTTACCCTTTCAATTTCCCCCAAAATCGCCTTCAAAACATTAATCGCTACACTATTTCCAAACTGCTTATAAGCCTGATTATGGGCTGAAGTAATAATAAAATTATCATCGAAACCTTGAATACGAGCACACTCTCTTGGGGAAAGTTTTCTGATTTTATTACCAACTTTATATAAACCTGTTTTGTCTCCAACTCCTCCTCCATAGGCAGATAACGTAATCGCATGACCGATGGGGTCGTAGATGCGTTCTCCTTGACCGCCTTTATTCACTCTTCCGATTTGTATGGGGCGGTTGGGTAAAATGACGTTTCCTTCTTTATCTTCTTTAGGTTTGTATTTTTTATAAATGTCGATGTCTGGGCGGTTGACAATCTTGGCATCAGGTTTTTGCTCTAAGAAGTCTTTTAGGCTAACATGTTTTTGATGAGGTAAAGGAAAGTGGAATTCATTGATGGTGATATCTTTTCGAAAGCAGACAAAGTAAATTCGTTTTCTGTTCTGAGGTAAACCAAATTCTGATGCATTCAACACTTTGTATTTGACATTGTACCCTAGCTCATCTAAGGTCTTGATGACTACTTGAATGGTATTTCCTCCATCATGTTTTTCAAAGTTTTTGACGTTTTCCAGAAAGAGTAATTTCGGTTGATGGTGCTTTACAATTCTAGCAATATCAAAAAATAAAGTACCGCGGGCATCTTCAAACCCTTTTTGTTTGCCTGATACAGAAAAGGCTTGGCAAGGAAAGCCAGCGCAAAGGATATCATGAGTAGGAATATCTTTTTCATCAATCTGAGTGATATCACCGTGAGGTTGGATACCATAGTTGCGTTGGTAGGTTTTTACGGCAAATTTATCCCATTCAGAAGCAAAAACACATTCTGCTCCAAACGATGTCAACGCTTTATGAAAACCACCAATACCAGCAAATAGATCTATAAATTTTAATCCCTCTATCTTCATCTTATCCCTTCAAAAAAATGATATACGATATTAATAGATGCAAATGAATGAATCAACACTGCTGACTAATTGTTTGAAAATTATTTTTCGTTGTAGGAAATATTATCAAAGAAAGTTTGAAAATCGACGTCGGTATTATTGATTTCTAACTTTCTACGGAGTCGATATCTGGCCACTTGAATGGACTTCACACTTTGATGCGTAATGTTGGAAATGTCTTTTGTGCTTAAGTTTAATTTGAGGAATGCACAAAGCTTCTTTTCATTAGGGGAAAGACTTGGGAATTTTTGATGCAATTTATCAAAGAAGTCGGAGTGCACTTGTTCAAAACGGTATTCCAATTCCTTCCAAACTTCTCCTTGATTGGCATTTTGGAGGTTATAAACAATCGATCGGATCTTCTTTTTATTATTACTGTCCAACTCAGAATCAATACTCAGCAGTTCTTCAGAGACCTTATTAATCAACTCGTTTTGTTGCATTAAGTGCATAATGTTTGTCGTCAATTCTTTGTCTTTAAACTCTACTTGAGACTGCAATACTTTATTTTGCTCTTGTGTGTATTGATGTTCAACCGTTTCTAGCTCTCTCGCAATATTGGCTTTTTCCTCATTTTGCTTTGCATTGATCATTTTCAAACGCTGAACTCTGAGTACCATCAAAATGATAGAAATAATACCAATAAAAAGGCACGTAAGAATGATAATAATCGTTTGCTGTTCTTCTTTCTCATGTAACAGCTGAATCTTTTCTAAAGCTTTGATTTGATTCTGTTCTAAGTCCGCAATTCCTTTGCTGTATCGCTGTTGAAGGAGCTCATCTGATGCTTTTTTATACTCTTTAAAGTATTGAAATGCCTTTTCAGTATGTCCATTTTTCTCGAAGAAGGTTGATAGACCGTAGTAGACATTTTTGAGGTCAACAGGAGAGTTCACCTCATCCGCTTGCTCTATGGCTTTTAAATAAAACTTTTCGGCTTCTTTAAAACGACCTTGTTGAGAAGCAATATGTGCAAAGGCCACTAATGAGTTGATTTCCCCTCTTTCATCATTCAATTCTTGTTTGATTTTATAAGAAGCTTCTAAAACCTCCAAAGCATCCTCATATCTTTTCTGATTGGCATATTGATTCGAAAGGTTGTGCAGGGCTTTACTTTTCATAATCAATTGTGATTCATTTTTACACATTCTGATGACCTGATTGAAGAGGTGAATGGCTTTTTCAGGTTCATTTAGTTCATCATATAGTGTACCTTTATTAAGATAGAGATGTGGGAGTAATTCATTTTGAATATCCTCAGACAGTTCTTTTACAGTAGCGATGGCTTTGTCATATTCAGCTAACGCTTTAGGATAATTTTTTTCCTGTTGATAAATCTGACATAAGTTGGTTTGTGACCTTACTTCCAACTCTTTGTTTTTGATTTTTCTGAATTGTTGAATGGCATTAAAGTAGGCTTCTCTTGCTTTGTAAGATTGCCCTTTGTAAAGATAGATGTTGCCCTTGAGGTTGTATAATTCGCCCAAAAGCTGGTCATCCTTATTTTCTTCGTAAAGCATTATGCCTTCAGTGGTATAATCTATTGCACGGTCCATGTCAACGGCAATAAACTTTTTCCCTAACTGAAGCATTAATTCCCCTCTTTGATGAGGTTCAAAAGTATCTGAAAGTTTTTCTTGTAAACTGTCGATAGTGCTAGCGAAAATGGAAGTAGACGTAAATACTATTAAAAAAAACGTATTGAAGTTCTTTATAAGTGATTTCAATGTTACAGCTGATTATAATTCGAAATTGGTAGCTTAGAAATGAAACGTTAAATTTATCGATTTATCATCAATGTTTCATTTTGATTTTCTGTAATTTAACGAAAAATAGCCATTAACATAGTGCAGTTTGGAAATTTCAAATTGTTGTATGAATAATAATTCGATTGTGGATGAAAGAAGAAATAAAAAAATACGACTTCAGGAAGAATGAGGATGGATTGGAGTTTGAAATTGTTGATCTTCAAAAAATATTTAAAGAGAAAAATCATTTAATAACAACTTCACATCGTGCCAGATTTTATCATATTCTTTGGATTGAAAAAGGACACGGCACACACTATGTAGATTTTAAACCCATAAAAGTTGAAGACAATACCTTAATTTTTGTAGCTCAAAACTCCGTTAATCTCTACGATGCAAATGGCTATTATGAGGGAAAATCAATCATTTTTACCAACGATTTTTTCTGTCAAACCAAGTATGACTTTAGGTATATTACTACCTCTATTTTATATAGTGACCTTTATGACGTCGCAAAATTATCACCCATTATTAATAGAGAGGCATTAGAACTTATTTTCCACCAAATGAATCAAGAAGCGGAAAAAAAGAAAGATCAAGCACAAAAAGAGATCCTTCATAAATTACTTTACCTTTTCTTACTACAATCAGAAAGAGCATACCGAGAACAAGGTGTACAAGAATTGGAGCCTAGTCTCTATCTGACCAATGTAATCAACTTTAAAGAACACTTAGAAGAGTCTTACAAAAAGGAGAAAGGGGTAAAATGGTATGCAAATTCATTGAATTTGTCAGAAAAACAGTTGAATAAGTCAACTGCTGAAGTACTGTCAAAATCACCCAAAAAGATCATTGATGAAAGAGTAGTTTTGGAAGCCAAAAGATTATTGGTGCATACGGATGAACCGGTGAAGGAAATTGCCTATGAGTTAGGGTATGATGAACCTACTAACTTCATCAAGTTTTTTAAAAGACATGCCACTGTCACCCCTGCTGACTTTAGAGTAAAAAACAAGTAAGGCGTAAATGTATCATTCAAGGGCGTAAATCTACCTTTATAAAACTTCCTCCATCCGCCACCTTTGTAATGTTGATTTTGTTAAACAAACATAGTAATCCATGACAAAGAAAATATACTCATTAGCCGTATTAATTATGGCGTTTTTATCAAGCTCAGCTCAAGATTCATCATCAAACTCTAGTACAATGGAAGTATCGAACAAAGACAAGGTAGTAGCATTATTAAAAAGCATCGAAACAGGAGATTCGGCTCCTGCGGGTTATATCAATCCTAACAAATACATTCAGCATAATCAATCTGTAGCAGATGGTTTAGCAGGTTTTGGTGCTGTTTTACAGCAGTTGCCAAAAGGATCTGCAAAGGCGAACACGGTAAGAGTAATCGAGGATGGTGACTTTGTCATCGCTCATACTGATTATAACTTCTTCGGGCCGAAAATCGGAATAGATATCTTCAGATTTGAAGATGGTCTGATTGTAGAACACTGGGACAACCTTCAGGAGAAAGTTACTGAAACTGCCTCAGGAAGATCTCAAATAGATGGCGCAACTGAAGTCAAGGACTTGGATAAGACGAAAGCGAATAAAAAAATTGTCAAACATTTCGTTGATGATGTTTTATTCGGAAAACACCCTGAGAAAATCACGGACTATGTGTCTACAGAAGAATATTTACAGCACAACCCTAATGTAAAAGATGGTTTAGCCGGACTAGGTGAAGCTATTGAGGCACTGAATAAGGCTGGAATGCCAATGGTTTATAAGAAAAATCACGCCTTATTTGGTGAAGGAAACTTTGTTATTGCTGTTTCTGAAGGGGTTTTCATGAAAAAAGAGGTAGCATTCTATGATATTTTCAGACTCGAAGATGGAAAAATCGTAGAACATTGGGACGCTATTCAAGAAATTCTTCCAGAATCGGAAGCGAAAAATTCAAACGGGAAATTTAATTTCTAAATTATAAGGTCATGTTGTTTATTGTAATACTTATTTCGGCGTTTTTGTTGATTGTCTTTTTCAAAAAAGAAAGATGGATTAAGTATGGAAACTTGAAAGACAGTTTTGTTTATACCGTCAATGACCATCAGTATTATATTGAAGAAGTCTCTTTTAAAAACTATAATGAAGCCCTTTCGAAATACTTCAAAGTAGTGGATTCAATATCGAGATACGATAAGGCAATAAACCTAAAATATGATTTATACGATTGGGGATTCTCAATTTTCCAATTCAAAGATACCTTAATTGATGTTCGTTATTTTAGAAGTACGCATAGTATTCGGTTGATCAAAAGTAAACAACCATTGAGTATTGAAGAGTACGAAAAAGACGATTTGGGATATCATATGGAATTGAATCGTTAAGATAAAAATAGAACAAGCACAAGTTTAGCAATAGGCGAGACTTGTGCTTTTTTGTTACAAATCCATGTTTCAAGTGTTAAGCGTGAGCGTCACTTGGAACTGAATATTGGCGAAGTCTCACGACTTCGAGTATAAAAACCATATTTTTATTCATTTTGAAATCAGGAGACTTCGCCAAAGTGTGATCACAAGTGACGCCTATCGGCTTAACACTTGCGATATAATTATTTTAATGAAGTTTTAGAAAGATCTTCTTCCACCTCTTCTACCCTTTTTCATCATCTCTTCTCTTGATGCTTTATAAATGCTCATTTGCTCCTCAGTAAGGACCTGAGAAAGCATCATTTCATGTTGTTTCATAACAGGTTCCAAAGCCTCCTTCATCGCTTCACGATCTCCTTTATGTTTTTCTCTGATTTGTTGAAAAACTTGTTTTGAAGAAGCGTTGATTGCATCATATTTTTCCTTTTGATCAGGAGTAAGTTCAAGCTTTAATTCTAAAAGATAAGTTTGTTTCTCTCTACGTTCCATCAACATGAAATTTTCATAAGAAGCATAAGTGTCATCATCAAGAATGCCTTTTGCTTTCACAAGATGTTTATCTCTAAGTTCATCTGTTTCAGCTTTAATTTTTTCACGATCCGTTTCACCATCCTTTCTAGCAATCATAATCGTATTCATCACATCCTCTTGCAATCGGATATATAATTTGCCTAATTTTTTCTCAGTGCTTTCGTCCAATTTCAATTCTTTAGAAAGTTCTTTTGGGAACTCT
Organism: Flammeovirga sp. OC4; assembly: GCF_000812565.1. Lineage (GTDB taxonomy): Bacteria > Bacteroidota > Bacteroidia > Cytophagales > Flammeovirgaceae > Flammeovirga. Next base: position 103,245 of record NZ_JTAM01000028.1, on the reverse strand, counting down.
TGAGGTGTGAAAGAAGGAAAATTTCTTTGAGCAAATACAAGACTGCTAAGGTTTAAAAGTATGAATGTGAAAAGTAAATTTTTCATTTTTTGTGTATTTATTAATAATATAAATTTAATTAGAATGGTCTTGGTCCTCTGCCCTCTCTACCTCCAAAACCTTTTTGATTGGTTTTGCCTTTAGGTCGATAAATAAAGGAAACCATAAAATAACGTGGAAGCACATTGTAAGTACTAGTTTGAATAGAGCTTTCTGTCACCGTTCTGCTGATACTGCTATTTTGATTAAGAATATCTGAAACGGAGAATCGGGCTTCCCCTCTCCTATTTTTGAACAGTTTATAGGCGATATGAGCATTCCATTTATAGATATTATCCTGAATCAAATCATCGTCCCCATTATAAATATTTCCGGTAAAAGAGGTATTCAAAATCAACCTCTCAATAGGCTCAACATTTATACTCGCTCTGATATTATTGTGAAGGTAATTACCGTTCAAGGATGCATTTGCATTGTTGTTGATCCAGTGGTAAGTCCACATACTTGAGATATTGAAATCAACTCTTTTGCTGATATTACTTGATAATCGGATGCCTTGTCCCAATGACTTATCGTAAGTGAAAGAAGTGATATCATTGGTGATACCCACATTTCTTGTGTAACTACCCATTGTCATGGAAGAAATATTGGTTTTGATGGGATTGATTGGTTTGGAGTAAACCATAATTCCTCTGGCATTGATGTAGCCGTCCAAGTTGATGGGATAAGTATAAGAAGCACCTTTCCTCACTGGCACACCATTGATTGTGGTGTCATTTTCTGCGATAAAAGTATATTGAGTGACTTTATTGTCGGTTTGTGTCGCCGATAGATTAATGAAGAACATTTCCTTTCTCGCGATATTGAAGTTTCTATAATTGAAACGTAACACATGACTTTCTTCTCCTTCTAAATAAGGGTTACCAGATGAAATATTTAATGGATCACTATAATCTACTACAGATTGTAAGTTGGTAACATTCGGTAAAGAGACATTTTTCTGATAAGAGAAACGTAATCTTTTACTTCTCGAAAACTTATAATTAATAGATAATGAAGGTAAGAAGTGACCGAAATTCGTAGTGGTATTTTCTTGAGTAGGATAAATGCTTTCGTTCAGCAAAGCTGAATATTGATACTGTAATGAGGTTGTTATATTGATCTTATCTTTCTTGAAAAGTAACCCAGCTTCTGGTCTGTAAATATTTTGATTGGAGGTGAATGTATTCGAAAGTTCTTCAATAAAATCCCCTTCGTTAGCATCATCCATGATATCATACGTTCTAGTATTGACATCCTGCTTTTCCCAACTTTGAAAATAATTGAGCTTTAACTGAAGGTTTTTAGCCAGTTTTTCAGTGAATATCAAATTAGCTGATGTTCTGAATTTTTCAGTGTCTCCAAGAATTCTCTGAGCTGTAGAATCGTTTTCAGTATTATCTCCTTCAAAATAATTGATATTAGTAAATACATCTTGATAGGTATCGTCATTATGATAATACAATTTCCAATCTAAAGTTAGTGTTCTGCCGTTATCATTTAATTTATGACGAATAAGGAAAGAGTTATTAATATCAGCGGAGTTGTTGGTGCTGAACTGTTTCATATCAGAACTATTGAGATCTGTTCCGTCTTTCAAATAAGTATTCGATAAACTGCTGTTGGCACTGTTTCCATTTTCCATTTTAATGGATGGGCGAATACGAATAGAGGTTTTAGGACTTAATTCATAATCCATTCTGAAATTAAAATTATGATTCTCTTTTCGTGAATCGATATCTAGAATTTCATCTACAATCTGATTACTACTTTCAGAAACAAGGTACTCAGTAGAAGAGGCCTCGTCTGTAACATTGTCCACCAATTTGTAACTATAACTTCCTGTCACGTCAATTTTTTCACCCCAAGAATCAATATAATTTGTGCCTAAAAGGTGAGAAGTATTGATACCATTAGATTTAGCTGAAATTTCCCCTGGAGTACCATTTCCACGACCTCTTCCACCGCCTCTTCTTCTAGGACCACCCGACGAAAGGTTGTCAGACATAAAACCTTGCTGATTGACGTTATTACTCAAACCAGTAAATGAAAGACGTTGTTCTCCTTTGAAGATATTGATATTACCACCAGCACTATAACGTTCATCAGAACCATAACCTGCCTCTGCTTTCCCGAAATAAGCATATTTTGCATCTTTCTTCGTTACAAAATTGATGGCTTTGGTTCTGTTACCATCATCAAAACCTGTAAATTCCGCCTGATCACTTTTCTGATCAATGACCTGTACATAATCAATCATTTCAGCAGGAAGGTTTTGCATGGCACTTTTCGGGTCATCCCCAAAAAACTCTTTTCCATCCACAAGTACTTTTTTTACAGTTTCTCCTTCAGAAGTGACATTTCCATTTTCATCTCTGTCCATTCCTGGAATTTTAGAAACCAAGTCTTCCGCTGTAGCATCTTCATGTGTTTTATAATTACTAGAAGAAAACTGAAGGGTATCCTCTTTTATTACAACAGGAACATCACCTACAATTTCAACTTCATTTAATTCCGTAAACATCGATTCCAAAGTAACGTCTAATTGGTTTGTCTTAGGAGTGACCGTTACCATTGAAGCATAATTTTTATACCCCAAATACATGGCCTCTAGCTTATATTTTCCGGCTTCTTTTAGCGTGATTTTATATTCTCCATCCAAATTAGAAAGGACTTGGTATTTATTATTTTCATTGGAAATAGTAATTAACGCATTGACTAATGCTTCTTTATTGTCGCCTCCAATCACCTTTCCTTGCAGAAGGATTTCTTGGGACCAAGCCGTTGTTGAGGATATGATTAAAAGGAGTAAAATTATAGGTTTCATTGTTATCGTAATGATGTTAGAAGGATAGTTCACTTGACTCATTACAAAGAAACAGAACCTATAAGTGTGTTTGAGAAATTTTCAACGAAGGGATAGTTATTTTCAACTAATGAAAGTAGTGGTAATTGAAGAGATAGATTTATATAAAAAAAGCCCTACAAAAAATTGCAGGACTTAGTATTTGGGTATAAAGAATCATACCAATTCATAAAACAACGATTTTAGAGTATTTTAAAATCTTAAAGAGAGATTTTAAACATGTATACTGTCTCTTCACTTATATCTTTTTCATAAAGCTCTATGTTTATCATTACACTTGCTTCTTTTAACGCTTTCTTCGATTTCAATTTTTCCTAATTATGCCCAATTAGTTCCCAAAAAAGGTATAACAACTTACATGTCTCACCGTTTTTTAAACAAAAAAAATCCCACCTTCAATAAAGAAGGCAGGATCCTTAGTATTTAACAATAGGTAGTTACACTGTCACAGAAGCTAATAACTCTGCCAATTTTTTACCTGTTTGTTCAGTATTCATACGCTTATCTTCAGGAGTTTCCTCCGTAGCGATATCTAACGTTCTGTATCCATCTTTCAAGAATTGATCAACAGCACTGATGATTGCATCGCTCTCGTCTTTTAATCCGAAAGAGATATCTAACAACAATGCACCTGAAAGAACAGAAGCGATTGGATTCGCGATACCTTTACCTGCAATATCAGGAGCAGAACCGTGAATTGGCTCGTACAATCCGATTTCTGAACCAACAGAAGCAGAAGGTAACATACCCATAGAACCTGCAATTTGAGAAGCCTCATCCGTAAGGATATCACCAAACATATTTCCTGTTACAATTACGTCGAATTGCTTAGGATCACGGATCAATTGCATTGCTGCATTGTCAATGAACATGTGAGTTACTTCCACTTCAGGATATTCAGCAGAAAGTGCTTGTACTGTTTCTCTCCATAAACGAGAAGATTCCAATACGTTGGCTTTATCTACAGAACATAATTTCTTACGACGTGTCATTGCTGATTCAAAAGCTTGACGAGCGATACGTTCTACCTCCATTTTAGAGTAACGTAATGTGTCAATTGCTTCTGTACCGTCTTCGTTACGCTCACGAGGAGTACCGAAGTAGATACCACCCGTCAACTCACGGAAGAAAATGATGTCAGAACCTTGAAGAATTTCAGGTTTGATTGATGAAGTATATAATAACTCATCAAATAATTTAATAGGACGAATGTTTGAGAATAATCCTAATTCCTTACGGATTTTAAGAAGACCTTGCTCAGGACGTACTTTTAAGTTAGGATTGTTGTCATACATTGGCATCCCTACAGCACCTAATAGTACTGCATCAGAAGCTTTACAAGCATCAATAGTAGCTTGTGGACAAGGCTCGCCTGTTGCTTCAATTGCTGAGTGACCAATTAATGCTGGAGAGAATTCGAATGAGTGACCAAAACGCTCACCGATGATCTCTAATATATTTTGAGTAATGCCTGTAACTTCTAATCCGATACCGTCACCTGCAAGTACTGTGATTTTCTTGTTCATGTTTTTGTTTGTTGTTCTTTTTTGAGTTTGAATTAGACATTGAATGCATAAACACGATCTTGCTCGTACTTCGCAATGTTTTCTTTTAAGCTCAATAGATAATCGATATCGTCATATCCATTGATCAAACACATTTTCTTATAGTCATCAATCTCGAAAGATTGTTTGTTCTCTTCTTTGCCAGTGATCCAAGCTGTTTGAGCTTCTAAATCCACTTCTAATGTTGTAGAAGGATCTGCCTCAATATCAGCGAAAAGCTCTGCTAAGAATTCTTCAGAAACTACTAAAGGAAGTAATCCGTTGTTCAAAGCATTCCCTTTGAAGATGTCTGCGAAGAAGCTTGATACTACGATTTTAAACCCGTAGTCATCAATAGACCAAGCGGCGTGTTCTCGTGATGAACCACAACCAAAGTTCTTACCAGCAACTAAGATTTCACCTTTGTAAGTGTCTTGGTTTAATACGAAATCAGCGATTGGCTGATCTTGTTTGTCGTATCTCCAGTCTCTGAAAAGGTTATCACCGAAGCCTTCTTTAGTTGTAGCCTTCAAGAAACGAGCTGGGATGATTTGGTCAGTATCTACGTTCTCAATATTTAAAGGAACGCAAGTCGATTTTGTATATTTCATGTTGATATTCTCTTTAAATATTAAAATTATGCTGTAGTTAACTCTTCTCTTACATCTACAATGTGTCCATTTACAGCAGCAGCAGCAGCAGTCAATGGAGAAGCTAATAACGTTCTAGCACCTGGACCTTGACGTCCTTCAAAGTTTCTGTTTGAAGTAGAGATACAGTACATTCCTTCAGGAACTTTATCCTCATTCATACCTAAACAAGCAGAACAACCTGGCTCTCTTAACTCAAAACCAGCTTCAGCATATACTTTATCTAAACCTTCAGCGATTGCTTGTTTTTCAACCTGCTTAGAACCAGGAACGATCCAAACATTTACGCCGTCAGCTTTCTTTTTACCCTTTACAAATTCAGCTACAGCTCTCAAATCTTCGATACGAGCATTTGTACAGCTACCGATAAATACATAGTCGATTGGCTTACCGATTAACGCCTCACCTTCTTTCAAGCCCATGTATTCTAAAGCTTTCTTGTCTGATTCGCTTTCTGGAGTTGGAACAGCACTATCTACACCAACACCCATACCAGGGTTAGTACCATAAGTAACCATAGGAGCGATATCCGCAGCGTCATAGACGAATTCAGCGTCAAATGTTGCACCTTCATCTGTTGGAAGTGATTTCCAATACGCCAATGATTCTTCCCATTTCTCACCCTTTGGAGCGAATTCTCTTCCTTCTAAATAATCAAAAGTAGTTTGATCTGGAGCGATGATACCACCACGAGCACCCATTTCGATACTCATGTTACATACCGTCATTCTACCTTCCATAGATAAATTACGGATAGCAGAACCAGCAAACTCTACGAAGTAACCTGTACCTCCTGAAGCTGATAATTTAGAAATTACATATAATACTATGTCTTTTGCACCTACACCTTCTTGTAACTCACCATCCACAACAATTCTCATTGCCTTAGGCTTGTTTTGAAGTGTACATTGAGAAGACATTACTTGTTCTACTTGTGATGTTCCAATACCGAAAGCAATTGAACCAAAAGCACCGTGAGTAGACGTATGGCTATCACCACAAACAATTGTTTTACCCGGTTGAGTTACGCCCAATTCAGGTCCAATTACGTGAACGATACCTTGGAATGGGTGGCCCAAACCATAAAGTTTTACGCCAAACTCATCACAGTTTTTTGTTAGCGTTTCTACTTGATGTCTTGATAAAGCTTCTTTGATTGGAAGATGTTGATCTTTGGTAGGAACGTTGTGATCCGCAGTTCCCCAAGTTTGATCTACACGAGCGAGTTGAATTCCTCTATTACGAAGTCCATTGAATGCTTGAGGGCTAGTTACCTCGTGAATAAAATGTGTATCGATGTATAACACATCAGGAAATCCTTCTTTGCGTTGAACGACATGGTTATCCCATACTTTGTCGAACAATGTTCTCGGTTTGTTGTTGCTCATGTATTTGTTGTTTTTTAATCTTTTCCTATAATTATTATTCCCTTCTGCGGTGACGATTTAGGTTAAAACCTTACATATCACAAGAATATCAGAGAAATATGCTAAAATTTAGAACTATTTTATTCCCTTTTTGTCAGACCGGGAATCTTTGTTGTATTTTTGCCTAAAATCGTTTAATCTTATGCTTTATTAAAACAATTCCCAAGAAGAAAGAGTTTTGATAAAACAAATTGTTGATTAATAGTACAAACTAAAAAAGTCTATAGCTACAAATTTAATATCCTATAGATCGATTTAAAATTCGTTCTGAATTATAATTACGATTTCAGAACCCATTCTAAGGTTAAATAAAGACACTCTAGTTATGCTAATTGAACCGGGTAAACTTCTTGCAAAAATAGATTCGCCAAGTGATTTGCGTGAACTCTCTATGGATAAATTATATCAAGTCTGTGAAGAGTTACGACAATACATCATCGATAATGTATCCATCTATGGCGGACACTTTGGAGCAAGCTTAGGGGTGACAGAGTTAACAACTGCACTCCATTATGTTTACAACACACCTTATGATCGCATCGTTTGGGATGTTGGTCATCAAGCATATAATCATAAAATCCTTACAGGAAGAAGAGATCAATTTCACACTAATCGTCAGTATGGAGGATTATCCGGTTTCCCCAAACGTGACGAAAGTGATTATGATACTTTTGGCGTAGGGCACTCTTCTACTTCTATTAGTGCTGCATTGGGTATGGCCATCGCTTCTAAAGAAAAAGGAGAGCACGACAGACAACACATCGCCGTAATTGGTGACGGTTCAATGACTGCAGGTATGGCCTTTGAGGCAATGAACCACGCAGGTGCATCAGATGCTAACATTCTCATCATATTGAATGATAATAGAATGGCCATTGATCCCAATCAAGGTGCGTTAAAAGATTATTTGACAGATATTACTACTTCTCCATTCTACAACAAGATCAAGGATGAAGTTTGGAATATGCTAGGAAAGGTCAAAAAGATCGGCCCTCATGCTCAACAAGCTGTATCAGCAGCAGAAAATGCTTTAAAATCAGCATTGTTAGAGCAAAGCAACTTATTTGAAGCACTAGGACTTCGCTACTTTGGTCCTGTAGACGGACATGATATCAATCACTTGGTACATGTTTTTGAAGATTTGAAAAAAATCCCTGGACCAAAAATCCTCCACGCTGTTACTGTTAAAGGTAAAGGTTATGCATTAGCCGAAAAAGATCAAACTTTATGGCACGCCCCTGGTAAGTTTGATAAGCTAACAGGTGAAATCAAAAAGAAAGTACATAAAACTCCTCAGCCTCCTAAATATCAAACTGTATTTGGTGAGACCATTTTGGAAATGGCCAAGGAGAATGATAAAATTATGGGTATCACTCCAGCTATGCCTTCAGGATGTTCATTGAATATCATGATGAAGGAAATGCCGGATAGAGCTATTGATGTAGGTATCGCTGAACAGCATGCCGTGACATTTGCTGCAGGTTTAGCCGCAGAAGGAATGATTCCTTTCTGTAATATCTACTCTACTTTCATGCAAAGAGCTTATGATCAAGTTGTACACGATGCATGTATTCAAAACTTACCTGTAATTTTCTGTCTCGACAGAGCTGGTTTTGCAGGAGCAGATGGAGCTACCCATCACGGTGCTTATGATATTCCTTTCATGCGTTGTATCCCTAACTTAGTAGTGGCTGCACCAATGAATGAAGCGGAACTTCGTCACATGATGAAAACAGCAGTTAATCACAGAACTTCTCCATTCTCTATTCGTTACCCACGTGGGCAAGGTGTAATGCCTGAGTGGAGAGTACCTATGGAAGAAATTGAAGTGGGTAAAGGTAGAACTGTTCAAGAAGGCGAAGAGATTGCAATTTTAACTTTTGGACATATCGGTAATTATGTCGTACAATTAAGAGATCGCTTCCAAGTGGCAGGTGTAAACCCTGGTCACTATGATATGCGTTTTGTGAAACCAATAGATGCAGAATTACTCACTGAAATTTTTGCTAAGTATGACAAAATTATCACTATTGAAGATGGTGCGCTTATGGGCGGATTTGGTAGTGCTGTTTTAGAGTGGATGATGGACAATCAATATACGAACAAAACTGTCGTACGATTGGGAATTCCTGATACTATTATTGAGCAAGGAGAGCAAATTGAATTGCAACGTGAAGCAGGTTTTGATCATGATGGTATATTTGATGCAGTCATAAAACTATCATCAGTTGTTTCAGAAGAAGTGAAAGTTTTAGAGAAAACGAAGTAATTGGTCTTTCATTTTTATAAAAAGAAGGATTGAGGCAATATTTTTGAAGTAAGGAATGTTTTAAAAGCATAGCTTTTAGGCATTCCTTATTTTTTGGTTAATTATCAGGCAAAGCATATGATTATTCGTAAAACTATTCGTTTTCGCTTAGGTATCCTTTTTATCGTCAATACTGTTTTACTACTGTCAACATTAGTATTAGTATTTTTAGGTACACGTTCTTTAGTAGAAACGAACGAGTTAACTGAACAATTCAAAAAATGCAACTCTCTCTACACAGAGTCTGAAATCTACTATAAGAATTTCTTATTGGAAGATTTAATTTCAGCAGAATTTTACAAAAAAAGGAAAAGTACTAACACTATCAGATCCATCAGTTTGTTAGACTCCGCACTCTATACGGTAGAGGAAGTAAGAAAACACATGGACCGTCTAAACGATTCTAGAGCAAAAGAAATGGAGTTTCTACGCTCAGATATGGAGCAACTTAAAGCACAACAAGACTTTTTAATGAGAAAGTACCTTGACCTTGGTTTTAAAGACTGGGGCATGGTAGGGAATATGCGTTCAAAGATTCATAAAATTGAAAAAACAAATATTCCACTCAATATGGGAATGCTTCTCACAATGAGAAGAAATGAAAAAGACTATCTACTTAGAGGAGAAACCAAGTACTTAAAACTCTTTGATGAAAGCGTAGAGGAGTTTGAACTAGAAATTGTGAGGCTGTATCAAGACCGTTCTATGAATGATTTAACAGAACAACAAGTCAGAACGCTAAGAGCCAACCTTGCTGCCTATCAATTTGGCATGCATAAAGTGGTAGACTTGATGAAAGTGATTGGTAGAGGTCAAAACTCCGGTTTAATGAAAGATGTCTCTGATCTTCAAGAAAAAATCAATACTCGATTAATTTCCTTGTCAGAGAAAGTATTATCAAATAGTGAGAATTATATAAAGTGGATGATGATCACCTTCCTTGTTGTATTTATTTTTCAAGCAGTTATCTTAAGTTGGTTCGTATTCATGTTCTCAAAAGCAGTTGGGAAACGCTTCGAATTTTTACAAGGTGTAACACAAAGAATCAACGAAGGAAAGTCACTTCTTGAATTTAAAAATGATCAAAAATATAAATATGATGAAGTTGCTGAAATTACAGACAATTTATATTCACTAGATGATCAATTACAAGCTGCCAATATGTTCTCTCGAAAGGTAACTGCTGGCGAGGTGGATGTCACGTATGATAAAAAGTACAGAGACACCTCTCTTGCTAACGATTTGATACAAATGAGAGACAAATTCCGAAATGTACAAGAAGAAGAAAAGAAACGTAATTGGGTCATCAATGGTATGGCTCAGTTCAACCAGCTTTTAAGAGAAAAAGTAACAAGTCAAGAAGAGTGGTTTGACAATCTTTTACGCAGTATTATTAATTATATAGAAGCAAGTCAAGGTACCTTCATACTTTTAAACGAAGATCAAGAAGGTAGACAAAACCTAAAACTGATGGCTCTGTATGCTTATGACAAAAAGAGATATGACGAAAGACAGTATGATCTTGAAAATGGCCTCTTAGGACAAGTATACAAAGAACAAAAAATGGTGTACATTGAAGACGTACCGGACAACTACATCAATATATCTTCTGGAATGGGAGGTGCCAAACCTAAGTGTTTAATCATTCTACCATTGATTTATGGAGATATCATGTACGGTATCTTAGAGATTTCATCATTCTCAGTACTTGACAACTATCATATCGATTTCCTTCAAAAATTATCTGAAATAATAGCTTCATCAATAGCGGATATGGATACTTCAAGAGTAGTAGTGAAGCTTAGAGATGAGATTGAATTACAGAAAGAAAGGATAAAAGAATTAGAAGCTCTAATCATTGAAAAGGCTGAGAATTAAGCTTTTTTAGTCAGAAAATAACATAAGTTATACAATTAATACTTAAGGGATGCAAATACTACTGTTCTAAACTGTTGTATTTGCATCCCTTTTTAGTAGCTTTACCATACATATAAACGAGGACTAAAGGCAATACGTGCCTATTTTGAAACTATGAATACTATGAATGGACAGAGAAAACCATCATTTTTAGAATCTATTATACCAATTCTTTTTTTAATTATTATGCTATCCGTCAATGTCTTAATTTTCAAAGACGATGGATTATCAGGCTCTAATCAAGTTGTATTAATGCTCGCTACCGCAGTCGTAGCGATTGTAGCTATATTTAGATTAAAAGTTTCTTGGAATGTTTTAATGGATGGCATCGTGGATAGTATTGGCTCAGCAATGCCTTCTATCTTGATCTTATTAATGATCGGTGCATTAGCAGGAACTTGGTTGTTGGGAGGTATCGTTCCAGCAATGGTTTATTACGGATTAAAAATCTTAAACCCTTCAATTTTCTTATTTGCTACCATTATTATTTGTGCTATTGTTTCGGTTGCAACAGGTAGTTCATGGTCTACCATTGCCACAGTAGGTTTGGCACTATTGGGTATCGGTAAAACACTAGGAATGTCCGAAGGTTTAGTAGCAGGTGCTATTATCAGTGGTGCTTATTTTGGAGATAAAATGTCTCCTTTGTCAGATACAACAAACCTTGCTCCAGCAGTAGCAGGCACTGACTTATTCACGCATATCAAATACATGACGCTTACAACAGTACCGTCATTTACGATTGCTTCGATTTTATTTTTAATCATTGGTTTTGGTTATGAATCAACAGTTTCACAAGCTGACGTTCATGAAGTATTGACAGCTTTGGAAGCATCATTCAATATCTCTCCTTTCTTATTTATTGTTCCAGCATTGGTTGTTTTCTTGATTGTAAAGAAAGTACCAGCTTTGCCAGCCTTATTAATTGGTTCACTAGCAGGAGCGATTGTAGGATTAATTGCACAACCACAAATTGTCGATCTTTTAGCTGGAGATTTAGCTGGAGACTGGAAAGGGTCTTACTTAGTCTTAATGAAGTCAATGTACGAAGGTGTATCTATCTCATCAGATAACACTATTGTTTCAGAATTACTTTCATCAAGTGGCATGGTAGGTATGTTGAATACGATCTGGTTGATTTTAGTAGCGATGGCATTTGGTGGAGCAATGGAAATCAGTGGTATGCTGACAAAGATTACAGAGACTATTATTTCTAAAGTAACAAGCGAAACAGGTTTATTCGCTTCAGCTGCATCCACTTGTGTATTCTTTAATATTACAGCTTCTGATCAGTACTTGTCTATTGTAGTACCAGGTAAAATGTATGCAGAAGCTTTTAAAGAAAAAGGGTTAGCACCTGAGAACTTAAGTAGAACATTAGAAGATACAGCAACGGTAACATCAGTATTAGTACCATGGAACACTTGTGGCGTAGCACAGTCTACGGTATTAGGTGTAGCTACATGGGCTTACATTCCGTATTGCTTCTTCAACTTATTAAGTCCGATCATGACAGTATTGTTCGCAGCATTAAAAATCAAGATCAAGCGACTTTCAACAAAAGAAGAAGTGGAAGCTTAGAAAGTTCCCTTCTCTTTTCTTCAAAGAGTACTACCAAAACGGGTGGTGCTCTTTTTTTTTCTAAAAATCACTTTTTTAAACATTTGACACATCTAATAGTTACCATTTTAACACCATTTTAGGGTTTAAAATGGTATTTATTTAATAATTGTAAATAATATTTTAAAGAATCCGTTTGTATTTATAAACTTTTTATTACATTTACATCAGATAAGACATTAAAGATTAAAAAACATAAAGATTTTTGATTGATAATGGGTTAATAAAATTAGGTTTAACAGGAAAGAGCTCGCTGCTTCAGCTAGCTTTTTTTGTTTTTATACACTTCTGTATTTTTACAGAAGCAAAAAGGGTGAAAAGTCGATTAAACTTTTCACCCTTTTTGTATTTCAGAGCTTAACTATCAGTGGTATATGATTTACACATCCTTCCTCAACCTCAATTCCGAAGGATAATAATTATTCAAACGGTTTGGCAATACTTTCACCCAACCCAATGCAAGTCCTTTGTATTTGATAATGGCCCATCCTTTTACGCCTTGAATAGTTTTAACGCTCATTTCCTGTTTTTTCAAGAAATCAATTGCATCTCTATATTCGACATCTAATGTTGGAATTTTAGCAGAGACAATATTGGAGACTGCTAGTTCGTGATCAGGGATCAGTTGACCGTTCTTCTTATTGAAACGCCCCATTTTGATGCCTTGATGACGGAGCTTTTGAGTGACTTTCATGATTTTGAAATCTTGTACCATATGAGATGGAATAGCGTATACATCTTCTCCGTCTTGGTAGAATTCAAAATCTTTACCGTTTTCCAGCCATTTTCTTAACTCTTCCGACTCTCTCTTTTTCACCATAAAGACAGATTTCATCTTTTTAGGAGAAACGCTGAATTTTTGATGAATAGATGGCTCTCCTTTTTTTCTGAAAGCGGTTAAGAATAGCCCCTCTCCTTTTGTCTTGTGGAAAATAAAACGGTAACCGATGGCTTTCACTCCATTGCTTTCTACCTCAATGGTAGAGATTCCCCAAGAAGGATCAATATCGATTTCCAACGGTTCAAACTCGTCTGATTCTAGAATTTGAGCTAAACGTTCCTCGTTTTCTTGAGGAGCGAAAGTACACGTACTATAAATATATAGGCCACCCGCTTTTAAGGCATGAGGAATATGATCGACGATACTCTCTTGGATAGAAGCACAAGAATCTACTAAAGATGTTGACCAAAGTTCAGAGGCTTTAGGGTCTTTTCTAAACATGCCTTCACCAGAACATGGAGCGTCTGTCACTACTACATCAAAGTATTCTCGAAGTGGAGCGAAGCTTTCCGCATAGTTACCCGTTACTAATGTGTTCGGATTTCCCCATCTTACAAGGTTGTCAATTAATGGCAGGGATCTTTTGCCTACAATTTCATTGGAAACCAAAACACTCTTAGGTGTCAGAAGAGAATTGATTAAGGTACTTTTTCCTCCAGGAGCGGCACATAAATCCAATACTCTTAGGTCTTTTTCTAATGGAGCGTGTTGTTTTAGTGCTTTCCAAAGGAACATAGAAGAAGCCTCTTGTACATAATATGCACCTGCAAAAATCAAAGGATCTTCAGCAAACGATGGACGTTTGGCTATATATTGAGCTTCGTCGCACCATGGCACCGGAGTGGTATCTGAAAAAGTAATCTCTGCGGGCTTAAAAGGGTTGGTTCTGTAAGATACAGGTACCTGTCCATCAATCGCTTCCTTGAAAGCATCAAAGTCCTCAGCAGAAATTTGTCCTTGAAGACGCTCAGTAAATTTTTTCGGTAGATTTTCAGATCTATTTCCCATGGTGAACTCCTATTATTGTCATCATTATTTCATTAGGCAGACGTTGGGTCTGCCCGTATAGTGCGAATATTGTAATTTTTCGTTAATGAATACTGTTATGTTGAATATTATTCGGATTTTTTACAAAATATACTTAGTTTTGCACCCTGAAAATTTTATGTAACACTCGAAGTAACTACGAATTGAGGGGAGCATTATTCGGCACGCGTCATCGCTGTCAAAAGGATATTGTAACGTGAAATTCAAGTTTTTCGCAAAACTAATTTGTGGTTTTATGGATTATTTAAGCCCTGAGTACAAAAAAGAGATCTTTACTTCATACGGTAAAGGTGAAGGAGACACTGGTTCACCAGAAGCTCAAATCGCATTGTTCACTAAGCGTATCCAACACTTAACGGAGCACTTAAAGTCGAACAAAAAAGATCACTCATCTCGTCGTGGTTTGATGAAGTTAGTAGGTAAGCGTCGTTCTATGCTTGACTATGTAGCTAAAAAAGATATCAACCGTTACAGAGCGATTATCAAAGAACTTGGTATCAGAAAGTAATTCTTTCTGGTGTAAAAATACCACTCAGGGGATTCCAAAATCTGGAATTCCCTTTTTGCGTATTTATACATTGCCTTTTATTTTGACTAATTTATTGAAATAAAAGACTGGCAAGAAGTGATTTATCCATAAAAAATCACTAATTTTTGGGGTTGGCAAAAGTTCGCTTTTACTAGCCTAATTTAAATACTTGGACTAAAGTAATTTCAACAAATTTTTACAGCAATCCTGGTATGAATGCAGATAGGACTCGGTCCTTAAATATCTGCTTTGTTTGAAGAAAATATTAAAACACAACACAATTACGATGTTTGAAAACGTGATTAAAAAAACAGTTGCCCTTCCTGATGGACGTGAGATCTCATTAGAAACAGGTAGAATGGCAAGACAAGCAGACGGATCGATCGTTTTGCGCATGGGAAATACAATGCTATTAGCAACTGTTGTTTCTAACCCAGAGAAAAGAGAGGGTGCTGACTTTTTGCCACTTTCAGTAGATTACCAAGAAAAATTTGCGTCTGCAGGTAAGATTCCTGGCGGTTTCTTAAAAAGAGAAGGACGTTTAAGTGATCGTGAAATCTTAATTTCTCGTTTAGTGGATAGAGCTATCCGTCCATTATTCCCTTCTGACTATTATCATGATACTCAAATCATGATCACTATGATCTCAGCAGATAAAGACGCTTTGCCAGACGCATTGGTGGCATTAGCAGCATCTGCAGCATTATCAATCACAGACATTCCTTTTGATGGTCCTATCTCAGAAGTTAGGGTGATCAAAGACACTAACGGTGAATACATCGTTAACCCAACTCCAGCACAGATGGAAGGTTGTACGCTTGATCTAATGATCGGTGCTACTGCTGAAAACATCACAATGGTAGAGGGTGAAATGCAAGAAGTGGGTGAAGATGAAATGATCGAAGCGATTAAAGTAGGTCATGAGGCTATCAAAACTCAGTGTGCAATTCAAGTAGAATTAAGAGAAGCAGTTGGCGTTACCGAATACAGAGAGTTTGTAGGTGATGTTGAAGACGAAGCTTTAAAAGAAGAAGTTTTCACTGCTCTTTATGATAAATTATATGCAGTAGCAGCTCAAGGTATCAAAGGTAAGTCAGAGCGTAAGGCGGCTTTCACTGAAGTGAAAAAAGCGTACTTCGAGGCTTTACCGGAAGATGAGGAAACTGAAGAGAAGTTACCGCTTATCAAGCGTTACGTGGCTAAATGTGAGAAGAAAGCTTCTCGTGATTTAGTATTGAACACAAAGAACCGTTTAGACGGTCGTGACTTAGAGGAAGTAAGACCAATCGTTCCTGAGGTAGACGTATTACCTTCAGCTCACGGTTCTGCTTTGTTCACTCGTGGTGAAACTCAATCATTGACTACGGTTACTTTGGGAACTAAAATGGACGAACAAATGTTAGATTCAGCGATGGAGTCTAGCTCTAGCAAGTTCATCCTTCACTACAACTTCCCTGGTTTCTCAACTGGTGAGGTAAGACCAAACAGAGGTCCTGGACGTAGAGAAGTAGGTCACGGTAACTTAGGTCATAGAGCTTTACAAAGAGTTCTTCCTCCTGAAAATGAAAACCCATACACTATTCGTATCGTTTCTGATATCTTGGAATCAAACGGTTCGTCATCAATGGCAACAGTTTGTGCAGGTTCATTAGCACTTATGGATGCAGGTGTGAATATCACAGGTACTGTATCAGGTATTGCAATGGGTATGATCTCAGAAAACGATCCTGAAACAGGTGAATTAAAATATGCGATCTTATCAGATATCTTAGGCGATGAGGATCACTTAGGTGATATGGACTTCAAAGTAACAGGTACTGAAAAAGGTATTACAGCATGTCAAATGGATATCAAAGTTGATGGTCTTCCATATGAGGTGTTGAAGCAAGCTTTAGAACAAGCTAACAGAGGTAGAGCTCACATTCGTGAAGTAATGGATGAAGTAATCTCAACTTCAAGAGATGACTTGAAACCACACGCTCCACGTAGTTTTGTGATGATGATTCCTCAAGACTTAATCGGTGCTGTAATTGGACCAGGTGGTAAAGTGATCCAAGAGATCCAAAAAGACACTGGTGCAACTATCGTTATCGAAGAAGTAGAAAACCAAGGTCAAGTAAGTTTCTTTGCTGTAGATAAAGTAGCAATGGACGGTGCTGTAGATAGAGTAAAAGCTATCGTAGCGCAACCTGAAGTTGGTGAAACTTACCCTGGTACTGTAAAATCATTACAGCCATTCGGTGCATTCGTTGAGTTTATGCCTGGTAAAGAAGGTTTATTACACATCTCAGAGATCGCTTGGGAGCGTACTGACAATGTGGAAAGCATCTTGAAAGTAGGTGATAAAGTAGATATCAAGTTACTTGAAATCGACCCTAAGACAGGTAAATTCAAATTATCTCGTAAGGCGTTACTTCCTATGCCAGAAGGTTATACTCCTCCTCCTCCACGTGAAAGAAGAGACCGTCATGACCGTGGTGGTGACAGAAGAGGTGGTTTTAACCGTGGTGGTGATCGCGGAGACCGCAGAGATAGAGGCGACAGAGGTGACCGTGGTGGTTACAACAGAAGATAATAACCTATTAAAAGACAGTTTAGTGAATGCTTAAGAATTATTTTGAGTATTTGCTAAACTTTATATGTCTTTTTTTAGTCAATTATGTAGTGAATTTATGAACTGCACAATATTTGCAGTGATAAATTCCTGATTATAAATATTTTCTCAAGAAATTCCTTATCTTATAAGAATACTTTTGGGAAAATCTTAACAATGGCAAAAAAGAACGGATGAGACAACTCAAGATCAGTAAACAGATCACGAACAGGGAGTCACAGTCGCTGGACAAATACTTACAAGAAATCGGTAAGGTTGACCTGCTAACACCTGATGAAGAAGTAACTCTTGCTAAGCAAATTCGTGAGGGCGATCAAATTGCATTAGAGAAATTAACGAAAGCCAACTTGCGTTTCGTAGTTTCTGTAGCTAAGCAGTATCAGAATCAGGGACTTTCTTTAGGTGACTTGATCAATGAAGGTAACTTGGGTTTGATTAAAGCTGCCCAACGTTTCGACGAAACTCGTGGTTTTAAGTTTATCTCTTATGCGGTATGGTGGATTAGACAATCTATCCTTCAAGCATTAGCAGAACAATCACGTATCGTACGTTTACCATTGAACAGAGTAGGTTCATTGAACAAGATTTCAAAGACTTTCTCTGAATTGGAACAACGTTATGAGCGTGAACCATCTCCAGACGAACTGGCAGAAGTTTTAGATGTAACTACAAACGAAGTTGTAGATACAATGAAAATTTCTGGTCGCCACGTATCTATGGATGCTCCTTTCGTACAAGGTGAAGAAAATAACCTTTACGACGTGTTGGAAAACGACATGGAGGAAAAGCCAGATACAGAGTTGATGAATGACTCTTTACGTAAAGAAGTTCAACGTGCCCTTTCTACGTTAACAAAACGTGAGGCAGATGTAATTACTTTATACTTCGGATTAAACGGAGAGCATTCAATGACATTAGAAGAAATTGGAGAGAAATTTAATTTAACGCGTGAACGTGTGCGTCAAATTAAAGAAAAAGCCATCAGACGTCTTCGTCATACATCAAGAAGTAAAGCATTAAAACCTTACTTAGGATAGTCAAAAGTAGGTTCTTTTAATGTAACCATATAAAAAGGGTCAGTTATTCATTTAACTGACCCTTTTTATTTTCTGATCTACATTGAAAAAATGCTTTTCAAAAACTTTTTTTAGATAAAATTCTGCTCTTGTAAGAAAAAGCTCTAACTAAATCAATAATTAGAACCTCGTACTTTTGCTATTGAGCATTGATCTCATCAATTTTCATATAGATTTCTTTTACTACAGGACTATCTTTCATACCAATCCCCTCATAAAGCGAAATAGCTCTTCGGTAAGATTTTAAAGCATTAGCTTTTTGTTCTTCGCCCATTTTAGCATAAAGGTCCCCCAATTCTTTAATGCAAGTCACATGCTCAAGTGTCAAAGCACCATAATAGCCCTCTCTGACCTTTACTACACTCTTCAAGGCCTTTTCTGCTTTTACCAGACTATCTTGTGAAGAATACAACCTTGACAAGCTATACAGGGAGTTTCCATAATCAATATGTTGTTTACCCATATTTTTCTCTCTTGTCTCAAGACCTTTTAGAATTTCTGCTTCAGCATCATCAAATCTTTTTCTTTCAATATAGAAGAAAGCTAAACTATCTAAAGCTTGTCCATAACTTGTATGTTTATTAGATAAATGTTGTTCAGCATCTGTAATTGCTTTTTGATATAACTTCTCCGCTTCAGCATCTTTATTCTGCTTACTGTTTACTCTTGCTAATGTAATAGTCGCTACAATTCCTTCCGGAGACTTTTCTTTTCCTAATTTTTGATAAGTGGCTAAAGCTTTTTTCGAGTACTGTTCCGCTAGTGGAATATTATTCTGAGTAATTTCAATTTCTGCTAATTCAACATACGTAGCAGCAACATACGTACTATTTTCTGTATGTCTAGCGATATTAGCAGCAAGCTTCTTTTTAATGAAATTATAAGCGTCTTTTGGAGAATTTAGTTTTTCGTCCAAATGAATAGCCAAGCGTTCCACCTCAGTGATATACTTCGGGTTTTTGATTGTTATGGCCTTCGCTAAATTATCGATATACTTATAGTAAGATTGAATAGCTGCACTTTGTTGGCCTGTTTTTTCTAACAAAGATGCTTCTTGAAGATAAAGCTGTACATAGCTAGATTTTGGAGCCTTCAACTTTTCATAAGCGGCAATCGACATACTTAGCTGTATAGACGCTTCATCAATTCTTTTTAAGCCCATAAAAACTTCAGCTTGTTCAGAAAGAATCTGTGCATACTCATCCGTACCTTTTAATGTTTTAACTGCAAGGTCTTCAAGGTTTCTATACATTGCATCCGCTTCTTTATATTTACGGCCTCTCAAGTATAATCTTGCATATTTGTGGTAAGTGATAGCATAATCTTTTGATGTTTTACCACTTGTTTTTTCTCTTGTGACAAGTGCCTTTTGATAATACACGTCAGCTTGAGGAAAATTCTTCATGTATAAGCTATTATCTGCAATAGCTTGTTGAGTATCTCCTGTTCTTTTAGATACTGCATTTCCCGACTTTACTAATAACTTTTCGAGAGAAGTATAATAAATATTGGCATTCCCTAGATCTTTTTGAGCTTCATAAGACTTTGCTAAGAATTCAATGTTAAGCATATAATCAGGGTGTGTATCTCCGATGGTTTCAACACCAACACTTCTGGCAGTTTGAAATTTTTGAATTGCTTTATTGTAATTTTTCTGGTCAAATGCCGCTTTTCCTTCTGCAAAGTAAGTATTAAAATTTTGAGCAAAACTATTAGAGGATAGGAAGATGAAAAAGACGACGCTAGAAAATAAGTATTTGATAATTTTCGTCATAATAAAAGACAAGTATTTATTTATACATGTTCTACCGGAGCATTCGTAAGTACGAATGCTTTTATAAATTTAAGTTAATCTATCTTAAACTAAGAGATTAAGAGTACTTTATCTTAATGCAAATCTTGGTCCTAATGTGATTTGTTAAATGATTTTGGTAGAATTGCAATAGAATAATTAAGAATATTTACTAACCATACGAGAATAATGAAAAAATGGATTCAAGTTTTACTTGTTTTGATACTATCATCACAGGTAATTGCCTCTGATTTAGGTCCAAAAAAGCAACTAGATGAAGGAATGTGGTTGCCAATGTTTGTTTCACGTCTGAACTACACAGACATGAAAAAAGAAGGTCTCAAGCTTACAGCTGAAGAGATCTATAGTGTCAATAACAGCTCTCTCAAGGATGCAATCGTTCACTTTGGTGGATTTTGTACAGGTGAAATCGTATCTGACAAAGGTTTGATTTTCACAAACCATCACTGTGGATATGGAGGAATTCAATCGGTAAGTACTGTTGAAAACGATTACTTAACGAACGGCTTCTTTGCAAAAAGTCACGATGAAGAAAAGCCAATTGAGGGATTATTTGTACGTTTCTTACAACGTATGGATGATGTATCAGAAAAGGTAAATAAAGAGCTAGAAGGTCTTTCTGGTGCTGAAAGAGCTAAAAAAGCACAAGAAGTAATGGCTGGAATCAAAGCTGAAAAAGAAGGTGAATTGAACAACGATAGCTATGAAGTAGTTGTAAAATCTTTCTTTGAAGGAAACGAATTCTATATGTTCGTTTATGAGCGTTATGATGACATCCGCTTAGTAGGTAATCCTCCAGAAGCTGTAGGTAAGTTTGGTGGAGATACTGATAACTGGATGTGGCCAAGACACACTGGTGACTTCTCTATTTTCCGTGTGTATGCGAGCAAAGACAATAAGCCTGCTAAATACTCTGAAGATAACATCCCTTACACTCCTAAACACCACTTACCTGTTTCTATCAACGGTGTTAAAAAAGACGACTTTGCGATGATCATGGGCTACCCTGGATCAACAGATCGTTATTTAACTTCTGAAGGTGTAAAACAACAAATTGAAGTATTCAACCCATTATTTGTTGAAATGCGTGATGCGATCTTAAAAACTTGGAGAAAGCATATGGATGCTGATCCAAAAGTAAGATTACAGTACGCTTCAAAATATGCGAGTACAGCTAACTACTGGAAATACTTTATTGGTCAAACTAAAGGTTTAAAACGTCAGCATGTAATTGAGAAAAAACAAGCTGAGGAAAGTAAATTCAACACTTGGATTGCTCAAGATGCTAAACGTAAAAAAGAATATGGTGAAGTAACTGACATGTTAAAAGAAGGTTATGAAGGCAAAAGAGATGGCCGTGTAGCATTAGTTCTTTTAACACAAGGTGGTTTCCGTATAGAAGCAGTAATGCAAGCAAGAAAAGCAGCTCGTTTTGTGGGTGAAGTTTCTGCTGAAGAAGTTTCTGAATCAGTAATTAAAGACGCTAAAGCAAGTGCTTTAGAGCAAGCAAAAGGTTTCTTCAAAGATTACGACTACGCTACAGACAAAGAGTTAGCAGTAGTATTATTAAAGAAATACAAAGAAGTACTTGGCCGTTCTGAAAATAAGAATCTTCCTGTTCCTTCAGTTTATGAGTTAATTGAAAGAGAGTTCAATGGTGATTACGAAGCATATGTAGAAAAAGCATTTACTACATCTGTTTTCTCTGACCAAGAACGTATGGAAGCATTTATCAATAATCCTTCTGCGGCTATTTATGAGGAAGATATGCTAACGCAATTACACAACGAATTCTTCCAATCTTACCTAACAGTAGCACAAGGTGAGCAAGAAGCTGAGATGAAAGTTGAAGATGGTAACAGATTATATGTGAAAGGTATTCGTGAAATGAATCCTAATAAATCATACTATCCAAATGCCAACTCTACAATGCGTTTGACTTACGGTACTGTCAAAGATTACATTCCTGGTGACGCAATGTTCTATGCTTATTACACAACTTCAAAAGGTTTATTAGAAAAAGAAGATCCTAAAAACCATGAATTTGTTTTACCAAAAGAAATCAAAGAAAAAGTAGTCAACAAAGACTTCGGTAGATATGCAGATCAAAATGGTGAGTTGCGTATTGCATTCATCACTAATAATGATATCACTGGTGGTAACTCAGGTTCTCCGGTAATCAATGGTAACGGTGAATTAATCGGTTTAGCCTTTGATGGTAACTGGGAAGCTATGAGTGGCGATATTGCTTTCGAACCAAAATTACAACGTTGTATCAATGTTGATGTTCGTTATGTACTTTGGACAATTGATAAAGTATATGGAGCTAAAAACATTGTAGATGAAATGACAATTGTTGGAGGTAAGAAAGGAAAAGGAAAAGCTTACGAGGAATTAATGCCTGCAAAGTATTAATCTGAAGTTTAAAATCTTTTTCAAAAGGGCTGTTTCACCACTAGGTGGAGCAGTCCTTTTTCTTTCTTAAAACTATTTCTAGATAGAAATGATAAAAAGATCATCATCAATTAAGCTATTTTGAGGCCCATCTCCTTACCATTTAAGAGATGGGTTTTATATATTTATTTCTTTAATCAATAACCCTTAAAGAAATGAATAACCTATTCTATACACTTCAACAAAAAGTAAAATATCACCGGCCACTTATGGTAGGCATTTCGGGAATTGATGGTTCCGGAAAAGGCTATATTGGTCAAAAAATATTTGATGGATTAACTTCTAGAGGAGTGAAATGTGAATTAGTCGGAATTGATGGCTGGTTAGAAAGACCCTCTCGACGCTTTTCTAAAGAAAACCCTGCCGAGCATTTCTACACTAAATCTTTTCGATTTGATGAGATGAACGAAAAATTGATTAAACCATTAAAATCAGATGGGAAAGTTGACTTTGTTGCTCAACATTCTGCTCCAGATCATAGTGAAGACTTGATAGATTTTCATTATGATATTCATGATGTTGAGATCATATTAGTAGAAGGTATTTTCCTTTTTCAAGAACAGTTTGATTTCGATTATAGAATTTGGGTAGAATGTAGTTTTGAAACTGCTTTTGAGCGTGCTTTGGTAAGAAACCAGGAGGGTTTATCAGAAGAAGCGTTAAAAGAAGAGTATGATACTACTTATTTTCCTGCTCAACATCTTCATTTTGAAAATGACAATCCAAAAGATAGGGCTGATTTTATATTGCTTAATGATTATCGTTTAGATTAAACAAGAAAACAAACATGCATTCAAGGACTATCACTTTCTTTTATATAAAGTAGGTAGGTAATTCAATGAAAAAATATATTCTATTACAATAAAAGAGCATCTATTCCTAATCGAAATATAGGGATAGATGCTCTAAGTTATTCACTAGGTTACAATTTAATTATTGAACTTAGGTTGTTATAAGAAATTAATTATTACTCCTTCAATAACTTTCCAAAAGTGACAGTTTTACCATCTATTACTAAAGTATAGAAATACAATCCAGAGGATAGGTGGTCTACATTGTAAACCATCTCTTGTTTACCCGCAGGTCTTTGCCCTAAAGCAAATTGATCTACTAATTGTCCATTATTATTGTGAACAATTATCTGGATTACTCCAGTTTGAGGTAAAGTGAAAGCTATTGTAGTATAGTTTTTTGCAGGATTAGGGAAGTTACTTAACCCAATTGAAGAAGCTAAATCATCAATACTTGTTATACTATCATCAGGGTTTTCTTCCTCAGAAACAACTTTTACAGGAACAATCACAATGGTTGATGTTTCATGATCCGCAGCAAATAATGCAACTTCATTGAAGCCTTCAGTAAGAGTTGAGATAACAAATTGGTTATTAGCAATACCTGTAATAACTACTCCATCGTTATTATTGGCGATTGAATAAGATAACTCATCTCCATCTTCATCATTAAATATTGTTTCAGGATCGATATAATAAACATCTCCTAAAATAATTTCTACTGTATCCATAGCTATTCCTATTGGAGCTCTGTTTGTATTCGTAACAGTTATCGCAATTACTTCTTCACTGCTAAGACCATGTTCATCTGTAGCAATGATAGAGAAACTGTGCTCTCCTGCCATCTCATAACTTGGAGAAAGAGTAATCTCAATACCGCTTTCTACTGATGAAGTACCAAGGTTTCCAAGATCTTTCACCTCATAAGTTATTTGATGATTTTCGAGATCCTCAGCAATGAAATTCAATACTAATTCATTTGCTTCGGCTACTTCATATTGATGTTCAAAATCCATAAATGTTGGTGCTTGATTAAGAACCATTTCTACAGGAATTTTGATAGTCTGGTTTACAGGGTCATTTGTAGCTATATCAATTGAAGCATAAACTGTTTTGTTTGGAGCATAATTCGCATCAAATAAAGCTTCAACAGTTAAAGTTTCTCCTGCTTCTAGAGTGCCTTCAGTATGACTAACAGATAGCCAACTGCCCTCAATTTGATCTTTTGCTAAAGCACGTACCATAAATGCGGTTTTTGACCAACTAGATTCATTCGTTAAGTCATACCAACCATTCGTATCTGGAATGAAGAAGGTATTTTCAATTCTACTATCTACTGATACAATACCTTGAGGATATGTGATACCATTCGGATAAATAAATTCAATAAATATTTTTTCATTCCCGAAGAAACGCACTTTTTCAGCTAACTCTAGAATAATAATCTCACCATCTTCATTAAGGTCAGAGATATTCATTGAAAACGATTCTGAGTATAAAGAGACAGGGTTAGCAATTGTGCCCGTATAAATATTTACGTCAATTTGCCCTTCGGTAATTGTTCCTTTTGAAGTAAACCAAGTTGCAACATGTGATAAATCAAACCCTTCAACAGGAGCATCAAATGCCGTGATTGTTGTAAGAGAAGCTCCAGCATAGCCTATCGATTGATCCGCAGCAGTTTTAGTATCATAGCGTAACACTCGATGGTATTCTGAATCATCAATAGTATAGGTATTCTTGGCAGTTACAACGGAGTGTGATAAGTCAGCGGCATTAACGAATGCTGAAGTACTATGAGTCTTTCCTGAAGCTGTTCTCATGAAATTAATATTTAGGAGGTAGTCAAGAGAAGATTCTCCATTAACATTACTAATTTCAAAGGTCTTTGATTCTTGATGTGTATTTGTCAGTGCATTGATGTTGATCATACTGTCACCCGTAAATTCAAAAACTGGAGGAGCAATCAAATTGGCTTTGAAAGCGATTGTAACATCTGAACCGTCTATGTCTTTTACAGTTATCTCTTTTGATACTTCGCCCAATTCTGTAACGCTAAAGTCAACTTTTACCTTTAAGCTAGACTTCGGTTTTATGATTACCGGTTCAAATTGAGGATCTTCAGTTCCCCACCATTTTGAGAAAATCTGAGAAGGATAAACCCACATTTCTGTTGTTGGCCACGGTGAAGGAGGAGTCTCTATTAATTCCCACCAAAAAGCAGGTCCTTCTCCAGTGAATAAACTGCCAAAACCTTCTGAGTAAGTTAATTCATCTTCTTTTAATGTATAAACATCAGTTCCTACATTCTGTAATTCAAATTCATAAGTGAATTCTTTAGTACTGCCATCAGAGATGATCGTTCCAAAGTCTACTTCTGTTTCACTCCAAGCTAGAGCATACTCTCCTGTTACATTTACAGTGATAGGAATTGAAATGTTTTCAGCACCAGGTGTCTGGTTAACAAATACCAAATCGTGATTATAAGCACCTCCAAGTAAATCCTTTGCATCTACAGTAAATGTGATTGTTTGTGTTTCTCCTGTAGGAATTATTGTTTTATGTGATGGAGCGTATTCAACAGCAAGACCGTCAGTGATATAAGGTCGGTAGAAGTTATTCATTACTCCTTGTGTACCATCCTCATTTTCCATCCCTAATGTAAAGTACTTATTGAAAATGTTTACCGCATCTTGGTCGATAGTTTTGTACTGCATTTTGATCGTACCATTTTTATAAAAAATAGTTTGAGCAGATACATAACCACCCAAGAAACCATAATAGTGAACATAGCGCTCATAAGTGATGATTAGTTTTTCATCATCAGACCACATCCATATTCCTTTTCTCGGGTCTTCGTCCCAGTAATCTTCGCCTACATTTGACCAGAGAGGTGCAATAAAATTGTGTGGAGCTTCTTCTGCATTAGGGATTTCCAGATTAAAAGGAGGACAAGTTTCTGTAGGTTCTGTGAAGGTGATGATACCAAAATACCCTACCCACATTTTATCGTAAGACTCATTCCAGAAAGGTAATTCGAATGGTAGGTCAACTTCTTGCCATAATAAGTATTGATCTTCTACTTCAACTTTAGTTCCCTCCTTTGTAATGTCTATCCATTGAAACTCTGGAGCATTAGGGTCAATTACACCATCTAATTTATCCTTATTATCTTTCCACGCATATGTGAAATTTGGAAGACCGCTAATACTCATTGCTTGAGTAGTTTGCTCATATAACCATGTTGTACCTGAAGGTAAAACTTCTAAATCTGCCTCACCATTATTCGTAATGTCTACAGTGAAAGTTATTGTTTCTCCTACTGCCAAATCAAACGTTTTTCTCTCTTGATCATCTATCACAATGCCTGGAGCTTCAATTACTGTAGCTTCAAGATTAAAAGCATAGGTTTCACCATCTCCATCTGTGAAAGTAATAACATCAGAGAATGTGCCCGTTTCATCTGTATCTACAATAACCTTTACGTAAGTACCTAACCTAGGAAGAATATCAAATGCTTCTTTATCGACAGAAAATTTAGAATCAGTCCCCCCTTCAATAGAAGTAGAAACGATATTCACAATAGCACTTCCATTATTTACAAATGCGATATTATGTTTCTTTTCAGCAGTTCTAAAAACTTCTCCTAAATTGACTTCTCTTTCAGAAGTAGTTAAATCTGATACTCCACCATCTATAACATCAACCTTTACTGTAAAATGAGCAATAGGTTGAAGAGGATCATTATTTACAACAGCAATATTTTGAATATTCATACCTTCTACAAGACTTTCAGTATTTACATCATACGTAATTTCTACTGAAGATCCTTGTGGTACTACACCTTCTGTGTGAGATAAATTAGAAATGATATTAGCACCTGGGTGATTTACTCGGATGACAACATCTCTATATATAGGATCAAATAAAAATTCAGGTTTTACGACAAATTCATAAATATAAAAACCATCCTGTTTGTCTGGACTTTCTATGCCTACAAATGGATCAGTTGCATTGCTATTTCCCCATCCCATGTCTTTGTAACGCATTTCAATATTTCCATCATAAAATAAAACGACTTGGAATGTCATTAAATCCTGTGACCTGAAATGTTCTTGCTTTGGAAGCATATCCTTGAACTCAGCAATGACTCTATCATCAAAACGCTTAAACAATATTTTTGATGTAGGTGCAAAATCCATGTACTCATAAAGAAATGCGATATAACCATTGGATGTGAAATCTCTACCTAAAAGTTGGCCAAAAGAACCATTAACAGGGTCTTTATCATCGACAGCAATCATACCAACATGGGATAAGTACATTTCTGAAACTAATGTATCATAGAATGGGAAGTTGAATCCTAAATCTACTTTTACAAAATCTAAGAATGGGTTGGACTTGAAAGTTTCAGTATAATCAATAACATCTTCCATCCCATCAATCTCTTCCCAAGCACCTGCATCAATATATTTCTCCCATGAATATCCAAATCGATGTGTTCCCTCAGTAATATCATCACTGTATTTAGGAATAGAGTAAGAAAGTGGATAATTACCTGTATTTTTAATCACTACAGATCCCTGAGTAGTTTCACCTAATACTGTTGTAAAAGTTTGTTCTAATGGTGTAATTGCTATTTCTGCAGGTTCTTCACCATTACCAAAAAGGTGAACTTCCACCGAGTAACCTTCTCTATCTGTAATAGTGATTTTATTATTTTGATTACCAGCTATCGTAGGTCGGTAAGTAACAATAAAATCTTCTGTAGATCTAGGATTAACACTGTAAGGTTTATTAGAAACAATGAAATCACTCTCTTCATCATAATCCCAAGTTAAACCACCTTTAAACACTCCATATCCATAATTGTCCAACTTGATAAGTACTTCTTTTTCTCTACCAATCTGTACACTTCCAAAATCTACAATTGAAGGGGCTATTACGTTGGGTACATGACCCGATATATTTACTTTAACAGGAATTCGAACCTCTTCTTGGAGTGGATCATTGGATTCAAGAATGATATTTGACTCTACATATCCATTTTTTAATTGACTGATATCAGCTGTTAATTGAACTTCTGTTGAGTCTGCTCCATTAATCTCGCCTTTCAATGGTGTTAAAGTAATGTGTTCACCTGCATATTGTTGATCAGATTCAAGGCTTACAACAAAAGCCATACTACTAGTCCCTAAAGCCTCAGAAAGTAGCTGCCAGTTTTCTCCATCATCGAAACTCATCCATTGATAGTAACTATTTGGATTGTCATTTACATCACTAATACCAACAGGATATAAGTTACCCGCTGGCGTTTTGTAGACTAACCATAAAATTGTTTCGTAAGGAAAAAATATCGCTTCGTCATCATCAAAAGAAACTGTTTTTGATCCAATTGAAGTATCTGTAATTTCTCTTTCTAATATTTTTCTAGCACTTGAAAGGTTAGGTCCTTCATAAATCTCTACAACAGCATTACCTACAGTTAGCTCATTTAACCAAACTGTAGCTTTTGTTAGATTGAAGCCTTTTTCATTAGAAACAATGAATGCTGAAGCTGTAGCATTTGGTAATGATAAATCGACTTCTCCAATAACCATACTTGCCCTATCGCTATTAGAATAAGTAAGATATTCATTTTTGAAAGGCTGTAAATCTTCAGGTGTCTCAGCACTAAAAACTTGAGGTTGGATTCTATTTTGATTTCCTATATTTCTCTCTGTAGAAGATGTGGACCCAACAGTTGGCAAAGAAGTACTCCATGTTTTGATGTATTCATAAGTTTGACGGATTGAAGTAATTTCCCAAGTCAATAAAGCATCATTGGTATTGCCAATCTCAAATGTAGTTTGAATTATGGGATCAACAGTAATATCTGCATATACATCTACTGAAGGAGTCCATGGATTTGGAGCCATAGGGTAACTTAATATTGGACCTCCGTTTGTAGATACAGTAATACTATTGGAAATTTCTGAAGTATTACCCCATCGGTCCACAGCAATAACTGCAATGGAATATTGAGTTGAATCTGAAAGTCCTTCTACTGAAAATAATACTTTATTACCCGCTTCTTCAGAAGAAAAGAAAGTAATTGGTTCCATTGTAAAATCAACAGCTTCACCTTCATTATTGTAAATAAAGTATTTGCTCGGTTGTGCATCATCCTCGTCAACAGGAACAGTCCATTCTAATTGAATAAATTTGTCCGTAATCCCTTTTGTCATTAAATCAGTGATAGCTAAAGGAGCTAAACCTTCATTTTCAATAACGGCTAATCCTGCATCAATGAGACCTGTTCCCATTTTCCCTTCATAGTTAGGGTTAGTATCGTCTAAGTTTTGAGTAGAAGAAAGTAGCTGATTCCATAATAGGTCAGGCGTATAATTTTCTCTACCCATAGCTGAAAGTACCAAAGCAGCAACCCCAGAAACATGAGGGCAAGCCATTGATGTTCCTTGTAAGTAGCCATAACTGTTATCAGGTAATGTACTTAAAACTCCAAATTCTAATACTTGATTGATATCGCCACCTGGAGCAGTAATATCAATCCAGTTACCATAATTAGAATACCATGCTTTTTCTCTTTGTGCATTTGTAGAAGCAACAGCTAAACAGTTTTCATAAACGGCAGGATAAAAGTCTGCATCTAAATCACTATTACCTGCAGCCACGATGACAATACCTCCTTTCATTGGACTCCCCTCAAAATCACCAGCTTCAGCTATAAAGTAATCTATAGCATCTAACGTTGCTTGCTCAAAAACTCCAGGAGAGGTCCAACCCCATGAGTTTTGTGAAATTACAGCACCATTATTTGCAGCATAAACAAAAGATACAGCTGTATTGTTGTAAGGTCCTCCTAAAATTTGACAAGGCATAATTAATACACCATCTTGATTTCCTGATCCGCCGGCGACACCTGCTACACCTATTCCATTATTACTAACAGCAGCCACTGTACCTGAAACATGAGTACCATGTTCCATTGCGTCAACAATAGCTGTGTTGTTAGCGAAATTGTAACCATAAACATCATCAATGTAACCATTCCCATCGCTATCTTCACCTTCTTCTCCTTCCAATTCGGCAATATTCACCCAAATATTGTCTTTTAAATCTTCATGGTTAATATCGATACCTTCATCATGAACAGAAATAATTACATTACGATCTCCTTGAGTAGTACTCCAAGCTTGAAGAAGATTAATACTCGCATTTTCAACAAAATTATTTTGACCGTTATTGACATAATGCCATTGGTTTTCTAAAAGAGGATCATCAGAGTTTACTGACTGTGTACTCCAACTCTTGAGTTCATCAACAGTAAGTACTTTTGTACTTTTTTCACCACCAATAATTCTTTTTTCTAAAATTGGTTCAGATAGTTCAACTTCAGCAAGCTGACTATAGGCGGATGCAACTAATTGAGGATCTACTGAAGGGTCAATTTCAATTTGATACCACAAGTGTAATCCATGCTTTATGAGTTTATGCTCATTTTTAGCATCATAGGGAAATACCCTTTTCATATCGTGCCCTTGGTAGTGGGTAGATGTAGCATCAAATGCTGATATTCCAATTTTGGCAGTAGAGTTGACTCCCATTGGAGAGAGTTGTGCGAGTGCTGCTGCACTTTCCTTTAATTTTACTCGAATGAAACCTCTGGCTTCACCTTTCTCAGTATAAGTCACCGGAGAAGGAATTTGCTGTGCATTTAACTGTATCGGGTTAATGGTATAAATTCCGATTGACAGTAAAAGCAAAGCAACATAAAGTTGTAGCTTTTTCATCAATAAAAGTTTATTTAAATGAATTGGAAGAGGAAGCAAATTTTTTATATAGCTTCCGAAGTACGTCGATCTCTTTCTTTCGTACCTCTATTAATTTTAGAAGCTCTTCTTTGTCATCAGAAGGCTTTTGAGTTTGTTTAGCTGGCATATCAAAAAAATATTAGACCAACAGAATCTGCTACAACATTACGGTTTTGTAAATGAAATCTAACAATAAGAAGGTACTATTAAATTGCTACGACAATAGCTATTAAAATGCTACTAATGCTACATTCTTTGTAGCTGTATCACTACTACAATTATGCTACAGTTAAATTATAAACATTTGATAGCTAGAGTTTTATTAGTTTTCTTTTTGGATTTGTTCCACTGTGAGGTTGGTATGATCAAATCGGCTTAAAAAACTTTGAAAGTCGATTTCAGAATTAATCAACCCTAACTTTTTCCTTAGACGATAACGGGCTACTTGAATCGATTTTACGCTTTGATGAGTGATATTTGATATATCTTTTGTACTTAGATTTAATTTAAGAAAGGCACATAGCTTTTTTTCGTTGGGTGTTAGGTTGGGATGAGATTTTGTTAATTCATCAAAGAAATTATTGTGAACTTGCCCAAAACGAACTTCTAACTCTTTCCATATTTCACCTTGCGTTGAGGTTTGTAAATTATAAACAATAGACCGAATTTTCTTTCTACTTTTAGCATCTAATTGTTCATCTATTGACATCAATTCTTCTGATACGGCATTAATAAGCTCGTTCTTTTGCATCAAGTGCATGATGTTAGTTGTAATCTCTTTGTCTTTAAAAGAGACTTCAGCTTTTAATTTTTCATTTTGTTCCCTTACCCTTTCTTGTTCTACAACCGCTAGTTCTTTTTCAACTAAAGCCTTTTCCTCATTATTCTTGGCATGTTTTGTTTTCAACCTGTGAAAACGGAAATACATTCCACAAAAGACAACTAACAATACAATGACAACTGCCAAAAATATCAGTAGGTACTTCTGTTCTTCTTTTTCTTGGATCAATTGAGCTTGATCTAATTCAAGAAGATGTTGCTTCTCAAGTTGGTTGATTCTTCTTGAATTAGCTTTTTCGAAGATGATATCAGAGTATTTTTTATATTCTTCAAAATAAGTAAGAGCACTTTCTAAGTCATTCTGATGTTTGTAATAGAGGTATAAATTATGGTAAACATTACGAATATCAATAGGTGATTTTAAAGATAAAGCAACTTCTAGTGCTTCTAGATATAACCTTTCACTTTCTTGAAAATTATTGAAGCGAATCTGATAGTCTGCTAATGCTAACAAGGAATTGATCTCACCTTGTTTATCAAAAGTTAATTTCTTGATCCTGAGTGATTCCATGAAAACGGGAAGTGCATCATCATAACGTTCTACTTTGATGTATTGGTTTCCAAGATTATGAAGGGCTTTTCCTTTTAAGATCAATAATTCTTCCTCATTATTACAAAGGTTTATTACTTCTTGAAACCTTTTTATGGCAATTTTATTGTCATTCAATTCATCATATAAAGTTCCTTGGTTTAGAAGAATATGAGGTATTAGCTTTTTATTAATTTCAGAAGGTAGAGAACTAGCACCTTTCAAAGCATTGAGGTATTCTTCTTTTGCTTTATCATAATCTTTTTCTCTTTGATGGATAGAACTTAAATTAATTAAGGTCTTGACCTCATATTCATGATCATTAATTTCTTTAAAAATGCGTTGGGCTTGATAATACGCTTGTTTGGCCTCTACTGTAAAACCTTTGTAAAGGTAGATGTTTCCTTTGGTATGATACAACTTTCCCAAAAGTTGCGAAGAAGGAAGGTCCTCCAACAACTCAATGCCTTCAATGGTATAGGCAAGAGATATATCTAAGTCGCTATTTAGATTTGCATTTGAAAGTTGCAATAGCAATTTAGCTCTCTCATTGGTTGTATACGTTTTTGCTAACTTTTCTCTAAGGATATCAGTAGAGTCAGAAGCAACTATTTGGTTTAGGCTAGTTATAGTAGTAATTACTATGAGTATAAACTTTTTCAATTTGTCTCAGTATGTTGTTAGTATTTAAACAATAAAGATGGAGGTTAGATATTTCGATGTCAATAAATTTATAATATTATTCCTACTCTTTCACTTTATTTAAAGATTAATAATGTTATTTACTTTTATTGTGGACATAACATACTCATTATCTATTACTTTATTCTTATTTTGATTATATGTGTGAGTCGAAAAGATAATTAATTAGATTCTATAATTTGAATAAATAAAAAGCATGAAGAAAGGGGGATCTTCATGCTTTAGTATTTGTATAAAAACTCAACTAACTTCTAGTTCTAAAATAAGTATCTTGAGTAATCTGATTCAGCAGAACTTTTGACTCCACATGATCAAACATCATTGGTTTTGGAAGATTTCCAAAAAGGGGAGTACCGCCACCCAATAAGATAGGAATGGTAGAAATAATCATTTCATCAATTAAATCTTCTTTCAAGAAATTCTGTACAGTAATTCCACCATCGATATATAATTGATGAAACCCTTCAGAGTGAAGATCATCAACTAATTCATGCAGAGGGCCATTGACGATAATTGCCTTGTCTTCAAATTCTTCAGGAACTTCTTTTAATGTATTAGATAAAACAAATACAGGTTTAGGATAAGGCCATTCACCTCCCATATTACAGACCATAGTAAATGTATTGCGTCCCATGATCAAACCATCAATTCTTTCCATCAATGGGTGTAACCCAACATCTTCTTGATGAGGGTTTGGAACACTGTTTAGCCAGTCTAGTTCCCCTTCTGGGCCTGCAATGTAACCATCTAAACTTTTTGCGATAAATACGATATTTCTAGTTTCCATGATTCTTTTCTCTTGTTATAAGAGCTAAATTAAAAATGGATTATCTATAGAAAAATAACAGTGGTCAACACCATAAAAAAAGAGTTAAGAATGAGGAACAGTTATTTTAGTTCTTCATCCTTAACTCTTAATTTTTATTCAAAAAGCGATGCTTTGCTAAACGCCTTCCGCTACTACTTCTTTCACTTGAGGAACCATTCTTTTCAATAAGTTCTCAATGCTCATTTTAAGCGTGAAAGTAGAAGAAGGGCAACCAGAACATGCGCCTTGAAGTAATACTTTTACGATACCTGTTTCTTCATCAAAAGAGTGGAATTTGATTGCACCACCATCCATCTCAACGGCTGGCTTGATGTACTCATCTAAAACACCTCTAATTTTCTTGATAGCTTCAGATTCGGCCTTTTCAACGATAGTTTCATCAATATTCTCGAAGATTGGCTTTTCAGCTTCGAAATACTCCAATAAGAACTCTTTGAACTTAGGAATGATTTCGATCCAATCAGTACTTCCTTCTTTTTTAGTAATTGTGATAAAATTACTCATGTAGAAAATACGATCCACTTCCGCAAACTTTTCAAAAAGTTCTTTTGCCAACGGAGAAACCTCAGCTTCTTCGATACTTGGGAAATCATAGCTCTCACCACCTTTCAATAACATAAAACTCAACATGAATTTCATGGAATTTGGGTTAGGGTTCGCTTCTGTATATATCGTTATGTTTTGCTTGGGACGTCCTGCTTGTTGTGTTGAATTATCCATCGTGATTGATTTTTTTATGAATAAATATTTTTTGTGTGTAATCACAATATTTGGCAAAACAAACATTTAGCAAATTCTTATCAAAAGAAATAGGGAAAACAAACAGGTTTTTCAGTTAAAATTAACATATCGACCTACAAAAAGAGGAAATATCTTGAAATAGTGACATGATTTCATAATTCTGAAACTAGTTTGTAACTTTGTCCCTGATTATGAGTTATTCTTGTAGTCGAAAACGAAAACGAAAAATAAATGATAGAACTACCAGTAATCTCTTCGGAGAAAAAAGAAAAGCCTCAACGTAGGCCGGATTGGTTGCGTGTAAAACTACCTATCGGTAAGGAATATGCTAAAGTGCGTAAATTGGTAGATCAGCATAAGTTGAATACTATTTGCCAAAGTGGTAATTGCCCAAACATGGGGGAATGCTGGGGTGAAGGTACTGCAACTTTCATGATTTTAGGAAATATATGTACTCGTGGATGTTCATTCTGTGCAGTAGCAACAGGTAGACCAACCGAATACGATGCAGAAGAGCCAAAACGTGTGGCAGATGCTATCCATAAGATGCAAGTAAAACACGCGGTAATCACTTCTGTAAACAGAGATGAGTTGAAAGATAGAGGTGCTGAAATCTGGTACCAAACTGTTGTAGAGACGAAGAAACTCAATCCAGAAACAACTATCGAAACACTAATCCCTGACACTAGAAAGAACTGGGACGCATTGTATAGAATGATGGAAGGCGGTCAGGAAGTAATTTCACACAACATGGAAACGGTGAAAGAACTTTACAGAGCGGTTCGTCCTCAAGCAAAATACGATCGTTCTTTAGAACATATCAAAAGAATTGTAGATGCTGGTCGTCGTGCTAAAACAGGTATCATGCTTGGTTTAGGTGAAACAGACGAGATGGTATTTAGAATTATGGATGACCTTGCAGAAAGAGGGTTGCACGTAATGACTCTAGGCCAATACTTACAGCCTACTAAAATGCACCACGAGGTAATCGAGTACATTCACCCAGACAAGTTTGAAATGTACAGAGAGGAAGGTCTGAAAAGAGGCATTAAGTATGTTGAATCAAGCCCATTAGTACGTTCTTCATACCACGCAGAACGTCACGTAAATGTGCCGATTTAATTCAAACGACATCAACTTTTTTACAATGGCTTTGTTAAATTCACTCTAACAAAGCCATTATTTTTATCCTTATGGAAAAATACACAAGACAGCAGTTAGCATTAAGAAACGGCCAAGATAGAGAAGAAATCTGGGTAGCCTTTGAAGGAAAAATTTATGATATGGGTAATTCAAGGTTATGGAGAAATGGAAAACACTACGAACATTGGGCTGGTCAAGACTTGACTGCTGAAATGAAAGATGCTCCCCATACTGCTTTTGTTTTCGACAAATTTGAGCCAATCGCTGAATTGGCAGACTAAAATGAATAAACTAACAAAACTTCACGCTCATCTCTTCTTGATGGGCGCATCCGTAATTTATGGATGTAACTTTGTGATATCCAAATTGGCGATGCCTGCGTATATCACACCTTACGCCTTTATTTTTTTGAGAATTGTTGGCGGAGCAATCCTATTTAATATTTTACATCAACTGACAGTAAAAGATCGAAGAATTGATAAGAAAGATATTCCGAGATTTTTATTAGCAGCCCTCTGTGGAGCATGTATTAATCAGTTATTATTCTTTGATGGACTCTCCCAAACAAGCCCCATCAATGCTTCTGTGATAGTGGTTTCAGTACCTATTGTGGTACTTACATTGTCTTTTACCATTTTAAAAGAAAGCGTTACTCCATTAAAAATAATCGGGATTGTACTCGGTTTTACAGGAGCCTTAATGATGATTGGTTTAAATGGAATCGCTTTTCACTCGGGGTCGATGAAGGGAGATTTGATGGTTTTTATCAATGCTGTTTTATATAGTTTTTACCTCATCATCACTAAACCACTTTTGGTAAAATATCACCCTAATACAGTCATGATGTGGGTCTTTACGATGGCTGTTCCTTTTGTTGTAATTGCGACTTGGTCTGATGTCACCTCAACCAATTGGAAAGCTATACCACTTCCAATTTACGCAGCAATAGCCTACCCTGTATTATTCACTACACTTGTAGCCAACCTTTTTTATGCTATCGCAATGAGGGTAGTAAATGCAAGTACGGCAAGTTTTTATATTTATTTTCAACCGATGGTGGCTACTATAGTCGCTATTATAGTATTAAACGAAACGCTTAGAGGAGTTCAAATTATTGCTGCAGCATTGATTTTTATAGGGGTCTATTTGGTGGGAATGAAGAAAAAAAGGCATTAGTTTTCAATCATTCCGTCTTTAATTCTAATCACTCTGTCGGCTTTTTTAGCCAACTCCTGATCATGAGTAACAATAATAAGTGTTGTCCCCTTGTCTTTATTCAATTCAAAAAGAAGGTTTTCTACGTGACTACTTGTTTCCTCATCAAGATTTCCCGTAGGCTCATCTGCAAACAATACTTTTGGCTTGCTGACGAAAGCCCTAGCCAAAGCAACTCTTTGTTGTTCACCTCCTGAAAGTTGATGAGGGTAATGTGTTTCTCTTCCCTCTAAACCTACTTCATTTAAAATAGCCTTCGCTCGCTCTTTTACATTTTTTTCTCCTCTTAACTCAAGCGGAGTAAGCACATTTTCTAGTGCTGTCAATGATGGTAAAAGCTGAAAATTTTGGAAAATAAATCCAATTTTTTGATTTCTAATATCTGCTTTTTGATCCTCTGTCAGATTTGTTAAGTCTATATCATCCAATATCACTTGTCCTGAAGTAGGAGCATCTAAACCAGCAGTAAGCCCAAGTAAAGTTGTTTTACCTGAACCCGAAGTACCTACAATAGCAACAATTTCACCTTCTTTGATTTCAAAAGAAATTCCTTTGATGACTTCTAACTCTCCTTTCGAGCTTCTAAATGACTTTTTGAGATCAATTACTTTCAGCATGTTGGTTTGTTTTTAAGGTATGATATTAAAGTTTTCTGGGTTTTCTATCAATACAAGATCATCAATACAAAAACGTTTATCGATATATTCAACCCCAGTATCCGCATGCTTCGCTGTTGTATTAATTTCAAATTGTAATCCTTTTACCTTACCCAATGAAGAAAGGTCAACTGACGTCCAGTCTTCTAATACTGTCAAAGATAATGTACCTCTTTCGATCATACGTACTTCCACTGAATCAGCTGTCAAAGTACGGTCTTCATTGATTCCTTTGATTACAATATCATAATAATCTCCTCTACTAAAAGCTGAATCTGGAGCAATATCACCTCTTGCATAACGAACAACTTTTGGATTGTTGGCCAATGAAATACTTAATGGAGAAAATAATGAATCGAAATTAATCTTGATATCATTTTGTAGTGTATCCATTCTTGCGATACCAAATTGATTTTGACTTTGAGTCTGAATGTACGCACCGTATTCTACATAGTTAGCGTTCGTAGAATCAATAATATTTGAGTAACCAAAGTCGGCATATTCTTTAGTATCTGTAGGGGGAGTGTTGTTAAAGCTTATTCCGCCAGATTCAAACGATGTTGGTGCTGAATTTCCACTGCCTATCCAAAAAGAATCTTCATCCAAAGGTAAATCCTCAAATGTGGCAACTCTATTGATGATATTGATTAGAATTTCAGCGTAAGAGTCGTAGTTTTCATTAGAAGCTGAAAAACGAGCGACTTTACTTCCTTCTTCGGTGTACCTAATCGGTTCAGAAATTAAACCATTGACAATCACTTCACCGTCTACAGTCCATTGGTAGGTTGTTGAATCTCCTCCTCTAACTCTTGCCTCATAAATGATAGTGTCTCGAGTGGTCACCAAGGCTTGTGCTGTCACCGGATTGACCTTTGGGGACACAATTGTGAGTTCTAAGCGTGGACCCGTAATTTCTTCAACTCCACAACCTAAAACAGCCAAGAAAGATAGGATAAAAATATATTTAAGGAACTTCATTTGATATGAATAACTTATTTTTTAACGTAAGGAGGTAATGGCAACTCTTTTAAAAACTGATAGGAAGAATTGTCAAAATCGATTTTACAGAAATAATGTTGCAAACCATTGGTAATACCAATAAACGGAGCCTTTAAAGTAGCATTGTAAGCGGCTACTTGCTTAAAAGTTTCGTTCGTTAATTTGACTGATGGTGCTTTACATTCTATCAGTAAAAAAGGTTGACCATCTCTATTGTATAAAAGAAGATCCGAACGCTTTGCCTTTTTGTTTACCTTCAGTCCATTTTCTATCCCAACCAACCCTTTGGAAACTCCCATGGAAAGCAACATTTGTAAAAACTGTTGTCTTACCCATTCTTCAGGTGTGAGTTGGAGCATTTTTTTTCGAATTGGATCAAAAATATACTGCTTCCCGTTTTTTTCTTCTAAACGGACATTTGACTTCGGTAGATTTAATTCTTGCATGCATTGAATCTAATTTGAAGTAAATTTACAATACTTCATTAATTTATTATGGTTTCTCCACCAGCAATTTGAATCAAAATTAGAATTTGTTATTACTGTCATGTAATTTTCTTAATAGTGAATCCTAATAAAAACTCTTCACACCATTATTACTTTTCATTTTAAATCACTGACTAAAAGCTCATTTCCATCAACTCAACATTATTTTCATGGATTATTAATTAGTAAGTACCTATTCAAAATTATTTATAGCTTAAATGCATTTGAATTATGATCAGCTACTTAATTAAAGTACTATTTAATATGAAAAGGTATCTATCTTTCAATACCAACACAAATAGTTCACTATATACTAAATATTGATAATGAGGATACTTTTTTTTAATCCTACATTTTTGATAATATTGAGATAGTGAAAGGTTTTCTTTCAACTTAACCAAAGTATTGAACATGAAACAGCTTCTAATAACTATCCATCTACTCATTGTTTCACTGGGTGCTTTTGCTCAGAAACACGAACTTCAAAATCAATTCTTAGCAAATTATCAATGGTCTTCTGTTACTCAAAATCAGACAGTTCATGGAAGACATGAAACGTCATTCGTTCTCCATAAAGACAAATTCTATTTGATAGGTGGCCGTGAGTCAAAAGCTGTAGAGGTATTTGATCCATCTTCTAACACTTGGACCAAAGTAGGAGACGCTCCTTTTTTTATGCATCATTTTCAGGCAGTTTCTTATCATGACCATATTTATTTTGTGGGGGCCATGAAAGGTAATTACCCTGTAGAAACACCTCTAGAACATATTTGGACCTATCAACCTGAAAAAAATGAATGGAAAAAACAAGGAATCATTCCAAAAGAAGTAAGGAGAGGAGGCGGTGGAGCTGTTTTATATCAAGATAAAATCTACCTTGCTTGTGGTATCACAAACGGTCACACCTCAGGCTGTTCCAACCGTTTCGATGTTTATGATTTATCTACCAATACATGGGAGCAATTAACTTCCGCTCCTCACTTGAGAGATCATTTCAATGCTATTGTAGCTAATGATAAACTCTACCTTATTGGAGGAAGAAACAGTAGCGTACACCATAAAAACAATTTTACAGCATTCTTTAAATACACCAATCCTTTTGTAGATGTATATGATTTTAAAACACAACAATGGATTACTCTAGAAGATCGTCTTCCTTACCCAAGTGCAGCAGGAGGTGTTGTCAAATTAGATAATTACCTGATATATATGGGTGGTGAAAGTGCTCAACCTAAAGCTTCGAGTAAAACTCAGGTTTTAGAATTAACGACTCATAAATGGTCATTGATGCCTGATAT
Source organism: Flammeovirga sp. OC4 (assembly GCF_000812565.1). Lineage (GTDB taxonomy): Bacteria > Bacteroidota > Bacteroidia > Cytophagales > Flammeovirgaceae > Flammeovirga. The sequence goes on along the minus strand of NZ_JTAM01000028.1, from coordinate 62,479 downwards.
GATAGAAGGAAGACATGGTACAAATGCTATTTTATACAAAGGAGGCATTTATGTTTTTGGTGGAAGCCCAGTAAGAGGAGGAGGAAGAGTGAATACAATGGAGAAGCTGAGCAAGTAGCAAGAAATATTTTATATAATTCACTTTTGGAATAATAATTTATAAGAATAAATGTACTACTTGAACAAGCATCAAAATTCAATTGTATATTAGATGTAAGTACTAGAACAATGATAAAAAGTCATCTCATGATGATTGGTACTTAAAGTAGAACAAAAATCTTTTTTTATAACCTAGCCCCAACAATACACATTGTCTAAAGAAGAACCATATTTTTCAGTACAGAAAGAGTATACCGTTAGTGATCTCACACAAGATAACGACGGCTATTACTATTCCTATAGTTACCTCTACAACTGGATTAAAATGGAGGAAAATGATGACCTAAAATATGAGTTAGATTCCTATTTTTTCTTAAAACTTTCAAGCTTCTTTTTGGAAATTTCTTTACCCACCACCCATCGTAAATTTGAAAGAAAGATGATACATTCAGTGTCATTAAAAAAGAAAAAACTCATACTACCTCTACTTATCGGTGGTATTATTGGGCCGCTATCCTTAGTCGCTGCCAACATAGGTAGTGTGTCTCTTTTTACTGGACTTTCGATGTTTCTGGGTGCTTCTTTATTATTTTATTTCGGATTTATTGGAAATTTTCAATTAGAAGTGAAATTAAAAAACGGAACACAAAATCAGTTTTTCATCGACATAGAAAATACTGATATCCAATATTTTATTCAACAATTAAATACAGAAATAGTGATGGATAACAGTAGATACTCCCGAATGAACCTTTAAATATTTACATTTATTTGTTGATTATTTTTTGAAATAATTTGGAAAGTAAAATTTATCCCTCTACATTTGCATCGCATTTCAGAGAAACGGCTTCAGAAGATTGTCCGATGGTGTAATTGGCAACACGTCTGATTTTGGTTCAGAAGAGTCCAGGTTCGAGACCTGGTCGGACAACTACCAAAAAATATCCGAAGCCTTTCTTTGAAAACTGTCCGATGGTGTAATTGGCAACACGTCTGATTTTGGTTCAGAAGAGTCCAGGTTCGAGACCTGGTCGGACAACAAAAGCCTTATAGTTTTTCGCTATAAGGCTTTTTTTTTGTCTGCTATTTCTATATTTGTAAAACAGATAGCTTAAAAAATTACTAGCATGTTAAAAAGAATAATTAAATTAGTTACAACTTTTGTGTTAATGGTTACTTTAACCACTGCCTATGCACAAGAGACTGCAGGTTCAGGTACTTCTACTAGTACAACAAATACATCCACTTCTACCCCTAAAAAAGTTAAACCAACAGGTCCTGCAGATGATACCCTATTAGAAGGTTACAAATTCATGTCGAAACGTGGTGGACGTTGGAAAGAATATAGAATGATCAAGCAGGCTTGGCTTGATGATTATTGGGTTTTAGTGGAAGACTCATTGCAAACAGCCTATTCAGATGCGGCTATGGCTCGTAAAGAAACGACTTTAGCACAGCAAGAGGTAAAAGAAATGCAATCACGCCTTGGAGAAAAAGACAGATTAATTGAATTAGGTGATTACATTAACCTTGTAGGAATGGATGTACCTAAGTACTCAGTGATGTATACTGCCTTTGCTATTATTGCAGTATTAATCATTGTGGTCATCGTTTTATTAATTCGTTTCCAAACCAATAATCAAGCTGTAAGTGTGATCAAAAAAGATCATGACTCTTTACAGACTGAATTTGATGATTTCAGAACTAGAGCACAAGAAAGAGAAATGCAAGTGCGTAGAGAACTAGTGACTGAAAGAAATAAAGGTGAAGAATTACAAAAAGAATTAAGTGCTCTCAGAAAAAGAGAAAATAAGTTATCATAATTCTTTTATAAAAATACTATACATAAAAAGCTCACTTCCTCCCCAAAGTGAGCTTTTTTATGCATTTTGCATTCTAAATCATAAGATAAAATAAGTCAAAAGGGTTTTTATCCCATTACTTTGAGGGATTTAGAGAAATCTAAAGTCCGTTTTTAATTCATCAATTGCATTCCGTAAAAATGTTGTTTCAAAAATATTTTACTCCATTTATACTTTTAATTTGCCTTTTGGGCTGTCAGAAAAAACAAAATACACTAGAAGGATTAGTGGATGCTTCTGCACACGAAGATGAATTTTATGAGAAACAAATTTCTTTCTTAGATGATATTATTGCTCAAAAATCTAATGATGCATCTCTTTTTGCTAAGAGAGGTGGTGTGAAAGTAAGAAAGAAAGATTATGCTGGAGCGTTAGAAGATCTTGAACAAGCCATTTTATTGGATTCCACCCAAGGTGTATATTACTTTGGAATTGCGACTTCATATTATTTTTTAGGCAATATGGGAGAATCCATTTCCAATGGAAAAAAAGCAATGAAACTTGGCTATAGACATCCTCAACTAAAAACATTTATTGGTTCTTCATACACTGCATTAAATCAATTTGATAGTGCCATTTATTTTTTAGAAAGCTCTCTACGTGAAATTCCTCAAAACAGCAAAACTTACAGAGCATTAGGAAAAACCTTTTCCAAAATGGGAGATTCTAAAACTGCTATTACAAATTACCAAAAAGCAATAGACTTTGATCCATTAGATTCCATTGCTTATGCAGGTATCATTGAAGAAAGTGTTCTTCTAAATGATTTAGAAAAAGCAGTAATTACCTATCAAGAAGCCAAAAAGATGTCTTTGAATTCTTCTGACATGAAATATTCATATGGAAGCATACTCAATGAGCAAGATAAATATGACAGTGCTATTGTTATATTTCAGGAAGTTTTGAAAGAAGAGCCTTCACATTGGAAATCTTCAAGGCTTTTGGGTAAACTTTACAGAAGAAGAAGACAACCTTTAGAAGCAAACAAAATATTCTTAGAAGCACTAAAATACAATCCTGAAACAAAAGAGCTTTGGTATGAGCTTGGACTTACCAATCAATATGTACTAAGAAATTATGCTGAAGCAAGAAAGAATTACGAGAAAGCACTTGAAATAGATCCGACTTATAAAGATGCTCGATTAGCTTTAATCAACTTAAAGGCAACACTAAGAAAACTATATGCACCACCTTCTGAAGAGGATTTGAACAGTTCTGATACAGAAGAAGTGCAGTCATAAACTCTAACTATATACATATCGTTTAACGATTCTAAAATTTACCAGTAAACTATGATTTCAAAAACTTTTGGAAGCTCCGTGTATGGAGTAGATGCTACACTGATAGAAATTGAAGTAAATGTACTAACAGGTAAAAACCTTTATGTGGTAGGCTTACCTGATAGTGCCATCAAAGAAAGTGAGCACAGAGTGGAATCTGCCGTAAAACACTTCGGTTATGCCATACCTAGACAAAAAGTAGTTGTCAATTTGGCTCCTGCGGAAGCTAAAAAAGAAGGAGCAGCGTTTGATTTGCCTATAGCCTTATCAATACTTCAGTCTTCTGGACAGATTGGAGCAAGAGACTTTGATAAATATATCATCTTAGGAGAGCTTTCTTTAGATGGAAAGCTAAGACCCATCAAAGGTGCTTTACCGATAGCGATTGAAGCACGTAAAAATGGTTTCAAAGGTTTTATCCTACCTGTTGAAAATGCCAAAGAAGCCGCCATCGTCAATAACCTCGATATCATTGGCGTCTCTACATTGCTAGAAGCCATTGAATTTATTCAGGGAGACAAAGAGATTCAACCTTTGAAAATTGAGACAAGAGAACTTTTTAATGATACACTAGATCACTATGAAGTAGACTTTTCTCAGGTTCAGGGACAAGAAAATATGAAAAGGGCCATGGAAATTGCGGCGGCTGGAGGTCATAATGTCATCATGGTAGGCCCTCCTGGTGCTGGAAAAACAATGTTGGCTAAAAGACTTCCCACGATCCTTCCTTCATTAGGATTACAAGAAGCTTTAGAAACTACTAAAATACATTCGGTAGCGGGTAAATTGGGTTCGAATGGACAATTGATTTCAACACGTCCTTTCCGTGCACCTCACCATACTATTAGCGACGCCGCTTTGGTAGGAGGCGGTGGAATACCTCAGCCTGGAGAAATTTCTTTATCTCACAATGGCGTTTTGTTTTTAGATGAATTGCCAGAATACAAGAGAACAGTCTTAGAAGTGATGCGTCAACCTTTAGAGGAACGAAAAGTAACCATCTCTAGAGCCAGAATGTCTGTAGATTTCCCTGCCAATTTCATGTTGATTGCAAGTATGAATCCTTGCCCATGTGGTTATCATAACCACCCCGAAAAAGAGTGTACTTGCCCTCCAGGAGCCGTACAACGTTACTTGAATAAAGTAAGTGGTCCGCTTTTGGATAGAATTGATTTGCACGTAGAGGTCACACCTGTTTCCTTTGAAGAAATGACAGAGGTAAAACCCGCTGAAAGCAGTGAGGCTATACGAGCACGAGTGATTGAGGCTAGAAAAATACAAGAAGAAAGGTTTAAAGATTTTACAAATGCAGTACATTGCAATGCCATGATGCCTTCACAATTGGTAAAACAGGTATGTGTCTTAGATGCATTAGGAAAAAACCTTTTGAAAGCAGCCATGGACCGTTTAGGCCTCTCTGCAAGAGCTTATGATAGAATTCTGAAAGTCGGAAGAACCATAGCAGATCTTGCAGGAAGTGAGAATATTAAAGCAGAACATATTGCGGAAGCTATTCAATATAGAAGTTTAGATAGAGAAAGCTGGGCTGAGGGATAAAAATGGTGTTTACAACGCTCCCAATGAGGATATTCCAAACAAGCTCTAAAAATTATCGCTATCCAAAAAATCACACTATATTTGCAGTGTCTTCCAACTATTAAGGAGATAAGTACTATCAATAAAGAGATTTAACTTGTGAAAATCATAATCGCAGGTGCTGGAGATGTAGGGTTCCACTTAGGAAAACTACTGGCACACGAAGATCACGATATTACCCTTATCGATACAGATGAGGATAGTTTAAACCATGCGGCAAATCATATTGATGTTGCCACAATCAAAGGTTCGTCTACTTCATTTGCAACTTTAGATGATGCAAATGTGAGTAAATCTGACATGCTAATCGCTGTCACTTCTTCTGAAGAAACCAACCTTATCACTGCTATGGTAGCAAAAAGGTTAGGAGCTAAGAGAACTATTGCAAGAATTACAAATAGTGAATACTTACATGCTCGTGAGGTTTTAGATATGAGAAGGATGGGGGTGGATGAAATGATTTCCCCACAATTATTGGCTACAAAAGAGATCAAGCGTCTACTAAAAGAGGCGGCAATTACAGATACATTTGAGTTTGAGAAGGGGCTTTTATCACTGATCGGTATTACTATTGATGAAGAAAAACCTCTTTGTGGAAAAACTCTGGAAGAGACAACCTACCTCAATAAAGACTTTAAATTCTTAACCGTCGCAATTCTTCGTAATGATGAGACGATCATTCCAAGAGGTGATACACGTTTTGAATTGGGAGACCACGTTTATTACATTGCAAAACCTGAAGGTGTTGAAAGTGTGCTTCAATTGACAGGTAAAAAGCAATCCAAAAAAATCAAGCGCCTGATTATCCTAGGTGGCGGTAAAGTAGGTTTCTATGCCGCTCGTTCGTTAAGCCACAAGTACAATGTCGTTTTAATCGAGAAAGATAGAGACAAGGCAATTGAAATGGCGGAAGAACTACCAAATACATTGGTGATTAATGGTGATGGTAGAAATGTTGACTTACTTGAAGAGGAAGGAATTGACACAGCAGATGCTTTTATTGCAGTAACTGGTGATTCAGAAACCAACATTATCACTTCATTGGTAGCGAAGAAACACGGGGTTCAGAAGACTATTGCCTTGGTAGAAAATATGGATTATATCCACCTTTCTCAAAATATGGGTGTAGATACATTGATCAATAAGAAACTAATAGCAGCAAGCTTCATATTTAGATATATCCGTAGGGGAGAAATTATTTCACTAACAAACGTTCATGGTGTTGACGCCGAAGTATTAGAATTTGTAGTCAACGAGAATTCTCCAGTTACTAAAAAGGAATTAAAAGCATTAGGTTTCCCTAAATCTGCCATCATTGGTGGTGCAATTAGAAGAGGAAAAGCTTATATTCCTAAGGGTGATTTCCAATTTGAACCTTATGACAGAGCCGTGGTATTAACACGACCGGAATGTATTTCTAAAGTAGAAGCATTTTTCCGTTAAGCACTGATTTTTTATGGGAGAACAATTTCAACAGCGCAAAAGTCAATTTAATATTGGTTTAATTGCCAGAATAATGGGTATTCTTATTGTACTCAATGGAGTATTCATGTTTATATGCCTGCCTTTCTCTTTTTATTTTGGAGGAGAGGATTGGTTTGCATTATTACAATCAGGAGTAATTAGTATTCTGGCTGGAGGATTGACAATACTTTATGGTGAACATAGAGGCTACAAAAGAGAAATCAAGAAGAAAGATGGATATATCATTGTATCATTAGGGTGGGCCTTAATGGCGTTTTTTGGTAGTTTACCCTATTTATTCAGTCACGAAATTCCATCACTTACAGATGCTTATTTTGAAACCATTTCAGGTTTTTCTACTACTGGAGCATCTATTCTTACTGATATTGAAGGTGTAGGGAAGGGCATTTTATTCTGGCGAAGCCTCACACAATGGATTGGAGGAATGGGTATTATTGTACTTGCGGTGGCCATATTACCTTTCTTAGGCATTGGAGGTATGCAGCTTTTTGTTGCTGAAGCTCCTGGTATCTCTCCAGATAAGCTTCAACCAAGAATTAAAGAAACCGCCAAAAGACTTTGGTGGGTATATGCTAGTTTAACAGTCATAGAAACCATATTGTTGATGACAGGAGGGATGAGCTTTTATGACGCTCTTAATCATGCGCTCACCACAATGGCTACAGGAGGTTTCTCTACTTACAACGATAGTGCGGCTTCAATGAGTCCATATATTCAGTATATCTTAATCTTCTTCATGCTTCTAGCAGGAACCAACTTTACATTGAACTATTTCTTATTTAAGAGAATGTTCAAAGCAATCTGGACTAACGAAGAATACAGATATTACATTGGAATTATTTTCTTATCTACTGTTTCTATTGGTGGAGTAGTAGCATATACTACCAACTTAGGATTTGAGAAATCATTTAGAGATGCATTGTTCCAAGTGGTCTCTATTATGACCACAACTGGTTATGTCTCGGCAGACTATACGGCTTGGGCTCCTTATGCAACAATGGTTGTATTTGTATTGATGTTTTGTGGAGGTATGGCTGGATCTACAGCAGGTGGTGTGAAGATCGTTCGTCATATTATCCTTTTTAAAAATACATTCCTAGAATTAAAAAGACAGTTACACCCTACAGCAATTATTCCTGTAAGGTTCAATAATAAAGCCGTTAAAGGAGGGATTACATTTAATGTTCTTGCTTTTATTATGGCCTATTTCTTAATTTTTGGTCTTGGAATCTTGGTACTTTCAGCATTGGGTGTTGACTTAATGACGGCAATAGGCGCTGTAGCTACTTCATTAGGTAATATTGGACCTGGTATTGGTTCGGTAGGTCCTGTAGATAACTTTGCACATCTTCCTGATGCAGTAAAATGGGTATTATCTTTCTTAATGTTGTTAGGAAGATTAGAATTGTTTACTGTAATGATTATCTTCACACCATACTTTTGGAGTAGATTCTAAAATAAGTACAAGTCTAGAATTAATTTTACCAAAGTACTTAGTTCTAAACAGCAATTTTTTAAATAAATAATAGTGGAGTTAGAAGTAGTGAAAGAAAATAAAAAGAAAATTAGTCTATCGGCTATTTATGGTGTAGCCATCTTAGTCATAATTATAGATCAAATCAGTAAGATTCTTGTCCATAATTTTATGGAAATGGGAACACTTGGTGAAATACATGTTATTGGTGATTGGTTCCGTTTGCATTACTTACTCAATCCAGGAATGGCATTTGGTATGCAATTCGGAAATGAATATGGAAAATTATTATTGACCCTATTTAGAATAATTGCATCAGGCGGGATTGTATATGCCATTTACAATCTTTATAAGAAACCCACACACCCTGGCTTCCTTATCTGTATTGCCATGATACTAGGAGGTGCTATTGGCAATGCCATTGATAGTATTTTCTATGGTGTGTTGATCGAAGGCAACGCTATACCAGGTTCTTCATCACCTTGGTTTCATGGGCAAGTAATTGATATGTTATACTTCCCAATGATTGAAGGAAACTTCCCAACATGGTTACCAATGATAGGAGGAGATCACTTTTTATTCTTCAGCCCTGTCTTTAATATTGCAGACTCTGCTATTTTCTTAGGAGTGACTTTTATTTTAATCTTCCAAAATAAGTTCACTGAATTTGAAAAAGCCCACGAAGAAAAAAAATAGATGTTTGTAAGAACATCCTAAAGATAAATTTAGAAAGAGTAATGGTGAAAACTGTTACTCTTTTTTTATTTTAAAAAAGTGTAATCCGACTGAAGTCACCCTTTTAAAGGGTTGTAAATAATGTTGGTCACTTTTAATAAATGATGAATATCACTAACAGAAGAATACTTTTGTAAAATGCAACGTTGGTTTACACTTATTGCGATTTGTTCACTGTTACTAACTAAATAACAACATATAAATCAAATTTAAGCCGTTACATTGCACATGTATTCGATGATCAAAGAGAAATTTAATCTACTATATACTAGTACCTAAGTAGAATCACAGCTAAAAAATTATCCAATTATCAAACTTTAAAATAATGAAACTGAACTTAATATTCATTTTATCACTGTTTGCTACGTGCAATTTATTTGCACAAACTAAAAACTATTCAAAAGACAATAGTACAATTAAAATTGAGGGAACTTCTTCTTTACACGATTGGCACTGCGACGTTAATGATGTAACAGGAAACGCTGACGTAACACTTGAAGGAGATAAAATTACAGCCGTAAATAATCTTGATTTAACTTTCGTCGTAAAAGGCATCAAATCTGGAAAAGGAGCGATGGACAAAAACATCTACTCGGCTTTAAAAGAAAAAAGTAATCCTACCATTACATTCAAAACCACTTCTGCTACAATTGACGCTAACGGTGCCGTAAAAGCACAAGGACAGTTGACAATTGCAGGAACTACAAAAGAAGTGACACTTCTTGCAGATGCTTCTGTAGAAGGTGGAAAAGTAAAGTTTGAAGGTAAAACTACTTTCAATATGACTACTTATAATGTTGATCCTCCAACAGCAATGTTTGGTACTATCACTACTGGAGATGAAGTAACAATCGATTACTCCGCATCATTCAACTAGAATATATGATATAAGGAAAAGGTAAGATCATTTGCTTCATTTCCTTTCTCAATTATACCTACCTAATATTTATACCTAATTTATATTATCAGATTTATTATGAAAAGTCTATACAAGATTACAGGAGTATTTGCTTTACTTCTTACAATGCTTGCTGGGAATGTTATGGCCCAAAAAATTAACGGAGTTTTTGATCGTGATATGCAATACATGCGTTACAATGACCAACGTGGCGTAAACGTATTTGAAACAACGAAAGAAGATACTGTTGGATTTGATGGAATGAAAGTACGTGTTGGTGCGGACTTCGCATTACAAATGCAAGGTTTAGGACACTCTAACAGTGGTGCTGTAGCGTTAGCCGAAATTCACCCAGGTGTTAACCTTCCAACTGCCAACTTAAACATTGACGCTCAGTTAGCGGATGGTGTGAGAGTACATTTACAAACTTACCTTTCATCTCGTCACCACAATGATGCATGGGTAATGGGTGGTTACTTACAAATTGACAACTTAAACTTCTTAAACTTAAATAGTCAATTGGCTGATAACTTAATGGATGTATTAACCATTAAAATTGGTCAAATGGAATTAAACTACGGTGACCAACACTTCCGTCGTACAAACAATGCTTATGCTTTAGGTAATGCGTTTATGGGTAACACTATCATGGATGCATTTGCTACTGAAATGGCAATGGAAGTAATGGCGCAGAAAAACGGTTTCCTTGCAGTTGGTGGTCTTTCAAATGGTAAATTAAACCAAGGTGTAACTTCAACTGGTAACTGGTCAGTATATGGTAAGATTGGTGTTGACAAGCAAATCAACGATGATTTAAGAGCTCGTTTAACAGGTTCAGTTTATCACAACTCTAACCTTGCTAACTCAAACCTTTATGCAGGTGATAGAGCAGGTTCAAGATTCTACTCTGTAATGGATGTTCCTGGTCACAGCCCTACTTCATCATTCAGAAATGGTCGTGTGAACCCAGACTTCACTGGTAACATCACAGCATTCATGATCAACCCATTTGTGAAATTCAAAGGTTTAGAATTCTTCGGTACTTATGAAGTATCTAACGGTGCTAGCAAAGGTGAAATGGCAGCTGATAACTCAGAAACAAGACAATGGAACCAATTAAATGCTGAATTAATCTACCGTTTCGGTAAGAATGAGCAATTCTATGTAGGTGGTAAGTACAATACAGCTTGGGGTACTAACAGTGCTCAAAGTGGTAACTACATCGACCCAACAATTCCTGATGGACAAGACAATGTTGTAGGTACTTGGGACGTAGCTCAAGCTAGCGTTCGTCAAAACCGTCTAGAAGTTGCTGCAGGTTGGTACATGACAAGAAACGTTATGATGAAAGCAGGTTACGTGATGCAAACTTACGAAGGTTATGACGTATACAATGCAAGTGTAACAGGTGCTCCAGAAGGTGCTGTCGGTGGTTCAGTTGACGCAATTTATGAAGATGGTAAATTCAATGGTTTCATGATTGAGGCAGCTATTAGCTTCTAATCTACCTTGAATTAAGATATAAAGAAAAAAGGTCAGTTCTTTTTAAGAGCTGACCTTTTTCATATACCATTAGTTTAAAGTAAATATCATTATTCTGTATATGCACCAGAAGAGTACGTCAACTCATAACTGTGTGTATAAATCTCAAATACAACTCCAAAAGGATCTTCCACATAAACCATCTTATAAGGTTTTGAATTCGGATAATACTCTCTGATTGGCATTCTTTGTTTTCCTCCTGCATCCACAATTTTTTGCGTCAATTCTTCAATGTTAGGATCCTGAACACAAAAATGGAATAAGCCTGCATTAAATGGATTGAACTCCGGCTTTTTCGCTTCAGTAGTTGGGAAAGAGAACAACTCGATACCTACACCATCTGAAGTCGCTAAATGGGCTATTTTGAAAGTTCCCCATCCACTACCAAATACATCAATACACATCTGACCAATTGCTGTTTCATTTTCTTCCACAACATCAGAAGGAGGCATAATTACATACCAACCCATGATCTCAGAATAGAATTTTACTGCTTTTTCAATATCAGGCACAGTGATTCCAATATGGGAAAATGATCTAGGGTAGCTTTGTTCTTTACTCATAAGTATTTTTTCGTTTATTTTGGGTCCAATATTAAATATAAGTATTCTGTAAATCAATATCTTACAATAAAGTACTATAGTTACCAAAAGGTGTGAATTACTGATTATAAGACAAATAAAAATAAGATGATTAATAAAAAATATGAATGTTCCCTTCACCTCACCATGGACTTTGTAGGAAGTAAATGGAAGCCTTTGGTACTTTTCCATTTACTGGAAGGAAAAATGCGATCTGGAGAGCTACAAAAGACAATACCAGAGATTTCAAATAAGATGTTTACACAAACGGTAAGGGAATTGGAAGAATGCCAACTAATCAAAAGAACTGTATATCCTGAAGTACCACCAAGAGTTGAGTATGAATTAACGGAGTTAGGATATTCATTAAGACAGGTACTGCAATTGATGGATCAATGGGGGAAAGATTTAATGGAGAAACAACCATAAAGTTTAGACAAAAAAAGAAGGCTAGTCTCAAAAAAACTAGCCTTCTCCAAGCTCTCTCTTCAATCTATTCATCTGACTTCTATGCTGCTTAACATAGTTTTTCTTTCAATGATTTGTTGAGACTACTCAAGTAGTACAACTCAGTCATTAATTTCTTACTTGGTACATTACAAATATGGAATTTTGGGAGGTATTACTGAAGGTATTTATGCTTTTTAATCTAAAACGGGAGGCTTTATAACTTTTTTAAGAGTTATATTTAAAAATTACATAAAAAATGTAGTGGTGTTACCTAACAGCTACCATATCAGTAATTATGATTTAAAATCGCCAAAAAACTTTCATTGCTATTGAAAAGTCTATTAACTATGGTTAACATTTAGTAACTTGCAGGTTGACTAACGGTAATTTTTAATTTATGAAACTTCAGAATCTAGCCTTATATCTTTTTGCTTTTTCAACGTTCATCTCCTGTATAGCTCTAGAAGATGAATTTGACCCAACAGTTACGACTGACGTTGTAAGTGATAAGATTTACTATTACAAAGATTCATTTCCAGTAGCTATTACTTTCAAAGACAATGCTCTAATTGAAGAAAGTAAAGTGAAATTTCAAATTGAAAACCCTCAATTAATTGCTAACGATACGGTCATTTTTGCATTTGAAAAAACGTTTTCTGAAGTACTTGCTCGTCAGCTGCAATTTGATACAACCTTCATTGTACCTTCGTATGTAAGAACGGGTAGATACTTAATGGAAATCAGTAATAAAGATGCAGGGAATAATTTCATTGTGGATACTGCTTATTTTTTAATTGGGGCTGATGTTCAATCTCCAGTGATCGAAAATTTCACGGTAACCTCAGCTATTGAAGGCAACTTAGAAAATGAAGCATTTTGTAGAGCGGAGAGGATAGTTGTCAACGCCTTAGTCACTGACAATATCGCACTTAAAAGAATTGGAGTGAGTATAGCAGATGCTACGCCTAGATATTTTCAAGCCAATAGTATTGATACAATAGATGTTGCTGAGTTAGTACAAAGGCAGCTCTTTATTTCTGATAGTTTAGAAAATGGGGTTTACAATTTAAAACTAATTGCTGAAGACGTTTTTGGAAACACGACTGAAGAAACTACTCAGATTAATGTCAATTGTGATGATCAACCCGCTGTATTTGTTTCTTATCAAGAAGAGTCTGGTATTGAGATACCTTCAAATAGAATTGTAACACTTTTTCCTGGCGAACAGTTTAGTCTAAGCAGTCTTGTCTTTACAGATGCTGGAGGATTAGATTCTGCTAGGTTAGAAGTATCAAGAATTGGTGTAGCACCATCTATTGGCGAACCCGCTCCTGTTGTGAACGAAACACCTATTGAAGTTGATCTTCAAGGTGTCAATGAACAGGACCTTGCGCAAGTATTTAACAATGATGATTTCCAATTTAGTTTCGACCTTCTGGATACTCAAGCAGGGGAAACTATCTTTATAAATATCACTGTAAAAGATGGAGAACAAACGTGGGAAGAAGCTACTTTCTTTAGGTTTTCATTAGTAGCCAAAGAGGATTTAGCTCCAATCATTAGAATTGCAGATTTAGTGATTGATGGTACTAAAGAATATGTTCCTGAGAACGAGGTATTGGATTTGACAGATAGACTGATTGGTAAAAATAGTATAGACATCTTTGTTGAAGGTAAAGTACAGGAAAATGTAGGACTAGCTTCAATAGAATATAGTTTCACAAGTAATACTGAAGGTATTAATTCTATTGATGGATCATTGGATGACCCTACAGTGTTTACTACCTATCCTGTTGACTTAGGTACAACTCTAAACACTGCGTTTACTATTGATGCTGATCCCCCAGTTTTTGGTGAAGTAATTTATACTTTAACTATCACGGCTACGGATATCAAAGGGCAAACAGATGATGTAACCTATAATTTTAGTGTCTCCTATGGAGAGGAAACAGGCGATTAGAAAGTTGATTTTTTAAAGTTGGAAAAATAGACAAAAATGAAAATACTTTCAATCACAATCATTATTCTCTTTTTAGGTACAAATCAACTAAAAGCTCAGGATGTTTTAAATGAAATCTCTTTTGAACAGTTGTATCAGGGACTTCAAAATACTGATAAGCGTTTCATTAATGTGTTAGGAGAATCTTTTTCTAGACAGACTTTTAGAGTATATGAGCTTAAACGTTACTATGGAACAAGCCTGTATTTTTATAGAGTTTATTCCGATGGAAAAGTATCGAAAATAGTGCAAAAGAAATACGTTACTCACCAATTGAAATTAGATTCTGTAATTGTAGATGTAAAAGAGATTAAAGTTGAAAAATTCGAACAAAAGCTAGAAGATCTTGGATTTTGGAATAAGGAATATGAGAAATCTGATGACGCAATATGTATAGATGGAGGATATCTATGTATTAAAGTCTTAAAGAACGAGAAGCATAGTTTTATAAAAAAAGTATTTACCTACAATCACTGTACAGAGGATAAAGAATATCCAGCCATTATTGGAAATACATTTGGAGAGATTTTTTTAGATAGTAAAATAAAAGATATATGATTTTAGCTGTCATGCTTTTGGGGTAAGCAGTTAAAAACGATAAAGGTCATATCAATTGAATTTGATATGACCTTAATTTTTAAAACATGTTCCTTATAAAAAATTCAACCTTGATAAGAAGTTGTTTTTATAAGAATTACCAATCGGAATACTTTTCTGAGGCATCTCAATTTGTAAATCTTCTATTGTTTCAACCTTTGTAAGATTGACAATGTAAGAACGATGAACACGTATAAAATTATCAGGAAACTTCTTCTCTAAAGCTTTCATTGTCGAGTGAATCACATATTTCTTATCAATTGTATTGATCAACATGTAATCTGATAAAGCTTCTACGAAATAAATATTCTTTAGAGATAGTTTTACGATCTTATTGTCGGCTTTTACATACAAAGTATCATCCTCACTATTCTCTACCAACTTCTGATCACTTTCTTCAATAGTAGTTTTTCCTTTCTCTACAGCTTTCAGAAAACGAGGATAAGTGATTGGTTTGATCAAATAATCGGTAAGGTTGTATTCATAGGCTTCAGCACCAAAATCCCTTCGTCCGGTGATAAGAATGACCTCAGGCAACTTTTCAAGTGATTGAACTAATTCAATCCCTGTCATCTGTGGCATTTCTATATCCAAAAACAGAAGGTCAACGGCTGTATCTTTCAGCATTTCGTATGCTGAAACAGCATTATCAAATTCCCCTACAAGCTTTAAGCCATTGGTTCTTTTGATAAAGTCTCTCACTACCATACGAGATACTTCCTCATCATCCACTATGACACATTGTAAATCGGCCATACTATAGTTCTAATGTTTTTAACTTTTGAATGTATTTTCCTAATATATCAAATTCTAAATTGATTTTAGTACCTTTTTTGATTTTATGGAAGTTCGTATGCTCAAAAGTATAAGGAATGATAGCTACACTAAACTGACCTTTTGCATCATCTACAACTGTTAAACTTGCACCGTTGACACAAACAGAACCTTTTTCAACTGTAAAGTTTTTAGTTGAAGGATCATATTGGAATGTAAATCTCCAGCTTCCTTTTTCATCCACAACATCAATACACTCACCAATTTGATCTACATGTCCTTGCACAATATGTCCGTCAAAACGTCCATGAGAAGGCATACTTCTTTCCAGATTTACTACATCACCTACAGCCCAATCTCCCAAATTTGTTTTTTGTAAAGTTTCATGAATTGCAACTACCTGATGCTTGTTATCTTCAATATGTGTAACTGTTAAGCAAACACCATTATGTGCTAAACTTTGATCTATTTTTAATTCGTTTGAGATAACTGACTCAACCGTAAATATTGTATTTTCTTGATCTTTTTGGATATCAACAATGGTTCCTAGTGCCTCAATTATTCCTGTAAACATTCTATGACTATGGTTTAATTATTATTACAATACAAGTTAGGCAAATTTACGAAGAGAAGTTTTACTTTTGTGTATTAAGTGATGACAAAAAGGTACTCGCAGAGAACAATCATCATTTATATAGCCGATATCAACCGTATGCTCAAAACATACCAAGGCTTATTTATCTAGAAATTACCTTACCTATTATCTACTTTTCTTTTTCTTATGACTGTAACCAATATAGAACAAAGATATGAGATTGTTAAAGGATTGATTGACAATGAAAATTGGAATGTACTAGAAGAGGTTTTATTAAAACTTCCTCCTGTAGAAATTGTTGAAGTCCTTGAGAGACTAGAAGAGAAAGACCTTCTCATCATATTTACCCTTTTCCCTAACAAAGAGAAAGCTCAGATTTTCGGTGAGCTCAACAGAGACCTTCAATATTACCTTTTTAAGAGTCTTGAAAGAAGATCTTTTTCTAAAGTTTTTGAAGCGATGCGTTCTGATGAACGAGCCGATTTTTATCAGGAATTGACAGTAGATGAACAATCTGCTTTGTTACCTTACCTCAACAAACAGGTAAGAAGCAATGTTGTAGAATTGAGTGGGTATGATGCTGACTCTGCAGGAGGCATTATGACTACAGATTTTGCAACTGCAAGAAATTGGATGACTGTCCGAGAAACGGTAGATAAGGTAAAGAAAGATTCTCCAAGTAAAAAAATGATCTACTATGTATATGTAGTAGATGATGAAAAAGTACTATTAGGTTTTGTGACTCTGAAAGATCTTATTCTGGCAGAATTAGATGACAAAATTGAAGATCTTATGATTGTTGATTTTGTAGCTGCTACAGTGGATGAAGACAGGGAACAAGTTGCCAGAAGAATCGAAAAATATAATCTGGTAGCACTACCTATCCTTAACGAAGAGCGAAAACTAGTCGGTATTGTCCGTCATGATGACGCCATAGAAGTCATTGTCGCTGAACAGACGGAGGATATGGAAAAAATGATGGGTATTACATCGTCAGCAGATGAAGATGATGATGAAGGCTACATGGATATTTCTGTCTTTAGACATTTCAAAAAAAGGGTGCTTTGGTTAGTGTCTTTGGCAATCATAGGAATGATCTCAGGTCTGATTCTCCATCATTTTGAAGATGCTTTGGATCAGATGGTAATTCTTGCCCTATACATGCCTATGCTAGCAGATACTGGTGGAAATGCAGGTAGTCAAGCAAGTACTGTAGTGATTAGAGCACTTTCTTTAGGTGAAGTGACTACCAAAGATTGGTGGAAAATCACATTTAAAGAAATGAGAATTGCTTTGCTTTTAGCGGTTTGTCTATCTAGTATTGCTTTTATCAAAGTAACATTACTCTCTTTTAATGCTATGTTGCCAGGAGAACTTACGTTATCCTATGTTGCATTTATTATTTCATTAGCATTGGCTTTACAAGTGGTCACCTCTACAATGATTGGAGCAGGTTTACCTCTTATCGTCAAAAAAATGAAAGGAGACCCTGCCGTCGTTGCAAGTCCAGCAATTACCACTATTGTCGATGTTACAGGACTGTTAATTTATTTCAGCTTAGCAACTGCCTTTCTTCTCAATGCTGTCGGTTAATTCAGCACAGTAAATTCATTTTCACCATTTTGATGATTATTAGAGACATTATTAAAGTAGCAAAAACAGTAGATTTAGAAAGAAGTTTTTTGTAGGACTTAAATTATTCCAGAATAATGCTTACATTAGATTTACATTCAAGCTATGAGCTACTTTTTAAATGTTTCTATGAAATCAACTGAACAGCAACTCTCTGACTATCAATCTTTGTCGATAAAAGCGGAGGCCTATATTAATTCCATTAAAAACAGCCCCCAAGAAAGATTGGAATCTCGAAAAGAATACTATGTAAAATATGGTTTTGCAGACGGGAACCAATATGGTTTTGGTAATTCTGAAATTGACTTTTTAGAATGGGAAGTAGAACGAGGTGTACTAGCAGAAGAGTATCACGCCCGTTGGTGGTATAATGTTAATCTTAAGTTCATTTATTACTCAGTTTTAGGATCCTATGTTTTTGAGAAAAAGTTAGAATGTAAAGATCTTCCTCAGCCTGTACAAAGATGGGTGGATTACCTTTCTAATCCTTGTTCTAGTACTTGGTATAAAGCACACAATACAAGCATTATTCATGGATACATTGAATACAAAGAATTAGCGAAAGAAGAGTCTTGGATCGAACAGTATTTTATCAATGAAGTTTTAGACCGTTTACTTTATGCAGAAGTAATGGTAGAGGGAAAAACAGAATTATTTGGGCCTTTAGGTAAAATATTGGCCAACCCACGCTTACCAGCAGTGGATATATTAGTAAAAATAAAAGATTTATATCCTGAAAACTATCCATTAAAATTTAGAGATATGCTTAATGTGTTGGATATCGGATTTGATATAGGCACATTGATCTCCTATATATTAGATAAGGTTATCATAAAAAGACATTTAAAAAAGATCTATTTCTACATTTCAGAATTGTTGGAAATTCCTGAACTCGAAAATTTTATTGTCGACAATAAGGTAAACTATCCCCAAATTTAAATACTATGACTAAGAAGAAAATTGCAATTTTCGGAGGAGGCATCTCCGGATTGACTACAGCTTGGGAACTATCAAGCATTAAAAACTGGCAAGACCAATATGAGATTCATCTTTATCAATCGGGATGGAGATGTGGAGGTAAAGCTACTACAGGTTTAGGTGAAGAAGGAAGAGTGGAGGAAAGAGGTATTCACATGTTCCAAGGTTGGTATGACAATGCCTTCAGAATGGTACAAGAAGTATATGAATACATTGCAGAGCATAATTTAAACCCTGACGGTGCTTTTCAAACATGGAGAGATGGATTCAACCCGAACCCAGTAACTTCCATGGTAGAACAAGATAAAAATGGCAACTGGATCGATTGGCCATTTGTTTTTCCTGACAACAACCGAGTTCCTGGATCAGGTGAACCAGTAAGTTCTTCTGTTTTAATTAAAGAATTTATTGCTTTAGGATTAGAAGTTTTAATCGGATCGCCTTATCAAGAAAATACTTCCGGAAAAGTAGGATTCTGGAATGATTTACTAGCACACCTTTTCTTCGACCAACCTATTGCTGAAGAAAAAATCAAGAAATATTCTGGTTTAGAAAGACTAGCTTTACGCTTTGCTAAAAAACTAAGTATCAAAGAAGGAAAATATAATCACACAAAACGTTTTAAGTCACTAGAGGAAAAAATAGATGAATTAGAACGTTTAGATGATAGAGTGGACCTTGTAGAAGACTTGATCAAATATTCAGATCGAATTGTAAAATTACTGAATACATGGATCTTTAAACTTCTATTTAGAGGCAATCACTTAAGACGAATTTCAGAAATTGTACAACTATCACTTGTTTGTATTGAAGGTGTTTTCAAAGATGTTTATAATGTGAAAACAGGCAAATACGAATGGGAAAACATCAACAACTATGATTTTTCTGATTGGTTGAGAATGAACGGAGCAAGTGAGCAAGTGATTAACTCTGCTATTGTACGATTCTTATATAAAGGTACATTTGCCAATAAGTACAATGGAGAAAAAGGAACTGTAGCTGCTGATATCTCTGTTCGAATGATGTTGATGATCCCAAGTTACAAAGGAAGCTTTGTTTGGAACCTAAGAGGAGGAACTGGGGGAACTTTTACAGCCCCACTTTATGTTGCATTAGAAGACAGAGGAGTCAACTTTCATTTCTTCCATCATTTGGACGAAGTGAAATATTCTGAAACTGATGAAATTGAGGAAATTATTGTTGGAAAACAGGTAGATCTTAAAGAAGGTCTTACTAAATATAAGCCTCTAGTAAAGCAAAAAGGATTGTTCCAATGGACACTTCATCCTGATTTGTCTCAGATTAATGAGGCACAAGCTGCTGAAATCAAGGAAAAAAATATTGATATAGAATCTCATTGGTCAGGTTGGGAAAATGTTGAGTCTCTTGAACTGAAGAAAGGAGAAGATTTTGATGTTGCTGTACTGGCAACTTCAATCAAGCCTTTAGAATATATCTGCTCTGAAATCATGAAGAAAAAACCAAAATGGAAGAATATGGTGGAAAAGGTAAAAGCTACCGCTACACTTAATGTTCAATTCTGGTTAAATGAAGATATTGAAGGTTTAGGAATGGATTTAGGAGAATGGGGAATGAAAGATGGTTCTTATGCCAATACCGTCATTTATGAGGATCCTTTATATTCATGGACCTCTATGACCTACATTGCTCCTTATGAAAACTGGAAACCTGAATCAGAAGCAAAACAAATCAGTTATTGGTGTGGAACTTGGCCTACCAATTACCCTGAACCACCAAGAAGTAATACAAATTACCCCAAAGAGCAAGTTGCCCTGTTGAAGAAAGTCGCAGAAGATTGGATGGATAATTATATGGGTTGGTTCTGGCCAAAAGCTAGAAAGAATAATAAATTCGATTACTCACTGCTATGTGATAAGAATATGAATGCAAATCCAATGGAAAAATATAATAATCAGTGTTTTGTCACTAATATGGATCCATCAATGCATTATGTATTAGCACAGCCAGGAACCAATAAGTATAGATTAAAAACCGATGAAACGGAATATAAAAATTTATTCTTTACAGGAGATTGGATCAATTTTGGATTGAATGTAGGCTATATGGAAGGAACTGTTATCTCAGGCATTCAGGCTGCAGATAAGATACTAACAAATAGTTTAAATAAATCCATTGAAAGACAACACGCTCTCTTAGGAGTTATTGAAGAATAGCGCTCTCATTTTTTTAAAAACTTGTTTTATGTTTTTACCAGCACGATTTACCTACCTAATACTTTTATTTTTGATAGTAAGTAGTTCTTCTACTTACGCTAGGAGTCATACGTTCGAGAATATTGGTACTAAAGTGATGATTCTTGAAGATGCATCTCATTCTATCTCAGAAATGGATGTGATTTCAGGGAATAAAGACCACTTATTTAAATTTTATAATCAGGAAATTCCAAATTTTCAGTCTACCAAATCTTCTTATTGGGTGAAATTTGAGACGAATGTGTTGGATGCTGAGCATAATTATATTGAAGTAGGTAGTGCCTTTTTAGACACCTTGCACTTTTATGAAGTGAGCAAGGAAGGTTTATTATTGAAAACGGTAAAAACGGGAGATGCTTATAATTTTAGTACAAGAGAAATCGATATGGGGAATTTTGTATTCCGGTTAACGGAACCACAAAATTCCACTATATATTTAAAAGTATCGGCCCTTCAGCCTTTATTTTTCCCATTAAGAGCAGGAACAATCACCGATTTTATTGCTTTCGAGCATGATTTCGATTTTTACCAAGGTATTTACTTTGGGTTCATGCTCTTGATGTTTTTCTATAACTTTTTTGTATGGTACTCTACAAGAGATAATATCTATCTCGTTTATGTCTGTTATGTGTTGAGTATTACTGTATTTATGGCAGCGGTATTTGGTTATATGTTTGAATATTTATGGCCAGAAACACCGATTATTAATGAGTTTGTGGTCATCAGCTCCGCATTTACTCAAATCACAGCTGTTATTTTTACTAAAAAGTTTATCCAAGGAGACACATTACCTCCAATCATCAAAAAAGGGTTTACACTTTACATCATTTGGGGATTCATTATTATTGCTAGCATCATTTTAGACTTTAAAGTGGAAGCATTAATGATGTCACAAGTAGGGCTCTTAACACTTGGATTCCTATTATTGATAGCAAGTTTGATTTCATATAAAAGAGGTTATAAGCCTGCCAAATATTACTTAATTGCCTGGGGTGCATTGAATGCAGGCTTTATCGCTGCAATTTTAGAGAGTGTCAATGTACTAGAGGTAAGTATGTACTTAAATCCAATGCAGATCGGTTCGGGTATAGAAGTATTATTCCTCTCTTTTGCCTTGGGTGATAAGCTGAAAACATTAAAAGAAGAAAAAGAAAGAGCGCAGTTAGAAGTATTAGAAGCATTACAGAAAAATGAAACGTTGATCAAAGAGCAAAACGTAATGCTGGAAAGAAGAGTGACTCAAAGAACACACGAACTTTCTGAAGCTAACACTGAATTAACTGCTCTTACTGAAGAGTTATCAACTACTCTTGAGACTGTAAAAATGCAATCCAACATTATTGAAAAAGCCCACGAAAATACAAAGGCAAGTATCAATTATGCGAAGAGAATACAAGACGCAATGTTACCTAATACGAATCAGTTAAAGAAAGTATTAAAGGACATGTTTATTTTCTATAAACCGAGAGACATTGTAAGTGGAGATTTCTACTGGTCACATGAAAAAGATGGAATTATATATTTGGCAGCATGTGATTGTACAGGTCATGGTGTACCTGGTGGTTTCTTAAGTATGTTGGGAAATGAGGTACTTACGGAGATTGTCAGCTTGGAAGGAGTAAGCGATCCTAAAGATATTTTGTTAGAAGCGGATAAAAGAATATCAGAAATTTTGAAGCAAAAAATGAATACCAATATGGATGGTATGGATGTTTCATTAGTACGCATTGATAAAAAGAAAGGTGAGTTAACATTTGCAGGAGCCAAAAATCCATTGGTGTATGTGAAAAACGGAGAAGTTACAAAAGTAAAAGGTGATAGCTACTCAATTGGTGGTAACTATAAAAAGACAACAGCTCAATTCAAATCTCACGTTATTCCAACAAAAGACACGAAATTTTATCTTTTCTCTGATGGTTATCAAGATCAGACAGGTGGAGGTGACAATAAGAAATTCATGGTGAGGAAATTCAGAGAATTATTAAGAGATACTTCTCTAAGTGCAACTATGGAAGATCAAAAATCAAAAATTATAAGCACATTAGAGAAGTGGATGAGTCAAGAAGATCACTTCACTGCTCAAGTAGATGATATCCTTGTTGTTGGATTTGAAGTTTAACAATAGTCCACTAATAATTATATAACTTATATCCTCATAAAGCTAACAGGCGTTATGAGGATTTTTTTATAAAAAAAAGACTTTTGTACTAAAGAAATATTGAAATGCACTATTTAATAGTAATTTTACAACGATAAGAGTTTTTTATTACAAAACTATCTGAATCTGAAAACTTCAACTAATTTAACTATCGCTTTCATTTTAATCTAAACACCTTCTAATGATGATGTACTATTTAATGATCGAAATTTTTATTTTCGGTTATCTATTGATTGTGTTGGAGCACAATACTCATATCAATAAAGCTGCTACAGCTTTGATAATGGGAGCAGGACTTTGGGCGCTTTATGCCATAGGGGCTCAAGAAATTTTAGCACTAGGTTTTAGTGAAACTTGGAAAGAATGGCTGGTAAATAATGGTAATGATGGATCACAAGAGTCGATTACTCACTTTTTAGTTCATCATGAATTGACGGAACATCTTGCAGAAATTGCCTCAATTGTCTTTTTCTTAATGGGAGCAATGACTATTGTTGAAGTAATTGATGAATACCAGGGGTTCAGAGTAATCACCAACAAGATTAAAGTGACGAATAAGCCAAAATTACTGGCTATTATGTCATTCCTTACTTTTTTCCTTTCTGCTGCCCTCGACAACTTAACCACAACAATTGTAATTGTAGCTGTACTCAACAAGTTAATTAAAGATGATGAGACTCGTTGGTATTTTGCAAGTATGATGGTCGTATCAGCTAATGCAGGCGGAGCTTGGTCTCCTATTGGTGATGTAACCACTATTATGCTTTGGATTGGTGGACAAATTACTGCACTCAACATTGTTAAGGAAATATTTTTTCCTTCATTTGTTGCTATGATTTTACCTCTTGGCATTTTATGTATGAAATTGAAAGGGGAAATCGATCCTCCTGATTTGGGAGAAGATGAAAACAAAGCCTTTATTCCATTACGAGACCGATTAATTGTTTTGATAATGGGTATTGTAGCGCTACTAGCAGTACCAGTGATTAAATCTTATACTCACCTTCCTCCATTTATTGGCATGTTACTGGGTTTAGGTGCCATGTGGTTCCTTACTGATTTTAAATTGCATTCTAAAACATTAGCAGATAAAAGACGCCTCAATGTAGGTAGAATATTGACAAAAATTGATATGCCTACGGTACTTTTCCTAATGGGTATCTTATTAGCAGTGGGGGCACTCAGTTCAGCTGGACATTTAAATGTTATGGCTGGATTCATGCAAGAGCACTTCACTGATATTTATTTCCAAAATACACTTATTGGTGTCTTATCTGCAGTTGTCGATAACGTTCCTATTGTAGCGGCATTTATGGGAATGTACCCAATTGCTGAAGCAGGTGCTACAGGAGAGATGGCCAACTTTGTGGTTGATGGAAAGTTTTGGGAAATGTTGGCTTATGCTTCAGGTACTGGTGGTAGTATTCTTATCATCGGATCAGCGGCAGGAGTAGCGGCAATGGGGATGGAAAGAATCAGTTTCTTATGGTATTTGAAAAATATTGGCTGGATAGCAGGAATAGGTTATCTGGGTGGTATCGCATTGTTCTACTTTGAAATGTGGTTAATGTGAACAACTTAATACAAACCGCTATTATATAGTTAAAATGAAAGAAAGTTATCAACATTAAATGTTGATAACTTTCTTTTTTTATACAAACTGTCATTTATCAGAAAGTAATTCACATAATTTGCTAATATTGTATCTATAACTTACAAAACCGATTTATTCACAATCCAAAAAACTATGTATAGGCTGTTAATAATATCATTTTTTACCTTGATTTCAGTCAGTTGTGATCATGTTAAAACCAACAAAAAAAAGAAAACTGTTGATAACTCTTCAATAGGAGCAATTCCTGAAATAATTAATCATCATATTGAGACTAAATCAGGAATGTTATTCACATTAACGGAAGAAAAGTTATCCCAAAGTGTTAGTAACATTTCAATTCAAGGTATGAATTTCCCTAATTCCAATGAAATACTCACATTTGAAGGAGTAGACCCAATTGAACAATTCTATGTGATCGACTTGAACAGAGATGGGTTTGAAGAATTTTATATTGCCGTAAGAACTGCTGGTTCTGGTAGTCATATCAAGCTATTAGGGATTGCTTCTTTCAATGACGAAAGCTATGGTAAAATCTATATTCAATCCATTACTGACAATGATGATTTAGCTGTAGGATATATGGGACATGATGAAATTGATTTTACTTCAAGTGGAATTCATAGAACTTACCCTCTCTACACCTCTGATGATACAAATACTCACCCCACTGGAGGTATGCGAAAAGTAAATTATGAATTAATCACAGGTGAAGCAGGATATATATTGAATCCTTATTTAGAGGAATGATTTTCCCTTTTCCTAACAACTCTCAAAACTTTTATTACCTGTTTGATTATTTTTTTAATCAAAGTAAGTTTGTACATAAACAAATTATCAATCATGAGAAACCTAATTAATTTTATTCTTTTTGCTTTCCTTATCGGGTTCACAACATCTTGCACAGAGAAAGGAGAAGGACCAATTATAAGTGACGAACTTGCAATTGATTATTTTACAGGGATAGAAGTGAATATAGCTGGGCAAGTGTTAGTAGAACATGGTACAGAACAAAAGGTATATGTAGAATCACAACAAAATGTACTAAATGCTTTGTCAAGAGAAGTAGTAAATGGTGTTTGGAAAATCAAACTAAATACTAACATCAGTAATTATGATTTTAAACTTCATATCATCACCCCTGAGGTAGATAAAACAGATGTTTCAGGCTCAGCAAATGTCGAAGTTTTAGAGCCTTACTCTGAGAGTGGTATTTTTAGAACTGCGGTTTCAGGAAGTGGGTCACTTAATGTTTCAGGAATGAATGATGTAAATAATCAAATCATTTCAGCTGTTTCAGGAAGCGGAAATGTGTCACTTTCTGATATTGAAACCAAAGACATGAATGTTAGTGTATCAGGCTCAGGTAATGTAGAATTAAATGGAACAACTATAACATTTACAGCAAAAACATCAGGTTCCGGTAGTATTTCAGATTTTCGTTTGACTGCTTCTGAGGTTGATGCAGAAACTTCTGGTTCGGGGTCAGTATCGTTTACTTGTACTGATAAATTATATGCTAAAGTTTCTGGGAGTGGGAATATCCAATACAAAGGGAATCCTACAGATGTTGAGACTGTAATTTCGGGATCTGGTAAAATCGAGAAAGTAGATTAAAAAATTCATCCGCTCATATATAAAAAGGTCAGTCAACTTGTTATTTAAAGTTGACTGACCTTTTTTATTTTATACTCTCATTTTCATTATAGGCGAATGACTAATAATCCATTTTCCCTTAAGGTTTTCCAAACTTCACTCTCTGTAAAATCAATAAATGAGAATCCTGTTTCCTCTTCAAAAGCTTCAGCTATTTCTTCTACTTTTAAAAACCCTTCTTCATTATAAATACTGAAAGATTCAATGTTATTTGCTACCCATTCCGCTAAAATAGGATGACATTCAATTTCTAAATCTTCTTTTTTATTAATGAAAATAAGTTGACCAAAATCTTCTTCTTCATCAATTTCTAACATCGGAGCTTTACCCAACCAAACTAATGAGTGTTTTGAAAGTTCATGATCCTCTTTTGTTGTTTCAGCTAAATAATCTTCAATCAAATTAGGAGCTAAAGAGGTAGAATAAGTGGAGAAATTAAACCATCGATGTACAGGTAAGTCTAATTCAACACCATGCATATAATTAAAGATAGATGCTTTTAACCCCTCACTAAATCGGGTATGTTTGGCACCTGTAGGATCTTTATGCGGAAGATCATTCCATGCAAAACCTTCAAACTCAAAATCATTTTGTTCCACTTGATATACCTCTGGATCCAAACCAACAGGAGCGTGTGCAGTCATTGCAAATTGATGCCAAAACCCTGAGTGTAAACAGTGATTACTGAACATTTGACGTACTACCTCTAAAGAATCAATTGTTTCTTGAGTGGTTTGCGTTGGAAAACCATACATCAAATAGGCATGTACCATAATACCAGCTTCACTAAAAGCCCTAGTCACTTGTGCTGCTTGCTTTACTGAAACTCCTTTTTTCATCAATTGAAGTAAACGGTCTGAGGCCACTTCTATTCCTCCTGAAACAGCGACACATCCAGAAAGTTCCAACAGTTTACAGAGGTCAGGTGTAAATGTTTTTTCAAAGCGGATATTTCCCCACCACGTAATCTTTGTTCCTCTTCGAATCAATTCAATGGCAATATCTCTCAGTGCTAAAGGAGGTGCTGCTTCATCCACAAAATGAAAACCTGTTTGTCCTGTTTCTGCAACGATTCTTTCTATCCTATCTACAATCATGCTTGCAGGTGCAGGATCATACCTACCTATATAATCAAGAGAAATATCACAGAATGTACACTTTTTCCAATAGCAACCGTGTGCTACAGTCAGTTTGTTCCAACGTCCATCATTCCAAAGTCGGTGCATAGGGTTAGCCACATCAATCACTGAAAGGTATTGATCTAAAAGAAGGTCAGAATAATCAGGAGTACCTATTTCTGCATGTGGTATAACACTTTGAATTTTTTGATCTATAAATTGCAACGTTCCTTCTTCATTAATTAAATAAGTACGTTGTAATTGCTGAGTAGAAATTTTACCTTCTAAATACTTCAGGAGATTAATTAAAGGCCCTTCACCATCATCTAAAGTGATAAAATCAAGATACTGGAAAACCCTTTGATCTTGGAGGGACCTCAATTCAGTATTGGGATAACCTCCACCCATTGCTACCTTGATGGCTGAATGATTTTCTTTGATATACTTCCCACATTTTAAAGCACCATAAAGGTTACCAGGAAAAGGTACTGTAAGTGCAACAAGGTCAGGTTGGACTAATTGAATTTTTTCTTCAAGAATTTCCAAAAGCCATTCATCCAAAATATGAGAAGGTTGATGTAAAGCATCTTCAATAGGTGAAAAATTGGTTGCTGACATAGCTATTCGTTCAGCATATCGGCTAAAACCAAAATCTTCAGTAATAGCTTCAATAATAAAATCCCCTAGATCTTCTAGATAGAGCGTTGCTAAATACCTAGCTTTATCATTAATGCCCATTGTACCAAAAGTCCAATCTACATTATTGACTTGTTGGAATCTTTTAGCCCTTGGAAGAAAATTATCTTGACAGATACTATGTGCCAGTGTATTATCTTTATTTTGAAGAAATCGAACAACAGGTGCAATAGTTTCAAGGTAATCATCTTGAAGCATAAAAATTCTCTGAACGTTATCCGAACAATCACTTATTACTTCCTCGGCTTCATCAAATAAAGCGGAAAGACCTTCTTCACTAAATATTTTTAAGACCAATTCTAACCCCAAATCAACTTGAAAGGCATCGATATTTTTTTCTCTCAAAAAACCTTTAAGGTAAGCAGTAGCCGGATAAGGAGTGTTTAATTGTGTGAGTGGCGGGGTAACTAATAATGTTTTTATAGACATCTATGAGTGATCTAATGATTTCATATGTGAGTATATCAAGTTAAATACAAACAACTCAATATAAACAGAAAAAGGCACTCGAAGGTGCCTAAAACCTTCTTTAACTTAAGATACTTAAAAAAGGTCTTGAAAAGGAGATTACACAAGATTATACCCCACATTGATGAGTTATAATTGTACAGCATCTCCTGTATATGTTTTACAAAATACTCTAATTCTCACTAAGAAAATGGAGCATTAGATGATTCAGTTTTAATTATTTTTTTGACTTATCCGCTGAGTATTTTGCTAATTCTTCTTTCTTCGCTTTTAACTTTTCCACTACCTCTTTTTGGATTTCAGCAGCTGCAGTCACATCCTCTTTTAAGTAGTAAGCATAGCTATTGTTGAAAGTCGTAGAGTCAACACTATTTTTAGAGTAAACTCCAGCTTCCAATTTTTGGTAGGCATTCATCGCTTGATCTTTAGGAAGATGTTGCGTTGACACAGTTGCCTCAGCTTTATAGAGATCTATTAATACTTCAACCATTTTATCCTTTGGTAATAAATCCGCCGGAGCTTGTGGTTTTTCAGGACCGCAACTAACAAGTAAAAGTCCTAATGCGAGTACATTAAATATTCTTTTCATAAAGGCAAAAATACCCAAAGTGTTTAAATGCAGGAATCATATTTTGTTACCACAGCCAAAATTGTGGTTAAATAGTGTTAAATGAGCTTTCAAGTTGCTCACAACAATATGGTTGAACTAAATTTGGTAACTCGGAAAAGAGAAAATGTTAAGAAGAAACACCGAATTGTAATGAAAGAACTGCTCAAAAAGCTAAGACGCTACGAAATTCGTATCAGAAAAGCGATCGACTCGCACATGCAAGGCGATTACCACTCTGTATTCAAAGGGTCAGGTTTGGAGTTCGATGATGTGAGGTTGTATCAATATGGAGACGACATCCGACATATAGATTGGAATGTAAGTGCAAAGGGACATGGAACTTTTGTCAAAACATTTAAGGAAGAAAAAGAACAAAGTGTTTTCTTTGTAGTGGACGTAAGTGCCTCTCAGGATATTGGTAAGCAGGGAAGGAAAAAAATAGATATCTCCAAAGAAATAACAGGTGTATTATCTTTATCAGCCATCAAAGAAGCAAGTTCAGTAGGACTGTTGTGTTTCTCTGATGACAAGGAAAGATACATGAAGCCTAATAAAGGTCAGAAACATGCTTATCAGCTATTTGGTGAGTTGTTTAGACTAAAGCCAAGATCACCTAAAACAAATATTGGCAGAGCTTTAGGACAAGCATTGGCCATGTTGAAAAGAAAAACCATCGTCATTGTCATTTCAGATTTTGTAGATGAAGGTTATGAAAGACATTTGAAAGCATTGTGTAGAAAACATGACTTAATTGTAATTCATGTAGGTGATGACAGAGAAACTACTTTCCCAAGGATAGGTATTGCACCACTTTTTGACAAAGAAGCTGGGAAAACTATCTGGGTCAATACCTCTTCCAAACAATTTAGGGACCGCTTGGATAAGTTTTATGCTAAAAATAGAATAGCTCTAAGTGACCTGATCAGAAGAAATGGAGGTAACTATCTTTTTGTCAATGCACAAGAAGATTATGTACCAAAACTGATCAACTTGTTTAAAGTCAGAAATGCATCAAAAAAATAAAAATTAGAGTGACTGATAATACGTATTCTAATGAATAAGATTTTAACTAATATACTTTTTATAGCATTCATACTCACAGCAAATGTAGTAGTAGGTCAAGAAGAAGAAAACCTTCCCTATGGTCGATTTAATACGGATAGTATTATGTTGGGTGAAGAGGTAAAGTATACTCTTCGTTATGAGCATCCCGCAGATGCGGAAGTTTTATTTCCTGATTCTACGTTCAATTTTGCTCCATTTGAACTGTTAGATAAGACCTATTTCCCAACAAGAACAATCAACGATATCAGTGTAGATTGTGTAGAATATACTTTATCTACTTATGATATTGATTCAGTGTATGAACTAGGATTGCCAGTTTGGGTATACAATCAAGGTGAAAAAGATTCAGTAATGGCCAACTTGGATGGCATCTTCTTTAAAGATTTGATTCAAGTAATGCCAGATTCAGCACAACTATATGCTAATGTTGATTTTATACCTGTACAGCAGGAATTCAACTATCCTTACTTCCTAATATTCATTGGAGTAGTAGTTGTCATCGCATTAGTCGTTTTAGTTGGATTTGGAGGTAAAATCAAAGAATATTACAGAAAGAAAAAGCTCCAAAAACGTTATGATAATTTCTTACAGCATTATGGTAATTATCTTAATGGTGAAATGACCGTCAGTAATGTAGAAGAGTCCATTGCGGTTTGGAAGTCATTTATGGCATCTGTCATCTCAATACCAATTCAAGCAATGACTTCAAAAGAAGCTGGACAAGCATTACATTCTAAGGAGTTAGAAGGGCAGTTAAAAGTACTGGATAGAGTAATCTATGCTGGACAAGGTGAAGAGGAAGCAAAAGCAATCCTTGAAGGACTAAAAGAATGGGCAAAGCAAGGGCAAGAATATGCTATGACTAAGCCTGAAGGAGCATTTGTTTTTAAGAAATAGAAAAGATTAAGTACTAAGACAATCATGTACGAAAATATATTATCATTAGATTGGTTTACACCTGCAGTCCTAAAAGGGTATGATTGGGGAAATATTATTTTCTTATACGGGATTTTAGGTATACCATTCCTCTTTTTATTGAGATGGTTATTTCGCTATAGAGTACGTCAGAAACTAGATGTCGCTTTGCCTGAAGGACATTTAAAAGCTGATTGGAGTACTTTATTACGTTTCTTACCACCTTTGATTCTTTCTATTGCAATGGCATTGATGTTGATTGCTTTAGCAAGACCTCAAAAAACCAATGAACAGGTGGAACAATGGACAGAAGGTATTGATATTATGTTGATATTGGATATTTCCCATTCTATGAAAATTGAAGATTTTGTACCCAATAGGATGGAGGCTGCTAAAAAAGTAGCAACTCGTTTTATTGATGGCAGAATTCAAGATAGAATTGGCTTGGTTATTTTCTCAGGTGAAGCAATTTCCTATGCACCATTGACTACAGATTATAGCCTTCTGAAAAATTTGATCAGAGATATTAATTTTGATATGATCAAAGAACCAGGGACAGCAATTGGGTCAGCATTGGGTGTAGCAATCAACCGCATGAGAGAATCTGAGACGAAATCGAAAGTAGCGATTTTACTTTCAGATGGTGAAAATACAGCAGGTAGTATTGATCCTAAAACAGCAGCCGAATTGGCTTATGGTTACGGTGTCAAAGTGTATGCTATTGGTGTTGGAAAAGAGGGTAGAGTACCTTACGGAACTGATATGTTTGGTAGACCAAGGTATATTGAGCAACATTTAGATGAAACAGCCCTAAGAGAAATTGCAAAAATTGGTAAAGGAAAGTATTTTAGAGCTACAAATAATAAGGCATTAACAGCAATCTTTGATCAAATTGATCAATACGAAAAAGCGGAGATCAAAGAAACAAGATATAAGGACACGAAAGATTTTTACTACATCTATTTAGTTTGGGGTATTGCTTTCTTCCTGATATGGATGGCTTTGAAAAGTACATTCCTTACAAATGCTTTGGAAGATTAAGAAGAACGAAGGGGAAGAATGGAAGTAAGACGTTGGCACATCATCATTGGCTTTTCTGTACTATTTATCACTTATGCGATAGTATTATTGAATATTCAAGTATTTAGTAAAAACTACAAAACAAGAGCGGAAGCCAATATTGTAGAAAGAGTGGTAGAGTACCCATTACGAGGTATGATTTACGATCGTAATGGAAAGCTATTAGCATCAAATGCAGCTGTATTTGATATTATGATTGTGCCTAAATATTTTAAGCTTGCCCCTGAAGATTCATTAGAATTAGCGGATATGTTGGATTATTCCATTGAGGAATTCAGGGACAATATCACTAAAGCCAAAAGATATTCATGGTACAAACCCTCTACTTTTAAGAGACAACTAACTGAGAAGGAGTATGCGAAAATACAAGATAGAATTATAGCATATAAAGGTCTCAGTGTACAAGCAAGAACAATTCGTTCCTATCCCCATAAAAGCTTAGCCAATGCACTTGGTTATGTAAAAGAGGTTTCAAAATCATTTTTAGATAAAGATACTGCCAACTATTATCAAAGCGGTGACCTTATCGGTAAAAGTGGTGTAGAAAAATATTACGAAGAACAGTTACGTGGTCAACGTGGTGTAAGTTACATCATGAAAAACGTAAAAGGGGTCACGAAAGGTAAATTCGAGGATGGTAAGTTTGATACTATCCCAAGAGTTGGAGCGACTTTAACTTCTTCTATTGACCTTGATTTACAAGCTTATGGTGAACAGTTAATGAGAAGAAAAAAAGGTGCTATCGTAGCGATTGATCCAAGTACTGGTGAAATTTTAGCAATGATTTCAGCCCCCTCTTATGACCCAAATGAGTTGACTGGAGAAGGAAAGAGAGTTTCTAAAATCTATAGTGAATTATCAAGAAGTGAAGATAAACCTCTTTTCAATAGAGCCATGCAATCCCGTTATCCTCCTGGATCTACGTTTAAGACCGTCATGGCTATGATTGGTTTGCAAAATAGGGCTGTAGACACTTTAACAACTTATTTTAGCTGTAACAAACATCTTGTGGGTTGTCATGACCATAAATCTCCTTTAAATGTAGCAGGCTCGATTATCAACTCTTGTAACCCTTGGTATTATCAGGAAATTCGTAGAATGCTCAATGACGAAGGTAAACGCTATGAAACCTCAGATCTTTTACGAAAAACCTTAGATGAATGGAAAGAAGAGGTAATGGAATACGGTTTAGGACGTAAGCTTGGAGTAGATATGCCTTATGAAAAAGGTGGTCTTGTTCCTAGTTCTAGATTATATGATAGAATCTATAAAGGTGGTGGTTGGAAAATCAGTACAATTCATTCTATCAGTATCGGTCAGGGTGAAGTCCTAGCCATGCCCATCCAACTCGCCAATTTAGGAGCAATCATCGCAAACCGAGGCTATTACTATACTCCTCATATCATCAAGGATATTGGGGGAGAAGGGCCATTACCAGAATATAAAGAAAAACACAAGGTAAACGTAAAGCCAGAATACGTTGATCATATTGCCAGAGCAATGTCTGAAGTACCTCGTATTGGTACAGCAAGAAGAGCGTATAGCCCAGAAATTGTTATTTGTGGTAAAACAGGTACGGCTCAAAACCCTCACGGTGAAGATCACTCTATCTTTATGGGTTTTGCTCCTTTATATAATCCTAAAATTGCCATTGCTGTATATGTTGAAAATGCAGGCTTTGGTGGTACATGGGCTGCACCCATTGCCAGTTTGATGATGGAAAAATACGTCAACGGGGAAACAAAAAGAGGCTACCTTGAAAAATATGTGGATAGCGTTGACTTAATTCAAAGAGAGAAAGATAGAAAGGAAAAAGAACGCCTTCTTAAAGAGCGAAGAGAAAAAGCGAAAGCAAAAAGAATCGAGCTTCAAAAGAAAAGAGCAAAACAAGATTCTATCAAAGTAACTACTTCGCCTGAAGCCTAGATTGAAAAAAAATATAATGACTATTCTTATTTAGAATAGTAGGATAGAACATAATTTGAAAAGAGTTATGCTCTTTTTTACACAAAAAAACACCATCACAAATACCTCAAAAAGATATTTATGATGGTGTTCATCATTTATGATAAAAAAGATCTAAGCCTTTACCAATTGTCCTTTATTGACAATCGCTACAGCTTTACCTTTTAATTTTTTACCTACGAAAGGTGTATTATTTGATTTTGATTGGATATCACTTTCAGCAAAAGTCCAAGAAACTTCAGGATCGAAAATAGTAAGTACTGCCTTACTACCTTCTGCGATTGGTGCTTGTTCTACTTTTAAGATTTGACGAGGGTTTACAGTCAATTTCTCAATGATCGTATCTACATCAATCTCTGTTGGTAAATTAGAAACGATAGAAGCGAAAGCTGTTTCTAAACCGATGATACCGAAGTCCGCTAAATCAAACTCTAAGCGTTTTGACTCCGTATCTTGAGGTGTATGTGAAGAGACAATAGCATCAATAGTTCCATCCTTGATTCCTTCCCAAAGTGCATCTACATCTTTTTGAGATCTGAATGGAGGATTTACTTTTAAGTTGGTGTCGAAAGAGGCTAAATCTTCATCTGTAAATGCTACTTGGTGAGCGGCGATATCACAAGTCACTTTCAACCCTTCTGCTTTTGCCTTGCGGATGATCTCCACTGACTCCGGTGTAGAAATATTAGCAAAGTGTACTCTACCATCTGTATAAGTCAATAGAGAAACAATTTTTTGAATGGCTAACCATTCTGCCACATTTGGAATACCTCTCGTTCCCATCAATGTAGATGGAATACCTTCGTTCATGTGACCATCATTGTTCAATGTTTTCTCATCTGCTTTTTCAATCATCAAACCATCAAACAACTGCATATACATCAAAGCTCTTTTAATGACGCCAAGGTGCCAAGATGATTTCACGCCATCTGTAAAAGCTACAGCTCCGGCATCGTGCATATCTTTCACCTCATTCATCTCTTCTCCTTTACAATCTTTTGTCAAAGCCCCCATAGGATGGATTTGAACAGGAGAAAAAGTACTCATTTGCTTTACGAAATGAATGCTTTCTTTGGATTGGATGACTGGAGTGGTATTCGGTAAAGTAGCTACATCTGTAAAGCCACCGAAAGCAGCTGCTTTTCCTAAAGAGGCAATATCTTCTTTGAATTCTTCACCAGGCTCATTTAGAGTTGCTCTCATATCAAACCAACCTAATGAAACGTACAATTTCTCATTTCCTTCAATGACTTCTGCATTGGAAGCATCAATTTTTTCAGTGGAAATTTTGTTGATGATACCATCCTTAATAAGGATGTTTACAATTTGTTTGTGATAGGTTGAGGAAGGGTCTGATACTCTTACCTTACTGAGCAAAATTTCTTTCATTACCATGTGACTCAAAAAGATCTTATATTAATTTTTGGCCACACCAATGAAAATCGAGGTGATTATTGGAGTAACCGGACAAATTTAAGATAAAAAAATGAAGAATGAAGAATTAAGAATGAAGAGTTTGAATAGAATAATGCTCGTTTCACTACACGATTATTTCCTACTTCAATTTGCAGGGCTTGATGACTACAATAAGATACCCTATTAAAAATTAATGAAGTAAGTACATTGTAAACTAAATTATCGTCAACTTTCAGTCAATCTTTCTACATGTAATTATAGGATCTACTTTCAAACTTCCTTCTTCTTCATTTTTCCATTGATGAAAAACGAAGCAAAAAATCTAGGCTTAGAAGTCAAAAGCTAAATTTCATATCACTCGCCTAAATGATTTTAAACTCGCTAAAGCTCAAACAAGAAAATCATTTTTAACGGCTCATTCCATGAAATTCTTAACGCTTTTCCCTTCAAGGCCGGGGCATTTACTGCTAGATGATTGTCTAATTACAGATCAAAAGAAAAGTGTTTTATAATGATCTTTTAAAGTGCAGTTCTGTAGGGACGTTTTAGTAAAACG
Organism: Flammeovirga sp. OC4; assembly: GCF_000812565.1. Lineage (GTDB taxonomy): Bacteria > Bacteroidota > Bacteroidia > Cytophagales > Flammeovirgaceae > Flammeovirga. Next base: position 26,353 of record NZ_JTAM01000028.1, on the reverse strand, counting down.
TCCTTGCGAATCACAATACAGCATCATTTCCCCCCAAAAAAGTAATCATATTAATTAACGAAAACTTAGTTTACAGCGTAGTAAGTATTATAGTAATAAAAAAAAGAGACACTTTTCAGTATCTCTCCTTAATAAAAAATGCTCTCAAATTTGTTTTACCAGCCTGCAAACTTGATGTTTACCGACTTGAACAACTTGAACAGCATCCATAATATTTTTTACTAGTCTCAATCCCATTCCACCTTTGCGGTGCTCTTTAATCACATCATTAATAGTTGGGGACTGATAAGTTTTAATATCAAAAGCCTCTCCATTATCCTTGATTTCGATAACTACGCTTTCGGCATCTATAGTAGTAGTAACAGTTACTTCTATTTCTTTGGTAGGGTCACAACTATTAGAATGAATCATTCTATTTGCACACACCTCATCAACTGCAACAACGATCATATCTCGTTTGGAATCAGGTACACTGTAGCTATCTAAAGCCGAGAGAATAAATTCTCGGATTATATGTAGATTAGCGGTCTCACAGTTGACTTTTTTCCTAAACATCACTGTCCTTTAATAATTTGGATGGCTTCTTCTTTGGTGGTAGCCAGATTTAAAAATTGATCTACTCCTAAAATTTCAAATACACTTCTAATATTGTCTGCAACATCAAATAAAACCATCGTAATATGGTCCGCTTCAATATCGTCTAATCTGGAGGTAAAAACTCCAATTCCAGCAGATGAAATGTAAGTTAACCCTACACAATTTATCAATAACTTCTTATCTCCTCTGTCAATCACTTCTTGTAGCTTCGTGTCTAAATCTACAGATGAACTTGCATCGAGCTCTCCAACCACATCGATTAGAGTGAAGTCACTTTCTTGTACAACATTAACGTCTACTTTAGTCATTACGTATACGGTTTAACATCATTAAGGTTTCCCTTATTTTGATTTTTTTTTACATTTTTTATCAAATCATGAAATATAAGGTCATAGATCATGATGATCTACAACCTTACAAATATGATTTTTGGAAAGAAATCAATACGCTGATTATAAAATCAACATAGCGTCTCCATAGCTTAAGAAACGGTATTTTTCTTTGATTGCTTCCTCGTAAGCTCTCATTACTAAATCATAACCACCAAATGCAGTAGCCATCATTAATAATGTAGATTTTGGCTTATGGAAACCTGTTACCATCGAATTTACAATCTTGAAATCGTATGGAGGGAAGATAAATTTGTCTGTCCATCCTTCGTTTCCTTTTAAAGAATTTGATGCTGATACAGAAGTTTCTAAAGAACGTAGAACAGTAGTACCGATAGCACAAACATTTTTCTTGTTTTCTAATGCTTTGTTTACAATCTCTACTGTTTCTTCACCTACTCTGTAGTGCTCAGAATCCATTTTATGTTTTGTCAAATCCTCTACATCTACATCTCTAAAGGCACCTAAACCTACGTGCAATGTAATAGGAGTGATATCTACGCTCTTGATTTCAAATCTTTTGGCGATTTGAGGCGTAAAGTGAAGACCTGCTGATGGAGCTGCTACTGCACCTTTTTTAGAAGCAAAGATAGTTTGGTAACGATCTTTGTCTGAAGGCTCAGCTTCACGGCCTAAATCTCTTGGAATTGGAGTTTCACCTAATTCCTCAATTGTTCTATAAAATTCTTCTTCTTCACCGTCTACTAAGAAACGGATCGTTCTACCTCTTGAAGTAGTATTATCAATAACTTCCGCTACTAAACTACCATCTCCAAAGTATAATTTGTTACCTACACGGATTTTACGAGCAGGGTCAACCAATACATCCCATAGGTGAGATTCTTTATTGAGTTCACGAAGAAGGAAAACTTCGATTTTAGCACCTGTCTTTTCCTTGTTACCATAAAGACGAGCTGGGAAAACCTTAGTGTCGTTCATTACCAACACATCTCCATCATCAAAGTATTCCACGATGTCTCTGAACTTACGGTGTTCGATTTCACCTGTTTTACGGTGTAAAACCATTAAACGTGCATCGTCACGATTTTCCTCAGGATACTGAGCGATGAGATCTTGTGGTAGATCAAACTGGAATTGGGATAGCTTCATGGAATGAAATTACGTATTATTTTCTTTCTGTAAATATCAATATTCGCTTAACTTTACACAATACACACAAAATGCGTACCTTGAAAATCAAGACGGTAAATTTAACAAATAAAGATTATATAATTTCCAAACAATCTTTTAGATAGAGATTTTATCATCAATTTTCCATCATTTTTTCTATAAAACATGCTTTTTATAAAACTTTTTTTCGAAAGTTTCCGATTTGCAGTCCATGCTTTGAAAGAAAATATACTTAGAACAGTCCTCTCTCTCCTTGGTGTAACTGTCGGCATCTTCGCTATTATTGCCATTTTTACTTTGGTTGATGCTCTTAACAATGGTATACAAAGTAGCCTTTCTTCGTTCGGTAATAATGTGATTTACATAGGAAAATGGCCTTTTTCTTTCGGAAATGGCAATGATTATCCTTGGTGGAAATATTATAGACGCCCTAACCCAGACAGAAGTGAACTGAAGTTTATTCAGGAAAATGCAAAATGGGTACAATCAATAGCCATTTATGAGTCTAAGAGAGGAAACACCATTAATTACAGAAGTAACTCTTTTGAAGATGGAAAAATTGTTGGAGCCTCTTATGAGTATAATAAAATCAATGCAATGCCTATCAGTGAAGGTCGTTACTTCACTCAAAGTGAGATGAGTGCAGGTACTCCAAAAGCAATTATTGGTAGCGATGTAGCACAACAGCTTTTTCCTCGTGGAGATGGCCTTGGTAAAATCATAAAAACAAAAGGAACAAAGTTTCAAATCATAGGAATTTTTGAGAAACAAGGGGAAAGTTTTATTCCGACACCAAGCAACGATGATATTATTTTTATCCCCTATAATGCACTCACTAAACTTTATGCTTCTAAAGGGAGATGGATCAGTGCCAACCTCATTGCAAAAGGGTATGATAAAGACGAAGATTTGGGTGAAATTCTAGCTGAACTTCGTGGACTTTTAAGAATAAAAAGAGGATTGAAACCAAAGGAAGAGGATAATTTTGCTCTTAACAGAACAGATGCTATTGTTGAATTTGTCAATGGTATTACAGGTTCTTTGAAGTTAGCAGGAGGGGTTATTGGTCTTTTCTCCATCCTTGTAGGTGGCTTTAGTATTGCCAATATTATGTTCGTTTCTGTAAAAGAAAGAACCTCACAAATTGGTATTCAAAAGGCATTGGGTGCTAAGAATTACTTCATTCTATTACAGTTTTTATGTGAATCTATGTTCTTAAGTTTCTTTGGCGGTATAGGTGGCCTGTTCTTAGTTTCACTATTATCATTGTTATCTACTGAAACATTCGTGATTTCACTTAACTTTACAAACCTAATTATTGGTATGCTTATCTCAGGTTTAATCGGTATTATTTCAGGTATAGCACCTGCTATTTCTGCCGCTAAAATGGACCCCGTAGAAGCAATGAGAGCCGCGTAAATATTATCCCCTAAGATTTATGATCACACCTTCTGAAAGGATCAGTGCGTCTTTTCCTTTTGAGCCTACGGACGGTCAGAAGCAACTTTTTGACCTTCTTGATCAGTTTGTACTCGAAAAAAATAACCGACGAAATACATTTTTATTAAAGGGTTATGCAGGTACGGGTAAAACCTCTGTGTTAACCGCTTTTGCGAATGTATTAAGGTTTTATTCTTATAAAACGATGATGTTGGCTCCGACCGGTAGAGCAGCCAAAGTGATGTCTTCTTATGCCAAAAGAAAAGCGTACACGGTGCATCGTATCATCTACAAACAAACAGAGGATAAGGAAACGGGGTTATTGAGGTTTGAAAGACAAAAAAATAAGGCTCAAAATACGATCTACATCATTGATGAAGCATCCATGATCGATGATCAGCCGCATACGGCAGGAGAGGGGCTTTTGAAATCCATTATAGATTATGTTTTTGAAGATCCTAAATCCAACAATAAACTTTTTCTCATTGGCGATACGGCACAACTTCCTCCGGTAAAACAAGAAATCAGCCCTGCCTTGGATGAAATCTATTTACAAAATGTATTTCGTCTTAGCATTATTAGCCACGAATTAACTGAAGTTGTCCGACAAGCTTCCACATCCGGCATTTTATATAATGCTACTTTAGTAAGAAACTGTCTGGCTCAAAACACAGATATTCAATTCAACACCTCTTCTTTCAAAGATATTTTTAAGATGGGTTCTGATCGTTTGGAAGACGGTTTGTTGTATGGTTATGATAAATATGGGGTCGAAAATACAGTGATCATTACCCGTTCCAATCGAGCTGCTACACAATACAATCAATATATCAGACGACAAATTCATTTTCGAGAAGAAGAACTGGATGCTGGAGATTATTTGATGGTCGTCAGAAATAACTACTTCTGGCTGGATGAGGATTCCCCTGCCGGATTTTTGGCCAATGGTGAATTTATTGAGGTAGCTGGAGTTGGAAATATTGAGGAAAAATATGGCTTCCGTTTTTGTGATATCAGGTTCCGATTATTGGATTATGAAAACCATCCTACCGTCGAAGCCAAAATAATCTTGGATACACTTCATTCATTTACTCCCCAATTAGAACGAGAAGAATCTAGAAAGTTATATAATGCTGTCATAGAAGAATATGCGGATATAGAGAGCCCTAAAATCCGATTGAAAAGATTGAAAGAAGATGAATATCTCAATGCACTTCAGGTAAAGTTTGCTTATGCATTGACTTGTCATAAAGCACAAGGTGGGCAGTGGGACGCCATCTTTGTAGATATCGGTTATCTGAGAGATGATATGATAGACACCGACTTCTTACGTTGGCAATATACTGCTATCACAAGAGCAAAATCAGAGTTGTTTTTAATGAATTATCCTGATCGATTCTTTGAATAATTAAATCTCAAACTTTATCTTTCAAAAATAAATTTACTATTAAAAAATATATCATGTTTAAAGCCCCTCTACCGGTTATTCAATTTGTAGAATCTATGAAATTGAAATACAAAGTATTCAAATCAACTGCACCTTATAAGCTTGTAGTTGGAAGTTCCGGTATTCAAGATAAAGGCTGGATTGGAAGTGATATTTTTGGATTGAACATTTTAAAAGAAGACAATTGGCGTTTTTATTTTAAAGAAGACTCTTTACAAAACATCATGGGTGAGCATGTATGGGAACACCTTACACAAGAAGATGGAGCAAAAGCAGCAGAGAATTGTTATAAGTTTTTGCAAAAAGGTGGAACCTTAAGAATTGCAGTCCCTGATGGCTACCATGTCGATCAGAAGTATATTGATTTTGTAAAGCCTGGCGGAAATGGAATTGGTGCTGATGATCATAAAGTACTTTATAATTATCAATCGTTAGGTAAAATGTTAGAGGAAATTGGTTTTAAGGTCACTCCTGTAGAGTATTTTGATGAAGAAAAACATTTTGTGACTTCAGATTGGAGCTTAAGCCATGGTAAAATCAGAAGATCTCTTCAATTTGATGAACGTAATAAAGACGGAAACCCCAATTATACTTCACTAATTGTGGACGCTACTAAAATATAGAATCACAAAAAAGTGCCATTGAAATTTAACCTCAATGGCACTTTTTGTTTACTGTATATTAGCGTTCTAAGTCTTCAATCATTTCATCAATTCCCTTTAGGTCTTTACCATAAAATTTATTGATCCAATAATTCATTGCCGGAGGAGTGAATTTTCTAAACAAAAGAAAAATGATTGATAAGGCTATAATAGAAAATACCGATACAAGTTGAGTGAGGGTATCCCAAACAAATAATCTACTTATGTCATCTCCCTCAGATTCTAAGCCTAATGAAATTCCGAAGAAATAGCCAAAAAGCATAGAATAAGGAAGTAACCCATAGATCAGCATTTTTATTTGTTGTTGATAACTTTTTAAAATATAGGCTTTCACATTTTTCAAATAATTCAAGGTATCTAAACTATCAAAAGATCTTACTTTCTTTAGCTTTACCATATAATCCAGAAAATAAACTGCTACAGGCAACACTCCAAGAGCAACAACTAGCCAATTGTTTGAAGTGATTCCGTAATAAAGAGCTACACATAGTATAACGGCCCATGTAATAACCCATTCTAGCTTTGTTTTATTTACAATTTTATTGATCAAGTTCATAGATTCTTTTTTATGTTTTTTGGCGGTTTCTTTTACTGATTTTAAGTCGGGAGAAGTTTGATGCCCCTCTTCCCATACTCCTTTGATTAAGTCAAACTCTTCTTCCATTGCATATTTTCTTTTAATTGCTTTTTAATTCGGTTTATTTTTGCTCCAACATTAGTAGAAGAAATACCCATAATGCTGGCAATATCCTGATAAGAATGCTCTTCCAAATAAAGTAGAATGATCGCTCTATCCACTTCTTTCAACATTCTGATTGCTCTATATAATTCTTCCAGGCGTTCTTCTTTTTCAGAAAATTGATGTACTTGGTCTATCTTCTCATTGATCTCCACAGTACTTACTTTCTTCTGCTCTTTTTTGATCATAGAAAGGCAAGTATTCAGAGATACTCTATACACCCATGTTGATAACTTGGACTGTTGTTGATAACTTTCTTTTGATCGCCAAAGTTGCAAGCATACTTCCTGAAAATAGTCCTCAAACTCCTCTTGTGAATGTGAATAAGCTCTACAAATTTTATAAATGATGGATTTGTTGCTTTCTATATATTCCTCATAAAATTCAGCTGACATTAGTTTGCTCTTTTAGTGTTGTTCTCTTGGTGAAGGTATGCCATAAATGTATTGAGTTTACATTGAATGACCCTATCAAAGCTCTTTTTCTCTGAGTCAGATACTGATATTAATGTTTCGAAAGAGGATATAATTAACTCTTCTTCTTTTACTCGCCTTTTGATTTTGATCAGACACTGAGAAGACATTAAACCTTCAAAAGAAGAAGAAGGAATAACATTACTTCCTACCATCAATAATTGGATTTCATTTTCTCTCTTTCGAATAACTTTCATGCCGTATTTTACAGTTATCGAATGGATTAATGATTGAAATTCAGCACTGTTTCCTTCAAATGGATAACCTCTCTTTTCGATACTGTCATGAAATAGAAAAGGAAAAATAGTACTTGCTTTCAATGTATTTATTGATGAATAGAGATTTGAAAAGATGCTCATAATAGTAATTTTTAGTGATTGTTTATTGGGTTAGTAGTCATTTTTTCAGATTTATTACAAATGAGTTATTTTTTTTCGATAAAATTTCAAATAAAAACATAAAGATCTCATTTTTAGATATTTATATATTTATTCTATAAAAGAAAAAACCACCGGATCATTGACCCGGTGGTTTCATAAAAGTGAATTTCGTTCTAATTCTATTATTTTTTGATCAACTTATTATACATTTCCACACTACCGTCTACTGTTAAAGTGTAGATATGCATTCCTGTCATTAACGATGACAAATCAATGATAGCTTCATGATTTCCACTACCTAATTGACCAAGTGAAATTGTTTGTTCCAATACTCCATTCATGTTATATATCTTGATCGATACATCACCTGACTTTATCATATTGAATGCGAAAGTAGTTTCACCAAGTACTGGATTAGGATAGTTTCTTAAGTTGGTTTGACTTACAAAATCCTTATCAATTGATGTTGGTACTTCTACCTCAACTATTACATATAACATCGTCATTACTGATGCACCGTGAATATCGGTTGCAATTAATGCTACTTCTGTTTCTCCTTCAATCAATCCTAAAATTGCAAATTGACCTTGAGTTAAGCTAGCCATTACCACACCATCATCTGAAGTAGCAATACCAAACGTCAACTCGTCTCCGTCTTCATCTGAGAAGATTTCTGATGGATCAAGGAAAGTTGGCAATACGCCAGGCTCTAAGTACAATGTATCTTGCTCAACTGCAATTGGAGCTCTGTTTACATCGTTCACCATTACATTGATTGCCGAAGTTGTAGCAATACCATGCTCATCTGTTACTGTTATATTGAATGAATGATCACCTGCACTCTCATAGTCTGTTACTAATTGAATTGACAATGTATCATTGTTTACATAACTGCTGTCGATAAGAATGTGCTCATCTACTTCGAATGTGAAAGCATGACCGTCATAATCCATAGCAGTGATCATGAAAGTTGAATCCATTGCTTCATCCATTTCAATGTTCGCAGGGAAGTCAACAAATTCAGGAGCATTGTTTAATGTCATCATTGCTGTTACTTCTTCCACTTCAGCATTCACATCGTTGCTGATGAATTTGAATACTGCTTTTTCTGAAGTTGAAAGTGCATTTGCTGGCGTAAATGTAACATCAACATCTACAGATTCTCCTTGTGCCACTGTTCCTTCGAATGAAGATAAAGTAACCCATGGTGTGATTCTTTCTGACTGATGTAAAGCATTCATCCAAAGTAATAATGGGAATCTGCTGTCAGTTGTTACGTCTAACCATCCGCCATTTACTTCAATGTATGAGATATCTGACATTGTCTCCGCTGATTCTACAAAACCTTGTGGTCTTGCTGGACCGAATGGATAAGTGATGATCATGTAAATTGTTTCACCTGGGTGGAACTGAAGAGATTTTTCTAATTCAAATGTGAATAAAGCTCCTTCTAAATCATCAATTGCAGTTTCTGTTTCAAAAGACTGCTCATGTAAGATTGTAGGATTGTCAATATCACCGATTCCGATCGCAATCTCCAATGTAGCATTCGCCATTCCTGCTGGTACATACCAAGTAGAAACGTGAGATAAGTTAAATCCTGTTGATGGAGCTTTGAACTTCGTTAATGTACTGAAGCTGTTTGCACCATAACCAATTCCACCTGCTTTCTCATAACCTTTGAAGTAGTTGATCTCATCATCAAACTCTTGAGTAGTTTGAATTCCTGTGTTTTGAGATGCAATTACTGAAGCATTAAGAGATGCAGTATTGATTTCTGAATTGAACTTATTGAATACTGAAGTAGCGAAACCTGCTCTTACGAACTCAGACTCTACTGTGTAATGTAAGTCAGAACCTCCGTCAACATTGCTGATTGTAATTGTTTCAGTGATTACTTCTTCGTTATCTAATGAAGAGGTATGAATAGTATCAGCATCTACGATCATAGTTGGAGGTAAAATCAAGTTGGCTTTCACCACTACTGTATCTGTAAGACCCATTGCATCATTTACAACCATAGAATCTAAGAATGCACCGCTTGCTGTTGGTGTAAACGTAAATCTTGTTGCAAGATCTTCACTTGGAGCTAAAGAAGGCCATGGAGCCCATAAAGGATCAAAGAAAGCAGTATTTAACCATAGTGGATCACCAAATGGATTACCATTCCAATCACGGTTATAACCCCAAATCTCAATTCTAGGATTTGTACCTCTGATCGACTTCATTTCAGCCAAGTTCAACCCTTTTGTACCAATATTTTGTGTATTCAATATTGCTTCAACTTGTTGTCCTTCTGACCATAAAATATCACCTAAATCAATCACTTCTTTATCCCACTGTAAAGTAGCCACACCATTCACTGTTAAATGAACTGGAATTTCAACTTCTTCATTATTTGGAGACTCACTGATCAATCTTAATGTAGATTTATAGTTACCATCTAAAAGTTTCTCAGCATCAACTGCAAAGTTCATTGTTTTAGACTCTCCTGCAGGAATTACAGTCTTTTCTGTTGGTGTATATTCGATAACTAAACCGTCTCTGATGTATGAACGGTAGAAGTTCACCATTACACCTTCAGTACCATCATGATTTTCTAAACCAATAGTTAACCACTTATTCCAGAAATCAACTCCTGTTTGGTTCCAAGTTTTGTACTGCATTTTGATTCTACCGTCTTTGTAGAATACAGTTTCAGCTGTTGCATGACCTCCTAAGATGTTACCGAAGTGTTGGAAACGCTCATAAGTCACTACAAATTTCTCCTCATCTTCGTAGTACCAGATACCTTTGGTAGGTGTTTCATCATAGTAATCTTCTCCACCTGCCATCCAAAGTGGTGCTACCAAGTTATTGATATCATGAGCAAAAGGAATTTCTAATGGGTACCATACTTTATCTCCTAGAGGAGCACCATGGTAGTAGTTGAAACTCATTTGACCGTGAATACCGATGTAAATACTATCGTACTCAATACCATAGTACTTGAACGTAAATGGTAATTTTACAGGCTCCCAATAATCATCCAACTCGATTTCAATCTTCTGACCGTTTTTCGTAATGTCGATCAATTGATAAGATGGAGATTCTGGATCTTCAAAACCTGATAACACTTTCATATTATCTTTCCAAGCATAAGAGTAAGTAGGAATTACACTCATTGCTTGTACTTCTTTCTCTTCATATAACCAATGCGATCCCATTGGTAATACTTCTAAGTCTGCTTCGCCTTCAGAGTTGTCTACTACAATTGAAAGTTGGTCTTTTTCGCCTGCATTCAAAGTAAAGTGACGATCTGAGTTGTCCACGCTGATCATTGGTGCATGGATAACATTGGCAGTAATAGGGAAAGTATAAACTGTTCCTAACTCATCAGTGACGATTAAGTTATCTGACATTGCACCTGTAGTAGTTGCTGTAAATGATACCTTAACTGTTTCTGAAAGTCTTGGATCAATTGTAAACGATGTCTTGTCAACTTCAAATGAACCGTTTTCAACTACTGCTGATGTGAATGAAATTGGCTTATTACCTTTATTTCTAAACATCACTGTTGAAGAAGGTGTTGCTGTTTTGAATACATCACCAAAGATGATCTCGTCTTTAGTTGTTGTCACTACTGCTTCACCACCACTTGTTACATCTGCATGTAATGTAAAGTGAGCTAATGGCGTTACTGGATCATTTGTATAGATAGAGATGTTTTGAGTGTTTCTCATTTCATCTAATCCTTCTGTTACAACATCATAAGCAATATCTACAGACTGACCTACAGGAACGACACCACTTGTACTGCTTAAGTTTCTAGCTATTTTTCTACCTGGGTGATTTACCTTAATTGTAACATTTGAGTTCTTTGAAGTAAATAACTTTTCAGGTTGTTGTGAGTTTTCATAGATATAGAAACCGTCTTTTTTATCAGGGCTTTCCACACCAATAAATGGTGAGTTTGAATTTCTGATACCCCAAACATCTTGGTATCTATACTCTACATTACCATCTGCATGTAATACAATTTGATAAGAGATCTTATAAGACTCGCCGTAAGTATCTTCTGAAGCAATTGTATATAAGTTTTTATACTCCATTACAATACGGTCACCAAATCTCTTATAAAGGAATTTAGTATCTAAACCAATATTTGTATACATGTACAAACCTGCTACATAACCATTAGAAGTAAAGTCTGCTCCTAATAATTTACCCCAGCTACCATTTACAGGATCTTTCGTATCCAAGGCAATCATACCAACATGTGATACATGCATTTTGTTCACCAAAGTATCATAGAATGGGAAATCAAATCCTAACTCAACTTCAATAAAATCAAGGAATGAATCATCTTTGAATTGCTTCGTGAAGTCCAAAACATCTGCTTGTCCATCTAACTCTTCCCAAACAAAATTGTCTGTTACCAATTCCCATGAATAACCGAAGCGGTGAACACCTTCTTCAACATTTTCATCATAAACTGGAATTGAGTATTGTAATGGATAATTACCTGTATTGTTGATTGTAAATACACCTTCATCTGTATCACCCAATCCTAAAGTATATGTTTGTTCAGCTGGCGTTAATTCAATTTTTGAAGGCTCAATTGCTGATGCAACAACATTGATTTCAAAAGATCCACCATAAGTAGCATCTGTAAACACAAACTTAGCCGTCTCTGCTCCACCTTGAGTTGGTGTATATTTGATCTTAATTTGACCAATTTTTCTAGAGTAGAAAGTATATGGTTTTTCAGAAAGTTCAAATGCTTCGCTACCTTCTTGTGTAACGTTGTTCGCTAATTTGAAAATACCGTAACCATAGTTACCTACTTCAATAATCAATTCTTTCTCCGAACCTACTTGAACGCTACCGAAATCAACAATATCCAATGTTTTGATGTCTGATTTATGACCATCCACTCTTGTTGAAATATTGATTTTTTTCAATGGCTCTTCAGGATCATTTGACTCTACAAACATGACAGAATTGTATGATCCGTTTACTAACGTAGAAGCATCTACAGTCGCTGTAATTACTTGCTCTGAGTTACCTACAATATCACCTGAAGCAGGTTGTAATGTAATAAATTCACCTACTGAAGGGTTATCACTGATCGCTGAAACTAAATAAGCTTGTGTCTTATCACCAACTGCGTCTACTAAGTAAGACCATGACTTACCATCGTCATTACTGTAGAACATTTTATCTTGACCTTCTTTTGAGAAGTTGTATTCACCAATTACTAAAGGATATTGGTTTCCTGCTGGTACTTTTAATACGATCCAGAATACCTCTCCTTCAGGGAAATACAATTGCTCATCCAATCTGAAATAGTGAATATCATCATCTTGAGGCTCTAATTCCGTTTGCCACTTCAAAGTCGCTGTACTTAAAATATTACCTTGGTAGATTTGAGCGTAAGTAGTTCCTTCTGTCAAAGTGTTTAAGTAAAACTCAATGTGTGTAAGGTTGAAACCATCTTCTGGAGCAACAAAGGCTGTAGCTGCTGTATTTGGCATCGATAAGTCAGTGTCTCCAATAAAGAATGATGGTGCAAAAACTGGATTACAGTATTCTAAATATTGCTTTTCAAACTCTTCTAATTCAGTATGGTCACTCAATGACATTACTTCTAAACGTGGAGAAGGTTGAACTCCTAATTTTGAAGCTTCAGTCATTCTACCAGCTGAAATTGTAGAATAAGTCTTAGGGTAGTGATTCTTATATCTTGTCTCTAAAGAGTAAATTAATCTTCCTTCTTCTTCATTCAAAAATGTGATCTCATCAGAAGCAGTTGTTGAAGTAGTTACATCTGCCGTGATAGACATTGATGATTTTGAGAATGACAATTTAGGACCAAGGTTAGTTGCGCCATTAATGACAACAGACATTGGTGCTGCGTTTTCCCATCTATCTTTTGCTACAATTGCAAATGAATAAGCTGTCTCTGCTTTTAACCCATCAATTTGTCTTACGTTCCAATCTCCAATAGCACTAGCAGAATTTACTTTTACTACAGTAGCTGTTTCTAAATCAAATTCTCCTTCAGAATAATAAATATCGAAAGTACTTGCTTGACCATCATCTTCATCAGCAGGAGTCATCCATTTTAATGCAATGTGATCAAAACCTTCATAAGCAATTTCAAAAGAAGCTACAGAGTCAGGAGCAATTCCTTCATTTTCTCTTAATGCAAAAGAAGCATCAATTCTACCAGAACCTAACTGACCTAAATAGTCAGGGTTTTGATCTTCAATAGAAACTACACCTGTCAATAGTTGTGCTTTCAACTGATTAGGCGTCATTGTTTCACCACCTAAGTGAGAAAGTACTAATGCTGCAATACCTGATACGTGTGGACAAGCCATTGATGTACCTTGGTAGAATCCATAATCATTGCCTGGCAATGTAGATAATACGCCGTTTGTTAAAGCTGAAGATGTTTCTCCACCTGGCGCTGATAACTCAATCCAGTCACCATAGTTAGAGTAATCTGCTTTTTGATCTTGAGGGTTTGTAGAAGCTACTGTAAAACAAGGCTCATAGTATCCAGGATACCATTTACCTGGGTGATTATTGTTACCTGACGCGAAGATTACGATACCACCTTTCATTGGTGAACCTTCATAATCACCTGCTTCAGCAATAAAGTAATCAATAGCGTCTAATACTACTTGATCAAAATATCCTTCTGAAGTATATCCCCATGAGTTTTGAGAGATGACCGCACCATTGTTAGCGGCATAAATGTAAGAAGTAGCAACATCGATAAGCGGACCGCCTAAAATTTGGCAAGACATCAACAATGCACCTTGGTTTTCACCGTCACCACCTGCAACACCTGCAACACCGATACCGTTGTTGTTAACAGCGGCTACTGTACCTGCAACGTGTGTACCGTGACCTTGAGGAGCAATAGCTCCTGAAGCAGAAGCAAAGTTCCACCCATAGATATCATCAATATATCCATTACCGTCTGAATCTTCTCCTTCAACACCGTTTAGCTCGGCTTCGTTGATCCACAAGTTGGCTTTCAAATCTTCGTGGTTTACATCAATACCTTCATCATGGATTGAAACAATAATGTTGTTAGTACCCATTGTTGTTTCCCAAGCTTTGAAAAGGTTAATGTCTGCACCTTTTGTCCATGCTGCATCAGAACCATCATTGCTGTAATGCCATTGTTTTGAAAGCAATGGGTCATTTACAGGAGCTGTTTCTGATAAAGCTTGAATTTGATCTTTTGTGATAGGAGTGAACTTCGCGTCTGGCTCAATTAAACGCTTCTCTCTGATCACTTCTGCCATTTCTACATCAGCAAGTGTAGAGAATGATTGGACTACTGCATCAATCGATGCCGAAGTAGATACCTCCATTTGGTACCATAAGTGTAATCCGTGTTTTCTTAATTTGTGCTCAAACTTAGCATTATATGGGAATACTCTCCTCATATTTTGAGCTTCATACTGTTGAGCTGTTGCATCAAACGCTGCAATTCCAAGCGTAGCAATTCCTCCGTTCATTGGAGTTACTTGTAATCTTGCATCTGTTTGTTCTTTAAACTTGACTCTGATCACGCCTTGTGCAACCCCTTCTGAAAAGACAATAGGTTCTTGTGCATAGGTAACTGAGGTACTAAATACCGCAGCTAAAAGGCATATCAAGACAGTCAATACCTTTGGTAAATGATTTCTCATTGATAGTCTGTTTAGCGGTTTAAAAAATTGAATTGGTTAGAAATTATTTTATCCTTAATAGATGCAGTAATTTCTGAAGCACGTCTGTCTCCTTTTTTCGTACTTCAATCATCTCAAGTAATTTATCCTTATCTAAGGGTTGATTACTCTTGCGAGATTTCTTCGTGTTCTTGTCAGACATATTTTCTGATAAAAGTTCATCGTTAGATCCCACACAATTTTAAGTCGTAAACAAGTGTAAATTCAAAAAACCATATGCTACATGTGTCCAAATAGACTACTACATCAGTGCTACATCAACATTAATAACAATCAAAAATAAATTCATAAACCACTATAAATAAACACTTTAAACTACAAAAAAGGTATTCATCACATTTTCTCACAACAACAATAAAAACAAGACTCTTTCACACTAAAATTGAAAGAAAAATAGCTTTAATCGAAAATTTAGACATAAAAAAGAGCCTCGTAGTAGGTGAATTTAAGGTTTAACACTGTATAAAATCAGCATCAAATCTATTGCTACCTAAGGCTCTTTTTGATTAGATATATCTAAAGAAAATGAAAAAATATATGGCTGTAATAGTGGATTACGAACCACTACAAGATCCATTTATTCTTCATTCTTCACTCAATTTAGTTGTCCATCATCGCTACCACTCTTGCTGGCGCTGCAGATGCTCCTACAATTTTCAACGGAAAAACAGCCACTTTAAAACCTGAATAAGGTAAGGCATCAAGGTTCACTAACTGCTCCATATGACAATACTCTTTTTCTTTCCCTACAAGGTGTGCATTCCAGAATAATTCCTTATTTCCGGTTTCCTTAGCTTGCTCAATTAAATAAGGTAATGGCAAGTCCCACCCCCAAGAGTCAATCCCCATTACTTTAATTCCTTTATCAATAAGGTAATGTGTTGCTTCTGCACTCATACCTGTTCCTACTTTGTGGAAATCTTCCGTGCCATTAAACTTATCTCGACCTGTTTTCACCAACACAATCATTCCTTCTTTCAGCTCTAAATTATTCTCCGAAAGGAATGTTTCCACATCCTCTTGAGTGATCGGTTCATAATCAAGTTTGTGTTTCATATCGATTACAATCCCTTCACCATAACACCAGTCCAAAGGTACTTCATCAATGGTTTTTGCCTTTTGCCCTGCCACGGTAGGAGAGTAGTGCCAAGGTGCATCAATATGAGTGGTAGAGTGAACGCCCATTTTTTCGATGGTATCATCAGCCCAGCCTTCAAATCCTTTGGGGAATAGTTTAAATGGAAGACCTAGGATCCGAATAAGCCACTTTGCCTTGCGATGGGGTTTGTGTTTGATTTTCACACGCATAAACCACGGGTCTTTTTTGTTGAACTGAATTGGTTTAGAGAGATCAATAATTTTCATAGCTGACTATTAGTTTAAGTTTGGGAAAAAATTTGAGTGTTTAATGTTAAGTATTTTTTTTGAAAAGTAAGTACTAAGTATACTTTAAACTCTATTTTCATCAACTATCAATTGATATTACTGCAACTTTCTTACGCTCTACTTCCAAGCATCTTTCCTCTTCATTTTTGTCTTAACACAAAAACGAAGCAAAAAAGTCAAGGCTTTGAAGTTAAAAGCTAAATTCCACTCCTCTCACCTAAATGATTTTAAACTCGCTAAAGCTCAAACAAGAAAATCATTTTTAACGGCTCAATACATGAAATTCTTAACGCTTTTCCCTTCAAGGCCGGAATTGTACTACTAAACTAATTGGCAAGAACGCCCACTTGCAAAAATGCTAAGAATCTTGTCTTATAGACCACTCAATAACCTAGGTTGAAGTATACCAAGCATTAAAAAAGCCAACCCGAAACAGGCTGGCTTTTTCTTTCATGTAACCAAGTATTTAATCGTCCTATTTAATCTTACCCTCACTCGATAGGGCAAGACAAATGTCTTATATATTATTGTTCTATCAATTATAAATTAGATGACAAAGAAAGGATAAGTGTCCTTCTCTATCAGCGTATCTGCTAATTCTCTACGCAACACGTGTACATTTTCTAATTCGTACTTCGTGAAACGTTTCAAGCCCATCAACATTACTTTTTGCTCATCGCCTTTGGCAATACCTGCAATTGCTTCTCTACCTGAAGTAGCAATTTGCTCTGCCGCCTCACGGATAAACACTTTTGAAATATTGATTTGCTCTTTGCAAGCTTCCTCACCTTTTTCTTCTACCATTTTTTCGGTACGAAGCATTGCTGATTCTGCTGCATAAATCTGAATCAACATGTCAGCAACATTCATCAGAATTTCTTGCTCATCGTTGATTTTTGCTTCAAATACTTGAACCGCTCTACCTGCTACCATTAAGGCTGCTTTTTTCAAACGCTTCAAAATATCTTTTTCAATGTTGAATAACACTGAAGCATCTATTGTTTCAAATGACGGAACTGAAGTCAGCTCTTTTGCAACGTCCATTGCAGGTGATACAATGTCCAATTCACCTTTCATTGCACGCTTGATCATCATTCCTACTAAAAGCATACGGTTGATTTCGTTCGTACCTTCATAAATTCTTGAGATACGAGCATCACGGTACGCTCTTTCCATTGGTGCATCTGCTGAGAAGCCCATACCACCATAGACCTGAACACCTTCATCTACTACAAAATCCAATGTTTCAGAACCGAAGACTTTAAGGATAGCACACTCGATAGCGAATTGCTCTACACCTTTCAATTTCGCTTTTGCTTCATCCATACCACTTGATAATAATTCTTCGGTATGGTCTTCTATATTTTGTCCAGCTCTGTAACACATCGACTCAATTACATAAGTCTTAGTGGCCATTTGAGCTATTTTTTGCTTGATTGCTCCAAAGTTTGCGATAGGCTGTTTAAACTGCTTACGCTCTTTAGAATATCTGATAGAGTGATCGATCACTGCACGACAACCACCTAACACACCAGCACCTAACTTCGCTCTACCGATGTTTAAGATGTTAACGGCAATCTTAAATCCATTACCTCTTTCAGAAAGCATGTTTTCAACAGGTACGGCAGTTTCGTTGAAGAATACTTGACGAGTAGAAGAACCTTTAATACCAAGCTTTTCTTCCTCTTCGTTCATTGTAATGTCTCCAAATGACTTCTCTACAATGAATGCCGTATGGTTTTTATCGTCTTCGATTTTTGCGAAAACAATAAATAAATCTGCAAAACCTGCATTGGAAATCCACATTTTCTGACCTGTTAGCAAGTAGTGTTTTCCATCTTCAGTTAATACTGCTTTTGTTTTACCAGAATTAGCATCAGATCCTGCATCAGGTTCTGTCAGTGCGTAAGCCGCTGCCCATTCGCCTGTTGCTAATTTTGGAAGATATTTTTCTTTTTGCTCTTGTGTACCGTAATAAAGGATTGGTAAAGTACCAATACCTGTATGCGCACCATAAGTTGTTGAAAATGAACCTGCTTCACCAAATACATCTGCAATTAACATAGAAGTATTAAAGCTCATTCCTAAGCCACCCATGTCTTCAGGAACAGAAATACCTAATAATCCTAAGTCACCAGCTTTGGCAAAAATTTGTTCTACTAATTCCCAGTTATGTCCATCAATTTCTTTGGCTTTTGGTGTGATTTCCTGATCGATAAAATCTTTTGTGGCTTGTGCCATCATCACCTGCTCTTCTGAAAATTCTTCTGGCGTAAAAATCTCATTCGCCTCTGTTTCGCGGATCAAAAACTCACCGCCTTTAATTGCTTTTTTATTGGTTACAGTATTCATTGATCTGTATAAATTTTGTGTGTTGTTATTTTGGATGAGAATAAACTACTCGTGTTTATTCATGTATTGTTTATTGGATGTGTGTATCTTAATTATTCTGCAATGATGAATGTATTACAAAAACAACCATTCACTTAAAAACGTATGCTTGCATAACATTCATTTTCAAATATATGAAAATTATTATGCAAGCATAACAAAAAGTAGAAAAAAATGTGATTTTAACGCTTATTTTCCTGAAAAAGGTGTTTTTGGGTGAAAATGAAGTAGCTCAACACACTTTTTTATAAGAATCATTAAAATGTATTTACAATTATGACTAATCTCACTTATGTACTCATGTTTGCATTGTATTTTTGCGCAGTTGAAGTATTGAGGAGGTTAGAATTAATGCATTCAATTACTAATCAACACTTTTGACTGTTTATAGGAAACAATAAATGAACAAACAATGAGCGATTTTTTTTATCAGAAGCCTTTCCCGATAAAGGACGACACTACAAAGTATAGATTATTAACCAAAGATTATGTTTCTACAATTGAAGTAGACGGACGTAAGTTTTTGAAAGTAGACCCTAAAGGTCTTGAACTACTTTCTCAAGAGGCAATGGCGGATGTATCTTTCTACCTTCGTACAGCACACTTAGAAAAAGTAGCAAAAATCTTAGACGACCCTGAAGCTTCTGATAACGATCGTTTTGTTGCTCGTACATTGTTAGAAAATGCAGCTGTGGCAGCAGAAGGTCAATTACCTTCTTGTCAGGATACAGGTACTGCAATTGTTGTTGGTAAAAAAGGTGAAGGCGTAATTACAGGTTCAAATGATGCTGAAGCGTTATCGCGTGGTATCTATGAAACATACAAGGAAAGAAACCTACGTTACTCTCAAGTTGTTCCTTTGACAATGACTGAGGAGAAAAACACAGGTACTAACCTTCCTGCACAGATCGACATCTACTCAGATCAAGGTAACTCTTATGAGTTCTTGTTTATGGCAAAAGGTGGTGGATCTGCCAATAAAACTTTCCTTTACCAACAAACTAAAGCTTTATTGAACGAAGAAAGTTTAACGGCTTTTGTAAAGGAAAAATTAAAATCAATTGGTACTGCGGCTTGCCCTCCTTATCACTTAGCGTTTGTAGTAGGCGGTACTTCTGCTGAAGCAAACATGGCTACAGTGAAAAAAGCATCTGCTGGTTACTATGATCACTTACCAACTGAAGGTAACATGGGTGGTCAAGCGTTCCGTGATGTTGAATGGGAAGAAAAAATTCAAAAGATCTGTCAAGAGAGTTTAATCGGTGCTCAGTTCGGTGGTAAATACTTCACGCACGATGTGAAAGTAATCCGTTTACCTCGTCACGCTGCTTCTTGCCCAGTAGGTATTGGTGTTTCTTGTTCGGCTGACCGTAACATCAAAGCGAAAATCAACGAAGATGGTATCTGGTTAGAAGAATTAGAAAAAGATCCACGTCGTTTGATTCCTACTGAAGAATCACAAATGGACAACCCAGTTGAAATCGACTTGAACCGTCCAATGGATGAGGTATTAGCTGAATTGACGAAATACCCTATCAAAACTCGTTTGAACTTGAAAGGTACATTGATCGTAGCTCGTGATATCGCTCACGCTCGTATCAAAGAAATGTTGGACAACGGCGAGGAAATGCCTGAGTACTTCAAGAATCACCCAATCTACTATGCAGGTCCTGCGAAAACGCCAGAAGGAATGCCTTCAGGTTCATTCGGACCAACTACTGCCGGTAGAATGGACCCTTATGTAGGACCTTTCCAAGCAAAACGTGGTTCGATGATCATGTTGGCTAAAGGTAACCGTTCGCAACAAGTAACAGACGCTTGTAACGAGCACGGTGGATTCTACTTAGGTTCAATTGGTGGTCCTGCTGCAATCCTTGCAAAAGAGAACATCAAATCTGTGGAGTTAGTTGACTTTGAAGATTTAGGAATGGAAGCGGTTCGTAAGATCGAAATCGAAAACTTCCCAGCCTTCATTATTGTTGACGATAAAGGAAATGACTTCTTCGCAGAGTTATAATTCTGAATTATATAGATTTCATATATATGTCCCTTGCAGTGCATGCTGTAAGGGATTTTTTATTAACATCTTCCTAAAAGCCCATTTATAAAATCATCCCAACATTCAGTCAAGAAATAATCAGTTATAAAAATGGTTGCCAATAGTAGAATAAGTTTTATTGCTTTAGTTTTCATCTTGAATTAAAAAATTTTATCTCCAATGTATACTCCAAACTGATAGCCATAGTAAATAGCTTTTATTAATGCCAAACTCGTTAGCATACTTATTAAAATACGATCTGATTTGGTCTTTGAAAAATTCATTAGTTCTTCTTTTTTCAGAATAGTTAATTTATAGCTTTTCTTCTTCTAAAAATGTCACTTCTGCATTCATCATCCACTTAAATTGACCACTATCTTTCCATTTTCCTAAAGAAGATATTCTTGTCAAACCTTTCTTTCCTGTCATACCAATATGAGGTATTGAAATATCTGGAGTTATCCATTGGAAGGCTACATAAAATGGCTGATTTGTTATAATATTCTGCTCAGAGAGATCGACATTAACCCATCCTCTTTCTAATTTTGATTCTAAGACAACCTGCTTTTTCAGAAGTGATCTTCCCGGCAATCCTGTTTGAGTATCTTCCTCGTAAAGATGGACCAATAGTTTGAATTTTTTTCCTTCTCTATTACTCACAAAAGTACCGACATTATTAATAAAGACTTTCTTATTTTTAGTATCGAATCTTTTCGCGATTTCAGTTCCTTCTTTTCCCCCATACACAAAACCTGATTCATTTGTCTTACCCTTATCACCTAGTATTTTTCTCTTAAACTGTTCTTTTTTATCCAATACAATCACTTCATCCAAAACGCTTTCTTTTGGCGTTACGATGACATTAGGGTGCAAAATAAACTGCTTTAAAGGAACTTCAAGTTTTTCATAACCTACATGTTGTATCGTTAAAATTGCATCTTCTGATATGGAAGGAGGGAAAGACAATTCAAAATATCCATAGTGATTGGTGATTGTTCCGTATTCTGAATTTACAATACCGACTGCTGCATATTCTACATGCTCTTTCGTGGTACTTTTTATACTGCCATGAATATATTTTTTCAACAACGGTAAAGGTTGTTTTTGGATAGCTTGACCTTTAACATAACCAATACCTATCAAATTAACTGAAGTTTGCTCATAAGCGTCTAGTAGTTGGTTTACTCTTTCAGTTAGTTCAGCTTTACTTTTATAGTTCTTCCCTGAAATATCATCGCATTCAGCAATATACATTTCCTGAAGATGTGCTAAACCTCCTTCATATTTTTTAATGGATACAAGCTCTAAAGCAAGAGTTTGAGCACTCATCTCAAAAATTATTTCTAGTTTAATACTATCACTACAGCTGAACTCAAAAAGCCAATTGTCAATTTCAAGGCTATCTAACCCTTCTATTGATTGATTAATAAGCTGCTCTCTGTTGGCACTATAATCAAAGTCTTTTTGAGACTGTGAGAAAGCTGAGGACGTAATTAATAAGGTGAATAGGAAAAAGAGAAAGTGTTTCTGAAGTGCCGATTTAGTTTGCATTGTTACATTGATTTAGTTTTTGATCCCTCAATATAAAAAAAACCTTCAAACTAAATAATTATATGTTTGAAGGCTTCTACTAAAAAGTTCCTTATTTATAATACCCTTTACTCTGAATCAACGTCCTCACACCCTCAGGTACCATATATCTAAAGTCTTTATCTTCTTTGATACAATTCCTGATATACGTCGCTGAAATATCTACCATCGGAGCTTCAATCATTTTTACATTTTGATGCTCTTTCAAATTTGAAGGTTTAGCATGAGGTCTTGGGTAGACTAATAAGCCATAATCTTCCAAGATGATTTCATGGTGTTTCCACTTTCTAAACCCAGCAAGGTTATCTTCACCGACAATTACTTTAAAAGAATGCTTAGGGTTCTTTTCTTGAAGGTAAACCAATGTATCCACTGTGTAACTTGGTTTAGGCATTCTAAACTCTATATCTGATGCTCTAAACTTATAATTATCTTGAATGGCGGCATTGACCATATCCAAGCGATCAAACTCATGAAGTAATGATCCTCTCTTCTTAAAAGGATTTTGAGGAGAAACAACAAACCAAACTTCATCCACCTCACCACTTTGAATCATGGCATTGGCAAGTATCAGGTGCCCAATATGAATGGGGTTAAATGATCCAAAAAATAATCCTGTCTTCATTGTGTAATTATTATTTCTTCCAACCTCTCAACATTTCACGCTTACCAGGAGGACCTGGGTAACGTTCTACTTCATATCCAACGCTTACCAAGTCTCTACGAAGCTGCCCTTTGGCACAATACGTCACAAATAAACCGTCTTGCTTATTGACAGCAAAGCATTTTGTAAGGTTCTCTACATACCATACTTCCGGCTGTTTGTTAGGAGCAAAAGCATCAAAGAAAATCACATCAAAGGTATTCTCTTCCGATTCAAAATCTTGAAGGGTAGTTTTCTTTTTCGTTAAAGTGAAATTAGGTAAAATCTCGACTTCCTTTTCCCAATCACAAGAGTGTACTGTTTTGAAGTAAGTAGTTAGCTCCTCCTCTAAAAGGTCCGTATAATTTAATCCTTCAATTAATTCTTCGCTCAAAGGAAAAGGCTCTAGAGTAATCATAGAGAAAGTATGATCTGGATTTTTCAATGCTTGTTCTATCATTAGAATTACATTCAACCCGGTCCCCATACCTACTTCAAGAATAGATGTTTTATCTTTTCCATTCTTCACATCTTCCCAACCTGATTTGATAAATACATATCTCGATTCTGTCAATGCTCCATGATTTGAATGATAAGTTTCATTCAACTGTTCATTGAACAAAGAACTTGAACCGTCACTTGTTTCTATAATCTTGATATTTCCCATTTTACTTTTCATTTAAATACTAACAAAGAAAAAAAAATGAACATCGTGCACCATGACTAAAGTCATGAGCAAGTTATAAAGTCTCCAACAACACTAAAGTGTTATTTCCGAGTCATCAACTATCAAGACTTTAGTCTTGATAAGGTTGTTGTATCACCTACCCATAGTTTTAACTATGGTGTACAAAACATTTGGTTAAATCTCTATATAGTCATATACAAAAAGAGACCACCCTTTTGAGGTAGTCTCTTTTATTATATGTTGAAAGTTCCTAGAAGAACTTGTAACGCTCGTCTTTCACTTCTGAAAGCTCTTTTACAGCCTCCAAGATGTTGTAGTTCGCAGATCTGTTGTATCTGTTTTCTACTTGAGTTTGGTAGATTGAGTAATCAGCAGTTTCTAAAGCTTTGTCTGCTTTTCTTACTTTGATTACTACTACGCTGTTCTCATCAACGATTGGCTTCGATACCTCACCTTCTTTTAATCCAAATGCAGTACCAATTGTTTTTGGAGCAATACCAATACCTTGGATCGATACGTCATTTAAAGAAAGATCTGAAGCGATGTCCGCTTTAGCACCGTTTCCGTAAGCTTTTCTCATGTCCTCGATAGAACCTGATAAACCAGCTAATTTAGAAGTAATGTATTCTGCTTTCTTTGCTTTTTTAGCTTCAACCATTGCTTCGTTTTGAACATCAGCAAAATCAGCTACACCTTCTTCACGAGCAGACATTAAAGTAGCTACAACGAAACGATCATCTAAGTCAAATACTTCTGATACATCATCAACATCTGCCTCATTGTATGCCCAACGAATTACTTGTCTTACTGAGTTACCTCTTAAGCTATTGATAAATGTTGCAGTAGGAGCGATTGTTAAAGCTTGCTCGATGAAGATCTTTTGCTCTTCAGCTAACTCTTCAAATGCTTTTCTACCACCTTTTGCTGATGCAGCAAATACAGATGCCTTACGGTAAGCTTCGTTGATTGTAGCGTCTGAAGCAGATAATTTCTTTTCTACTACTGCTAACTCAAACTGCTCTTTTGTTTTTGTTTCAGTTACTTTAATGATATGGTAACCGAAAGAAGTTTTTACTAATCTTGAGATCAAACCTGTTCTTCTCGCTGAGAACACTGCTTTGTCGAACTCAGGAACCATACGTCCTTCTGAGAACCACTGTAAGTCACCACCTCTTGATTTAGTAGTAGGAGCTGCGTCACCTACTTTCTTCGCTAATTCTTCGAAGTTTTCACCACCTTGGATTTTTCTTAAAGTAGCTAATGCTTCTTTCTTTGCTTTAGCATCATCTTTATCATTTTTGAATAAGATATGTGAAGCTCTAGCAGAGTAAACTGTATCTTCTGAAGTACCTAATACTTTGTAGTTTCTGAATGAACCTGCAGCGAAGTGAGGACCGTAAACTTTACCTTCCTCTAATTCGTTTGCATCTAAAACTGTAGGAAGACCTGTCATATTCGCTGACAAGAATTTAGTTGCTCCCTCAGTATTTGCTTCAACGAAAGCTGTATCGTTTGAAGTTCTTTCAAATGCTCTAGCAAGATCTTGCATATCTGCCTCTAAGTTTTTCTTATCAGCATCAGATGGCTTCACTTGGAAGCTTACAAATTCAATACCTCTGTTGGCATCACGCTTAAACTCTTCTTTGTTGGCGTTGTAGTATGCTTTCGCATCAGACTCAGAAGTATTAACTACTGAATCAGCAACACTGTAGAAAGGAACGTTTAAGTAAGCGATTTCAACTTTATCGTTTTGTTTTTCATATTCTTTCTTTCCTTCTAAGTCAGAAGCAAAGTAAGTTCTTGAAATAAGATTTTCGTATTTGATTCTAGTACGAGACGTTTTCAATTGTTGCTCGAAGCTTAAGAACTGTTGGTACTGAGGAGAGCTAGGACCTTGTTGCTTTAAAGAAGCAAGGTACATTTTGATGTTATCTCTGCTCACTTCACCAGTTGAATCTCTGAAGTACTGACCAAATTCTGGAGCAATGTTGTTACCAGAAATGATATCGTCTAATTCTTCCGAAGAAATTGTAACACCAAGTTCTTCCATTTGTTGACCATAAGCAACACGATAGATTAACTCGTTCCAAGCCATTTGACGAACACCTTGCATTTGTTGTTCGTTTGGAGGTGTAGGGTAATTGCCTTTTATAGCGTCGACAATCTCACTAAATTGTCTTAATTCAATTTCTTCTCCACCGATAACACCAACAATTTGTTTGTTGCTACCTAATAATCTTGAGTTTGGTGACATTAAGTCGCCCCCCACCATAAATAAAATCAGACCTATTGCGATCAATCCAACTGCAACGCCAGACTTTTCTCGGATCTTCGTAATTATTGCCATGATAAACTAAAAAAAAATGCTTTATATATGAATCTGTTCGTATTTAAATCTTAATGTTTTTACGCCCTAATTTCCAAACACTCCGCCATTTGACCGTCTCACTTGAAAATTAGCCCGAAGTCACTAAGTGATAATAAAAACATGCAAATGTAAGAAGTTTCAATCATTCGGCACCAATAAATACAAAAAAATGTAAGGATAACACCAAAAAAGACACAAAAAAAAGCCTAACAGAATTTCTGTTAGGCTTTTAGAGCGAAAAACGGGGTTCGAACCCGC
>NZ_JTAM01000003.1 GCF_000812565.1 Flammeovirga sp. OC4 | reverse complement strand
AAAAATCACTTATGCAAAAAAAACACAAGTACCGAAAATAGATCAATACACAAAACAGGAAGAAATTCTTGATGGAAGAAATAGCTATTCTAAAACAGATCATGATGCCACTTTCATGAAAATGAAAGATGATCCTATGAAGAATGGACAGTTAAAACCTTCTTATAATACTCAAGTTTCAACTGAAAACGAATATGCGATAAATTATTCCGTTCATCAAACAGCAGGAGATTCTACCACTTTTAAAGAGCATTATGATGAAATTGAAGAAGGGTTAGGTAAACATCCAGAAATAGCTGTAGCAGACTCTGGGTATGGATCTGAAGAGAATTATAACTATTTAGAAAAGAATGACATTGAGAATTTGGTAAAGTATGCAGGGCTTCATAGCGAACTACGCACACGGAAAAAAGAAGCTTTTAAGTTTACTCCTAACTCATTTTATATTAATGAAGAACTCAATTTTGCTGTTTGTCCAATGGGACAGAAAATGGAGTTTATTGGGATAAAAGAACAAAAAAGTACGACAGGTTTCAAACAAGAAATTCATAGATATGCAGCAAGGAACTGTAAAAACTGTCCATTACAACCAAGATGTTTTAAAAGCAAATACAAAGACAAAAACAAGGTACTTTCAATCAACTTAAAAGCAATAAGGTACCGTAGAAAAGCGAAAGAAAACCTCACAAGTAAAGATGGTGAAGAGCTAAGAAAAAGACGATGTGCAGAGGTTGAACAGTTTTTTGGACAAATGAAAGGCAATAAAAAGTTTAAGCGATTTCTGATGAAAGGAATTGATAAGGTGAATATTGAATTAGGATTACTATTCATCTCAATGAATATACAGAAATACGTTAGAAAGAAGGTTGCTGAGGCTAAAAGAGCCTTATTATGTGAATCTAAAACACTGATTTACTCAAATTACGGTTATGTAGCATGAAAAAGTTACTTTTTAAGGATAAAGAACTATTATTTCTGATTTCTCAAAAAAAGGGAATAAAAAAGAGGCTGTAACCATAACTGTTGTGTTATGAGACAGCCTCTTTTTTTTTATTGAGTTTGAAGCATTTTATAACTCAAATAATATCTTTAGAGCCATCCATAACTCTCTTTTCTTATCGACATCCAAAAGCAGTTTTGTAAGGCCATCAGCAGCTACAGCTTGGTGTCCATCGATTTCTGTAGGGATGTATTTTGCTATTTTCTCATTCGAAAGAGGGCTTTCATTCTGATTCACAAAATACAAATAGTATTGAGGTTCTAGCTTTTTAATTAAAGCCTCTAAATTGTCTTTTTGTTCTAACACATTAATGACAGCAACTTCCTGTAATGTAAGTTGTAAGGCACCCAATATCTTCAGTAATAACTGAAATTCTTTACTTCTAAATATATCTACGCCACTATGTTCAATAAAGATGACGATATGTCTTTTATTCTCACCATAGTAATCTGTAGGAAGTTGTTTTCTAATAACTTTTTTAGGTGTGATAGCAGGTGTTTTCTCTGTTGCATCTGCTTTTTCAACCACCTTTTCTTCTTCCTTTTCAAGCTCTTCTTCAGGAATCTCTATATCTTCAAGTTCCTCAGGGAATAGATATAAAGTATCAAACATTTGGGAGATAAAACCTAATTCATTTTCCATAAAGCAAAGATAAGATCATTTGATTCAAAATGATTTTTTTCTTAATGAATTTATGTTGATTTTTTTTGATATATAATATTTACAATTATTTTTGAGCATAAAATTTTTTTATACAAATCTGATCGGACTTTATAAATTATGACATTCAGCTCACAATTCAAGCAATTAGGGAAAGTAGCTTTAGCATGTGGTTTAGCAACTTCTCTTGTAGCGTGTGGTGGTTCATCTGAAACTGCACAGAATAAAGAACAAGCAAAGAAAGAAATCGCAGCTCAAAAAGCAACTAAAGCAGATTTTAACATTATTCTTAATAATGCACCTGAGCCTACTGCAATCCCTGTATTATTAGAAAGAAGTGGTGCTGAGTTTGATGCTACTCTTTTAAATAAAAGAGATAAAGCAACTTCTTACACATTAACAGAAGCTTCTTCAGCATTGAATTTTGGTGTTTATATCTCTGATATTGCTTACTTGTCTGCTTTTGGTAAAGCACAAGAAGCAATTGATTACTTTACAACAGCAAAAACTTTATCTGATAAATTAGGTATTTCTCAAGCAATGGGTGAAGATCTTAGCGAGAAATTAGAAAAATCATTGTCTGATAAAGAAGCAATGTTGAAAGTTATTTCTGCATCAGAAGGTAAAGTAAAGCAATTCTTAAATACAAATTCTCAGTATGATGTTGCGGCTTTGATCGTAACGGGTACTACTTTGGAAGCTTTACACATCTCTTTAGGTTTAGTAAATAATGCACCTGCAGATCTTCCTGAAGAGGCAAGAGACGCATTATTAGTGGACTTAATGTCTTCTATTGCAAAACAACGTTCATCAATTGATGCAATTGTAGAGATCTTAGCTCCTTTACAAAATGGTAGTGATAAAGCAGTAGAATACGCTAAATCATTCAAATCATTACAAGCAGAGTACGATAAGCTTAACTTTGATGAAAAATTAAAAGATAACAAAGGTGGTTATCAATTAAAATCGGAAGACCTTAAAGGTATTTCTACAATCGTAGAAAAATTAAGAACTATGACTGTTTCAGAGTAGTTTTTTAGGATCCAATAGATTTAAGAGTCCTGTGTTTGAAAACACAGGACTTTTTTTGTTTCTTTATAGGACTATTACAACAACTGAATGACGACATAAGCATCCTATTTCAGCTTTACGAAACAATCTTACTTATGAATGAGAAAGTATTAAAATCTCTTACTAAACTTTTTGCTATTATGGCCTGTGCTGATGGATCAATTGATGAGGCACTGGAGATTTTAGAAGAATACTTAAAAAATACACTACACGAGAGTAAT
This sequence comes from Flammeovirga sp. OC4, assembly GCF_000812565.1. Lineage (GTDB taxonomy): Bacteria > Bacteroidota > Bacteroidia > Cytophagales > Flammeovirgaceae > Flammeovirga. The sequence goes on along the minus strand of NZ_JTAM01000003.1, from coordinate 307,434 downwards.
ACTAATGCATACGTTGAAATTTTTGAGCTTCAAGCAAGACAAGCTGTTGATGAAGAATTGATCAGAAATATTGCATTATCAGCTGCAAAAGACCTTACCTTAAGGCAGCGTATTGTGATGTTGATTGATTTGTTAGAATTGGCTTATTCTAATGGTGTGTTTTCTGAAGATGAACAAGCAATCATGAGAGTGATTTGTGATGCTTTCAATCTTGACTTTAATAGGTTAGACAGGATGCAGAAGTTTATGAATACGAATGATATTCAAAAACTATCTGAAATAGAAGGTTGTTTGGCAATTACCAATCAAGAAGATTTTGAAACAGAGGGTAAACACCTTTACCGAAAAGAAATAGGAGTGCCTCTAGCGGTACTTTATATGCCATTGGCTAGGATGTACTTCGTAAAGACCACCAGAAAAGGGCAGATTTTTGTAATAAATGGAGAACGAATGCAAATGGGTAGAGCCTACCCATTGGATGTAGGTGGGGCAATTCGTATTAATACACCCAAAGGAGGTTCGTTTAATCTTTATCACTCTGAAATAGCAGGTGTGTTTATTGGTAGTGAATCTACAGATCCAATTTCATTCGAAGCTAAGAAAATCAATTACTACTTTGGGAAGAAGCATGGTTTACATGATGTAGATCTTATTGAAGAAGGTGGAAATATGGTGGCTCTGATGGGGGCAAGTGGTTCTGGTAAATCTACATTGCTCAATGTGTTGAATGGAACACACAAGCCTAAATATGGAGAAGTATTGATAAATGGGATCGATATCCATAAAAATCCAGAAGAAATAAAGGGGGTATTGGGTTATGTCCCTCAAGATGACCTTTTAATTGAAGAATTAACCGTTTATGAGAATTTATATTACGCCGCAAAGCTAAGTTTCGCCCATTCGGATCATGAAGAAGTTGAAAAAATCATCATGAGAACCATCGAAAACTTAGGTCTTTTTGCCGTGAAAGATTTAAAAGTGGGTAACCCATTAGAAAAGACGATTAGTGGAGGTCAACGTAAAAGGTTGAACATTGGTCTTGAATTACTAAGAGAACCAAGTGTACTATTTGTCGATGAACCTACTTCAGGGTTGTCTTCTCAAGATTCAGAAAATGTGATTGACTTGCTTCGTCAATTAACAAACCGTGGGAAGTTAATTTTTGTAGTGATTCACCAACCTTCTTCAGATATCTATAAGATGTTTGATAAGCTTTTAGTTTTGGATGTAGGAGGTTATCCAGTGTATTATGGTAATCCAATTACAGCAGTAAGTTATTTTAAAGAAGAAGCGATGTATGCTGATGTAGAAAGTGAGTGTACGCGCTGTGGGAATGTAGATTCTGAGGAGGTATTTGAGATCATCGAATCAAAAGTATTGGATGAGTATGGCCGTAGAACTAGGAAAAGAAAATGGAAGCCGGAACATTGGTTTGAACGCTACAAAGAGTATGTGAAAGTTCCACAAATTGATACGGTTAAAGAACCACCCAAAAGCGTATTAGATCTTCCTTCTAAAATAAAGCAGTTTAGAATATTTGTATTAAGAGACCTGAATACCAAAATTAATAATAAACAGTACTTAGTAGTCAACCTTTTACAAGCACCTTTATTGGCTCTAATGCTATCGCTGATTGTCTATTTTTATCATTTAGATGAATTAGGCAATAGAGTGGATTATGTCTTTCGGGAAAATATGAACATGCCGTCATATATTTTTATGGCAGTTATTGTTGCTCTCTTTCTTGGGTTGATGATCAGTGCAGAAGAACTTATTAAAGACCGTAAAATTCGGAAACGAGAGGTCTACCTGTCACTAAGTAGGATCTCTTATTTGTGTTCTAAAATGGCAATTCTTTCTGGAATGTCTGCCGTTCAAGTCTTGGTTTTTGTATTGATAGGAAATACAATCATGGGCATTGGGTCGATGTATATGGAGTATTTTCTTATGCTTTTTTCTACTGCTTGTGTCGCCAATATGATAGGTTTGAACGTGTCAAGTGCCTTTAAATCAGTAGCAACTGTTTACATTCTGATTCCAATCATTCTGATTCCTCAGTTATTATTGGGTGGTGTAGTGGTACAGTATGCTAATATTAATCCTGTATTTAAAAATCAAGAAGGAAAAGTTCCATTTGTAGGAGAATTGATGGCTTCAAGATGGGCATTTGAGGGGTTGATGGTAGAGCAATTTTCAGATAATTTATTTGAAAAGCATTTCTTTACTTTAGATACAGAAATACATTCTGCTGACTACTTAAGAACGTATTATATTCCTACTTTGATCAGTAAACTTGAAGACTGTAAATTATACCTTCATAACAAAGAGGAAGATAAAATAACCCGTTCTAAGTTTGAGGATAACTTGATCTTGCTTGCTCATGAATGTAAAAACTTCGAAGATGAAGACGAGTATGGAGCTGAGATAGACTTTAAAATTGATTTCAACCCTAAAAAATTTACTTTGGAGGATGCGAATCAACTTCATCAATTTTTCTTGGAAGCAAGAGAACATGTAAACATGGCCTATATTTATTGGAAAAAGAAAAAAGAAGAGAAAGTTCAAGACCTATTAGATCAATACGGAAAGGAGAAATACCTTGATTTAAAAGATACTTATACAAACGATAACATATCAGAATTTGTAAAAAACACAATTGCAGAAAAACGAATTGTAGAATACGGTTCAAAACTAATACAAAGGATTTATCCTATTTACCATGCTCCAAATGAAGCAAGAGGACCTTTTGATTTCAGGACACACTTCTTCGCTCCTCAAAAGCATTTTATGGGACAACTTCACAAAACCTTCTGGTTTAACATTGTAATTCTTTGGGCAATGTATATTTTGCTTTTCATTGCATTGTATTACAAGCTGTTGGCTCGCTTTGTAAAATGGATCGAAATTAAACTAGCAAATAAAGATACGATAAGAGTTTAATCGTGAATGTTTATTCATAAATAAATTTTTGTTATCTTTCAAGAACAAAACTTTGTGGTGGCTCAAAAAAAGCGCACCTTCGAAACCTTTAAACACACTTTTTAGAATTAAATAAGATGAAAAGAGCATTTATCGCATTTCTACTGACTGTAATGTCAGTGGTAACTGTCAGTGCACAAACAACAGAGATTTCAGATGTAGTTCTTCAAAACTCAGTAGAGGAATCAGGAACGAAACTCCAATTAAATGGAGCAGGTGTAAGATCTAAATACTTCTTGTCATTGTATGTGGGAAGCCTTTATCTACCTGGGAAATCTTCTGATGCAAACAAGATTCTATACAGTAATGAGATGAAGATGATCCAACTGGATATTATTTCAAGTTTGATTACGGCTGGAAAAATGGAAGAAACTGTTAGAACTGGGTTTAAAAACTCATTAGGAGGAGATACTTCTAGCTTACAATCTGAAATTGACAGCTTTATTGCTGTATTTGGAGAGGAGATTGAAGTAGGAGATATCTTCAAGTTTGTCACTTCAGGTAAAGAGTTAAAAGCATATAAAAACGGGAAATTACTAACTACGGTTAAAGGAGAAGAGTTCCAAAGAGCACTTTTTGGTATCTGGTTAGGAAATAAGCCTGCTGATAAAAAGTTGAAAAACTTAATGTTGGGTGTTTAGGTAAAGCTATCACATAACATTACGAAAGGTTTCAATGTCATTTTTGTGATATTGAAACCTTTTTCTTTTTATGAAAGTCGATCTTATAAAAGCTAGTAGAAAGATCGATTAGAAGTTAACGTTAATTTAGTTTACAATGTGATTATTGTTTATAACATTCTAAACTTGAATATTTTTAACTCTTTAGTAATAACTAAAACGAGGACATTACCCGTATATGAACTATTATTGTTATTGAACTTAAGTACTTACACAGAGAGATCTATAAACTATGAAATATACTTATTTTAACCGTGATTTGTCATGGCTTCGTTTTAATGAAAGAGTTTTACAAGAAGCAAAAGACAAGAGCAACCCATTATATGAAAGAATTAAATTTTTAGCGATCTATTCCTCGAATCTGGATGAATTTTTTAAGGTAAGAGTATCTGACATTCGTCAAATTAAAAGTTTAGATAAAGAATTAAGAAAGAAACTAATTACAAAGCCTAATAAATTATTAAGAGAGATTAAACAAGAGGTAGATAGGCAGGGTGAAGTGCTGGGGCATATTTTTAGAAATGAAATCACCCCCGAACTCAATGAACTTGGGATTCATATTCTTTCTTTGAATGAAATAGAAAGGGATTATAAAGAATTTGCAAAAGATTTCATTAATACTAAGTTGGTAGAACCTTTGGAGATAAAGGATGATTTTTCTTCTGAAGAGAAGTGCCTATTTATTGAAAATGAAAAGTTATACTTGATCACTGCAAAGGCTGAAGGAGGAATTACATGTGTGAAAGTACCGGAAGAGGTGAGGTTTATTGAGCTGCCTTCTGAACAAGGACATAATATTGCTTATATAGATGATATTTTAAAAGTATATCTCAAAGAACGTTATGAACAATCTTTTTTTGAACTAAAGGTTTCAAGAGATGCTGAGTTGTATATCGAAGATGAATATTCAGGAGATTTATTAGAGAAGATTAAAAATTCTCTTTCTAACCGTAATGTAGGGCAAATCACAAGAGCATTAATTGACGCGAAGGTTGATGAAAAAACGAATCAACAACTTCAAGCAGTCTTAGATATTAATGATACTGATATCGTATATGGTGGGGAATATCATAAGATGAAAGATTTCTTTGGTTTTCCGAATCCACTTGGAGATCAATTGGAAAATAAAAAATTACCACCTATTGCTCCGAGTTATATCAAAACAGAACAATCCATTTTTTCAGTAATAAAAGAAAAAGAGAGAATTTTACATTTCCCTTTTGAGTCGTATGATGGAATTTTAAAGTGGATTGAAGAAGCAGCTGAAGATAAGGAAGTAACAACAATCAAAATAACATTGTATAGGGTTTCTTCGGATTCCAAAATTGCAAAAGCTTTATTGAGAGCTGTTCAAAATGGTAAAAAGGTATTTGCTTTTATTGAAACAAAAGCCCGTTTTGATGAAGAAAACAATATAAAATGGGGTAAAAGATTGGAGGATGCTGGAGCCAATGTAAAGTATAGTTACCCTGGAATAAAAGTGCATTCAAAAATACTCTACATCGAAAAAGGCACAACCAATGAAACTTTTGCCTATATCGGCACTGGTAACTTTAACGAGAAAACGGCCACTATTTATACAGATTTTGGTTTGTTGACTGCAAATCCCAACTTAACAAAGGAAGTACATCAAGTATTTGGAGTATTGGAAGGAGATTTAATTGTTCCGAAAATTAAAAACCTTTTGGTGTCTCCTTTCACATCACGAGATACATTTACCAACTTGATTGACAGAGAAATAAAGAAGGCGAAGAGTGGTGGAGAAGGCCGTATTTTCTTGAAGCTGAATAGTATTGAAGATAAAAAAATGATAAAACACCTGTACAAGGCAAGCAACGCAGGTGTGAAAATTCAATTGATCGTAAGGGGTATTTGTTGTTTGGTGCCGGGTGTTGAAGGGCAAAGTGAAAATATTGAAGTAATAAGTATTATTGATCGTTTCTTGGAGCATTCAAGAGTTTATATTTTTGGATCAGGAGAAGATGAGAAAATGTACATTGGTTCAGCAGATTGGATGACGAGAAATATTGATCACCGTATTGAAGTCATTACTCCAGTTTTAGAAGAACAAAATTATCAGATTATCAAAGATATTATGACGATGCAATGGGAAGATGGAGTGAAAGGTAGAGTTATTGATCAAGAGCAAAATAATTCTTATTTGGCTCTTTCATCTCATCAAGAAGGTTCTCAAGAACGAACGTATTATTATTTGAAAAGTAAAAATGAATTAGTATTCTAGTTTTAAAAAAGCAAAAGGCCTACTGTTTAGAGTAGGCCTTTTGTTATTTTATTAAGTAACCTTCAGTTATACTTTTGTAAACTTTGTAATTCCTAAAGGTTTTATATTCAAACTGTGGATTGATATTATCTGATATCGTTTCGAGTGAATCTTTTAGGTGTTCATTACTACTTTGGTGTGGGTCGATGATATAAACATCATCAAAGTTTAATAAGGATTTTGAATCTGTGTCAAAAAACAAATGCCACTCAGGAAGTCCTGACCAGGAGTAATTTAAATGACTTCGATTGGATACATAGTGTTTAATCTCATTTATGTTACGAATTTCTACAATGGATTCAATGACTTCTTCCATTTTCGTCGAGTTGGTAACAGTTTTCCAGTTACAAATTAAAGTATCTGTGGTGGTATTCCATTCCACAAATGCTGATTCATTTTTAAATACAATCATGTTGGAAGCGATTGTTCATGATTAATGGTATAATAAACTATAGAAAAGATAGCGACTAAAAGTCTTCATCTTTTGTTTTAACAATGTATGAAATTATTTTGTAAAATATTATAGGTCAGTGTCTTATTAAGTATTTTTTTTACGTTTTTATATTTATTCGCAATTCAGAGGGTGATCTGATATCGGAAAGCTCATTAACCTGTAAGAATAATGCCACCATTCTGTAGAGGTAGGACCAAAACCAAATTTCCACATTGTTTCAGCCAATAGACGTCTGTTGGCTAATACATTCTGAGGTAAATCTTGATAATCAGGCCAAGCTTCTTTCCCAAAATAATCATAAGTAGTGCCCATATCTACCTGTTTTCCGTCCATAGTACAAAGTGTTAAATCTACGGCAGAACCCTTGTTGTGCCAAGATCCTTTTTTAGGATCAGCAACATAACGACGGTCCGGATACGCCTCCCACATTTTCCACTGTACGCTTAATGGACGATAACAATCAAATAATTTTATTCTATAACCCTTTTTAAGAAGTTCATGTTGTACCTTTATAAGTTGTAAGGCCACCTTTTTGCGAAGTAAAGCCTTGGGACAGGGGTAGAGGACTTTTTTTGTGAAATTATTATCGGTAGCATAACGTATATCTAAAACAAACATGCTGTCGAGTTTGATCATTTCCACAAAAGAGGAGTCGGATAATGTACGAATAGATTGCCAGTATTTGTCTTGTGCTACCTTTTTTTTGATAATAGAAAGAATATTTTCATCATTTTCTGTATCAATTTCAAAAGGTATCGTATATAATAAGGTGTCAGTTTCTTGTTTTTTCGAAGTACAGTTTGTCAAGAGAAAAAGGAAAAAAATACAAACAAATTTGTCGAACATAAGTTTTAAAACTTTAGGAAATATATTAAATGAGTTTTTATAAAGGAGAGGAAATTTTTTTAGGGAAGCAACTTTTAGGAGAATTGTATGCATGTAAACATGAAGCACTCAATAGTCCTGAAGCAATGAAAAAGATCATGGAAGCAGCTGCAGTGGCGGCAAATGCGACGATTGTACAGTCTGTTTTTCATCATTTTTCACCTTATGGAGTTTCTGGTGTTGTGGTTATTCAAGAAAGTCATTTTGCAGTGCATACATGGCCTGAACATCACTTCGTTTCAGTAGATTTTTACACTTGTGGTGAAACAGCATTTCCTGAAAAAGCAATGGAACATTTGATAGAGGTGCTATCTCCTTCAAAATATGATTTAAAGGAAGTGAAAAGGGGAGAATTAAATAAAATTGAAAAATTCATTCACGAGGAGTAATTTTTTTATTGACTCAATTAAAGTTCTTAAATTTGCAATGTTCTCAAATTAAAAATACACTAATGGAAGTTACTATAGATCATAAATCAGGCTATTGCTTCGGCGTTGAATTTGCAATACAAATGGCAGAGGAAGAAATGGATGACTCTGGAAAATTGTACTGCTTAGGAGATATTGTTCATAATGATATGGAGGTAAAACGCCTTCGTGAAAAAGGCTTAGTAGTGATTGATCGTGATCAATTAAAAGATCTGAGTGATTGCAAAGTATTGATTAGGGCACACGGTGAACCTCCGGCTACTTACAAAACAGCTATTGAAAATAATATTGAATTGATTGACGCTTCTTGTCCGGTTGTATTAAAACTACAAAATCGTGTGAAGAATGCGTATGATAAAACTTCAAGTCAAGAAGGACAATTAGTGATTTACGGTAAGCCGGGTCATGCAGAAGTGATCGGTTTAACTGGGCAAACAGGCGATAACTGTATCATTGTAACAGGTATCGAGGATTTGGAATTGGTAGATTTTAATCAGCCCGTGACTTTATTCAGTCAAACAACAAAATCCACAAAAGGATTTTATGAATTGAAAGCAGAGATTGAAAGGCGAATTGATGAGGTACATGGCGAAGGAGCACATGAGACTTTATTTAATGCGAATGATAGTATTTGCCGACAAGTGTCTAATAGAGAGCCTCAAATGGTAAAATTCTCTGGCGAAATGGATGTAATTATCTTCGTCAGTGGAAAGAAATCATCTAATGGTAAAGCACTTTATAATGTTTGTCTGAAAAATAATTCTAGAAGCTATTTTGTTGAAAACGAAAATGAGATTGATTTATCTTGGATCAATGTGGGAGACAAAGTAGGCATCTCAGGAGCTACTTCTACCCCAATGTGGTTGATGGAACAAGTAAAATCATATTTAGAAGCACATGAAAAGTTTGCAGTTTTAAGTTAATCTTAAACTGTTAAAATATATTAAGAAGAAAAGTAGAAATGCTTTTCTTTTTTTTATGTCTGCATGTTTTTGCTTGTTGTTGACGATGTTAAGGGTTTTATAAATCGCTTGTTTTCAGCTGTATGATGCAGTAACTGCATGTTTTTTATTCTTTATTAGATGTCGTTAACTATGCATTTTTACCCTTTATATAAGAGTTTATATTAAAAAGTTGTAATTATTTACATTTATTAATAAATATAGTTCAAATTGAATTTGCGTGTTTGTGCGTGTTTTTATATGTTTGTGGTGTAGTCAAAACACTTTATTCATCTAGCCACAATTAAAAATGCTAAAAGAAGAAAGACAACAATTTATTTTAGATGAAATCAGAAAAAACAATAAAGTTTTATCATCTGAATTAAGTATCTCATTGAACGTATCGGAAGATACAATTAGAAGAGACTTAAGAGAGTTGTCTGATTCTGGAAAAATCAGAAGAGTACATGGTGGGGCCGTTAAAAATGCGGACAGCACTGATGAGCATTCTGATGTTTCATCTTACATTCCATTTAGTTATGAAGATAGAGAAGTCTATTCTAAGGCTAAAAAAGAAGTAATTGCAGATAAGGCTATTTCATTGATTAAAGATGATTTAGTGATCTTGATTGACGGTGGTACTACAAACCTGGAAATCACGAAAAAGTTGCCAAAAGACTTGAAAGCGACCATTATCACAAACTGTTTGCCTATTGCTACAAGTCTGGCTCCTTATCGTTTCCTTGATGTTTATTTCTTGGGAGGTAAATTACTTCCAAATGCTTTGGTCACTGTTGGTTATTCTGTAATCAATGAGTTATCCGACATAAAAGCAGATTTGTGTTTTATGGGTACAAGAAGCATCGATATAAACCGTGGTATTACTGATATTGATAGAGAAGAAGTAGAAGTGAAAGGCGCAATGGCGAATGCTTCTAGAAAGGTGATTTCGGTGGCAACTTCAGATAAGTTGATGACTGCACAACCTTTCTTAGGAGTGAAGCTAAAACACGTCAATACGATTATTACGGAATTAAATCCAACCTCAGAAATTTTAAAACCTTTCGTTCATGAAGGGGTAGAGGTGATTTGATACGGAATCAACTTGAAGCGTGAAGCGAAATGAATTATACTAACATAACAGTCTTTTATCAATCTACATCCTTAAATTAATGTTCTTCATTCATTTATTATCAAATTATAGCTAATAAATGAAATGACAGACTATTAATAAACACGACAACAACATTATAATCTAATCATAAATTATAACACTAAGTTTATAAAATTTACAAATTTATCTATTCGTAATTAAATAAAATCTGAGTATCAATTTTCTATTCGTTAAACTGATTTCAAACAATTTCATCAATGGAGTTTATGGAATAGTGGCGGAGATAACAATCTCCAAAACCTTGTTCTTTATGAATTGAAGCCCTTCAATTTCATTTATTGAGCATTGCCGTATACTTTATGCATTAATCAATAGAAAATTTACCAAAAAACCAATCACTTGAGGTTGAATCTTATTCAATGATCACTGTTCGTTATGTGCTGTTTGAAAATGTAGTCAGCCTCAAGTTAAGAACTAGACATTAAGTGAGGAGGACGCTCTACGCTTTCTGTTACAAACTTTATTTTCGTATCTAATCTATTTATTCGAGAAACATGAGAAAATGTTTACTACTGTTATTGAGCACCTTTTTGGTGTTGAGTAACGCCTATGCTCAAGATCGAGCTGTAACCGGTATAGTTAAAGACGCCTCTGATAATTCGCCTCTTCCTGGTGTTAACGTCTTAGTGAAAGGGACAAATGTTGGATCTGTTACCGACTTTGATGGTAAGTATATCCTCCAACTCTCTGAGGGACAGAATACATTAGTATTTTCTTTTGTGGGTTATCAATCACAAGAGGTTGTTGTGAATTCACAATCAAAAATCGATATTAATTTACAAGTTGATGCTGAACAGCTTGAAGAGGTTGTAGTGACCGCTTTGGGTATTGAAAGAGAAGAAAGATCTCTTGGTTATGCTGTTCAAGGTGTAAAAGCTGAAGATATGGCAGATGCTGCAACAGCGACTGGTAACATGATGAACTCGTTAGCTGGTCAAGTTGCAGGTGTACAAATTGCACCCGCTAATGGTGCAGGTTCATCATCAAGAGTAGTGATTCGTGGTGCTGCAAACCTAGATGGTAATAACCAACCACTTTATGTTATTGATGGTGTACCAATGTCTAACTCTACATTTAAAGATGGAGGTGAAGGTTATGAAGGAGATATTTCTTCAGGTGATGGTTTATCATCTTTAAACCCAGATGATATTGAATCAATCAATGTATTGAAAGGTGGTTCAGCTACAGCATTGTATGGCTCAAGAGCAATTAACGGTGTGGTATTAATTGCTACTAAATCAGGAAAAGGACAAAAATCAGGTGTTGATTTTTCACAGTCTATTTCCTTAGATGTATTAGGTATTACCCCTAATGAACAAAAACAATATGGTGCAGGTTCTATGGGAGACATTACTGGTGATCCAAAGTCAGCTACTGCAATGTGGGGTCCTAGAATTCAAGGTCAGGACAGTAAATTCTATTATTTCAATTCAGGACTTCCAGAAGACGAACAGATAGCACATAAGTTGCAGTATTTTAATAACTACCGCGACTTTTATAAGACAGGGATTACATCAAACACGTCAGTGAGTGCTTATACTTCCAATGAGAAATCATCATTAAGATTTTCTTATTCGAATATGAATAACGAAGCAATGGTAGAATCTTCTACTTATAAGAGAAATACTTTCTCTATCAAAGGAAATACTGAGATAGCAAAGAAATTGAAGGTTGATGGTCGAATGAACTATTCGAATGCCAAAGGATATAACCGTTTGAAGAATGGTGGAGGATATGGTTCAACAATGAACTTCCTAATGGGACTGCCTTCAACTACTTCTATTAACTGGTTAAGCGCACAACATAAGGACGAAGACGGGAGATCTTACGGATACAATGATAATGGTTCAAACATCTTCTTTAACTTAAGAGAAAGTTATAACCAAGATAACCTTGACCGTATCAATGCAATGACATCAGTGACGTATGAAATTACAAATGATTTAAAAATAATGGGTCGTGCAGGTATTGATTATAACGATTTTACTCAAGATGTTTTAGATGCATGGGGTGGAGCTTTGAACAGTGATGGACGAGCTTTCAAAAGAAACTACAAAGAGATGGAATCAAACTATGATTTCTTAGTAACATACCATAAAAAAGTAGGTGATTTTGATATTAATGTAAATGCTGGTGCTTCTAAAATGCATGTGATTAGAAATTCACAAGATGTAGGATCTTCTACATTTGCATCACCTGATTTTCAAAACCCAACTGCTGGTCAGTCTGTATTGATGGATATGAGAACATACGAAAAACAGATTAACTCCGTGTATGCTATGGGTTCTATTGGGTACAATGGCTATTTATTCTTAGATGCTTCAGTAAGAAACGACTGGTCGTCAACATTGCCACTTCATAGTAATTCATTCCTGTACCCATCAGTTTCTGGTACTTGGGTATTCTCTGATATGGATTGGGACACACCTGAATGGTTGACATTTGGTAAAATTAGAGCTAACTGGGCAAAAGTTGGTAGTGATACAGATCCATATATGCTACATCAACAATACACTATTCACCGTTTCAATATGCCTGGTAATCTTGTTTATGGTGAAATTAGTAACAGAGTTATACCTAATAATAATTTGAAGCCTTCGATGCAGACTTCTACAGAATTTGGTTTAGACTTAAGGTTATTTAATGATCGTTTAGGAATTGATATTGCTCGCTACAAGGCTGTTTCGGTGAATCAAATTTTACCAGTAAACATTTCTCAGTCGTCAGGTTATGCACAGTTAATTATTAATGCAGGTGAAATCCTTAACGAAGGTTGGGAAATGGCCATGAACTATAAAGTAATTGACAAGCCAAACTTTAACTGGACTACAGCTATCAATGCTGCTTATAACTACAATGAAGTCGTGTCATTGACAGAAGGTGTAGAGTTCTATTCTTTAAATGAGCAAGGAACAATCCAAGCAATTCCTGGTGAAGCATATGGGGCAATTGTAAGTCGTAAAACATTAAGAGATGGAAACGGTAATATTGTTGTGAACCCTGAAGGGGTAATTCTAGCAGAAGATACTCCATCCATTATTGGTAATGGTGTTCAGCCATGGATGGCAGGTTTTAGAAACACTTTCCGTTACAAAAATGTATCATTAACTATTTTGATTGACGGTAAATTTGGAGGAGATGTTTACTCAACAACAAATGCAGCGATGTACTCAAATGGTAAGCATTTAGATACAATAGAAGGTAGAGAAGAGTGGAATAAAGGAGACGGCTTCTGGAATCCAGGTGGTTTAGTAACTGCTAAATTAGATGGCAATGGTGTGCCAGTTACAGATGCAGAGGGTAATCCTGAGTATGTAACTTTCGAAGGTAATGTAAACCCTGAATTATACTATGCTTCAGCAAAAGCAGATCACTTCATGTATGATGCGTCATTTATCAAACTTCGTGAAGTATCAGTAAATTACATGTTGCCTCAACACTGGATGGAAAACATTTTCATCAAGAATGTGAACCTTTCTGCTTCAGCATTCAACGTTGGTTACTTGTGGAGAAACAATGACAACTTTGATCCAGAAGCATCATTCTCAGCAGGCAACGCACAAGGTATCGAAGCTTCAACAATGGCTTTACCTAGAACTTTCACTTTCAAGTTAAACGCTAATTTCTAAGAGACAAATGAAACTTAAAAATATATTAATCGCCGCTTCAATTGGTGTATCTTCACTTTTAAATACAGGGTGTACCCACAATTTCGAGGAAATGAACCAAGATCCTTGGAAAAGTACCGACTTGAACGTGAAGCATATCTTACCATTCACTCAAACAAAGGCTTATTCAAATGGACATGAAGGATGGAGAACATCCATCATCATGACAGGTCCTATGTCTGGTATTTCATCTACTTACATTGGAACAGGTTCTGGCTTTGGTGAGAATGGTGAATATACTGGAGCATTCTTTGAAAACTTATATCGTGATATGATCCGTAATATTGAGGATTCAAAGCAACGATTGAAAGAAGATGGTAGCGACGAGGCAATGGCAGAATACGGAAGATTTACCGTAGTCAATGTCATCAATCAATTACGTGCCACTCAGCTTTATGGTGATATTCCTTACTCTACTGCAGGTAAAGGTTATACAGAAGGTATTTACTACCCTGCTTATGACCGTCAGGAAGATGTATTTGAAATGATGGTGGAGGACTTGAAAGAAGCGAAAGAATACATTTCAAAAGTAGAGCGCCTAGCTGATTATGACGCTTACAGAGTAGGGTTGCCATATAAAGAAGTTTATATCAAAATCATCCACTCTTTATACATCAAAATTGGTATGATGATGTCTGAAGCTAATCCAACACGTGGAGCTGAAATTTTCCACTTGGGTTATGATACTAATGATTATATCGATTCTTGGAATGTAGCTCCTGTCATTCACCATACCAATGAAGGGGGTGCTTGGGGTTCTACCGTCAATGGTTATGGTATTGCAAACAACTCTCTTGTAGGTGGTTTCTCAGGGAATTACTTCTCACCAGAATTGTTGGAATACATGCAGAAAAACGAAGATCCTCGTATTTTCCGTTTAGCTTGCCATTTGGATTACTCAAGCTCTTCAACTGAAGCTTATACCGATGTATCAGTGTATAAAGACTTTGATCCATTTGCAGTTGCACAAACCAATGAGCCAGGTGTATTCAATAAAGTACATTTTAGAGGTTTACGTTTAGGATCTACTTCAGATGGTACACGTTCGCTATATAAAGTAGAAGGTCAAGCCAATCAACATATTGATTTCTGGGCTAACAGAACACAGCAAATTGCGGATGAAGGTCAATTCATGACATTGGCTGCAATTTCACCAGAAGTATTCAACGCAGTGGCTCCAACAATTATTTTAGGTGCCGATGAGGTAATGTTCTATATCGCAGAAGCTTCAACAATTCCTTCGTACGGTGTAAGTGATCCCAACGCTTTATCAAATGCAGTAGAACTTGCTTTATCAAAATATGATGCAGTTGGTTTCAAAGGTGGTACTTTAGAGGATGCATTTGTAGATATCTATAAAAAACAAACTAATCCAGCTTACAGTCACCTTGATAACAAATTAAAATATGTACAGGGTGTAATGGATAGATATAATGCCGCACCGGATCTAGAAGCGAAAAGAGAACTTGTAATCACGGAACACTGGGCTTCTTTAACAGGTGATTGTGTAAATGCTTTCTCTTTAGTGACAAGAACAGGAATGCCTTCATTTGTGAACCGTAACCTAACTTCTACGCAGATGGATTTCCCTCTTCCGGTTTACGATAAAGATCCTTTAACGAACGATGATGCAGTTGTTACAGGAACTGAGACTGTACTATTACATACAGGTGGTTCTACAGGTGGTATTCGTCCTTACAGATTCCCTTATCCTGGTTCTGAATTGAATGCAAACGGTACAAATGCCGAAGAAGCAATCAAAAGACAAAGACAGGAAACAGGCACAAGTGAAGCGATTCACTTCATTGCAGTTCCGCAGTGGTGTAGCAAAAGATAACGCGAACCCTGATTTATCAGGAATACGAATAAGCTAATAAATAAACGCATAATCATGAGGTTCAATATACTATATTGAACCTCTTTTTGTTCAGGTTGGATTAGATAGTTCTTCTTTTATCGCTTGATTCCCAATTGGGTATTGCGTAATATTCTCACTTTTACTTGCGTTGTTTTGTGAGTTGATACCTATTTTACTTGTATTCTATCTAGTTTTTAAAGTGTATACTCTATTACATTTAGATATTGTCGACTTGTTTGCAAAGGTTAAGAAATGAATGCATGTTTTTGCATGTTTTAATGCATGAATGTCTCTGTTTTTTTTTATTTTTGCTGTATAAAGAACACTTTATGATAACCGAACCTTTATTAATCATACTTTAAATTAATTGCCGTGTCGATCTTAAAATACATCAAAAATAGCTTAAAAGTCATTGCTTTCACGCCGTTGGTTGTGATGAGTGCATGTACTTCTGAAGTGCCGAAACAGGCATCACATCAAAAACTTGTAGATTTTGTAGACCCTTTGATCGGCACAGGTGAGCATGGACATACTTTCCCTGGTGCAACTTTGCCTTATGGTGGAGTGCAGTGTAGCCCTATCAATGGTGTAAGTGGCTGGGATTGGGTCAGTGGTTATCATATCTCAGATTCATTACTTATTGGTTTTGGTCATCTGCACTTGAGCGGTACAGGTATTGGTGATTTAAATGATTTGATTGTTTTACCTACTGAAAAAGAACATCAGTTGGATCCAATGGAACAAAATCGTGAGAAATTACCTTATACACAGCGTTACTCTCATGATAATGAAGTAGCAGTACCGGGTTATTATTCAGTACTTTTAGAAAATAGCGGTATTCAAGCTGAGATGACGACAGGAACAAGAGTAGGTTTTCATCGTTGGACTTACCCTCAATCAGCTGAAAAGCCATCGATGATTGTCAATCTTGGTTTTGCGGTCAATTGGGACGGAGTAACGAAGTCATCATTAACTCAAATTGATGACTTTAGGGTACAAGGCGAAAGACTTTCTAAAGGTTGGGCTGAGGATCAAAGAGTATATTTCGAAATGAAATTTTCTCAACCTATCGAGAAAATTAATATAGAAAAGGAAGGAGAAAGGTTAGTCGCTCAAATTTTCTTCAAGAATGTTGATAATCAACGTCAGGTAACAGCGGCAGTAGGTGTTTCTTCTGCTACTTTAGAAGGTGCTCATGTTGCTTTAGAGCAAGAAGCAAATGGTTACGATTTCGATTTGAAGAAACAAGAAGCAAGTGATGTTTGGGAAGAGGCGTTAAGTCAAATCAAAATTACAACGAAAGACGAAAAATCAAGAGCGATTTTTTATACAGCATTATATCATTCAAAAATTGCTCCTGTAACGCACTCAGATGCACAAGGAAATTATAAAGGGGCGGATCATAAACTGCATCACGCAGATGGGTTCAGATACTACAGTACATTTTCTCTTTGGGATACTTTCAGAGCGGTTCATCCATTATCGACCATTATTGAGTCTGAAAAAAGAAATGCGGATTTTATCAATTCAATGTTAGCGCACTTTGATGAAACAGGGCTTCTGCCTGTATGGGCATTGGCAGGTAATGAAACCAACTGTATGACTGGATACCATGCAATGCCTGTTTTGGCTGATGCAGTTTTAAAGGGAATTGAAGGAATTGATCCAAATCGCGTGTATGAAGCAATGAAAGTGACTTCAATGCAAGATGAGCGTGATTTGAAAGCGTATAAGAAATATGGTTTTATACCATCTGATAAAGGTGGGGAGTCAGTGACAAAAACATTAGAATATGCCTACGATGATTGGTGTATTGCTCAGGTAGCAAAACATGTCGGTGATGATGCGGGATATACAGAATACATGAAACGTTCGGAAGGTTATAAACCACTTTTCGATCCTGAAACAGAATTTATGAGAGGACGCTTGACGAATGGTACTTTCAGAACTCCATTTGATCCAGCAGAAGCAAACCATAGAGAAAATACCGATTACACTGAGGGTAATGCTTACCAGCACAGTTGGTTTGTACTACAAGATGTTCAAGGTTTGATTGATTTATTCCCTTCTAAAGAAGCATTTGTCTCTAAATTAGATGAATTATTTACAGTTTCATCAGAACTAACGGGCGATAATATATCTCCAGATATCACAGGATTAATTGGTCAGTATGCTCATGGCAACGAGCCATCGCATCATATTGCCTATCTATACAACTATGCGGGTGAAGCATGGAAAACACAAGAGAAAATACACGAGATTCTGTTTACACAATATGATAATACTCCTGAGGGAATCAGTGGAAACGAGGATTGTGGTCAGATTTCAGCATGGTATGTATTCAGTAGCCTAGGTTTTTACCCCGTAAACCCTGCTCAAGGAATATATGTGATTGGTACTCCAATTTTTGAAGAAGCAGTCATGAAAACTTCGAACGGAAAAGAATTTAAAGTAGTTGCTAATAACGTATCAAAAGAGAATAAGTATATCAATAAAATCATATTAAACGGTCAATCGATAGATCGTTTATATATCACTCATCAAGAGATTATGAGTGGAGGAGTAGTAGAGTTTGAAATGACAAACACGCCAAATAAACAATTAGGTGTGTCGAGTTCTATTCCGATGAATGCATTATAATTAAAAACCTAAAAGCATGTTTGGATAAAAGTAGGTCCCATTCATGTTTTCAATTCAATGAGAAATAGAATCATAAATAACACGTTTTATGACGCTATTTTTCATTGACGATAAATCAAAATATTAACCATATATAGCTTAACAGAGCTAATAAAACCAAAAGAAAGAGAGTGAGATTGAAGAGTACTAAAGCATACTTTTCATAAGGACTAACTCATTTCTCTTTTACAAAAAATTATGAACGTAACATTAGAAATTTGCTCATACACGGTGGACTCCGCCATCAACGCCCAAAAAGGAGGGGCAGATAGAATTGAGTTGTGTGGAGGAAGGCTTGAAGGAGGTACAACACCGAGTGAAGGTATGATGAAATTGGTAAGAAAAAGTGTAGATATTGATGTTTACCCGATTATCAGACCCAGAGGTGGCGACTTCTATTTTACCGATCTAGAGTTTGAAGAGATGTTGGAAGACATCAAAACCGCTAAAAGATTAGGTATGAATGGAGTGGTGATTGGGGCACTTACTGCAGATGCTGAAATAGATGTAGAAAGATGTAAAGCACTGGTAGAAGAAGCCAAACCTTTGGGTGTCACTTTTCATAGAGCTTTTGACATGGCAAGAGATTCTCACAAAGCATTAGAAGACTTAATCGGTCTTGGTGTGGATAGAGTATTGACGTCAGGTCAGATGATGACGGCTCCTGAGGGAGTTGAGGTATTGAAAGGTTTAGTAAAACAAGCTGATAGCCGTATTGAGATTATGGCCGGAAGCGGTGTTTTACCAAAAAATGTAAAGGAAATTATAGAAAAAACTGGGGTGACAGCAGTGCATTCTTCTGCTTCGAAGTTGGTAGATAGTCAGATGACTTTCAAAAACAATGGAGTTGCAATGAGTAAAGAAAGTACTGGCTCAGAATATTTAAGAGCGGTAACATGTGATAAAACAGTGGAGTCGCTCAAAAATGAAATAAATAAATAGACGACAGCAAATGAAACAGCAAATTCTTCAACTACTCGCTTTAACTGTATTAATGGTGAGCTGCGGACCTAAAGAAATTCCATCTATAGGTGACAAAGTTTATCATGTATTTGATCAAGAGCATCTTTACTTTGATCCTGAATTAACAAAAGATGGGATTAAGGTGAGTGATACAGCTCCGTTTTATATTGAAGCGGGACGTATTATGCTTCGCAAAATCAACATTCCAAAATTCGAACGTGAAACTAAAGTTTCTATCATTGTGGAGGAAACATCTGCAGGTGACCGTTGGGATAAGGCAGGGTCCGTGTTTGTGATGGATGCCAATGGAGTGAATATGTTGACGGTAGCTCAAGAGCAATACAAGTTGAAGCATAGCGATGATGCCGAACAAACGGATAATTATCCGGGTATGATTGCAGAAGGAGAATACAAACCTGCTGTGGAATTGATGCGTTTTATGACACCGTTTGGAGTGGGGCATTATTCAAAACAAGATACTTCAAAATACCCTAACAGAATGCCGGTTTATATTGATGGATGGGCAGAAAAGGCAATGTGGAAACAGGATATCACTCAGCTTTTACCTTTATTGGAAGGAGAGGTGTATATCGGTGTTCACATTGACACTTGGACCAAAGAAGGGTATAATGTAGATGTGAAATTACGATTTGATGAATCTGAAAATGCCTATGCACCTGCCAAGAAACGTTGGGTAGCTCCAGTGTTGAATTCTGTAAGATATATTCCGCCTCAAAGAGGTTGCGATAAATTCCAAAGAGCAGATGTTGGAACTTCAGTCGAAATTCCTGCAAATGCCAAAGATGTTCAGTTGGCGTATATCACTACGGGTCATGGTGGACATTCTGGAGGAGATGAGTTTGTCCCTACAGAAAACATCATTAAATTAGATGGAGAAGAATTCTTCAAGTTCACACCTTGGAGAACCGACTGTGCCTCTTTCCGTAGATTCAATCCTACATCAGGAGTTTGGTTGAAGAAGAGAAATGTAGATTACATTGATTGGGAAGCAAAAGGCTACAGAACGAAAGAAATCGAAGAGCCGGAAGCGTCATCGGATTTGTCAAGATCTAATTGGTGTCCGGGTTCAGATGTACCACCTATGATTATTCCGATGGATAAAATTTCGGGTCAACATGAGATTACGGTGAGTATGCCAACAGCACAAAAACTGAAGGAAGGAGAACAAAACTTCTGGTTTGTTTCTGCTTACTTGTTTGGTGAATTAAATTAATACCAAGAAATATAAGACTAGCTCAAGGCAATGATCGCCTTGGGCTATTTTAGCATAAATGAAATAAGATGAAGAACATTACTTACCTAACTTACGCATTTCTATCACTACTAATTTTGAGTTGTTCAACAGATTGGGAAAGCCAAGAGCAATTAAAAAAATCTTATCCTTTACATTCTGATTGGGAATTCAAACAAGCCAACAAGGAGCAATGGTACCCAGCGACTGTTCCGGGAGTAGTGCACACTGACTTATTTCAAAATAAACTAATTGAAGATCCATTTTACCGTCAAAATGAAAAAGACTTACAATGGATTGAAGAAGAAGATTGGGTTTACAAAACAACTTTTGACTTACCGACTTCTTTCAAAGAAAATCAACACTTTGCCTTAAATTTCGAAGGTCTAGATACCTATGCTGATGTAACATTGAATGGTAAAAAGGTGATCTCTTCTGACAATATGTTTGTGGGGTACAACAAAGAAGTAACTTCACTATTAAAGGAGAAAGGTAACGTACTGGAAGTCTATTTTCATTCACCTATCAAAATAACAAAACCACTCAGAGAGCAAGCAGGCTTTGAATATCCTGCCGACAATGATGCAAGAGAGGAAAAATACAGTATTTACTCTCGTAAAGCACCTTATTCATTTGGTTGGGACTGGGGCCCACGTTTTGTGACTTCAGGGATTTGGAGACCTGTAGAATTAGTGGTTTGGAACAGTGCCCAAATTAATGACGTTCACTTACAGCAAGTGAGCTTGACAGAAGAAAAAGCAAAGTTGAAAGCTAGAGTTGAAGTAAAATCAAGTGTAGTGGGAGACGCCAATATCCGCTTGACAAACAGTTCATCAACATTCTCATCGGAAGAGAAAAAAGTGATGTTGAATAAAGGTTTGAATGTGATCGAATTGCAAGCGGAAGTTGAGAACCCGGAACTATGGTGGCCAAACGGTTTGGGTGAGCAAACAAGATACGAAATCATCACACAATTGAATGTAGATGGTGACTTTGTGGATCAAGAATCACATAAAATTGGTTTTAGAACTGTGGAAGTGATCAACGAACCGGACAGCATTGGGGAGAGTTTCTTTGTGAAAGTCAACGGTCAGCCCGTATTTATGAAGGGTGCCAACTATATTCCTCAGGACAGCTTCTTACCATCAGTGACAAAAGATCGTTACGATTGGATGATCGAAAGTATGGTAAGAGCACACATGAACATGGTGCGTATGTGGGGTGGAGGAATTTACGAAAGTGATTACTTCTATGATCAATGTGATGAAAAAGGACTTTTAGTATGGCAAGATTTTATGTTTGCCTGTACAATGTATCCGGGTGATAAAGACTTTATCAGAAAAGTAAAAGAAGAAGCGGCTTACAACATTAAGCGTTTAAGAAATAGACCTTCATTGGCACTTTGGTGTGGTAATAACGAAGTGGGCGTAGCTTGGGACAACTGGGGCTGGCAAGATTCTTATGGCTGGTCTGAAGAGGTACAAACGAAACTGAAAGAAGATTACCATAGATTGTTTAAAGAAGTATTGCCAGAAATGGTGGAAACCTATGATGAAGGCCGTTTCTATTATCCTTCATCACCAATTTCAAACTGGGGTAATTTAGAAGACTTCACCATTGGAGATAACCACTTCTGGGGTGTTTGGCACGGAAAATATCCATTTGAAAGCTTCAAAGAATACGTGCCTCGTTTTATGAGTGAATATGGTTTCCAATCTTTCCCTTCATTCAAAGCCATCAAGAAATTCACTATCGAAGAAGATTGGGGCTTGGAAACGGATGTAATGAATACGCATCAGAAGAGTTATACAGGAAATGGTTTGATTAAAGTCTATATGGAAAGAGATTTTAATGTGCCGACTGACTTTGAAGATTTTGTTTACGTGGGCCAATTGCTTCAAGCGGATGGAATGCGTCAAGGTTTTGAGATCCACCGTAGAAGAATGCCTTACTGTATGGGTACCTTGTACTGGCAATTGGATGATTGCTGGCCTGCCGCTTCTTGGTCTTCTATTGATTATTATGGTGAATGGAAAGCATTACACTATGCGGCGGAAAGAGCCTTCCAACAACAATTGATTTCTACTGATATTGAAGATGAATTATTGGCGGTATGGTTGGTTAATGATGAGTGGAAAGATTTTGGAGCAACCTTGAATGTAAAGTGGAATACATTTGAAGGAAAAGAAATAGCAAAAAAGTCTTTACCGATCAAAGTAGATGGAAACACATCTAAGGTAGTTTTAGAAATTACTTTAGAAGAGCTTTTAGGTAGGAAATCTACATTACAAGAAAGAAGATCAATGTACTTAACCTTAGAAGCCGTTGATGCTAAAGGAAAAGTGATAACGAAAAACTATGCTTTCTTCGTAAAACCAAAAGATCAGATTTTGCCAAAAGTAAACATCACGACAACAGTCATTGAAAGTGGAAATGAATTAAAAATTAAGCTGCAGTCAAATGCTTTTGCAGAAAGTGTAGCATTGAGTTTAGCAGGTGAAGCAACCGCTCATTTCTCTGATAATTATTTCCACTTAGAAGCCAATCAAGAGAAAGTAATTACACTAGAAAGAACAACAATTACAGCAGAAGAATTGAAACAAGCATTAGAAGTTAAATGCTTGAATAACCTATAAGATTTACCCCTTGAACCAAATAAATATTAGCCCCATGGCAGTAGTCGTGGGCTAATAAGGTTCTTGTATTGGTGTTTTACACCACTAAAAAAAGCAGTTGAAATCGCTTTAAAATAACTATCAACAAAACTAATTTAACCAGAACAAACCAAGTAGATTGAAATGAAACGTAGAGATTTTATCAAAACAACAGGATTATTTACGACAGGCTTATCCATGGCAGGGGGTACCACTATGGCCTCTGCAATGTTTGAAGATAAATACCCATCTCATAGACCTGCAGTTGCTGAAAGAAAATTCACTTCAGAAGCAGTGGAGAAAATTATCAAAAAGGTAGCCAAGAAAATTGGTGACGATGAACTCCGATGGATGTTTACCAACTGCTACCCTAATACTATAGATACCACTGTTGAATTTACCATGAAGGGAGATCGACCGGATACTTTTGTGATCACTGGAGATATTCCTGCCATGTGGCTGAGAGATTCAACAGCACAAGTTTGGCCTTACTTACCTTTAGCCAATGAGGACGATAAGCTGAAAACTATGATCAAAGGTTTGGTGAACCGACAAGCAGAATGTGTCTTGTTGGACCCCTATGCCAATGCTTTTGAGAAAGATCCTACAGTAAAATCAAAATGGGCTGAAACGGACATTACGGATATGAAGCCTGGAACTCATGAAAGAAAATGGGAGATTGATTCCTTATGTTATGCGGTAAGATTAGCGAATGGTTATTGGAAGAAAACAGGTGATGCTTCTATTTTTGATGCCACTTGGCAGAAGTCTGCAAAATTGATTGTAAAGACTTTCAAAGAGCAACAGCGTAAAGATGGAGTGGGGCCTTATACTTTCTCTAGGGTAACTCAAAAATACGAAGACACGATGGCCAACTGGGGTGCAGGAGCCTCTATGAAACCATGTGGATTGATTGTCTCTTCATTCCGTCCTTCAGATGATTCTACTTTATTACCATTCCTTATTCCATCCAACTTATTTGCGGTAGCGTCATTAAAGCAGTTGGCTGATATTTATACCAATGTAGTTAAAGACAAAGCATTTGCAGATGAATGTTTGGCATTAGCGGAAGAAGTAGATAGTGCCATTAAAAAATATGGTACAAAAGACCACTTAGACTTTGGCAAAATTTTAGCCTTTGAAGTTGATGGTTTTGGTAATCAATATTTTATGGATGATGCCAATGTACCAAGTTTATTGTCTATGCCTTACTTAGATTGCATGGATGCTGATGATCCTTTATATCAAAGAACTAGAAACTTTGTATGGTCAGAGAATAACCCTTATTTCTTCAAAGGAAAATACGAAGGGATTGGCGGTCCTCACGTTGGTTTGGATTATGTATGGCCAATGTCTATTATTCAAAAAGGACTCACTTCAGAAGATCCAAAAGAATTAAAATGGTGCTTAGAACAATTGAAAGCAACGCACGCTGATACTGGTTTTATGCATGAATCTTTCCATAAAGACAATCCTGAGAAATTTACACGCTCATGGTTTGCATGGACCAATACTTTATTTGGTGAATTAGTATATAAAATTTATCAAACTCATCCTGAATTACTGAAATAAAACAAACAAGTCTCAAGGTTGATTTCAATTGACTTTGAGGCTATGATACCTCATTAAAAATGATTTTAAGACTAATCTCTATCCTCAGTATTATCACTCTTTTTGTTGCCACTTCAACTGTGGCTCAAAAGTACCCAACACCTGAAAGTTATTTGTGTTATCAATCTACAACCCCTATCAAAATTGATGGTGTTTTGGATGAAGAAGACTGGGCAAATGCTGAATGGACGCAGGACTTTGTGGATATTGAAGGAGACAAACAACCCAATCCGCCATTTCAAACAAGAGTGAAAATGTTGTGGGATAAAGATTACTTGTATATCGCCGCCGAGTTGGAAGAACCTCATCTTTGGAGTACGATTACCGAAAGAGACGCAGTGATTTATTTTGATAACGATTTCGAAGTTTTTCTTAATCCTGTTCCTACATCTTCTCAATATTATGAATTCGAAATGAACCTGCTCAATACCGTCTGGGATTTGATGATGACGAAACCATACAGAGACGGAGGAAAGTTTATGAATTCATGGCAGATTGAGGGTTTAAAATCAGCAGTAAAAATGTATGGCACTTTGAATGATCCATCAGACAAAGATGAAAAGTGGACATTGGAAATTGCTTTTCCATGGAATGTAATTGCTCAGGAACACCCTTTAGCCATTTTCCCGAAAGAAGATACACGATGGAGAATCAATTTCTCAAGAGTAAACTGGGACTTGGAAGCAAAGGAAGGAGAGTACACCAAAAAAATCAACCCTGATACAGGAAGACCTTATCCAGAGCATAATTGGGTGTGGTCGCCACAAGGAGAAATTGCTATGCACATGCCAGAACAGTGGGGGTATCTACATTTTACAGAAAGTAAAGTAGGAGAGAAAATCAGTAAAGAAATCAAAGAAACGGAAGGGGAAAGATTACACCGTCATTTATATGATATTTATTATAAACAAAAGAAATACTTTATAACAAATAGGGTCTATGCTAAAACCTACGAAGAATTGGGAGGAGTGGACAAAATGTATTTTGAAGGAGAAGAAGTGACCCCAAAAATGGAACTTACACTTACCGGCTTTCAATTGGTATTGGAAGTACCTCAGGAAAAGAAAATTTACGTGATCAGAGAAGACAGTTCTACTGATATAATTGAAATGAATTAGAGTATTTTGAGTTAAGAGTTAGACTTTTAATGGTCTTAAGAGAAATTGATTGTGGTTAGTTAAATTCGGATTATCTTCACTCTTAATTTATCACTTTTCACTCAAGAATAAATATTCGTAAAAAACTACTACACATAAAATGGAGAAAAGAGAATTTCTTAAAATCGCAGGACTAGCAACAGCAGGGGCCGTATTAGGGCTTCCCGTACTAGCAAAAGGTAAAAAACTTCCCACTCGATGGATGTGGCTTCATGCACACGATGATTGGACAGACGCACAATGGGAAGAGAAATTGGATGTACTCAAAGATTGTAAAATTGAAGGCGTTCTTTTAGGAGGTAATGAAGCTACTTACAAAAGAATGTACCCCTTGCTGAAAGCAAGAGACATTGAAATGCACGCTTGGATGTGGACACTCAACAGAAATGGAGATAAAGTCGCCAAGCAAAATCCAGATTGGTATGCTGTAAGCGGGGACGGACGCTCATGTTATGAATACCACCCTTATGTTGATTATTACCAATGGGTGTGTCCCTCAAAAGAAGAAGTGCAAGAACATATCATCAAGCAAGCCGTTTCTTTAGCAAAAATTGAGGGAGTGAAAGGAGTTCATTTGGATTACGTGCGTTATTCAGATGTTATTCTGGCGTCCTCATTACAGCCACTTTATGGTATTGTACAGGACAAAGAATATCCTGAATGGGATTTCTGTTATTGTGAAACGTGCCGTCAAAAGTTCAAGGAGGAGTCCGGAATTGATATCAGAGAACTAAAAGACCCCACTGCATCGGAAGAATGGCGTCAGTATAGATATGATTCTGTTACACGATTGGTAAATAAAATTTATGATGCTGTCCACAAAGAAGGAAGTATGCTTTCAGCCGCGGTATTTCCTTATCCTGACTTAGCTAGAAAAATCTGCCGTCAATCATGGGATGATTACAAGTTGGACATGGTGTTCCCTATGATCTATAATAATTTCTATGAGGAACCGATCGATTGGATCAAATTTGCGACAGAACAAGGTGTTTCTGATGTAAAAGGGAAATTCAAAGAACCATTGATTACAGGGCTTTACACACCTGCTTTACCAAAACAAGAGGATATGGAAGAAGCCATTAAACTAGCCAAAAAAGGCGGAGCAAAAGGCTTTGCCATCTTCGACCTTGCAGGAATGCAAGAACCTCATTGGAAGGCCCTGAAAAATGCGAAATAACTCCTTCTGATTTAGTATATATAGCTTTATCCCGATTTCCGACTTTGTGTTGGAGATTGGGGTTTTTGTTGTGTATATAACAAGGTAAACGCTCTTAAAATGTGGTATAGTGAAATATCATCTTTTAGACTGATAAAATAGCTTAATTTTGTTATCAATGCTAAATGAATCACTGTATTACGCTTTTTCTATACAAAATTGAAGAAAACTTCAGATGAACAGGAAATGAAAAAAATACTATTCTTATCACTCTTGCAAACGTGTTTTGTGATAGGGCTGTTTGCTCAAAATAAATCCATTAACGTCATGAGTTTCAACATTAGAATGAATACTCCTAATGACGGTGATAATGCATGGCCGCACCGTAAACAATGGGTGGGTGATGTCATAAAATTCAATAACGTAGCTATTTTGGGATGCCAAGAGGTTTTGGTAGATCAATTACATGATTTAGAAAATGAATTGCCCCATATGTCTTATGTCGGTGTGGGCAGAGATGATGGAAAAGAAGGAGGAGAGTTTTCTCCAATTTTTTATGATACAAAAGAATTTAAACTCATTGAATCAGGAACATTTTGGTTGTCTACAACACCAGATGAACCAAGCAAAGGTTGGGATGCCGCTCTTCCTAGAATTTGTACCTGGGCCAAATTAAAACATAAACATTCCAAGAGAACTATGATTGTGATGAATACGCATTATGATCATATGGGAGACGAAGCTAGAGTAGAGTCTTCAAAGTTAATCGCTCAAAAGGCACAAGAATTTTCGAATAAAGGGAAAATATCAGTCGTGTTAATGGGTGATTTGAACAGTACTCCTAATTCAACGGCAGTCATGGAACTACAAAATGTGTTTCAAGATACGAAAACATTAAGCCTTACAACTCCACTAGGTCCTACAGGTACTTTCCAAGCATTTGATTATAATGCAGCTTTAAAAGATCAGATTGACTTTATAATGACTTATGGTTATTTTAAAGTATTAAGATATGCTCATATTGCTGAGGCAAGAGATCATAAATTCCCTTCAGACCATTTACCAGTTTTTGTAGAAATCCAATAATTATCAATCAATGAATAAATTAAAAATAGTACTTTATATCTTCTTCGTAAGTTTGTTCATGAGTTCGTGTACACCAACTTACCTTACTTCTACCTCTCCAGATGAAACTTTGATTTTAGAATTTGATTTAGATGATGAGGGAAAGCCGTGGTACCAAGTGACATGGAATGGAACTCCCGTCGTCAAACAATCTTATCTAGGTTTTGATCTCAAAGACCAAGCACCTTTAAAAGGAAACTTTAAAGTGGTAGGGGAGTTACGAAATACTTTAAATCAAACATGGGAACAGCCTTGGGGAGAGAATAAAAAAGTATTAGATCATCACAATGAGTTGACTGTATTTTTAGAGGAGAAGGATGGCGCGAAAAGAAAAATGAATATTATTTTCAGACTTTTCAATGATGGTATTGGCTTCCGTTATGAAATCCCCGAGCAGCCGAACTTAAAGGATTTTGTGATTATGAACGAAAACACTCAGTTTGTGCTGAACGATAATCATGATGCATGGTGGATTTGGGCTGATTATAATACCTATGAAAAGTTATACAACCAAACAGATGTAGATTCTGCTACTTGGGTAGCGACACCTGTAACTTTCAAGACAAAAGACAATCTTTATATTTCTTTGCATGAGGCTGCATTAACGGATTATGCCGGCATGACATTGAAATTAGACGATAAAAAGAAATATACTTATAATGCTGCATTAGTACCTTGGTCAAATGGTGATAAAGTAAGAGCAACAGCTCCTATGAAAACACCTTGGAGAACGATACAAGTAGGGCATAAAGCCGCAGATTTAGTCAACTCTAACATTATAGTAAACCTTAACGAACCTTCTAAAATCAAAGATCCTTCTTGGATTCAGCCAATGCAATATTTAGGGATCTGGTGGGAATTCCACATCGGTACCAAAGAGTGGAAAGAAGGACCAAGACAAGGTGCCACTACAGCATCTGCAAAAAAATACATTGATTTTGCTTCTGAAAATAATATTGGGGGTGTAGTAGTAGAAGGCTGGAACTCTGGTTGGGATAAATGGGGACAAAAAGACGCCTTTGATCATATCACTCCCGCAAAAGGTTATGACTTAGAAGAAGTTGCCAACTATGCTCAAGATAAAGGAGTTTACTTGATCATGCACAATGAAACAGGTGGTGATATTCTTGCTTATGAAAAATACATGGATGAAGCGTTCAAACTATATGAAAAACTAGGGATTCATGCTTTGAAAACAGGATATGCAGGAGATATTTACCCAAGAGGAGAACATCATCATGGTCAGTTTATGGTGAACCATTATAGAAAAGTCGTTGAAAAGGCAGCTCAACATAAAATAATGTTAGATGCCCATGAGCCGATCAAACCAACGGGTATTCGAAGAACATGGCCAAACATGATGACTAGAGAAGGTGTAAGAGGTATGGAATGGAACGGTTGGAGTGATGGTAACCCTCCAAATCATACTGTGACAATTCCATTTACAAGGATGTTGGGTGGTCCAGTAGATTATACTCCAGGCATTTTTGATGTGAAGTATGAAAATAACCCTAATCGTGTGGCTTGGAATACTACTGCTGAGATCATGAATGAAGCCAGAGTACATACTACTTTAGTGAAGCAATTGGCATTGTCTATTATTTTGTATAGTCCTTTACAAATGGCTGCGGATTTAGTAGAGAATTATGAAAAAGAAATGAAAGCCTTTCAATTTTTATCGTCTTCTACTGCAGATTGGGATGAAAGTAAAATGTTAGCGGGTGAAATTGGTGAGTTTGCGATTACAGCAAGAAGAGCTGATAAAGAATGGTTTTTAGGAGCCGCAACAGATGCAACAGGTAGAGCTGTAAGCGTGAGTCTTGATTTCCTAGAACCTAATAAACTTTATAAAGCAACGATCTATGCAGATGCACCTGGCTCAACACATCTCAACGAGCCAACAAAATACGTGATCACTGAAAAGAATGTCACTTCAACTGAGGCAATGTTGATTCAGATGAACGCAGGTGGTGGTACAGCTATTCATTTCAAAATATTAGACTAAAGTAATTCAGAAATATAAACTGTTGAAAATGGTTGGGATTCGACTAGTAGAATCTCAACCATTTTTTATATACAGAGTTAATAATATGAGGCATATGAGTTATTGAACAGGAGACCTGTTACAGTAATTATCAAGATTTTTTACTCAATCACTAGGATCAATAATGAAGGAAATGATGAATGTGTTTTTACTACTTTAGTTATTTTGTGATCTAAAGATGAAAAGTCACCCCATCCAAAAACCGTAATATTGATTTGGAAATCAAACCCAATACAGACCTGAAATCACAAAAAAAGGTTGCTACTTTTTAAAGTAGCAACCTTTTCTATTTGGTGGCTTAAAATATTAATCTTCTTGAGATAATAAATTTAAGTCTAAATTTCTTGCTTTAATTTGTTGAAAAACTTCTTTGTTTTCTTCCGCTGTAACAAATTTGCTGCTTGTTACATCATAAACATAAAAATCAATAGCACCAAGGGTCATTACAATAAGAGCGATAGAAGCGTAACCTTTCAAAGGAGAGAAATATTGTAAAAAGGCCTTATACAATTTAAATAAGATAGCAATGTTTGAAATTACCAAATAAATTAACAAGATAGTATTAAATAAAAAAACCATAATATATTTAGTATAGTAACGTAAGTTGTTTCATATTAACTTTCATTTAAGACTACTTACGCAAGCTTAAAAATTATGTTATTATGTAGTTGAAATTCTTTGTAAGAAATACGTTTAATTTATAGAAATTATTGTTCCAAAATACAGAAACAATCCATAAACTTCTGTTTTAAATACAATTATACTAAATAAACGTAAGGATTAATAAATTTAGTATATAAAAAAAGATCTTTCTTTAAGAAAGATCTTACGTAAGCTTTTTTTTATAAAATGCATCTAAGGTTTTTTTATCCCTAAAAACATGTAATAGTGCTTTGGTATTAACTTATTACTTAGTAGGCAATAAGGTTGATATTTTTCCAACCAGAGTCACTAATAAAGTCTTCTCCAGTTTCTAGCATGTCTTCATCATCCTTTTTGTAATACCAGTTCACAACAGCTTCACCTTTTCCTTTTTCCTGATATTCTTGAAGCATTTCAATGATTTTGAAAAAACTTTTTGATGATGCTGTGTTGAAGTAGGTCATCTTGTAATTCAATGTGATATTCAGACCACTTTCTTCCAAGTACTTTGATACCCAAACGAATAAAGGTTCAAAAAACTCAGCAGTATATTCGTGGTATGATTGACCAGAAACCTCTAATAGGCCTTTTGAAGGATCGAAGTTTACCTCCGGGACAAATTCCTTTTTCTTAATAAATAATTTTTCCACGCGCTGTTTAGTTATTTTTTAACAATATATACTTTTATAACCGGTTTACATAAAAAACGGACTTTTTATTTTTGGTGTTCCTGCTGGTATTTTCCAACAAGCAACGCCATTAAAATAGCCATATAAAACTGACCTACCATTGCAAAGATTACGGTAAAGGCTTTAGTTTCATCAGTGGTGGGAGAAATATCTCCGTAGCCAACAGTTGTTAAAGTAACAAAACTAAAATAAATTATATCAGAAATGTCCACAATTCTATTGAATGCAGTTCCATTATATAATAAATCACATATTTTAAATAAGATAAATGCAATTACACCTATCTGAATATACCCCGCAATTGCTCCCAAAATTGTATTGACGTCAACTTTCTTTGAGTGCCATACTTCTTGTAATAAGACAAAAAGAAACATGGTAAAATAGACCAGCATAGCGCTCCAAGTTACAAAGTCGATATTGTCAATATGTAAACCCAAGGAGGCACTTTTACTGACACTAACGAAAACAAAGAATACTACAGTTATTCGTCTATATAATTTTCGTTCTCTTGTAAAGTTGATGATAGCAACCATCAGAACGATCAAAGTGATGTCCGAAATTTCGTCTGAATAGATAAAAGCTTGGAATATAATGGGTGCCCAGAGTACTGACACCAATGAAATCAATAAGATAACATATTTCTTATCGTTGAGTCCATCATTAAGTTTTTGGCTGATCAAAGGCATTTTGTCTGAATTCTTCTACTTTTTGTTCTAATTGAGGAAAAAAAGCCTCATGGCAATCTAAGAAAAAATTGTAATCATTTTGAAGCCATTCTACAGATTTTGAAATAGGAGCTAAGTTTTTTATTCTTCTTTCCATTCCGTGAAAAACCTGTTCTAACCCTTCGAAATGTTGGTAGGCATTGAGCCAATCATACATTTTCAGGTAAGGATGCATATTTGTAGCTTTTTCAGGTACCCAGCTTTCATCCCACAGTTTATGATGATAAAAGGAGTCTGCAAAAGCTCTCAAACTTTGTTGATGACAATTATTCCAATTCTTAGCAAGAAAATGATCATGATAGATATCGGTGACCACCATCGAAAACCTTCCCGCATGAGGTTTTAGTTTATTGGACATTTCTTTTGTGATAGGATGTTGGTCCGTGAAATCGTCAATAAACCGGTGGAGTTTTATACCTTGTTGGATTTTTTGTGGATACAAGGAAAGATTCCTTCCTTTTACAAAATCTCCAATAAAATTACCAAAC
Organism: Flammeovirga sp. OC4; assembly: GCF_000812565.1. Classification (GTDB taxonomy): domain Bacteria; phylum Bacteroidota; class Bacteroidia; order Cytophagales; family Flammeovirgaceae; genus Flammeovirga. The sequence goes on along the minus strand of NZ_JTAM01000003.1, from coordinate 274,901 downwards.
ATCTCTTCCGAGTCTGTATAGGATAAATAAAGGTGTGCGAGATAATTCAAATTCTTTTATTTAATAATCAGATACGAATCAATTTAATACCTCTGAGCTAATTTTTTAATTTCATTGGCAATCCCTTTTCGTAGAGCAAAAGGAGAAAGCACTTCTACTTGATTGCCCCAACTCAAAATAAGTGACCTTAACTCCATATTATCCACCAAACGTAGTTTTACCTCCAATCCATTATGATTTTCAGCAATGACTTCCTGCGTTTCATGTATAGGTGTATTTTTAATAAAGTTGGCCGCATACTCTCCATTAAATAGGAGACGGATTTCTTGCGGATTTCCTTTTAATGTAACTCCTAGACAGTTTTTAAAATACACATCTCTGTTGAAGTCTACCTGATGAGGTTCGAAAAAGACCAATTGAGATTGTTGTTCTATACCTTGTACCCTGTCAATTGCTAAGGTTCTAATTCCTTGTCTATTTTCAGCGTAACCCGTGATATACCAAAGTCCCTTAAACTCTTTCAAAAGATACGGATGAAAAGTGTAATTGTCTTCATACAGTGCACCAAATTTTTTGTAAGCGATGTTAATCACTTTATGATCTTTTGTAGCAGAGATTAACTCAGAGAAAATGGAAGTGCCTTTAGTATAGAGTGATTTTTCAATCTGAATATAATTTTCAAATTGCTCTTTCTTCTCATTTTTGAATTTTTTCGTGATTTCTAAACCATCCAATACTTTATCAACTGCAGTAGAAAAGCTGCCTAATACAGGGAGGTCTTTGAACTCTTCCAAAAAAGTTTCCACAAAATTTAATGCTTCCAAGTGTTCTCCGGTAAGACTCACACCCAAGAGTTTATAAGACGAGTCTGTGTAATAATATCCTCCTTCTCTTTTATTGTAAGCTAAAGGAGCGTCAAATTCATATCTGAGAGCTTGAATGTCTTTTTCAATAGTTGAAGGTGAATTGACCCCAAACTCTTCACTACATTTGTCAAGCAGCCTTTGTTTTGATGGAAAGGGATATTGCTTACTACGAATGAGTTTATCTATTAATAGGTATCTTAAAAAGGAAAGCTTACTACTTTTCATTGACTAAATTTGTGCTTTAAACAAGAATGCTGAACGACAAGTTAATTAAAATAACTTTTTTTTTACCGCTTAAACAAGCATTTTTGAGTAATTAAAATTGTGTATGTTTGGTATTGCTGCCAATCATTTCTTGTAAAGAAAACTAATTTGACATACAAAGTTAGAATGTTTAATCAAAAGATTGTTGAGACAAAGGTATTAATCCAAAAAATTTCTATTCTAAAATTGTGGAATGCTTTTTTGGTGTTGATCACATTCTATTTATCAAAGTGGTTAAAAAAGCCGCTTCATCGAGGTAATCCTATTAGCCTTTCTATCGAACCGACGACTTCCTGTAATTTAAGGTGTCCAGAGTGTCCGAGTGGATTACGTTCTTTTACAAGACCTACTGGGATGCTTTCAGTCAGTATGTTCGAAAAATTGATGGAAGAACTTAAAGATACATTAATCTATTTAACCTTTTACTTCCAAGGTGAACCTTTCCTTCATCCCAAATTTCTACAGATGGTGAGGGTGGCACATCAATCAGGTATCTATACTTCTACCTCTACCAATGCCCATTATTTTTCGGATAAAGTCGCTAAAGAAACGGTTGTAGCAGGTTTAGATCAACTAATTATTTCTTTGGACGGAACTTCTCAGGAAGTATATGAACAGTATAGGATAGGAGGTGACTTGAATAAAGTGTTAGAAGGAACAAAAAAAGTGATTGAGTGGAAAAAGAAGTTAAAAAGTAGCACACCAAGAATAGTTTTTCAGTTTTTGGTAGTGAAACCTAACGAGCATCAAATTGAAGAAGCTAAACAATTGGCAGATGAATTGGGTGTGGATAAAATAGTGTTTAAAACTGCTCAAATATATAACTATGAAAATGGTTCTCCATTGATTCCCAGTATCCCAAAATATTCGAGGTATAAAGACAACGGAGATGGTACTTTTTCTTTCAAGGGATCTTTAGAAAGAAGTTGTTGGAGAATGTGGCATTCGGCAGTGCTGACATGGGACGGAAAAGTAGCACCTTGTTGTTTTGATAAAGATGCAGAACATGTATTAGGGTCTTTAAAAAATGATTATATTAGATTTTTGGATATTTGGAATGCTCCTTCATATACTAATTTTAGACAGCAGTTGTTGAATGGAAGGGAGAATATAGATATTTGTAAAAATTGTACTGAAGGGATTAAGATCTTTGGATGATCTCTTCAAAAACTGATAATATTGGGGTTAAGCTAAAAAATAAACATTGAAATGAACGATCCTACGATAGAAAGAGTCTTATGGTTGGTAGTGATAGCATTATTGGTTATTGGTATAATAATTCTGGAATTAGTGCGAAGAAAGCAGCATAAAGTAAGTAAGCGTTCGTACCAGGCCCAGAAAGAAAAAATTGCTTATTTAGAAGAAAAATTAAAAGAGAAAGAAGCTCAGAAAATTAACCCTCCAAAGGTCAACAAACCAAAGGTTGCCGAGGTACAGGAAGAGGTTTCTGCATTTCAATCTTCTCGCTTGCAAGCCATGTCTAGTAATAAGATGCTTGAGGTGGAGGATAACGATGACTTAGAAGATTTAACCATCGCTTCAACCCATAATATTGGTAAAAAGAAGGAAATGCACCCCAAAGAGTTACTGGAAAGTACGATAGAGAGTGTAAAGAATTCATTACCAGATAATGTAAGTATTGTAACTCAAATAGGTGGTGCTCCAAAGGTGAAGGTAAATCAAAATTTATTTTCGAAATCTTTGGGAGCTTTAATACGTTGTTCGGCCAAAACCATTAAAGGAAATGGTAAGGTCACGTTGTCATTGTATGCTTCTATGGGTGAGGCACAAATTAGTATTTCTGACAATGGTCAAGGGTGGGGATATAAAGGTCAAAATCCTGATGAGTTGAAAGCTTTGGAAATGGCACAGAAAATTTTAGAGTCTCAGAATGCTACCTTTGAGATGAATACGCAAGAAGATAAAGGGACAGAGATGGTAATTACGATTAGGAATGAGTAATTATTCGATATAAAATTGAAGACACAAAAAAAGAGATGGTAAAATTAATTGCCATCTCTTTTTTATATTTTGAAAAGGGAACTTTTACCACTTGATAATTGCTGAGGCCCAAGTAAATCCTGAACCAAAAGCAGCCAAACAGATTAAATCTCCTTTTTTGATTTTTCCTTGTTTGAAAGCCGTTGCTAAACTGATTGGAATAGAAGCGGCCGTTGTATTACCGTATTTCTGAATTGTATTGATGACTTTCTCATCAGGTAATCCCATTTTGGCTTGAACAAAATTGGAGATTCTTAAATTCGCTTGATGCGGAACAAGTAAATCAATATCAGACGGCTTCAAATCATTTGCTGCTAAAGCTTCTGCAATGACTTCTTGAAAACGAACAACAGCATTTTTAAACACCAATTGACCATCCATATAAGGGAAAGCAGAACCACCTGGCTTCCAGTAATCAGGATTATTTCTTTCTGGCTTTGTGAAACCAGGGTCAATCACGGCAAGTTTTTCAGCAAACTCACCCTCTGAGTGCATATGAGTAGACAAAATACCACAATCTTCTTCTGTAGCTGAAAGAATTGCAGCACCGGCACCATCACCAAATAATACGGTTACAGCACGACCTTCATCTGAAAAATCCAATCCACGAGAGTGAATTTCAGAGCCAACCACAAGCACATTCTTGTACATGCCTGATTTGATGTATTGATCTGCAATTGAAATTCCGTAGACAAAACCAGAACACTGTTGACGAATGTCCAAGGCAGGGATTGTTCTAAAACCCAATTCTCTTTGTAAAAGAACACCTGAACCTGGGAAGATATAATCAGCACTTAAAGTACAGTAAATGATCATATCAATGTCCTTTGGCTCCATTTCAGCCATGGCGAGCGCCTCTTTTGTGGCTTCAGCAGCTAAATGATAGTTGGTTTCGTCAGGAGCGGCGTATCTACGTTCTTCGATACCCGATCTTTCTCGGATCCACTCGTCTGATGTTGTGATTTTTTGTGCAAGGTCGTCGTTGGTTACCACTTGCTCAGGAACATAAAACCCTAAGCCTGTAATTTTAGTATTACTCATACTGTTGTTGTTTATATGTTGTTCTATATCAATGAGCTGTACCTTCATTCAGCATCACACATAGCTGAATGAAGGTCAACTTTAGTCTGTGCTTATAAATATTGGTCTAGTAACTGAGACATTTCATCTCTCAGTTTCTTCGCCTCTTGTCTTGCTACTTCTGCAAAGTCTTCACCATTAGAAGCATAAATAATTCCTCTTGATGAGTTGACTAATAGACCACATTCTTTGGTCATACCATACTTTGCAACACCTTGAAGGTCGCCACCTTGAGCACCTACACCTGGTACTAAAAGGAAATTGTCAGGCGCTACTTTTCTAACATCCAAAAGGCTTTCTGCTCTTGTAGCTCCCACTACAAACATCAACTGATCACTTGATGCCCATTCTCTGTTTTTAAGAATAACATCTTGGAATAAGTAGTTGCCTGTTTCTTGGTTGACAATTCTTTGAAAGTCCAAACCACCTTTATTGGAAGTGTGTGCCAAAACAATCACCCATTTACCGTCCATTAAAAATGGTGTTACAGAATCCTCACCCATATATGGTGCCACTGTAATGGAATCGAATGACATATTTTCGAAAAATGCTTTGGCGTACATGTTGGAAGTATTTCCGATATCACCTCTTTTCGCATCTGCAATTGAGAAGTGAGATTTTGGCATGTACTCTAATGTTTTTTGGAGTGATTCCCAACCTTTTGGCCCTAAAGATTCATAGAAGGCAATGTTGGGCTTGTATGATACACAGTAATCAGCTGTAGCATCAATAATTTCTTTGTTAAAAGCAAAAATGGGATCTTCTTCTTTCTGTAAGTGAGCCGGAATTTTATTAGGGTCTGTATCCAATCCTACACATAAAAAACTCTCTTTTTTCTTGATCTCATCAAAAAGTTCTTGCTTTGTCATGACGCTATATACGGTTACTAGAATAAGAAGCAAAAGGCTTCTTCATTATAAAATAGATCTCTCTGAGTATCAAAACGCACTCAAATTATGCAAAGTTATAAATTACAATGAAAAAGCCCCTTTTATTCCAGTTAAAATTTCTTCGAGAATGAAGTACATTGTAAACTACACTTTCGCTAACTTTTAATGGATCTTTCTACAAAATTTTAGAAAATCTACTTTCAATCGTCCTTCTTCTTCATTTTTGTCTTAACACAAAAACGAAGCAAAAAAGTCAAGGCTTAGAAGTCAAAAGCTAAATTCCATTCCTTTCACCTAAATGATTTTAAACTCGCTAAAGCTCAAACAGCAAAATCATTTTTGACGGCTCAATGCATGAAATTCTTAACGCTTTTCCCTTCAAGGCCGAAGTTAGAACTGCTAAACTAAAAGGGTAGCAACTTTACTAGTGAGAATGTTTAACGAAAGCAGCATTTATATCCTTTAGATCGTCAGAAAATTCCTGATTTCTAAAACTAAAATATCATTCACCCCCCATTATAAAGTGTTCTACGTTATAAACCTTCAAGGCTTCAGTCTTGATTAGGTTGTGGTATCACCTGCTCATAGTTTTAACTATGGAATACGGAACACTCCGTTTCTTTTGTCTTAGTACTTATGAACTACAAGAAAGCATAGAACAACCTACTTTATGTCTTGCCCAGTCTGGCCTTTTAGCAAACCACTTCTCTTTTTCAGGTTGTTCATCATAAGGTTGTTTTAGTAATTGATAGAATTCTTCAATCAAATCATAATTTCCTTTGTCAGCCTCATCAATCGCCAATTGTGCCATATAGTTTCTCAGTACATATTTTGGATTGACCTTATCCATCTTTTCTTTTCTGTCTTGATCAGCATCAGTTTCTAAGCCAAGTCTATCAAAATACTTTTCAAACCAATTGTTCCATTGCTCTTTTACTTCGTCTGTTATACTATCAAAGGTATAAAAGGCTTCTTTTACCACAGTAAGAGGATCTTGACTTTTATCTTTTTTGAGATTGGAAAGTAAACGGAAGAAAATGGTCATATCTGTTTCCGTTTTATGCAATGCTTTTTCTAGTTCTTGTATAAAAGCACTTTCTTCCTCAAATGCTATAGAAAGACCAAGCTTCTCCAGCATCATTTTATTATACCTCTGAATATAATTGTCTTTGTAATCTTCCAAAGCATCTTGTAAACCTTCAGCTTCACCGATCAATGGGTAAATAGCATTGGCTAATTTGAATAAATTCCACCCTACAATCTCACCTTGTGTACCATAGCGGTACCTTTTAAATTGTGAGTCTGTTGTATTGGGCGTCCATCCAAAATCATAACCCTCTAACCAGCCATAAGGACCGTAATCAATGGTTAATCCTAAGATCGACATATTATCAGTGTTCATTACACCGTGCACAAAACCGACTCTTTGCCAACCCAAGACCATCTCCATACTTCTTTCAGCCACTTCTTTGAAAAAGGCTAAATAAGTTTCTTTTGAAGGTGCCCCAAGATGAGGATAGAATTGCTGGATCACGTAGTCAGTAAGTTCTTTTAATGTGTCGTGATCTTGATTTGCAGCTAAGATTTCAAAATTACCAAACCTCACAAATGACTCTGCCACTCTGCATACAATAGCACCTTTTTCATAAGCAGAATTACCATTGTACATGACATCTCTTAATACTTCATCCCCTGATAATCCTAAACTTAATGCTCTAGTGGTAGGTATTCCTAAGTGAAACATGGCTTCACTACATAAGTATTCTCTAATGGAAGATCGTAATACAGCAAGGCCATCAGCAGATCTAGAGTAAGGTGTCTCTCCAGCACCTTTTAATTGTACAGCCCAATGTTGTTGATTGTGCTCGACCTCAAAAAGATTTATGGCTCTACCATCACCTAATTGTCCAGCCCATTGCCCAAATTGATGTCCACCATAACACATTGCAAAGGGAGTACTGTCAGGGTAGGTATTATTGCCAGTAAACAAGTCTCTGAATTCATCTGATTGACTTTCTTCTTTTGAAATACCTAGCGATTCAAGCATTTCATCAGAAACATGAAGGATAGAAGGTTTTGCTGTTTTTTTAGGAGTGACATAAGAGTAACAAGCTTTGAGAACTTGTCTTCTATAATTGTCTTTTTCCGGGTCTGCCGGAAGGTTAGTGAAAGTATTTTTTAAGTTGAGGTGCATCTTCTTTTCTATTTTTTTAATCCAAAGTTAATCATTGGACCTTATAAGTCTTCAAAATGTTTTGAAAAAAGGTATTGCAACCTTGAAATTAAAGGATGGTAAAACAAAGGTATTATTGAAATACGAATAATGTAGCGAAGTGTATTAGGACTCTTTTGATAAGAAATGTAAATGAATTGATTTAGTAACCGATTGCAATAAAAATCATATTGTATGTATAAACATTCTATTTGTAAATTGTATGTGTAAAGAGCTAACTACTCATAGTTAAATAAGAAACCTTTATTTATCAAGTATCAAAAGAATGGAAATGAAAAAGTACATCATTAAGAGTATTTTATTTCTTGTTTTAGCATGTGGTTTTATTGCATGTTCAGAGAGGAAAAATGAATTATTATATTCTTCAGACACATATCAAGTGTATAAAGATCATGTCGTTCAAGGAGAGTACGAAGCCAAAGTTGTTTCTGATAAGGAAATGACTTCTAACTACAAAAGTCCGTTGCAAGATGCTTACAGCAGGGCAGTGGAATTTAAGTTTAGTATTAATGGAAAAGATGATGAGCTTCCTTATGGAATTAACCATAGAGTAGTCATACGACCTGAAAATGGTGCTTTTACAACTAAAACGATCAAGTTTGGTGAGCCATGGGCGATGGACGAACAGTTAGACCCTATGGATTGGTTAGAAGAAAACACCAAAGTGACGTTTAAATTGGATATGTCTCCTGTTTTAAATGCCTTTAAAGAAAAAGGTTATTACGAAGATCTTCATGGGGATAAAATCTATAAAGATGATTTCAAAGGTGTTTTTATAGCAGGAGGAAGTGCTCCATTAAGATGGGATTTTGAAAACTTAAGCGAAAGAGAGCAATTGCAAGACGAAAATGGTGATGGAATCTACGAAGCAACTTTCGTAATGAACGCACCAGATCCTGAAAAGCAAACCTCTCCTGTATGGACATCTTCAAAAAATATTGAGAAATACCCTACGTTTACCTCAGATATTCCCTTGATCAACGCTTTGTATAATTTAGCATTAAATGAATTGGTAGCAGATTCAGAGGCCGATGGAACTTTCAGAACAGGTAAAGAATGGGGAGGTGTTTGGACAAGGGATATCAGTTATTCAATTGTATTGAGTTTGTCAATTCTTGATCCAGATAGAGCAATTACTTCTTTAAGAAAAAAGGTAAAAAGAAACCGTGTGATACAAGATACGGGTTCAGGTGGAGCATGGCCTGTTTCTTCTGATAGAATGACTTGGGCTTTGGCTGCTTGGAATGTTTATACAGTAACAGGAGATAAGGCTTGGCTGAAAGAAGCTTACAAAGTGATTTCTAATTCCATTGAGGATGATATGTTGGTGGTTTACGATGATGAGACGGGTTTGATGAGAGGGGAATCCTCATTCTTAGATTGGAGAAAACAAACTTATCCACGTTGGATGGATAATAATGATATTTATCGTTCATTGAATTTAGGAACTAACGTTGTGCATTTCGAAGCGATGAATATTGCATCAAGAATGGCAAATATCTTAGGAAAAGGTAAAGATGCTGAACGTTATTCTACATTAGCTTCTGACCTTAAAAATGCTATTAATAAACACCTTTGGATGGATAAAGAAGGGTACTATGCACAATATATGTATGGTAGAAATGAAATGATTGTAGCACCAAAATATGAAGCATTAGGAGAGGCATTAGCGATTATTTTTGGAGTAAGCGATGCGGAAAGAAGCAAAGAAATTGTCGCTAAATCACCAATCGTTCCTTTTGGAGCAGCATGTGTGTATCCTCAAATTCCAGGTATTCCTCCTTATCATAACAACGGTATTTGGCCTTTTGTACAGGCCTATTGGAATATCGCGACAGCAAAAGCGGCAAATGGAACAGCTTTGGAACAAGGTTTAGCTTCCATTTATAGACCTGCTGCACTTTTCCTTACCAATAAAGAGAACTTTGTGGCTGAAGATGGGGATTACATGGGTACGGAAGTGAACTCTGATGAAATGTTATGGAGTTTATCAGGTAATATGGCCATGATTTACAAGGTTTTCTTCGGAATTAATATTGATCAAAATGGTGTACTTACTTTTTCACCAACTGTACCTAAGGTGTATGGAGGAAAGAAACAGTTGAACAATGTGAAATTATGGAACGACAACCTTTCTATTTCTTTGGTAGGCTATGGTAACGAAATCAAGAGTTTTAAAGTAGATGGAAAAGAGGTGTCCGCTAAAGCACTTTCGTTGGAAGGAGGAGGTTCTCATAAAATTGAGATACTTCTAGCAAATAATGATATCACTGAAGGGACAACAAGTAATAAAGTGCCAAATAGATTCCACTTAGAAACTCCTCAGGCAGATTTAAAAGGAAACACTTTAACGTGGAAAGCTATAGACGGTGCTGTAAAGTACGAAGTTTTGGTCAATGGAAAAGTAATAGCTTCTCCAAAATCTACTGAATACAAATTGTCACCTTCTAATAATCTGTTGGAAGAATTTGCAGTGAGAGCTGTAGATCAATATGGTTATTTGTCTTATATCTCTGAGCCAGTTATCAGTAAGAACTATCAGTCGAAAAACATATCAAAAGTGGCTAGGGTAGATCAAAAGATTACTATAAAAGGAGCTCCAAATAATGTTATCGAAGTTTCGAAATCAAAAAACAAAAAGGTCAAATTTGATCTTAATGTAAAAGAAGCGGGAGAGTATATTGTATGGTTCTCTTACGCAAATGGTAGTGGTCCATGGAATACTGATAACAAATGTGCAATTCGTGCATTAGCAGTGAATGGACAAGAAGTTGAAACGATTGTTATGGCTCAAAGAGGTACTGGTGAGTGGTCGAGTATTGGTAATACGAACAGGATGAAAGTGAATTTAAAACCCGGGAAAAATCAAATTCAAATACTCTTGAAAGAACATAATGAGAATATGAATGTCGATGTAAATACGGCATTAATTGAAAATATATATTACGGTAAGACGAAATAAACTTTTCCTATATGTTAAAAAAGGTTTCAAAACGTGCGTTTGGAGCCTTTTTTTGTATCAAAATACCTATGTCTAAGAATGTTTATTTATAATAGTTTGAAATAGAGTGACTAAACTCAATTTTTTGACTTAGCTTAAACAATTCCTCAACGTTTTTGTTTATATTCTTGTCTTAAATAGTTAAACAAAATACTTCAACTAAAAATATGGCATCAATAGGTATTGTAGGTTCAGGTTTTTCAGGTTTGTCAGCAGCAATAACCCTTGCTGATCAAGGACATGACGTTCATGTTTATGAAAAGAACGAACAAATTGGTGGTAGAGCTAGAACTAAGACGATTAACGATTTCACTTTCGATTTAGGACCATCATGGTATTGGATGCCAGATGTCTTCGAAAACTTCTTCGCGAAATTTGGTAAAAAAGTATCAGACTACTACGAACTAGAACGATTAGACCCTTCATATAGAATATATTGGTCAAGCACTGACTATACAGATATTCCAGCTGATGTAAATCAACTCGGGGACATATTTGAAGAATGGGAAACTGGAGCAAAAGATAAATTAATGCAGTTTATGGATGAAGCAGAAATCAAATATCAAATTGGTATGAATGATTTTGTGCACCGCCCTTCTTACTCCATCATGGAATTTGCGGAATGGCAGGTCATTAAAAACATTCCAAGACTTCATCTTATCTCTGATTTTGCGAGTTACATCAGAAAGTATTTTAAGAATGAGAAAATCCTTAAAATCTTAGAATTCCCAGTTTTGTTTTTGGGTGATGTTGCAAAAAGAACTCCCGCACTGTACAGTTTGATGAACTATGCCGATCTTAAATTGGGTACATGGTATCCAAAAGGTGGATTAGGAATGGTGATCAAAGGTTTTGAGAGCTTAGCGATTGAGAAAGGGGTAATATTTCATACTTCAACTCCCATTGACAAAGTAAATTGTGAGGGAAGAAGCATTACTTCTATGGAAAGCAATGGTAAAGTGATCAAACATGATGAATGGGTAGGAACTTGTGATTACAACTTCTTCGAACAGAAACTATTACCAAAACAATATAGAAACTACACTGAAGAATATTGGGATAATCGAAAAATGGCACCATCATGTCTGCTGTATTACATAGGAATGGATAAAAAGATTGGCAATATTCATCACCATAACTTGTATTTCGATACACCATTTGAGCCCCATGCAGAAGAGATTTATGATCATCCTGCTTGGCCAAAAAAACCATTGTTTTACATGTGTGCACCTTCAGTGAGTGATACTACAATTGCTCCAGAAGGAACGGAAAATTTAATGCTTTTGATTCCTGTTGCTCCTGGCTTGAAAGATACAGAAGAGATCAAAGAACATTATTTCAATGTGATTTGTGACCGATTGAAAGCATCAACAGGTACTGATATAAGAGATCACATTATAGTAAAAGAAACTTTTGCTCACAACGATTTTGTAGAAGCATATAATGCATTTAAAGGGAATGCTTATGGTCTTTCTAATGTTTTAAAACAAACAGCCTTTTTGAAACCATCTATCCGTTTTAAAAAGCTAGATAATATACTAATGGCAGGGCAATTAACAGTGCCTGGCCCAGGAGTTCCACCTTCTATTATTTCAGGTGAACTTGTTGCCAGAGAAATATTGAAGAAAAAAGGTTTAAAGGCTCCTGAAAGAGTTGTTTGATACAATATTCTATTTCCTTTACTTATGCCGTTTTTGATGTATAAGTAAAGGAATATTTAAATTTTACTCATCTCCAAGTATTTATAATAACTTATTGATACACACCAATTACACTATAACTTGAAACACTTAATGTAATGAAAAAGATTTATGACGACTTGTCTTATAACTTATCGAAATCGCTAACGTTAAAGTATACTACATCCTTTGCAATTGGAATTCGATTTTTAGCACCTTCACTTCGTCCAGCAATTTATGCTATTTATGGATTTGTAAGAGTTGCTGATGAAATTGTGGATTCTTTTCATGGGTATGACAAGGAACAGCTGTTAGATGATTTTGAGAGAGATTGCTATAAGGCAATTGATGATAAAATTAGTACCAACCCGATTTTACATTGCTTTCAAGAAGTAGTAAATCAATACGGTATTGAAAGGGAACTGATTTCTCTTTTTATCAGAAGTATGCGTATGGACCTCAATAAAACGGAATATTCTGAGGAGGAATATAAAAACTATATTTTAGGTTCAGCAGAAGTGGTAGGCTTAATGTGTCTTAGAGTTTTCTTGGAAGGCGACGAAAAAGAATACAGAAGATTAGAGCCTTTGGCGATGTCTCTAGGGTCAGCTTTTCAAAAAATCAATTTCCTAAGAGATTTAAAGGCAGATGTTCGTGATTTAGGCAGAGTTTATTTCCCTAACATTGATATTTCAGTCTTTAATGATGAAGTGAAAAAAGAAATAGAAGCTGATATTCAAAAAGACTTTGATCAAGGTTTTGAAGGTATTAAGCAGTTACCTAAAAAAGCACGATTTGGTGTGTATTTAGCGTATATATATTATACTAGGCTGTTTAGTAAAGTGAAAAATGCACCTGCTGAAACTATTTTAAAAGAAAGATTGAGAATTCCAGATCCGAAGAAATATATGATCTTATGTCAATCTTATATTCGTCATCAAGCAAATATACTGTAAGCTATGGAGAGAAATGATGTAATACTTGTTGACAAAAATGATCAACAAATAGGGGTGATGGAGAAACTTCAAGCCCATGTGGAAGGGAAGCTTCATAGAGCATTTTCCGTCTTTGTTTTTAATAATGAAGGAAAGCTTTTGTTGCAACAGCGTGCTTTGACAAAATACCATTCTGGGGGACTTTGGACCAATACATGTTGCAGTCATCCCAAGCCAGGGGAGGAGGTACATGATGGTGCACACCGTAGATTGGTTGAGGAAATGGGTTTCAATACTGAAATTGAATGGGTGGATCATGTGCTTTACAGGGCGGCCTTCGGTAATGGGCTTATTGAACATGAATACGATCATGTATTTGTAGGATATTATGATGGAATCATTAAGCCCAACCCTGAAGAGGTTGAAAGCATCAGATGGATTGATATTGCTGAATTAGAAACTTGGATGAAGAAAAAACCATCTGACTTTACGGCTTGGTTTGGTTTATGTTTAGAAAAAGTAAAGTATTATCTAGACGTGAAAAAACAAGCAATAGCATAACTAAAACTGAATGAAACAAGCTGTAATTATAGGAGGAGGAATAGCAGGAATAGCTTCCTCATTAAGACTTAATAAACTAGGCTATAAGGTGACTCTTTTAGAGGCCTCAGATACATTAGGGGGGAAATTGAGACAATTTGAAGCAGAAGGTTTTAGATTTGATCAAGGCCCTTCACTTTTTACATTACCTCACTTAGTAGAAGAACTTTTTGCTTTGTATGGGAAAAATGTAAATGAGTATTTTCAATATGAGGAATCCGAAATAGCCACTCAGTATTTTTTTTCTGATAAATCCATTTTTACAGCCTATTCAGAGCCAAAGAAATTTTCAGAAGAAGTTTTGAAGAAATGGGGAGTAAATGTTTCCCAAGTACTTCAAAATATCATTGATGATTATAATAAGACTTCACCTATTTTTATTGAAAACAGTTTGACAAAGGTATCCGATCTTCTTACTAAAGAAGTTTGGGTGGCGTTGCCTGTTTTGACAAGAATAGGTGTCTTTGAATCTTTACATCAATTCAATAAAAAGCATTTTAAACACCCCCAACTCGTACAGTTGTTTGATCGATATGCCACTTACAATGGCTCCAATCCTTACCAAACTCCTTCTATCATGAGAGTGATCAGTGCTTTGGAGCATCAGGATGGTGTGTTTTTTCCAAAACGGGGAATGCGATCTATTGTTACTTCTTTGGTTCAACTTGCGGAAGAAGAAGGAGTAACTTTCCTTACCAATAAAAAGGTGGAAAGTATCAGTGTCAGCAATCAAAAAAATATTAGAAGTGTGAAAACTTCAGATGGCGTTTTTGATGCTGACTTAGTGGTGTCAAATGTTGACGTGAACTTTTTTATTCCAAACATATTGGATAAAAAAATAAGAGTGCCTAGAGAGAAAGAATTGTCCTCTTCGGCAATGGTTTTTTATTGGGGAGTAAACAAGTCATTTGATCAATTGCACTTGCACAATATTTTCTTTTCTGAAGATTATAAAAAAGAATTTCAAGAAATCTTTGATGACTTTAAAATTCCTACTGATCCTACTATTTATGTACATATCAGTAGTAAGATTAATGAAGATGATGCACCAAAGGGATCTGAAAACTGGTTTGTAATGATCAATGTTCCGCCAAAACCAGAGTTATTTACAAAGGAAGTGATCGCCAAGGTTGAGAAAAGAGTGATGGCGATTTTATCGAAGCAATTAGAAACGAATCTGGAGGAAGTGATATCTTATTCATCTTATTGGTCTCCTAAGTTGATAGAACAGGATACTCAAAGTTGGAAAGGGGCACTTTATGGATTAAATAGCAATAAACTAAACAGTGCATTTTACAGACAAAGGAATAAATCGAAGGATATTAATAATTTGTATTTTGTAGGGGGGAGTGTTCACCCCGGTGGAGGTATTCCTCTTTGTTTAAATAGTGCCAAGATTGTCGAAGAACTAATAACAAACCAATGAAAGCAACATTATTGATATCGACTGCAAAATCCTTTTCAACCGAAAAGTGGGTCAAGATATTCTTATTTATATTTTATGCAGTGGGTTGTGTCGCTGCCTTTTTTCCATTAAATCAACTTATCCTTCCTTTTACACCCTTTTTACTTTTCTCCACTTTTTTAGTGTTACTTTATTTTGAAGATCAAAAGACCAACCGACTCAAGGTGTGGTATACTTTTGTTTTTATAGGTAGCTTTTTAGTAGAGTGGGTTGGTGTTCATAAAGGATTTCTATTCGGTGAATATGTCTACTTAGATAATTTAGGGTATAAATTAGATGGCGTTCCTTTATTAATTGCTATAAATTGGTTGATTTTAGCAGTTGCAGGAGTTACATTTAGTCGAAAAATAAAATTAAACATTTATCTTAAGGCAATCATTTCAGCAGCACTTGTCGTTCTGTTGGATGTATTGATTGAGAGAGTTTGTGAACCCCTAGGTTTTTGGAAGTGGGACGGAGGAATGCCACCATTAAAAAATTATATTAGTTGGTGGATATTTATGACAATATTTATTTTTTTACGATTGAAATTTTTAAGGTCTAATAATTCTATTTCAGTCTATATTTATATATTATTTTTCACTTATTTTTTCTTTCAAAACCTAGCGCTTATCCAACTTTAATTATGATTTTGAATATTTTTATAGTAGCGATGACTTTCCTGTTTATGGAATTTACAGCATGGGCAGCTCATAAATATGTGATGCACGGATTCTTATGGTCCTTACATCAAGATCATCATGAGCCTCACAAGTCATTCTTTGAAAAAAATGATTTATTCTTTTTAATTTTCGCTATCCCTTCATGGTTGGGTATTATGTTGGGTATGATGTACAATCATTATGTTTTTGTATGGATTGGAGCTGGTATAGCAATGTATGGATTGTGTTATTTCCTAACGCATGATGTTTTGATTCATAGAAGATTCAAATGGTTTGATAATACAAATAATCGATACTTCAGAGCCATAAGGAAAGCACATAAAGTGCACCATAAAAGATTGACAAAAGAAGATGGAGAATGCTTTGGAATGTTGATTGTGCCTTTTAAATATTGGAAAGAAGCCAAAAGTATAAAACAAAAAAAGAAGAATGCCAGCACTGTCTGATATCTATTTAATCATAAATATACTGGCTCTGATGGGGCCTTTATTATTAAGCTTCGATAAAAAAGTTGCTTTTTATAAAAGTTGGATAAGGTTTATTCCTGCTTTTTTTACAATGGGGGTAATTTACCTTCCTTGGGATATTATCTTCACCTATATGATGTATTGGGGATTCAACCCTGATTACCTTGTAGGTGTAAGTCTTTTTTATCTTCCTTTGGAGGAATGGATGTTTTTCTTCATTATTCCTTACTGCTTCCTGTTCATTTATGAATGTGTGATCGCGTATTTTCCAAGTACATTAAAAAAGACTTATTTGCCCGCTTACTTTTTTATTGGTGTGGCAATATCTCAAGCTTATCACGGTGGTACCTATTCAACCACTAACTTTTATGTGGTTTGCATTGCATTGGTATTAGTATATAAATTCTTGAATCAAGCTTTTTGGTGGTCTTATTTAATTACGCTTTTTCCATTTTTAATTTTTAATGGAATACTAACAGGTTCATTTACACCTGAACCAATTGTTTGGTATAACAGTGAAGTATTTTCCAACATTAGAGTATTTACAATTCCAGCAGAAGATTTTATCTATCTTTTAGGAATGATGTTACTTTGTTTTAGAGGTTGGAATATGCGTTTGTATTCATCTGACTATGAGCAAAGAGCTTAGTAATAGCTTAATATAAACAGGGAGGTGGTTTGCAGTCTTTTATAGATGTAAACCACCTCTTTTTTATTCTATTATACTTGGGAGGTAAGTCACAAGTTTTGGAAAACTGATCACCAATACGATTAATAAAAGTTGGATGCATATATAAGGAATGATTCCTTTATAAATTTGGCTTGTCTTGATGCTTTTGGGAGCTACACCTTTAAGATAAAAGAGAGAGAATCCAAAAGGTGGCGTTAAGAAAGAAGTCTGTAAATTAAGAGAGACTAATATTGCAACCCATAAAAGGTCAAGCTCATATAATGCAAAAATAGGAGTGACTACCGGCATAAAAATAAATATGATTTCTATGAAGTCAATAAAGAAACCGGCTAAGAAAATTCCAAAGAGAACCAAAGCAAGGAACATATATGGAGATAAATCTGCATTTTGAATAAATTCCACTAATATTTCATCTCCTCCTAAACCTCTAAAGACGAGTCCAAATGCTGTTGCTCCTACTAAAATCATAAAGACCATGCTCGTTAATGAACCACTTTCAAGAGCAGATTCTTTGACAGCACTCCATGTTAATTTTTTTTCTAATGCAGTGAGTAAAGTAGCAGCCAATGCACCGACTCCGGCAGCTTCTGTGGGAGATGCAATTCCCATAAAAATTGACCCTAAAACAGCTAAGATTAATACAAACGGTAAAACGAAAGTTTTTAATAAAGAGGTAAAACTTAAAGCTTTCTTAAATTCATCAATTTCAACTTTAGAAATAGAAGGCACTTTGTCAGGATTAAAACGAGCGTAAACATAAACGTATACTATATATAAAGTCACCAATAAAACTCCTGGAATTACTGCAGCAATAAACAAATCTCCTATTGAAATATTCATCACACTTCCCATTAAAATAAGAACAATACTAGGAGGGATAATCTGACCTAAGGTACCACTCGCAGCAATGATTCCTGTAGAGTACTCTGCTGAGTATCCTCTTTTTAGCATGCTCGGTAAACTCATTAAACCCATCGTTACAACTGTTGCTCCGACAATGCCGGTTGAAGCAGCAAGCATAGCTCCAACAATTGCCACCGAAATAGCAAGGCCGCCTTTTACTTTACCAAGCAGAATAGCCATTGTGTTTAATAATCGACTAGCAATGCCAGATTTTTCAAGCATAACACCCATATAGACAAAAAGCGGTACGGAAATCAGAATTTGATTACTCATTGTACCAAAAATTCTTAGAGGAAGTAGGTAAAATAAGTCAACACCAAAAGTGTAATAACCAAAAATGAGAGAAACACCTGCTAGAGTAAAAGCAACAGGATATCCTAGTAGTAAAGCCCCAAAAAGGCAGATAAATAAAAGAGCGAGAAGCATGTCGTTATTTTGTAGTTTTTAAAGAATAAAGTCCCTCGATTGTATTACCCATGCCTTGCAATAGTAATAAGATCATACTTGTAGGAATTGTAGCCTTAATGATAAATCGGTAAGGAAGACCACTAGGGTCAGTGGAATGTTCCATAATCTTGTAGGAATTGATGATGTAGGGGAGACTAGCATCAATAATTAACAAGCAGAAGGGAGTGAGAAAGAACAGAAAACCAAAAGTATTGATGTAGATCTTAGTGCGTTGAGAAAACTTTGAGTAGAAAGCGTCAACCCTCACATGTTTATCTTGCCTTAATGTATTTCCTGCATTTAACAGAAAGATACAAGCAAATAAATGCCATTCTAATTCCGCTATGGAAGCTGATGTACTATTGAAAAAATATCGCATCAATACATCAAAACAAACGATGATAATGAGCAACAAAGAGAAATAAGAGACAAAACTTCCAATTTTCTTATTCAGTAAGCTTAATTTGTTAGAAAATCTATTCATAGAGCAATAGCTGTGTTAAAAAATAGTATCTCATTGATACTGTGTACACAGCATGGATTAGTTTATTGAATGTAGAATGTTAACTTGTGTAAAAATACATTATTCTGATAAATATGTACTATTAG
Organism: Flammeovirga sp. OC4; assembly: GCF_000812565.1. Taxonomy (GTDB): domain Bacteria; phylum Bacteroidota; class Bacteroidia; order Cytophagales; family Flammeovirgaceae; genus Flammeovirga. The sequence continues at coordinate 256,108 of NZ_JTAM01000003.1, read as the reverse complement.
TTTTCATTTCAAAACTGTTTTTTGTTGTTATCTGCTCTATTTATCTTTAATTTCGCCCTTCAGCAAAGTAATGTAAATGGATTGGATTACTGAGCTCAGTTTTGTTTAGACAATTTTTAGAATGGATTACACGTTAGATAAGGCAAATGTACCTAATCATATTGCGATCATCATGGATGGTAATGGACGTTGGGCTAAAGGGAAAGGTGCAAAGCGAATCTTTGGACACAATAATGCTATAAAAGCAGTACGTGAAGCAACAGAGGGGTGTGCTGAATTGGGGGTAGATTATTTAACTCTTTATGCTTTTTCTACTGAAAATTGGAATAGACCAAAAGCCGAAGTCTTAGGTTTAATGAAATTGTTAGTATCAACGATTCGATCTGAAACAAAAACGTTGATGAAAAACAATGTCCGACTAAAAGCAATTGGAGATTTAGATCAGTTGCCTGGAGATTGCCAAAAAGAATTAGAGGAGTCAATACAACTAACCAAAGAGAATACGGGTCTAACATTAGTGTTGGCACTTAGCTATAGTGGTAGATGGGATTTGATTCAAGCTACAGAAAGAATGTGTCAAGCATTTAAGTCGGGAGAAATTGATGCAGTAAATGAAGATACGATCAAGAATTATTTATCTACTGCAGATATGCCAGATCCCGAACTTCTTATTCGTACTAGTGGCGAACATAGAGTGAGTAACTTCTTATTATGGGAAATTGCTTACACTGAATTATTTTTTACTAATGTACTTTGGCCTGACTTTAGGAAGAATACCTTACACGAAGCCATTTTTTCTTACCAAGGACGTGAAAGACGTTATGGTAAAACAAGTGAACAACTTTCATAAAGATCAAGGACAATATTAAAAAGAGATCAAGCAAAACGCATGATATCAACTAAAAGAACAGTTTTTAAACTGTTAACGTTCATCTCAATTTGGACATTCGCAATAACTACAACTTATGCTCAGTTTGGTACAAACTATGGTTCACAGAGTGGTAAGTACAAAGTTGACTATAGTACCCCGGTTGAATATACAATCGCTGGTATTGACGTTGTTGGTGCAGATTTTAACGATAAAAATGCATTAATCAACATCGCCGGTTTTAAAGTAGGGGAAAAAATTAAAATCCCAGGTGACGCTATAAGTAAGGCGGTAAAGAAACTTTGGAGATTAGGTATCGTTGGTGATGTTCAAATTAATGTCACTGAGATTCAAGGTAATGATGTATATCTTCAGATTGCCTTGAAAGAAAGACCAAAACTTTCAAAATTCTACTTTGAAGGTGTTAAAAAAGGGCAAGCAAAAACTTTAACAGACAAGGTACAATTGGTGAGAGGCCGTATTGTAACGGAATCAATGATTCGTAATACTCAAAACGTAATTAAAGCACATTATGCTGAAAAAGGTTTTAAGAATACGGAGGTGAAAATTGTACGTGAGAAAGATCCTGTTTTAGCCAACTCGGTCATTTTGAGAATTGATGTTAACAAAAACAGTAAGGTTAAAATCGATGACTTAAAGTTGACAGGTGTTGAAGAGTTGACTCAGAAAAAGGTGAAAAGAAAACTGAAGAAGACGAAAGAAAAACGCTTTGGTAGAATTTTTACTCCTTCTAAGTTTATTGCTGAAGAATACGAAAATGATAAGAAGTCATTAATTGAATACTATAACGAGGAAGGTTACCGTGATGCTGAAATCGTAAGAGATTCTGTTTATGATGTAAGTAAGAAATTAGTCAACGTAGAGCTAGACCTTTACGAAGGTAAACGTTACTACTATAGAAGTATTAACTGGACTGGTAACTATAAATATACAGACGAGCAATTAGCTAGAGTATTGGGTATTTCTCCAGGAGATGTTTACAATACCACAGAATTGAACAAGCGTTTGTCTTTTAACCCAAGTGGTGCAGATATCTCCGCTTTGTACATGGATGATGGTTATTTATTCTTCAATGTGACTCCTGTAGAAGTATTGGTGACTGGTGACTCTGTTGATATTGAAATGAGAGTCTTTGAAGGTGAACAAGCATATATTTCTAAGATTATAGTAAATGGTAACACTAAAACTTCCGATCACGTTGTGTATCGTGAAATTAGAACATTACCTGGTCAGAAATTTAGCCGTGCCGACTTGATCAGAACGCAACGTGAACTTTCAACTTTAGGTTACTTTGACCCTGAAACAATTGATATCCAACCTAAACCAAATATGTCAAATGGTACTGTAGATATTCAGTATGGACTAACGGAAAAGGCCAATGATCAGATCGAACTCTCTGGTGGTTGGGGTGGTTTCTACGGTTTTGTAGGTACAGTAGGTCTAGTTTTCAACAACTTCTCGTTAAGGAATGTAGGTGACTTCTCTAAATGGAGACCTCTTCCTGCAGGTGATGGACAAAGATTACAATTAAGAGTACAAGCTTCTGGTATTCAATATCAGACTTACTCTGTTTCATTCACAGAACCTTGGTTAGGTGGTAGAAAGCCAAACTCATTGACTGTAAGTTATAACTATTCAAACCAAAATTCTTATAGTGGTAACACAAAGATTGGTAGCTTAGGAATTAACGCAGCGACAGTAGCATTAGGTCGTCGTTTGAAATGGCCGGATGACTGGTTTACAATGTCCAATTCATTATCATTCATGGTCTATGACTTGAACAACTGGTTTGCTACAGGTTTTGGTGATTATAATAATGGTAAATCATATAACTTCACATTTAATACTACAATCTCAAGAAACAGTATTGACCAACCTACTTACCCACGTAGAGGTTCTCAGATTTCATTGAGTATTAGTTTAACTCCTCCATATTCATTATTCCAAGACAAAGATTTCTCTTCAACAGAAATTACGGATGAAGAAAGATACAAATGGGTGGAGTACAACAAGTGGATGTTTGATAATGCTTGGTACCAAGCCATTATTGGTGACTTAGTATTAGCAACAAGAGCACACATGGGTTTCTTGAATGCATATAATCAAGATAAAGGTTTAGGGCCATTTGAACGTTTCATCATGGGTGGTGATGGTCTTACTCAGCAGTTTGCCTTATTAGGAACAGAGACAATTGGTTTGAGAGGTTATCAAAACAACTCAATCGTACCTTATGAAACCAATGGTTTAGGTGGTGTTGTTTATAACAAATATGTTATGGAATTAAGATACCCTGTTTCATTGAATCCATCAGCTACAATTTATGTACTAGGATTTATGGAAGGCGGTAATAACTGGGCCTCATTTGATGAATTCAACCCGTTTGATTTATACAAATCGGCAGGTTTTGGTGCTCGTATTTTCATGCCAGCATTTGGTATGTTAGGTATTGACTGGGCATATGGTTTCGATGCACCTCCAGGTCAGAGAGATATCAGTGGTAGCCAATTCCACTTTACAATTGGACAGCAACTTAGATAATAAGATTTTATTTATAGATGGAAGCCTCTCGAATTCGGGAGGCTTTTTTTATGCATTCAAAATTAGAGGAAATATAAACGGTTCATTTTGAACTTAAATGATAAACGGAATGCTTAATTATAGGTTAAATCAAGAACTAATTATTCATTTATTATAAATTTAAAATGACTCTTTACTTGGCTTTCAAATTAAAAATGGAATTGTAATCTCTAAATTTCACCCATTTAAATTGTATTATTCTAATTTGATATAGCTATTCTTATTAATTATTTAACTAAAAATGTTTATTCCACACTTAAAAACTTTTTCTTTAAACGAAGCTTTGTATATTTGAGTAAACATTCACAATAAACACAACACAGAATTTACCAATTTACACATGAATTTTAAACTAACAGAAGAGCAGCAAGCAGTTAAGGACGCTGCTCGTGATTTTGCTCAATCTGAATTATTAGAAGGAGTCATCGAAAGAGATACTGAACAACGATTCCCTGCTCAACAAGTACGTCAGATGGGAGAATTAGGCTTTATGTCTATGATGGTTGACCCAATGTATGGAGGAGGTGGTATGGATACCATCTCATATGTATTGGCGATGGAAGAAATTTCTAAAATCGACGCATCGGCTTCTGTATCAATGTCAGTAAATAACTCTTTAGTTTGTTGGGGGTTAGAAAAGTACGGTACTGAAGAACAAAAGAAAAAGTATTTGCCAAGATTATGTTCAGGAGAGGCTATTGGAGCCTTTTGTTTGTCTGAACCTGAGGCAGGGAGTGATGCAACTTCTCAAGTAACAGAGGCCATTGATCAAGGTGATCATTACCTTTTGAATGGTACCAAAAACTGGATTACGAATGGGAATTCAGCTTCAGTTTACCTTGTAATCGCTCAGACAGATCGCGAAAAAGGGCATAAAGGAATCAATTGCCTTATCGTAGAAAAAGGAATGGAAGGATTCGTTGTAGGGAAGAAAGAAGATAAGTTGGGGATCAGAGGTTCGGATACACACATGTTGAGTTTTACCGATGTAAAAGTACCGAAAGAAAATCGTGTTGGAGAAGATGGGTTCGGCTTTAAATTCGCAATGGGAACATTAAATGGAGGACGAATTGGTATCGCTGCACAAGCTTTAGGTATTGCGGCAGGAGCTTATGAGTTGGCTTTGAAATATTCCAAAGAAAGAAAAACATTTGGTAAGCCTATTAGTGAACATCAAGCGATTGCTTTTAAGTTAGCTGACATGGCTACAAAAATAGAAGCGGCAAGGCATTTAGTGTATAAAGCTGCATGGCTAAAAGATCAAGGAGAAGATTATAGTGAAGCGTCGGCTATGGCAAAATTATATGCATCAGAAGTAGCAATGGACGTAACAGTAGAAGCAGTTCAGGTACATGGTGGTTACGGTTACGTAAAAGAGTATCATGTAGAACGATTAATGCGGGACGCTAAAATTACTCAGATTTATGAAGGAACATCTGAGATTCAAAAAATTGTAATATCAAGGAGTATCTTGAAAGATTAAAAAGAAAGCCGGTCAATAGTAGTATTGACCGGCTTTTATATTTCAATTACCCTAATGGGTAAGTATTAACGCTCTAGTGAGATTTGGTACGCTTTAATATAATAATCATATAAAGCATCCCAGTCAAAGTGAATAGAACCTTGCTCTACCGCACTTCTTTGAGAGATTCGATCTCTTCTTTCAGTCGTCACGAAATCATACATAAAGTTGGCTAATTCTTCTGCAGAGTGAGAGTAGTCACTATGCTTTCTATGAATTACTTCAATACCTTCAACTCGTGTTCTCTTAAGATCATTGATGACGAAATCACCAAAACCTGCCAAATCAGAAGTAACAGCAGGAATACCTCTAGCTACACATTCCATTGGAGTATAACCCCAAGGCTCATAGTAAGAAGGGAAAACCCCAAGGTGACATCCTCTTACGAAATCATCATAATCAATACCAAAAAGAGGGTTCATTGAAGAAACAAAATCTGGATGGTACACTAACTTCACTCTATCCCCCTCAAAGTTTAATAATCCAGAAGAACGAGCAAAGTTTAAGATGTCGTCTTTACTGTCATCCTGTAGGTTATGAGTAGTAAGGAAAGGTAAACGATCCGTTTTCCAAGATTGTACAGTTCTTCTTAATTGAAGTCTTAAACTTTCTGGAATTAGGTCCTCAATAGAAGGAGTAGAATAAGTATCTCCTTTAGAAGCCATATAGAATAATCTTTCCCCTACAGATCGCTCCATAGCATCACAGATTTTTCTGATTTCACCTAATACCGCTCTTGACTCTAGCTCTTGAGGGTTTATGGAGTTGTATTCTTTCTTAGTGATAAAGAAAGTAACAACCGTTTTATTGATATTGTTAACACGAAGTTTATGGTTTAGACGAGCCAAAGCTTCAAGCGTTAAATCAAAACCTTTATTTTTAAATTCGTATCTACCCGAAGTAAAGAAGTATAAAGTATTATCAAGATCAAAAGAGTAAGATTGGAAGAAGTGTCCCATCACAAACTCATGTATCTTTTCTTTATAAATCTGATGAAGGTTTTGCGACTCATGTAATGCCTCAAAACGGTTGACATTGATGCCATTAGGAACAATAGCGTCAGTGTCTCTACCTAATAGGTATTTACATTCAACGGCTGTCAATCTACTTACCGTTGTGAAAGTGTGTGCACCATGTGCAGCAGCCCTTTCAATGGCAACTTGAGGAAGAATATTGAAGTGAGTAGCTTCTTTCTCCCAGTCGTAGATCCCTTTTTCTAAGTTGTCATAGAATCCAGGGTCGTTCATTGCTAAGTATCTACCAAGTAAAGTAGCGTGAGTGGTAAATACACATTTGATGTCTAAGTTTCTTCTTCTGATTTCTGGAATCGGAATACCTGCCATCCATTCGTGCATGTGTGCAATCACCTTTTGTTGATGCTGGTTTTGATCATGTAGTTCTTGGAAGAAGTCAGTAATTTGGCTTGCCAACATGATTGTTTGATCGAAGAGATCATCTCCGTCAAAAGAAGGGATATTATGGCTTTCCCAATTTGATTTTTTTATGTCAGTAAGTTTCCAAGCTTCATTGTAGGGATTAAAAAGTACCACTCTTGGGCGTCCCGAAACTAACCATCTTCCATAATTTACTTCATATCCACGAGCTCTTAGTGAACGTACGGTTCTAGAAACTAAGTCATTGCCCTCATCAGAAATTGGTTCAAAAATCGCAGATACATTGCTATTGACATAAGGACCTATCAAACAATAGTTATCATCTCCAAAAGAAGAGAGAACGTTTAATATTTTTGACTTGATTACTGTATAGATCCCACCTACTTGGTTACACACTTCCCAAGCTCCTTCAATTAAAAGGGGGGAGTCTTTAAGATGATTATTTTTTGGCATATAGAATTTGGTAGTTTATTTTATCATTGAAATTTGCTTCAACCGATTGCATCAAATATACTATACCTTTTCCTAAAAGTTTTTCATTCTTCGATAAAAAATATCCAAAAAAATATTTTTTTAGTGATAACGTGCTTTTTGTACCTCAAATTTTATTAAATATTAATTATTTTAGCTCCTTTTGGTATCCAATTTCTAGTTATATTCGTATTATCAGATATTAATAAATTAAATTACTATACAATGAGTTACTTTGAAAAAGTAAAGGGCTATTTGCTAAACCTCGGATATGATATTAAAAGTGAGGACCTTGAGGAAGAACTTTTTATCATTTCAGATGAGGAAGAAGGATTAATCAATGTAATTGTTGATTGTGAAGATCCTATTTTGATAGTCGAAATGCACATTTTTGATATTACTAATGATAATCCAGAATTCTACAGAACCTTATTAGAGAAAAACAGAAGTTCTGTTCATGGAGCTTTTGTAATTGATGCCGAAGGTAACAGAGTTCTATTTAGAGATACCCTTGAGCTTGAAAACTTAGATGAAAATGAAATTGAAGGAACACTGAATGCATTCAAATTGATGATCAGTGAAAACTTTGACTTATTATTAAATTACGCACAAAACTAAACAAAAATATATGTCATTCTTTAAGAGAATATTTGGTTGGATGTCAGCAGAAACAAATGCTGCCTTAGATAGTTTGGAGGATCCTATAAAAATGACGGATCAGGGGATACGTGAATTAAAAGGAGATTTAGATAAAAGTTTGCAGGGATTAGCTCAAGTAAAAGCAATCTCTATTAGAACAAGAAAAGAATACGAACAACATAAACAAGCGGCTGCTGATTGGGAAAGAAAAGCAGTTCTTTTATTACAAAAAGCGAGTGCTGGACAATTAGATACAGCTGAAGCGGATCGTTTAGCTACTGAGGCTTTAAATAAAAAAGAACAAGCGGTTGCCGCTGCTCAGACGCATGAGAAAATGGTCACTCAAAATGAGGCTCAAGTGACGAAAATGGAACAAAATGTTCAACGCTTGAAATCTCAAATTTCTCAGTGGGAAAATGAAGCGAAGACATTAAAAGCGAGAGCTAAAGTGAGTGAAGCGTCTTCTAAAATCAACAAACAGTTAGCGAGTATTGACTCAACTAGTACTGTGGCGATGTTGGAAAGAATGAAGAACAAGGTAGAAGAGCAAGAAGCATTAGCGGAATCTTATGGAGATATTGCAGATGCAAGTGTTTCTGTTGATGAGGAAATAAATAAGGCAATTGGCCCTGGAAGTGGCACTTCTTCATTAGCCTTAGAACAGTTAAAGGAAAAGATGAGGTTAGGTGCTGGAGAAGCATCTTCTAATACTACAGAAAATACATCAGCAGATCCTGCTGCTCCACAAGAAGAGTCTGAATTAGATAAGCTCAAAAATCAATTGAAGAACAATCAATAAAATTGATTTCTTCATCTTTGTAGTACAAATATTCTAACTCATTTTATAATACAGGTTTTACTTGAAATAGTTATACTTTGTGTTGTAGGATGAGTTTTTTTTATGTCTCACTAATTATTTTTTAGACTAAAAATGGAATTCTAAGCACTATTGATTAGCTTTATATTAAGAATTAGAATTGTATCACAACTATTAGACTCTGATTAGTCCTTTTCGACTGATTTTTTTATTGATACTGTAATACAATTGAAAGATAATTTTAATTACAATTTTATTCTCCTGAAACGATCCTTGGATACAATGAAAAATCAAATTTTACCTATTGCAGTTATTATTTTTTCATTCATGTTAGCACCAGATTCTTTTGCTCAAAGTAAGAAAAAGTTGAAGCAAATGAATGCTCAGTTAACCACTGAAAATACTGAATTAAGAAAAAGCAAAACAGAATTAGAGAAGAAATCGAATTCATTGAAAACAATGAATGAGCAAATGAAGTATGAGGTAGAAGGTTTAAAAGCTGATATTAATTCACTTCAACAAAAGAATGAGGCATTGCAAAGTGAGGTAAATGCTCTATCTGAATCTAATGAGGCGTATGAAGAAAAAATGGCTATGTATGCAAAATCTGGAAGTGGTGGAAATGTAGCTACTGCAGGAAACAACATGCCGGCAAATTCTTCACAATGTTCAAGTCGTCAAGGTAAATTACAAAACAACCGTACTTACTTTGTAGATTTAAGCAGTCAAATCATCTCTCATGGTTGGGGTGTTCAGGTTTACTCAACTGCAGATTTATGTGATGCTCAAGGATACGCAGAAAAGTTTGAAGCACACTACAAAATGTGGAAAACTTATGTGAAAGTTACTGAGCAAAATGGTCAACAAGTATACAGTGTTGTATATGGTTCATTGAAGTATCAAGATCAAGCGAAAGTGTATTTAGAGAACTTCAAGAAAATTGGTAGAAACCAAGATGAGCAAAATGCAACTTTAGTACAACACTAAGAAAATATTCTCTTATAATATGGAAAGGAGGCGTTCGTCTCCTTTTTTTTTAAATCTATGGTATTAAAACTCTTCTATTTTTTTATAATTACATTTTGAGAAAAGACTATGACCAAGATTATCTGTAATAATAAATGAATGGAATATTTATTGCATCTAATCCTAATACTAAAATTAAATTTTTGAAGAAGAAGTGAAAAATCCTACTGTTGCATATACATGGAGAAAAGTGATTCGTTGGTTTTACGTCTACTTTGTGGCCTGTTTCTTAATTGCAGTGGGTAACTTTAGTTCCTTTAGGCAAATTGAAGATCATGATGCTGTATTAGAAAAAGTACTTGATATTCGTCAGAAATCAATGCGAATGACACTAGCAGCACAAGAGTTCTTGTCTTATGAAGCACACTATGAAGACTTCCATAAGTCAAGAGAAGCGACTCCAATTATGAAGGAATACCATAAGATTGATAAAAATTTAGAACTATATATCTCCTCAATTCTTACTTCAAACTCCTCTTGGAAGGTGGAATATGAAACTGATCTTGATTCATTTTTTAAACTACTTAAAACTCACCGTAAGACTTTTTCTAAGATCATAACACAGCTCAAGTATAGAGGTTCTCAAAATTCAGGAATGATTGGAGACCTTCAAAAGAGAACAAGAGCTTTAGCTACTGACCCTTATATTAATATCGTTTCTTTAGAAAGAATGAAGCTTCTGGAGAAAAGTTACTTGCTTTCTGCCGATACGTCTGACTTTTACAAAATCAGAGAGCTGAACCATCAAATGCAAAAGGATATCAAAAATATTCCTATGGCAGAAAACCACAGGTATACATTGTTGAATAATTTAAAACGATACAATTCAACACTTTTGAAAATCGTAAATGTAGATTTAACAATTGGTTTTAGAGGGGATAAAGGACTTACCCTAAACCTTCAGAAAAATACGGAAGATATCATTAACCTTTCCCAAAAAATGTACAATGAAGCCAAGAAAGAAAAAGATGATTGGCTGTCGTATAGTAGGTGGTTGTCCGTGATATTTGGAACGCTTTCTATTAGTGTTCTTTTAGTACTCAGTCTTACTTCCCACGAGCTACTAGGTAAGATGAAGTAGTTCACTTCAATGTATTATATCCCTTTATAGATAAGTTGGTCTTACCGCTCTAATCGCTCAAAGAGTAGAGATGCTTTAATAGAAGTATTTCTTTGAACAGCACAAGAACTTAAGAACGACTAGGTTCTACCTTGTTTAGTTTAAATATGAATTTGGCCAATGGCATAGCCAAAATAGCAAATGCTATAATAAATGCCCCTCCATAAAAATAAAGGTCCATAATTTCACTTTCCCCAAAAAAGAAATAGGCAATAACACCACCATATATTGGTGCCAAATTGTTGGCTAATGATATACTAAATGGGGTGATTTTTTTCATCACTTTTACAATAGAAGAATAGGCTACAATAGAAAATACAATAGCCAGTACGATGATTAATATAATATCGGTAGGAGTAGGTATTGAAAAACTACCTTGTTTAATGAATTTGAGGTAGTATGGAAGTACTGCTGCTGTAGCTAAAAATGCTCCAAGCATCTGATAGAAAGTAATGACTAAATAATGATACTTGCGAGAGGATTTAGAGGTAAGTATAGTGACTAATGCCGCAAAGAATGCCGCTAATATTGCCGTAAACATACCTTCACTATAAGCAAAACTAGAACTGAAAATCATATAAACTCCAAATAAAGCTGACAATCCAGTCATTAGCTCATTAAATGTAGGTCTTTTCTTAGAAAATATGGGATAGACAAAGCTTACCCATACTGGTGTAGTAGCCATTCCTACTAATGTAACCGAAGTATTTGATGTTTTGGCAGCAATAACAAATAGCACCCAATAAATGGAGGTGAGCATTCCGGTAAATACTAATAAGAGCACATGCGAAGTCTTAACCTTTAATGATATTTTCTTTATTGAAAGAAAGATAAAGATCATGACAAAAGCAGTCATTGTTCTTAAGAAAACAATTTCTACTGAAGAAAGCGATATATAGATATTAATAATTGGAATTGTACTTGAACACAAAATCCAAAAGTGCAACTCAATATAAGCACGCTTATTATCAGTGGTTGCGAGTTTATTAATAATTTTATCAAATGACATCGAGCAATAAAAAAATGTAATGTGTTAAGAACCGAATAAAAACAATCAAGGAAAAATGAGAAGGAGTTGAAGCGTTGGTAAAATACTTAATTACAAACTTCTAGTTCTTTCATCTCCATTTACTTTTGCCGTAATACTCAACTTCCAAATTACCATTAATTTTTAACTATCCCTAATCAGGTAAGTAGGATTGAAATGAATACCTTTTAAAAGTACTATTAATGATGTATATCGTGAATTTGTTATAGATGATATTTTTTCTCTCCTGCATTAATTTCAACTGACATTTGATTCTCTAAAGGAGGTAGAGGACAGTCGTAATTATCATTGTATGCACAATAGGGGTTGTATGCTTTATTGAAGTCTATAACAGTCTGCATAGCTCCTTTTTTTAAACCACGTAGCTCAATATAACGCCCGGCTCCATAGGTAGTATTTCCGGAGGTTTGATCTCTGAAAAGCACCATTGTTAAACCTTTTGTCAACGGATTAGGTAAGGCATTTTGAAGTAGCACCAGTTTTTGTTCTTGATTATCAATTTTGAAACTAGCCCATGCTACTTTTTTATAAGTTCGAGGGTCTCCGTTTGTAGAGGCTATTTTTATTGATTCTGGTTTATCTGCCCATTCTAGCTTGGCGTTAACGATATATTGTTTGTCTGGAGTGAAATAATTTAGTGAATTAAAGGTCTTTATTTCTTCTTTTTTTAATGGAGAAGTTTTTTCATCCTTAAATTCCTCATTTTTTTCTGCTCTTTCAATATTCACTTTTTCAAGATATTTTCCTTGGTCCAAATTAGAGTTGGAAGATAAGTAAGTATAGGTAATGACCACTGCTATTAGGGCAAATAGTGCAATTTTAATGATTTGAGACAGTTTCATAATGATATATTGAGACCTAAATTAATGATTTTAAATATATGATTTTTTTAAGATAAAATAAAACCTAGCTTAGTTTTATAGGAATATTATTATAAAATATTGTATATTGCTAATAATTACCAAAATATAATAATGATTCTATGGTTAAACCTTTTACTCACAGCAAAGAAAAAGATTTACTATCTAATCTAAGTAAGACACTTCTGTTTGAAGGCTATGTTGCAGGATTCCAATACTATTCAAATAAAGATACAGAATGGGGAATAATGCGACAACCAATCAAATTGGTGAGAAATTCTGCTAACGAGTATGATGAATTTGCAACTGCCGTTTTTGCAGGTGACACCATGATTGGTTACGTTCCTAGAGAAGTAAGTAAATCAATTGCTGAAAAATTGGAAAGTGACGAAGTGATAGAGGCTGAACTTGTAGAAGTTGATCCTTCCGCTACTGACCAAAAAAAAGTGCTCTTTCGAATTTGGAATTACAATTACGAAGAGACTGCCTAGATACTATTGAAAATAATTCATGTTACCGTTAATTTCTACGTTTTAATCTAAACTTTTGCCCCGTATTCTCAAATAAATGATCCGGGAGAGTATTTTTCACTTTCAGATAAAACTGAGCTTGAAATTGAATACTTTTAAGTAATTCTAATCTATTGATTACCGCTATTTCAGATCTATAGTATTTTTGCAAATCTTTATTCAAAGGTTTTCTTTCTCTATACTCTTGAAGTATAAGTTGGAAAACCTTTTGTTTATCCCACTCACCTGTTTTCTGATCTTCTTCAAGCCCACTAATTTTCTGACTGCCGTTAATTAAAATATCCGTTTCGTCATTTTCTTCTAATACTTCTGCAAAAGTAAAGTGAATGTCCTCAATGTTAGAAGTACCTGATTGGAATACTTCTTTCCCCATTTTCGTCCATGCCCAGAAATCATTTAATAATGGTATTCTAGGTGGCAATGCTTTCAATTCTTTTTCAAAGTCATTTTGATAAAGAGGATGATTGAGAATGGCAAAACAATAATAGAAGATGTTCTCTTTCGTTAAAGCTTTCACTTTTTGTTCATTTTCAATTTTACCTTTTTCTAACTCACCGATCGTACCAATGATTTTTTGAGAAGATTTATTGATTTCTTGGATCATCACTTTTTTCTCTGTTGACCCTCTAAAGAGCTGATGCATCTTTTGTGTCAATTGATGTAAAAGCTTTGTAACGTCGTCTAAGCTACTTTCTTTCTCTTGCGTCAAGTTAGAAAGTTGTTTGGTGAATTTATGAAGTACAGGAAGCCTATTGGTGTATCGTTCAATACTTTTGATTTCACGCTCCAATAGGTCTTGAATAGAACCGACAGAATTATTAAGCTCTACTTTAGGAAGCCTTGAAACATAATATTGTTTAAAGCGATCCAATGCCCAATCACTGATATTACTGCTGTAAGAATGGTCTTCTTTATAGATGTTCAACGGTAATATTGTTGCAAACTGATTTCTACTATAGTAGGTAGAAAGTAATGCCTGATTACTTGGTGTCACTTCTAAGCCTAAATCTTTATGCATAGAAAGGGCAAAAGTAGGGTTCTCGATTTGAAAACCATGATGTTGTAATGTATTCCAGTTCTCGGTGTCTCTTTTAGAAACATAAGCCCATTTCTTCAAAAACGGCTTGACATAAATTCGACTTAACTGAGCATCAGTAACAACAGTATCTTCATCCAAACCAAGTGTCTCTTTTTTCTTTTGGTTTTTATAATAAAGATTGACTTTATCAATCAATTGTTTTTTGTTGAAATCAGTATGCCAAGATTTATTTTTAAGGTTTAATGTAGGAAGAGTTTGATTGAAAATACTCTTTTCTTTATCGGAAATTAGGCATAGGAAGTTCTTATATTCATCAGAAGAAAGTGTAATCCAATCATCTGAATCTTCATGAACTTGAGCAAAATCTTCTAAATAACTTGGGGCGTAAAAAACACCTTCTTTTTCTTCTTCTTTACTGAAAATAAAACAGTATACTACTTGTGATGAATACTGTTGAGCTTGAATATAGATTCTTTGGCAAATCTTCGAAACCGTATTTCTCCAATTTTTATATTCAGGTGCCGCAGCAAGAGAATGATCTCCTCTAATTACTAATATACCGTTGTTACCTAGCCTTTCCTTAGCCCATAAAAACCAATAGGATACGGGGTTTCTGAAAGAATCATTTTTGAAAGTCTTCTTTACCTTATTGACCCAATCTTTATGTGCCGTTCTATTGCCCAATGACATCTGTTGAATCGTACCAAAGACAATTTGAACTGGATCTCTGTTCAAGTTGATGAGTTTATTGAGATTACTATCATCTTCAACGAAGTCTAAATGCTTTTGTCCTTGAGGTTTTATGTTGACAAAACATAAACTGTTACCAAAAGAACGAGTACTTGCTGGGATTATAATAGCACTCCAATAATAAGCCAGTAAATCATAACAGACTATAGTATTGGATTTTGCTTCAATATCTAAGAACGGAGGCAATGTAAAAGAAGGGTAGAGGTACTGAGCATTTGTTCCTGAATTATTCAAATGCTTTTTCATCAGTGATCGAAACATTCCCAAAAAGTAATTAGGTAAAGGTTCGCCTTCCTCTCTTCCCATCAATGTGGTAAAGAGGGCTTCTTTGTTATCTTGTTCTAATGAAAGCTGATCAATATTTTCAGCAACGGTTTGATAGCTTTTTTGAAGTAACTCTTCATCAATAGTTTGTGAAGTTAAACCTTCAAAAGCTTGATATATTGAATCCTCAAAAAGGCCTTTTTGACTTTCTTTATCGATTAAAATAGAGACGATATGTTTGCTTACAATATGCTCACTTATAAATCTCAAAAGGTCTTCTACCTCAAAAGTGGGATAGAAAGATTTCTTAAAGACCTTGATTAATTCAGTACTATTTTCTTGAATTAATGATTTATAATTTCCAGCATATAATAGTTGCTGTTGTAAGTGCTGTATCGCTTCTCCTACCAAACCTCTTTACTTTTTTAAGTTCAAACTAGAACAGATGAATCAAAATTTCCCAAGGGATACTGAATCACCCTTTTCTAAAATCAAAAAATAGATTTTGATTCGCCATCTGCTTCAAATTGTCAATTGAATTGCAAATATTATTGCAAACGTACAACAAGAATATAAATCTTCGAAATCCGATTAGTATATTCGTACAAAAATTAAGATATAACTGCAAAATCACGAATAGTTTGTAAGATCGGAGATTGATTTCGTGATTTTAAAATTAGAAACTGTATAGAGCGTCTTTTAGACCAACTAAATTATGAAGAAATTATTTCTGCTTGACGGCATGGCCCTTATTTTTCGTGCCCATTTTGCCCTAATACGTAATCCGCGTATCAATTCTAAAGGAGTAAATACGAGTGCCCCAATGGGTTTTGTTAACTCATTATTGGAGATACTTAAGAAGCAGAATCCTACACATATTGGTGTTTCTTTTGATTTATCTGGCCCTACTTTTAGACATGAAATGTACAAAGAGTACAAAGCCAATAGACAAGAAACACCTGAAGATATTTCTATTGCAATTCCAATCGTCAAGAAAATCGTTGATGCTTTCAATATTCCAAGATTAGAAGTGGAAGGTTATGAGGCTGATGATGTGATTGGTACTTTGGCAAAAGAAGCTTCAAAACAAGGTTTTCAGACGTTTATGATGACGCCTGATAAAGATTATGCTCAATTAGTGGATGAGAATACTTTCTTATACCGACCTTCTACGAAGGGTGGAATTGAGATTTTAGGTGAAAAGGAAGTTTTAGAAAAGTTTGATCTGGATAGAATCGACCAAGTAATTGATCTTTTAGGTTTGCAAGGTGATGCTGTCGATAATATTCCAGGTATTCCGGGTGTTGGCCCTAAAACTGCTGTAAAATTATTGAAACAATACAGTACTGTAGAAGGCATTCTTGAGCATTCTTCGGAGTTAAAAGGAAAACTGAAGGAAAGAGTAGAAGGTAATAAAGAGCAAGCCATTCTTTCTAAAGAATTGGCGACCATTAAAATAGATGTACCGATTGCATTTGAAGAAGATAAACTTTTAGTGCAGGAACCTAATAAAGAGGAAATCATTAAGATTTTTAATGATCTTGAATTTAAGACCTTATTAGGAAGGTTATTCCCTGATGCAAAACCTGCTCCTGCTAAAAAAGTAGTGAAAGCAGGGGAGCAAGCTTCATTGTTCGGTGCTCCAACTTCATCTGCCTCAAAAGTTGAGACGGTAGAAGAGGTTGTTGAAGAAGAGGAGTTGAAAGGGCCTGATACCATTGGCTCATTGGACAAGAATTATAGAATGATTGATTCAGAGGAGCGTTATGCTGAATTGATCAATTACCTTTCAAAACAAAAGGAATTTGCCTTTGATACTGAAACATCTTCTTTAGATGCTTTGGAAGCTCAGCTTGTAGGAATGTCTTTTTCTGCTCAAAAAGATGAGGCTTACTATGTTCCTGTTCCATTGGAAAAAGAAGAAGCAGATAAAGTTTTAGCTCACTTTCAACCATTGTTTGAGAATAAAGGAATCTTGAAAATTGGTCAAAACTTGAAGTATGACCTTCAGGTGATGGATACGGCTGGTGTAAAAGTACAAGGCCCATTCTTTGATACAATGTTGGCGCATTACTTAATAGAGCCAGACAAACGTCATGGTATGGATAGCCTTTCTGAAACCTACTTGAATTATGTTCCGGTTTCGATCGAGACTGTATTAGGTAAAAAAGGGAAGAAGCAGAAAAATATGAAAGATTTGCCTGCTTCGGAAATTTATGAATATGCGTGTGAGGATGCTGATGTTACACTTCAGTTGAAAGAGAAATTCTTACCAATATTGGAAGAAAAAGGCTTGAAAGAGTTATTCGAAAACCTTGAAATGCCATTGTTGGAAACATTGAGAGAGATGGAAAAAGAAGGGGTGAATTTAGATGTGCCTTCTTTAGAACACTATTCTATTCAAATTGGTAAAGAAGTCGAGCAGTTAGAAAAAGATATTTATGCCTTGGCAGGTGAAGAGTTTACCATTTCATCTCCTAAACAATTAGGTGTGATTCTTTTTGAAAAAATGAAACTGGTTGATAAACCAAAAAAGACAAAAACGGGTCAATATGCTACAGGGGAAGAAATTCTTCAAGGTTTGAAGCAACATGAAATCGTTGAAAAGATTTTAGATTTCAGACAGTTAGCGAAGTTGAAGAGTACGTATGTAGATGCCCTTCCGAAGTTGATCAAGGCAGATGGAAGAGTGCATACTACTTACAATCAGGCAGTGGCGGCAACAGGCCGTTTAAGTTCTACAGACCCTAACTTGCAGAACATTCCGATTAAGACTTCAAGAGGTAGAGAGATCAGAAAGGCTTTTGTAGCGAGAGATGAAAACTACACATTTGTTGCAGCGGATTATTCTCAGGTAGAATTGAGAATTATGGCAGCGTTCAGTAAAGATGAAGAAATGCTCAATGCTTTCAAGGAAGGTAGAGACATTCACACTGCTACAGCTGCTAAAGTCTTCAAGGTAGATGAAAAAGACGTTGAACCGGAAATGAGAAGAAGAGCTAAAACGGCCAACTTCGGTATTATTTATGGCGTTTCAGCATTTGGTCTTTCTCAGCAATTGAATATCGCTAGAAGTGAGGCGAAGGAATTGATCGATAATTATTTTGTAGAGTTTCCTGCCATCAAGAAATACATGGACGATGTGATTGCGAAAGCAAGAGACAACGAATATGTAGAGACGTTGATGGGAAGAAGAAGATATTTAAGAGATATCAATTCACGTAATTTCACGGTGAGAGGAATGGCAGAACGAAATGCCATCAATGCACCAATTCAGGGTACTGCAGCGGATATCATCAAGAAAGCGATGATTGAAATTCAGGAATGGATGAATGCACAAGATTTGAAATCAAAAATGATCCTTCAGGTACATGATGAATTGATTTTTGATGTTCATAATGATGAATTAGAATTAATAACTTCCAAAATAAAGGATATGATGGAAAATGCATATGACATTGGAGTTCCTTTAGAAGTAGAAGTCGGTAAAGGTATAAATTGGTTAGAAGCCCATTAATATAATGAGTAAACCACAAACAGAACAAACTTTTTTTATCAACTTAAAAGACTTTTTGAGTCTTATAAGGGCCAATAACCTTCTCATCATATTGTTTACACAATGGATGGGAAGGATTTTCTTGGTAGGGCCAAGTGCCGACTGGAGATATCTTCTGCAAGATGTTTCCTTCTGGTTATTGACGCTTTCTACATTATTAATCGCCGCTTCGGGCTACATTATCAATGATTATTATGATATAAAAATTGATGCTGTCAATCGTCCAAACAAGCAAGTGATAGGTAAGTTAATGCGAAGGAGGGTTGCCATTTTTACACACACTGTATTTAATTTTCTAGGAATTGTAATTGGTTTTTCTTTATCGCTAGAAGTAGGAATAGTGTGTTTTATTGCCTCTTTTTGGCTTTGGCTTTATTCTAATGAATTAAAAAGAAGAGCTTTTATTGGTAATGTAAGTGTAGCGGCGATTACGGCTTTGTCTATCTTTTTGATCAACATTTATTTTGCCGAGCACAACCGAGCTGTATATGAATTTGGGATTTTCTCATTTTTCGTTTCCCTGATTCGTGAAATCATCAAAGACTTGGAGGATAAAGAAGGAGATGTAAAATTTGGTTGTCGAACATTGCCTATTATATGGGGAGATCAAAAAACCAAAAAGTTGATTTACCTTTTATTTGCGTTATTTATAGCCATATCATTTGTTATTGTGATGGAGATGGAAGAGCCTTATATTCAATACTATTTCTGTATTTTATCGCTTCCAGCATTTATGATGATTTACAAACTGATCAAGGCTGTTTCAAGTAAAGATTACGGAAAAATCAGTTCTTTTATAAAATACTATATGGTAGCCGGAATTTTAGGGATGTTCTTTATCTAAAATGATCATCATAAAATTCTCGCATTATACAAAAAGAAACCCTACAAACTGTAGGGTTTCTTTTTTACATTAAGTTCTAGATAATCCTGAATTGGTTAGAAAAAGGTGTTCGATCGTCGATGTATTCTATAACGTATAACTTTAGAAATGTTCATTTTTTTGATTGAGGTTTTATTTCGAAAGAGCAGTGTCTGTACTTTCAAATATTTTATCAGCTGATGATGCGATAAAACCTTCGAAAAGTTCCCCAGTGCTGTCTTCATATCTTTTCGCGAATTCATAATAACATGAAGGAACCTCGTATTCTCCTTCCTGGAATTGAATTTTAACTTTATCCGCAAGGATACTTGATTGTTCTAAAAGCTGTTCCTTGCTTCCTTTGATTTCACCACCCGAAGTATTCATTTGGAATCCATTGTCTTTCAAAAACTGATTCACATCTTCAAGGGTGTTGAAATGATCCAACTTGTTACAGTGAATAGTAAAATGATTGGCTCTAAAACCAAAGACATACATCCATGCTGCGTATTCAGATTCTTCAACAAGTCTCTCATATATTTTATAAGAAGGCTTTTCCCAAAGGCAACCACTCAAAAGTAATTGATCAATATCCATATGTTCCGTACCAGAAGTTGCAATGATAGAATCAGCTACATCTTGTAGAAATTCACTGCAAAGCTCTAATCTTAATTCCGAAATGAAGATTTTTGGAGCATCTTTATCAGTGCGATGCTGGAAATGGGCTGCTTTTAACTTTTTTGCTTCAAAAACATATTCCCCTTTTTTTTCATAACCAATACGAATAAATGGCTCTGAAAGTCGATCAACATTTACCTGTGGATGATTAAAAGTACGGATAGCAATATGATCATTTTCGATTGTTTCGCCTTTGTCCTCAAAAATGGACTGGATCTTAGCTGCAGAAGGGGTAATTTCCACATACTGATCCCAAAGCTTCTCAAGGATATTTTTCATGTGTTTAAATTGGTTGTGTTTGGTTTATTATAAATGTAAAAAATACGTTTATTGGTAGTGCAAATATACAAATGAAATTTTTTAGGCAAAGAAAAAAGTGAAAAATTTTATTTTCGTACTAATAAAAGGGTAGGAATGATGTCAAAATGAAAAGTATATAAAACTAAAAAACACCTAATATTTTAGATCTCTTTATTGCTTTACCTTCGAGAAAATGACTAATCCATTATCTAATACCACTTTTTCATATTTTTTCTGGATGATAGTGATATAATCTAAAAGTTTTTGCCCGTCACCATTTGTATCTACAATCACATCTGGCATATCTTTTTCAAAAGCGTTATAGATTGTTCTTATTTCGTCATAGTTGTCAATCTTTTTGAAAAACTGACGACTCACATTGTAGTTGAGGTAGGGAGTCGCTAAGTTGTGATCTTTGTAGTACTTATAATCTAGTCCGAAAACCAGCATTTTATCACCATATTTATTCAAGTCTGGAACTTCAATAGCCCACGCATTTTGATAAGGAGATTCTATTTTCTTTGGTAAAACATCAAATGCTGTACCGATCATAAGTGCTAGGAAAAGGAGGGAATAAGACCATAACGTGATTTCTGCCATCAGCCTTTTTCGAATGATCAATAACTGGTGAGCACTGAAAAAACTTAAAGCGGGTACATATAAGATCAATTGATAAGAAATAGTAAAAGAGGAGAAAACAATGCTTAAGGTAGCAGTGATTACCCAAATTAGCATTAATTGCTGTATGTTTTGTTGGGAGTTAATAAAGGCATTATAGCTGAATGTTTTGAACATTCCCATCAATAAAATAAAGGCAGGGATAACAGCAAGCATCAGCATTTGTTCCCAAGTCAATTGGAAATTGTGTTCAAGATCTGGTATTGCCAGTATGCATAAGTTGGCAAATTCTTCTAATCCATCTATATAATAGAGGTATACCAAATACCCTCCCCAAACGATTGTAAACCCTACAAAAGCTAAAAAAAGTCTATTGAATGAAGAGACTCTAAATGTAGCTAATGCGAAAATACCCATTAAAAGGAAAGAGAATGAAGGCATATAGGCCAAAGAAGCCAAACCAAAGAATATACCTGTATTCAAGATGCTTTGTTCCACATCTGTTCGCTCCATTCTCAGCAAATTTCGAAGACCAAACAATAAAAAGGTCAATGAAATGAGCGTTGGAGAAAGAGTCATAAAATCATAACTGATGTTGGAAAATAGAAGGTACATCAAGCCTGGTATAAACGTTTTTTGTTTGTAGGCTTCACTTCTATTCATCATTAGATTGAATAAATAGGATTGTATTAAGGTAAGGAATGCAGCAAAACCAAAAAATACAGCTTGAGAGGTGCCAAACCATGAGGCAATGACCCAATACACACCCGCTGAGAGTGGAGCTATATTATCCCAAACATCTACATACATACTATTTCCTTCTGCCAGCTTATCACCAAGTGTAAACCAATGTATCTCATCAGAAAGTAATGGAATATCACCCATCCAAATTGGAAGGCGAATGATGATCATAAGGAATAAAAGAATGATTAATCGTAAGGGATCGTTGATTTTAAAAAATGCCAGCATGTCCTGCTAAGTATATCCTATAAATTCAAAAAAGTGGAGGAGTTGTAATCGAATATTACAACAAAAAAAGCATGTCTGAACAGTGAAGCCGCTCAAACATGCTCTTCAAATTAACGTGTGTAGATATTGTCATCATCGTCATCTTCTTTTTCGTCAGGGATGTCGATGTTTTCAAATAACTTGTCAATTTTTTCTGCTTCTTCTGCAGTATTGTCATAGTAAAAACGTAATTCAGGAATTACTCTTGCTTGATGACGGATACGTTGTGCTAGAAGGTTACGGATTGATTTATTTTGCTCTTCAATCTCAACAATTTTTCCTTCAGGATCTTTTGTTAATAAAAAGCTTAAATACACTTTCGCTAAACCTAAGTCAGGAGAAATTTCAACATGCGTTACAGAGATAAAAGCACCTCCAAACATTGAAACAGAATTCTGTTGAAAAATTTCGCCTAGATCTTTTTGGATTAAACGAGAAAATTTATGTTGTCTTTTACTGTCCATTTTCCTTATGATCTAATATATTTTTGCAGCCTCATTTTCTAAGAAAGTAGGGTGAGAGGCTTAATTATACTTTCGTATGTTACAAATTTCGGAAAAAAATAAGAGATGCCATACTTTAAATGATGTTTAGTCATCTTCCTCTTCATAATAATCCTCATTTTCAAAGTCGTCTAAATCAAAATGAGGATTTTTACCATTACCATCAGCACCAAAAAGCTGTTCTTGTGATGCAGCAAAAGATTCATCCAGCTCATCTTCTTCAGAATTTTCTCCAAATTGTTCTTCCTCTTCTAAGAACGATTCGCTGTCATGCACAATAGCTTCTTCTTGTACAGGGGCATTTTCGTATACATGATCATCTTTGGTAGAATCCCCAAAGTTGTTATTAATCTGTGTTGGGGGAGCCTCTTCAGGAACAGGGTCATTGAGAGTTTGTGCAACGGTCAAGATCATTTCCATATCTCTGTAAAGTTCTTTCAGAATAAAAGACCTTTTTAATGAATGGGTGGTGTCTACTTTGAAAAGCTCTTTACGTACATCAAGAAAAACATAAAGTTTTCCCTCTTTCATTACACAATTGACTTTGGCTTTGAAGTGTTTCCTGATTTTATAAAGCCTCTTTATGAAGTCATCTTTTAAAGATTTTTCGGCATCGGCTCTATTCGTGGCATACACCTTAAAGAATTTTCTGAATTCAGGGTCCTTGATTGGTACATAAGTGCCATAGCGGTCATCTTTTTGTTCAATTAATCGTCCGGTATATCCCCAATTTTTCTGAATATGGTCTTCAAAAATATATATTTCGGTAGATGGCGGTTCGTCTAAATCAACAATCATAAAGAAACCATGAAACTCTTTTTTATACTTTTCTTTTTGTTGTTTTTTCTTATTGACATACCATTTATTATTAGGAGGGCGTAGGTGACTTACCATTACTTCTGACATCTGAAGAGAAGTGCCCTCTATTGATCCTTCAATGAGATCGTCTCCAACATAATCATCGGGAATAGTAGGGTTTACTCCACTTTCAATCCATTTTTTTAGAGGAATGAAATCTTGTGGAGAATACCTTAAGCTATTGTCCATAAAACGGATCATTTCTCTCACTACCACCTCTTTGTATTCTTCTTCAATGGTATCATCCTGAAAATTATTGTTGAAATAATTCATGGAGGTAAGAGGGGCAAAAATACACATGAAGTATACCCCATATTCATTGATTTGGTCCAGGTACAGAAGCATTAAAGAAAAGGAAATCATCAACATCGTTAAGCCGCCAAATTGAAGACGCTTATTGTGCATATAGTATCTTTTGTCTTCAATCTGATCTAACTGACCAGCAATATTTTCTTTAAAATGATCTTTAAATTCTTCGAATGACTTCATGAATGGGTACCTACGTTTTACCTAAATCCAATATGAAGATAGGGAGTAAAAAAGGATAAAAAAAGAAGTTTTGTACTCGTGCGAATTAATCTATTCTTGTTGAGAGTGATAATTGATTTAAGAACGAGCCTATAGGAGCTATAAATTTTGTAGATATAGACTCCATTTATTGCAATATTCATTATGAAATGAGATTTTTACGGCATGAAAAAATTCTTAGTGATCCAGACGGCATTTATCGGAGATGTCATTATGGCAACTGCCGTTGTGGAGAAGTTGATCAAGTTTTACCCCGAAGCATCGATTGATTTTGTGGTAAGAAACGGAAATGAGGGGTTATTGAGAAACAATCCTCATATCAACGAGGTTATTATTTGGAATAAAAAAGTAGAGAAAAATAAAAACCTATTAAAGGTTTCTGCAGAAATCAGACGTCGTAGATATGATAGAGTTATCAATCTTCAACGCTTTTTTTCTACAGGTTTAATGACCTTTTTATCTTCTGCAAAATCTACTGCAGGTTTTGATAAAAATCCTTTGAGTTCATTCTTTTCAATTAAGAAAAAACATGAAGTGGGTTTAGGAAGAGAAAAAGAGCATCACGAGGTGAGCCGTTACCTTTCTCTAATTGAAGATATTACTGACGCTGAGTTTGTAGGACCGAAATTATACCCTAGAGAAATTGACTATGAAAGAGCCAAGTTTGAAGGGAAATATGTAACAATGGGGCCTAGTTCAGTATGGTATACAAAGCAACATCACAAAGATAAATGGGTGGAATTTATCAATAAGATTCCAGAAGATACTGCTGTTATTTTAATTGGAGGACCTGGAGATAGAGACCTTTGTGATGAAATTGTTGAGAAGGTAGATAGAGGTAATATGTGCAATTGGGCTGGGAAGCTTTCTTTCTTACAGTCAGCAGCACTAATGAAAGGAGCCGTGATGAATTATGTTAATGATTCAGCGCCCCAACATATGGCTTCCTCTATGAATGCCCCTGTTACAGCAATTTTCTGTTCAACAATTCCTGAATTTGGTTTTGGGCCATTGTCCTCCAATTCTAGAATTGTGGAAGTAAAAGAAAATCTTGATTGCAGACCTTGTGGTATACACGGTCATAAAAAATGTCCAAGAGGTCACTTTAAGTGTTCTATGGATATTGATACAAATGAATTACTCATTTCCGATTGGAAAATAAAAGAGGCATAAGTACATGTCCTTGTACTTAACACCTAACTAAACAAACAAATATGAAGAAGTTTCATCTAACAGCAGGACCAAGTGAGCTGTATTTTACTGTAGAGCAGCATATCCAACAAGCATTAAAAGATAATGTTGCTGTCATCTCCCACCGTAGTGGTGCATTTCAAGAGATCTTTGCTTTTACAGTAAAGCAGGTGAAAGAAATGTTGGGCGTACCGGAAAATTACCATGTAGTTTTCACTGGTTCGGCGACAGAAGTATGGGAAAGACTAGCGCAGGACTGCATTGCTCAAAAAAGTGCTCATTTTGTAAATGGCTCCTTTTCAGAACGTTTTCATGCTTTTGCGGAAGCTTGGGGACATCAAACACAAAAAATCGAAAAACCTTTGGGCGAAGGTTTTTCAGAAGCAGATTTTAACATTGACGCTGATGTAGACTTGATCTCGATCACTCAAAATGAGACGAGTACAGGTGTGCAATTTCCCGTAGAAGATATTTATAAAATCAGAGAGGAAAACCCTGATGCTTTAATTACAATTGATGCTGTTTCTTCAATTCCATATTTGGATATTGACTTTACAAAAATCGATAGTTTGTACTTCTCAGTTCAAAAAGGAATGGGATGCCCAGCAGGATTAGGAGTTTGGATTTTTAACGAAAAATGTGTTGAAAGAGCTAAATCTCTGAAAGCGGACGGTAGATTGATGGGAGGTTACCATGATATGTTTACGTTGTTGAAAAATGCAGCGAAGAACATGACACCTGCCACACCAAATGCTATTGCCATTTATACGCTTGGTAAAGTATGTGAAGATATGATTCGTAGAGAAATGAAAATTATCAGAAGCGAAGCAGATTATAAATCTTCATTACTTTATGCCGCTGTTGGTGCTCATAAAGACTTGGATTATGCTGTAAAAGAAGAAAGAGTTCGCTCTAAAACAGTAATTGTAATCGAAGTAAAAGAAGGACGTGATGCTAAAGCTTTAATGGCCTATCTCTCTGAACAAGGTTTAGAGGTAAGTACAGGTTACGGCCCTAATAAAGCGACTCAAGTTCGTATTGCCAACTTCCCTACAATATCGAAGGAAGTTTACTTTAGACTAGTTGATTTAATTGAAGCTTGGTAAGTTTTCAATTTACATATTTTCAATCCCCAATTGGTTACCTTAATCAATTGGGGATTTATATTTTTTAGTTTATGAATTCAAAATTGACAATCAAGTGGGGTACTCAAAATATCATCACTTTTGGAGTATATTTCAGTTTATCTCTTCTTTTTACATTGATTCTTGCTTTCCTTTTTATCACTTCAGGTGAGGTGGATGTCAACGTAAAATTCTCTTACAGTTTATTGACAATATTAGGTGCTTTTGCTACCTTCTCATCAGTATGGAATCTATTAAAAGCCAAAAAGGGTTATTCTGATGTTCTTATTGATCATGAAAAGGTAGTTATACAAAATCGAAGTTTAGGATATAAGGAGGATTTTGAATTTGAAATCTCTCGTTTAAAATCTCTAACTCTTATTCAAGAGAATATAAGTTTCATCGATAAATTAAAAACTTTATTGATGAATAGAAAAGGCCAACACTACAATTATCATTTATGTGTGGTTTTGAAAAATGAGGAAAAACCTAAAAAGATATTTCCTGAAGCAAGGTTATCCGTTGAAGAGTTGAAATCAATTGCGGATCAGATTCAACATAAAATCCAGGAATATAAGGTAGACTAAATAACTCCGTCTCGTCAGTTGGGAGCAAATGAATAAGGATATTGATCTCGGTATGAAATGAATATTTGATACAACCTCAAAGTTGCTAATTATTACTCAATTAAGAATTTATAAAATGGACATTATTAATACAGTAATTAATTTTGGAATTCAACCATCTTTATCAAAATATGAACAGTCTAAAGTTCAATTGACAAATGCTTTTTTGATAATAATGTTTGGTGCAGTACCTTTTTATTTTATTTCTTTCTATATCATTGACACTTCTATTTTGAAGAAAAGTTGGGGGTTTTTATTCCCTCTTATAATATATCCCATTGGTATGTATTGTTCCTATTTAGGGAAAATCAATGCTGCTCGGCATTTTTTGATGATAGGGTTTATTTCAGGCATTTTTTATTTCCTTCTTTTTTTAGGAAGTGGAGTTGGTGTCGAAATGTTCTTTTTTGTTGTGATTGCATTATCATATTTAATAAAACCAGAAAAATCACCTTACTTCAGTTATTTCTACTTGGCTATTTGTATCATCATGATGATCATTGGGTATCAAAACTATCAAACAAGTTTTACCATACAAATGGAAGATAAAACACGTATGTTATTTGCAGTTGTAATGGGTCCTATGGCTGTCATCTTACTTTTTGTAATGATTAAATTTTTCAATGATAAAATAGATAGTTTTGTACATGAAACGACAACCCAAAAAGAACAGCTTGAGGACTTAAACAAAGAATTGAACCACTTTGCATATATAGCATCACATAATTTAAATGAACCTGTTCGTACGATGGATAGTTTTATCGATATTATCAAAGAAGAATATCACGATCCTAAAAATGAAGATCTTAATGTGTATTTTTCTTTTATTGAAGACGCATCTTCAAGAATGCATACTATGATTGATAGTTTACTGTCTTATTCGAAGATAGGTCGAGAATTAAATTTCCAGTATTGTAATATCGAAAGTTTAGTAACAACCGTTGAAAAGGACCTTAATGTATTGATAAAAGAAAATGATGTGGTTATTCAAAAGGGGACTTTACCCAAAGCAATAAACTGTCAACCATTATACCTTCAGCAACTATTTCAAAATCTGATCTCAAATGCTATTAAATTTCAGAAGCCTGATGCTACTCCTAAAATTGAAATTAGTTGTCATGAAGAAGGAAACTATTGGCAGTTTTGTATGACAGATAATGGTATAGGTATTGATGAAAGCAAAAGAGAGGCTGTATTCCAAATGTTTACAAAATTACACAGAAGAGAAGATTACAAGGGAAGTGGTATAGGGCTCGCTTTCTGTAAAAAAATTATTGATATACATCGTGGCGAAATGTGGATTAAGACAAATGAAGAGGGGGGGAGCAAATTCTATTTTACAATTGCTAAAGATTTGTAAGGTAGTTTTTTATGAAGTTGAAATGTTGAATTAATTTTAGTTGTCGCTTCTATTACTATTTCAAAGACTTTTTAGAGAAATTGAGTTCGATAATTTCAAATATCTTTTCCTTTGTTAATGGTTTAAGTAAAAAGTCACCCACAATTTTAAATTTTTTTGCTCGATCTCTTTCTGAAGGATCCTTTGACGTTGTAATCATACAAATGATTACATCGGCTCTCATGGACATGTCTAATTTTTCATATTCATCCAAAAAGTCCCACCCTGTCTTATTGGGCATATTAATATCAAGAAAGATGATATTTGGATTTGGATATTCATTATTTTCTTTTGTTGAAAGATAATCTAGTGCTTCTTGAACTCCATATTTTTCAATGACTTCGTTTGTAACTTCAGCTCTATTGATGACTCTTTTCATAATGAAAATATCAGCAGCAGAATCATCTACAATTAATACTTTATTTAACTTCTTATTCATCTTTTTTACTAATACCAAATTAATTACAACTTCACTTTCCTTCTTTTACTTGGGTTTGCCATTACATAACTTCATTGAAAGAAAAATCTATTACTTGTTAGAAAAGTATAATCCAAGATAAAATAAAAATACTATTTATAGAGAACAATTTTGAAGATATTCGTCAGATATAATTAATGCATTCTTGAAAAGGTTGTACCGATGGCAGTTTTTAAAGTCTCTAAAGGTTTTATTTTAAATAAAATACCTGCCTCTTGACTTTTGCTACCAAATATTTTTTTATGATGGCTATTTGGACGGATTTACGGGGTTGGCTGCTCTTAATTATCTTAAAAAGGGAACAGAATGCATTGTAAACATTCAAGGCATTGAAGTCAAAAGCTAAATTTCATTTTTCTTCAATGCCAGAGAAGCACTACCAAACTAATTGAATAGAAATCTTCCTGCTTTCTAAGTTATTGTTTAAACATCTTGATAGTATTTTCAAGAAGTGAGATATCTCCGACACCTCCGTGACCTGGTACCACAACTTCAACTTCAGGAAACTCCAACATCGTCTTCATTACTGAATTGGACCATTCGGTAGTATCAGCGTCTTCAAGATTGCCTTTACCCCATCCTTCTGCTTTCACCAAACAACCTCCAAATAAGACTTTGTCTGAGGGAATATAAGCAACGATATTGTCATGCGTATGACCTGCTCCTTCAAATTTTAAAAGGATTTGATGATCGTCTACATTCAATGTCAATGTATCTGTAAATGTTTTTTGAGGCGGAGTGTGATTAGTCTTCTTTGCTAGCTGTGCAGTGTGTAGTGAACCGTAAGAAGTAATTCCTTTGGAGTGAAAATAATTTAGACCGGCTAAACAATCTATATGAAAATGAGTAGGTACAACTCCTTTTACATTTACGTTTTGCT
The DNA here is from genome assembly GCF_000812565.1 of Flammeovirga sp. OC4. Taxonomy (GTDB): domain Bacteria; phylum Bacteroidota; class Bacteroidia; order Cytophagales; family Flammeovirgaceae; genus Flammeovirga. The sequence goes on along the minus strand of NZ_JTAM01000003.1, from coordinate 226,553 downwards.
TATTTAACCACTCTAAAAGTTCTATACTACTTTCTTCATTGGTGGGAGAATCAATAATGATCGCTTCTCCATCATCCATGACTACTACTCCATTACAAGGAACCCGTCCGTAGCTTTGTGTTTCTAAGAAAGAAGTGTGTAATATGACATGTTCAGTCAAAGGTCTGATGACTAATTGATGTGAGACATAAATATCTTCTCGCTCGTTTTTAGTTTCTTTTTCACAAGCAAAAAACAGGAGGGAAAATAAGCTTAAAAAGTAAATGGATTTCATTGAATAATGGTTTTTGAAATTAGAAAACTCAGAAGGTAGACCTCTGAGTTGACAATAAATTTCAGCATTATTCAATTCTATTCCTAACTTTTTGACTTAGATAAAATGAACGCTTTCACTTTTGGATGAAAACTTAATGCGAATGAATATCCGGCAACGATAAAACCAATTATTGCTTTAGCTGGAATAGAGACAATAAAGTCAAAAATAATGATAGCCCTGTACATCTGAAGCTTTCCATTCAATGCTGTAGCAATTAATCCAATTAGATTTATGACATAAATAAAGGCAGTATATAAAATAAACTGAGGATTAGCATTGGGTAAGTCAAGGTTTCCTGTACTGATTGCATAATAGAGGCCAAAAGCAATAAATACTTTCAGTAAAAAAGAAACCATGATGATTCGAAGAGCAATAGGCTTTTTAAGGGGAGATTTTAATGTAACTGTTTCCATAATCATTTTTTAGTGTTTTGATATATGCAAATATCTATTTTACTAAAAAGTAACAATTGGAATATACGTTCAAAAACTGGGAGAAATAGTTCACATCAATAACCTCTTAAATACTGCCACTTTTAAAACGTGTCAAACAAGTACTTGACTCACTTAAGATGCATTTTGATTGGTATATTCTTTTTGACAGCTGTTGAATATCTGGAAAATTCTTTCTGTTTTTTCTTTTGTCAGAGGTTTAGAAATATAAGCTTTTACAGATTGATATGATTTTGATCGAATACGATCTTGTATAAGGTCTGAATTACTTAATACAATTACATTATAAGTATTACTAAGGCCAATGATATCTATTTCATCTAAAATATCCCAACCGCTTACAAGTGGCATATTTAGATCTAATAAGATATTATTAGCGTTACTGTTCTGTCTGATAAAGTGTAGGAAATTAACACTCTTATCAAATTCTTGGATGCTAATACTAGGGTTGCATCTTTCTAGATTGATCTTTGTGATCTGATTAGTAATAGCATCATCATCTACCAGAATTATTTCATAGTTGTGGGTCATCATAAATAGCAATTTGAATTCTTTTGTTAATAAATGAAATTCCTATTTTGGAGGAATATATGTTGTTATTGGGGGCAAGAATTTTACAGTCAATTAATGCTTTGGTTTTCCTTTCTGAAATAGCTTCCTCTAATTGATAATTTAACTCAATTGGAAACAAATCATACAAGTATAAATAATCATCTGTGCTTCTTTTATACTTATGTAAAAACATTTCTGAGGTTCGAAACAGATATAGATCTTCATTAAAACATGCGTAAACGAGTTCTTTGTTTACGAGTGCCTTGTTCAATACAAGAAAGGCTGTTTTCAAGATCTCTTACCTTGGATTGAAGTACCATTTTTTAGAAATAGATTAAATACTGATTTATTTTTTTAAATGTTAATTGAAAAATTTATTTTGATCGAATTGTTTAAGGATAATTCTATATAAATGTAGTGTGTAATTATTTTTTTGAGTATTGTTATTTTGATATTAATTCAAGATAGAAATGAAATTTAAATTTTAGTACAAATAATAAAAATATTTATTCATATTGTTATGAGAGTACAATTTACAATAGTAATATAACTCGTGATAGTTGTAATGTGTTGTTTGTGAGTGTTTTGTGTTGTAGTGAAATTTTGGAAATGAAAGTTGTGGTATAAACTAGTAATTGTATTTATCTAATATATTTCTATTAATAAAAACAGCTATTGCATCTTTTTAGATACAATAGCTGTTATATACAATTGTGCTCCTAAAAGCCTATATGAGAAGTCTAATGACTAAAGTTTTCTACTTCTTTAGGATCGTGCTTGTGTTTAAAAGAAACGGCAAACAATAATGCAACGACTAATGAATAAGCTGCAAATGCGAACCAGATATTTGGCCAATCACGAACCCCCTCAGCACTTGTAAAGAACTGATCAATCATCACACCTGAAACAGCTGAACCTAATACAGCACCAAATCCGTTGGTCATCATCATAAACAGGCCTTGTCCAGATGCTCTGATTGTTTTGTCTGTTTGAGACTCTACATAAAGCGAACCTGAGATATTGAAAAAATCAAAAGCCATACCGTATACGATACATGAGATGATAATCCAAACTAAACCTGATCCAGGGTCACCAATTCCAAATAAACCGAAACGTAATACCCATGCAAACATACTCATCAACATTACATTCTTAATACCAAATCGTTTTAAGAAAAACGGAATAGCAAGAATAAATAAGGTCTCAGAAACTTGAGAAATCGACATGATGATGGCAGGGTATTGAACCGCTATACTATCTGCGAAAAGTGGGTTGCTATCAAATTCATGCAAGAAAATATCTCCGTATGCATTTGTTAATTGTAAGGCAGCACCTAATAACATGGAGAAAATGAAGAACAAAGCCATCTTTCTTTGCTTAAAAAGTTTGAAAGCGTCTAATCCAAGTGCTTCAATCCATGTTTTATTATTTTCCCCTTTGTTGATATCACAATGAGGTAATGTAAATGCATAAAGTCCTAAACTGATAGAAGCTGCAGCTGCCACATAAAATTGGGCTGGTGAAGTTTCAATTTTCAACAAACTAACCATCCACATGGCTACAATAAATCCGATTGTTCCCCAAACCCTGATGGGTGGGTAGACTTTTACAATATCTAAGTTTGCTTTTTGAAGTGCCGAGTAGGCAACTGTAATTGATAATGAAATTGTAGGCATGTAAAAAATCATATTGATTAACATGACTACAAAGAAGGTTGAAGGATCATTGACCTGAGGTAAATAGCATAAAATACCTGCTCCAATAATATGGAAAATACCTAAAAGTTTTTCAGCACTTATATATCTGTCAGCGATGATTCCAGATAGGGCAGGCATAAATATGGATGCAATGCCCATGGTAGAAAAGATCGCTCCAAATTCGGTTCCGGACCACTGTTTAGTTTTGAACCAGTAGCCACCAATAGTAATCAACCATGCTCCCCAAATAAAGAACTGTAAGAAGTTCATTATGGTTAGACGTAGTTTTAAACTCATATCTATATTTGATATTATGAATTAAATAATTGTATTGGCTACAAATATAGACTTTCTCACGAATTTATTAAGTTGTTTTTTGACAGTAAAACTTAATGAAGTTTATCAACTTTAAAATTACATCATAACATAGCAAATATGATTGCCCTATTAAGAGATTAATTTTAGGAAAGATTAATGTGTTTTTAAATAGGGTCAATATCAAGAAGTGACTCTATAATTTCAAATGATTAAGAACCGACGACGTTAAATAAAGACATTACTTTTTCTGGGTTGAGTGGTTTATTGACAAAAAAGTCAACAATGGTAAGGTTTTCGGCCTTTTCTTTATCTTTTGGGTTTAATGAAGTCGTTAAAATGGCTAATTGAGGCTGTTTAAATTTAAATTGAATCGCTTCGTAAATTTCTGTAAACTCCCAGCCATTCATATCAGGCATATTGATATCAAGCAAAATCAAATCAGGTAATTGATCTTCTTGGTCGATATTCATTAAGTAGAAGAGGGCATTTTTTGCTTCGTTAAAAACAATAAGATTTTTATCAATATTATCCATTTTTTCGAGTATTAACTTATTTAAAAAAATAGACATCTCTTCATCGTCGATGAGCATTACTTTTTTTAGTTCTTTCATTATTTGGGTAATTTAAAGTAAAAAGTTGTTCCTTCACCTTGAGTCGATTCTAGCCATATTTTGCCCTGGTGTAAGTCTACAATTTTCTTACAATGAGCGAGGCCAATTCCAGTACCTTCGTACTTTTTGTAGATGTTGAGTTTTGTGAATATATCAAAGATTTTGTCATAGTTTTTTTTCTCTATACCTATTCCATTGTCAATGATTTCAAAAAGATAATGTTCAGGTAAACAACTGCATGAAATGGTGATATGGGGAGCATTGAGGTTAGAATGAAACTTTATGCCATTACTGATGATGTTTTGAAATAGAATTCTTAATTCAGTTTCATTACCCACAAGGTTTTTGGGTAATTCTTCAACAGAGAAAGTAGCATTTTTGTCATGAATTATTTTGTCGAGGTCTTTCAAAACTTCTTGGACTAAACGATTGCAATCTACTTCTTCTACTTTTCTGTCCAATCCAATATTAGAGTGTTCTAAAAGTCCTAATACCAATTTACCCATTCTGTCAGCAGACTCAGAAATAAATCCTAACATTTGTTTCGATGTTTCTGAAAGTTGATTTGCTTTATCACTACTTAATAAATCTGCAAAACTTTTGATACTGTTGATTGGTTCTTGAAGGTCATGAGAAGCAACATAGGCAAACTTTTCTAGTTCTTTATTTTTCTTTTCCAGTTGGAGAGTATATGATTTTTCAACCTCCATTCGTTTTCTTTTTGTGATATCAATATGATATCCAACCATACGTAAGGGGTTCCAGTTATCGTCCCATTCTATGACTTTACCTTCACATTGCACCCAAATAATTGAGCCATTTTTATGATAAAAGCGAACTTCACTAATATAAGGCTCTCTTCCTCTACAGTTGATGTAGTGGTTGAAATTTTCTTTTACCATTTTAAGATCATCGGGATGCATAATTTTCATCCAAGCTTCGGGAGTATTTTCCATCTCATGATCTTCATAGCCAAACATTTTTTTGAAAGAGGGGCTTAAATACTCATAGTTATCTTGAATATACCAGTCCCAGAACCCTGCCATGGTACCTTCAAGTATACTATCAATGATTGTTTCTTTTTGTTTTAGCTGATTTTGAACGTGGGTAAGTTCTGATTTTAAATTCGTAATCTGATCAATATCGTGCATAGAGTTTTTGGGTTATAGATGTGAATTGGAGTGTTCCCAGCAAGTTATTTTTAAAAAGCTAAATAAAAATAACCTCTTTTCAAATCCATAATCTTGGAAAATGCACTAATATCTTAGAAAAATAATACTTATGTAGGTTTAATGAGATTTATGAAAAAAATGAATAAATGATATTAGAATATTTATAAGCGTATGTTTTTAGACGTTTTTAGACTGTTTTAATTGTTTTATTACAAATGTAGCACCACCTCTTTCATCACTAAATAGTCCAAAATCCCATCCATGTTTTACAATAATATCCCTACAAAGCATTAATCCAATACCTTGACCAGTAGGTTTACTGCTGTAAAATGGGGTGAATAGTTTCTTTTCTACCTCTTTTGAAATAGAAGGGCCTGAGTTCCATATCTGAAGTCTTTTACTATTTGTATCAAAATCAATCTTGATGCTTCTCTCTGTCTCTACTTCAAGAAGGGCCTCTTTCGCGTTCTTAATGATATTGATGAAAAGTTGTTCAAGAAGACTTTTATCTGCTTCAACAATCATCTTAGGAGGTATGCTTAATGAAATATCAATTTGATGTTGTAGTAAGTCTGCTTGATAAAGGTCAGTAAGATTTTCTAATAATTCAGTCAAATCAACTTTTTGGAAATCAGGTTCGGGGACTTTCACGACAGACGCAAAGTTTTTCATAAACCCAGCCATGGATTCATTTCTATCTTTGATAATCGTCAAAGCATCGATATAATCACCTTTAAGTTCCTCATCAGTTGGAGCAAACATTTTCAACGTATCTACAAAAGAATTGATCGCACCAACGGAGTTGTTTACTTCATGACTCATCATTCGGATCACTTTACTGTAGGCTTGTTTTTCTTTTTTAATATCCTCCAAGTAAAGGTCTTGAATGATGATAAACTGTTGCTGAAAGCCTTGGAAGATAAAAGAAGATTTGTGGCACCTATATTTTCTACCACCCGAAAATTGTATGTCTTGCGCTGTTTCTAATGGAAGTTGATGGATTGCATTTAGAAGAGGGGAGTCCAATTCATCTAGTCCTTTATTTTGAATCTTATCTAAACCCATTTCCAGCATATTAATGGCTGTAGGATTGGATTTAATAATCTTTTGATCATAATCCAAAATGATGATGCCATGAGGAGTTGCTCTAATAAGATGTTCTAAGAAATAACTTTGCTCTCTTTGTTCCACACGTTCTTGATGAATCCTATCGATCATCTTATTAAAAACAGTCACCAATTTATTGACAATAGGGTGAGGAGTGGGAAGGAGTCTTGATTGAAAATCATTGTTGGTCAGTAACCTTAAGGCATTATTTAATTCTTTGAGTGGTTTGCTCACAAATAAATAAAGTCTGATCAACCATAACACCACAATGACAGAGACCACTTCGGCTGTCAAAAAGAGTAATGGACTCTCCAGTCTGTTTGTATAAGTAACGCCTAAAAGTGTTCCAACGATTAGTATTGATAGTAAGCTATATTCAATCTTGAGCATCCGTAATTTCGTATTTTTCTATTTTTCTGTAAAGTGCATTTCTGGAGATTCCCAATTGCTTTGCGGAAGGAGCAATCTTATAGCGATTATCTTCCAAAGCATTTTTGATCATGACAATTTCCATTTCTTCCAAAGTCATCCCATTCGGTACAATTTCCTCTTTGATCTCGTCATTTTGGAAAGCGTGGATATTGGTGGGGTTGTTTTCAAAGTCACTGATCTGAAGCACATCATTCATACTCATCAGTACTGAACTTTCGACCCAGTTTTTCAACTCTCTAATATTTCCTTTGAGGGGTTGTTTCTGTAACCATTTCAAAGTGTCAGGAGCAAAGGTTTTTCCTGTAATGCCATAAGAAGTTTCCAATTGGTTCAGGAAATGTTGCGCTAATAATGGAATGTCGCCTTTACGCTCTCTCAAAGGTGGAAGAACTACAGTAATTAAGTTGATTCTAAAGAAAAGATCCTCTCTGAACTTTCCTTCTTTTACTAATTCCGGTAAAGTTTTATTAGTAGCAGAAATTACTCTGAAATCTGCCGTTTGTGTTTTGGAAGATCCTAAAGGCTCAAATTTTCTTTCCTGTAAAACCCTTAATAATTTCACCTGAGAAGAAAGATCCAACTCTCCCATTTCATCCAAAAAGATACTGCCTTGATCAGCAACAGCAAAACGTCCTTCACGGTCAGTATACGCTCCTGTAAATGAACCTTTCTTGTGTCCAAACATTTCAGATTCAAATAAAGATTGTGAAATACCTCCTAAGTTGACTTTCACAAACTCATTTTCATTCCTCGGACTATTATTATGTACCGCTTCCGCAATCAATTCTTTACCTGTACCGCTTTCTCCCATAATCAAAATAGGAGCATTGGTTTTCGCTACCCTGCCAACTGTTTCCAATACCTGCAATAATTTTGAATCTTGCCCTATAATATTGGAGATATTGTATTGCTCTTCTAACTTCTTACGCGTAGGAGATTTCTCTATTGGCTGAGCTTTCAATTTATTCTTTTCGACCGCAATTGCATCTTTGATACATTTCAATAAATGATCATTATCCCACGGTTTATTAATAAAGTCAGATGCCCCCAATTTCATTCCTTCAATGGCCAATTGCATACTTCCCCAACCCGTAAAGAGTATCACAGGAAGATTGGGGTTGGTCTTCTTTATTTTTTTTAAAGCTGTCAGGCCTTCATCCCCTGTAGTTTCTACCTTGAAATTCATATCCAACAGCACACAAGAAAATTTAAACTCAGAAAGTAATGGATAAGCTTCTTTTGGGTGAGGTGCTAGGATAGGTTTGAACCCATTCATTTTAAGGAACAAACCGATGGATTTACGAACAGCGTCGTCGTCGTCAATAATTAGTATATAGGAATTGGTCATATTATTTAATATAATCCATCATCTACTCATGACTTAAAACATGGGTAGATGATGGGGAAGTTTTTACAGTTCATGTAAAGCCTCATTTGGCGTTACTTTTGTTGCAAGTTTGCTTGGATAGTATCCGCAAGCTATTGTGATGAGTAATACAAAGCCTAAAGATAATAAAGCTCCCATAAAATATTCTGTATTACTATAGTTAAAAGCACCTAGAATAGGGAATTGTATAGCGAAAACACCTCCAAGGACCACACCGATGATAAAAAGTAAGATCACTTCGCTAAACATTTGAAAGAAGATATCCTGTTTTGAAGCTCCCATTGCTCTTCGGATTCCAATTTCACTTTTTCTTTTGGTGATGTTGTACCAAAGTACCCCGTAAAGTCCTAAAGCGATATTAATGACTAAGAAGAATGCAACGAATGACATTAGAAAAAGTGGTAATATTTCCCATTGATTTTGTTCTGCTTGAAGATCTTCAAAATAATCTATTCCTATTTTTAGGTCAGGGTTTAATCTTTCTAATGAATTGACAATATTTGCCTCAATCTTTCTAGGATCATTTTGAGTTTTCACAAAAATATTACTTTGATGTTTATTTTTAAACCATTCATAATGATCAAAGCATCTGATGGCAATATCTTCTTGATCTTGGAAGTCACTGCTTCGATTATAATAATCAATGACTCCAAAGATTTTAATTTTCACTTCATCACTGATCAACATATCCTCTTCATTAAGATAAGGCTTAAGCTTTTCGTAAAAGTAATTGGTCACAATAACAGGCTCATAATCATGTTGTGCATCTTCAAAAGTAAAAGGTCCACCTTTGATGTAATTGAAATCCATGAATTGAACAGCACTTGGTCTTAAATTCTGTTCAATAGGCCAGAAGGTTACTCCATCATTCAATTTCCATCGCGTAGAGTTGGTACTCCCTGAATAGGGGTGAGCATAATCCATCTCAGCAATTTCTTCAACCTCTTCGTTTTGAGCAATTACTTGTTTTACCGCATCATAAAGTTGATCTTGTCCCTCTTTTGAGGTGTTTTTTTCAGGCAGTTGACTTAAGTCCAGTTTTACGATCATTACTTTTTCAGTCTCAAAACCAACTGGGTGAGCATAATTCTGAAACTTATTGTAAAGCAAAGAGAAGAGTAAAAATAAGATGATGAAAGAAAAAGCAATCTCAACTACCATTAGTGCGTTTTTCTTTTTTCTAGTCCAAAGGATCTGAAGTGAATGCTTTATCATTATTGCTTATCGTTTTTAAGTGAAGAAATAATACCGAAGTTGGAGATTTTTAGGGCAGGGTAGAACCCTGAAAGAATGCTGAAGAAAAGGGTACAAACAAAGCCGTAAACCAAAAGAATAAAGTGGATTTCAAGTCTTTCGTCTTCTCCCATCCAACTGTAATGATTAAAGAGCGACACCACTCCAAAAGTCATGATCATCCCTATCACCCCACCAATCAATGTCGTAAATACATTCTCTACCAATAACTGTTTTAATAGGTCTGATGACGATGCACCAAATGCTTTTCTGATGCCCATTTCTGAAGTTCTTTCAGAGATACGCGTGATATTAAGGTTAATCAAACTCAAGGCTGGAATGAACATACAGATAAAAGCAATGATACTGAGATAGACATTAAACATACGTTCATCATCTACATCAAGCATATTCCAAAACAATAGTGCTTTTTCAGTTAATGCCTTTGCTTCATTCTTAACTTCATTTTTTGAAGCATCAATAGGAAGAGAAGCAACAATTTCCTGAAATTCATTTTGACCTCTTACGAGATCTTCCTGATTTTTGAATTTCATATAGAAAATACTAGAACCAAGGAAAACATGCCACTCTTGATCTGGTTTCTGATGAATGTTGTAAGGAGTGTAGATATCAGCAAATGCTCTTCTTCTCAGTTTATTTTCTTTTTTCACTACACCAATGACTTCAAAGTATCTAGACTTTGTTTTGATTTTCTTTCCAAGAGGTTCTTCATCACCAAAGAGTTCATTTGCCAGCTGATCCGTTATGATAGCCACTTGCTTTCTCTGTTCGAGGTCTTCTAATGTAAAAGCTCTACCTTTTATAAAATCCAATGGAAAAATTTTGGTGAAGTTATGATCAATATCTTCTCTGGAGACTTTCTTACCTAATTCTTTATAATATACATTAGCAAACCAGTGACTCATACTAATTGAGCTTACTTCAGGAGTTTTCATTTTAGAAAAATAATCTTTGTAAGCGTGGTAAGAGTAGGAGGAATTTGAGTAACCGTTTTCACCGCTTCTGATCACTTTCAAGTTTTGGGCGATCAATATATTATCAATGTCTTTGTAAATACCGTTTGCTCCGTAAGATGTATCTAGGATTGAGCCAATAAACATGACTACCATGATCGTCATACTAATTCCGAAAAGGATAATAAAAGAGAAGAAGGGATTTCTCTTCAAAGAGTACCAAGCGAGTTTTATATAAGTTATCATAATTATGCAGTTTCAAATGAGTTTTTAGCTTGAACAGATACCTGACGACCATCAAAAATTCTTACTATTCTGTCCGTCATTTTTGCTTGTTGTTCATCGTGTGTCACCATCACGATAGTGGCACCTTCCTTATTTAATTTCATCAACATTTGCATGACCTCTTCACCCATCACGGAGTCTAAGTTACCTGTTGGTTCATCCGCAAAAATGATAGAAGGATTACCAACAATAGCTCTTGCAATTGCCACTCTTTGACGTTGACCACCCGAAAGCTGAGTAGGTTTGTGGTCCATTCGATGCGAAAGCCCTACGCGCTCTAAAGCCTCTTCAACTCTTTTCTTTGTTTCTTTTGAAGAAATACTTCTATACAAAAGGGGCATTGCTACATTTTCTCTAACACTCAAATCGTTGATTAAGTGGAATGATTGAAATACAAAACCTAAATGTTCGTTTCTGAATTTAGCTAGTTTTTTATCTGAAAGAAGTAGTGGGTTATAACCGTTGATTTCAATCACTCCATCAGAAGGTAAATCCAATAAACCCATAATACTAAGGAGCGTAGATTTACCACAACCTGAAGGTCCCATGATAGAAATAAATTCTCCTTTTTCAATCGTTAAAGAGATATCCTCTAATGCCCATGTTTCAACGGCATCTGTTTTAAATACTTTACTGATATTTTTTAATTCAATCATGATGGTAATCTTTTAGTTTTTTAATTTGACACGAGTAGAAAACTCAAACGAACTCTTGGTACTGTTATTCTTGTTCTTACCAAAGTTCACTATTACTTATGAAAAAAGTGTTCAAAAATAATTAAATATCTGATTGTTAGTGTTTTGAATTGTATTTTACTTATTTTGAAGAGTTTTGAAATGATTCGATTAATTGCAAAGTGTTCCGTTTTGTAGCACTTTGTGAGTAGTGTCTTTTTCTATGAAAAGACATAGTTCTCATCTGGCATCTATTAGCGTGCTATTTTTTAATAATATATCTTTGTGAAAAGATGAAGAAAAACAATGAGTAACAATTATATACGATTTGATTGGGCTATTAAAAGACTCCTTAGAAATAAGGCTGACTTCACGGTATTAGAAGGTTTTTTGACAGAGTTGTTAAAAGAGTCCATCACAATTGAGAATATACTGGAGAGTGAGGGGAATCAGACTTTAGAAACTGATAAATATAATCGTGTAGATATTTTAGTGAAAAACGCTAAAGGTGAATTTGTGATCATTGAAATTCAAAATCAAAAAGAGTACGATTATTTTCAACGAATGCTATATGGAACTTCTAAAGTGATTACAGAATATCTCCATTTAGGAGAAAGGTATAAAGAAGTTAAAAAGGTCTACTCTATTAATATTGTCTATTTTGACCTAGGTCAAGGAGAGGATTATGTCTACTTAGGGAAAACAGATTTCAAAGGTTTACATCAAAACGACCTATTGACATTATCACCTAAGCAGCAAGAATTACTGAAAGGAATCAAAGAACCTGCCGATATATTCCCTGAATATTATGTTATAAAAGTAAACCAATTTGATAACGTAGCAAAAGACACTTTAGATCAGTGGGTTTATTATTTAAAAAATGATGAGATCCGAGAAGAGTTTACTGCTAAGGGAATGAGTGAAGCTAGAGAACTTTGGAGAGTAGATCGTCTTTCACCTGAGGATAGAAAAAGTTACATAAAACACCTGGAATACCTTAGTGATCAGGCGAGCTTGGAGTGGACTATGAAAGTGGACGCGGAAGACAAAGTTCGAAAAGATGAAAAACATCAAATTGCTAAGTCTTTGAAATCTAATGGGGTAGATGTAGAAGTGATCATGAAATCTACAGGTTTGAGTAGGGAGGAGATTGAACAACTTTAATTTTTTATATATCCTTTATACTTATTATCTATTATTCATTCAGCTAAGTTTATAGTGTTCATTACTTTTGTCTTAAGAAGTATATGCGACAAGCTCGCAAAGTAAAAGCTGTTAAAAATGAGCACAAACCAATCAATACCCCAAACCAAAAAAAGAATATCTTCCATTGATATATTAAGAGGCCTTGTGATGCTTTTTATGCTGTTGGATCATGTGAGAGAAAGGTTCTTTTATCATATGCCGATTTCTGATCCGATTAATATAGATGATACATCCACTGGATTATTCTTTTCTAGGATTTTGGCTCATCTGTGTGCTCCAGTTTTTGTGTTTTTGACAGGATTGTCGGCTTGGTTGTACGCTCATCCAAAAGGAAAGACTCCAAGGTCTGCAAGTAGTTTTCTATGGAAAAGAGGTTTGTTTCTTATTCTAATTGAAATCACATTGATCAATTTTTCTTGGTTTGGTGATTATAAGACGCTCTATTTACAGGTGATTTGGGCCATTGGTGTGAGTATGATTAGCCTTGCTTTATTGAGTAAGTTGGATCTCAAATGGATTGGTTTATTGGGTTTTGTAATTGTTTTTGGGCACAATATGTTGACTTCAATTCATCTTAATGAAGATCAAATTGGTTACACCATTTGGACTGTTTTATATCAAAGAGGTTTTATTCTTCCAAATGATTTTATAGCGATTAAAGCTTCTTACCCTGTTTTACCTTGGATTGGAGTAATTCTCTTGGGCTATTTTACAGGGCCACTTTTTGTTGGAGAGAAATTCAATGCCGAAGAGAGGTTGAAGACTTTAGTGAAGATCGGTTTGAGTTGTTTGGGATTACTGTTGGTGATAAGAGGATTTAATATTTATGGAGAGACGTTACCCTGGGAAAAACAAGATACTTTTATCCAATCTGTTATGTCATTTCTAAATTTCAAAAAGTATCCCCCTTCACTCGACTTTATATTATTGACAATTGGGATAGGCTGCTTCTTATTATACCTTTTCGAGAAAATGCAAAACCGTTTTACGGAGTTTCTAAGAACTTATGGATCAGCACCCATGTTTTTTTACATACTCCACCTTTATGTACTTTTAATAGCCTATAAAATCTTGGTAAATGTCTACGGAACAAACCAAGGAGAATACTTTGGTTTTGATCATCTTTGGCAAATTTGGTTATGTACCATTGCACTTTCATTGGTTTTATTTTATCCTACGAAGAAGTTTTCTGACTATAAAAGGAAAAGCACCTCGAAATGGATCAAGTATTTTTAGAGGATAGATAAAAGGGATAACCCAAAAAGATTACCCCTTTAATTATTACTAAAAACTAAATCGAGTATAACTTGAAATGCTTGGTGAGTCTCCGGTGTAATACACATAAGGAGCTTCGTTTCTTGGTAAAACGACTATCATGCTTTGTAGCGTTCGACCAGTATTGTTACCTGGGAAAACATTGATCATTGGCCCTGATTTCAGTTCCATGATCTCTGTTTTTGTGATGGTATTTTCTTTTTTCTCAAGCCATTCATTGGCCAATTTCAAACGTTCTAAAGTATTGGCAAATGATGCACCGCCATCTTCTTCACTCATTTCGAAAAGTTGAGGGGTTTTATCAGAAAGTGTATGGTTTGTGTGGACAATAAAGTTGTGATTCGGTTTAAGAATATCATATTGACCCTCTCCGTATACTTCTACACATATCACATTTTTTTTGTCCCCAATCATATAATTCATTGGTTGAGCACATTGTACAGAACGTAAGAAAGACAATGCATCTTCAACGTTTTCCTGCTCTAGAATTTTTCTGACATTGAAAGCGACGGGAAGACCTGTTTTATTTCCTTTGATATTGGCAACGGTATTTATTCCCACTGCAATACCATGATTATTTACTCCATTTTGAGCGATTACTCCAGCAAAAGTGCCTTGTAGAATTACATGTCCTGTAGTTGGATTTTTAATTCTCAATAAAGTATTCAAACCTTTGAAATAGGTGGGGATATCATTATTGTGTGTGACGATATTTTGCTTTCCTTCAATACCAACTGTTGTACAGTGTCCTTGTAGATCAATAAATCCCTCATTAGCAAAATAAGTAAACAATTCATCAAAGGCTTGATAGGCGAATAAAACATCGAAAGGTATACTTGCTCCTTCAGCGATTCCTTCAAGTTCTTCGTAAAGATCAGGAGTGTGTTGTTTGGTATATAAAGCATAACCATTTTCGTTTACAAACTTTGAAAGAAAAGCATCCACATCTTCAATGCTTGTATTTTTGGAGATCCATTGTTTAAAGGATAAAATACCTTGATTGATTTGTGTATTGAGTGCAACGCCATGTTGCAAACCTCTTTCGAAAGGTGTGTCAGCATCAATGGTAATTTCAAAAATGCCATCAACATATTGTACTTCAGGAGTGTAAAACTCAAAAGATTTGGCATAAAGAGATGAAGAGATTAACTGATTTAATGTCAGTGCAATGATGAAAGAGAAAATTATTGAGAACTTTTTCATGGTGATATTATTTTGATTACATTAATAATTAATACACTACAAATATCCTTTGAATCATTGCCACTTAGAAGTAACGCTAGGTTACATCAGGTAATGTAACATGAGCATAATGATGATGACCTCTAAGACAAAAACGCTAGAAAATATACTTAACAGTCCTACTTTTATTACCTCCTTTAGAGCAAAGAAGCTTTTATCTTATTTGGTACAGAAGAGTGATCAGGGAAAAGAGGAGCATTATACTTCTTATTCAATAGCCTTAGAGGTTTTTGATCGAGAGGATGATTTTGATGCCTCTATTGATCCTATTGTGAGAGTGCAGATGGGCCGTTTGAGGACATTGCTTAAAAAGTATTATCTCAATGATGTTCAGCAAGAGGATGTCATTATTGAGATTCCAAAGGGAAATTACAAACCAGTATTTATGGCACAGCAACAAGACCCTAAAAGTAGTTCTACAGTCCTTAAATTTCCGGAGGTTTACCTAGGTGGAATAACAAGGGTTGTAGAAGGGAGAGCAGATTATTTAGAACATCTTCAATTGAAATTGAGTAAAAATATTTTCCTCAATAAGTTTTTGACTCTGACGCTTGATCAAGATAAAGCTGACTTTCATATGAAATTTCTGTGGGAGGAAAATCTAGTCAGTATTTATGTTTATGGTCATGAGAAGAGATTAGTAAAGATTTTTGAAGGGAGGTGTGAATCGGATCAAGCTCTTTTAGAATTGCTGCAGTTGTATATTGACGGACTGTATAGTCCTTTATTATTAGAAGTGGGTTGGGATGTTTTGGATAACACAATTTTGAAAGATATTATCTCTTTTGATACTGAAATCTTAGTGCATCATAGGTATGAATTATTATCTGATGCAGTGCTTCAATTACAAAAAATACTTGAATCAACACCAAACTTATTCCTTCAAGCGATTCTAAAAAAGTTATACCATTTGGATTACCATTATGGCTTACATATTCATGAAAATGCACTTCATTTGGCAGATCAGATACTATTATCGGATGATTCTCCCAATTCATTATGTGAAGAAATATGGAGTTTGATTTATAAAAAAGAAGAAGAGAAGGCCTATACGCTCTATCAGAAATTTATACAACAGCCGAAGCATTATGAGCCTTTATGTCAAGAACTCCTTTTACATTCTTATTTTAATAAAGAGGCTGCATTCCAAACGGTTTACAGTAGGCTTCAAAGGGTAGATTATGAAATACCTAAAGTAATTGATATCTCAAGAGCTATCTTCCAATTGCTCAATAATGAAAGTTTGTCAGACGATGTGGAAAAATCACTAGATCAGCAACCTTTTTATTTTTCATTATTCCTTCTTGCTATAGGCAGTTCAAACCCTTTGAAAAGAGAAAAAGCACAAAAGGCATTGAAGGAAATACTTGAAGAGCAAACTGATAGTATGGAAGATTTAATTATTAATTGGTTGAATCATAAAACAGCTTCTCAGTTATTAAAAAAGCACCGCCTTCTTTAATTTTAGGTGGTGCTTTTGCGTATTTTTATTAGTCATGATCTCATTTCCAATGACTCCCTAAGTGTAATTGACTACTAGATCTTGGAGGCATATTGTCTTCAAAATCATCTCTGAAAGTACATGATGTAAATAGGTTGGATAGTGTTATTGTTAAAGCAATAAGAGTGATTAAAGTAAATAATCTCCTAGATGTTGTGTTATTATTTTTCATCTTCATTTAATGATTGATTTGAACTTGATTATGATACAAAGGTGCTGTATTATGGTTTGTTACAGTAGTAACACCAGGTTACGATACGTAACGAGCCATTAGCCTTAATAGAGTTGAATAATTTCAGTTAAATCTAAGTTTGAAGATGGATTAGAATAATAAACTTTTACGCCGTTTGGGTACTCAATCAAAATTTTATTTCTGCTAGATACCACTCTTTTATGTTTCTTTTGAAAAGTATTATGGTTGATTGATGTATTCAAATTTATCATTTCTTTTGGGAAATGCTTTAAGTCGGGTAAATATACGTTTTGACTCGAAGAATTCTGATTGATTTGTTTTTCTTGAAAACTCCTGTTTTGATTATGCTTTATTTTAGGATAAGGCATTATTTCCTCTTCATCATATGGAAAACGAATTTCTCTAAATGTTATATTGATATAATAGGCCGTGAAGATATTAGAAAGAAGAACACCTATAACAATGATAAAGCTCCATTTTTTTTTGATAAATTCCATTATTAATATTATTGGTTGATAATATCACAATAATAGAGTTTGACATTTTGAGTTAGAAGTAACAGTGCGTTACTCAGTGTAATGTAACCTAGACTTACTGCACCACATACCTAATATTCTCTTCCTCTTCAAAATCATATAACGTTACAGTTCTCAACTGATAATAACTCATCCAATACGATTTTAAAGTATTGATATAAGCATTTTTTGCTTGATCTTTTTCGTCTGTTGACCAAACCAATTCACGAATACTGATATCTCCCAGTTCATAGCGTTGCAAAGCAATAGAGTATTTTTTTTGAGCCACTTCATCTGCTTTTTGAATGTAATTCACTTGTTCCGCCATCGTTTCTAATTGCTCACTGGCATTGATCACTTCTCTTTGGAAATCGAGTTTATCTTGTTCGATTTGAGCCTGAGTGAGTTCATAACTTGTAACCGCTGAGTGGATTCTTGCTTTTGCTCTTCCCCAATCTAAAATCGGAACAGCCAATGTCACATTAAACTGTTGTGATTGAATATTGTTACTGTAGGCTTGACTGATATCGTTGGACTGATTACTCAAACCAAATGCTACTTCAACATTAGCTTGGAATCGGTTATCACGTTTCGCTTTTGCAATTTGACTTTCACTTTCTACCGTTCTTCTCTGGTAATTGATAAAATCCTTACGGTTTCTTTTGGCAAATTCCCATGCTTTATCGGTATTAATTTGACTAAGGTTAAAATTAGCAGGAACTAATAATTGAATATTAATCTCATTATAAGAATCCACTTGTAAGTAATTTAATAATGCTCTCATCGCTGTTCTATAACTTAAGTTAGCCGATGCATAAGTTTGTTCTGCTGAGATTACATTGAGTTCTACTTGTAATACTTCACTTTCAGAAGCTCTGCCCAATTCCTTTTTTGCCTTTGTGATTTTTACAATTTTTTGATTGTCTTCCACGTTTTGAAGTGCAATGTTGCTATTCAATTGTGATACAAGAGCATCAAAATAAAATTGAGTGGTTTGAACCGCAATCCATTCCATATCCTCTATAAATTGCTTTTCGGCCTCTTGAAGTTGTAGAGGAGCCAATTTTTTTTGCCATTTCAATTGGTTGTATTGAAAAAGAGGTTGATTGTATCCAATGTAAAAAGGCTGTGCCTGATATTGATGTACTTCACTCTGAAAATCATCAAATCGGTTAAGTTGGCTACCTATGAAAACAGAACCCCCTGTTGCTGCAATTTGTTGAGTTAAATTCAATTGCATATTAATGTTATTTTGTTCTACAGCTTGGTACACAACACTTCCGTCTGGCTGAGTAATCGGATTGTAATTTTTACCATAAGAAGTAGGCGTTCCTTGTAACACCATTTGAGGTCTTAAGTCTGTTTGAAAGGATTTAAAATTTGCTCTTTCAATCTCTAATGTTTTTCCTGCAATCTGAACATAATTGGAATTGGCTTGTGCAAGATCGATCGCTTGTTTGAGGCTTAAAACTTTTTGACCCAATAAAGTGGAAGAGATTAAAAGTAATACCCCTAATAATGATAGCTTTTTCATGATTATTTCTTCGTTGAGATCAAAAATTATTTAAGTTCAATATGCGTTGAGTTGATAAATTTATCTGTAGGGGAGATGATGATAGAATCACCTTCTTGAACATTGTTTTTTAATTCCACCCATACAGAGTTCCTAAACCCTGTTTGTACCGTAACTTTTTCAGCACTACCATTATGAATCACAAATATTTTTTCGTCTTTTATACCTTTGAATGCTCCTCTATTTTTTACTCTCAATACATTTTCATGTTGTTCTCTGATGATTGAAAGATCAACGATCATATCAGGACGAAGCAGATCTAAATCTTTTTGTTCGTGAATTTGTACTAAAACAGTGATCATTCCATTGTCAGAAGAGGGAGAGATACTTGTGACATTTCCAGTGTAAGAGGCTTTTGAAGTTTTAGCGACCACATCCATTCCAATAGAAAGAGAAGCGACATATTGTTCTGACACTTTTCCACGGATTCTAAATTGATCCATATTGGCTACTCTTGCCAGTACTTCACCTTCAGCAATAGAAGCACCTACTTTATCTTTGATAAAAGTGATGACTCCGTCCATTCCAGTTTTTGTCTTCGCTTTTTCTAATTTTCTTTCTTGTTCTTGAATGCTTTTAAGTTGAATAGAAAGTGAAAGTTCTAACGATTTAATTTCTTGAAGAATACCTTGTTCCTTAATTTTTAAATCATGGTTTAATTGTTCCTGTTTTAGTTTTTCAACTTCTAATAATGTTTTTGCTTGCTTTACTTTTTCTTCAGTGGAACCGCCAATCGACAATAATTTTGTTTCACTTTTTAATGCTTCTTCTCTGCTTTTTAACTGAAGAGCATTGATTTGAGTTTCTTTCTTTAAGTTGAAAAGTTCTTTGTTGAGTCTTAGTTTTTCTTTGTTGATTTCGACACGTTTCATCTCAGCCTCATCTTTCATTGACGAAAGTTTATTTTCAGCTTCTGCTACATTTATTTGAAGAATTGATTCATTGGCTTTGACATTATCACCGATACCTTTATAAGTGGCTTCAATAAATGATGAAAATGGAGATGTAATTGCTTTTTGAAGCGTAGGCTCTATTTTTCCACTTCCAGAAATAGTCAACGCAACATTTCCTTTTTCAACAATTCCAATGGAAATATCTCTTCGGTCAATTTTCTTTGTTAAATAACCATTGACTAAATAAAGTAAACCTAATCCAATAACTACGGCAGTACCAATCTTAAAGTATTGCTTCTTTTTATCCTTTTGCTTTTCCTCTTTTGTAATTATTCTGTCCATTTTGATGCTTTTTAATGTGATACACCATTATTAATGAAAAGAATAAGCCGTTAATGTGTTTGTTGTTGTAAATGAGATGTTTAGGGGTTTGTTTTTAGTTTTGAAAGAAAGATGAAATGTGTTTTTAAGTGACAGAGTGCTCCATAATGACGCACTTTTTAATAAACGTTGAAAAAGAGAAATGATATTGTATTTATCGTGACATTTTAATCATGCCATTCCATAATCTGACTTGCTCTCGTTTGTCTTTTATTGAGGTAATTCTGTTTGACATACCCAAAGTTCAAATTCACCCCAAATCGAACACCTAAGGATTGAGAGTCTTTCCAATTGGTAATATTTTTAACGAGATCATCTGATATCGCATAAACTTTAATGCCAGGAAAGCCAATACTGACTGCACCACCCACACGCGAAATTCCACTTTTGTCAGCAGTATAGTTGACACCTATACCTAAAAAATCAGCAAATCTTTTATTTGCACTAATGGAAAAACGAGGATTAAAATAATCTTCTATATAACTAAAGCCCACCGTACAACCAATGATAAACTTATGTCCTAAATCAATACTTCCTGCAAGGTTGGCGTACATTGGTAGGGTAGTGATATAAGAACTTTGATCACTGTTTTCCATTTCATGAAAATCAAATAAACTGACCAAAGAATCATATTGAGGATTAGGAGTGTCAAGGTTTTCATTATTGAAAACATCTTGTGGGTTTGACCCCGTAAGTACCATAGTGTTATAATCTTCGGCACCAAGTCTATAGTCTTGTCTAGAGTTACTCCAGATAATTTGGCCGATGTTGGTAGCCGCTAATTCTAATAATACTTTGTCCGTTAATTGGAAAGTCACTCCGAGATCAAATGCATAACCATTTCCCGCACCCCCTGCTAAATAAGAACCAAGTTCAGCGGAAGTAATCTCTTTATCTGAGGTCAATAATTTATTGAAACCAGCACTTCTAATCGGAGCATCACCCATAGCAACCGTGATAGGATAGTTGGCGGCATCTTCTGTTTTTAATGTGATTTGGGCATTTTTCATGTTGATATTCATCAAACCAGAAAGATATTTTGCATTGACCCCAAATGTCCAACGGTCTTTGATATTATAATTAAAACCAAAGCCGTATTCTCTATAGTGACTCAGGTTAAATGAAGGAGCGATATTGAATTCTCTATTAAGGTTGTCAGGGTGAGCAGTTCCTTTTGCAAATAATTCTCCTACATCCTCTTCAATTTGCATTACACTAGATATTCTTTCTCTTACAAAAAGGCTGATACTAATTTTATCTGAAGTGATGGTCAACCCTACTAAATCAACAACGGCGGTTGATTCCATTACATTTTGATCCTGCAGTTTTTCAAAGAATTTTTCCAAATCAATGTTGTTCCCGTCCAAATCTTCGGTGAAAATATTGTTGTATGAAAAAGTGGTCGATTCTGCATTCATATAAACCGAAGGTAATACCACTGATGTTTTATAAACGCTCTTATGTGCGGGGTTTAATTGCAAGGACTGAGGCATGTCTTTCATAAAGTAAAGCATGGTTTCCTGTTGTCCTAAACAAGTCAGTGCACTTAACAAAAGTACACTTAGAGTAATATATTTCTTAAAATTATAAATCATCAGGAGATAGCGTTATAGAAGCAAAAATACCCGCTTTAAGGAGTAGGCGTTGCCCTGGAAGGAAAGGTACAATTTTTCCATCAGGTGTACTAAACCTCCCTTCTATATATATGTATTTTGCATCAACTAATCTTTGAGCATCTTCTTTTGTAATTCTGAAAGTACTTTGTAGTGTGGTAGGAGCAACCACTTGATTATTGGCATCAATAGCAGCTGATTTCATAAATACAAAATCATTTTGATTCATTTCAGAACTTAAATCAATCTGATAAGGAGTCTCGTCATCAATCGCATCTTTGGTGTAGATGGATAACACACCACTCATTGGGAAGTGATTTTCTACCCCAAGAAGTATCGTGGCAGAGTCAATGCTATTTATACTTTCTTGAAAATCTTGTACTCTGAGTATTGAAGTAGAAAAGGTGACATTATCCATTCCTATTTCAAAGGGTATTTTAGCGATAAATTGTTCTTTTATATAAGAATCGTCTTCTACATAATAGTCAACTCCTTTCCTCATCTGAATTTGTAGATCACCTCTCATTATCAATTTATTGGGCTTGACGTCTAAGGCGGCTTCTGGCTTTAGGAAAGTAAGAGTGTCTATTTTTTCGTTCAATTGATTTCTTGGTCTCCCAATTTCAGAGGAAGAAAATACAATAGGGACAAGTGAGTCATCAATAGAGCTTTGAGCCAAAACCTCAATATTTCCAGCAAAAATATCCAATCCAAATGTGTTATAGGAAACAATATCCAACTGAAATTCTGATAAAGTGACACTGCCACCTTCTAACGAATTTTCAAAAATATTGATGTCCATCGATTTCTCAGCGATGGGTATATCAAGATCAATATCTACAAATGGAGTAAAATGTAAACCACCTACTTCATTAATTTGAATACCTTGATTGGGCGATGGAGCTACTGTATAGGGAGCGTTTTGTCCACTTACCGCATTTTTTAGACGTAAAGCAGTGCTGATACCAGAAGAAGTATTTACCTCTGAATTGATGATTTCTAATTTTAGTTCAGCACTAACGTTGGGTTGCATCAGAAACCCTGCCTGATCGAGGATGGTGGTGTCGTTACTGTTGTTGTATTGAATGAGTTCAATCGAAAAAAAAGATAAAACATCTGCTTTATTGATAAATGAAGCAACGAATTCACCTTTTGCTACTTCTAATACATTGACATCAAAAAAAGGATTAACAGTGGTAACAGGAATAATTACCTCTTTAGTGAGAATGATATTTTCAAAGGAAGCCAGTAGAGGAACAGAGAGTCCTGTTTGTAATTTAAAAGACGGATCATTCAAAATATCCTTTCCAGTGATGAGCGGCTTAATGGTGTCTTTTTGAGCTTGCGTCTCCCAAGATTTATATTCCAAATACCAAGGAGTGACATCAGTATGTAAGCTAGAGCGATCCAAACTGTCTAACAAATTCACCAGTTCTACATTACCGTCCAATAAAGGAATCGCAATTGACTTTGATTCCAGAGGTTTAATTCCTACATCATTAAAATCACTAGGATTAAAACCACAAGAAATTAGACACAATGTTATTAACAGTACATTTAAGAGTGCTAGAAGCTTCATATTAAAAAAATAGTTGAATGATCAATTTAAGCTTTTTTTTACATTTATCAATTTTAAAAAATGAAGGTTGAATCATCAATTTTTATACATGCGTCTTTTGTGATTGTCAAATTTATCATAAAAATGTCGCATAACTTCCATTATAAATTGAAGGGCGATTGTAATGTTGATAAACTAATGTACTGATCAAGCGAAATTCATCAACATAAGCAATCATTTTTTGATATATCGATAAGTAATTATTCTTGAAAATGGATTGGAATAGGAATTCTATTTAAGTGTTTAAATCTGTTAAAAATAAATAAAAAGTGTATTTTGTACATGAATTTTGGTAAATAAGTATAGGTATGCTAAATAAGTATATTTAATTACATACTACAAACAACTATTAATACAGAAATATCCATTCATTTTATGAAAATATCAGAATTGTCATGCCCAAAATGTGATAGTAATTCCTTCATTAAGAGCGGTTTTGTGAAAGGAAATCAACGCTACAAATGCAAGAGTTGCAACTATAATTTTTCAGTTCCTAAAAAAGGGAGAGAGGTCGAGCGGAAGTATGTGATCAAAGCACTTCAACTATACTTGGAAGGTGTGAGTTTTAGAGAAATTGAAAGAATATTGGGGGTCAGTCATGTCTCAGTGATGAATTGGGTGAAGAAATATAATATTCCGCGTTTGGAGACAGATGCCTATGCACCTTCTTATCAATTAATGAATCACAGTGAATTATTGACCTATATTATCAATAGAGAAAATCTTGAAAGTGGGTCTTCTGTCATTACTCAGGTAGGAGATAAGTACATGGTCATTTCTTGGAGTAATAGAAAATAACTATACTTATTTAGCAGAGGTATATTTAAATTCCATTTTTTTAATTCTCAATATCTATATTCAAAGCCGAAAACTTCAGTAATAATTTTAAACACTTAGACTTTACATTGATGAGTTTCAGTATTACACCTACTGAAATAACATAAGTCTATTACTCAAACTTTACGACATTAATGATTAGCAGAATTAACAACTTAGAAGACTACGCTGTAGCCTATAGACGCAGCGTGAGCGAACCTGAACGCTTTTGGTCAGAAGTAGCGGAACAATTTGTATGGAGAAAGAAATGGGACAAGACAGTTGAACATGATTTCGACAATTACAATGTTAGTTGGTTTACGAATGGTAAGCTGAACATCACCGAAAACTGCTTGGATCGTCACTTACTATCTAGAGGTGACAAAACAGCGATTCATTGGGTTGCCAATGATCCACATGAAAAAGACAGAATCTTTTCTTATCGTGAACTACACGAGCAAGTATGTCTTTTTGCCAACGTTTTAAAAAGAAACGGAGTTGGTAAAGGAGACAGAGTATGTCTTTACATGCCAATGGTCCCTGAATTAGCCATTGCTGTTTTGGCATGCGCTAGAATTGGAGCGATTCACTCTGTAATTTTCGGAGGTTTCTCGGCTCAAGCATTAGCGGATAGAATCAATGATGCAGGAGCTAAAATTTTGATTACTGCCGACCAAGGTCCTCGTGGTAACAAAGTGGTAGAGCTAAAGCAAATTGCAGATGAAGCATTGTTCCAATGCCCAGATGTAGACAAAGTAATCGTGTACCAACGTACTGGCGGAGACGTGAAAATGGATCCAGAACGTGATGTGTATTGGCACGATGAAATCAAATCAGTACCAACAGTTTGTGATCCAGAAGTGATGGATTCAGAAGATCCATTATTTATTTTATATACTTCAGGATCAACAGGAAAGCCTAAAGGTGTAGTACACTCAACAGGTGGCTACATGGTCTACACTTGGTACTCATTCAGAAATGTATTCCAATACCAAGAAAATGATGTGTATTGGTGTACTGCCGATATTGGTTGGATTACAGGTCACTCTTACATTGTTTACGGACCTTTATTGGAAGGTGCGACTTCAGTAATGTTTGAAGGTGTTCCTACTTTCCCTGATGCAGGCCGTTTTTGGAGAGTTGTAGATCGATTAAAAGTAAACATTTTCTACACAGCACCTACCGCAATTAGAGCACTGATGGCTCAAGGTTTGGAGTATGTAGAGTTATATAAATTAGACAGCTTAAGAGTTTTAGGTACGGTAGGGGAACCGATCAACCGTGAAGCTTGGGAGTGGTATCACCAACATATTGGTAAAGGAAGATGCCCGATTGTGGATACTTGGTGGCAAACGGAAACGGGGGGCATCATGATATCACCTATAGCAGGCGTTATTCCTACTAAACCAACCTATGCTACGCTACCATTACCAGGTATTCAGCCTGTTTTAGTGGATGGAGAAGGTAATGAGATTGAAGGAAAAGGAGTAGAAGGAAACCTTTGTGTGAAATACCCTTGGCCTTCAATGTTGAGAACGACTTGGGGTGATCACGAACGTTGTAAGACGACTTACTTCTCTACTTTCAAAGGATTATACTTCACAGGTGACGGTTGTCGTCGTGATGAGGACGGTTACTACAGAATTCTTGGTCGTGTGGATGATGTAATGAACGTATCAGGTCACAGATTAGGAACTGCAGAAGTTGAAAATGCAATCAATATGCACAATGCAGTAGTTGAATCTGCAGTAGTGGGTTATCCTCATGATATCAAAGGTCAAGGCATCTACGCTTATGTAGTTTGTGACTCAGCAGAGTTAGAAGTAAGCACAATTACTGAACTGAAAGAACAAATTCTTGAAGTGGTGATTGACAAAATTGGTAAGATCGCTAGACCTGATAAGGTTCAAATCGTAAGAGGTTTACCGAAGACGAGATCAGGTAAAATTATGCGTCGTATCTTAAGAAAAGTTGCTGAAGGTCAGACTGACAACTTCGGTGATACTTCAACACTACTAGATCCTTCAATTGTGGAAGCAATCAAAGAAGGTGTAGTAAAAGACGATGGCGTAAAAGCGTAATGTTAGAATACTAAATACGAATATATAATTTTAAGGATCGAGCAGTTTGTTGCTCGATCCTTTTTTGTTATTGTATTATAAGTAGTAAGTAGAGTTGAATTATTATTTTTGATAATAACTTTGATAAGTTTTACTTTGTGGGGATAAAATTGAACTAAAAGATAAAGTTATGGCTAACAGGAATTTGATTCGATTTGATTGGGCAATGAAACGCCTTTTGAGAAATAAAGCTGATTACACTGTTTTAGAGGGTTTTCTTTCTGAATTAATGAAAGAAGATATAGTAATTGAGAGTATTCTCGAAAGTGAAAGTAATCAACAAATCGAAATCGATAAATACAATAGAGTCGATATTCTTGTGAAGAATGCCAAGGGAGAACTTGTTATCATTGAGGTGCAAAACCAATTGGAATATGATTATTTCCAACGTATGATTTATGGTTCTTCTAAAGCTGTAACTGAATATATTTCTTTAGGTGAATCTTATAAACAAGTCAAAAAAGTTTATTCTGTAAATATTGTCTATTTTGATCTAGGTCAAGGTGAAGATTATGTTTATCATGGGAAAACGCATTTTTTAGGTATTCATAAAAAGGATAGCTTGGAATTATCAGCAAAACAAAAAATGCTAATGGGAAGTAACGTAACACCTTCTGATTTATTTCCAGAGTATTATGTCATTAAAGTAAATCAGTTTGATGATGTGGCTCGAGATACTTTAGATGAGTGGATATACTATTTCAAAAACAACGAAATCAAAGAAGAATTTAAGGCCAAAGGATTACTTCAAGCAAAAGAACTACTTCGTGTAGATCAACTATCTGAAGATGAACAAGCAAAATATAAACTACACCTAAAGAATTTAAGAGATGAAGCAAGCCGACTTTTTACTTTAAAAGCTGATGCCGAATTTAAATTAATTGAAGAACGAAATATCGCTATTGCCAAAGGATTAAAGAAAGACGGAGTTCCTTATGAAATAATAGCTAAAAATACGGGGTTGACAATTCCTCAGATCGAATCACTTTAGTTTTAAAAAAACTAGAAAAAATACCCCATCATTAAATAAAATAAACAAATATATGAATGATTGTAATGATGGGGATAAAATTATAAAACACTAAAACTCTTACTCACCAACAAATTCCCTTCTTCATCCAAAGTACTCATCTTATATTCCCCTTCAATTACTTCCTCTTCACTTTCAAAGTACCATCCCAAGAAAATATTAGAATTGCTTAACCCGTTTTGCCTCCATGAAGTTTGAGTGTAGGAAATCTGTCCATTCTCATCTTTAATTGGATGATTAATGTGAACCATATGCTGACAAATCTTTGGAGCCTTATCATGATTTTTTACTGTAAATCGTAGACCGATATACTGATTGATTTTCGCTGATATTTGGTCAGTTTCTTCTAATAGAACAGGTTCATTCGCTATTTTACGTTCTCCTCCTTCATCAGTATTTCCCAGCATTTTGTAAATGCCGAAATCCACGATAACGTATTCAATGACCTTCTCTTTCAATTGATATTTCTCAATCAACATCTTCGCATGTTCTTTGATTTTAGTAGAGCTACTATTTTCCAAAGAAATGATATATTGGTAGTATTTTGGAAGATGGGACATGATGGAAAGCATCGGAATTTTAATCTCAGTTTTTTCGCTTTCGATTAATGGAACACCATCTGTTTGTTTGAATATTTGTAGATAAATATTCGGATTGGATAGTTTTGTTTGAGATAAAAAGTATCTGAAAATGGTTGAATAATCTACCTTACTCATTTCCAGTAACTCGTAATATTCTTGAGGTGATTTTTTAAGATGAAGCACCAAAGCCTCCTCAGAAATACAGCCTAGTAAATAGAGCACTCTTTTTTGTAACGCATCAGGGAGATGATCAAAAAGGTCTTTAATTGAAGTTTCTGAATAATCATCCTCTTGATTAAATCTCCATTTATCGATTCCATATTGACTAATCAGTTCCACTTTTTCTTTGTCCCCGCCGTAAAGTAAAAATGACTTGATACTGTTTCGCCATATCTCTTCATGATTGAATCTCATGTCAGAAGACAGTAATTCCTCTATATAATCGGCAGGGCAATTTTGATCAATGATTATACAATGCGTGTGAGCATAATAAATATTCTCTTGATCAAACCCTTGTTGCAATAACGATAGTACTCGCTCACCATAAATAGGAGTTAGATTTTCTCCATTTTTTTGAAGAATAATATAACGCCACCCCTTGATCTTCCATAATTCCTCTTGGGCTTCTTTTGGGTTAAGCTCATCCTCATATTCGATATTAATATCTTTTATAATGGTTTGCAACAACTCCTTATGCTGTTGCCAAGTATCCCATTTGATGTACTCACAAAAGGTTTTTTCCCCTTCAAGCCTATTCTTAAAATAGATTGGATAGTCTTCGAAGATAAACTCCTTTTGAAGTTTACGGTCAAAATAATCTACAATCGATTTTTTATAATTGACCTCTAAAGGTGCATCTCCAATCACCTTTTTTGCTTCAGCTAATAGTTTATTTTGAAGTCTAAAAGGAAGTTTTTGAATGCCTTTAGTAAGGTTATATTGATGAGGTGTACATTCACATTTCACACTGAATGCCATGTTTCTTGTGCCTTGCCAAATACACAACATTTCCTTGTACTCAATACTATCCTCAGGATTTGAAGAATGATAAAACTGTTCCATTGCGTATCCCCAATATCCTTCTTCAGTAAGACCAAATTGGAGTAATAGATCAAGCATACTCAAAAACTGCTGAGGAGTGTCGTATCGATAGGGGTGTTCTTTGTAAATCTTATCTAGGAAATGAACTGTTTTTACAGGTGCAATTTGAAAGGCTGATTTCAATACAAAACGTAAAACCTTGATTTGATTTATTTCCTCTTCATTAAAAATGTAATGAATAGCCACTAACAACTTTTGCGTTTTATCAGAAAAATTATCCATCCAATCAATATGAGGTTGCTCCTTCGAAATAGGGCTGTCTTCCTCTATTTTCAGATGTTTTTCTAATAGCTGAGAAGTTTTGATACCTAAGTTTTCTGACTTTAAACTTTCAATAAAAAGATGATACTCTTCTGCTAACTTTTCATATTCCAACCTTTGTTCTTCTTGATAGTAATCAGGAGCTTTTTGAACTTCTCCTTTTTTAATAATCAAATCTGAAAAAGTCATAGATCGAATTAAATCACTCACCACAGCATCATATAAATGCTTATTCATGAAATTTATAGCATTTATAGTTAATTCATCTTGATATTTCTTTTTTCTATCATTATGAACTAAATAGGAAGCAAGCACTACTACTTCTACATTGCCATAACTTTTATGCGAGCGACTTTTTTTCTGTTGAAATAATGATTGATTTAAAAGTGAAATTGCCTCTTGACGATTTTCTTCAATCAATACATAACCTTTCTCAAGTTGTTCTCTCGTTACAGTACTCGAATAGCCTCCAAATTCATTTAATACAAACTCTAATTCTGAAAACCAATGTGCTTTATATCTCGATTGAAACTCTGGCTCAGAACAAATCTGATGCTTTGCTAAAATTGTTTGTGTATCATTTTCAAAAGGCTTTCTATTTAACCATCTAAAAATAAGATCTAAGAGTCGAAGAGCCATTTGTTTTTCAGTGTTTTTGATGTTTCCTTTTTTTCTCCAATGAATAAAGTGAGCTTTTAAAACTCTATCCAAGTCTTCATACAAATCCCCATTACTATGAATGTATTCTTGCTCAAACAGTAAGATCAAATCACTATCATGTGTATCGATTTTTTGATACAGATTAATGGCTTCAACTTCAGAAAAGTCAAACACCTGTTCACCCATTTTGATATAGTTCCAAATTTGTATTCCATTAGAAAAAGAGTCTAGAATAAAAGGTTTCCAGCATCCTTCCAAATCGGTTTTAGGTGCACGTTTTTCTTTGATGGATTGAAGGTAGGCTACATATTCTTTGTGACTAGGTACAATAGGTTGCTGATTTTCTTCTTCAATGTATTGTGTGATTTCATCAATTTCCTCCCTCGCTGATTTATGGACAAAAGTGTGCTCTAGGTATTCCACTTCATCGAAACCCTCTTCCTCTTCTGGATGATGAACCATGAGGAGTTCAATAACGATTTCCTTGATTGGATTTTCAATATAATAGCGTTCATCATCAGTATGCTGTAAAAATGGAAGTGCCTTAAATCTTTCTGCTAAGGTCTTTTTGAAAAATTCATAAGCGGAAGGATCATTTCTGAAATGAGTAATTAAATCAAAATGACAATCCACTTTTTCAAAAGAATAACCATAGATGTCAAAACCTAGCATAACCTTCCTTGCAGAACTGTTGTCACAATAACAGTAGGCTTTGATCGTATCTGAATTAATTCCGAATTGTTTACTCCACGCAGATAGTGTCTCCAATGATTCAGGCATATGTTCATCATCCCAATAAGGAATAAAAAAGCTTCCCAATAAATAGCCGTATTGTGGATAAACCGTGGTAAATAACGTCAACCATTCTAAAGCAAAAGGCTCTTCACAATTGATCCACATCTCAGAAGAATCATTCGTTTCCCTTGAGAAAGTTACTACATCTTCTACTACTGACTTTACAACTTCTTCTAATTCTGGAAATCGTAATGCATTGGCAAAGAAAAGCGTCTCAGTCAACATTGAATCTTCTAAGTTCTCAGTTGTTGTGCCATACTTTGATTTCACATGTTTACTCAGAACAGTATGCTCCGCAAATACGTCTTTTGTAATTGCTTCTGAAGGCTTGAATTGAATCACACAATAGTCGTCCCTAAATCCTCTTTTTGAAATGACCAAATTTGCATACTTTTTTGATGCCTCAATGATAGATTCAATATCATTTGGATTATAATCTAGGACATATTTTGCCTCGTATTCTTCGTACATTTTGATGGAGTAATATATAGGGGCTGTCGCAAAATCTATTTTTCATTTTTATCTCGCAAGTGTTAAGCCGATAGGCGCCACTTGTGAGGATACATAGGCGAAGTCTCCCGACTTCGAGATGAATGAAAGTGACAAATTTTTATTCGAAGTCTGGAGACTTCGCCAATAAGTAGTTCCAAGTGACGCTAGCGCTGAACACTTGAAACATGGTGACTTTAAATCACAAAATTTGGTTTTACTACAGTTCCTTGATTTGAAATTAGTTTATTTATTTTGACTATTCGTAGGACGTTTTACTAAAACGTCCCTACAGAGTTTGATTAAAAATATAGACTAATACACCCTACATTCCATATCCTCTTTACAACCCTCACTAACTCTCAAGCCAAGAAGTGCTGCTTCTGACATAAAGAAGCTGTAAAGGTCACTTTCATTACGAAAGAAATGGACTTCATCTAGTTCAGGTTTACCTTCAAGAATAAAAGAGTTTTCATCAGTACCATCAGATTGTAAATTTTCTTCAGAAAGGCTGAAATTCATATAAGCATGGCTTACTGTATCCACAATATCTCTATCTCTATCTTCAACTTTGGCAGGGGTGAGTTCGCAACCAACATAGAAGTGGATATTCTGCTTTAACCTTCCATAATCAAATACAAAAAGATTGATGTAAGGAGTGAAATTGATCAACATTTCGGGTTCACAACCAAACATTCTTTGCGTTGCATCATCATAGAAATTGGACCAATTGTCTTTATTTATTTTTATTAGTTTTCTCATTTCGATATTTAGTTTGATGTTACTCCTTCTAGTTTTTCTATGATTTCCGAACCAATGATTTCTTGTAGTTCATCTCTGATCATTTTCTTAAATATTAAATTGGAAGTTTGATTTTCAATAGTAAAAATGAGTGTATTTTGATGAACTTGTGTTTCCTCCGAAGCTAGATAAATAGTGGGTTTTATAAGGTAATAAGGAATTGACTTACCATCAGAAGTATTGATGACAGCAGGAATGAAGAAACACCCAAATGGATGATGTTTTCCAATTGCTTTTACTACTTTTTCAGAAGCCAAAACATAATCACAAATGATGATATCATTAAGGTCACTTTCTGTTACACCATAACCATCAAATTGAACAGCTTTATAAGGAACAATAGGTTGATTATTTCTTAATAATTGCTCTCCTTCCTCTATAACAATTCCTTCTCTTTTTGGACTATTGAAAGTGTAGTAACCATCACTTTGTTCTTCCTCACAATGATCTTGTTTTAGTTGAGTAAGCACTTCAGATTCTATTAAGAATGACTTTTCAGCGATAAGATTTCTTCGCCAATCATTGATTTTAAAACTGTATTCACCGGAAATTAATTCATCAGCGGTCTCAAAAGTCCAACCTGCAAAAATTGCTTGTCCATTCTTTCCTTGTTGCGTCCATTCACTGCGTTCCGAAGTCTTGACTCCATCTTTTATAACAGGATGTTGGACGTATACCGTATGATTAATAATGTCTCTGTCATCATTTTCGCCAACGACAAAGCGAAGACCGAACGTAGTACCTATTTTTGCGACAATTTTGTCAGTTTGATGCTGAAGATTTATTTCAGAGGCAGAATAGTCATACACCCCAAAGTCATAAAGGCTTTTACAATCTTCGACAACAGGTTCTTTTACCTTTAGTTTTTGAAGAATATGACGTGCTTTATCTTTAATTTTTCTAGAAGAATCATCTTTGAAAAGACCAATAAGCTGTTCTGCACCGGATTGATTTTCAAAATGATCGATTAAGCTATTTTTTCTAGATTTATTCAATTCAGAAACTACACCATCTAACTCACCTCTTCTTCCAAGTTTTCCTAAATAATTACCATAAGCTTTTTCTTCTTGATCAATACAGTATTTTATCAAACAGGTTTTATCAGCACCTAACGAGAATACTCTGTTAATATAGTAGGTATGTGCTTGCTCTTTTATTTCATCATCTTTAAAGTTACGATCAATGATATCATTGAATTTAAGTTTTCCTTCTCTGACCAACTTCTCTTTATAACCTCTTTCTAAATCATTAAACAAAACGGAGAAAGAGGCAGAAGAGCCATTCGATAATAATTTGATCAAACGATCTTGTTTACTTTCGTGAAGTCCCCAGAAAAACTGTTCAAAAGAATAGGACTTATAACTGTCTACATAAGTATGGAAACTTTTGCGGTTAATTTTTGACCAGAAGAGCGGAGCAAAAGTATCGTGATCCAAATTGCCTTCTATGTAGTCTATCATTTTAGAGACCATATCAGAAACACCCTCTTTGGAATCTTCTTCCCAGTTTATAGTGAAAAAGACATGCAGATAATCATGAAATAAGCCTTCGGTTTCCTTGTCAAAATTATACTCTTCATCAGAAGCTGAAAGATCACGATGGAATTGAACTACATTAATATCATCTGCAGATTTCAAGCCCTCTTTCAATTGTTCAACCCTGTAATGAAGCATATCAAACATTGCATCGTTTTTATCCATTTGCTGGACCATTTTAAATGCATTGATCCATGGTAAATACCTTTTGAGGTCTTTTACAGTGCCTTTTCCATAACTATTTTGAGATTTGACGATTTCAAATGCAAATAGGAGGGAGTCAGGAACGCCCACTTCAGAGAGAGATTGGAAGAACGCTTTTTCTTTTTGAGGGGATTCAAACTCCAAATCACCATAAGAGGAAGAAGCTGTTTTAAGCATTTTATTCAATACCCAAAAAGGTGAAAGTGCCAACATCAAATTCCAAAACCTTTTGGCTCTTGGATCATCTTTAGAGTATGAAAGCGTTTGAGCCCAGAAAGAGAAAATTAGAACCTTTGATATATTGTTATCGAATCTTAAAATGTAATAGCTTCTTTGTGTTTTTGAAAAATGATGTATTCTAGCTCCATTATGCTCTTCCTCATAGGGAACAAGTGTATCATTTAAGAGCGTCATCATTTCCTCATGACTAATCAGAGGAGTATCTACAGAAGTGATATAATTGTTGATTTTCTCTTTGGTATCTTCAGAAATAGGATCTGAAAAACGATCTCTTTCAGTAAAAATAGAAGCTACTTTTTCCCACTGAAATGCCTGTAAATATTCTCTTAGTTGTAAGGTGTATTGATCTTCGATTCCATTTTGCTCATCCGTTTTTAGCATATAGCTGGCAAGGGCGATATCACCTGCATTATGCTTACCTAAATGATCGGTATTATAACATCCTCTTGATGTAGAAAGACAATAATCTAGTTTTTTCAATAGATCAGTGTCAATTGAATCTCTGTCATAAGGAGTAGAGAACTCTTCAACAATAGAGGCCATTTGTTTCACCAACAGCGGAGGTAATTTCCCATTTTCTGCATAATTTTCCTCACTATATCGATCATAAAACTCGGAGGTGGAGAGACAATATTCTTCCTTGTCTTCAATGATACGCTCACATAAATCATCCACAAAAGTGGGTTTACCCAATAACACATAGAAGACATCCAACACTCTGAGTAGTTGCTGATATCTTACTTCACCTCTATGCTCAGGTAGTGGATTGAAAGCTTGAGGGATATCATCTGCGTAAAGAGATTCATCATTAAATAGTGTAAGATCATCAATGATTTCTCGTAGACAATGATCCATTTCATCCACCAACCCTTTATTATTATTCAATGGGTTACAATCATCTTCAAGATCTACACCTGGAAGATGATAACAGATTTTATGATAAAGTGCAGGACTACTCTTCAATGCCAAATCCATTAAATCCACTTTTTCCAATGAATTAATAAGTGCTTTATTTTCTCCATTCTCCACATACTGCCATATTTGAGCACCATTTTCTAAGGCCATCACAAACGCCCTAAAATCCATAATGCCCTCACCCGGAGTATAAGTATCTTTACCAGTATATTGTCTCGCTTCTTTTTCTAGTTCACCCTCACCATCCAATCTCATTAATGGCTGATCAGTACTATTAAGAATGGAATTGTAAAGATCTGTAGCCTCGTTTTCAATGGTGTCAGAAACGAAGAATTTGGAGATAAATTCGTCCTCCTCATCGTGGATAGCATCTACACTTCCATTTAATGTATAAAAAAGACTTAAAACGGGATTTTCACTATCATCTTCCCCTTTATAATACAGCATAGGTTCATCTAATAACCTATCTTTTATACTTTCCTTGAACCAAGTATATTCTTCTTGGTTTTCTTTTAAGAAATTAAATAAAGTAGGATTTTCATCTTGTGGGAGATTGCCATGATAATACCCTATTCTCATCATTCCAGCTCTGAAATTAGGGTTGTCACAATACAAATAGGCTTTGATTAATGGGCGAGTCCAGCCGTGTTGCTTCACTAATTCAAAGAGGTAGCAATCATAGTCACATGTATAGCGTTCATCCCAATACGGAATAAGGTATTGAGCAAGTATATAGGCATAATTAATATCATGACAGGCTAACAAATACAAAGCAACAGCTCCATAAGCATTGGCATTGAAAGCCCACATGGACTCACTATTGTTGTAATGACGGCTGATTTCTGCAATTCCTTTTGCTGTTTTTATTACCTCTTCTTTGAGTTCTTCGTGTTCCAAAGCAAGTGAAAACAATAAAGGTTCAGAGAGGAGTGAAGTTTCAAAATCATCTCTATAAGAGTCCTCTTGTTTCATTTGGTCAAAAGAAGGACTTCGTACAGCAAAGGCTTTTTTGAAGGTTTCAAAATCTTTAATATCTGATGTTTTCAGGTTTCTTGGTTCATCACCAGAGTTTTCCATAAATTTCACATCCATCTCCATGTGAAATCCTTTGTTTGAGATAGCCGTTCGGTTATTTAGTACTACTTGATATTTCTGTAGAGCTTTTTTGATTGATGCAATGTTATCTTTCTGTAGATAGATAACTTGGTTTTTGGTGTATTCTCCCACTGTAATTTATTTTTTCGAGGTCATCTATTTAATGTGGGAGTGAATTTAGAATGTTATGAGTAAGGGGTGAATTATAATTGATAAGTGTGTTTTAAAACTTGATAAGTGCTTTTTCTCCATAATAAAGCACCTGACAAAGTCTAATGTCAATAACTCATAACATATTTTTTAATCAAAAATAAGCCTGTGATATTCGTTGATGAAATGCAACTAACTACAGATTCAACTGAAGGTCTAAATTATATATGCGAATTTTTTTAACTGTATTGCAAATGTGTTTTGTATTGAATATTTCAGCACAAACACTAAGTGATTCTCAATTTGATACACTAAATGATTTAATCCGTAAAGGGTCAGTCAATGGGAATATCATCCATAAAATAGACAGTTTGTTTGAAAACAATAAAAATACAGCATTTGATAAAGCAAGATTGTATTATTTGAAGGCTATTTATTATGCTGATATTGATAAATCAGATGAGGCTGTACTACTCTTTAAAAAGTCACTCAATTATTTTATTAAAGAGGGCGATTTGACCTTTGAAGCTCGGGTTCGCTTGGCTTTGTCAAGAATTTATGCTGATGATAATCTTTTTGTAGAGTCGAGTACAGAACTGTTTAAAGCAAGAAAAAATGCAATAGAAGTAGATGATAAAGTATTGACGGCTAAAATTATAGAGAGCCTTGCACATTTATATTATAAAAAGGGAGATTTGACACATGCTCTAATTGAATTGGAAAAGGTGATTCCTTATTATGTGGAGTTTGATGATAGTGTAAAACTTTCTAGAGTTTGTAATAACCTTGCTGTATTGTATAAAAATGAAGGGGCTTACCAAAAAGCAATTGCTTATAATGTAAGATCACTAGAGTATGGAATTTCTTACAGCAACAAATGGGAGATCTCTCAGTCTTATAATAATATCGGGACCAATTACCTCAATATGTTTTTAGAGACGGATAGTTTGTACTATGCAGATATTGCAATTTGGTATTACAACAAGTCTGCAAAATTAAAAAAGTTATATCCTCACAAATGGAATAATGCATTGGCAAACTTGGAAGAAGTTTACAATGCAATGGGGGAGGGAGATCTTGCGGTAAAGTATGATAAGGAATTAATAAAGCATACTTACAATTCTCCAAAATACATGAAAGTGATTTATGAGAAGAGTTTGAAATACGCTATTCAGAACAAGCAGACAGAGAAAGCATTAATGTATTATTCTAAGTTGGATTCTGTAGAAAATATTCTGAAAGAAAAGATTTCCTATGATTTTGAACAGATGCTCAATACACAAGATCAACTTTTTAAATCGGAAAGAGAGAAAGAGAAAATCAAGCAAGAAGAAGAGGAAAAGCGATTAGAGGCAGAAAGAGAATTTGAGCGAATTATTCTGACATTAACTGCGGTGACTGTCATAATTGTGATTCTGTTCTTACTGTTCCTGCTTTATTACAAGAATATTCAGCATAAAAATGAGCAAGAACGTACTCAGTTGAAAAATACAATATTGAGGAATCAGATGAACCCACATTTCATTTTCAATGTACTTACAGCAATACAAAATACATTGTTTGATAATGATCCTTTGACTACTTCTTCGTATATCTCTCGTTTTTCAAAGTTGATAAGGCAGAATTTCGATTTGACACACAAAGAAAAAATCACTTTGTCAGAGGATTTGAGTGCGTTGACTAATTATATAGAAACGCAACGGATTCGTTTTGGACATAAATTTAATTATAGAATCTCTGTAGAAGAACAAGTGGATTTGGAACATTCAGAAATACCACCAATGATGCTACAGCCACTATGTGAAAATGCCATTGAACACGGCCTTCGTAAAATCAAAAAAGATGGTTTTTTAGAGGTGAAAGTGACTAAAAACGAAGATAAATTAAATTTTGAAGTTATTGATAATGGTATTGGTCTTCAAGGCGTTTCGGAAGATAAAAAAGAACATTCACTTTCTGTATTAAAAGCTCGATTGGCCATTATGGGTAATGGTGATGAGCATACACTTTCCATAAATAATAGAGATGATAGCACTGGAGCTGTTGTCAGATTTTCACTCACACTAAACTAAATGATATGTATAAGATAGTGATCATAGAAGATGAGTTCAATGCTCAAGAGGCATTAAGTAAAATGCTCAAATTGCTTTTTAGATCCATTGAAATAGTAGGTACTTTTCCTTCCATACAAGAGGGGGTTCATTTCTTAAATCAAAATAAGGAGGTCGATCTTATCTTTTTGGATGTAGAATTGGAAGATGGGAATAGTTTTGAGCTCTTACGTCAATTATCTTCTGTAGATTTTAAAATTATTTTTACCACGGGCCTTGAAAATTATGCCATCGATGCTATTAAACATAATGCTGTTGACTACCTGTTAAAACCTATCGATCCGAATGAGTTGAAAATTGCTGTCGATAAAGCATTTACTCAAATAGAAGAAAAGAAAAAAGCGACTGCTATTATTTCTCAATTTGAAGAAGAAAAGAAGGAAAAAGAACAGAAAATTATCGTTAAGACAGCCGATAATACTCATTTCATAGAAGTCAATAGCATTATTCTCTTTGAGTCAGAAGGGGCGTATACCAAAATTGTTTGCCAAGACCAAACTATTCTGGCTTCAAAGCATTTAAAGTATTTTGAGAACATTGAAGAATTACATTCCTTTATTAGAGTCCATCA
Source organism: Flammeovirga sp. OC4 (assembly GCF_000812565.1). Lineage (GTDB taxonomy): Bacteria > Bacteroidota > Bacteroidia > Cytophagales > Flammeovirgaceae > Flammeovirga. Next base: position 187,858 of record NZ_JTAM01000003.1, on the reverse strand, counting down.
TTCTTTCTTGATCAATCCGTCTCATGTGATCAATATTTCCAAAACAGGAATAGCATTGACGGATGGTTATTCAGCAAAAGTTTCTACTCGAAAATACACCCAAGTTGTACAGCAATTAAAAACATCTTAATTGAATGCAATAAGCTGTTTCGTCAATTATTAATTATACCTCTGCATTTATCAATTGTTTTTGGCAGCAAATACATAGACTGCCAAATTCGTGTCATCATTAAATACTAAAAACAAGTTTACTACTAAATATAAATTATGATCCAGAGATACTTTTTGTTGATATTTTTTTTCATTTCAACTTTAAATATAAATGCCAAAGGTCAACCCAATAAGCTTTTAGAAAATATTCCATCAGAAGGTTTATCTTTCTTATTTTATTATGATGCAAACCGTCTACTTGAACAAGAATATTTAAAAAATATAATCTCTTCAGACCTTAAAGAAATTTTTGAAATCAGTAAAGAAGCAGTTGTTTTTACACAAGAAATCGATGAATATTTAGGTTTAACAGTTCGATTTAAATTAAGCGAAGGAGTTGATTTTAATAAAGTAAAAGAGATTGTAGAAGGTTCGGAACTTCAGGTAAGTGGTGTAAAGGGCAATTTCATTTACTTAAAAGAAGAGGAGCAGAAAACACGTTTTGGTTACGTGATGAAAGGAGAAGATTATCTTATTGTAAAGATTTTTTTCCTAAAAGGAGTCATCGATAAAAAGTTAAGAGAGCAGTTAATTACCGTTTATGATGAGTGGAGGTTTAAGAAAATCGCCTATGAAGATTATGCTGTAATGAAAGATTCAATTTACAAACTAGATGAGCAAAATGTTATACCTTATTTTGATCAACTAATTGCCAATGATGAGAAAGCAATCTTAGGTAATAAGGCTTTGAAGAAGCAAGAAGGAATCCCTGCTGATATAGTAGATATGCCATTTATCATGCACTTTAATGAAAAAAGCTTTTACTCATTAACGACGATCATGGGGTATGATCATTCACTATTGGATTTTATTGTTCGACCAAGATCCAACGATTTTTTTGAAGCACTAGAACAATTTCAAAAGTTCTATTTGTATGAGTCTTCATGGTTTGGAGGAGATTTTAGCGATAGCAAGGCAACAATTGTTAGTATAGCGACTTCAAAAGAGGAACCTAAGAATGTGGGTGTAGATATGGATTTAGTGCAATATATGCCAGAAAAGACCTCTAATTTTATATGTTATGGGATGGATTTGGAGATCTTTAGGGATCAAGTAGTGGATCACATCAATTATTATTTAGATGAAAGTATATCACAAATAAAGTTTGGTTTTTTGATGTTGGATGATGATTTCCTCAACTTCTTTCAAACAGGTATGATTGCTATTGATATGGACCCCAACGATCGGAATCGCGATGTAAAAGCAAAGGCAGCTTTTAAAATGCCTAATGAGAAAAAAGGAAAGCAGCTGTTGAAACTTTTAGCCGAACTTGATAATATTCAAAAAATTGAAGAGGAGAAGGAAGATTATCTGATTACTATTTCAAGTTTTAGAGATACGGCCTATCTAGTGATCGAAGGAGATGTTTGGATTTTCGGGACAGAACCTCCAAGTGAACTAAGAAAGAAAAGCAAAAAAATGCTGAAGCAAAATCCTGAATTATCGGGAAAAAAGACAACATTAGTATCAAGGCTTCAAGGTGATATTATAGGGCGTGATAGCGGGTTTGGAGAGATTTATTCTAAATCAGAATTTATTAGTAAGAAAACCGTCCGAAATATTGTAACAATTGAATTCAATAAAGAAATATTATAGTGTGTATACTTTGCTATATGTCAATTACCTAATTTTATTAGCCCATTAACATAACTTCAGAAGCCACCTGCATATAGGGTGGCTTCTTGCTTTTAAAAGAATACTGAAATTTATTGAAGTACAATATCGTGTTCTGAAGCCCAAGTACTGATGTCGTTTTTTTGAATTGCAGCCGCCATCATATCGGGAAATAAATCAGGAGTACAAGCAAAAACTGGAATATTATTGCTGGCAAAAAACTTTGCATTTTGTTTGTCGTACCAAGGGGTGCCATTGTCATCTAAAGCAAGAAGACAGATGACTTGAACGCCTGATTCTACTAAGGATAAGGCACGTTTTTTCATTTGTTGTAAATCTCCGCCTCCACACAAATCCGTGACAAGAACAAGGATAGTATCATCAGGTTTTTCGACTAATGATTCACAATACTGTAGTGCTTTATTAATGTCTGTTCCTCCACCAAGTTGCACGCCGAAAAGTAAATCAACGGGATCTTCCAATTCTTCCGTAAGATCAGCGATTTGAGTATCGAAGACCACCATTTTCGTTTTCACATTGGGAAGAGAAGCCATCACTGCTCCGAATATTCCAGAGTAGATAACTGATTCACCCATCGACCCACTTTGATCGAGACAGAGAATAATATCTTTAAGTGAGCGTTTTGATTTCTTTCCATAACCTACTTTTACTTCTGGAATGATGGTTTTGTATTCTGGTTGATAGTGTTTTAAGTTCTTTTTAATAGTAGCGGGCCAGTTGATTTCATTATGCCTAGGCCTAAAACTTCTTGCACTTTTATCCAATGCTCCAGCTAAACTGGCAATCGTTTTTTGTTCCAATTTATCCATCAACTCATCCACAACCTTTTTGACCACCATCCTTGCAGTCTCTTTTGTTTTTTCAGGGATCAATTTTCCTATTTCCATTAAAGAAGCCACCAAATGAACATCAGCTTCGGCTTTTTCTAGGATCTCCGGCTCCATGATCATTTTTTCTTTCAGACGATCATTTTTCATGGCATCCGCTTGCATCACATTGACCACTGATTGAGGGAAATATTTTCTGATATCACCTAGCCATCTGGCAATAGAAGGAGTCCCTTTTCCTCTTCCACCTTTGCGATTTAGCTGTTTTCCATTAGGACCATAATCAAAACTTCCTCTTCGTTCAAACTCATACAATGCAGTCAACGATTGATCCAACTCCGTTAGTTCATTAGATAATTGGTGTCCAGTTCCATCAGCATCATCACCTCCTAACATCAATCTCCATCTTTCTAAATTTTGGTGTTTATTGTCGGAAACTTCTATTTCTTTATTTCGATTCATGATTTTTACTTTAAATACCCATTAATTCACCTAAAACTGGAAGAATAGCATTTGCTCTTGCTTCATCAAAACCCTTGTTTTCAATCTCATCAATAGATGACTCCGAAGTGGCTAAACCTCTTTTGGCTTTTTGTCCGATCTGGAAACGGTCTTCAGGTTCAAATTGCGAAAACGCTCTTCTTAGCATGGGGAGCATTTCTACAAAAATATCTTTAGAAAGCGTACTTACCCATGTATAAAGTAAGTTCCAAAGCAGGTTGTCATAAATCAAAATACTTGCATTTCCTCTCAAAAACCCTTCAATCCAAGACGCTACTTTTTGAGGTGGATTTCCAATCGATAATGAAGTGGAAATCTCTTTTTCAGTGACTTCTTCATGGAGAAATTGAGCATCTGAAAGCAATCGGCAGGTACACCCTTTGATGATAGCGTGTACTCCAGGTGATCGCATTACTTTGTGTAGGGCCTCATACCACTGCGTAGTTAATTCTTTGTCTTGATAGATACGTACAGCATTATTCACCTTTATAATCAAATTGAACATCTTATTCGAATTCTCTTCATCCAATTGATAACAGGCATTGGGAAGGTTGATGAATACTTTGATCAGGAGATTCTCAACGATATTACTCAGTACTGAAAGATCAGATTTTCTTACATTCCCATATCGGCTCAAGTCCACTAAATCAGGTAATGCCGTCATTAAGTCTTTGATATCAGAAGCGATAGCTGAAAGAGTATTGATCTGTTCAAGCATAAACTCCACCGCCTTAAAAAGTTCAGCTGGAATGCAAGCTTTTAAGAGGTTAGTGGCAACGGCTATTTCTTTTACTTGTTTTCCTTCCTCTATCACTTTAGCCTGAGTAGCTGTTTCAATTGAGTTTCCTAAGTAAGCATACTCAATGATTTTTACCATAATTTCAGGCTTCCATTTTAATAGCCACAACTCTTTGAAAGTTCCTTTTGAAACTCCGAAAGTTTTCTTTGCCCAAGGCACTTCTAATAATTGTAAGCGATGGAAGAAAATACTTTTATTAAGGTCATTAGGCTTACGAAGATCTAATTTTATTTCTCTAACAACTTCATTTAACTTTAGTCTAAACTTCTTCACCCATTTTTCAAAATCCTCTTGTAAGGGTACTTTAGGGACGGTATCTGGTACTTCGCCAATTTTTTCGGCAAGTACCAACTTCTCCTTAATCAACTCCATTTTGATTTCATCACCCATACACATCACAGACAGCACGGCCTCGTCTAATGCTTGTTTATTGACAAATGAATGTCCTCTTAAAGCTGCTAATGCTACTGCAAGTTTATAAGCTTCCATGATGTGTGCTGTTGACATATCTATGTCTTTCTTACGGTAGGTATTGGCTACTTTGGTAAGCCAACTGATTTCAACATCAGTTTTGGTTTTCCATTGATGTTCATACCACCCCGGGGAAGTAATACCAGCACCATATCCCGAAGCAAAGCTGAGTCGAGAGTTGGTCCAAGGTATCCATGTTGCTGCTACTTTAAGTTTACGTTTCGGAACTTTCTTCAGAACTTTATTGTCCTTTTTTGAATCAGAATAATCTTCCTTTAAAGCAGGAGCATGCCAAGCACCACAAACAATAGCAATAGTAGAATGCATTTCATTTTTTGCCTCACGGATAATATTTCTCATGTATGCCTCACGAATTTCATTATCTGCTTCCATAGTGGAAGGGATACCGTCTTCTCGTAGCGTTTCCATGGCATACATAACAGCTTCAAAATGTTCCTCCGAAGAACTAGCGTTTTGTTCAAACTGCTGATCCCACCAGTCTTCAGAATTAGAATAACCTGCAGCATTTGCTAAATAACTTAGAGGGTCAGTAACTACTTCGGTTATTTCTTCTTGAATTTCTTCTTCGTCAAGTTGCTGTAACAATACTTCTTCTTTTTTCTTTTGAATCAGAAAAGATGCAGAGACAGGTAAATCCATGGCTCTAACTTCTATCTTATTTTCTTGCCCATAATGAATAGCAACCCACTCAGGAGAGTATGATGCAAAAGGATAGAAGGAAGATTGTTTTGGGTCCATGCTATTGTAGACCAATAATGCCAAAGGAGGTTTGAACGTTTTTTGATGCACCATTTTAAAAAGGTCACTAATTTCTGGTGGACCTTCCACTAAAATAAGGTCGGGTTGAAGTCTTTCTAACTCCTTTTGTACTTGCTTGGCAGACCCCACACCATGATGTCTTATGCCTAAAATATGTATACTCATCTGTACTATTGCTTAGGGTGAAAGAAATGGGTAAGTGCTTAGATAGACAACTCCTTACAAGCTCTATAGATGTCATTCCATTCTTTTCTTGGTTTCACGATCACTTCAAGGTATTCATTCCAAACTGTAGCATCTTGAACGGGATCTTTGACAATGGCACCGATTAACCCTGAAGCGATGTCGTGAGCATTTAAAGTGCCATCGCCAAAATGGGCAGCAAGAGATAAACCATTGTTGACAACAGAGATGGCTTCAGCTGTACTAACAGTACTTGTAGGAGTTTTGATTTTAGTACGACCGTCTTCTGTCACACCATTTCTAAGCTCTCTAAAAATACTAACTACCCTTTGAATTTCTTTTAAAGTAGGTTCTGCAGCAGGTAAACCTAAAGCTTTGATGGATGAAGAAACCCTGCTTTGAACAATATTGATTTCCTCTTTTGCCGTAGCAGGAACAGGAAGAATAACGGTATTAAAACGTCTTTTTAATGCAGAAGAAAGCTCATTCACACCTTTGTCTCTATTATTGGCTGTCGCAATAATATTGAATCCACCGATAGCCTGAATTTCAGTATTTAATTCAGGGATAGGCATTGCTTTTTCAGATAAAACGGTCAGTAAAGTATCTTGAACATCCGAAGGAATACGAGTAAGTTCTTCAATTCTCGCTATTTTACCATTTTTCATGGCTCTCATCATAGGTGTTTCTACGATTGCAGCTTCAGTAGGCCCTTCAGCTAATAATTTGGCATAATTCCATCCATAGCGAATGGCTTCTTCTGAAGTACCAGCAGTACCTTGTATCAACAAAGTAGAATCTCCAGTGACTGCTGCCGTAATGTGTTCTGATACCCAAGATTTTGCGGTGCCTGGAATTCCATATAGCAATAAAGCTCTATCTGTAGTCAATGTTGCCACTGCAATTTCCATCAACCTTTGGTTGCCAATATATTTCGGAGTGATTTCAAAACCATTATCTAGTTTTCCTCCCATTAGATATTTTACAACAGCTTGTGGGGAAAGTTCCCAGTTAGTAGGGCGGTGAGCTTTATCTTGACTTCTTAATGCTTCTAATTCTTCTGCAAATTGTTGTTCTGCGTGTTGTCTTAATACTGTACTCATTTTTGTAATATTTTTAGGTGGATTATTATGTCTCAATTATTTTGTAACGAACTCTTCTTCTTCCAAAAGAGCTCGAATTTCAATTACTTCTTTGATGGGAATATAGATTTTATTTTTCCACACTTGTAAAGATTCTTGGTATCGTTCTTCATCAACTTTATAACTAGGTTTTCTTTGCTCTTCTTTTTTATTAAGAATTTCTAACTCTCCAAGTATGTCTTTAGAAAGTATCAGCCCCAGTGCATCAGTGCTATTTCGATACATCCATTTCTCAGGTTTTGAATGGATCTTCTGAAGTAATTTTTTACTTAAATCATAAGAGAAATTTAGGTCTGGAATTTCAGAACCGTAATTGCAGATGAGGTCAATAGTGGTATTGTAAATGTTATTTTTAATGATCAAATCTTCAATATCCTCTGATGAAACTGAAAGCAGAATATCTCTCAACTCATAATCGTTATAATTCCTTTTTTCAATAAAAGCTTGAACAAGCTGTATGGAACTTTTAGTTTTATTAAACTTCACTTTATGAGTGAGTTCATGAATGAAAATAGATTCGGTACCACCACTATATCTTACTTTTTGTTGTAGTTCTTTACTATCAAAAAGACAGTTGATAATATGTATTTCCTTTGTTTTTAAAGCATCCGCAAAAGCTTGAAAAGGAATATGTTGAATAAAATAGGCCATCCAACATTCTTCTTTTGTAGAATGATTGTGAGGCATGAATCCATCAGTTCCTAAACCATACTTTTGCAACATATTTTTTTCATTCCAGAAGCCGTCAATTTGTTCCTTAGGAAAGTTAAGCTTCCATTTTAGCTTGCTTATTAGTGCTCGTTTAGTAAAGAAAGGAGCTATTTGTTGTAATGTTTCTTGACTTAATTTTGAGGAAGGAAACATCAATAATATCTTGGAGAGAATAGCTCTACCTTCTCTTTGTTTTTCTTTCTCAGTTTCTACAAACTTATATTCTCCATTATAAAGGTCTTCTAAGAAAGTAACTAATTCTTCAGAAGGATTTTCATAAATACAATTCAGCAAAGAAACTTTATTGTTCAACGTTTCTTGGTGCCAAGTTTCTTCGAGAAGTGCAATGGCTTTTAAAGCATCTTTTTCTAAAAGTGTCTCTAAAATGGCTTTTCGTTGAGCCATTTTACCTGTATACCATTCTTCCTCATTAATAGGTTGTTGGATCCAGTTATTATTTATTTGATGAAACTGTATGCACGCTTTTAGTGTGTTTTTAGAAAGTACTTTTGTGATCTTACCTTTCAATGCCTCCCCTTTTCTTTCACCAAACTTAACAAGTTCTTTAAATAAAGGATATCCGACTATTTGTCCCTCATTGATGATACAATCTAGCCATAAATGAGTCAATTTAGTCTTCGCAAAAGAAGTATCAAGGTTATTGATTCTGCTAAAAATTAATTCCATGTTATGAGGGATTTCTGGACGGTTTTCTTCTATGAAGTCTGTAATAACATCACCTTCATAATTCTTGGCCGTTTCGCCACTCTCATAATAATAATGTCCTAAAGATAAGGTCATTAGAAAGTAGTTTTCCTTGTCTTCATCATTTACTTTTTCAAGTTGTTTCATTAAGGTTTCAGGAAGCAGTTCTTTTTGTATAGACTTACGATCTGTCCCTAAAAATCCCGTTTCTACAAGTTGCTTCCACATTATAATTTCAGGTATTTATGTTGATGAAATAATCCAAGAGGTAATAGTTTGCCATTTCTAAATAAACCTACGATTTTAGAAGGAGAAGAACCTTCCAAAGCATACCAATTTAATAGCACATCTTCAGGGCACTCTTCTTCAATAGTGATATAGTTTTGAAAAGTATCACAAACTACATTTTCCTTCTTCTGAAGTACTAATTGAACAGATTCTAAACAGACTAATTGTTCCAACTCCCAAGGATTTTTGATCAGTTTTTCAGCTCTTTGCTGATACACTTCATTGATATTTTCCATAAAATGAGGTAAACAAATAAGTTCGTTTAAGTTTAACTTTTGCTTTGAAACCACTGCCCTCAACGGAGTGATAGAAGGGAAAAACTTAAGTTCTCCCTCAAATAACATCCCCGTAGATAGGGAGTGGTCAAAGCTAGAGTAATTGGTTTTAAAGCTAAGGATTAACGCATTTCTGTTAGTCTGTAAACCCAACAACCAACTTTTTTGAGTGGTAATGCCCTCCCTTTCGGAAGTTTCTTGGCCTACTACTAACCAATGATCTTCTACACATTCTGCTTCTGGATCATTGATTAACTCTTTGGTCGATTGGTTCCACCCCACTAGCGTTTTAATAGTTTGCTGCCATAATGGGGAAAGTTGATCATAGTTGTTAAATGTTTTAATAAGTAGGAATAACCGGGCTGTAGTTTGCATGGCTTGTTCTCTCCATACCTGTTCATTATTGAAGTTGAATTCAGCATAAGATCTTACCCAAGCCGATAATCGAGTAGCTTTAGCATCAATCATTCTTTTCGATAATTCAGCTATCTTTTTTCTTTGATTAGGTAATTCTAGAAAACCTATACGAACCATATCTTTCAGCCAAAGTTCAAGTTCTTCAATACCATATTTAACCTCTTCAAATCGTTTTGCTTCAGTTCGTAGTTTATTCTTCTTTTTTTTAACTGACTCTTCTTCAGTTACTTCTTTTGTTTCATGTACTTGACTCTTCTTAACAGTACGCTTATCTAGCCATTCTTTAACCCATTCATGCTCTTCCGTTTCTTCTATTTTTCCTTCCAACCCCACATATAAAAGCATTAAAGCGATGCCATGTTTACAGGGGAATTGCCTGGAGGGACAAGAGCATTTGTAAGCAAAATCAACAATATCAATTTGAGTTTTGTAGGGCTTTTTTCCACTTCCTTTTAATTCTCCCCATAGCCCTCTTTCACTTTTACCATAAGACAGCCACTTCGCAGGCATTGATAATTTTTTTCCTGCATTAAAAGCTGTTGATGTTGGGGATATGGTTTGAATATATTCTTCAGTTATATTCATTTTTAAGTTGTTTTTGTAATCTGATGGGAAAAATATTCTGTTGCTTAAGGATTACTTTTCGTTTGCTTTAAATCCTTAATTAGTCATTTTATGGTATAGCTTGTTCGATTACTATTGCATTCTATTGATTTAGATTAAGAGTTTAAAAATGTTCAATCAGATAAATAGTTATAACGTTAGCTAAATACCTGTTTGTGTTTTTTTGATACTACAAAGTAATAGGAGAAGAACGTAAAGTGATTACGCAGTTAGATTTTTTTTGAGAAATTTTAAAAAGCATCTTCCAAATGCAGAATTTCCAAAACGACATTTTTATCGATAATGATACTTATAATGTCATACCTGACCAATTGAGCTTCACCTTGATATACGTTTTGGAATTGAATAGAAGCGTCTTGAATGCAGTTGATTTGTTTTTGAGAAACGTGTTCTTCTGGGTTGCCAAATGATTTGTTTTTGCGTGTTTTAACCTCAACAAAGACTAAAAAATTATCTTTTTGACAGATAATATCAATCTCATTTCTCTTGTATCTATAATTACGTTTTAGGATTTGGTACCCATTTTTAATTAAAAAATCAGTGGCTATGATTTCACCTTTGGTTCCAGTTTGCTGTTTTTGAGTTTTAGTTGATGTCATCCATATTGTATTTTTTTAGTAAGCGATGCCAAGAGTCTCTATCAATATTATCTACAATTTCTGAATTGATTTTCTTATACATCTTACTATTTCTAGGCATAAAGAAAGAATAATAGTTTTGCTTAAAGTTAGCAGGAGAGATTTCAAACAAGTTACTGGCACCTCTTTCCTTAATAACGTGACGCATGATAGGCTTATCATGAACAAAAGCTATGATTTCACCATTATTCAATGCATCTAATCCTTCATCAGGGTTTACGAAAGTGGCAGGGTTAATTTGGTGTTTTAAAAGGTAACTTTCCGCTCCTGAGTGAGCCGTTACGCCAATTTGACCTTTCATTTTTCTCAAATCAGCAACGGATTTTATTTGTGCTTCTAACTGATTAATCGTTAAAGTTGATGTAATCGTTGCCGTAAAACTTGAAATCAAACTGATGGCCACAAACATCCAAACCATTGAAATGACTCTACCCAATGTAGTTTTAGGAGTTTTGTCGCCATATCCAACAGTAGTAATTGTAACCGTTGACCACCATATACCATCCATTACACCATCAATACCATCTCTAAAGTCAGTAGCGTTGTACTTTTTTTCAACCCACCAAACCAATGTTCCAAAAAGGAATACAATGACAATTAAGGTAAAAAAGAGCTTCATAAAGCCTATTGAAAATAGGTTGCTAAAGAATAATGTAATCTGATCTTGCTCATTCTTTTTAACAACAACGCCTAATGATGTCGTCATAAAAGGATAGGTGACATCTAACTGTCGTATTCTAGTAGAACTGACAGGCATTGGATTGGCCGAAATATCGATTTGTCGTCTTGAAAGTGCTAAAATAAGACCGGGCATATGTTTATATTCCACAAATTCATATACCAAGTGTAAATCTTCAGCAACCATATGCCAAAGGTCAATACTTAATCCATAGAAAGAACCATCCACACTTTTGATTACAAAAGGAGGGTCTTCTCTTACGCCAACTCTTAAAATGTGATTTTCAAGGATTTTCTTTCTAGAGCTAAGACCATTTTCTTGAGCGATGGAAGTTGTAGAGAAAAATAAAATAAAAAAAAGTAGAAAATGACGAGTCATTTAGGTGTTTTTAATGATGATTACAGATTGAATAGATCTTACTATTTTAAAGATAGAAAAGTATTTATAAAATATCACCTTTCTAAGTTGTTTTAAGCTCTATTTTTCTCATCAAAATATAATTTTCAGATTCAAAGTTAAATTTGAACTTTATATACCTTTTTAAGTAATCAAATTATCATTGACCCAAAAATAGAATAGGGTGTGAAGTGTTAAATGAACAGTTATAAACTAATTTTTTCTTATGATTAAAAAATTGACGATCGTACTCTATTCAGAAATGTAATTATTGAGCCACATAAGTGGTCCGATGAAATTATAATATGGAGCATCACTAAAAATTAGGGTGGTTTTTTGAATCTCACCTAACAAAAAACGCAATTAAAAAAGGGGAATTTTAAGGAATATTGCTATTTATTCTATGGATTGTTATGAAAATGAAGCAATTAGCTGTACTTTTGAAGTACTGAATGATAGATTATCTACAACTAGCTTTTTAAATCTTACATTGAATGAACTTTTCTAAATTACACAGGCAAAGTCTGTACTTATTAACCGCAATTATTATGATAACCAGCAATAATATAAATGCGGCAGTTTTTAAACCTAACCCAGGTCAATGGGGAAATAATGCGACTGCTACTTTTTCAAGTTTAGCAGATTGGCAGAATTCGAATTATTGGACCATTCTAGATGGGACAGGTAAAACGGCAGATTATCCAACTGATAATGATGTAGTGCAGTTTGGTAGTTCGGCACAATATGGAAACAATGGTATGGTAATTACAGGGTTTGACTTAGCAGACGAGTACACTGGAATTACTTTTAATGCTAATAGTTATCCTTCTGTACTTACAATAGGTAGTGGTGCTACGGTTGACGCTTCTTCTTTGAATGAGAATGGTAATAGAATTACTTTAACCATTAATAGTGGAGGAGAATTAACGGTACATAACACGGCGACATTTACTGCTAATCAAACAAGTATTTACAATTATGGTACGATTAGTTTTAACGATGGTTTAAATATGGTGCATACCGGAAAGAATACTATTGTTAGTTCTGGGGACTTTAATGTCACAGGACAATTTAAAATGTTGGGTACAGGCCTTACAGTAAGTGGAGGTAGTTTTGATGTTTCAGAAGAATGGGTGATTGAGACTGCAGATGGACAATCAAATAATGATTTAGATGTAACCAATGGAGCTTCTTTAAATGTTGGAGGGATTGACTTTTATCAGTATGCTATAGGTCCTGAAGATATTGATATTACAGGAGGTAATGTTACTGTTTCAGGTTCTTGTAATCATGCGGCTGTTTGTGCTGAGATTGAAGCTCAAGGAGGAGACCTTCCCGTCGAACTTATTTCATTATTCGGTATTAAAACTCCTGAAGGTTTCCTCGTGAAGTGGACTACAGGTTCAGAGATTAATAATTCTCATTTTATGATTGAAGCTTCAAATACGAAAAATAATTGGAAGGAAATCGCAGAGATTGACGGACAGGGAAATTCAAATGTTGCTACTGATTATGAGATTTTATTAAAAGGAGAACAATACAACTACTACAGGTTAGTTCAATATGATTTTGATAATTCATATGAAATTTTGGGAATTCTGACTCAAAATGTTTCATCCGAGAATGATACTATCAGCATTTTTCCAAATGAACTAACTCAAGGTCAATCGACTAATTTATTATTTTCTAATCCTGACTCAGATATTGCTTTTACGTTATATTTATTTGATTTGGTAGGAAATGAAGTAGATCAAAAATCAGCATCAAATTATGCTTCTTCTTTTTATCAATATAAAGTGCCAAATTCATTGAATAAGGGCTATTACATTTTAAATGTTCTAATAGGAAGTAAGAGATATCAACAAAAGATATTAGTTAAATAGTATAAGTACAAATTCAAAAATATCTAATACTAATTCTATTTATTATTTTGCGATTACTTCCTTCAAAAAACTTTTAATAGAACCACTATTAATACGTTTTTTAGCGTTGTACTCACAAAAAGTAAATTAGAATAAGCTATAATTTATTTTTGACTTTGTACTTATAATCTCGAAATATTACATTAAGCAACAGAAGTTGAAAGCACGGTGACATAATGTTACAAGTAGCGTTTTTAAAGGTGTAAAGGTTTGTTAGATAGAGACTTGTCTTTAGTTTTGAGTATCGGAACTAAATAAATTCTAACAGTCTATTTTTAAATTAATGAACTCTTTACATCTAAACTGCTTGTACCTAATAGCTTTACTTTCTATTTCAACAAGTCAAAATGTTTTTTCTGCAGTCTTTGAACCTTACGTGGGTGATTATGGAACAGCAGTATACAATGATTCTAGTGATTGGACAAATGCTAGTAATTGGACCAAAATTAGTGGTACATCTTCAACCGGTTATCCCGTTTCAGGAGATCAAATAAACTTTGGTAGTAGTTCTCAATATCGAAATAATGCTATTCAAGTGAATTTTAATGTAACTGATGATACAGGATATACTGGTTTTATTCTTGAATCGAACAGTTATGAATCATCTATAACTATTGGTGATGGTGGTAATTTGTCAATTCAATCACTAAATGATAATAACAAGATCTTCATTAATGTTGAATCTGGAGGTACTTTGTCTGTTTCTGATGAGTTAATTTTAGATGCAACTAGTACTGAAGTTACAGTTGGAGGGACTTTAAATCTTAATGGAGGTCTTCAATTTGGTGGTGGTGGTGCCCAAATATTTAATAATACAGGTACTACAAATGTTACAGGTGACTTTACAATGGAAGCTGGAGATATTAATATCACTTCTGGAAGTTTCAATATTTCAGGAGCGTGGATCATTCCTTCTTCAAGTGGTAATGGTAGTAATGCTATTGAAGTAGCAAGTGGAGCATCCATGGATGTAGGTGGAGGAATCGATTTTGTGAATCAAGCCATAGTGGGGGATCTAGATGCAAAAATTCAAATCTCAGGCTCTTTTAAAGCTAGTGGTTGTGATGATAGTGGTAGCTCAGTTTGTACAAAGATTGAAGCATCAGGTGGAGATCTACCAGTAGTTTTAATTTCTCTCTTTGGAATTCAAACCAATGATGGTTTTTTAGTGAAGTGGACAACAGCTTCTGAACAAAATAATTCCCACTTTATGATTGAGGGGTCTAATGATAAGAAAGATTGGTTGGAGATTGCTGAGATAGATGGACAAGGCAATACTAATGTTGCTACGGACTATGAAATATTGTTGACGGGAGAACAGTATAGCTATTATAGATTGGTTCAATATGATTTTGATGGGGCATTTGAAATATTTGGGGTGTTAAATCAAAATACTTCAAATACAGATAGCGAGGTAAAGGTTTTTCCAAATGAGTTGGTTCAAGGACAATCTGTAAATCTTTTATTTTCTAATATTGATTCAGATTTATCGTTAACCTTACAGCTTTTTGATTTAAATGGAAATACGATTGAATATTACTCTGATCGTAATTTCTCTTCTTCCTTTTATCAATTTGAATTGCCTAACGCTTTGAAAAATGGGATATACTTTTTATCAATAGTAGTAGGACAGGAAAAACATGTACAGAAGATTTTAGTACGATAGTCTTTTAGAATTTAGTTTCTTAAGAAATGCCTTCATTGTAATTCAGTGAGGGCATTTTTTGTGGTGTTAGAAATTATTTTTTTGAGTTTTAAGTTGTCAATTTGGATGAATAGAATTCATGCCTCAAAGAGCATTTTTTGAAAAAAGAAAGGACTGTCAAAATAAAATTATCGATAAATATTCTCCTCTTTTCGTTGTGTTCAATACTACTTATTTGAAGGAGAAAAAAAGTGGAATTGAAATATTTATTTATTTTCTAGAGTACAGAGAATACGTCTTGAAAATAATACAATAGATCATCTCTTATTTAAGAAATTTGTAATTATTCTATAATAAATAGTAGTTGTTGATACTGATAGAAGCAAATGATAATTAAAATTTCAATTGCAATGACACATTCGAATAGTTGCGTAAACAAATATTGTAAATAAAATTGTTTTAGTATGTTTGTCCCGGAGCAAGTAAATAACCTCAACAAACACATGGACAAGTATTCTTATATCGCTAACGCTCATGGAGACTACATCGAACAGATGTACGAGTCGTATAAGCAAGATCCAAGCTCAGTAGATGAGTCTTGGAGTAGATTTTTTGAGGGTTTCGAATTTTCTTTAGAGAAATTCGGTGAAAACCCTGAGCTAGACAACAAAGCATCCCACTCAAACGGAGTAGCTTCTAAGGCTACTGGAGGTGTTTCTGAAGAAATGCTTCAAAAAGAAGTTGCGGTAAGACAGTTGATTAACGCTTACCGTTCTAGAGCTCACTTAGTTTCAGATACGAACCCAGTTCGTAAAAGAAAGGACAGAAAAGCACTATTGGATTTAGAGGACTTTGGTCTTTCTAATGCTGATTTGAATACTAAATTCTCAGCAGGTTCTTATTTAGGAATGGGTACTGTTCCTTTGAAAGACATTCTTGATCGCTTGAAGAAGATCTATTATGGTAAAATTGGTTTTGAATTTATGTCGATCCGTGAGCCTGAAGTATTGGCTTGGATCAAAGACAAAATTGAAAACGAATACCCAGGTCACGAATTCTCACAAGAAGACAAGAAAAGAATTCTTAGCAAGCTAAACGAAGCTGTAGTATTCGAAAACTTCCTTCATACAAAATATGTTGGACAAAAACGTTTCTCTCTTGAAGGTGGTGAATCAACAATCGCCGGATTAGATACAGCCATTTTTACAGGTGCTGATCTTGGAGTAGAGGAAGTAGTAATCGGTATGGCACACCGTGGTCGTTTGAATGTATTGACGAACGTCATGGGCAAGACTTATGAAGAAGTATTTAACGAATTCGAAGGTCAGGCAGTACCAGAAGAAACAATGGGAGACGGTGATGTGAAATATCACTTAGGTTTCTCTTCTCAAATCGAAACACACAATGGTAAGAAAGTACGTTTGGACTTATCGCCAAACCCATCTCACTTAGAAGCAGTCGATCCTGTAGTTTTAGGTGTGGTACGTGCGAAAGTAGATTCTATCTACGATAAAGATTCAAAACGTATTCTTCCAATCTTAATACATGGTGATGCAGCCATCGCCGGTCAAGGTATTGTTTATGAAACAGTACAAATGTCAAACCTTGCGGGTTATGATGTAGGTGGTACAATCCACTTCGTGATTAACAACCAAGTAGGTTTTACAACTGACTTTGACGATGCTCGTTCATCAATCTACTGTACAGACGTTTCTCAATTAATTGAGTCACCTGTACTTCACGTAAATGGTGATCACCCTGAGGAAGTTGCTTATGCAATGAAATTAGCAGTTGAATTCCGTCAACGTTACAACAGAGATATCTTCGTTGATATGGTTTGTTACCGTCGTCACGGACACAACGAATCAGATGAGCCTAAGTTCACGCAACCGAAGCTTTATAATATCATTGCGAAGCACCAAAACCCTTGTGAGATTTACATCAAGAAATTAGTCGAGCAAGGTGAAATGAACGCTCAGTTAGCAAAATCAATGGACAAAGAATTCCGTCGTTTGCTACAAGATCGTTTAAATAACGTACGTCAAAATCCACTTCCATACAGACCTCAAGAATTAGAGATCCAATGGAAACAATTGAAAAGAGGTAAAGAGGCAGATTTCGATAACTCTCCTGATACTTCTATTTCAGAAACAACAATTGAAGCAGTAGGTCACGCTTTAACAACTGTACCTGACGGTTTCAAACCATTAAAGCAAATCGATAAGCTATTAGCAGAGCGTAAGGAGATGTTCTTCGATAAGAAGGAATTCAACTGGGCAGCAGCTGAATTATTAGCATACGGTTCTGTTCTTTTAGATGGTAAAATTGTTCGTTTATCAGGGCAAGACGTTCAGCGTGGTACTTTCTCACACCGTCACGCAGTATTGAATGATGCTGAGACGAACGAGAAGTACAGTTCATTAGCGAACATCAGTAAGCTTCAAGGTCCTTTCTACATCTACAACTCATTACTTTCTGAGTACGGTGTGTTAGGTTTTGAATATGGATATGCAATGGCCAATCCAGGTGCATTGACAATTTGGGAAGCACAATTCGGTGATTTCTCAAACGGTGCACAAACTATGATTGACCAATTTATTACTTCAGGCGAAAGCAAGTGGGGTAGAAGTAATGGTATGGTGATGTTATTGCCACACGGTTACGAAGGACAAGGTCCAGAACACTCAAATGCTCGTCCTGAGAGATATTTACAATTAGCGGCACAGTCGAACATTGTAGTGGGTAACTTCACTACTCCAGCCAACTTCTTCCACGCTATTAGAAGACAGTTAACTTGGGACTTCAGAAAGCCATTAATCGTAATGACTCCTAAGTCGATGTTACGTCATCCGAAGTGTATTTCTTCATTAGAAGACTTTACAAAAGGAAAATTTGAAGAAGTTTATGATGATGCATCAGTAAAAAATGCCAAGAAAGTAGAAAAAGTACTACTTTGCACAGGCAAAATTTACTACGACTTATTGGAGAGAAAGGAAAGAGACAAGCGTGACGATGTTGCGATTGTAAGAGTGGAGCAAATCCATCCTTTCCCGGAGAAGAAAGTAAATGCCATTTTAAAGAAATATTCTAACCGTAAATCATTGAAGTGGGTTCAAGAAGAGCCTGTG
This sequence comes from Flammeovirga sp. OC4, assembly GCF_000812565.1. GTDB lineage: Bacteria > Bacteroidota > Bacteroidia > Cytophagales > Flammeovirgaceae > Flammeovirga. The sequence continues at coordinate 169,882 of NZ_JTAM01000003.1, read as the reverse complement.
AATATGGGATACTGGACCTTTATTATGAGAGCATTTAGAAACGAGGAGGAGTTGATCAACTTGAAATTAGTTTCACGTAAACCTTCAGCATCTCCAGCGACTGGCTTCCCTAAAATACACAAAGAGGAGACAGAGCGTATTGTTTCGGTTGCTTTTGACAAAGAGGACCTATAAACATTAAATTATGATTATTAAAGAAGTAGCTTTTAATTCCGCTGACCACAAATTAACAGTAGCATTACGTGACGAAGTTTTACGTAAACCACTTGGATTACAATTTTCAGAGGAGGAATTATCTGAAGAGTTCGATAGCTATCACTTAGCAGCTATGAACGATAATGATGAAGTTGTTGCTTGCCTAGTATTAAAACCGATTTCTCTAGAAGAAATTAAAATGAGACAAGTAGCTGTAAGGGATGATCAGAGAGGTAAAGGCTTAGGTTCTTTAATGGTCCAGTTTAGTGAGTTTTTCTCAATGGATCACGGTTTCGAAACAATCTCTTTGCATGCGAGAGCAGTTGCAAAGGAATTTTATGAAGGTATGAACTACGAAGTAGTGGGTGATCAGTTTGAGGAGGTAGGAATCCCTCATTATAAATTTATAAAAAAACTAGTTTAGAACTCTCGCGAGGAATCGCAAAAAATATAAAATTATGAGCTTACAAATGAATGTTCCAGCTGTCGGTGAGTCGATCACTGAAGTAACTATCGCAAGATGGTTAGTAGAAAGCGGCGATACAGTTGAATTGGATGATGTCCTTTGTGAATTAGAATCTGATAAAGCTACTTTTGAGTTAGTAGCAGAAGCAGACGGTGTAATCACAATCGCAGAAGGCGCTGAAGAAGATGCAACTTTAGAGATTGGTGCATTATTATGTACAATCGAAGAAGGTGCCGGTGGTGCTCCAAAAGCAGCAGCGACTGAAGAAGCAGCTCCAGCTGCAGCGTCATCAGAAGGTCCAAAAGCAACTGGTGAAGTAATGGAAATGGTTGTGCCTACAGTAGGTGAATCTATTTCTGAAGTTACAATTGCTTCATGGGCGAAAGAAGACGGCGATTATGTGGAATTAGATGATCTTCTTTGCGAGATCGAATCTGATAAAGCAACGTTTGAATTGACAGCAGAAGAGTCGGGTATCTTAAGAATCATCGCTCAAGAAGATGAGACTTTAGAAATCGGTGCTCCAATTTGTAAGATCGAAGTAATGGAAGGTGGTGCTCCGGCAGCCGCTGCAAGTTCAGATGCTCCAGCAGCATCAGCTCCTTCTGCAGCAGTTTCAGGTGACACTACTTATGCTACAGGTCACGCTTCTCCAGCAGCGGCGAAGATCTTAGCTGAAAAAGGTATTGATCCATCTACTGTAAAAGGTACAGGTGTTGATGGTCGTATCACGAAGGAAGATGCAGAGAAAGCACAAAAGCCTGCTGCAGCTCCTAAGAAATCTTCACCGAAAGCAGCGGAAGCTCCAGCTCCAGTAGCAGCTCCAGGTGAAAGAGTTCAAAGAAGAGAGAAAATGACTGCTCTTCGTAAAACAGTTTCTCGTCGTTTGGTTTCAGTGAAGAACGAAACAGCTATGTTGACTACTTTCAACGAAGTAGACATGAAGCCTGTAATGGATCTTCGTAAGAAATACAAAGAGATGTTCAAAGACAAGCATGAGATTGGATTAGGTTTCATGTCATTCTTTACAAAAGCCGTAACTGTAGCCTTACAAGAATGGCCAGCAGTAAACGCTTACATCGACGGAAACGAATTAGTATACAATGACTATGCGGATGTTTCTATTGCGGTTTCTGCTCCAAAAGGTTTAGTAGTACCGGTAATCAGAAATGCGGAGTCATTAAGTCTAGCTGATATCGAGAAAGAGGTAAGACGTTTAGCGTTAAAAGCTCGTGATAATAAATTGACTATTCCAGAAATGGAAGGAGGTACATTCACAATTACAAACGGTGGTGTATTTGGTTCAATGTTATCGACTCCAATTATCAATGCTCCACAGTCAGCAATCTTAGGAATGCACAACATTGTGGAACGTCCAGTAGCAATCAACGGAGAGGTGCATATCAGACCTATCATGTACGTTGCCTTGTCTTATGATCACAGAATCATTGACGGACGTGAATCAGTGAGCTTCTTGAAGCGTGTGAAAGAATTGCTTGAAGATCCAATCCGTTTATTATTAGACGTATAGACCTAAGCTATTGAGCATTGTTGGAACAAGCTCTAACCGTAGATTTAATTACTTTAATTAAACTACACAAAACAAACTTACTAAAATAAACACTAAGGAATGCTGGAAACATTTCTAGCATTCCTTTCTTTAAAATACCTTTTTAGGATCAGATATGACATACGATTTAACAGTGATCGGTTCAGGTCCCGGCGGTTATATTGCTGCCATCCGTGCTGCTCAATTAGGAATGAAAGTAGCATTAATTGAAAAATACTCTACTCTTGGTGGAACATGTTTGAATGTTGGATGTATTCCTTCAAAAGCATTGTTAGACTCTTCAGAATTGTATCATCAGGCGGTTCACCGTTTTGCTGATCACGGTTTAGAAGTAGAGACGCCGAAAATTGACTTTGGTAAAATGATCGCAAGAAAGGGTGAAGTAGTAAAACAAACTACTGACGGTATCGCTTTCTTGATGAAGAAAAATAAAATTGACGTTTACGAAGGTTTTGGTTCATTTGTAGATAAAAATACAATCAAAATTGACGGTGAAGAGTCAAAAGTAATCAACACTCAAAAAACAATTATTGCAACAGGTTCTAAACCTACAATGCTTCCTTTTATTGAGTTTGATAAGAAAAGAGTAATCACTTCAACTGAGGCTTTAAAACTAGAAGAAATTCCTAAGTACCTTATTGTAATAGGTGGTGGTGTAATTGGATTGGAATTAGGTTCAGTTTATGCACGTTTAGGTGCTGAAGTAACAGTAGTAGAATACGCTGATTCTTTAATCCCTACAATGGACGTTTCTTTAGGAAAAGAAATGCAAAAGGTATTGAAGAAAGAAGGTTTCAAATTCAACTTGAAGACTAAAGTAGAGTCTGTAAAAGTTGAAGGAGAAGAAGTTGTAGTAAAAGCAACAGACAAAAAAGGTAAAGAGATTGAGATCAAAGGTGATTACTGCCTAGTTTCTATCGGCCGTCGTCCTTACACTGACAAATTGAATTTCGAAGAAATCGGTGGTAAAATGGATGATCGCGGTAGAATTGATGTCAACGAGCACTTACAAACTTCAGTAGAAGGTATTTACGCTATTGGTGACGTTGTGAAAGGAGCAATGTTAGCACACAAAGCAGAAGAAGAAGGTGTTTATGTAGCTGAGCACATCAATGGTGAAAAGCCTCATATCAACTATAAATTAATTCCTGGTGTTGTTTACACTTGGCCAGAAGTGGCTTCAGTAGGTTACACTGAGCAGGAGTTGAAAGAATCGAAACGTGCTTACAAAGCCGGTTCATTCCCATTCAGAGCATCAGGTAGAGCAAGAGCCTCTATGGATATTGATGGTTTGGTGAAAGTTTTAGCAGATAAAGAAACAGACGAAATCTTAGGAATGCACATTATCGGCCCAAGAGCGGCAGATATGATTTCTGAAGGTGTAGTAGCAATGGAATACAGAGCGTCAGCAGAAGATATTTCAAGAATGTCACATGCTCACCCTACTTATTCTGAAGCGATCAAGGAAGCTTGTTTAGCAGCTACAGGTGACAGAGCATTGAATATGTAAAAAAATAAATATCCTATATTTTTAAGGCTACTCGAAAGGGTAGCCTTTTTTGTGGAGGTTTATTGGGTGGTAATTAATAGTTATTAACTATATTGCCGCGTGTTTTAGTACTTGAAAAATAGATTTACTGGCAAATTATTGACATACAAAACTTTACCGTTTTATTGTATAAATGTTTAACAAATGAAATTCAATAGAATTCTATCTATTGATACTATTGTAATACTTTAATTTATTGTGAATCATTCATTTCAACTAAAAACTAAATTTTATTACTTTTTCTTAAGCTAGAATAAAACAAAATGATCTTTAAATCTATTAGCAAACTAATTGTGTTTACTGTGTATTTCCTTGTAGGTACTACAGTTGGACAGGAAATCTATGCACAAAAAAGTATAGATTCAAGTGTGATACCTCAAGTTGTAAGGGTGAAATTGAAACCTGATGCTGAGCGTGCTTTTTTGACATTACAACAGTCTAATCGATCGGATGGTACATTACAAATGGGCCAAGCCACTTTAGACGAAATCTATGTAAACCATAATGTTCTTCAAATGAAAAGGGTATTCCCTTATTCTCAAAAATTTGAGGAAAGACATAGAAAACATGGTTTGCATTTGTGGTATGAATTCACATATAGTACCAATCAAAACCCAGAAATCGTTGCTCAGTCTTTTAAAAAATACGATGGGTTTGAGATTGCTAAATGTGTGCATCATATGGCAAGACCTAACGAAAAACCAAAGCCTATAGACCCATCAGAGCTGGTCAAGCGTATGACTACAGATGACCTTTTTTTAGAAGCACAATGGCATTATCATAATACTGGACAAACAAATGGAACAGAAGGTGCTGATATTAGTTTGTTTGAAGCATGGGAGACTACAATGGGATCAGATCAAGTAATAGTTGCTATTATGGATGGAGGTATTGATTACAGCCATACTGACCTTGAAAATAACATGTGGATTAACACTGGTGAAATTCCAGGAAATGGTATTGATGATGATGGTAACGGCTATATTGATGATGTTTATGGGTTTAATTTTGTAGATAATAATGGATCTATAGATCCAGATCCTCATGGGACTCATGTAGCAGGAACTGTTTCAGCAAGTAACAATAATGGTATTGGTGTTGCGGGAGTTGCAGGAGGTGATGGAGTAATTGGAGGAGCAAGATTAATGTCTTGTGAAGTGTTTAGTCCTTACAATAATGGAGGGTTTGCTCAAGCATTTGTTTATGCTGCTGATAATGGGGCCGTTATCGCTCAAAATAGTTGGGGACATACGGTTGCAGGTATATATGACCAAGAGATTTTAGATGCAGTTGATTATTTTATCGAAGAAGCAGGTCAATATGAAGGAAGCCCCATGCAAGGGGGTATCGTTTTCTTCGCTGCGGGAAATAGTGATTCAGATGCAGACTATTATCCAGGTTATTACGAACCAATTGTAGCTGTAGGAGCAACAAATCATGAAAATCAAAAATCTTGGTACAGTAACTATGGAGATTGGGTGGATGTTTCTGCTCCTGGTGGAGAAACTTTTGTTTCATCAGAAGGAATATTAAGTACATTACCTTTTAATTCATATGGTTTCTATCAAGGAACATCAATGGCTTGTCCACATGTATCAGGTGTAGCAGCCTTAGTTTTGTCTAACCTTTCAAGTCCGATTACAAGTGGAGAGTTAAGAGAACTTTTAGAAAGTTCAATTGATTCAATTGATGATGGTTTGCCTGTGATTTATAAAGGCAAGATGGGTACAGGGCTTTTAAACGCTTCTAAGGCTTTAGATGCAGCACCAGTTCAATTTGATATTTCACCATTACACCATACTGTAATAATTAAGCAAGGTGAAAGTCAAACACAAACCATTAGCATTCTTAATGAATCGGATACAACTTTTACTTTTGAATTTAGTTCGTTAGCACCTTTTGCTTCAATTAGTTCTGATCCGATTGAAGTGGCTCCAAATTCTTCTGCATCTATTGATATTGTGATAGATGTGGCAAATTTATCGTTGGGAAGTTATGATTTGGATATTATTGCCTCAATCAATGAGACAGGAAAAAGAGTTTTAAGATGGGTGGTTGAAGTCGTAGAAGATCCACAATTTGTAGCGGATAGTGAAGCAAGTTTTGGTGATATTTATTTAGGGTATAATCATACTCAGTACATAGAATTTGTTAATACAACATATTCATATTTAGTATTAACGGATTTTAATGCAAGCCTGCCTGATTATATGGTTGGTGTTGATTCCTTAATTATTAAGCCTAATTCGAATGCTATGTTAGAAGTGGTATTCACTCCAGTAGCTTCTGGCAATCGCTCAACTTCTTTGACAATGCGTACCAATGATCCAAATCAACCTACTTATGCTGTAAACCTTTATGGAACAGGTAATGGAAACATTCCACCAACAGCAGTTGTACCTGATTCTATCATATTACATCAATCGGAACCATCAAGCGATTCGTATACTTTTCAATTAGCAAATGAAGGAGATGATCTTTTATCCTATTCCATTAACACTGTTACTGAATTAAAAACACAACAGCTTTTAGCTTCTAAGTTTTTAAAAGAAGAATTACATAAAGGGCAAGAAAGTAGTATCCAAGGAAGGCCAACATTATTTGGTTTTGGTACCGATAATGAAGGAGAATATAGTTGGGTTGATAGTAAAGAATCAAGTAATGTAACTTTTGATTGGATAGACTTGTCAAATGATCCAGAGGCTACTGTTTATGGATCTGGAGATGATGATACTAGAACATATTACTTGAGTAATTTTCAGTTTGCTTATTATGATAATATTTTTAGTAGACTTGAAATTTCATATAATGGTACAATTGGTTTTAGTAATTCATATAGTTCTTTTGATTACAAAGAACTACCTAGTACTTATGCCCAAGGTAACTTACTCGCACCTTATTGGAGAGACCTTTATGCAAATGCAATTTATGTAAGGGAATATGACAATTATGTAGTTGTCCAATTTGATGGTTATTACTTTTCTAATACTTCTCAAACAGTAGAATTTGAAGTTATTCTTCATTCTAATGGAAATATTAAATTCCAATACAAAGATGTTGGAGAGATAGGTTATTCTATTGGAATACAAAATGAAGATAGTAGTAAAGGTTTTAGTATTGCTTACAATACAGAGTATCTTGAAGAATCAATGGCAATTTTAATCAGGAATAACACTTTCATTAAAAGTATTAACCCTGAAAATGGTAATGTAGCAGGACACTCTTCGCAACCTATTCAAATCAACTATGATACGGAACACACTTATGAAAAAGGGTCATCTTCACAAGCTATTTTCATGGTTCGATCTAATGATCCTTCTGAGGCTATTAAAGAAGTGTTTTTTGAGGTTCAATATGGAGGACCAATTGTAAAGTACCATGATTCTTCCTTTTCATATGTTTCTTATGTAGATAGCGTAAAAAGTGGTTCATTAAAATTATATAATGATGGTTATTTACCCTTGGAAATAACTGATATTGTGTCAAGCAGTCAATATATTACTATTGAACAAACAGAACTAACTATTGCTCCAAAGGATAGTATGACGTTATCCTATAATTTTTGGGCTCCTTTGAAGGGAAAGTACACAGAGACAATTAGTTTTTCTACGAACGATGAATCGAAATCTTCAGTTAGTATTGATTTAGAATATTTTATCTGGAATGCTTATCCTCATTTAGTATTAAGTCATCAACCTGATTCTATATTTGCAACTGTATTAAGAGATAGTATTACAACTCAAGAATTTACTCTAACAAACGAAGGAGAAGATATTATATCTTATACACTTGGAGTTAGAAAGATTCAGAATGTTACAGAGGATGAATTTAGCTTACCAAGAGCAATTCGTACTACAAAACAATCGATTAGAAAAGGATTAAGTAGCAAACAAATACCTGAGGAATATAGAAGAGGCACTTTTACTAATACTAGAAAACAAAATATTAATCAAGATTTTGTTGTTCCTGAAAAGGCTGCATTTGGTTATCTCTATGATTATTCTTTGAGTGAATTTGGGCATGCTTCGATGATTCCTGAGGAAATTTCAAGTCTTACAAAATACAGTACTGAAAATTATTTTGAAGATTTTATTGGCGCTGGTGAGTACATTACCTCTCTGAATAAATACATCGAATTTAGTGTTAATGGCGATTACTATGTGATTGATCCCGAAACTGAGGAGGTAGTAAATCAAGGCAAAATTAATTTATATAATATAAATGGTGCGGCCTATAATGTGAGTAGTGATGAACTTTATTTGTGTAATAGTAACCAACTTTATAAGTTCAATTTACAGGATCATACATTAAGTGAAGTTGGAAATTTTGGGTCATCACAACTATTGATGATTAGTTTGTCTTTTGGTGCCACAGGTGACTTATATGGTATTGATATCATCAATAGTGTATTGATGAAAATAGATCCATCTACAGCTGAGACCGAGGAGATAGGCTACATTGGCTTTGAAACTAACTTTGGCTCAGGTTTGGCTTGGGATGGTAATCGTATGATCATGGCTGCTTACAATTGGGATACCGGTAATTTTGATTTTAGACAAGTAGATCTTCAGTCAGGCAATACTGAAATTATAAATGGAGAGTTAGGTGGAAATTATCAATTTGGATGGATTGCATTTCAACTTCAAGGGACTGCCGAGTTAGATATAACAGAAGGTACTTTGTTACCTGGTGCATCACAAAAAGTATCATTTAGTTTAGTTACTAATGGGATGCAAGCGGGCGATTATCTTTATGGTATTGATGTTAATAGTAATGATCAATTGAACCCTTATAGACAAATTCCTGCTCTTATCTCCGTATTAGACTTAACACCATCTAGAAATGTATTAGATTTTGATAGTGTGGCAAATGGTTATCATAAGGCGTTGGATATGTATGTAATAAACCAGTCTTCTCATGCTATTAATTTGGAAAAAATACTTTCAACAAATAGTATTTTTACGGTTGAATCTCAATCAGGTATATTACAACCTAAAGATAGTGTAGCGTTGACTGTAACCTTTAAACCTACTGAAGATGGAACAGTAGTATTTGATGAATATTTAGAAATTTATTTTGAGGGTGTAGTAAACAGAATACCACTGAAAGCCAAAAGTTACGACAACACACTACCTGAGGTGTATCATTCTATTTCAGATCTTGAAATTGAGAAAAATGCTTTTAAAGTAATTGATTTGAGAGAACATTTTTATGATTATAATGCTGATACAATTCATTATGATATAGAAATTTACAATGTACAATCTGTAGAAGCTGCTATCGAAAATAACAATCAACTTGTCATTTATGGAAAGCAACAAGGAGAAATAGAATTGATAGTAAAAGCATCAGATATTTTAGGGACAATAACAGAATCCTTTATGGTAACTGTTACAGACCCTGGATATAGACCACCTGTAATAATCAAGGAAGTCTCTAAGTTAGTTTTCAATGCAAACTCTTCTATTGATTATGATATATCAGAGCATTTCAATGAACAAGAAGAAGGGTTATTCTCTTATACTTTTGAACTTCAGAATGATTCAAACCTTGATGTTCAAATTGATTCAGTAGGAAATATTACTATTAATTCATCAATCTCTGGGAATGAAGTCCTTCATGTTAAAGTATCGGATGGTCAAGTAGAAACTACGCTTTCTGTCCCTGTAGAAGTATTGCCTGAAAATGAGCCAAATATTTTACTTATTGGAGAAACTTTCTTGATTGGATTAGATACTTTGATTGAAGAAGAAAATCTTGAATATTCTTATAGTTTTGATACAGCAGGAATTGTAGCACTTTATGAAGAAAATAATCTTTTAAATATCTATGCTTTGGAGGAAGGAGAAGTGAATGTGAGTATTTTAGCTACTAACGGTATGTATACTGCAAGTTTGGATTATACATTTAGTACTTATAATAAATTAGAAGTTACAAATGATAATGCATTCATCTCACTTCGAGAAGGGGATTCAACGACATATGACTTTTCTGATCATTTTACTTATAATGGAGAGAATACAGTGCAGGTAGAGTGGGAAAGTTTGGGAATCGATAATGTTGAGTTCACCAATTTAGATGAAAGTAAAGTGTCCATATTGGGAATATTGGAAGGTCTTCAAAATTATACGATAACACTTTCAGTTGGAGATCAAAGTGTATCAATTAACCTTGAAGTAGAGGTGACAGAAAAAAACTATGCACCTGAATTATCTCAAGACTTTAACGATTTAGTTTTAGAACTTGGAGAATTTAAGATCGTAAATCTTGATGAATATTTTACAGATCTAAATGGAGACTCTATAGAATATTCAATTGGGGATTTTGATACTACATTAGTTGATGCATCTATTACAAATGACAATCGATTAATAATTTTCACTTTGTTAGAAGGAACAGCAACGTTACCATTAAATGTGACTGATGGTGAATTATCGTTAGAACTTGAAGTCACTGTGATCGTTAATAAGCCAATTATTAACGGTATTATTAATGAATCACCGACTGGAGTTAGTTTATATCCAAACCCTGCAACTACAACTGCTACATTAATTATAGAGGTTGAAAAACCAACATCAATTTTGTTAGAGTTGATGGATTTAACAGGTAGAAAAATACGCTCAGAGAGTTGGAATAAAGTGCCACAAGGAGCATTCCAGTATTCGTTTGATGTTTCAAATCTTGTGTCAGGAACTTATATCATTGGGTTGACGGCCGAAGATGGTCAGACATTATTTAAGCGTCTTAGTGTTCAATAATTAGAGCTATTCAAAGAAGCTATACATGAGTCATCCCTACAGTTATGGGATGGCTCATTTTTTTATATAAAGAATAAAATCATTAGCTAATGAGCATTTAGTATGGGTTTTTAGTGTGGTGGGGCTTGTTTTTTCTGACTGATTGTAAATACTTTTCGCCTTTTTTATTTATAAAAAGGTTCATTTCTCAAAAGTCCATATCCTTGAACGTTTTGTCCATTTTCTAAAAAGTTCTATCCCTGATATTTGTAATATCAATTAGAAACAAAAGAACAGAAAAGAAGATGAAAGTTTCAGAAAAAATAGCGACCGCATTTATAGCCTTGTTTTTATTTATGCCTGGCTTGGTGAAGTTTACAGATCAGTTTTCTTATAATTTTGCTACGCAGATTGAGACAGTGGGATTGCCATTTCCAAAGTTATCCTTCTTCATAGGTCAAAGTAGTGAAATTATAGTAGGTGCTATAGCTCTTCTATTACTCTTCTTTTACAATAAAATAAAACCCGAATTGGCAGATAAGCTTTTTTATGGTATGAGCATTATGGTGCTACCTATTATGATTGTAGCCTTATTTGTACACTCAGATCCCAATGTGCCTGTAGAAGTGTTGCCTTTTGAAAGCAGACCGCCTGTATTGGCTGTTTTATTAATATTGGCTTCAACATTAAATCTATCAGTCCACAACCGAAAGATCACATTATTTTAATTCATTAATCAATTTAATTCTTAAGGCCTTCATAAAGTAGGTCTAGGAATCTAACACCCTAAATTTTATTAGATCATGGCAAATTTTAAAATCCACAATTCAGAAACAGCTCCTCAAGCAAGTAAAGAATTATTAGAAGCAAAGAAAAAAGCATTTGGTTTTGTACCGAACTTAATTGGTACATTGGCTGACTCTCCTCAATTAGCGAAAGCTTACGATTATTTACATGAGGCATTTTCTAGTACTTCATTCAATAACGATGAATTGACAGTAGTATGGCAAACTATTAATGTAGAGAATGAATGCCACTATTGTGTTCCTGCGCATACAGCAATTGCAAATGCAATGAAGGTTGCTCCAGAAATCACAGAAGCTTTAAGAAATGAGACGCCGCTGCCAAATGAAAAACTAGAAGCACTTAGAACTTTCACAATTGCATTGGTACGTGAAAGAGGTTTCGTGACAGAAGATCAACTTGGAGCTTTCTTTAGTGCAGGCTACACTGAAACGAATGTATTAGAAATTATCTTAGGTTTGGCACAGAAGACCATAAGTAATTATACAAACCATGTGTCTAAAACACCACTAGATAATGCTTTTCAGCCATTTGCATGGGATAAGAAAGGTGTAGAGCATGTTTAAAAAAACATCTCGAAGCAGTTTAAATTTTGTAAAAGGGGTGGTTATTTAATCACCTCTTTTTTCGGTATCTTCACTTTATGAATATGGAAGGAGCAATTAGTTTTAATTATCAAGGTAGACCTCTTATTGAGAAAACCACAATCAAAGTACCTTACACGAAAGAAAGAGTTTTTCAGAATGAAGGGTGTTTTTTGTATATGAAAGATGCTCATATAAAGTTACATTCAGGGCAAGATAATGTGGAAGTGCAGAAGAAAGAAGCAATTTTATTGCGTTGTGATACCTACTTTCTAGAGTTTTTACAAAAACAGGAAAAGGAAAGTGTTGAAGTAATAGCAGTACATCTATTTCCAGATTTATTAAAGAAATTGTATATCAATGAGCTACCTAAGTTGATTGAAAAACAAATGACCAACCCTAAAACTAGAATTGTAGAAGATGAAGCTATTATTGCCCGCTTTATCGATTCTTTGGAATTTTATTTTGATAACCCCTCTTTAGTAAACGAAGATTTGTTGGAGTTAAAAATCAAAGAGTTAGTGTTGCTGCTTATCCAAACGAATAATGTTTCCTCGGTTTTAGAATTGATCAATGATCTTTATTCTCCTAGGACTTCTCACCTAAAAAAGGTTATTGAATTACATACCTTTTCTAATTTGTCGATTGAAGAGTTAGCAAAGTTATGTCATTTAAGTGTATCTTCTTTTAAAAGAGAATTTCAGAAAGTATATGATGAAACTCCTTCCAAGTATTTGTCCAGTCAAAGAATTAAAAAAGCCAAAGAACTATTACATTCAACCACATTACCCATCAACGAAATTGCCTATGATGTAGGGTATAATGACCCTCTTTATTTTACAAGAATATTTAAAAAGAAGGAAGGAATGTCTCCTTCTCAATTCCGGAATGCTAATTCATGATAATTGTATTATAATAGTATGAATAGTTGAAATAGCTTGTTTTTTAGATGGTGGTGTGTAACTTTTTGTAGTTGATGAAAATTTTTTGTAGCTTTTAAAACTACTTTTTATATGAATTTTTCAAAAAAAGTATCTAATAATTGGGTACAACGGTATGGCGTACCCCTTTAATGGATAGATATTGATTGAAAAATAACCATTATTCTATTTTTACTATGAAAAAAGCTTATTTAGTGACTCTACTATTGTGTACTTTTTTAATGAATTGTTCGACGAGTGATGAAGACGATTCTAATGTCACACCTCAAGATGAAACTCCTACTGTTGATGACGATACTTCAAACGATGATTCGTCTGATGATGATTCAAGTGTAGATTTATCTGTTTATAAAAAAATATATGGTGCTTCAGATATATACGTTGAAGGAGATTTTGTAGTGATTGAAGTGGACGGTCTGCCCGACCATGGAAGCCCTTATTATCAAGATACAGAGTGGAGTAGTCGTTATGAGGCATATAATAGTAATGACTTTCATTTAAATCCCAATCGTATTTCTTCTTTTGATCGTGTAGTCAAATTACCTTTAAATCCCCAAGAAGCAACAAACCATCAACCTACTTCTTTAGGGACTATGGGAATTGCAGTCAATGGCGTGTCTTTTTATAACCAATATGCTGGCCCTAACAATCAACCTTTGACAGATGAAATTTTTAGTTTTGATCAATACAATGGTCATCCGCAGAGATCAGGGGAGTATCATTACCATTTAGAACCTGTTTATTTAACAAGCCAAGACACAATTGGATCAGAAGGCTTATTGGGCTTTTTATTGGATGGTTTCCCAGTTTATGGACCAAGGGAGAATGGAGTAGCTGTTACAAATGACGATTTAGACGATTATCACGGTCATTCACACGCTACTGAAGATTACCCTGATGGTACATATCATTATCATATTACTGCAGAAGACCCTTACATTAACGGAAATGGATATTATGGAACGCCAGGTACTTCAACCAACTAATTTTATCTTACTTCTCTTCATTTTCTTATTTTCATGTGCACCACAGAAACGTGAAAATAAGAAAGTGGTATCTCTTGAAATGGTTAACGCTCAAGAGGTATCGACAAAATCTTCTAAAGGTATTTTCTATGTGAATGGGAAACGTTTTAGTGGAATGATTTATTGGACTTATCCTAATGGTACTGATACACTTCGTGTAAGAAGGTATTCTGATGGTCAAAAGGAAGGGAAGTGGGTGAAGTATTACCCTAATAATATCTTAGAAGAAGTAAGGTATTACAAAGAAGGGAAAAAAGAAGGACAACAAATTGGTTATTACCCCAATGGAAAGATTCGTTTTATCACCAACTTTCAAAATGACCTTTATGAAGGAAATGCAAAAGCTTGGACAGGTTCAGGTCGCTTAATACGAAATCAAAATTATCATATTGGAAAAGAAGAAGGAGTACAACAGGTATGGTATGATAATGGAAAAATCAAAGCGAATTATGTAATCAAAGAGGGAAGAAGATTTGGATTGTTAGGAACAAAAAATTGTATTAATGTATCAGATGAGACTTTTTAGTTGTATAGCTCTAATCATTAGTGTTTTTGTAAATACTAGTTGTGTAAAAAATGAAAAGCAATTGCCTTTTTATAATACACCTGATTTTACACCTCATTTTTTGAGTTCTGATCAAGAAATTGAATCTAAAATTACGCACTCTATCGCTGATTTTGAGATGAAAAATCAACATAATCAGATCATTACTCAAAAAGATATTGAAGGGAAAATACATGTGGCGAATTTCATATTTACAAGTTGTGGAAGTATTTGCCCTGTAATGACAGAAAATATGAAAATTGTAGATGATGAGTTTTCAGATGATAATGATATACAATTAATGTCCTACACTGTTACTCCTTGGATAGACAATGTGGAAGTTTTACAGGAGTATGTAACGGCTAAAGAAATTACCTCTGAAAATTGGCATTTTTTGACGGGAACCAAAGGGGAAATCTATCAATTGGCAAGGCAGTCTTATTTTGCTGAAGAAGACTTAGGTTTTACAAAAGATAGTACTGAATTTTTACATACGGAACATTTTATTTTAGTAGATCAGAATAAAAAAATCAGAGGTATTTATAATGGTACCTTAAAATTAGAAATGCGTCAATTAGTCAAGGATATTCAAATCCTAAAAGAAGAAGCTTAGAACGTTTTTCCTATAGCTCAGAATTGTTTTAATGACATATACATAAAAAGATTCCCATTTCTTTTAGCTTTAATACTAGAAATGGGAATCTTTTTGTCTACTTAAAAGACTTTGAAAAGAGCAATTTTATTTTGCCTGATCACCACAAAGTTGGTCATAAACATATACGTGCTCGGCAAAATCTCTCCACGCAAATTTATCACCTCCGTAATATTTCTCGAAGATGTCAGGGCATTTTGTGAAAATGACCGTCTTTGATTCTTTTGTATACTTTTTCTTTTCAAGGTAAACGGCTCTATTTGATCCTGCATCACATACTAAATAGGATTTGTCAATACCGCCAGTGACTTTTATACCTCCAACACCAAGTCCAGTAGTTTCTTTAGCATTCGGGTCTTTGTATACTTTTACAACATGGTCAAAACCAGGGTTTAAAAGTTGCATTAAGGCAAATTTATTTTTCTTGCCAGGAAGCAATGCTTGTTCAAAGTAGAAGTACTCTTGGTCAACAACTTTATTGAAGTCTCTTCCCGCTAATTCAGTGATAGAGTTGGCAGTAACAGCTTGTGTGTAGGTTTGTATTTTCAGAGTTTTGATCCCTACTTCCTTTACATCTTCTGCTTTGAATTTAAATTTCTCCCCACTTTCTGTTTTAAAGGTGAAACTTTTCAATACATTTTTTACGAGATAGGAAGAAGTTACTTTTCCTATGATTTTAGTGCCATCATTTTTGATCACATAGGAGTTTTTAGCACCTGACATAGCAGTTGAAGGTATTGCAGGTACGAATTGTTGACCAAAGCAGATGAAAGAGCTTAGGCATAGTAGCGAAATGAGTGTAAGAGTTTTCATAGTATATTAAAATGTAAAATATTTGTTTGGTTGCAGTAACTATATTAAAAAGAATATCCCACTTGTATCACAAACCGAAGACCTCCAGTCCATGTCCTGAAATCTCCATTGGTATTGACTTCTTCTCCATCGAGTAAACCATCAAGCCCAGGGAATTTTTCAATTAATCCATTTTTTATTTCTTGTAAAACTTCAGCTTCTTCGGGGATTTCCACATCACTATCCAACTTTAGTTTTCCCGTATAAATACCATAGCCAGGACCTATCATGATAAGGTCCACAGCAATTCTTTTTTTAATAATAAATTGATATCCTAATTCAATACCTATATTCAGAATATCTGCACTTCCTTTCATTGTTGCTTGAATAGGTTCACCTTGAACGGGCTGACCTCCAAGGCTATCGAAACTAACATTATTGCTTAAATTGTATCTGTAATATGCAATATAGGGTCCCCAATACAAACCATCAGGGGCAAAACCTCTATTTCTTTTCTTAAAATAACGTCTATAATCTGCTGCAATACTATAGCCTGTATTTTTGAAATCTCTTGCAGCGCCATTACCCAGAGGTAGATTGACAATTTTTGGGAAAGTAAGACTTCCCACATTTAAAGAAACAGATTGAAAATCATTGATTCTTCGTTCATATCCTAAGACATAATTTCCGCTTCCCCAAAGTAAATAAGGAGTAAGATTAAAACGAACAATGTTTTTACGCATCATTGTGATGCTTGAGTCATGCTCAATGTCTAACGTTTTTTTTTGCTTTTGAGCAAAAGTAGTATTGAAAAACAATAAGACTAAAAAAGAGAGTATAAAGGTAGCTTTCATTTTTGAAATTGGTTTTTGGTCAATTCAATTTACTCTTTTAAGACTAAAGAAACTAATTGAATCAAACCAAAATCTAACATTGCTCCAATCGGCAATCCTAAAAAGAATCCATAAATAATTAATCTTCTGAAATACATGCCTGCAAAACCATAAAAAAGTTCCTCAATCTTGGCAGGGTCCATTTGATTAATCTCATTGACCACTATGCCTTGGAAATCTATTGTTTTGATTAATGCACTTGTATGTGGAGAGGCAGATTGCATCAGTCCATCGAGCATCTTACTCAGTAGATAATTCTTGGTGTCAGTAGTAAGGCATTTGTTGAAATCATTCAAAAATATTACAGAGAGATTTTTAATCAACTCCCTAATCACTTCTTGATTTTTGTTGTTTTCTAAAGATTTTGCAATCCCTTTTTCTACATCATAGATCAATTGTTCATGATTGACGATCTCAGAGATGCCATTTTGTTCAAGGTATTCAGCAATATAATGTGCTATAGTACTTATAAATTTTTGAGACGACCTTGAATTCAATAAAATAGTGAAAGTGCTTTGAATACCTTCACGAAGTTCTTGCTCATCTGTATTTTTAAATATGTCTTTTACTTTTTTAGAAAGTATGACCTTCTTTGAAATTTCTTTGATGATATCAGATAATTCATTGACAATGTTGTCTTGTTTGACTTCATCAGAAATTCTATCAGCAAGGTGGTTTCTTATAATTTCTATCTCTGGAGCAAGATTTAAACTGAGTTGATCATACAATTCACCTTCAGAGAGTGCTCCTACACTTAGAATTTTTTCAATCTTTGTTTCAAAAATTTCATCAACAATTCTGTTCAGCACAAATTGCACACTTGTCAATAATCGATGATTTTGAAGTAGACCAAGCACGGTCTCTTTAATCGGCTCGTTATTTATGGCCACATTGAGATCTTTAATCTTCGTTTTTCTTGAAATAATAGAAATTCTGTCTTGAATTTTTTGAGTAATATCAGGAAGTCCTCTCAACAATAAATCAGGGATTTTTTTATTGGTCAATGCCATTGAGGTTCTTTTGATATTCCCCTCATATAGGGCTGCCATTCTTCTTTTATTCACTACAGAAGTATAGACATCTTGAGCAATTTTTTCATCATTTTCATTAAGATGGTTGATGACTCTTTGTATCAATTGCTCAACGATATGTATGCTGTTTGCTTGAAGTGCTTCATAAGGTTTTCCACCAAACAATGTTCTTATGGGTTGTTCTTGATTGGAAATGTCTAATAATTGTTTCTCAAAGAAATGTAAAATCTTGTTTTGGAAATCCTCTTTTCCCAATGTTTCCATCATGAGTTTCCAAATACTTTCTTTGATTTTTACTTTATTATCACTGAAGATCGGAATTTCATTCAACGACTTCGTTCTATATTCAATCAATTTATCCCTGAAAACTTTCTTCAGTTGATCAAATAAATCATCTTTTAATATCCATTGATGCGCTTTGTCCAATTGCTTTTTGAGAATTTGTTTGACAGCGTCAAACATCTGATCGACAAATTTATCAGGAATTGCATCATTGAGCATTAAGTCATTATTGAACAAATCAATCACTTTATCTGATAAGAATTTAGACAAAGTTTCATAAACCGCATCTTTATGTGCAAAATCAATGAATTTAGTTTGCAATGAACTTGCCGGAAATGAATCGATTTTTACAATTTCTTCTTCTATTTTATTGGCAAAAGTTTGAGCGTATTCATACCTTTTTGAAAACAAATTGTGAGTGAAGTCTTTACTTACCTTCTTTGAAATTCCTTTCTTTTCAGTTTCTAAAAGAATATCCAATGTGCGGTAATCGGTTTCTACAAAGGTATTGTATATACTGTCTTTGAGTGAAGTTAGTTTTCCTTGAATATCGTTGCCTATAGACTCTTCATTGAGCAATTGTTGCCCGACAAATTTACCCATATTGTTAGCAAAGTTTTCCTTATTTGCAGAGACAACACTAGGCGTAAAAGGCACTTTAATACCCATTACATATTTTGCAGTATACGGCCTGAAGATCATTTTAATGGCAATCCAATTGGTTGCTAAACCCGTAATACCATAGACTAGGGCGATGCTTAACCCTAAACTGAGTGGATTTTCACCCATAGGGACATAAGCTGTTAATCCTCCGGCAATAGCGCCTAAAAATGCACCAAAATAAGTAATAGGTTTCATGTTCTCGCCCATAAACCCTTTTACCATTTCAGGCAATTTATTATGTTTATTTTGAAGATTATCAGCTACAATTCTACTCACTTGCCCTTTCATCAGTCGATTGATATTTCTATCAATATACCCAACTATACCTGAGGTGAGCTTTTTGGGAAGTGAAGCACTTTTTTGGGCTATTTTTACCAAATCATGAATAGGGCGTTGCTTCCCTTTTTCAAATTCATCTCGAATAAAAGCTACTGACAGTTTTTTGAGCTTTGGAGTCCACTTCTCAACGGTATTTGAACTGATTAACTTTGAAAAAGGTTTATTTGTAATTTCTTTATCAATAATCCCTTCCAAAGCCTTAGAAATAGCGACCTTTTCAGAGGCCATTACTTCTTCTGAGAAACTTTGTGTTTTATTCCCAAATTTGGCAATGGTAGCGTCTGTAAACAACGAATACAAAGGTTGTTCTTTGATGCGATCCAAACGTTCGCTGACAATAATCTTCGCTTTCTCCGTTGATTTTTTCTGATAGATGAATTTTGAAATCAGCTGTTCGTCAATTAGAAACTTAAAAAGTTTAGAAAGATCTTCATGTTGTCTGTCTGATGACCAAATACTTTCTATTCTTTTATCCATGATGGAGGACATCGATTCTGCACCTTGCCCCAGTAGTTTCTCATCAATGAGCGTTTTTAATAATGCATGCAGCGTATTGATGAGTCCTTTTTGATCGAATTTCTGAATTAAACTGCCGATGCTATTTTTCTTAAGATAGTCGAGCATAAACTCAGCACCTTGTTCTGCAAGTGCCTTTGAGTTTTGATCCGTTTTTTGATCATTCGCAATATGAATGATCTCGTCAACGACTTTGAAGCGTTCACTAACACTATCAACGAAAAGCCCCATTAACCAGCGTCCAATTAAACTAGCTTCCTCTTCAAAAGCCTCATTAACGAGGTGATTGATTTCTTCCCGATTTTCTTGAATCCATTCAACAACGGCGTCAAGAATAATTGGAATATTGCTTCTTAGAAAGTTTTCGAAATTTTCAGCAATGGTAGGAGGAAGAATATCAAAGATGGTCGTTTCTTCTTGACTGATTACGTCAATAAGAATATTAATAAGTCTTTTAATGGGTGCATTATCGCTCTGATCTTGTAATTCTTTATCCAAGATGCGGTGTACTTCCTTGGCGATATTCACATGATCACCCGATCCTAAGAGTTCACTGATGCTTTTCTGAGAGATAGATTGACTTAGCTTTAAAATCAGTTCGTCATTCTCAATCTGCTTTAAAAAGTTATCAATAAAATTATTCAGAGGTAACTCGTCATTTTTGATCAATTGATGTAATTCATCAAAAAAATCACCTGTATATTGATCAATTGCTTCAAAAAGAATAGGGGATACAACACTCTTCACTTGTTCCCTTTTGAATTCATGCCAGATGTCATTGGTCAATACTTCAATAAGATTCTCTTTCTTTAAAATGGAAAGAATAATATCGAAAGATTGATCACATACATAGCGGATATGTTG
This sequence comes from Flammeovirga sp. OC4, assembly GCF_000812565.1. GTDB lineage: Bacteria > Bacteroidota > Bacteroidia > Cytophagales > Flammeovirgaceae > Flammeovirga. Next base: position 149,435 of record NZ_JTAM01000003.1, on the reverse strand, counting down.
TTTGGAAGTGAAATCTGTGATATGGGAATTCATTAACAGCCCATTCAATCCTTTACGAATCGTTTCTTTGGATTGCTCATCAATCAGGGCTAAAAAACGATCTATAGAAGTATTGATTTCAGGAATATCTGCAATCAATTCATCTTCTTGAAAAGCTTCTTTTAAATGCGTTTCAATAAATTCAGTCAGCATGACTTGTAAAGCATTTTGAAATGCCTCTTTTTTCACTTCTTCGCTGATGTTGTCGTGTCTGATAATTTCAGATTCAACGAGTTGACTGATATTATTAATGAATTGATCCTTTGTTTGTTCCACTATACTAGGGATACCCATCACCTTTTCAAATAACATTCTAAGGGCGAGATCATTAGTAGTATAACCTACAACAGAACCTGAAAATATTTTTAATAGTACTTCACTGATCATAAAATAAAGTTGCAATAAACTCCATGGAATACAAACATTTTTTGAATAGAATTAGAAAAAAGAAATATATTTCGAATGAAAAAGGGTTTCAAAGTAATTTCTAACAAATGTTTTTATTTGTTAAAATGTGACTCTAAAATGATGATATTGGATAAAACTGATAAGTGTCATTCTTACTTTCTAAATTCTAAATCTATATTGCAAACGGTTTAGGTTTTTTAAGGGATAATGAATTGAAGTATTATTCGTCCTATTATTTTGATCACTAATTTAATTCCACTTAAAACACTTTTTAATTAACAATTTTGTCTCAAAACGATGAGTGAAACTATAGAAAAAACGATTGTGAAAGACGTTCAAACTAAAAAAAACAACACAGGGCCTTTCCTAATTATGGTTGGGTTAATGTTCATTGTAGGTTTCTTAACAGTAGTAAACCAACAATTCCAAGCACCATTACAGGAAGCTTTACTTTCTGAAGCAGGGGCACTACAAAACACATTAGCAACGTTCATTACGTTTGCATTCTTCATGGGATACCCTACTATGGGTAACATTGCCTCAAGCTGGGTAGATAACAAAGGTCATAAAGCAACTTTGATCAGAGGTCTTATCATCTTGGTAGCAGCCTTAGGTATTGAAGCATTGTCAGCTAAATTTGCTGATCTTCCTACAGTAGCAATCGGTGAAAGTGCAGTGCCTCAAGCATTCTTTATCTTTTTATTAGGATCATATGCTTTGGGTTGTGCATTAGCAGTATTACAAACAGTAATTAACCCATTTATTGCAGTTTGTGAAGTTCCAGGAACATCTTCAGTAACTCGTTTAAGTATTGCTGGTGCCTTAAACTCAATTGGTACAACAGCAGCACCTTTCTTCGTAGCTTCTATCATCTTTGGTGGTATGGCTCCAAAAGTAGCTCAAATCTTGTTACCTCTTTCAATCTTAATGATTGTTATTGCAGTGGTTGCAGGTGTTTTAGGTAAAATTGAATTACCAAATCCAATGGCATCTGATGACGGTGAAGAGGTAGATCCTTCTACTTTAACAAAATCAATCTGGAGCTTTAAACACTTAACTTTAGGTGTTGTTGCCATCTTCGTTTATGTAGGTGCAGAAGTAGCTGTAGGTTCAAACATCGTTCTTCATGCAAAACAAATTGGTATACCAAAAGAAACTTACGCTTTAATGGCAACTTTCTATTGGGGTTCAATGTTAGTAGGTCGTTTATGTGGATCATTCTTAGCAAAAATCCCTGGTCAAACTCAATTGTTAGTAACAGCAGCTATCGCTTTAGTATTAACTGTAGCGGGTATGTTGACACAACAATTATGGTTATTAGTAGGTATTGGTTTAATGCACTCAATCATGTGGGGAGCAATCTTCGCTTTAGCGATTGATAAATTAGGTCCATATACTGCAAAAGGTTCAGGTGCTTTGATGATTGGTGTAGCAGGTGGTGCTATTCTTCCTTGGTTACAAGGTGTAAGTGCGGATGCTTTAGGTGATTGGCAAATGACTTGGGGTATCGTAATTCTTTGCGAGGCTTACCTTGTATACTACGCTTTAGTTGGATATAAGCATAACTTAGACTAAGAAGTCAGAGTTAGAAAATATACATTGAAACACCTTACCAGAAATGGTAAGGTGTTTTTTTTATATTAAGATGTGTGATCGAACCCCTTCAACATGATAAACCAAGACCATAATTGAGCCTTTTTATGTTTCGATTTCTCAATCGAAAGAAACCCACGGTAAGAATATGGTGATAAAGCAGCTTTTATTCTACAGCAATGCATCAATTTTATTACAGATTGACAGTTAATTATTTTATTGAAATGAATAAATGTTCACTTCAATATTAAGTAGAGATGAATGAATTTATTTTAACATTTTTTAAGTGTCGTTTTTTACGATAAGTGTACGCTGATACACTTTACAAACATAGTATTACATAATTGCTAATCTTCCTAACAATGCATTAGGATCAACTTACACTTAATGAGTAAAAAGGAATAAAGTGTATTCTGTACGAAATAATATTACTCAAAAGTGTTATTTTACACTTAAAATATTTTGGTGATTTTGACTTTGACAATAGAATTTTATCCTACACCTTTGTGATGTAATCAAAACAGAACAAAACGAAAAATTAAATATACATACTATGAAAAAGTTAACATTCTTATTCGCCACACTATTAATCTCTCTTAGTATATCAGCTAAAGATTATTATTTACCATTTAACGGAATTTCTTATTTCTTCAAAGCTTCTACTGATGGAACATCAGCATCTATTATTTTCGATAATTTAGAAGGAGAAGAAATTAGTTTTCAAATAGCAGATGAAGCTGGGAAAGTTTATACTTCAAAAACAGTTATTGCATCTGGAAAAGTAAAAGAAGACATTAATTTTAAAAGTTTACCAGAAGGAAAATATTCTTTTAAAATGAAGTTTGAAGATAAAATATTAGTGAGAGAGTTTTTTGTTACTCCATCAAATACAGCAGTAATGATGAACTACCAATTAGCGTCTTCAAACCAAAAATTTAAGATATCTGTAGCAAAAGAAAACTTACACATCATTTTAGGTAAAGATGTTGAAGGTTTTGTAAGAGTGAAGTTGTCAAAAGACAATGGAGAGTCTATCTATAACTCAAAATTTGTAGCAGGTGCGAAAAACGTAAAACGTTTCGACCTTTCTACATTACCTACAGGTACTTATACTGCAGAATTAATCATTGACGGAGTATCTTACTCAGATTCTTTCTCAGTATTATAATTAGACATTAAGATAAAATAAAAATATAAGTAATAATTCATTTCATTTCATACTTTGGAGAGGCTATCATATAAATGGTAGCCTCTTTTGTCTTATAATATCATTGTCAATAGTGATCTATTGAAGAATAAAAAAGTCCGCTCTATAAGACCGGACTTTTCCTCATTCTGTAACTGATGAACTATTGTGCTATCTATTTCTCTATTTACTACTCTAAATTCGACTTATAACTTTTTATCCTAGGTTTAACAGGAAAATTTTCTTTCACTGTTTTAATATATAACAAATGTACAACGGAGCTGTCGTCAATACATGAGTTTTATACCTAATCCGCATAGGTAAAATACCTATTTTAAGCTTTTAAGTCCGAAAATAGTTTGTGTTTGATAGCATACATCACCAATCCAGCCACATTTCTTTGCCCTGTTTTATCCAGGAGATTCCTTTTATGAGCATCTACAGTTCTTGGTGAGATGTAGAGTTTTTCTGATATTTCTTTATTAGTACATTGATCAATGATGAGCCTCAATACTTCTTTTTCTCGAAGTGTAAGTACAAAGTGAGCATCATTCGCATTGGCTGGGCGGGCTTCCTTTTCTTTATAACTGCTAATAATATTTTTGGTGGCAGAGGAGCAATAATAACTATCACCATCTCTTACGGCCCTTGCAGCTTTTAGGATTTCTTCTTCTGTACAATCCTTGAAAAGATAACCATCGGCCCCTGCATTGACCATATTTTTGATATAATCGCTGTCCATCATCATGCTCAACGCAATCACTTTTATATCAGGAAAGGTCTCTTTTATTTTTTTTGTGGCACTAATACCGTCCATCCCTTTCATAGAGATGTCCATAAATATCAAATCCACATTCATTGCATTAAGGGCATTGAAAGCTCTTTCTCCACAATCTGCTTCCGCAATGACTTCAAAGTCGTTACAATTTTTAAAATAAGATCTTATACCATGACGTATCACACTATGATCGTCGACTAATAATATTTTGGTTTTCATAATTTATAGCTTGGTTTTAGGTTTATTCCTTAATTTAACAAATCAATTTGTAAATGTTTTTAGCTGAATGATAATACATGTTCCATAATTAGGGGAAGAGTCAATATCAATTGTTCCTTCAATAGAACGAACTCTGTCTTTCATACTTAATAGACCCAGTCCATTGGTTTCGCTTTTCAATGCTTCTTTAACATCAAAACCCTCGCCGTTATCTTCAATCATCAATGTAATTAAATCAAGATGTTGGTTTAAGGAAATCGAAACTTCAGTGGCTTTGCCATGCTTAAAAGCATTTTGAATTGCTTCTTGAGTGACTCTTAACAGTATATGTTGTTGAGCGAAAGACATGGCATTCTTTTCAATTTTATAGAAAAAATTAACCTCTTTGTTATTGATGGTTCTATAAGTATCTACCAATTTTTCTATAGAACCAACAAATCCTAACTTCTCAATGGAAGTCGGCATTATGTTATGAGCAATGTTTCTCCCTTCCTTTGTGGCCTCTCTGACTTGTTCTCGTATTCGTTGAATGATCTTTCTTTCCTCATCGTTAAGATTGTTGGTATTTTTAAGAAATTCATCCAATTGATAAATAGAGGCCGTAAGAGTTTGACCAAGACCATCGTGAATTTCCTTGGCAAAGCGTTCACGTTCCTTATCTTCGGTCTGTAATACTGCTTTTTGAATGTTATCAGTATGATTTTTGAAGAAAGTAATGTCAGAGTGTTTTCCAATTACACGGATTACTTTTCCATCCACATCTTTTTGAACGGCCACTTTGAGAAGCACCCATAACGTGTTTCCAGAGGGCGTAATCATTCTAAAAATAGATTGAAATCCATTTTTGATGAGTATATCCCTTTGCAGCATTCTAATGGTGTTAGGACGGTCTTCAGGATGGATTAAATTCAAAAGTACTGAAATATCTTCTTCTTTTCCTTTTTTATCTATTTCCAACATCTGATAAAAAGATTTAGAATAATAGACTTTTCTAGTAATATGATTCCAATCCCAAAGCCCTTCTTTAGAAGCTTCAAACGATAGACGCTGACGTTCTTCGTTTTCAAAAATAGCTTGAGCATTATCGGCAGTATATTCCAGATCCAAAGGAAGATCCGAAAGTAAGGTAAGATCGTCATTATGTTCAATCTTACCCTCCAACATTTCATTCAATGCTTTTGCCTGAAGTAGTGCATGTAATTTTTTTTCTTTGGTCAGTAACTGAGACACTTTTTCCTTTAAGCGAATCACTTCTTTGGCTTTATCTTGATCTACCTTGTGGTCGAGTTCTAAGGCCACCCACACGTATAAGGTTTGATGTTTTGTGAGTGAAACACTATGTTTCTTGTGGCTTTCTTTGTGTAAAAGATAACCGGACCAACTTTCATGGTCTGACATTAAAACTTTAGGTGTTTTATCCTTTAGCGTTCCGAAGTCATAATATTGATGGATGCTTTGAAGTGTATTACCTCTTTTATTGGTACTGATTACTTTACCAAAATCATTTAAAATAGCTATAAACAATAGCTTATTGAATATATAATCATGCAATTCCTCTATATGAAACGAAGAATTATTGTGTGCTTCTTGGGCTGTCATACTAACTATAGCGGTTGAAAAGCGAGTTTTAGGTTTACATTAATTTACCATAAATCATGCTTTTAAAAAAGCGCTATGTATGATCTGCCTAGTTATTGAAGAAACTTGGTACCAAAGTGAACTCTGGGATTTGTACTTCAAAAAGTGTATTGTCTTCGATTTTACGCATTACATAAGTACCTGACATTTTACCACATGGTGAAGGAAAATGACAACCCGAATTGTACTCAAAAGACTGTCCAGGGATCATGATTGGTTCCTTACCAACCACACCTTTCCCATTGACTACATTGCGGACTTCACCCGTAATATCGGTGATCTCCCAATTTCTTCTTAGTAGTTGAATTTTATTGGCACTAAGGTTTTCTATTTTGATCTTATAGCTAAATACGTAATGTCTTCTTGATGGAACAGAATACTCAGGAAGATAGAAGGTTTCAACACTGACTTTTATTCCGTCTGTTATTGCAATTTCCATAGCAGATAAAATTTAATAAATACATCTAATCATGATGTCACAAACAAAAAGTAGAGTAGATGAGATGTTAATGATAATTGTAATTTACTACACAATTTCTTTAAAGTTAGTGATTTATATTCTATTTCCCATATTATGTATAAGTACTTATATATTTTAGGTCTTTTTCTTGTAAATGTATAAGTACTTATATACTTTTGGGTAAAACAAAGAAATATGGATTTTTATCAGTCAGCAGGAACACTAGTATTGGGTAGTAGACTTAGGAGGTTAGGAGAGCGTTTTCTCTCTGAAGTTTCTAAAGTTTATGAAGCCAAAGGGATAGAATTTGATCCATCATGGTTTCCAGTTTTTTATTTGTTAGATGAACATAAAAAGCTGTCAATGAGAGATATTTCTGATCAATTAAATGTAAGTCACTCTGCGGTAAGTCAGTTGACTACAGCATTGATCAAGAAAAAATTACTCAAAGTTGAAAAGGATGAAAATGATGGAAGAAAACGTTTGATTCTTTTTACTGAGAAAGGAGAGGAATTAGTAAGAAATAGTAAACCTATTTGGGCATCCATACAACTTTCGATGAAAGAAATAACGGAACAAAATGAATGTCAGATTTTGAAGGAATTGAAAATTTTAGAGACATCATTGACCGAAAAATCGTTGTCCGAGCGCGTTTTGGACAACTTGGAGAAGTAAAAAACATACACCACACATACTAATCATAAATTACTACCATGGGAAAAATATTCAAATACGGCATTGACCACCTGACGGTGAGCATTGCATTGGATATTGCCAGAGGAAAAATCTCTGGAGTGTTAAATAATACGGCAAAAGACAAAGTACTTAAAAGTCAAGCCTCTGTTCAGGAAATTGTAGACAAAGGAGATGTTGTTTATGGAGTGAATACAGGTTTTGGTCCGCTTTGTACTACGATTATTTCAGAAAAAGATACTTCCACTTTACAGCACAAAATTCTTCAAAGTCATAGTGTGGGAGTTGGAAACCCTATTGCAAAAGAGATTTCAAAAATCATGTTGATCACTAAAGCTCATGCTTTAGCACAAGGTTTTTCAGGAATCGCTTTAACGACTTTAGAGAGAATCATCTGGCATATTGATAAAGATATTGTCCCAATGGTTCCTGAAAAAGGATCAGTGGGAGCATCAGGTGATTTGGCTCCTCTTTCACATTTATTCTTGCCTTTGATCGGGTTGGGAGAAGTATATGATGAGAAAGGAAATAAAGCTTTAGCATCAGATGTATTGCATCGTTTGGGTGTAAAATCTCTTCAATTAGGACCAAAAGAAGGTCTAGCCTTGATTAATGGTACTCAATTCATCCTAGCACATGCAGTGAAAGTGGTTGAGAGATTAGCGAATGCGTTGGATACAGCAGATATTATTGGTGCAATGTCATTAGAAGGATTGATGGGATCTGCGCGTCCATTCGAGTCTGCTTTACATCAGATCAGACCTTACAAAGGCACACAACACGTAGCCTCACGTTTGCATCACATGTTGAAAGGGTCTGAAATATTAGATTCCCATGTGGATTGTGATCGTGTGCAAGATCCGTATTCTTTAAGATGTATGCCTCAGGTTCACGGTGCTTCAAGAAATGCTTGGTTACACTTGAAAGAAATGGTGGAAGTAGAGCTTAACTCAGTAACGGATAACCCAATTATCTTAGACGCTGAAAATGCCATTTCAGGAGGTAATTTCCATGGACAGCCTTTGGCCATTCCGTTGGATTATGCAGGTGTAGCTGCAGCAGAGTTAGGAAATATTGCAGATAGAAGAAATTACATGATGATTGAAGGACGTTTTGGTTTGCCTAAATTATTGATGGCAGACGTAGGCTTGAATTCAGGTTTCATGATTCCTCAGTATACTTCAGCAGCATTAGTGACTGAAAATAAAACGCTTTGCTTCCCAGCATCTGCGGATTCTGTGCCTACTTCATTAGGACAAGAAGATCACGTATCAATGGGTTCTGTGTCTGGAAGAAAGACACTTCAGATTATTGGTAATTTGGAGCAAATCCAAGCAGTAGAATTGTTGTACGCCGCTCAAGCATTGGACTTTAGAAGACCATTAAAATCATCACCAATTATAGAAGCTACTCACGCTTATGTTCGTGAAAGAGTAGCTCATGCTGATGAGGATAGAGTATTGGCTTATGATATTGAAGCAATGCATGATATCGTACAAAGCGGTGCATTGGTTCGCATTGCTGAAGAAGTAGCCAAGAAAGAGAAAATCAACCTTGAAGGAGATTTCAAAGCAGAATTTACTTACTAAATTCTATGTTTCAAGTGTTAAGCGTTAGCGTCACTTGGAACTATTCATTGGCGAAGTCTCCTGACTTCGAAATACGCTTTCGCTTGTTGGTTCGAAGTCGGGAGACTTCGCCAATAACCAATCACAAGTGACGCCTACGGGCTTAACACTTGCGACATATTTAAGACAAAAGAAACACTTACTACATATATATCATAATTAACCATGGAAGCAAAAACATCATCACAACAAAAGTTTGAAGCTTTTTTAGAAAAATACGCAAAACACCCACACTACATTCCTCCAACAGGTCCAGAACTAAATGCTAAGTCTTGGCAAACTGAGGCACCTCTAAGAATGTTCTTGAACAACTTGACAGACGAGGTAGCGGAAGACCCGAATAACCTAGTGGTTTATGGTGGTACAGGTCAAGCGGCAAGAAACAGAGAATCATTAGAAAAGATCATCAAAATTCTTTTAGAATTAGATGAAAACCATTCACTTTTGGTACAATCAGGTAAGCCAGTGGGTGTAGTAAGAACGCATCCTGAAGCACCGCGTGTATTGATCGCCAACTCTAACCTTGTTCCAGCTTGGGCAACTTGGGAGCATTTCCAAGAATTAAAAGAAAGAGGTTTAATGATGTACGGTCAGATGACGGCCGGTTCATGGATTTATATTGGTACGCAGGGTATTTTGCAAGGTACGTATGAGACATTTGCTTCATGTGCTCGTCAGCATTTTGGTGGCGACTTAAAAGGTCGTTTGCTAGTAACAGGTGGCATGGGCGGTATGGGTGGCGCTCAACCGTTGGCGGCTACGATGTGTGGTGCAGCAATGTTGGGTGTTGATATTGACCCTGCTCGTATTCAAAAGCGTATTGATACAAAGTACATCGATAAAATGACGCACTCTTATGAAGAGGCGATTCAATGGGTAATGGAAGCCAAAGAAAAAGGTGAAGCATTATCAGTTGGTTTGGTAGGTGATATCGGTGATGTGTTGGAAAGATTAATTCAAGATGGAATCACTCCTGATGTATTAACGGACCAAACTTCTGCTCATGATCCAGTATATGGTTATGTTCCTAATGGGTTATCATTGGAAGAAGCAGAAAAATTAAGAGAAACAGATCCTGTTTTATATAAAGAGAAGTCGTTGAAATCAATGGCTCGCCACGTACAGTATATGTTGGATTTAGAAGAGAAAGGAGCAATTACTTTTGACTACGGAAACAACTTACGTGAGTTTGCAAAGCAAGGTGGTTGTGAAAATGCTTACAACTTCCCAGGTTTTACACCAGCTTATATCCGTCCATTGTTCTGCGAAGGAAAAGGACCTTTCCGTTGGGCAGCATTATCAGGTGATCCTCAAGACATCAAGGTAACGGATGAAGCATTAAAAGAAGCATTCCCTGAAAATACACACTTAATTAAGTGGTTGGAAGAAGCAGATGAGAAAGTAGCATTCCAAGGTCTTCCTTCACGTATCTGTTGGTTAGGTATGGGAGAAAGAGAGAAAGCCGGTGTGATTTTCAATAACCTTGTAAAAGAAGGAAAATTGAAAGCTCCAATTGTCATCGGACGTGATCACTTAGATTGTGGTTCGGTAGCTTCTCCAAACCGTGAAACGGAATCAATGTTGGACGGTTCAGATGCTGTATCAGATTGGCCATTATTAAACCTAATGTCGAATGCGACAGGTGGTGCTACTTGGATCTCATTCCATCATGGCGGTGGTGTAGGTATTGGTTACTCTCAGCATGCAGGTATGGTAGTTTTAGCTGACGGTACTGAACGAGCTGAAAACTGTATTCGTCGTGTCCTTCATAACGACCCTGCAATGGGTATCTTCCGTCATCATGATGCGGGTTATGAAACAGCAACGAAAGTAGGTGAAGATCACGATTTGATCGTTTGAGGTAAGAGTTAAGAATTAAGAGGGAAGAGGTGGTTCGTGTTTTTCTAGGGATGTTTTATTTAAACGTTTACTGAACCACAACAGAAACTGCCCACAACCCTGTTTCAAGTGTTAAGCGATAGCGTCACTTGGAACTATACATTGGCGAAGTCTCCTGACTTCGAACTAAATAAACTTTATTGTTTTAAGTTTCGAAGTCAGGAGACTTCGCCGATCATCAATCACAAGTGACACCTATCGGTTTAACACTTGCGATATCGTTTAATTGTGATTTTAATACAAATGAAAAAACTAATCGGACCATTCTCACAAGTTCTCACCCTTGCGGGACTTCCATTAAAAGGAGCCTTAGAAGATGAACAATTAGAGATCATCGAAAATGCAGGCGTGAGTATCGATGAGAATGGAAATATAGATGAAATCAAATCATTTACTTCTTTTGATCAAACTGACTTTGATGAAGTAGAACAGATAGAAGAAGAAGGTGTTTTGATACCGGGTTTTGTAGACTGCCACACCCATATTTGCTGGGGAGGAAACAGAGCTAGAGATTATGCGATGCGAGTGGCAGGGAAACCTTACTTGGAAATTGCTAAAGCAGGTGGAGGAATCCAAGACTCCATGCGAAAAACGCGTGCGGCTTCTGAAGTGGAATTAAAAGAAGTGACCGTTTCAAGAGCTGACAGACATTTATCGCGTGGTGTGACGACTATTGAAGTGAAAAGTGGTTATGCCTTGGATGTTGATAATGAGTTGAAGATGCTGAGAGCAATTAAATCTGCGGATCAAGAAACAAAAGCTGATTTGGTATCTACATGCTTGGCGGCACATATGAAACCTAAAGATTTTGAAGGTACTTCTAAAGAATACTTAGACAGAGTATTGGATGTTTTATTGCCTGCCATCAAGAAAGAAAACTTAAGTGATAGAGTTGATATTTTTACAGAAGAAACAGCATTCAATGTAGAAGAGTCAGCGTATTATTTAGGGAAAGCTAAAGCACAAGGTTTTGAAATCACTGTGCATGCCGATCAATTCTCTACCGGAGGGAGTAAAGTGGCTGTGGAAGTTGGAGCATTGTCGGCTGAGCATTTGGAGTCAAGTACTGATGAAGAAGTGAAGCTCTTAGCAGATTCTGATACGGTAGCAACGGTACTTCCTGGTGCATCATTAGGTTTGGGTATGCAGTATCCTCCTTGCCGTAAATTGTTGGATGCCGGAGCATGTTTAGCCATCGCTTCAGATTGGAACCCTGGTTCAGCACCAATGGGCGACATGTTGACGCAAGGTGCCTTATTGGGAGCAATGGAGAAATTAAGTACCGCCGAAGTATTGGCAGGAATGACTTTCCGATCAGCAAAAGCTTTAAATTTGACGGATAGAGGTCAATTAGAAAAAGGAAAATTGGCGGATATGCAAATGTATCCTTGTGAAGATTACAGAGAGATCTTATATAATCAAGGGATGTTGGCGCCGTCTAGAGTTTGGAAGAGAGGACAGTAATCTACTCTTAAATTCGATAGAAATAAAAGCTCTTGAGCTCCTTTTTTGAGGAGTTGAAGAGCTTTTTATATTTGGATCAATACCGCTTGATCTAATCCAGATTTTATTGGAGAAGTAGTATTTTGTAATCTTCTAATTCCACTTTTTTCTAATAATTTCCATTATATTGCTTCATTAAATCATAACCAAGCTACTTTAATACTACATATTTTTAATGGAACAACTCAACTATTCAAAAACTAAAAATGACCTTAAAGGACCGAAGGGGTTACCTTTGGTAGGAAATATCTTTGATTTTGATATGTCTAAAATTCACCTGCTTTATGAGCAATGGGCAGATGAATTTGGATCACTTTATAACATTAATATTCTAGGAAAGAAAATCACAGTTTCTACTGATCCAGAAACGAATGCTTATGTACTTAAACACAGGCCTACCAAGTTTCGACGTCTTCAGAAAATGGCAGATGTTATTGAAGAAGTGGGAGTGAATGGTGTTTTTTCGGCAGAAGGTGAGACATGGAAGAAGCATAGAAAAGTCACTCAAAAAGCATTAAGTAATAAAAATATTCGCTCGTTCTTTCCTACAATTTTACGTATTTCAGAGCGTCTTACTAATTATTGGAATAAAATAGAAGGGATAGAGAATTACGCTATTGATCAGGATTTTGAAAAGATCACTGTCGATGTTACGACATTACTTGCTTTCGGCTATGACTTAAATTCATTAGAAAATGATGTTGATGAAATAAGAGTTCATATCAATAATATTTTTCCGAAGGTAAATAGCCGTATAAACTCTCCAATACCATTATGGAAATATTATAAAACAAAATCGGATAAAGAATTTGATGAGTCCATTAATTACCTGAAGAATGTTTTAGGAGATATCATTGAGACGACGCAGCAAAAGATGGCAGAGGGTTCTGATTTACACGAAAACCCAACCAACTTTTTGGAGGCAATGATTGCATCAGAAGATAAAGAAGATCCTTTTACGAATGATGAGATATTTGGTAATGTATATACAATGCTTTTGGCAGGGGAAGATACTACTTCAAATTCGTTGTCTTGGATCACCTACTTACTTGCAGCTAATCCTACCATAAAAGAGAAAATTCAAAACGAAATTGATGAAGTATTGAAGGGGGAAAAGCTTTCTTCTTTTCAGCAACTCAATGATTTCCCTTATTTGTCTTCAGTAATCAAGGAGACATTAAGATTGAAGCCCGTTTCTCCAAATCTTTATATGCAAGCATTAGAAGATGTTGTGGTTAGTGATGTATTTTTTCCGAAGGGAAGTATGATCATTACGCAGCTGAGCCATGCTCAACGTAGGGATAAGTATTTTGCGGAGGCTTCTACTTTTGCGCCAGAGAGGTGGACAGAACGTGAGGAAACGAAAGGTTGTCCTTATCATAAAAATCATAAACCGGAAGCAATGAAACCTTTTGGAGGAGGAGCAAGGCTATGTCCAGGAATGTTCCTTTCTGAAACAGAAATGAAAGTTTTTGTGATTGCGTTGTTTCAAGATTTTGATGTTACCCTCGATGTTGCTCCAGAGGAAGTCAAAGAATTGTTTGCTTTTACAATGTCTCCAGATAATTTAAAAGTGAGTATCAAAAAGAGAGTACTTCAAAAAGAAAAAAACGTCAACACTGAAAGTGTTTTTCAATAGGAAATTAAGGAAGGATCTTCAATAATGAGGATCCTTTTTTGATGCCTTAGACTTTCCAAACCTTCCCCTTCGTAATTTTATCATACACTTCATTATACAATGAGCGACTAATATTCAATCTTTGACCATTGACAATCAGCATTTTTCCTTCAATAGCCTCTACATATTCAGCATTGACAATAAACGAACGATGTATTCTTATAAATTGATGATCAGGTAATTTTTGCTCGACCTGTTTCATTGAGAAAAGAGTGATATGTCTTTTCTCTTTGGTATGAATAAAGATGTAATCCACTGCCGCTTCTATATAAAGGATGTCCTCTAATTTTACTTTGACGGTTTGCTGATCCTCTTTGATAAAGATGTAATCATCATTGTTGGAAGGAGTGGTAACCACTTCTTTTTTATCATTCCAGATTTTATAACTTTTAGCGACTGCCTTTGCAAAGCGGGGCAGGGTGATGGGTTTTAAAAGGTAATCGACTGCATTCAATTCAAAGCCATCCACTGCAAATTCTCTGTGGGCTGTAGTAAAAATAATATGAGGAGGATTTGAAGCATTTTTCAACCAGTCTACACCCGTAATTCCTGGCATTTGAATATCCAAAAACACCAAGTCAATTTCATTTTTCATTAAAACTTCATCCAATTCAAAAACACTCTTACATTTTGCAATTAGGTTGAGGTAAGGGATTTCTTTTACATATTTAGCGATGCCCTCTCTAGCAATCATTTCATCATCGACAATAATGCAGTTCATCTTATTCGTTTTTAAGTTTGATATTTAGTTTTACGATAAATTCCTCTTCTTTATCCATGATCTCCAAGGTGTGTTGATTAGGATATAAAAGCTCAAGTCGCTTGCGGGCATTGATTAACCCCAACCCTCCTTTATCGCTTTTGGGATGATCACTTTTAGTATTTTGAACCACCAAACCCAACACACCATTTTCTATTGAAATGTCAATGGAGATCGTATACCCTTTTGAATTAATGCCATGCTTAAATGCATTTTCAACAAAGGTAATCAAAAGCATGGGTGCAATGTTATAATTGATGTTTTCTGTAGGAAAATCATAATGTAAAGTCAGAAAATCTTGATGTCGGATTTGTTCCATCTTGATATAATTCCTCAAATAATCTAGTTCTTCTTCCAAATTGACTTGATCTTGATTGGCCTTGTATAATTGATGGCTTAATGCATCTGAAAGCTGTATCACTAATTCTTTGGCTTTTTGAGGTTCATCATCCATCAAAAAGTAAATAGTATTGAGGTTATTGAATAGGAAGTGAGGTTGTAATTGTGATTTCAATAGGTCCAATTCACTTCTCATATTTTTGTTTTCCAATTCTTTCACATACTTATCCTTTAAATACCACTTCTGAACGAGGAAAATAGTAATGGAAATAAAGAAAAGTACAAAAGTTTCACTCGATGCCGTCCACCAACCGACTTTCCCAGAAAAGAAAGGTTCTATAGTATTAATTTTTAAGATTTTTGCATAGACCGTATAAGTGACATAATTACGTATGATGACGCATATGGTGAGTACAATACCGAAGGAGATGAAGTATTGAGGTTTTTTATTTTGGAATAGGAACTTCGGAATTAAGAAATATAAATTGAAATAGACAAAGGGAATTAATGGTGCTGTTATGACCGTAAATGTTATAAAATTATGGAAGATCTCATTATTAAATAACAAGTCACGAATACTTAGCAGAAGTATATAACAACACCAAAAAAGGGTATGAATGGCTATTTTAACTAGTTTTTTCATTGAAGTATCATTTATTCAATGGTCATAAATAGACCTAAGAAGATAGATTGTTTGCTTGTGGGAATTTTTTCTACTCTAGCTGTTCCATCCGTGGAATATTCATAACCAAATACTTGATCAAAACCCAGAACATTGGAGAAGGAAGCGAAGAGAACGGTGAAATGTCCCATCAAGTTCATATTGTAATTTATTGCGACATCTAAGTTATGAAAATCCTTTGTTTTATCACTCATAAATAGCTCTGCATTGGGGTTTTCATACGTTCTGCCTGAGGCGTAAGTATAGGTGAGACCGGGTTGAAGTCGGAGAGAGGGAATTTCAAAATTGGCCACCACATTAAAATTGTGATTGGTGACAAAATCAGGAATGGCGCTGATGGGGAAATGTTTATAGTTTCTTTCGGAATCAATATAAGAGTAAGTCACCCAGTAATCTAAGA
This sequence comes from Flammeovirga sp. OC4, assembly GCF_000812565.1. Lineage (GTDB taxonomy): Bacteria > Bacteroidota > Bacteroidia > Cytophagales > Flammeovirgaceae > Flammeovirga. Next base: position 133,532 of record NZ_JTAM01000003.1, on the reverse strand, counting down.
ATGGAATAGAAGATTCATCCCTCCAGAAGATGTCAATTCCTCTAGCATAACCATAGCCGTCATTATTGAAACTTTCGTCATTAAATTTGATCAGCTGATCGTATTCTTTATGGTAAAGTTCTACTCTAAATGTTCTTCCCATAATTTCCCTTTTGTAATTAATAATATAATGAGTGGATTTCTGAAAATCCAAGTCAGGTTTGTAAGCCAAGTATTCATCTTGCGCTTTTTGGTAATAGTCTCCATAACTTAAAGTGATTTTATTGAAGTCATCTAAATCAAAGAATAAAGAAGTACGGGGAGCCAATGCAAATCGGTCCATTCGAGAAGAGTATTCACCTCTAGCACCCAATCTTAATTTTACTTTAGAAGAAAGGTGAAACATAGATTCAGTAAAGGCAGAAGTCAGATGGTCTTTCACCCAATAATTACCCCATCGTGTTTGATCATTTCTGTAATCACCACCAATTTTAAAGTCCATAAAATCACCAAAACCATGTGAGAGCGTAACTTTAGAAATAATATGCTGATTGTCTTCTTTAAAATTATCCTCGCCCATAGCAATATCACCTACCGTTTTATTGTAAGAAACGCCGGCATCAATTTCCCATGACCTTGTCAAAAGCCCTTTATAGCTATTATTGACATAAATATCATGAGCAGTTCGGTCAAAAATTCTTCCCTCATAAGGTTTTTCAGGATCGAATAAGACCACACCCACTGAGCTTAAATTGTATTGAGAAAACATTTTAAACATACCCGTTCTTGTTTTATGGCGGAATGCCGTTTTCGCATTCAATGCTTCAGGCACTTTTACCCAATCCACATTTTGAGGAGTGATGCCAAAATAAGGGGTAAGGTTGTTGTACGTTATACCACCCATCAATACTGTTTTGTCTTCCCAAACGTGACTATGACTTCCGCCAACTCCAGCAAAATGAAGATTGATAGAAGAGCTCGTTTTCTCAGGAATGTCTTCCGTTTCCAATAACAATACAGAGGAAAGCGCCTGACCATATTCCGCAGAATAACCGCCAGTAGTGAAGGTGGTACCATTAAACATAAAAGGATCAAATTTTCCTCGGCTAGGCATATTGGGCGTATTGCCTAAAAATGGATTGGTAGCCACGGTTCCGTCAATGATGGTTTGCGTTTCGGTAGCGTCACCACCTCTGACAAATAAACCTGTTTGATCACCCACTTTAGAAGTACCCGGCAGGGTTTGTAAAGCTTGATATAAATCTCCGTTGGCACTCGCATTTCTAACAATGTCCATCCCTGTCATTTGCATGGCGGTCATCTCTTCAAGCGTTTTTCCACTTCCTCCATAAATTTCGACAGCCTCTAGTGTGGTACTATTTGTAGGAAGCTTAAGTTGAACAGGATTTGAAAGGCTTGAGACCGAAAACGCTACTTCAGTATAGCCAATAGCACTGACCATCAGTGAATCCGAAGGTTTGAGTACAGCCACCAATTCAAATTGACCATTATCATTGGCCGAAGTACCTTTCATACTGCTTTTAAGGTATACACTTGCAAAAGGAATGGCCTCCCCATCAGTATCAGTAACGGTTCCTTTCAGCGTTTGCTGAGCATAGCCAATGGTTTGCCATAAGCACAATAGTATAAAGAAGTGTAACGTTTTCATAGGTCTCAATAATAGATTGATATTAGTTAGGGTTTAAAGTACTGTTTCGCTTAGTTGCTGCAATTCGTGATCGTGAGGGAATGCTTCTATTCCTTCTTTACAATATTTCTTAGCTTGCTCCATGCGTCCTTCTCTCTTGTAAAGTTGAACCAGTAAATTGTATACTCTTTCTTTCCCCCAAGTCGGTTTTAGAGGGTCATTGTTGGGGTTATTTTCACAAGAAAGTGCTTTGAGTAAGTATTTTTCGGCCACTTTTCCTCCTCCATATTTTACAGGCGTATGAAAATCATTTTCACCAAGTCCTAAATTCGCTCTGAGGTTATTTTTATCTAGTTTGAGGGATTTCTTGTAGCGAGCAGTGGATTTAGACGCTAAAGTTCTCGTCTGAGAAGGATCAAGACTGATACTAAAGCCTAAAATGCTTCCTTCTAAAGCATACGATTCTGAATCTCTATTTTCGTCTTGATTTAATAGTTCAATAGCTTGATCTACATATTTTTGAGAGGCTGTTTTATTCCCCATTCCAATTTCAAAGATCGATGACATAAAAGAAGCGTAAGCTTTCCAGTAGAGGCTAGGTTGATTACTGATTATTGCTTCTACTTTATTTTCTTGACTTTGAAAAGATTGACCTAAGGCTTGATCAATAGTCACTTGAGTGCTTTGAGCAAACAATACAGTGTTTGCTAGTATAAAGATGATTAAAAGAGAGAATAGATTTCTTAAAGTTTTCATTGTTTTATCGTTTTGATTAATTGATACAACAATGATCCGGAATCCTTACTCCCTAGAGAAATTAGATCGGTGAGTGGTTTTAATTGCTCGGTGAGTGGTAAAAAATAAAGCCATGCGTTACATGGCTTCAAGATTTTGGATGTGGATGATTAGTTTTTATAAATGAAATCATCTTCTTCTACGGTAGCACCTGATATTTTGAATAATGAAGTGGGTTGCTTTTCCACTTTAGATTGATCCGATTCTTTTACAACCTCTTGTTCGTACTCTTGGTAACCCCAGCAGTTTGGGCAGTCTTGGTATACGCTTTTGTTTTTCATAGTATTTGATGTTTAGGGTGATAATTATTTGATTGATGCCTCAAAATTAGGGGATTAAACCATGTGATGAAAATCGAATTTTTCTATTCCATTATTATTAAAACTAATAGTGTATTGTTTGATAAGAAACAATGAATAGGCTCTAATTTTGAATTGCTTTACTCTTTGTTATTTAAATTTAAATGAAAAAATAATCACTAATAAACATTTATTTTTTAAGTAGGGTTAAATAAATAATATACTGTTAAATTACACTTTAAGTTTGATGTTAAACTAAAATCTATTTCTACATTTGCTATGCAGTTAAGGAAAAGAGGCTGCTTTAAATTGATACGATTATATAGCCTACGGGCTTAAAAGACCAACGTTAAGATGAGAAAATTTTTGCTATCGTTATCTGTTTTATTAACAGTAACAGGGGCTTTATATGCTCAAAAGTCCAAGAAAAATCAAAGACCAAACATTCTTGTGATCATGGGTGATGATGTTGGATATGGCAACATCAGTACTTACAACAACGGAATGTTAGCGTACCAAACTCCAAACATAGATAGAATTGGTAAAGAAGGTGTAGTTCTAACATCTGAATACGCACAACAATCTTGTACAGCCGGTCGTGCTGCTTTTATTACAGGTCAATCTCCATTAAGAACAGGTTTATCAACGATTGGTATGCCAGGCTCTAAAATTGGTATTCAAAAAGAAGACCCTACATTGGCGGAGATCTTAAAGCCATTAGGTTATACTTCAGGCCAATTCGGTAAAAACCACTTAGGAGATAGAGATGAATTCCTACCTACAAACCACGGTTTTGATGAGTTTTTCGGTAACCTTTACCACTTAAATGCTGAAGAGGAGCCAGAAGATCCTGCTTATCCTCAAGATCCTGAATTCAGAAAGAAATATGGTCCAAGAGGTGTGATCCACTCTTATTCTGACGGTCGTATTTCTGATACAGGCCCATTGAACAAAAAGAGAATGGAAACAGTAGATGCGGAGTTTATGGATGCTTCTATTGACTTTATGGAAAGAGCCGTAAAAGACGACAAGCCTTTCTTCGTGTGGTTCAACTCTACTCGTATGCACGTATTCACTCACTTAACAGAAGAGAGTAAGAAGCTAGTTCATGACTACGGTTTATACGGTGCAGGTATGACAGAATTAGATAATCAAGTGGGTACTTTATTGTCAACATTAGAGCGTTTAGGTGTAGAAGAAAATACAATCGTGATCTTCACAACTGACAACGGCGTTGAAAAAATGACATGGCCTGACGGTGGTATTTCTCCATTCCGTGGCGAAAAAGGATCGACTTGGGAAGGTGGTGTAAGAGTACCTTTCGTAATGAAATATCCTAATGGATTAAAAGATACAGGTCGTAGACTAAATGGTATTGTTTCTCACGAAGATATGGTACCTACAATTTATGCAGCGGTTACAGGAAAAGACGATTTGAAAGAAACATTGAAAACAGAGGGTTACAAATCTGGTGATCAAACCTTCAAAGTACACTTGGACGGTTACAACCAATGGGATTACTTCACGGGTAAAGAGGATGCCTCAAGAAGAGAAACATTCTTCTACGTGGCAGACAACGGTATGATCCAAGCGATGCGTTGGAACGACTGGAAAATTCACTTTATCATCCAAGAAGGTGAAGGTCCTGATATGTGGTTCTCAGGTCATAGATTTGCCTTATCATGGCCAAAGATCTATAACCTAGGTCAAGATCCTTACGAAATGGCGGATCACTCAGGAATGTACTTAAAATGGTACGGTCAGAAGATGTGGTTATTCGTTCCTGCAAAGGAAAAATTAGGCGAATTCTTTATGTCATTCAAAGACTTCCCTCCACGTCAACGTCCCGAATTATTATCACCAGGTAAAATGCAAGAGATGCTTTACCAAATGATGGATAGAACTCCTAAGAACTAGACATAGTTCACCTATATTATATCGTATACCCCAATACTACAATGTGAGTATTGGGGTTTTTAAGTACTAAGCCAAAAATGGAATTAGTACTTATATATATAAAAAAGGGTAATTAAATTAACTTTTATAGGAAGGTTCTGGAATTAATACCAAAACTTCTTCTCCTTTTTCATTGACACTGGCCATGTAGTATTCACCGTTCAATTCATAGAATTCCTCCCCATTGACAGTGACTGTTGTATAACCTTTTGGAATAGAATTCACTTCAGCATCTTTGGGTCCTTCAACGACCACATAACCGTCATTTTTCTTTTGATAATAGGTGCCATAATAGTAGTAATAAGCTTTATTTCTAACTCTTATTCTTTGATAACCAACTGGCAAACTATTTACTCGAAAACCGTAAACAGGAGGAGCAACCACCCAATTTCGACCATTCGATCTATACCAAATACCAGAAGCATAAGAATATCTTATTTTATTGTGATTGTAAGCGATCGCATTATTCGGTAAACGAGTAACCACCGCACCTCTTCTTGGTAGAGAAGCATAATTATAGTAGATGCTTTTATTTCTTCTGGCCCATTTACTGTTTTTTACTTTTCTTTGTTTTTCATATTTATGGGAATAATTTTTTCTGGTCTGTCCATAAGAATTGGTTGCTACAAAAAATGCAACGGTCAGTAGGAGGAAGTAATAATAGTATTTCATGTCAGTATAATTTGATTGAATATTTAATTCAGTAAAGGGTGACAGAAATAGTTTGTACTCATTAAATCCTGATTTTTTTTTTAATCTCTTAAATCTAAATCAATATACACCGTAAATCGGAAGACATTTGTAGTAGCAGTATGATTATACGTCCACATGTGTCCAGCAGTAAAGCTGATATCTTCATCAAATTTATATCCTAATGCATTGTATACACGGAAATCTTCAAGACTCTCATCATGATTGTCATGCATGAAAAGCTCCACTGAGGGAACAAGATAAAAAGTCCCCGGTTCTATATGATCATTGTTCAATGGGATATATGCATACAGCTTATAACGGTACCTATTACTATACTTAGTATATTCTACCTTCTCTTCCCAACGGTGTTCAATACGGACTTGATGATAAAATTTGACTCTACCCCAATAGTGATGATATAAATATTGATGCCATATTCTGTATTCCATTAAAGTGGTCTGATCATAGGGATCATCTGTACTCTCAATCTCTTGATTGAATTTCCCAATGATAGCAGGGCCTACTACAATGTCAAAATTATCATTCACAAAGTAATTCAAACCCATTCTGTTATAGCTTTTATGTAAATCATAGCCGTATCCTTTGTCAGTGTATCGGAGGTGATGTTCACCATAATACCCTAATTTGTCAGAAAGGCGCACCTTCAAATAGGCCGCTCCCCATTGTCCAGTATCTTGAGCATAAATAGAAATAGCCGCTAATGATAGCAACATTGTGATGATAATCTTTTTCATTGTTGTAGCGTCGTTAAGTTTCTTATTTTATTGAGTCCAACAGAAACATATTCTGCATTTAAGTACATTGTAAACTAAATTATCGTCAACTTTTAATCGACCTTTCTGCAAGTATTTATAGGATCAACTTTCAAACTTCCTTCTTCTTCATTTTTGTCTTGAAACAAAAACGAAGCAAAAAATTCAAGGCTTTGAAGTCAAAAGCTAAATTCCATTTCTCTCGCCTCAATGATTTTAAACTCGCTGCGCTCAAACAACAAAATCATTTTTAACGGCTCACTTCATGAAATTCTTAACGCTTTTCCCTTCAAGGCCGAGGAAAGTACTGCCAAACGAATTGGGTAGAATGCCACTGGCGCGAATGTGAAGCGTAAGCGTCATTCGTGTCCTACAGATCAACAGAAATCTCCTGATTTCTAAAAACCATAAATAGCAGAAAACTTAGTTTACAGTGCATTAAGTTCACTCTCAGATGAGCACACAAAACAAATAAATACCGCCTGCAAAGGAGGTCATTTACCAGTATTGTGGGGAAGTACTCTATCCAAAATGTAGTGATATAGTATGAGTATTAATTCTCTATAATTTGAAGTTTAAATAATCTAAAGATTTGCAACATGTCAGCTCATTTTTTAAAACATGTTCATACACAAAATATTCAATCGCATTTCCGAAAAAAAACACTTTTCGATTTTCTAACTTATAAAAATAACAATGTATAAACAGGGTGTTAGTTGGGGTGCTTTTGGATTTATAACAAAAAATAACCCTTGTAAAGTTATAGAATCTTTACAAGGGTTAAAATTAGGTAATGGTGTTTCTTATGTTAGCTTACTTGGTGAAATCTTTTTGGTGGATCTTCTATCAATCCCAAAGCCAAAGATAGCACCACAAATACCTCCAACAATATGTGCCAATTGTGAGATGTTATCATCATCAAAAACAGAAAGTAATTCTTGACCAATAAATAAGATCACAATCAATACAAAAGTAAGAGGAAGCTTTCCTTTCTGCACGTTGACGATAGAGCTTAATAAAATGAACATAAATACCACACCACTTGCTCCAAGTAGCCCGCTAGATAGGAAAACCGCGTTGATCATACCAGTGACGAAAGCCGTCATTAAGATCATATACAAAAGCTGTTTACTGCCGTATTTTTCTTCCAAAATAGGCCCTAACAGAAGAATGTAGGTGAAATTACCCATAAAATGCTCCCAGCTACCATGACCAATGACATGTGAAAATAGTCTGAAATAGGTGAGTGGAGAAAATAAACTCATGCTCCCAAAGCCACCTACAGAAAAAAACGCAGTAAGGTCAATGTAGAGAAAAGTTTTTAGGATGATAAAGGCTGCACTGATAAAAGTAAAGGTCAATGTGACCGGTGCATTATATTGTATTTTCATAATTTGACATTTGCAGTCATGGAGTACCATTACTAGATGGCGTTAACCTCCACAACCAATTATTTTATTAAATGAGGGCATCTCATCACTGTCTGTCAATGAGGGAGTGCTTTCCTCTTCTTCTTTCACAAAAGGGTAGTGTATCACGCCACCACAATTATCAATTGTTGCACCAGTGACACTCTTAAGACAATTAACCTCTTTTTTTAGACGTAGACAACCTAGAAAGGCAAAAAGTAAGGCTTCTTTATGCGTAATGATTTCTTTTTTAGGAATAACAGTTTCAATATCAGGGCAGTGAGCCTGAATTCTTTCAATCAAGTGAGAATTAAAAGCACCACCTCCGGTAATTAACAATTTTTCTTTCCCAAAGTGCAGTTTTGATTTTTTTGAGGCGAATTCAATGACCTTACCCACTTGAATTGCCGTATGCTCTACGGAAGTTGCCAAACGATCTTCCAGTCTTTCAACTTTAGTGATGATTGGTAGAAAAGTATCCACAAACCATTCTTTCCCCAATGATTTCACTTCAAAATCTTTATAAAAAGAAAGTTGGTTCAGTTCATCTAACACCTGTTGATTGATATTTCCTTGGCGAGACATCTGCCCGTCTTCATCAAACTCTTTCCCAATTTCTCTCATAAAATAATTGAGGGGCATATTGGCAGGCGAGGTATCAAAAGCGATCGTTTCATTATTTACTTCAAAAGAGATGTTCCCAATCCCTCCAAGATTTAATCGATAATGGTATTCATGAAACAATAATCGATCACCAATAGGGACCAAAGGAGCACCTTGTCCTTGAAAAGCTAAATCTGAAACTCTAAAGTCATTGATGACATTACATCCTGAGTATCTTGCAATTGCGGGGCCATGACCTATCTGAGAGGTAATACCAATTTCGGGTTGGTGAAAAATTGTATGTCCATGACTGCAAACAAAATCGACTTTTAAATTGTTCCTATCGATGAAAGATCTGATATGCATACCCATCTTTCTACCTAAAGCTCGGTCTAATTTTATATATTCAAGGGCTGAAAGATGTTCAGCGGTGTCGAGTTTGGTTTTCCAATCGTCATCATAATCAACACTGTCAATATGTGGCATCGAATAACGCCATTGTTTTTGACTATCTTTCCAAAATTCAGCATAACATAGGTCAATGCCGTCTAGACTTGTGCCAGACATCACACCTATTAATCGAAATTTGTTTTTACTACTCATTTTAGTTGCAGATTTGAATCATTTAATTTCGCATATACAAATATAAAAAGCAATGAAAACGCACACTTACGTCGAAATAGTGACCATTGGAGACGAAATTCTTTATGGACAGATAACGGATACAAACTCCCAATGGATGGGGACTGAACTTAACAAAAAAGGTTTTAAGGTAATACGTAAAACTTCAATAGGTGATACTAAAGAGGAAATTTTGAACATCTTAGAAGAAGCACAATCAAGAGCAGATATTGTGTTGATCACTGGAGGCTTGGGGCCTACCAAGGATGATATCACCAAAAAAACAATAGCCGAATATTTTGGTGTAGATATGACTTATCGACCAGAAGTGTATGATAACATCGCAGAGCTTTTTAAGGCGAGAAATAGAGAGTTGACGACCTTAAATAAGATGCAGGCTGATATACCTTCCAATGGACAAGTTTTAATGAATAAGGTCGGTACAGCTCCTGGTATGTGGTTTGAAAATGGAGATAAGACCATTGTGTCAATGCCTGGGGTACCACATGAGATGAAATACTTGATGGAAAATCATGTACTGGATCAGTTGCAGGAAAAATACCATACGCCATTCATTGTACATAAGATGTTGAGAACAATGGGAATTCCTGAATCCAAATTGGCGTTGATGATTGAAGATTGGGAGGACAATTTACCGGAAGAATTAAGTTTGGCTTACTTACCACGATTAGGACAAGTTCGATTGAGAATCACCGGGGTGAGTTACGAAGAGGAAGATTTGGTTCAGAAGATTGAATTAGAAGTCCAAAAGCTTAGAGAACTGTTGGGGGAGAACCTCTATGCAGAAGAAGACCTCGACATAGAGCTTATTGTGGCTGACTTGTTCAAAGAGAAAGGTTTGACACTGGCAACGGCTGAGTCATGTACCGGAGGTAATATTGCTAAGACAATTACAGGTATTGCAGGAGCATCGGCTTTCTATAATGGTGGAATTGTGTCTTACAGCAATGAAGTTAAGGAGAGTCAGCTGGGTGTAACTTCAGAAAGCTTGAAAAATTTTGGAGCAGTAAGTGAGCAAGTGGCACTGCAAATGGCCAACAACGTTCGTGAAAAATACAATGCGGACTTTGGAGTAGCGACAACGGGTATTGCTGGTCCAACAGGAGGAACGGAACAGAAGCCAGTAGGGACTATATGGATAGCGTTATCTACAAAAGATAAGACAGAGGCAAAGCTATTACAACTCTATAACAACAGAGCATTAAATGTCACGGTCACTACTAACTCCGTTCTGAAATGGCTTTCAGAAGAATTAAACAATTGATTTCCTCTGTATTATTTTGTTAAATGATTTTTTTAAATAGATGTTAACGTAAAAATTGATTAACATTTATCCTGAAGAGTCTTAAAAACTGAATTGTTTTTAGGCTCTTTTTTATTTTTAAGTGGTTGATAATTAGTGTTTTGTGATTTTTTTAGTGTAAAAATGTAGTATTAGAAGTGTAAAAATGTGATTTATTATTTTTTGAGTAAAAATTGTAACTAACTAACATTGTAACATGACGTCAGCACAATTGAAATGAATTATTTACAAATCTCAATCTAATTTGTTATGAATTGATTATAAACTATTTATCCAATTACAATTAACTATTTGACAACACGCTCTCTTAATGGCTTAGGAAGTAAAGCGAGTCTTATAGGTTATACAAACTAAAATGGAATGAATCAAAACTGATTCTCATAAAAAATCTACCTACCGGGATTTTTTAAGTACTTTTTATTATTTCTATACAAAGATAAAACATGCAGAAACTAATTAACTTTAAAAGCATAGTTGGGGTGATTTCTATGTCTTTTTTGATGCTTTTTAGTACCCAATCATGGGCACAAGAAAAGGCATTGTCTGGAACGATCTTAGGTGAAGGAAGTGAACCTTTGCCAGGCGTAAATATTAAAGTAAAAGGAACTACTATAGGTACAGTAACGGATTTTAATGGACAATTTAAATTAAATGTATCGAATGATGCAGAAGCTCTAATCTTCACATTTATAGGTTACAAAACAGTTGAACGTGCAATCGGTTCACAAACTACTTTTGATGTGACATTGACAATTGATCAAGAACAACTAGAAGAAGTTGTAGTCATTGGTTACGGTGTCCAAAAGAAATCATTAGTGACAGGTGCAATTGCAAGTGTAGAAGCAGACGACATCGTAAGTTCAGCTATCAGTGCAGAACAAGCACTGCAAGGTAAAGCAGCAGGTGTTACAGTTTCTCCTCAATCGGGATCGCCAGGTAATGGCATCAAAGTTCGTATTCGTGGTGCAAGTTCCAATGGTAATAGTGACCCATTGTATATTGTTGATGGTATGAAAACGACAAACATCAGTTTCTTGGCACCGTCAGATATTGCTTCAATGGAGGTACTCAAAGATGCAGCTTCTTCTGCGATCTATGGTTCTGAAGGAGCAAATGGTGTCGTGATCATTACAACAAAAGGCGGTAATAAAGATGGAAGATCGAGCATCGATTACTCTTTTCAATATGGTATTCAGAGTTTAGGTTTGAAACCTCAAATGATGAACGCCAATGAATATGCGACTTTCATGAGAGAAGTACACGATCCTTCAAAAGGTTATGTTCCAGATCCTGCTGAACACGGACAAGGAACAAACTGGCTGGATGCAGCTTCAGAACAAGCACCAATGATGATGCACAACCTTTCATTCTCAGGAGGTTCTGATAAAGGATCATACTTATTGAGTGCAGGTTACACTTCACAAGATGGTGTGATTGGTGGAGATAAAGCAAGTTATGAACGTTATAACGGTCGTTTGAACGTGACAAGAAATTTAAAAGACTGGATCGATGTTCAAGCAAACGTAGCTTTAACTAGTTTTACAAGATCTTCAATCACTGAGGACGAAGCCTTTAACGGTATTGTAAATAGTGCTTTAATGATGGACCCTACAGGGGAAGCACGATATGCACCTAACCAATTGACTCCTTATATGCAGGAAAAATTGGATGAAGGTAAAATCTTAAGAAGAGACGATGATGGAAATTACTATGGATTATCAAACAACGATTTCCTAAAAGGTGAGGTAATTAACCCATTGATCCGTCTGGCGAATGAAAAAGGTATTTATAAAGAAAACAAAATGCTTTCTACAGGTATGGTGAATTTAAAACCGATTGAAGGTTTGAAAATTAGTTCACGTATCGGTTTAGATGTTACGCAAGGAAGTTTCAACAGCTGGAACCCTTCATTCTGGGCCAACTCCAACTTACAAAGCAATGCACCTACAGTAACAGCCAATGAAGAACACTGGAACAATTGGTTATGGGAGAATTTTGCGACCTACACTACAAAAATCAATAAGCACTCTATCACTGCTTTAGTGGGTATGTCATCACAAGAAAACAGATACCGTAACCTTGATACTCGATCAGGTAATATGGTAAAAGAAGATGACTTATTCAGATATCCTGATTATGTGGATTCAAGAGATAACGACAGAGTGACAGGTAGAAATGAAACCAAAAGAATGACATCTTACTTTGGTCGTTTATCTTACGATTATGATAATAGATATATCTTCGAAGCAACATTCCGTAGAGATGGATCTTCATTGTTCTCTCCTAATAATCAATTTGGTACATTCCCATCATTCTCTTTAGGTTGGAATGTTTCCAATGAAAGCTTCTGGTCAGTGGATGCTATTGATTACTTAAAAATCAGAGGTAGCTGGGGTAGAAATGGTAGTTTATCGAACTTAGGTGTTGATCAATATAGATCATTGATTACTACAACAAATATTTTCTATCCTGATGCGAATGATGGATTATTAACAGGTGCAGAGCCAGCGCTTTTAGCGAATCCTAATTTGAAATGGGAGACTTCTGAACAAACCAACATTGGTTTTGATTTAAGAGCATTTGACAGCAAGTTATACTTCACTTTTGATTACTATAATAAGTTAACGAAAGATTTATTGACACCATCTACTCCTGCTTTATCATATGGTAATAACGCTCCTTTTGCCAATGCAGGTACAGTATCTAACGAAGGTGTTGAAATGATTTTAGGGTATAGAAACTCGGAACGTGAGTTTACCTATGATGTAAGTATTAACGGTGCATTCAATAAGAATGAAGTTTTAGAAGTATCAGAAGGGTTGACAAGAATTGAAGGGGTGTCTTTACCAACGTTAGGTCCGGTTACTTACTTCGAAGCAGGTCATCCAGTATGGTATTTTAGAGGGTATCAAAATGATGGTATTTTCAGAGATCAAGCACACATCGCTCAATGGATGGAATCAAATAACATCCAAGATGATGCTGCAGATTTTGCTCCCGGTGATCCAATTATTAAAGATGTGAACGGTGACGGAAGAATCAACGATCAAGATCTTACAAACATCGGTTCTCCACACCCAACTTTCATTTTCGGTGCCAATTTATCAGCTGCATACAAAGGGTTTGATTTGAATATCTTCTTACAAGGTGCTACTGGACACCAAAACTTCATTGGTTTCACAAGAGCAGACAATAATGCAACAAACAGATTACAAAGTGTAACAGCTGATCGTTGGATTCAAAATGGCGATGTGGCAACTTACCCTAGAGCAGGTTATAGTTCTGATAAGTATTTCAAGAGTGACTTGTTAGTACAAGATGCAAGCTACTTGAAAATCAGACAAATTCAATTAGGATATACATTGCCTACAAACATTGCCGCTAAGGTGTTAATGCAAAAAGCAAGAGTATATGTATCGCTTAACGACTTCTTTACTTTCACAAGTTATGAAGGAATGGACCCTGAAGTGGGTAGTCAAAATAACAATGCCCAAGGTATTGACTTCGGTACTTATCCAATTTCACGAAAAGTATTATTCGGTCTTGCAGTAACATTCTAACCAATCAACAATTAAAGAAAGACTCAAAATGAAATTCAATAGATTTAAAAAGGTATTAACCGTTTTGGGAGCAGCAGCTATCCTAAGCTCATGCTCAGCAAAATTTTTAGAAGTAGAACCTTATGGTAAGTCAGATGCTGAACAGTACTATCAAACAGAAGATGAAGTAGAGTTGGCTTTGGTAGCGGCTTATGATATGTTATCTACAGATCAGTTTCAAGATTGGTCAAGCTGTTATGTGATGAAAAACCTTCCTTCGGATGATGTGAATTGTGGAGGAGGTAACTCATCAGATCAGCCGCAATATCAAGCACTTGATGATTTTGATTGGAGCCCTGAAAATATAGGAATTCGTTCTTTTTACCATGTCAACTATTTTGGTGTATACAGAGCGAACTTGATCATCTCTAGTGCTCCTGAAGAGTCAAGTGATTTGATGAAGAGAATGATTGCTGAAGCAAAGTTCTTAAGAGCATTTTATTATTTTGAATTGGTTACTGTTTTTGGTGATGTACCTTTATGGTTGACACCACCAGAAAATTTACAAGAAGGAAAGGCAAGAACGCCAAAAGCAGAAGTGTATGCTCAAATCGAAAAAGATTTACAAGAAGCAGCAGAAGTGCTTCCTAATAAATCAACATTTGCAGGAACAGGCGATGCTTTTAGAGCAAATAAGCAGGCTGCACTGGGTTTATTAGGTAAAGTGAGAGTATATAGCGGAGATTATTCTGGTGCGATTGCTCCTCTAGAAAGTGTAATCCAAACGGAAGGTTCAGAAGTAGACTTAGAAGCAGATTTTGAAAGCTTGACGTTACAAACCACTGAATTTGGTATTGAATCATTATTTGAAGCCTCTTTTATTACGAATGGTGATACGTGGGGTACAGTACAATGGAATAGAAATGATCATGATAACCGACATCTCCAATTATCTGGACCGAGAGAGTTAAATGAAATTGAAGGTGCAGTTCCTGAGAAAGAAGGTAAATTAAGATCAGGCTGGGGATTCTTACCTCCAACACAGGTATTATTTGATGCTTTTGAACCGACTGACGGAAGAAGAGATGGAACGGTGTTAAATGCTGATGGTTTAGCAAAGTATTATGGTCAGGAATTCGTTGACGGTTGGGATACAGAAGGTTTGGTTAGAACAAAGTATACTACATTTGAGTCGGAAACAACAGAAGAAGGTGGTGCGACTCCGGAGTTGAACTACACTACAAACTGGAGGTTATTACGTTATGCTGATGTTCTTCTTTTGGCTGCTGAAGCTTATTACAACCAAGGTCGTGAAGCTGATGCTAGAGCAATGCTAAATAAATTGCGTCAAAGAGCAGGAGGTCTTATAGACTATGATGCAACGGTATCAGGACAAGCTTTATTTGATGCAATCGTAAAAGAAAGAAGAGTAGAGTTAGCTTACGAAGGTTCTCGTTATTGGGATTTAGTAAGATGGGGTTTAGCAGCACAAGAGTTATCAGGTTTAGGTTTTCAAGCTGGTAAGCACGAAGTATTCCCGATTCCATTAGCAGAGATCGTAGGAAATCCAGGTATTAATCCAGAAGATCAAAACCCTGGTTACTAAAATATAAATAGATCAACAATTCATCATTAATTACAACAATCTTTTACTGGAAGCACTTTTAGTGTCTTCCAGTTTTTTGTTTATATATTTGTAATACAGTGAAATAAGGTTCGCTTTTCTTTGGAATAAGAGCAATCATTATAGATTCAACTCCCATTATTGTTGCTCCGATATACCACACACCCTCACACTGATTCATTTCATTTTTTCCTTCAAGGGCAAGGTAATTACGACTAATTGACTGTCAGATTTGTACACATCAAAAGAAAAATGTTAATCTAAGAATCTTTTAATCAGTAGTGCTGTAGGGGGGTATTAAAACGCCCTCACGAACCATATTACATATTTTATATCGCAAGTGTTAAGCCGATAGGCGCCACTTGTGATTAAATATTGTCTCCCGACTTCGAAATGAATGAAAGTGTGATGTTTATATCCGAAGTCGGGAGACTTCGCCAATGAGCAGTTCCAAGTGACGCTCACGCTTGACACTTGAAACATGGTGGTTTTTCAACACTATAATAGGTTTTGAGAAAGTCCCTCACGTACCATATTACATAACCTTCACTATTCGTGAAAGAATAAATAAAATTGAAGTAAACCTAGCTTACCACTTGCTTGTAGTATTTATAAATCAGGACATTTCTGATGATTTAGAGGGCACTAATGCCCCTTTCTTTCACATTCTCACCAGTTGAATTTCAACTCTGATCAATTTCACCTCTTGTTTTTACTTTTTTTAAGCGATAAAATCTATGCTTTAAAAATAAAACCATAATCTTTCTTTTTTGACATTTAGGCCTATTGTAGTAATTGAAATCTTTAAATAATCAATTGTAATACTCAGATATAGAGTTGCTTGTGGTTTTTTGTTGTATAAATGCTGTATTAAATGTGTAAAAAAGTGATTCCATTTTCTTCCTATTCTTTTGAGGCTTAGTTAAGATTGTGTGTCAGTTAAAAGAAAAGGAATGAATTATTAGAAACATTATGTTTTCGTCAAGTCTACTAAAAAATGAAATAAATACTGAAGTAATACTGTGGGCATTTCTCTAATTTTTTGAACCGAAGAGAGCAGGTTTAAAGAGGAGTTTCAAAAAACAGTATTGTCTTATTGAAGGAGATGAACAAGATTATAGAAGTAGAGTAATGAATGAATCGAATAGACGAACAACAGAGACTTAGTTGAAAAACAGAACCTAATTAAAAAAGTGAGATCAAAACTTTAGATGCTAGAATAGATATAAATGGAGCGTCGTAATCCATGTTATCTATTCTGTATTTGAAGTTTTTAAAATGAAAGAAATGACTGTCTTAAGCGGAAAAGCTTTGAGATATGAGCTATAACAACAGGTGAATATGAGATATTACAGAGGAGAAAAATTAAAATTTTTAATAGTACTACTATTTTTTGGAACAAGTGCATGGGCACAAACCGGTACGGATAAAGAGATCGATAAGATCATTGCTCAGATGACAATAGATGAGAAAGTGGCCATGTGCCATGCTCAATCTAAATTTACTTCAGCTGGAGTACCAAGACTTGGAATTCCTGAAGTTTGGATGTCAGATGGACCACATGGCGTTAGAGCAGAAATCAATTGGGATAATTGGGGATATGCTGGTTGGACAAATGATTCTATTACGGCATTTCCAGCATTGACATGTTTAGCCGCTACATTTGATGAAAAGGCATCGTATGATTACGGAGTTGCCGTAGGTGAAGAGGCGCGTTATCGTAAAAAAGACATCCTTTTAGGTCCAGGGGTAAATATTTACCGAACTCCCTTAAACGGAAGAAACTTCGAATATATGGGAGAAGATCCACATTTGGCTTCCAAAATGGTAGTGCCGTACATCAAAGGAGTACAGACCAATGGTGTAGCAGCATGTGTAAAACATTTCGTTGCCAATAATCAGGAGTTATGGAGAGGACACATCAACGTGGAACTGAGTGAGAGGGCTTTACGTGAAATTTACCTACCTGCTTTTAAAGCCGCAGTTTTGGAAGGTGATACATGGTCTATGATGAGTGCTTACAATCAGGTAAGAGGACAATATTGTTCACATAATGAATACCTTGTCAATACAATATTAAAAGGCGAATGGGGTTTTGATGGCGTATACCTTACAGATTGGGGGGCAGCTCATGATACAAAACAGTCGGCCTTGTATGGTTTAGATATTGAAATGGGTACAGGTACTAACGGTCTGACTTATTCAGAAAAGAATCACTATGAAAACTATTATTTGGCAGGTGCTTTTAAAGAGTTAGTGAAAAGCGGAGAAGTAAGTGAAGAAGTGTTGGATGATAAAGTGAGAAGAATTCTGAAGTTGATTTACAGAACAAGCTTAAGCAAAAACCGTCCTTTGGGCAGTGTCAATACGGATGCGCACCATGAAGTAGCAAGACGTGTAGGTCAACAAGGTATTGTGTTATTACAAAATGAAGATCATTTCTTTCCAATTGTAGATAAGAAAGGTTTAAAAATAGCTGTAATAGGTGAAAATGCAACTCGTATGATGACCATAGGTGGAGGTTCGTCTGAATTAAAAGTGGAATATGAAATTTCACCATTACAAGGTATCCAAGAGCGCTACCCTAACGCCGAAGTTATTCATGCAATGGGATATGCATCAGGTCCATCACAATACGGAAGAGTGATTCCTTCTAAGCTTGATGCCGATGTATTAAAAGCTGAAGCAATAGAGGTGGCTAAAACAGCAGATGTTGTATTGTTCTTCGGTGGTTTAAACAAAAGTCATCATCAAGATTGTGAAGATGGAGATCGTTTGACATACGACCTTCCATTTGGACAAAGTAACCTTATTCAGGCCATTTCAGAAGTCAATGAAAATATTGGAGTGGTATTGATCAGTGGTAATGCCGTAGCTACTCCTTGGACGAATCAAGTGAAAGGCCTTATGCAAGGTTGGTACTTGGGTAGTGAAACGGGTCATGCTTTGGCAGATGTGATCTCAGGTGATGTAAATCCATCGGGCAAATTGCCAATTACTTTCCCTAAAAAACTTGAGGACAACGGAGCTCATCAATTAGGAACAATGTCTTATCCTGGCGACTCAATCAATGTTGAATATAAAGACGATATTTTGGTAGGGTACCGTTGGCATGATACTAAAAAAATTACTCCAAAATACGCTTTTGGGTACGGGTTATCATATACTGATTTCGAAATCAGTGAAGTTGTGGCTGACAAAAAAGTATATGCTTCTACAGATGATATTACGATTACTTGTGATTTGAGAAACAACGGTAAATTAACAGGGGCCGAGGTAGTACAGGTCTATATCGGTAAACATAAATCAAAAGTAGAAAGAGCTTTAAAAGAATTGAAAGCTTTCCAGAAGGTACAATTAGAAGCAGGAGAAAAGACCAGTCTGAGCTTGAAGGTATCGGTAAAAGACTTACAATATTATAACGAAAGCAAATCCGATTGGGAACTTGAAAAAGGAGACTATTACATCTACGTTGGTAATGCTTCTGACAATATTTCCAAGAGATTAAAAATTACGATTTCAGACAATGTTAATTAAAGAAATAGTAAAGTAATAGTGATTGGAGGTGAAATGGGAAAAGGTATTGAGGGTGACTTCATACGCATTACTTTTCCCTTCACCCTTAACACACTTCATTTACAACGTTTTCTTTTCAATCTTCATAAATAAACTAACATGAGAATTATTACATCTTTATTATTATCCATTATTTTTTTATGTACAATATGTACTAGTTATGCCCAATTATCTCCAGAAGCAGCAGTAGAAGCGATTGGAAGAGGGATAAATTTAGGGAACACTCTTGATGCCCCCTATGAAGGGGATTGGGCATTAAAAGCAGAAGAATATTATTTTGATGCTTATAAAGATGCCGGATTTAAATCTGTCAGAATACCGATAACCTGGGCCAATCATGTAGCTGAAAAAGCCCCGTATACAGTTGACCCTGTTTTTATGGACAGAGTAGAACAGATCGTAGACTGGGGTTTAGAAAGAGACTTTATCATCATCATGAATTGTCACCATGAAAAGTGGTTGAAAGAAAACTATAATGCTGAAACTGTTGCTCGATTTGAAGCGATTTGGGTACAGATCTCTGATCGTTTTTATCAGAAATCGGAGCGACTATTATTTGAGACATTAAATGAGCCACATGGCATGACCATAGCGGAGGCTGCTGATGCTAATCAAAGAGCCTTGGATATTATTAGAGAAAAGAATCCCACTCGAAATGTGATTATAGCAGGAAACGAATGGTCTGCCATTAAAGACCTTCTGACAATGCCTATCCCCTCAGATGATGATTACCTGATAGCCAATTATCATACGTATGATCCATGGGATTTTTCATCAGCCGAAAAAGACCTAACGTGGGGGACTCAAGCAGAAAAGAATTATATCTCTAATGAGTTTGAAAAAGCAAAAAACTGGAGTGCTACAAATGGTATTCCTGTCATTATGAATGAATTTGGAGCAGTACATGATACAGATTTCAATTCAAGAATGAGACATTATGCCCATTATGTGGAAGAGTCACTAAGTAGAGGTATTTCTTTTATGGCTTGGGATGATGGTGGATGGTATGAAATCTACCAAAGAGATGAGAAAAAGTGGCATGAAACGAAAGATATTTTAATTCACAACACTAAACAAACACCAACCAATTTATTGTTGACGATGAATGCTGACTCAACAGTTTCAATACAATGGGAAAATAGAAATACAGCTTCAACTCCTCTGAAAATTGAAAGAAAGGTAGTAGGAAGTGATCAATTTGCGGTCATTGATGAAGTAGAGTCTACAGCGAATTCATATAAAGACGTTTCTGTAATTCCGGGTGATAAATACCAATACAGAATTTCACAAATGCAGGGAGATCAGGTCATTATTTCATATCCTCAACAGATCGATTTAGTCAACTATGAAAGTTTACCTTTCGGGGGAACTCCTGCTGTAATTCCAGGTGTTCTTGAGGCTGAAAATTATAACCTTGGTATAGCAGGCATCGCTTATAATGATCAAGAGGAAGAGAACCAAGGTGAAGCTTACAGGGAAGATGGCGTAGACATTGAGGCCAGAGAGGATGGGGGATTCCATGTGGGTTATGTAGAACCTAACGAATGGATGGATTATACGGTCATCGTACTAGAAACAGGAACGTATACCATCACAAGTTTAGTAGCTACTGAACAAGCCGGAGGTAGGTTTAAAGTATCGACTTCAAAGTCATCTATCGTCGCATCTGTAGATGTGCCTTCAACAAATAGCTGGGAAACGACTACAGAGGTGGAGACTGATATTTTTCTAGAAGCAGGGGAGCAAAAACTAAGAATTACAATCGATAAAAAACCTCCTTTTAACCTAGATAAATTGATTTTTACAAAAAAAGAAGAACTGCCTCCAACTAGTATAGAGGGTGATAGAGAAAAGGATCAGGCACTGATTTATCCCAATCCCTTCCATCATTCATTTACGCTAAGATTTTCACAAGATGCTCGTTTTGGAGATCAAGTTGATATTTATGATTTAGTAGGAAATAAAGTGAGTTCAATAAATATTGAAGGAGCTCAATCCATCATCGATTTATCAGCATTTTCGGAGGGAATTTACTTTGTGAAATACCAATCGAACGGAAAGGAATATATTAGAAAAGTTATAAAACAATAAAGAAATAAATGGGCGTGTTGTGGGTTCAATTGATAGATTGAAAAAATATATCAAAAGAGTAAATAGAGAGATATTGTGAACTCAACAACCGCTCATTTTCTTAAGATATACATTGACGAATAATCAATAAATGCAGTCTAGAATTAAAATCAGTTAATCCCAATTTCAAATGTGTGACTGCTTCAAGAGGTAAATCAAAATACAGTATAAAAACTGAATAAAGTATGAAACATTTTAAACTATTGTACTTCCTTAAATGTATAGCCCTTGCGAGTGTATTGGGGGCCCAAGTCGACTTACAAGCCCAAGTAACCGATAACGGCTTACTGCAGGTCAAAGGAAACAAAATTGTAAATAAAGAAGGGAAACCCATACGTTTTGCAGGCCCAAGTTTATTTTGGTCTAATAACTATTGGGGAGGTGAAAAATTTTATAATAAGAATGTTGTTTCTTGGGTCAAAAAGGATTGGCATGCTGGTATCATTAGAGCTGCAATGGGAGCAGAAGATAATGGTGGATATTTTGAAGATCCAGTCAGTAATAAAGCTAGAGTAGAAGCTGTTGTAGAAGCTGCCATCGCAAATGATATGTATGTGATTATTGATTGGCATTCTCATCATGCCAATGAACATGATTGGGAAAAGGCGTCAACATTCTTTGCAGAAATGGCTCAAAAATACGGTCATCATGATAATGTCCTTTATGAAATATATAACGAACCTTTGAAAATTTCATGGTCTTCAAAGATCAAGCCTTATGCTGAGTCGATTATTAAAACGATTCGTCAGTATGACTCTGATAATATCATTATTGTAGGTACCCCAACATGGTCTCAGGATGTGGATCAAGCAGCAGATGATCCTATTGATCAACCTAATATTGCTTATACCCTTCATTTTTATGCAGGTTCTCATGGTCAATCTTTAAGGGATAAAGGGACTTATGCCTTATCAAAAGGAGTGGCACTTTTTGTGACAGAATGGGGTGCTGTCAATGCAAATGGTGATGGAGAGGTGAACTATGAGGAAACGAAGGCCTGGATTGACTGGATGAAAGCCAATGATATCTCACATTGTAATTGGTCTATCAATGATAAGGCTGAAGGAGCTTCTGCTTTATATTCTGGGACATCAAATAAAGGAGGATGGTCTAAACTTACAGCATCAGGAACTTTTGTAAGGGAAATCATAAAGGATTATAACTCCGAAACTGGAAGTCATGAAAACAAGAAGGAAAGGAGTACTGAATAATAGAATTTGAAAAAGTGAATAAGTTCGATGAGAATGGCTTATTTAATAATGCTCACAACACTGATTAAACTTTATGAGTAAATAAAAGGTTATTACAGTACTAAAATTTGTTGTTTAGTCTAGTAAGTCTATGTTGTTTCGGTGTTAAAAACGTGATCTTTATAAGTTAAAATTTGGAGGGTATTATTAATGGTATTTTAGACATTAAAGGCAAGGGGTTTTTGTGTTAAATGGTAGAGATCTTGAAAAATGTATCTATCTGATCTACTTGATTAAAGAAGATAAGTACAACACTATCAAAATTATAAAACAATAATTAATGGAAAGTGAGTTTTATAATATATAGTGTATTATTACCACTTATTAGGTGATGAAAAATAAGAAAAAAAGGTGACTTTGATCTTTTTATTCTTGATGATTTTAGGGTCTAATTTTAACTCAAAATTAAATTATATAATAAATCTTAATAGCCTTAAAATACCAATTTTTTTTATCGTTCTTGGAGGTATGATTAATAACATGTCTAACATAAATTGACACGACAATGGAAAACACAATATTGTCAGCTATCGAAAGGCTAGAACAGCAAGTAACTTTTATTAAAGGAAGAATCAAGTACCTAGAAGGAAATGGTTGTTCACTGAAGGATACAGAGCACTTAAGAGCACGTATGAAACGTCACAAAGTTGAACTCAACGAACTCAGATTTCAGCAGGCAAGAGGGTAGTTTTCCGCAGGGTTAATCATCCACATACTCGAAGAAATTGAAAGAAATAGATAAGTGATCCGTTGCTTATCTATTTTTTTATACCTATTGGGCAATCGTCAAATTTTGCTTTATGTAAATTTTCTACATTAATGAAATGAAAATCTAGGATAAGCGTATGTTTAACATTTGCTTCCTACCGCTTATATATGTATTTTTATACATTATAATGATATATTCATATTGTTCTATTTAAAAGCTAATGGTAAAAGCATTATTTTTTTTAACACTAACTTTCTTAGTTGTACCCACAATTTCACAAGCACAACATATCAAAAAGCAGTTTGAACACTTACGTACTGAAGACGGGATCGCAGATGCTACTGTAAACTCTATTTTACAAGACAGCAAAGGCTTCATGTGGTTCGGGACATTCAAAGGTTTAAACAGATACGATGGTTATGAAATGAAAGTTTACCCTTACGAAATGGGTAGTAAAAAAGGACCAAATGATAATATGATTTCTTCGATTATTGAAGATCATACTGGATTATTATGGATTGGACTTTTGAATAACGGGGTCAGTGTTTTTAATCCTATCGATGAAACTTTTGAACATTATACAGGGGGATGGCAAGAAGACCGGATGATACCTAGTGTATCTGTAAACTGTATGATTGAAGATGATGAAAAACAGCTTTGGATTGGAGCAAGTGGCGGACTTTCTATAATATCAAAAGATAGAAAGCAGTTCAAGAAATACTATTACGAAGAGAGAAATAACAACACCATCAACGGGGCTTCTATTTATGATATCGTGGAAGATAAATGGAACCGTATTTGGTTGGCAACGGATAATAGAAAACTATGTGTTTATGATAAAAATACTGAAAAGTTTTCGGAAGTCGAATATACACACTTGCCTCTAAAGGGTATAGATGACAACGCAAAGAAAAATTTACTGATCTACAATGACACCTTGCTTTATGTGGGGAGTAACAGTGGAGGGTTAGCTGAATATAATTTATTGACTGGCGAATACACTACGTACTTGAAGGGACAGCCTGGTAAAGGCCCTAGTAGCAACAATATCAAAGATATCTTACAAGTCGGTAATAAATTATGGTTGGCCACTGACGGGGCAGGTTTGGATGTTTTTGATGTAAATACAAAATACTTTGAGTCGCATAAACATTCTAAAGTAGATCCATTATCATTATCAACTGATGTTTTATGGAGTCTGTACAAAGACAGAGAAGAAAATATTTGGCTAGGTGCTTATTTAGAAGGTGTGGATAAGTTTGACCCAAGAAAGAACTTTTTCAGACAGATTGGTCATATACCTTGCAATGAAAATACTTTACCGAATAAGCCAGTACTTTCATTATTCTATGATAAAAAAGGGAAACTTTGGGCAGGGTCTGACTGGGGAGGTTTACATCAACAATCTGATCATAATGAAAACTACTTCAAGCATTTCGATATTGATGGCAAAGAAATCAATGACTTTGCGGTAGATGTTGTAAAAGCCATCACAGAAGACTCATTGGGGAACTTAGTGATTGGTACTTACAATGAAGGACTCAGAGTAATTGAAAAAAGTACCGGTAAATACTATCACCTGAAAAGACAAATGATGGATGACGGCTGCCTGACAAGTAATAATATTTGGTCACTTCTTACAGATTCAAAAGGGATTACTTGGATGGGTACTTTAGGTGGAGGAATAGCACAATACGACCCGGTGAATAAAGAATGTATAAAACTCGATCTCGATTATATTGACGCAGGACAAATCCATGTTTACCATATGTACGAAGATGCACTTTCAAATGTATGGTTTAGTACCGATAGTGGTGTATTGCGTTTTGAACGAAAAACAGGCAAATGGACTTTTGACTTAATGCAAGATTTAATTGCAAAGAATCACAATTTCAATTATGTGAGAGCAGTCTATGAAGATAAGCTAAGACACATTTGGATGGCTACTGCTGAAGGGTTAGTGAAATACCTTCCCGAAAGTAATGAGTTCAAAGTATTGACAGAAGAGGATGGTATACCACAATTGCCTATATTGAATATCAACTCTGATAATAGGGGTAATTTGATTATCGTATCGAAAAATTATATCTCAAAAATGTCATTGTCGGATGAGGAGATTGTAAGTTATCATATCTCAAACAACTCGTTTAATTACAATTCTCTGGAGAAAAATAAGCGTGGAGAAATATTGATAGGGGGTACAGAAGGAATTACAATTTTTAATCCTCAAATGTTGAGTGAAAACGAAGTGGCTCCACCGGTATATATTACAGGTTTTGATATTTTTAATGTTCCTCAACTTCCATTAGATTCTGCTTCTATTCTTAAAAAATCTGTGCTAGAAACGGAAACAATTGAATTGGATTATGATCAATCGGTTTTTAACTTCAATTATTGTGCATTGAATTTTACCGAAACAGAGAGGAACCAATATGCTTATAAACTGTCGGGCTTTGATACTAAATGGAATTACGTTGGAGATCGTAGAATTGCCACTTATACCAACTTGGATCCGGGAAAATACACTTTTAAAGTGATTGCTTCGAATAATCATGGGGTATGGAACAAAGAGGGGGCTTCTATCAATGTAATTGTCAATGCACCTTTTTGGCAATCGACATGGTTTAGAATACTCATGTTTTTATTGTTCTTACTAGTGCTTTACTTCTTGCAAAAGGTGAGAATTATGAATGTCAAAAAACAATTTGCTTTAGAAAGTATTGAGGCGGAAAGGGAGAAAATAAAAATTCAGAATACAACGCTAGAAAAAGAACTAGATTCAACAAAAAGTGAGTTGACAAACATTACAATCAGTCATCTTCATAAAAATCAGAGTTTACAACAGGTTAAACAAAAGCTGGAAGAATTGTCGGCTAATCTGGGAAGTACAGAGAAGCGTAAAATCAGGACAATCGTAAAAGAAATTAATAAGGAAAGTGATGATCATGATTATTGGGACAAATTTGAACATCAATTCAATAAATCCCATGATAACTTTTTAGAGCGATTCAAGCTGGAATACCCTGACCTTAGTAAACGGGAATTAAGGATCTGTGCTTACTTAAGAATGGATTTAGAAAATCAGGAGATTGCCACATTAATGAATGTCAGTGTGAGGACACTCGAAACATCCCGCTATAGAATTAGGAAAAAAATTGGGTTGGAGAAAAGGAAATCCCTAACCAAAATGATTACAAGGTTTTAAATAAATATTAAGGCTGCCAATAGGTGGCCTTTTTCTTTTTGAATGGAAAATGAGAATAGCGTGAGAGTATCATGAATACACGTTGGAGTACACTACTATAAATTGAATAATTATTCAATACCCCTTTACTTTGTAATTGATGAAACGAAAGGAATTATAAACCTATAGGAGTCGATTGATGGTTTTGGAAAAAGGAATGATTACAAATTTACAGCGGCTTTCTTTACATGACGGTCATAGTATTCGTGCTGTTATCTTCTTGAAAGGGTGCAATATGAGGTGTTTGTGGTGTCACAATCCTGAAACCTTTTCTCAGAAAGCTCAAAATAGAAAGAATTGAACAGAAATGTATTTCTTGTGGAGTATGTGTAGAGGTTTGCAGTTCTGGAGTCATGCATCAAAAGATCAATAATATTTGGAAATAAATTATATACTTAACAATAACCATTATCTAATTTATACAATGAAAACTACCATAAAAAAATCATTAGTAGCCTCAATTTTAGTGGCATCAACTACATTATTTGCAACTTCATGTACAACTTCAACTAATGTTTCAAAAGAGACAGTTACAGAGGAAATTTCACCTAAGGAGAAACAACAATATCAAGAGAGAGTTAAGACGGCATTTAAGAAAGGGTGGAGAGCCTATATGAATTATGCGAAAGGATTAGATGCAGTAAACCCAATCTCAGAAAAAGGGCATAACTGGTATGCGGAGTCGTTATTAATGACACCTGTAGATGCTTTTTCTACTATGTACTTAATGGGATTAGAAGAGGAAATGAAAGAATGTAAGGATTTAATTTTCTCTGAATTAGATTTTGATAAAGATTTAGACGTACAACAATTTGAAATTGCAATTCGAATTTTAGGCGGTTTACTTTCTTCATACCAATTGGATGGTGATCCTAGATTCTTAGAGTTAGCCAAAGACCTTGGTGATAGAATGATTCCAGTTTTTGATTCACCTACAGGAATTCCTTACCGTTTGGTAAACCTACGTACAGGTAAAGTAAGCGGTCAGGGTACAAACCCATGTGAAATTGGTTCAATGTTATTAGAATATGGTGTTTTGTCGAAATTGACGGGAGATGATAAATACTATGAATTGTGTAAAAGAGGTATCAAAGCGTCTTATGATCGAAGAGGTAAGACAGGATTGCAAGGTTCGTGGATTGACCAAGATACAGGAGAGTGGGCAGATACAAGAGCTCATATCTCAGGAGGTATTGATGCTTACTATGAGTACTTATTAAAGGGTTATTTGTTGTTTGGTGATGAAGACTTATTGGAGTGGTACAACGTTTCAAGAGATGCAGTCAACAAATATTTAGTCGATACAACTTCTGTAGATGGTGAGTTCTGGATTGGTTGGGCAGATATGAATTCGGGGGAAAGATTGAGTACTCGATTCGGTGCATTGGATTGTTTCTGGAACTTATGTTATGTATTGGATGGTGATTTAGATAGAGCTGAAAAGTTACAAGCATCTATCAATAAAATGTGGTTCAAAGACGGTATTGAGCCAGAGGCTGTAGATTATACTACAATGCAACCATTCTATGAAGGAGCTGAATACTATATGATGAGACCAGAGGCAATTGAGTCTACTTATTATGTATGGAGAGGTACTGGCAATGACAAATACTATGAGCAAGGCAAAAAGATGTTTGAAAGCATTGAAAAGTACTGTCAAGTTGAAAATGGATACGTTCAGCTGAAAGATGTGAAGTCAAAAGAGAAATGGGATACTTTGGAAAGTTTCTTCTTTGCGGAAACCATGAAGTATTGTTATTTATTCTTCGCTCCATCAGAAGTATTTGACTTTGAAAAATACGTGTTGAATACGGAAGCACACCCATTAAAAAATACTTGGGATAAAGGATGGAAAGGGAATAAAATTGGTTTGAAATAACCCTTTGTTTCCCATCAAAGGAAGAGCTAAGCTGTCAAGGTTTAGCTCTTTTTTTGTATTCAATGGGCTGTCCCTTAAAATTAAAACGTCTATATTCGCAGTTAACTATTACAACAAACAAGATGGCCAAACAGAATATGATTATCTGTAGGTCATAATTTCCGATAATAAAACCAACTGAAATTGAAAAATACTTCCGCATTCCGATCACCGATGTACAAGTTTTTACTAGTCCTATCTATCGCAACAGCATTAGGATTTCAAGGCTGGCGTACATTGTTCAATAATTTTGCTGTCGATGAAATTGGCTTAAATGGTTTTGATATTGGAGCCATTCAATCTTTCAGAGAAGTTCCAGGCTTCCTTGTTGTGACCGCCTTATTTTTCTTGATGTTTATTAAAGAAGACCGATTTGCTTCTATATCTATTATTGTGATGGGAATTGGTGTTGGACTAACAGGGTTATTTCCTTCATTTTGGGGATTGATGATGACCACTTTGATCATGTCTATCGGTTTTCATTACTATGAAACTTCCAATCAGTCACTCACACTGCAAAGTTTTTCGAAGGAGGATAGTCCACATATTTTGGCTAGACTAAAAAGTGTCATGGCATTTACAAATATCACCATTGGTGGAGCTATCTATGGATTGACATTTGTTGCTTCTTATGAAATTATTTATCTCCTTATCGGTGTAATAGTTGTTTTGGCGGGAGTTTGGGCATTATTTCAGAAGCCTATTGAGGAAGATGCTGTGATGCAGCATAAAAAAATGATTCTAAAGTCAAAGTACTGGCTTTTTTATGTTTTGAATCTTTTAAGTGGGGCAAGAAGACAAGTTTTTGTAGTGTTTGCCGTATTGCTTCTTGTGGAGAAATATGATTTCTCGATTAAAGAAATTACTGTTTTGTTTGTGTTGAATAATATCGTCTCGATGTATTTCAATCCCATTATTGCAAGAATGCTCAATAAATACGGAGAACGAAAAATGTTGAGTTTTGAATATATCAGTCTTACAATCGTTTTCTTGGCTTATGCATTAATAGAAAATCGATGGGTAGTGGCAGGGCTTTACATCATAGACCATATTTTCTTTAGTTTTTCTATAGGTATTAAAACGTATTTCCAAAAAAATGCCGATCCAAAAGACATTGCACCTTCAATGGCAGTAGGATTTACCATCAATCATGTAGTAGCTGTATTCTTACCATTATTAGGAGGATGGATCTGGTTAAAAGATTGGACGTTGCCTTTTTATGGAGGGGCAATTTTGTGTGTGATCTCCCTTATTTTTGCTCAATTTGTCAAGGTTCCTTCCCTTAAGAAATAATTTCATTGTATTATATCAAGTAATGTGAACGATCTATGAAAAAATTGAGCTATAGAATAAAATAACTGCCTTCGTTTTATTAATTTAATATTTAAGTTTTACAATATTATCATTGTTAAATGAGGCAATACATTAATTATATAATCAACCTAATCATTCAATTATTCGTATGGCAGAAAACCAAACTGTAGCACAAGAGTATATCGACAATGCTTTTACTTATGAGGCGTATAGAGAAGCATTGGATAACCTATTATCTGATGAACCGACAATCATCAGCTATGATGACTCCCAACTAGTAGATTATACTCGTTTGAATGTTACAAGAATGCAAAGGATTGACAAAACCAATCGCTTATTGGATCCTTTGAGAGTGGCAGGAAGAGCGGTAAACACAAGTGTTTACTGGTTGGTTTTAACCGAAGGATGGTGTGGAGATGCTGCCCAAAGTTTACCTATCATTGCTGAGGCCGCTCAGGTTTCACCAAAAATAGAATTAAGATTTTTGTTGAGAGACAATAACCAAGACTTAATGGAGCAGTTCTTAACCAATGGTTCAAGGTCTATTCCTAAGTTGATCATGATTGATCAAAAAACCAATGAAGTCTTAGGAGAATGGGGGCCTCGACCGGAAGAGTTGACCGCTTTAATTCCAGAATTCAAAAAAGAAGTAGGAGAGGATAAACAGCAGTTTTCAATGAAAGTTCAAAAATGGTACAACAAGGACAAAGGAAAAGCCATTATGAAGGACCTTCAAAAATTATTGGAAACCTTGAAATAAATCTCAAAAAATACCATAAATTCGATGCTTATTTATGGTATTTTTTTCTTTTAACTATTTATGTCTTCACATCACATTGTTAGAGATGATCAAGAACCTGCAGTTTTAATTGACAAGGTGGATGAATCTCTATTTTCAGTCTTATTTTCTTTATTAGAATGGAGTCCAATTGTAATTGCTTCAGAGCAGTCTTATGAAAAGCTCTTGTCATTGGATATAAAAATTGATGTTATCTTCTATCAAGATGATAAAGATGCAATCCGTCAGAATATGGAAAGGCAGAATGAGTTTTTTGAATTGGTGTATTATCATGAAAACCTTCTTGAAACGGTACTGAAGTGGTTGGCAAAGCAAAAGCATTTCGCATTAAATTTCATTACTGATAATTTGGATGTAGCGAGTCAAAACTTGCTCAAAGAACAAGTTTACATCAATACATTAGTGGTGTTTGCAGATGGTTTTAAGTATATTTTAAATAAAAAATCTCCTTATGAAAAATGGATACCAAAAGGAGTGGAGTTGGTTGTTGATGCTGATATTCAAGGTGCAGAAAATACAGAACTTCTTGAAGAAAGGAGATATAAAGTGATAAATGATGGTATCATAAAAGTTTATCATAATGATCAATTAGTTATTGGTGAGAAAATGAATGTTCCTTACGATCGTAAATGAATATTTTATAGTGTCGAATATTGTTGAAACAAATATTTTTTAAGTTTCACTATTTTTTTAGAAAACATCCATTAAATTCGTAGATCGAAGAATAATAAACACAATGAATACTTACAAAATTCCATTCGAAACAGCCGGTTTATACGGAAAAATGTTTCTAGATTACCTTTCGGAAAAAGAAGAAATTAAACCTTTATTTAAATATTCACCCCAATTATCATCGTTTGATCAAATTATAGAAAATCGAAGTGATTTTACTGATGTCTCAAGACAAAGATTAGTGACTTCTTTACATGAGCAATACAGTAAAATTGAAGCTTACCCCAAAGAACAAGTCGATTTACTATTAGAAAAAGATACTTATACGATAATCACGGGACATCAGCTGAACATTTTTACAGGGCCTTTATTTTTTGTCTACAAAATTGCAGCAACAATCAATTTATGTAAACAACTTAAAGAAAAGCATCCTGATAAGAATTTTATTCCAGTGTATTGGATGGCTACTGAAGATCATGACTTTGAAGAAATTGCTTCATTTCAACTAGGAGGTAGAAAATATACTTGGGAACACCCTAATCCTTCAGGACCTGTAGGTAGATTGTCTTTGGATGGAATTGATAAAATTCTGGATCGTATCAAAGATATGCCAGGACTGTTTGTAAAAGCATATTCAGAAAGTGAGAACCTGACAGAAGCAACAAGAAAAATTGTTAATGCACTTTTTAAAGATTATGGTTTAGTATGTGTTGATGCAGATCATAAAACATTAAAAGAGCCATTTAAAGATATAATTAAAAAGGAGCTCCACGAAGGAGTAAGCTTTGATAAAGTTTCGAAGACAAATGCAGTAATCGAAGCACAAGGTTATAAAACACAAATCTTTGCACGAGAAATCAATCTATTTTATATGGATGATGGGGTGCGACTGCGTTTGGAAAAAACAGCTGACGGATTCCAAACTGTAGGTGGTGAATTAACATGGTCTTCAGCAGAAATAGACAATTTGGTAGAGGAAAGCCCTGAAAAGTTTAGTCCTAATGTTGTCTTAAGGCCAGTGTTACAAGAAATTTTACTGCCTAACCTTGCATATCTAGGAGGTCCAGCAGAGGTGATTTACTGGCTACAATTAAAAGAAGCATTTGATGCATATAATGTGCACTATCCAATGGTGTTGCCAAGAGGTTTTTGTTTAGTATTAGATGGACATTTTAGTGAGAGGTGGCGTAAGTCAGGTTGGCCATTAGAACAACTATTGCAACCTAAACGTGAAATCGAAGAGCAAATTTTGGATTCCAATAATGAAGTTGATACAGATATTGCTGCTGAACTGGAAAAAATAGAGCTCGCTTACAGTGATATTTTAAGTAAAGCAAAGGCGATCACTCCTAATTTAGAGAAACACGTTGATGCAGAAAAAGTACGTATGCTGAAGAGAGTAAAACATACTCAAAATAAGCTTCGAAAAGAAGGTAAAAGAAAAATCCAAGATGATATTGAAAGAGTACTATGTATTAGGGAATGCTTGCTACCAAATAACGCTCCACAAGAAAGAATTGTTAATTTGATGGAGTTTTGGCCTAAAAATGTGGATTTTATTCCCGAACTTATAGGAGAGTTAGACCCATTGTCCTTTAATCTAAATGTGATGGTGGGTGATTAATCCTTAACCCTTACATAACTATTTAGCAATGGATATTTCTTCATCTTCAATCAATGAAAAAAAATCTAACGATAAGAAGCTTTTTAAAAACCCTTTACTAGAAAAACTTACTCATACACATGCAGCCGTCCCGATATCAATGTATCTCATTTTTGGTGCAGGGTTGCTTGTGTATGAGTTATACTATCAACTGGTTTCAGTTGGTATGACCATCCTACTTTTCTTTGTAGGGCTCTTGCTATTTACTTTGGTAGAATATGTAATGCACCGGTTTGTATTTCATATGTCACCGACAACACCACTGAAAAAAGATATTACACACAAGTTTCATGGAGTTCATCATCATCACCCCAAGGATAAATCTCGGTTGGCTATGCCTCCAATTGTCAGTGTAGTGCTCGCATCTTCTTTTTTCTATTTGTTTTATTTGGCCTTAAATGATTATTGTTATCCCTTCACAGCAGGTTTTCTAACAGGATATGCCTTATATTTGGGGGTCCATTATATGATTCATGCTATGCACCCTCCAAAAAACTTTTTGAAGATTTTATGGATTCATCATAGTATCCATCACTATAGAGATGACACTAAGGCATTTGGGGTCTCATCACCCTTATGGGATTTTGTCTTTAGAACTATGCCTGATTGATATTAATCAGTATGACTTTTTAAAAATACATATAACAATGACTAAGTACATCGAAGAGAACAAGGATAGATTTTTATCTGAACTTTTTGAATTATTACGTATTCCTTCAGTAAGTACCGACGTAGAATATCAACCTGATATCAAAAAAGCAGCCGCATTTATAGCACACAAATTAACAGAAGCAGGTGCTGACAAAGTTGAGATTTGTCAGACGAAAGGTAATCCTGTTGTTTATGGAGAAAAAATTATAGACTCTTCTTTACCTACTGTAATCGTTTATGGACATTATGATGTACAGCCAGCTGACCCTATAGATTTATGGGACACTCCTCCTTTTGAACCAACAGTGAAAAATGATAGTATTTATGCTAGAGGAGCTTCAGATGACAAAGGTCAAATGTACATGCACATCAAGGCTTTTGAGTCTATGATGAAGAACAATACATTGGCTTGTAATGTGAAGTTTATGTTGGAAGGTGAGGAAGAAATTGGTTCTGTAAACCTTGGAGACTTCATTAGAGAAAGAAAAGAAGATCTTAAGGCAGATGTAATTTTGATCTCTGATACAGGTATGATTTCAGTAGATACTCCATCAATTACAGTGGGCTTAAGAGGTTTGAGCTACATGGAATTGGAGTTGACGGGTCCAAATAGAGATCTTCACTCTGGTATGTATGGTGGAGCAGTACAAAATCCATTAAATGCTCTTTCTGAAGTTGTAGCTGCCCTGAAAGATGAAAATGGTCATATTACAATTCCTGGTTTCTACGACAAAGTAGAAGTTTTAACAGAGGAAGAAAGAGCCAAAATGGCAAAAGCACCTTTTGATCTTGAAGCTTACAAAAAAGCGTTAGACATCGATAAGGAATTTGGAGAGAAAGGTTTTTCAACGAATGAAAGAACAAGTATCAGACCTACATTGGATGTAAACGGTATGTGGGGTGGTTATATTGGTGAAGGTGCCAAAACGGTAATTCCATCAAAAGCATATGCTAAAATCTCAATGAGATTAGTTCCTCACCAATCGTGGGAAGAGATCTCAGAATTGTTTGCAAAGCATGTTGAGTCTATCGTTCCTGATGGTATCAAAGTAAAAGTTACAGCTCATCATGGAGGAACGCCAGTTGTGATTCCAACAAATTCAGTAGAATATCAAGCAGCAAATGATGCTTACGCTGAAGCATTTGGTAAAGAACCAATCCCTGTAAGAAGTGGAGGATCTATTCCAATTGTTGCACTTTTCAAAGAAGAGTTAGATTTGGACTCTGTTATGATGGGATTTGGATTAGATTCTGATGCTATCCACTCACCAAACGAAAAATTTGGAATTTTTAATTTCTTGAAAGGAATTGAAACAATTGAATTATTTTACAAGCATTATGCAAAATTAAAAAAATAATTCATTTAGATATTAAACAATAAAAGCAGTTAGGCTACCCGCTTAATTGCTTTTTTTATGGAATAGAAAGATCAAAGAGAGCCTGTTAGGTGGTTAGAATTACAATAAAAAAGGGTTATCTAGAAAGACAACCCACAATTATTTAAATTCTTTAAATAAGTTAAGGCTAAGGTATACAGTCATGAAAAAAAATACCCGTAATAACACAACTTGAGGCGGAGTTGTGTTAGCAACTTTAACGTTTGTAAATATAATTATTATAGTGTATAAATTGCATTTAATGTAGTTTTTTTTTCAATTTTCTACAATAATCATCTTTTTAATAGAATTGATAAACTTTTTGATGCTAAAACTCAACTTTCTGAAATTTATGTCTTAATTTTGCAATTTAGAACCATACTAAATAATTGATGGACAATTTCTATTAATATTTGTAAGTTTCTAAGTAAACAAAACAGTTATGTTTTTAGTTTTACTAAAAGCATATTGAAAATTGAATAGGAATTAATAACGTATAAAACGTTTTTATATAATGAGCGCAGATCAGGATAACAAAATTTTAGAAGACTTTACGTCCAAAGAGTATGAGCACGGTTGGACTGTCGATATTGAGGCAGACCAGGCTCCGAAAGGATTAAATGAGGAGATTGTAAGATTCATTTCTGCAAAAAAAGAAGAGCCGGAATGGTTACTTGAGTGGAGACTTAGTGCTTTCAGAGAGTGGCAGAAGATGGAATGCCCTGAGTGGGCCAATGTAGTCTATGAACAAGTGGATTACCAAGACATCATTTACTATTCAGCTCCAGTACAAAAGAAGGCAATTGAATCTTTAGAGGAAGTTGATCCTGAATTGTTAGCTACTTTCGAAAAATTAGGTATTTCTCTTGATGAACAAAAACGTTTGACAGGAGTTAAAGATTCAAATATTGCGGTTGATGCCGTATTTGACTCTGTATCTGTTGCTACTACATTCAAAGACACTCTTGCAGAAAAAGGAATCATTTTCTGTTCTTTCTCTGAAGCAGTAAAAGATCACCCAGAGCTAGTGAAAAAATACTTAGGATCAGTTGTTCCAGTAAAAGATAACTTTTTCTCTGCATTAAACTCAGCAGTATTCTCAGACGGTTCTTTCTGTTATATTCCAAAAGGTGTTCACTGTCCAATGGAATTATCAACGTACTTCAGAATCAACGCATCTGGTACAGGTCAATTTGAGCGTACTTTAATCGTTGCTGAAGATTCTTCTTACGTTTCTTACTTAGAAGGTTGTACTGCACCTCAACGTGATGAAAATCAACTTCACGCGGCAGTTGTAGAAATCTTTGTTCATGAAGATGCTGAAGTGAAGTACTCAACTGTACAAAACTGGTACCCTGGTGATGAAGATGGAAAAGGTGGTGTTTACAACTTCGTAACAAAACGTGGTATTTGTGATGGTAACAACTCGAAGTTATCATGGACTCAAGTAGAGACTGGTTCTTCAGTAACTTGGAAGTACCCTTCTTGTATCTTGAAAGGTGATAACTCAGTAGGAGAGTTTTATTCAGTGGCTGTAACAAACAACATGCAGCAAGCAGATACTGGTACGAAAATGATTCACATCGGTAAAAACACTAAATCTAGAATTGTTTCTAAAGGTGTTTCTGCAGGTAAATCTCAAAACTCTTACAGAGGTTTGGTAAAAGTGAACAAAAACGCTACAGACTCAAGAAACTTCTCTCAATGTGATTCATTATTGATGGGAGATCGTTGTGGTGCTCACACTTTCCCTTACATTGAGGTGGATAACCATACATCAAAAGTAGAACATGAGGCAACAACCTCTAAAATTGGTGAAGATCAAATTTTCTACTGTAACCAAAGAGGTATCGACACTGAACAAGCTGTCGCACTTATTGTAAACGGTTACTGTAAGGAAGTATTGAATAAATTACCAATGGAATTTGCAGTGGAAGCTCAAAAATTATTGGCTTTATCATTGGAAGGTTCAGTAGGTTAAACCCTTCTATATTTACAATATTTTGAAGGCTGTCTCTATAGGAGACGGCCTTTTTTTATATAAAACAATGCCGTTAAATCATTACACTATTTTAGGATAATCTTCTCAATATATAGAAACTAGCTCAAATTTTAGTATTTTAAGATAGAAGTATTAATTCATATTAATGGACAATAACCCTTATCATCAATAAATTCTTTTAAATAGTAAATGCTTAGTTTACAATGTGATAAGTAAAGCTGATATTAATATTGAAAAATGAATACTGAAGATAGTTAAAGTGTATAAGGAATCAGAAACCACTTATTGATTTTATTGTGATTTAAACCTAAAAACAAATAGAAAAATAAAACCATGATCATTCTATCTTTATACCTATTTTAAGTAATAAACCTATTTAATTTTATGACATATTGTTGATTATACTCATTCATAATTTCAAGAAGTAAGTGTTGTAGTCTCAGTATGTTACCCTCGTCAATCAATTTGGTAATGAATAATGGTATCGTGAATTCAAAGAGAATACATAGAGAACAAAAGGTAAGTGTTAAAGATCTTAGAACGTTTGTTGATACAATACCGACCCCTGTTATAATGTTAGATTATTCCACAAGAATTTTAGCTTATAGTAAGCAGTGGTTGGCATTTTTTGGACTAACAGAAGATATTCATAGAGATTTATTTATTTTCCATTTCAAGACATTAGAATTAGAAGAGAGTATAAAAGTGGTGATGGATACAGGAGATAGTATTATTATACCCGCTTTTGAGTACAGTGAAGGTAAAAAACTAAAATATCTACATGTCAAGATTACCCCTTGGGTAAGTGCTGAAAATGACATTGGTGGAGTAATGATAATGTTAGAAGATATAACGACACTAAAGGAAAAGGAAAGAGCACTTCAGGAACATAATAACGAACTAAAGCAGTTTGCCTATATCACAACACATGACGTAAAAAGTCCGATTACAAACATTAGTAGCTTTTTACATTTTCTAAAGGAGGATAAATCTATTGAAGATCCTTCGTCTTTGCAAGCGATACATTGGATCGAAAAATCAATTGATAAGGCCAACGCTAAGATCAATGATTTAGTAAAAGTAATTGAACAAAGGGAGGCATCCGTTTTATTAGAGAAAATAGAATTAGTGCCTTTGATAGAGGATTTAAAAAGGAGTATTACAGTCGATGAATTGTCTTTAAATGATTATTTAAAAGTTGAATTTATAGGAGAACCTTACTTGATGAGTTCTCAAAAACAATTAATTACTATATTAGAAAATCTGTTAACAAATGGATTAAGATATAGAAAAAATACAAATGATCTTCAACTTTCTTTGATAATAGATACGACACCTAAAACCCAAACGATAATTCGTGTAAAAGATAATGGTGTTGGAATAGATTTAAGTGTTCATAAGGAACGAATTTTTGGAATGTTCAAAAGAGCAAATGATGTGATTGAAGGAAATGGTCTAGGTTTGTATTTGACTAGACAAGCTTGTGAACAGCTTAAAGGGAAAATAGATGTTTTAAGTACACCAGGTAAAGGAACAACTTTCTTGGTTTACTTACCCAAATAAAATATATAATGAATATTCTTTTAATTGATGATGATGAGGCCTCTAATGCTTATACTGAAATAATGTTGAATAGGTCGGGATTACTGACTGCATTGAATGTTTTTAGAAATGGCGAAAAAGCACTAGCCTTTGTATTAGAATTAATACCTCAAGAAAAAATAGACTTCATATTGTTAGATATTAACATGCCAGTAATGACTGGGCATGAATTTTTAGAAGCACTCCAACATAATCACAAAAATATTCCTGTAGTCATATTAAGTACTTCTATCGTAGAAGAGGATGAACAAGAAGCGTTGAAATATGATTTTGTGAAAGGTTACTTGAATAAACCTATTAGTTTAGAAAATCTTCAGAAATTAATTTAAATCAAAGTGTGGTGCTGTAGGTAATATGCACTTATTATTGCACCTCCAAAGCCACTAAAGACACCAAGTAAGGCTCCTATTATAATTTGATAGAAAGTGTGTGCTTGTAAATACAAACGTGCTGTCATTACAACCCCAAGTAAAATGATACTAATGCCAAAAGCATCAAACAGTACAATATTGGGTTCTGCTTCTGCTTCTCTGATAAAATAAAAAAGTATACCAATAAGTCCAGACAAACCGATAGAGTGAAGGCTTATTTTATCCACAAAATTGGCAATATTGGCAATTATTAATGTAATAGTTACTGAGCAGAAAGAAATACTTAACGCTGTACTTACATTAATTTTTACAATCAATAAATAACACAGAATTGCTAGAGATATTATCATAATAGATAATGCAAAAGCTCGCTCCTCTCTTTGATGCATTTGAGGACTTTTTACTACCCCAAATCTTTGCATAATTAAAAGACAACTGATTGGCATTAAGGTAGTGATAGTCGAAATAAGACTAAATAATGACCACCTTGCTTTAGCGTCTAACCAAGGAGCTTCATTTACTCCAAAAAGAAATAACCCCGCAATAATGCAGGGTATAAATATGGGATGTAAAAGAACTGATATTATCTGAAATACTTTTTTTGTTTCAAGCATATTAAAGTTCTTTTCTCATTCTTGCTACTGGAATATTCATTTGCTCTCTGTATTTTGCTACAGTTCTACGAGCAATGTTGTATCCTTTGATACGAAGCAGCTTTTCAAGCTTATCATCAGACAATGGTTTCTTTTTGTCTTCTGTTTCAATCATTTCCTTTAAGACTGATTTCACTTGCTTGCTACTTACATCTTCTCCACTTTCAGTAGAAATACTTTCAGAGAAGAAATATTTTAAGGGGTAGATACCAAAATCTGTTTCTACTACTTTACTACTTGCAACCCTAGAAACGGTAGAGATATCCATTTGAATAATCTCTGCAATATCTTTTAGGATCATCGGTCTTAGTTGTCCTTCATCTCCACTGAGGAAGAACGGCATTTGATAATCCACAATAGCTTGCATTGTTCTCAGTAGCGTATCCTGACGTTGTTTGATGGCATCAATAAACCATTTGGCTGCATCAAGCTTTTGCTTCACAAAACGCACCTCCTCACGCATTTTCTTCGTCTTCTTAGGGGTTTTGTCAAAAGCATCAATCATATCTCCATATTGGCGGCTTACTCTTAGATCTGGAGCATTCTTTCCATTCAATGAGATATTGATTCTACCATTTACTTCTTTGATAATAAAATCAGGTGTTAAGAATTGAGCTGATGCAGCATTGCTATTCACTCCTCCTGGTTTAGGGTTGAGGTGAATTATCATTTCAATGGCATCTTTCATTTGCTCATCATCAATACCTAATCTTTTTTGAATTTTTGTATAGTGTTTTTTCTTAAACTCCTCAAAACACAATACGATCATTTTGATGGCGATTTTGACAATAGGGTCGTGGGTATCTCTCTTTTTAAGTTGTATCTCAAGGCACTCTTGCAGCGTTCTTGCACCAATTCCAGGAGGATCAAAATGTTGGATTTTCTTCAATACCATTTCCACATGATTGAGATCTGTTTCTACGTTTTGTAGAAAAGCAAGGTCATTGACAATGGCTTCTAAAGGCCTTCTGATATAGCCGTCACTTTCGATACTGCCTATCAGTTGTTCCCCGATCTGTTGCTCTACTTCATTGAGATTAAGAAAGCTCAACTGCATAAGTAGAGAATCACCTAACGTATCCATCATAGGGATAGGAAGTTCCTTATCGTCAGAAACATCACCGTCTCCATACATTTTATAACCTGCTACATCATCTCTATTGACGTAGTCATCTAAATTTACTTCATCTATTGGGTCAATTTCAGGAATGTCATCAAATTCATCATTGGTGTCATCAGTAGTTGAGGCGTCATCGTTTCCGAACTCCTGTTCTTCTCGATCAGACTCCTTCCCTTCCTCAAGAACGGGGTTTTCTTGAAGTTCCTCTTGGATTCTTTTTTCCAGCTCTATAGTAGGCACCTGCAAAAGTTTAATAAACTGAATTTGCTGTGGTGATAACGTTTGTGTCTGCTTGAGCTTCTGCGCCTGTTTTAACATGGTACTTGAAGTCAGTAATTAAAAAATACATTTCATTACTCATAAATAAAGCAAAGAAATATTAACATTTCCTGATCAGTAAAGATCATAGCTTTTACCTAAAGTTTGCACAAAAATCGATGGATTCACTAACTTGTGAAAACTTTAAACACTATGGTTATAGGTATAAGTCAATTATAGTACACGAAAAATAACATATTTTGTTGTGGAATTAAAATTAAAATCGTGCCATTATATTTTTTATACTGATAGTCAGTATTTTATATTTTTAAAAAATAATTTTTAATGAAAAACGTCTTCATCTCACTTCTTATCGGAATCGCCTTTTTTAGTGCATGTAGTCGAACAGTTAACAATGAACCACAAGCATCAGTGTCTGATTTTGTGGAAGTTAGAGCTAAAAACCCGTCTGCAATTGTCATAGATGTCAGAACACCAAGTGAGTTTAATGCCGGAACTATGGAAGGAGCTATTAATATCAATGTACTAGAAGATTCCTTCGAAGGGAAAGTAAAAGACTTTGATAAAGATGCGACAGTCATGGTTTTTTGTAAATTGGGTGGAAGAAGTGCAAGAGCAAAACAAAAATTAGTAGAGCTTGGTTTTACTAAAGTAGTAGACCTTGAAGGAGGAATTACAGATTGGAAAAAAGCTGGAGGTAAGGTAATCGTCCCTCAACAATAGCTATGTTCTATTGTAGCATCAAGTTTTTTGATTGGACAAAATCTAGTTTCCATCGTAACTTGCATGTAGTTGAATAGGAAAAAAATATTAAAAAGATATAATTATGAAGTTAGTGGTTTCCCCGGCAAAGAGTTTAGATTATGAAACAGCATTCTCCACTGAGATTGTTACGAATCCAAGATTTATGGATCAATCTGAACAACTTGTAAAGTCATTAGCCCAACTATCTTCTGAAGACATTGGAAAACTGATGAGTATCAGCCCTAAATTATCGGACCTGAATAAGGAAAGATTTATGGATTGGAAAAAGGAGTTTGATCCAAATAATGCTCGTCAAGCGGTTTTTGCATTTAAAGGAGATGTATATGTGGGTTTAGATGCTTACTCATTAAGTAGCGATCAGCAGGCCTACCTTCAGGATCATTTAAGAATCTTATCAGGACTCTATGGTATATTGAAGCCAATGGATTTAATGCAGCCATATAGATTAGAAATGGGTACAAAGTGGGGAGTTGATGAGCACAAAAACCTTTATTCTTTTTGGAAAGAGACGGTTACGACATCATTGAATGAAGAATTGGGTGATGGCGAAATGCTTGTGAATTTAGCATCTAATGAATATTTCAAAGCTGTAGACAAGAAAAAGCTGAAGGCCGAAATTGTAACGCCAATCTTTAAGGATCATAAAAATGGAGCCTACAAAGTGATTAGTTTCTTTGCAAAGAAGGCTAGAGGTTTAATGGTAAGATATATTGTTGACAATAAAATTGATTCTATTGAAGGGTTGAAAGGTTTTGATTATGAAGGTTATACTTATAATGCTTCATTAAGCAAAGGCAATGAACTTGTTTTTACAAGAGGATAGATAAATGTTATTTACTTTAAAAAGCCACTTTAGATTACGCTAAGGTGGCTTTTCTGCTTATATTTAAACTAATGAATAAGCAATGGTTATTTTCTAAGAAACTAGATCTACTTTTTTTATACCTACCTATTTTTTTGACTTGGGGTTTATGTTTTGCATTTGATAGCACATTTGCAGATATGCAAATTCCCTTGTTGGTGTGGGTGTTTTTTGTGTTAGGAGTAGATGTATCACATGTATGGAGCACTATTTTCAGAACATACCTTTCTAAGGATGAAAGAAATCATTATAGTTCTATAATTAAATTAGCACCTATAATTGCTTTCGTTTTCACATTTATTTTTTCTTGGTATTCTGAAGATCTGTTTTGGCGAATTTTAGCCTACTTTGCTCTTTATCATTTTATCAAACAACAATATGGTTTTCTAAAGCTATATCAGTTAAAATCTTCAGTAAGAGGTATTCGATTAAGGGATGAGTTTATGATATACATAGGCACACTTTATCCTGTTTTTGTGTGGCATTTTTTAGGAGATAGAAAGTTTAATTGGTTCAATACAGGTGATTTTATCACATTTCCAATTCTTTCGGAAGGGTATGTGACAGTATTCAATTTTCTCTACTTCGGAATTTTAATCGCATGGATACTTGAACTGTTCCTTTTATCTAGAAGGCAAAAAACACTATTCCCGATAGGTAAAGTACTTTGGGTTGCTTTTACTTTTGGTACTTGGTGGTTAGGTATAGTGTATTTTAATTCAGATTTTTCATTTACAATCACTAATGTAGTTGCACATGGAATCCCTTACATGTTTTTAGTGTTTTATTATGTAGAAGAGAAAAAGGTAATACAAAAAAATGATAGTCAGTCTTTTAAGAAGGTAACTGTTAGCGTGTTATGGATGTTACTGATTTGTCTCTTTCTAGGGTCTTCCGAAGAATTATTCTGGGATGTCTTTATCAATAACGAAAGGGTAGACTTATTTGGAGACTGGCAAGAGTTCTATATCGATC
Organism: Flammeovirga sp. OC4; assembly: GCF_000812565.1. Lineage (GTDB taxonomy): Bacteria > Bacteroidota > Bacteroidia > Cytophagales > Flammeovirgaceae > Flammeovirga. The sequence goes on along the minus strand of NZ_JTAM01000003.1, from coordinate 90,338 downwards.
ATCGTTTTTACAGAGCTTTAATTATCGCTTTATTATCCCTTCCTCAAATTACCCATTATATATTGGATGGTTTTATATGGAAAGGGAAAGATAACCCATACATTAAAAATATTTTTACGAGATAAATGAATAGAAGACATTTTCTTCAGTTGTCCTCCACTGCTTTGTTGGGGGTGCTTACAGGTTGTGATACTAAATCCGAAGACTATCATTTTGAAGTACAGGTAAGGTCAGATGATAAGGTAGGCCACCTGGTTTATCAGAGTAAATCATTTCCTACAGAAGTAAAAGGAAAAACGAAGACAATTATAGTAGGAGGTGGAGTAGCCGGGCTGACGTCAGCCTATTTATTGAATAAGGAAGATTTTTTATTATTTGAGTTATCTGATCGCTTTGGAGGGAGTTCGTCATCAGAAGTACATGGAACTACAATTTTTGCTCAAGGTGCCCATTATGATATGACTTACCCAGAGAAGTTTGGGGCTGAAGCTCTTCATCTTTTGGAAGAGTTAAATATCATAGAAAAGAAAGGAGCGTTTTATGAGTTTAAAGACAAAGAGTTTATAATCTCAGAGTCCTTTTTGAATACCACAAAATACAAAGGAGAATATTATAATGAAGTCCTTTTACCTTCAGAAGAAACTTCAAAGTTTTATGAATTAATTAAACCCTATTATTCCAAGATTACTTTACCCACTCGTTTATCTTCAGAAGATACTAAGTCGTTAAATGAGATCAATTTTAAAGCATGGTTAATGAATCAGGACATAGAATTAACAGAACAGTTGGTTCGAGGGTTAAATTATCATCTAATAGACGACTTTGGGGCAGGGATTGAGCAAGTTTCCGCCTTTGCTGGGATCGCATATTATGCTGTTCGACCAGAATTTGGTGAGTGTTGTACTACTTTTTCGCCTCCAGAAGGGAATTATTATTTTGTAAATAAATTGATGGAACAAATCCCCACAACTAAATTACAAAAAGGACATTTAGTCACTTCAATTCAAAAAAAAGGGGATCAATTTGAAGTAAGTGCCATTGATGTAAAAGATAAGAAGAATAAGGTGTATTATGCTGATGAAGTCATTTATGCAGGGCAGAAGCATTCACTGAAATATATCTTAAAAGATCATCAGCCCCCATTACAACATTTGGAGCAAGCCCCTTGGATGGTCGTGAATCTTATTTTGAAAAAAGGAAACTCAATCCCTTTTGGGGCATGGCAAAATGAAGATTTGTCTAACGAAACTGAATTTATGGGTTTTGTAGATTCCACAACTCAAACCTTAAAAGAAGATAGAGTTCTGACAGCCTATTATTGTTTTTCTTCTTCTGATAAACATCAATTGACAAAAGTATCAGAATACCGAAATAAAATTGCAGTGCAGACTTGCCGTAATATTTCTTCATTTTTTGAGCTAAAGGAAGAAGAATTTATTTCTCAAATTGAAAAAGTATATATAAATTTAATGGGACATGCAATGCCAATTCCTGTACCTCACTACCTTTTTAATGACTTGAATGACAATAGACAACACGAAAAGTTAGTATATGCAGGTGTTGACAATGGTAGGCTACCCTTTTTGACTGAAGCAATTGATTCCGGGATAAAAGCCGTGGAGCTATTAGGACATAAATAATCTTTTTAAACTCAAAAGACTAGACAATTATGAAAGAACTACTATTAGAAATTCTTACCGAATGGGGATGGAGTTTAATCTATATTCTCATTTTTGCAGTGATTCTCTTAATCGCCAAATTTCTCAAAAGAATCATTTATAAAGATGATGTTGATGTACAGTTGACAGAAAAAGATAATGTGGCTTATGGTATTTCTATTGGAGGATATTTTGTCGGTGTTTTTGCTATTTATATTGGAGCTTTAATAGGCCCTTCTGTAAGTTTTTTACAAGATATAGTTAACGTCACGGCATATGCATTGGGTGGTATTGCTATCATGTTCCTTTCGTCTTGGGTGAATGACCACGGAATCTTTAGAAGAGTGGCAATCCGTAAAGAGATTAAAGAAAAGCATAATATTGCTGCTGCAATTGTTCAGTTGGCGTCTCTTTTAGCATCCGGTTTAATGATTGCGGGAGCTATTAAAGGAGAAGGAGGAGGACCTCTACAAGCTTTCGTCTTTTATTGTATTGGTCAGGTATTTTTGGTTCTTTTTACAAAAGGCTACATCAAATTTAGGTCTTATGATATCCAACATCAGATTCACGAAGGGAATATTGCAGTAGCATTTAGTGTAGCAGGGAAGATGATTTCAATTGGGATTATTGTAATGATAGCAATAGGTCATGACTTTTTGGGTTGGAGTAAAACTTTCATTATGATTTGTATGGATGGTACAATCATGATCTTTATTTTACTGATAGTAAGTTATTTCTTCGATAAATTAATTATTCCTAAATCTGATTTAGATTATGAATTAGTGGAGGACAAAAATATCGGAGTAGGAGTCCTTGATTTTTGTGTGAATCTAATGGTTTCTTTACTCGTATTTTTCCTTTTCTAATCAATAGTTTTTTATACTACTAAAAGCATAACCGTAGTTGATAATGCGGTTATGCTTTTTTATTACATTAAAATATATGTTAGATATCAAATTAAATAAATTCTCTTAAATTATTCTTCTAAATATTAAAATAAACATTGTTATTGATAATGTGATTTAATAAGCTTAATTCGGAAGTTGAATTCATCGTAGTTTTATATTAAACTATTTAAATGAATTAATCCGTGAAAGACTACCTTTTTGTTTTATTAATAGTATTTGGCTTGTCGACCAATTCCCACGCACAAGACAACGAAGTAAACACTACGACCAATAGCTCCAATGATCGGTATGAGATTGGAGTTAATATTAAGATTGTAGATGGAAATGCGTTAGATGCCCTAAAACTTATTCCTGCAGTCGATGTAAATGCTGATGGAATAGTTAGCTATAGAGGAAATGAGGGAGTTCAAATTTTCATCAATAACAGACCCGCCAGTCAATCAGGTGAATACGGTCCCATCTTAGAGCAAATTCTTATTCAAGATATTAAATATATAGATATCATTTCTAACCCATCTGCCCGCTATGATGCCGATGGGACCTCTGGTATTATTAATATTGCAACAAGCTCTAATAATCTAAAAAATACTTCAGCCAACGTCATGTTGGGCTTTGGAAGCAGGGAAAAATATGATGCTGGAATCGGATTACAAAAACAAGAGGGTAAACTATCTTTAAATACATCCTATACTTTTAAAGAAGAGAACAGGTATACTTCTATGGATGCCAATCTTCAGAATTTTGGAGAAAACGAACCCTTTAAAAATACAGACCAAGGATATTATGGTGACAACAACTTCAAGAAGCATAACATACAGCTCGGAGCTCAGTATGACTTCAATGAACACAATAATTTAAGCATCTCTACCAATATTGTAAAAATAGACTGGCTGAGAGATGGAGATCTCTGGACTGAAGTAACAGAAGAAGGAAGTATGCCTCATCGCTCTGAACAAAACAATGTGAATGAAGGCAATAAGGTAAAGGGAGAAGTGAGGCTAGATTATTTACATACCACTGACAGAGAAGGGGAGGAATTAGCTTTTAGTACTGCCTATGCAGCAGGTGATGTGGGAATCTTTAAAGAATTAGGAACTATGGAGCAGAATTATAAAGATGCGACTTTCTCTAATTTTTCATTTCAAACAGATTACACAAGACCAATTGGTAATTTGAATTTAGAAACAGGTATGAAACAAACTATCAGGACTAAGACCGAAGGATTTAATGTCATGAATTACGATGAAAACTCAGATGATTTTATTCCTGACGAATCAAGAAACAATATTTTTAATTATAATGAGTATGTAACGGCCGCATATGTAATGGTGTCGGGTACTCATAACAAGTTTACTTACCAAGTAGGAGCTAGAGCTGAGCAAACATTTATTAGAACCAACTTAGAATCTAACCCTTCAGATATCTTTGAGAATGATTATTTTAAACTTTATCCTAGTTTAAACTTAAAACAAGGTTTATCTGAGTATGATAATTTATTCTTTACATACACAAAGAAAGTAGAACGTCCTAGCATGCGAATGATTAATCCTTTTGAAGATTATTCTAATCCAAGTTATATCAATAAAGGTAACCCAGAATTAGATGCGTCATTTATTGATTCATTTGAGTTAGGGTATAATTTGAACAAAGAAAAAATCAACTTCAAAGGATCTTTGTATTATAAATTGTATCAAGATCCTGCAAGATGGTATACTACTGAAGGTGAAAATGGTGCCATGGTCAATTCCGTAGAAAATATGGATAAAGCTTCAGATGCCGGAGTGGAATTTATTGTAGATGCAGAGATCAAGAAATGGTGGAACCTTAATGCAAATGTTAACCTGTTTTATAATATGATTGATGGCCGAAGTATTGATCCGAATGTGTATCAAACCAGTTTTAATTGGAGAACTACTGTTACATCAAATATGCAACTTTGGAAAGGTTCCCAATTAATGATTTCTGGTACTTATTTATCTCCTCAGAAAAATCCACAAGGTGATGTCTACAGTAGGTATTTTATCAATGCATCGCTTTCTCAATCTGTTTTAAAAGGTCAAGGTAGTTTGGTATTAGTTTGGGATGATATGTTAGATACGCAAGAGTATATAATGAGTAGAGATCAACCAACTTTTTCGGAATACAAAACGTATGGTTGGGAATCAAAAGTGGTCCGACTGACTTTTAGATATAGAATAGGAAACTCTGCTTCAAGTAAGAAAAAGCAATCTAATGGATTAGGAAGTACTACAGATGCGATTTTTAACTAGGGCAGAATAGGTTGAAAATGGCCTGAAGAAAGAATATATTGCAAATTATCGTTAAAGTTAGAACTTAAACATAAAAAAATCGGTATAACATAATACACGATATGATTATGGTGTTGCTTGATTGAAAGAACACCTCAAAATTTTATACTACTATTATTATATACTACATTAATCATGAAAGTTCTAAACCTAATTAGATTTATTGCCCTAAACGTTTTATTAATCAGTGTATTTTCATGCTCTAACGATGACTTGGATGATACACCTTCAACTTTACCGGTTCAAGTCAATACATTTGCAACTTACTCAGTAGATGAGTTTGCAACCAGCGGAACAGTAAGTATTGAGTTAGATGAAAACGATAAAATATTGGTCAGAGTTGAATTGTCCCAACCAGTAACCGAAGAACAGACGGTAAAGATTTATAATGGATTATTTGATGGAGTGAATCATGAAGTTTACCTGACTCTTAATCCAATTGCAAGTGGAGAAACAACTAGTATTACTGAAGTTGTACAAAGTGATAATGGAAATAATATTATTTTCGAACAGCTTGTCAGTGAAGATCGAAACCTAAGAGTTTTAAAAGAGAGTGAAGACCCTCTGTCCATCAATGTTTTTACGGATTTGGGAGAAAATGCTTTCGTACAATCAGGTGAAAAGAAGTATGCTATAATCGATGCTGATTCTGCAACAGTAGCTGAAGCGGTAATGCTGCCTAGAGAGAATGAAGATACACCAATGTTAGTTGCTGTAAGGATGATAGATAGGGACGATAGTAAAGATTATTATCCAGTAATCAGAACAGGTACAGCTGCAACAGGTGCATCAACAAATGATATTATAGTAAGTTTACCTACAATTCTGAAGTTTACGAATGATAACAGTGCCGCAGTTAGTTTTATGAATCTAACCGATTATACAACACCACTTTCAATTGTTGATGGTTTTTTAATCATTACTGAAGAAACCAGTTCAGGTACAGAAGTAGGAAGAGGAGATGTTGGAGGAAATGAATTAACGGGGAACTATAATGATTACGTTTTCGATAATGAGAAGAACAAAACGTATGATGGCACAGTAAGATTACAAGAGAGGTATAATGGTAATGTGCTAGTGGCTTATCAGATGCATTCAGGTGATCAAAATCCAGACGACACTTCGTTAGTAGGAATGTACGTTTCCAATCACATTCAGTATAATGAAGGAATGGTCGAAATGTTAACGGATTATCAAGCCGGAAGTGGATCAGTTTTTTATTCTGATGTGAGAGCCATAAAATATGATGCCTTGTTAGCTTCAGATAATCACATTAGAATGTTTCAAGGTACAGAAAAAGATGGTGATTATTATGTTGTTTCCAACCTTGGTACTGCAGCTTATACGGGCATCAACATAGAAACATCAATTACGTATTTCGATGGGGTTATTGCTGAGCCTTTAAAAATCAATTTAAAACAAAGGGTCAATGAAAAAACAGAAGGCGTTATTGAGTTTGACTCCTTTATAGCTTCAAATGAAACTTATGAAATTAAGATTTACAAAGGAACAGATTACAATGCAGAGCATCCGATCGAATTAGTTGACTTTTCTGCATACGATAATATGAGTGGGCCAGTTTTTTACCGAGATGTTCATTCAGATGCCAACAGTAATCCAATTAAATATATTGATATGGTAGGAGGACAAAATCATTACAGAGTATATAGAAAATTGGGTGAGGGTGATTTAGAGTATATCGGTTATGGCATAATTGAATAATATATCTGATAAAATATTTCAGAAGGGTTATTACTTATTGAGTAGTAACCCTTCATGTATTATAAAAAACTTCTTCCTATATTAGTCTTTCAAAAATTGAAAAAGCTTAATTGATGAGTAAACCTTACAAAATAATTACCACTACTGTTGATGCTTTAAAAGGTGATATATCACTACTAGACGGTGAAGAATTAAAAAGGTATAAACGATTTATTTCAGAGGTTAAAAAAGAAGAGTTTCTGACTGCAAGAACTTTCCTTAAGTATGCACTTGCTAAAGAATTAAATTTAGAACCAAAACAGATCTCACTATCTTACTCTGAGAATGGCAAACCATTTCTTTCAAAGATATATGGTGATTTCCATTTCAACCTATCGCATAGTAATGGTTATATTGTTTTAGTCACTTCCCAAAACGAAATAGGTGTTGATTTGGAGCCTATTTCTGCTTTGGATGAAGAGAAATTAAAGTGGTTTTTGTCTACTCAAGAGTTGAATGAAGTAAAATCTATTCAAGATGCAGCACAAAGGAAATTAGCTTTATTTCAATTGTTTACGATGAAAGAAGCTTTTATAAAAGCTACAGATAAATCTTTTTTACTTGATACTTTTACTTTTTGGTATATCGATGGCAACTGGGTATTACAAATAGCAGGTGAGAACAATTGGCATTTTGATTTAAAAACGATTGGCAATGAGCTGGTAGTCGCTATCTGTTTTAAAAAAACATTAAAATAAAGGTTGAAAACCCATATAGGAAACCATAATTTTAGCAATACTCGCTAATAGAAACGTTGAGACTAAGAAAGAAAGAGCGATTGCTTCGATGATTTCTAAACCAAAGTATTTAAACAAAGAAGTAAACTTTACAGTACCAAAACTGAGTAAAGTCAAGGCGGTAAAGATGATGAATATTTTCTCCATATATTTAATATAAATTTAACCTAAATGTGTTACGAATGTGAAAATAAGAAACAACGTTACTATATCTTTACATATTGCCTTTATTTCTTGTTTTTATTAACATAAAATCACAACAATTCAGGCAGTTCGTATCGATTACTTTGCAGTAATTCCCATTGAGAGTCAGTTAGAAAGGAATTTTTATAATGAAAACAAGATTAATAATTACTTTTATATAATTAGTAATAATTTATTATTAATTTCTACGTTAGAAGGTATAGAATCAATCTATTACTACTTTTCAAGAAATGGTCTTGAATTATAAAATACTAATTGAATAAACTACTAGCATGGAGAAAATTAAAGCCATTATTACAGGAGCAACCGGAATGGTTGGTAAAGGTGTTCTATTAGAATGCCTTGAAAGTAATGATGTAGAGAAAGTATTGATTATTGTTAGAGAATCTACAGGTATAAAACACCCAAAATTAAGTGAAATAATACACAAAGACTTCTCAGACTTTTCAACAATTATTCCCCAGATGACGGATTACGATGCTTGTTATTTTTGTTTAGGAATTTCATCTGCTGGTATTTCCAACGAAAAATACCATGAGATTACTTTTGATTTGACAATGCATTTTGCCGAAATTGTTTTGCCTCTTAATCCTGAAATGACATTTTGTTATGTTTCTGGGGCAGGAACAGCCACCGGTGAAGATTCATCAATGAATTGGGCAAATGTAAAAGGGAAGACTGAAAATGCAATTTTGAAAATGCCTTTTAATCAATCTTATATGTTTAGGCCGGGATTTATTCAGCCTGAAAAAGGGGTGACTTCTAAAGTACCATTATACAAAGCGATTTACCTTTTTGTATCGCCTCTTTTCTCAATTCTGGATAAATTATTCCCCAAAAGTATCACCACTACATCAAGGCTAGGAAAAGCGATGATATCAGTGGTGAAAAATGGTTATAGCGAAACCTACTTAGAGAATCACGATATTAATAGGGCAGCATTAAAATAGTTTTATAAAAAAAGGAAGTCGGCCGGGTTGTAATTATTCTAGCAGTGAAAAGTTGGCCAACGTTCCTTTTTTAGTGTGTAGTTATTAGATTATTAAAAGGTAATAGAGATGTGCTAACTTGCATTTAGTATAGCGTTAGCAGCCTCTTTCATTATATCAGTTATGACATTAAAAATTGTACTCCAAGCATCATATACTTGTGTGGTCCATTGTTCTTGGAGTACCGTTTCTAAAGCGTAAAATAAAGCTTGACGAACAGCTTCATAATGTTTTTCTTGAATATTATGTTCAACATGAGTTCTTCCAAAATCTTGCAGGATTGGAATTATTAATTCAATATCTTGTAAGCCATTGACAATAGCTGACAACATAGGGATGAGTTTCCTTTCTTGATCTTTTGGATCTAATTGTATGGAAGACTCTAAAGACGTTTCTACTTGAAATAATTTTGAAAAGAATAATTCAGAAACTTGTCCTCGGTGTGGCGTTATTAAAGTAAAAGAATGCTGAACAAGTTCAATTTGCTTAGTAGAAATCAAATCTTTTGGACTGTTTTTCTTTTTACCTAATAGTGAGCTTATAAAACCCATAGTATTAGTTTATGATATAAAGTATAATGAGAAAACTTAAATTATGCAGTGGCTTGGCTCACTGAAGGAATATATACAGCCTGATTAAAGTTTTCTGTAAAGAAATTCGTCTCTTCTTCAATGATACTTTCCACTTGAGGAACAGTTCTTTTTCTTCTCAATATCGTATGATCTGTTTGTTGCCCCAAATCATCCACATTCAATAACTTTGTTCCTAAATTACAGATCTCTGTAGATACTGTTCTTGGTGAGCAAAGGTCAATGACAAGTTGAGGAGGTTTATTATTGAAATGTATACTTTTATAAGAGTGAGCCTGTTGACGAGCCGTAGTCAAAATGATATCAAACATATGTAGTTTTTTAGCATGTAAACCATAGTCAATGCTATTGAAGCCATATGTTCTACTCATTTCTTTTGCTTTCTTCATTGTTCGATTGGTCACCCAAACATTTTTTGTATTAAACTTGCTTAGAAAGTAACAAACATCACTTCCCATTTCTCCCACACCAATAATTAATACTTTCTTGTTTGAATCTTTATTGTATTCTTTCTGAATGATATTTGCCGCTGCATAAGAATTGGATGTAATACCATAATTGTACTCTGTTTCAGAAGATATTCTTTGATAAAATTGAATGAATCTTTCCATAAGACTATTCAATACATTTTTACTCATACCTTCCTCTTTTGAAATCTCAAATGATTTTTTGAGTTGACCAAAAACTTGGTGATCTCCTAAAAGAGTAGAATTTAAACCGATTCCGGTACACAATAAATGCTTTATAGAAGCCTTACTTTCTTTTTCTTCCACATACTCCTTATACTTCTCCGAAGGAATTAGACATTTATGAGCACAAAGTACTTGCAAAATATCGTTCGTCTTAAGTGTATCAGCACTATAATAGATTTCAGTACGATTACAAGAACTATAAATCATTGCTTCATTAATAGAAAGAATTTCTTTGAACTGATGAAGTAACTGTCTAACTTCTTGATTGTTAAGAGCAAATTTTTCACGAATTTCAACGTTTGCTTTCGTGTGTGAAATAGAAAAGAGTTTTAAATCGGCTGTCATTGTAATACAAGTTTAGTGTGAGAAGTGTGGTATCAGAAAGTGCTTAATAGCATGTATAACTTTTAATACATTACAAAGGTAGATGTCTGTAATCTCCTTTACTATGTTATATTTCATCAGTCATTGAGTTTTATATAAGGTTGTAAACTGTTTTTTCGCAGGATTAATTATCATAAACTATTATTCATAAAGATTCATTTAACAATTTTTATTAGTGAATGAATGAACATTTATTAAATAACGCTCGTTAATAACTCCCAACTACGTTTTAAAGGCCTCTTTTGAATAGGAGAGGGTAATTATTACTTAACTCTAAAAAGATTAACTATGAATACAAAACCGTCAAATGCATATGTAATTTCTTCGTGGGTAGCCACTGGAATAGGTGTATTAGGCTACTCGATTGGACTTTTGAGAGCGGAGATGATGTTAAATGAAAAGGGGTATTACTTAGTAGTTTTACTTTTTGCATTATATGCAGCAATATCAGTTCAAAAGTGTGTTAGAGATAAACAAGAGTTTATACCAATGACCAATGTTTACTTTGGATTTAGTTGGTTTTCCTTAATTGCGTCAATATTACTATTGGGTATCGGATTATTTAACGCCGATTTATTACTCAGTGAAAAAGGCTTTTATGCTTTTGGATTCGTTTTATCCATATTTGGAGCTATCACAGTTCAGAAAAATACCCGTGATATCGCAAAGTATGAAAGTTCTTAAGTGAAAATAGAAAGGGTACTCATTTTAAAACGAGTACCCTTTTTTCTTATAAGTTGACATTTATACCCTGCTGTTTTAGAGGCTTGAACTTTTCTTTATACTCTGCTTCAAACTCCACCATGTTATCAGACAAATTGACTATTTCAAGGTTGGGTAAATCATTTAATTTTTCTGGGAAAAAAGTAATCCTATTATTTGACAGATCTAAATCTACAAGTTGCTCTAATTTTAATATTGAATTAGGGAAAGAGTCTAATTGATTATTTTGGAGATGCAATACTTTTAGATTTTCCATTGAGCTTAAGTCAAAAATGTACTCTATTTGATTATGGTGAAGATAGAGTTTTTCCAATTCCGTAAGCTGTTGTAGTTCTATGGGCAAGTCTTTTATCTTATTAAAAGAGAGATAAAGTGTATTTAGGTTATGTAACTGTCCTATTTTATTTGATATAGTTTGAATGTTATTGTGATAAATATCAAACTCTTTAAGCTGTGTCAATTGATAAAATGAATCAGGAATTTGCTCAATCTCATTTTGATATAAAATGATATGATTAATCATTTTTAAATTCCCTAATTCATCAGGAATACTACTTATTCTATTCTTTGCTAATACGAGGCTTTCTATATTTTTTAATGACTCTACCTTTGTAGGAATCTCTAGTAACTCGCATTCGTTCATATTTAATTTTTTCAGATTCTTCAGTTTACATATACTGTAAGGATCAAGAGGTAACACGGTTTTATTGAGGTTTAAAGACTCTAGTTTTTTCAACTTTTGAATACCCTTTGTGTTTTGAAGTGGATTATTGGATAAAATGAGTGTCTTTAGTTTTTTTAGTCGCTTAAGATTTTTAGGAAGTCTTTCTATATTACAATCACTAAGATCAAGGTATTCTAAGTGTTTCAGTTTATAAAGTTTCAGTCGTTTACCAGAGAAATTGTTTTTAGAAAGGTCTAAATACTTTAAATTCTTTAGCCCTTTTAATACTTTGTTACTAGAAGTAAGTTGATGATTTGTAAACGTTAGAGTGTCTAAATTTTCAAAATAAGTCAACGATTCAGGCAACTCTGAACAGCTTGAATAATCTAAACGGATTTTTGAAGTATTCCGATCAAGAGTATCAAGAAACTGCGTGTAGAGCAGTTCTTTTTCTTTTCTATTTTTGATATCCTCTAATGAATCAGCCTTAGCGGCCTCGATGATTCGACGTAAGTTCTCAGGATTTTTTTCTTTTAAAAAGTTGTGGAACCTTGTTATACTATTGTTATATCGTGCATCTTTTTCAGCTTGAAAGTCCAATTGTTTTTGATGGATTAACTTAACTTCTTTTCTACTTTGAGCATTTGTAAACAAAGGAAGGAATAGAATGGAAAAAAATAGTTTATTCATAATGGCTTAGTTATTTAAAAAAACAGAACACTTTGGGTAAGTGTTCTGCTATATGTTGACAAATCACATAAACTAGATGAAGTGTTAGTTTATGAGTTATTGAATTTGTACTTATAATTTGAAAGTAATAGGTAAAACAAGTCTTTGCTTAACAATTTTTCCTTCGTGATTTGCAGGTTCCCAACCTTTCATCACTATATCAGCAACTCTTAGTACCTCTTGGTCTAGAATAGGATCAATGCCTCGTACAATTTTAAAGTCTTCTCCATTGCCTTCTTCATTAATTACAAATTGAAGATAAACTTTACCCTCAATACCCTTTTCTTGAGCTTCTTCTGGATATTTCATTGTTTGCCCTATTTCTTCATATAAGACATTCATACCACCAGGATAGTTGGCAGGGTTTTGAACTTCGTCAAAAACTTCCTCTGATTTCAATTTTTGTTGTTCCCATTTTGCGTTTTCAGTTACATCAAAAACTAAACTAGATGATGGAAGAACCTTAAGGTTACTAATCAACTGGCTGTTTAAATCATTTTTGAAAGATATAATGATTGTTCCCTTGACATGCTCGTTAAAAAAAGAAGGTATTTTGTCTCCTTTCATAACGTTGATGGCTTCTATCTCATCAGGATTTAAAGTATTAACATAGCTTTGTTTGACATCCCAATAAGTTCTGCCATCAATTTGATACCCGTAAACTTGTTCGGTTGAAACCTCTGACAATAGGGAATCTGCATCGATAATTTCAAATTCATCTTTGACGCAAGCTTGTAGGAAAACAATACTTGTAACTAAGATTGAAAAGGTAAAGAGACTAGAAACTCTTTTCCATTGATTTGTGCGTTCTTTTTTTAGCATTTTAATTCTTGATTTTACAGTTGAAAATTGAAAACCATGTCCTACATTTAAAGAGATATCTTCAAAAAGAGACCGGATCATTAATTGACTGTATGATGCATCGTTAGTCATTTGATTTGCCTTTTTATCGGCAAGGTATTCATGCTGCGTGCGCAGTGCAGCATCAATGAGGTATATAGCTGGATGGAACCAAAAGATGATCTTAAGGATTTCCATCAGAAAAATATCGAGAGAGTGTAATTCTTTAATATGTGTTCTTTCATGTTGAAAGATGAGTTCTTGTTCTTTTTGATTTAATTGTGTGGTATTATCCCAAAAAATGTATTTCAAGTAAGCAAAAGTGGGATATTTCCCTTCAGTGTAAATAAGAGTACTGTCTTTGAAATTTACTTTTTTGTGACGTTTAATAAACCGGATGAGCTTATAATTAGAAAAAATGAAACGGGTAAAAAGAATAAATATGACAAGTAAATAGGAGAGAAGAATAGCACTTTCTAATGTCCATTCTGATAAAATACTTTCATTCACCTTTTGATTTCCAATTACCAATTCAGGGAGATTCAAAACAGGTAGAGCATCTGCCACAATCACTCGTTGTTGATCGGAAAGAATATTATCAAACAAAGGGAAAATCAAGCTAACAGCAATTCCTATTAATAATGTTATTCTATTTTGTTGAAAAAATGTCTCTCCCTTGTGAAATACAAAATAGAATAGTGCTAAAACGACAAGACCTGTAGAAGACATTAATAAATAACTAATCATTGCTTTCTTCTTTTTTATTTAAATCAATTTCATTTAATAAACCTTCTAACTTATTTAGATTTACATCTTCCTTTTTTGCAAAGCATGAAATCATTTATTTTATAATTTAAAGTTGATAGGTAGTACTAGACGTTGTTTTACTATTTCTCCTTTGTTATTAGCAGGGGTCCATTCTTTAATTAACAATTGAGCAACTCTCAAGGCTTCTTGATCTAAGAGAGGATCAACGCCTCTAACAATTTTGAAATCTTCTCCATTTCCCTCCTTATTAATTACAAACTGTAAGAATACTTTTCCCTCAATGCGTTTTTCGATAGCTTCTTTTGGATATTTCATATTATTCCCAACAACCTTATAAAACGCTTCCATTCCTCCAGGATATCCAGCCGGGTTTTGAACTACTTCATATATTTCATTATCATCACCAATTTTGATTTCTTTTAAATCCATTTTTGTTTTATCAGCATAGGATTCATCTTTTTGATCAGTTTTGAATAATGAAGCTGAAGTGGAAGGCATATCATTGATATTAATTTTTTTTCCTAAATCTACTTCATCTTTAACTTCAACAATGACCACTCCTGTTACGTTATCACTAAAGATTTGAGGAAGTTGGGTACCTGTAATTACTCTTACTTGAGAAATTTCATAAGGTAAAACTAGATCTTTTAAGGATGAATTTGAGTTTGTGTCCCAATAAATCTTATCCTCTAACTCATACCCATAGAGTGTTTCAGAAGTAACTTCTGCTAATCTAGGATCTACTGCATTGATTTCATCCTTTACACAAGCTTGAAGAAATATGATACTCGAAACTAAGATTGAAAAGGTGAATAGGCTAGAAACTCTTTTCCATTGATTTGTACGTTCTTTTTTTAGCATTTTAATTCTTGATTTTACAGTTGAAAATTGAAAACCATGTCCTACGTTTAAAGAGATATCTTCAAAAAGAGACTGGACCATTAATTGACTGTATGATGCATCGTTAGTCATTTGATTAGCCTTTTGATCGGCGAGGTATTCATGCTGCGTGCGTAGTGCAGCATCAATGAGGTAAATAGCTGGATGGAACCAAAAGATGATCTTAAGGATTTCCATCAGAAATATATCGAGAGAGTGGAGCTCTTTGATGTGAGTCCGTTCATGTTGAAATATCATCTCTTGTTCTTTGGTCGTCAACTTTGTGGTATTATCCCAAAAAATGTATTTCAAGTAGGCAAAAGTGGGATATTTCCCATCAGTATAGATCAGTGTGCTTCCTTTGAAGTTTACTCGCTGATGGAATCTGATAAATTTCAATAGTTTGAAATTCGATATAATAAAACGAGTCAGTAAGATAAAAAAGACCAAAAAGTAGATCATCAATACAAGGTTGCTTGTACTTATTTCTGAAAAACTACTTTCTTCAATAGCTCCACCTCCAATCACCAATTCTGGTAGGTATAATGTAGGAACTACTTCTGTAATTATAGTCTGTTGGTAGTTTGAAAGAATACTATCAAACATAGGGAAGGTGATACTAACCAAAATTCCCATCAGTAAAGTCAGTCTATTTTGTTGGAAGAAAGTTTCATTCTTGTGAAATACAAAATAGAATAGTGCTAAAACGACAAGTCCTGTAGAAGATATTAATAAATAACTAATCATCGCTTTCTTCTTTTTTATCAGGATCAATATCTTTTAAAAGATCTTCTAATTCATTGAGATCAACATCTTCCTTTTTCGCAAAGAATGAAACCATGTTTTCAAAGGAGCCACTAAAGAAACGTCCTACAAAACTTTTTAAGTATTGATGGGAGTATTGTTCTTTTGTGACTAAAGGAAAGTACTGATGACTTTTCCCAAAAGTATTATGGCCCACAAACTCTTTTTGCTGTAAGATTCTGATAATAGTAGAAACCGTATTGTATGCAGGTTTTGGTTCAGGTAATTCAGTAATGATTTCTTTTACAAATGCCTTTTTTAGGTCCCATAATACCTGCATCACTTGTTCTTCGGCAGTAGTTAATTTTTTCATTGAATATATATTTAGTATTTGATTATGAATGCAATGTATGAACTAAAGATTTAGTTTACAACTTTTATAACTAATAATTTAGTTTTAAAACTAAATTATTAGTTCAGTTAATTTCTTAGTTATTATTATATAGTGTGTAACATTAAATTAATATTGAAGTGTTTTTTAGTTATTGTTCTTTTTTGAGAAATATTTACTCTTTTTATTATTCAAGAGTGAAACTAAAGAGAATAAATAAGCGTTATAATGCTAAAAATGATCATAATCATCAAAAAAACTTAAGTGTACTTAGTACAATATAGAATTTAAACAACCATCTTTATATTACGTTAATGTTAAGGATAAGTAACATTAATAATTTTTAAAACTAAAAAAGTAAAGTCATGAACATAAAAAATATATTATTATCAGTAGCATTTATTTTCGGATTAGTTATTAATGTAGCAGCAGACAACTTCGATGACGACAAACCATTATTTACATATCAACAAGCAAAAGTTGTAAATTATGAAGAGATAACTTCTCAAATTGATTATCCAAAAGTTGGTAAAGATTTAGGAATCGAAGGACAAGTGAAGATTAAAGCTTATGTTAATGCTGAAGGGGAGGTTACAAAATATACAGTAATTAAAGGTAGCGAAATGCTAGCATCTTCTGTAGAAGAAGCAATTATGAAATTAGAGTTTGAGCCTACTGTAGTTACTAATACAATTACAGGTGAAGTACAAGCAGTTCCATCTTGGGTAATTGTTCCTTTTAACTTCTCATTAAACTACTAATTGTAGAGAAAAAATATAGCTTAAAATAACAAACACCTCATCAGGTTCAAATCTGATGAGGTGTTTTGTTTTATATGAATAGAGTTGTAGATAAAATCCTGTTTTCCTTGTTGTTAAAAACTGACTTTCAAGGAAAAGTTCAATTTATCTTCTCTTCTTTCTTCTATTCGAGGCTTTTGATTGGCCCATTTTCATCTCCTTACCACGAGATGATTGACTTTTTACTCCACCACGTTTATTTTTTGATGCAGATGAACTGTTCGCTTTAGCATCACGCTCATCTCTTTTAGCTTTGGCGTGATATTTTAATAAATCTTCTGCCATTTTAGAGTTGCCACTTTTGCGAAGTGTTTCTCTGATCCAAGCTTGATTTTCTTTTTTATACCAGAAGAAGAACTTGTTCTGATCCTTTTTCTTTCTAGGATCTTTTACCGTATCCACTGGCTTTAAAGTATAAGGGTGTACACCCGTATAATAAATTACAGTAGCAACAGTCATTGGAGTAGGAGTGAAATCTTGTACTTGCTCCAATTGGAAACCCATTTCTTTTGTTTCTAAAGCAAGGTTTGCCATATCTTTCATTTCACAACCAGGGTGACTTGAAATAAAATAAGGAATCAAAGGTTGTTTTAACCCATGCTTTTTATTGATTTGATCGAATTTCTTCTTGAATGTATGGAAGTGTTTGAAAGAAGGTTTTCTCATTATCCTTAAAACAGGATCTGAAGTATGTTCGGGAGCTACTTTCAATCGGCCAGGTATATGTCTTGTGACTACCTGTTCCATGTATTCATGTAAACTTTTTGTTTCATCTGATTTGTTATAGTCGCTTACCAAAAGGTCATATCGGATACCACTACTTACAAATGCTTTTTTGATTTCAGGGTGCTTGTCAACTTTTCTGTAAAGTTGCGTCATTGCCTTATGTGATGAATCTAAGTTGTCACAAACCACAGGGTGAATACAAGAAGGACTTACGCATTTATCACAAATGGATTGTATTTTACCTTTCATCTTGTACATGTTGGCACTAGGGCCACCAAGATCACTTAAATATCCTTTGAAGTCAGGCATAGTCGTTACTTTATCAATTTCTTTTAAAATTGAAGATTCAGAACGACTCGCAATCATTTTTCCTTGGTGAGCTGAAATTGTACAGAAAGAACATCCTCCAAAACAACCTCTATGCATATTGATTGAGAATTTGATCATATCAAAAGCAGGGATTGCACCTTGGTTGTTATACTTTGGATGTGGTAATCTTGTGTAAGGTAAATCAAAGGAAGCATCGATTTCTTTCTCCTTCATTGTCTTATATGGAGGATTTATGACTAATCTGTACTTACCTATTACCTGCGTTAAGCGGTCAGCATACTGCTTGTTAGATTCTCTTTCTATATGCTTGAAATTGGAAGCGAACTTTATTTTGTCTTCCAAACATTCTTCATGAGAGTGAAGGTCAATTGTATTCCAATGCACCCCTTTAGGTAATTCTTCTTCCACAGGCTGTAAAATGGCAGTCTGTTGAATAGTTTTTAATGAACGCATTGGTACTCCTTTTTTGACAAGTTTGATAATTTGTCTTAAAGGTTGTTCTCCCATTCCGTAAACCAATATGTCAGCCTCTGATTCTTCTAGAATAGAAGGTTTCAATTGGTCAGACCAATAGTCATAATGTGTTACCCTACGTAAAGAGGCCTCAATTCCACCAATTAGTACAGGAACGTCAGGATATAACTCTTTTAGGATTTTAGAATAAACTATGGTAGCATAATCAGGTCTTTGTCCTGATTCCCCACCGGCCGTATATGCATCATTAGAGCGTCTTCTTTTGGCAGCAGTGTAATGATTGACCATTGAGTCCATACATCCACCAGTTACTCCAAAAAACAAATTAGGTTTACCTAACTGTTTGAAGTCGCTTAAGTCACCTTTCCAATTGGGTTGAGGGATAATTCCTACTTTTAATCCTTCAGACTCTACAAGTCTTGCAATTACAGCAGCACCAAATGAAGGATGATCCACATAGGCATCTCCTGATATGATAATGACATCTAGGCTATCCCAACCTCTTAATGCCATTTCTTTCTTAGTGATTGGTAACCAATCAGATAATTTATTCTCTCTTCTTATCATTCTATCTCAAGTTCGGGGTACAAATTTCGTAAGAATGTTACTAGAAAGTAAATTTTACGATAAAGTATTTCTGAAATGAAAGTGAATTTTTTGTTTATAAACTGATTTCTAATGGTTTTGTTCTTTTTTAGTCCAAAAGTTACTTGAGTAGTGTACCTACAAAAGAGAGTTGTTCTTCTATTATAAAAGAAATAATTTTGATAAACACTTAGCAGAGACTATTTCCCGTTAGACCTAATTTTTTTTATCATTATCATTAATTAAAAAAAGTGGAACCGTTTTCAGTTCCACTTTTTCGTTTTCTAGTCATTGAAATCCCTAGAAGTAAATCTATATAGATAACGTTAAATCAAATTTAAAACCTTTTAGTAATCCATCGAGGTAATACAATTGAACCAATAGCCAAGTAAGCGTAGTAGGTGAATAATCTCCAAAAAAGAGCAACAATCAGCACAATTCCACTGTCTTTGAAAAACTCTTTAAAAAACTCTCCAAAGAAAAATTCCGCAGTCCCAGCACTACCAGGAGTGGGAGATATAAGCATTACAATCCACATGATGACTTGCCTTCCAAAAATTAGGCATTGATCTAAGAAGCTTTGATGTGTCATGCCCATTAAGTCAATATGTAAGAAAGCATTGATTAAACAATTTAGCATTGCGTATCTTGCTGACCAAATAAATATCGTTGAAACAACCACTTTAGTCCAGTAACTGAAGGGATGACCTCTCAGTTCTCTGGAGGCAACAATCATCTCATTACCACTTCTAACCGCATCACGTCTCCATCTCTTGGTGAATCTTGTTGAGGTTAGCTTCCAAAGGAACCTTTTAAAAGATTTTGGACCAATGAAAAGTCCCCAAGCCATGAATATTGTATATAAAGCGATCAATGAAACACTGACTACGAATATTTGCTTTAATCCTAATGTAAAACCTAAAATTTCAGTGGTGTAATTATTGGCAGGAAATATACTGCCGGGAAAAAGTGCTATTACTAACAGAGATGCAAAAACAAAAAATAAATTATCTAAAATTGCAGTTAGCATCACAAAGCTTAGGGCTTTACCGAAAGGGATTTTTTCTTTGTTCATGATGAATACAGCTACAGTGGTACCACCAACTACGGAGGGAGTTACTGCTGAAGCAAATTCCCATAACATAATCACAAAGAAGCTTGAATTCCAGTTTAACTTGTTGTCAGTTAAAGTTCTGATTCGAGACATATACCCAAAATCTCTAGCAAATAATACCACAAATGAGGCAATCACCCACCAAAGGTCCATTTGTGATAAGCTTTTTTTAATGACATTCCAATTAATGTTGTCATCAGTAAGTATCATGTAAAATAAAACCCCTAGACCTACCAAAATAGGCAATACCATCCTAGTTGGACTAAGATTTTTAAGCATTTTTTGCTGCTGGGTATCCATAGTGTTTGTTTCTCCTTTTATTTTAAAAAAATCGAAGTTTTGATGACTTGAATCGAATACACACATAAATTTGACGAAGTCAACACACAAAAATACTTTTTAATCTGAGAATCACTTATGATGTAACCTTTTTTTAATCTTTTAATAAGATTTTTTTTCAATTAGGGAGAGCAATTTCGTTAGAAGTGTTTCAGGGTCGAAGGGCTTAGAAGCGAAACCGTTAAAGCCTTTTCTTTCAATTTCAGTAATATTTTCACTGGCCACATCAGCACTCAAAGCAACAATAGGTAAGTCTTGGTAGTAATCATCTCGTTTTTCACGAATAATTTTTGTTGCTTCATAGCCGTTCATCACGGGCATCTGAAGGTCCATTAAAATGATGTCAACAGTCTTATCTTCTTCGTGTAATTTAATGATTGCATCCTCACCATTTTTTGCGGTAATGTACTCTGCTTCCCATCGGTTAAGAAATTCCGAAGCAATGAGAATATTGAACTCATTATCATCTACCAACAGTACTTTTTTCCCTTTTAAGTTACCTTCTACAATTTGAAAATTATCTTTCTTTTTGTCCGCCTCCTGGTTTTCAGCAATAGTAAAGGGAAGACTCACTTTAAAGGTCGAACCTTCTCCTTCTTTACTTTCTAGAATTAATTGTCCATCCAAAAGGTCTACTATTTTTTTAGTAATATTTAAACCAAGACCAGTACCACCAAACTTTCTAGTTGTACTTGTATCTGCCTGAGTAAAAGCTTCAAATATGGAATCAATTCGATCTTGTGAAATGCCTATACCTGAGTCTTTAATGATAAATTGATACACAATCGACTTTTCGTCTTGATAAGTGCATTCAACATCAAAAGAAACGGCTCCTTCCTCTGTAAACTTTATGGCATTGGAGATTAAATTTAATAGGATTTGAGATAGACGTGTAGGGTCACCCATTACGAAATTAACGGGTAGTGTAGAGGCTTTGAGTTGATAACCAATATTTTTATTTTCTGCTTGAAGAGCATACATCATAAACAAATGCTCCATTGTATCAGGAATCGAAAAACGAATTTTTTCTAAACTTACCTTGTTCGCCTCCAATTTATTGAAATCTAATATTTCATTGATTAAGCGAAGTAAGTTATCAGCAGCAAATCGCATCATTTCCAACTTTTTCGATTGATAAGGGTTGAGTTGAGTATCAATCAATAAGTTGATAGAACCAATAATTGAATTCATTGGTGTTCTAATTTCATGGCTCATGGTGGATAAAAACTCCATCTTTTGCTGAGCTGACTTTTCTGCTTTTTCTTTCTCTTCCTTTAGTTTATTTTCTATGTTTTTTCGAGTAGAAATATCTATGGCATAGACGTACACTACATCTTGATCAGGTATTGGTTTGATCGTTATAGAGTATGGCGTACCTAATATGATTTGTTCGTATTCTTTGGTTTGATAAGCTGATAAACATTCTTTAAACATATCAGCATAAACCCATTTTAGTTCTTCAAAATGTGCGATGATCTTTTTTGCAGAATGATTTAAAAATAGAATGTTTGCTTCTTTATCAAACCTAAATGTAGGGTAGGGGCTTTGTGTATTGTGCTTTGATGTAGAAAAAGTTTTTAACCTTTCTAATTTCAAAGAATTGATAACGCATTTAGAAAGTAGATTGATAATCGTATTAAATCCATTGATATTATCAAAACCAAAATTGGTCTTTTCAGACTGAATCACCAAAATACCTTGTTCCTCAAGTTTAGAGATGTAAAATGATTTGTCCCCTTTTTCGAAAATATGATATACTTGATCTAGTTTTAAGAAATTTTCGATTAGATAAACATGAGGAGGGTAGTAAGTGTGATTGGTGTAGATATAAGCTAATCCAAGGTTTCTGATAAATGGAGGATTTAATTCAACATGATGTTCCTCTTTTTTAAAGAAAATAGAAACATTAAAAGGGTTAAGTATTGTTGAATACGCATCAAAAAACAGATCAAGACTTTCCTTGAAGTTTTGTCCTTCTCCAATTTTAGAGGAGAGGAATACACTAGTTTGAGCGTCTTGATTGGAGAGTAATTTGATTTGTTTTAGCTTCATAAGTATAACTAGAGTAGTAAATTTGGGGTATTGAATTGATTACTTTCAGCCTTTGACTTTTGGGTCTTTGGCTTCGGTAGCCACTCCTTGCTGTATGATCTTTTTTGCTTCTTTTACCATAGGATCTTTTGTATTAAGAACCTGATAGTATCCTTCATCTCCCCAGAGTGCTCTTGCTATTGTAACTTTGATTCTATGCACTAATTCCTCATCAATTTGATCTGAATTACGATGCTCGAATTTTCTTAACACACCATTCATCTCTGAGAACTTTTCAAGTTGAGTGATGATTGAGGTGTCATTTTCAAAATTATTGATGAAATGTGTTAAACCATGTTCTTGAAGATTGATATAATGATCGTTGGCATAGTTCAACGCAAAATCTCTTAGCAAATCAGTATGCTCTAAGGTATAGTAATAGATGCCTAAAGATGTTGTATCTAAAGGTACAAAGTTGTCGGGAATAATGCCACCACCACCATAAACAATTCTGTTATTATCGGTTTTGAATTGAGGCATTTCGTCCAATTTTATACTGTCTTTGAAGAAAAGTTCTCCACTTTCGTATCTTTCATTGATATCGTTGTCGTAGGAAATTCCATCACCATACGGTTTTTGGATGCTCCTACCACTCGGAGTAAAATACCTTGATATTGTAAGTCTTAATAGGGAGTTGTCTTTTAGCCTGATTTGCCTTTGTACTAACCCTTTTCCATAAGTTCTTCTCCCCACTACAACCGCTCTATCGTGATCTTGTAAAGCCCCTGTCACAATTTCAGAAGCTGAAGCACTTCTTTCATTGACCAAAACAACGATAGGTCCGGTGAAATCAGCAGGCCTAATACTATATTCTTTTTCACTGAATTCATTCCCTTTTCCTTCTGTGTAAACGATTAAGTCATCTTTTGGGAGAAGGTCATCAGCTATTTTTACAGCCTGTCCTAAAAATCCGCCACCATTATCTCTTAAATCAAGCACGAGGTTTTCCATTCCATCTGATTTTAGATTTAATAATGCATTATGAAACTCATCATATGTTTTTGTGGCAAATCGAGAGATTTTGATGTAACCTGTTGCTTCATCAATCATATAACTCGATTCAACAGAAGGTGTAGGGACTTTGGCTCTTGTAATTGAAAAAGATAACAAATCGGGTTCTCTTCTTCTTTTAATATCTACTTTTACAGTGGTGCCTTTTTTACCTCTCAATTTTTTCACAATCTGAGAATTGGTCAGGTTTAGGCCTGCTATGGTATCTCCATTTACCGTAATGATCTTATCCCCTGCTCGAATGCCTGTTTTGATAGAAGGGCCTCCTGGCATTAAAGAGATTACTTTTAAAGTGTCATCAATGACTCTAAATTCAATACCCACACCATCAAATCCATCATCCAGTCGAGAAGCCATAATATCAGCTTCGGTAGGAGGTACATAGACCGTGTGTGGATCTAGATCGTCTAAAATATGATCAATGGCTTTTTGTGTAAGTTGATCAACATCAACACTGTCAACGTAGTACTTGTCAACATAATTAAGAAGACGTTCAAATTTGGAAGCATTAGAATCAACTGCCATACGTTGACTGTCTGGGCTGGGGGCCCTGAGATGTGTACCTATTATCACACCAAGTCCAATGGATAAGCCTACAATAAGAGGTATCCATGCTTTTACGCCGTATTCTTTTGTTGATTTTTCTTCTGTCATCTTGGTTTAAACATCTGTAAAAAAGCTACTGAGTGTTTTTCTTGTTGAAAACAAAACCTCTTTCGTCTCTACGGTCTTCAAAGTCTACTTCTAAATCAATTAAAAACATCATCTGACGTTTTTCAATGACGACTGAAATTCCTTTTGTAGTGTAAGACATATCAGTTTCTTTTTCTTTATCAAATCCTAAAGTAAAGGCAGCTCCGCCGCATCCTCCTCCGCCTTTTACTCCAATTCTAAGAAAGTAGCCCTCAGGAACTTTTTTCTGGGTTAATATATTTTTTATTTCTTCTGCTGCACGATCAGTTATTGAGATCGGATTTTCAATAATCATACTTCTATTAATAATTTATGGACTTGTGAGATGAAATGCAAGGTTAAAGACACCAAATTCAAAGGAATATTCTTGAAATCTCTTAAAATCTTGAATGTACACAACTATTCGTTGTAGTATTGAAAAAAATCAAGTTTGTTATGGAAAATGTCTTTTTATGAGGGGTGTTTGATTTATGAGACTATACTAAATAATCCAATTTTTGCCCAATATTGGCATGGCCTTATAATCCAACTTTTCTGATTTTATTGATAATAGATGTTGTTGAAAAACCTTCTACTAAAGTGATGGTCTTCACTTCACCACCATTAGCCATAACTTCTTTGGCCCCAACAATGTTTTCAACAGTATAATCAGCTCCTTTTACTAATACATCTGGCATTAACTCATTGATAAGGTTAATTGGTGTGTCATCTCCAAAAAGAATTACCATGTCGATAAATTCAAACGCCGCTAATAAGCGTGCTCTTGCGTATTCGTTATTAATAGGTCTTTCTTCACCTTTTAATTTTTTGACAGAACTATCCGTATTTAACCCTAAAATCATTTTCGATCCTTGAGCTCGAGCTTGTTCTAAATAATCAACATGACCCAAATGTACAATGTCAAAACAACCATTTGTAAATACTACAGTTTCGTTGTTTTTTTTCCACTCTGCTCTTATTTCAAGACCTTTGTCAAGGTCAACAATTTTATGTTTTGATTCCATTTTTCTCCGTTTGTTCGATGTTCTCTGGTGTTTTCTTCAAGTTGGCAATCAATGTGCTTATTCCTCCTATAGTAAGTACAGAAATGGTTTGTGAAGTATGCATCAGTAACGCAAATGCGATAGCATTGGTTTCCGTAACACCATAAATTAAAAGAGTCTGTGTTGCAAAGAAATGGTATGAACCAGTACCTCCAGGTGTAGGTAAAACCATTCCAAGTCCTCCCATCATCATCATGACAAAACCTACCATTGTAGATAAATGAGATGTTCCTTCTATAGCAAAGAAAAGAACATAACACATATAAAAATAAGTAATCCAAATTAGTACGGTATAAAGGAGGTAGGTTGCTAAGTCTCTGCTGCGAAGCTTGAAAACACCTGCCATTCCTTCTAAAATCCCATGAATGAAACTATAGAATTTTCTGAATAAAGGAGTCTTTAAAAGTCTTTTTCGTATTTTGAATAAAACACCTAAAATGGCAATCCCAATGATACCAACAAGAATAAGTACATAGATTTTATCTTTGAGTGCGGCTTCGTTTTGGGTGACATGGGGGAGTATCATGCTTTCTAATTTCTCAAACTGACTAAAAAAAGCGATTGAGAATAAAATAATAAAAATGACAAGATCTATTGCTCTCTCAGCTACTACTGCTCCAAAAGATGTTTTTGCTGGAATTTTTGTAAGTTTTTGAAGTATTCCACATCTGAAAAATTCACCAAATCTTGGAATGATCACATTGCCAGCATATCCAGTCATCGTGGCCATAAATAAGTTAGGCCCTGATGCTTTATAGTTAAGCGGTTTTAGCATTAACCCCCAGCGGAGACCTCTTATGTAGTGGCTCGTCAAAGAAATCAAAATAGAAGAAAATACTATTCCCCAATTTAGGTCTTCAAACGAAGAGGCAACTTCTTGAATATTTTGCTCTTTTAAAACATACCAGAGTAATAGCCCTGCGAGTACAAATGAGAAAATATACTTAAGAATTTCTTGTAATTTCATATAGTCCTCCGTTTACCGGGGTATCCAAAAAAAACGAGCCAACTCAAAAGGTTTTTATTCAATTGAGTTGGCATAGTTATTTAATATCTTAAAAATTAATCTTCCAATTTGTTGTCATCATTAGGGAAGACAAGCTTTGGACGATATTCTTTTGCTTTTTTCTGTTTCATGTAAGCATAAGAGATGATAATTAGGATATCACCTACTTGTACTTTTCTAGCTGCTGCGCCGTTTAGGCAAATTGTACCACTTCCTCTTTCTCCAGTGATAACATAAGTCTCAAATCTTTCGCCGTTATTATTGTTTACGATTTGTACTTTTTCGCCTTCAATAATATTTGCAGCGTCCATAAGATCTTGGTCCACAGTAATACTACCCACGTAGTTTAATTCCGCTTGTGTAACCTTAACTCTGTGTATTTTTGACTTTAAAACTTCTATATACATAGCTGTATTTTAAATCTTTTTCATTATGCAAATGACATACTAAAAGCTTTTACAAATATCTTTAAGAATAGAAGAATATACAAATTATTAGAAGCTTGATATTCAGTTTATTAAAATATTATCTATTATGCTTTTGTAAAATATGCCTGCAAAAATAAGATTATTTTATAGAATGAACAATAATATTAAGTATCCTTACAAAAGATTTGATGATTGTTCATTCATTAATTTATACTTTGAAAATCGTAAAGTGCTAGTGCATAGACACTCTAGTTTTAGAATGTTCTTGTATTTATTATTATAGGAGAAAGTTCACTTCGTAAAATTCGTAGAAGCTTTTAGGGTAAAGCCTAATAATAATATGCATCCTAGAACTGACTATCAATTACAATCTTATTTCTACTCCTTCTTCTCTTAAATGTGATTTTAAGTGAGGTATTCCAATTTCTTTGAAGTGGAAAATACTAGCAGCCAAAGCCGCATCAGCCGCATCTTGTTGAAACAGGTCTATAAAGTGTGGTTCAGCACCCGCTCCCCCAGAGGCAATAACCGGAATATTCAATGACTGTGAGATTTCTTTTGTGAGTTCGATAGCGAAACCATTTTTAGTGCCATCATGATCCATTGATGTTAAAAGAATTTCACCAGCACCTCTTTCTTGGCATTCGTGTACCCAAGGAATAGTTCTTAACTCAGTAGGAGTACGGCCACCTCTTACGTGAACAATGTGTTCTCCATCAACAAACCTCGTATCTACGGCAACCACCACACATTGACTGCCAAATTCATCCGATAATTCGTTGATTAATTCAGGTCTTTTTACAGCGGAAGAGTTGATAGAAACTTTATCAGCACCAGCGTTTAATAAGGCTGATACATCTTCAATAGATGAGATTCCTCCTCCAACAGTGAAAGGGATATTGATCTGAGAAGCAACTCTTTGTACAAGATCAATCAATGTTTTTCTTTTTTCTACAGTAGCTGTAATATCAAGAAATACTAATTCATCTGCTCCTTCATTGCTGTATATTTTTGCAAGTTCAACAGGATCTCCGGCATCTCTTAATTCTACAAAGTTGACACCTTTTACAGTCTTGCCATCTTTGATATCCAAGCAAGGAATTATTCGTTTTGTTAGCATATAGGCGATTTTTAGAAAAAGTACAAAGATAGATGAAGAATTTGTGAAATCTGAGTAAAAACGTCTTTAATTTATTAATCGAATAATAATGTTATTTAAATAGTGATTTTAAAGAAATCTATATTAGTTTTGCACCCCGAGTGTTAAGTCATGTTTTAAACGAGATAGCAAAATGCCTAGAAAGAAGCACATTAAGTCGGTACTTATCATCGGAAGTGGTCCAATCATTATTGGACAAGCTTGTGAATTTGATTATTCAGGAACGCAAGCGGCACGTTCACTTAGAGAAGAAGGTATCGAAGTAACTCTGATCAACTCTAATCCTGCAACTATTATGACGGATCCGGTAACAGCGGATAACGTCTATCTCCTTCCTTTAGAGAAAAAATCTCTTATCACAATTCTTGAAAAGCATGATATTGATGCGGTACTACCTACAATGGGTGGTCAGACTGCATTGAACCTAGCGATTGATGCTCAAGAAGCAGGGATCTGGGAGGATTACGGTGTAGAGATTATCGGTGTTGATATTGATGCAATCAATACGACAGAAGATAGAGAGCTGTTTAGACAAAAAATGCTTGAGCTAGGCGTAGGTGTATGTAAAGGACGTACAGCTAAATCTTTCCTAGAAGGTAAAGAGATTGCTCAAGAAATTGGATTCCCATTAGTAATTAGACCATCATTTACTTTGGGTGGTACTGGAGGTGGTTTTGTAAACACGCCAGACGAGTTCGAAAAAGCGTTATCAAGAGGATTGGAAATGTCTCCAGTTCACGAGGTATTGATCGAACAATCTATTTTAGGATGGAAAGAATACGAGTTGGAGTTATTGAGAGATGATTTAGGAAACGTAATTATCATCTGTTCAATTGAGAACTTTGACCCTATGGGTGTTCACACTGGTGATTCGATCACAGTGGCGCCTGCACAAACATTACCAGATACAGTATACCAAAAGATGAGAGATCTTGCCATCAAAATGATGAATGGTATTGGTATGTTCGCTGGTGGATGTAACGTTCAGTTCTCTGTATCTCCTGATGATGATGAAATTATTGGTATCGAGATCAACCCTCGTGTATCAAGATCATCAGCGTTAGCCTCTAAAGCTACTGGTTACCCAATCGCTAAGATTGCTGCCAAATTAGCTATTGGTTATAACTTAGATGAATTGAAAAACCCAATTACAGGTACTACTTCAGCGTTCTTTGAGCCTGCATTAGACTATGTAATTGTAAAAATCCCTCGTTGGAACTTTGATAAATTCAAAGGTGCTGATACTAAACTTGGTTTACAGATGAAAGCTGTAGGTGAGGTAATGGGTATTGGTCGTACATTCCAAGAGGCAATACAGAAAGCTTGTCAATCATTAGAAATCAAACGTAACGGTATTGGTGCTGATGGTAAAGAGATCACGAAACAAGATGAGATTCTAGATAAATTAGAAAATCCTTCATGGGATAGATTGTTTAGAATTTGGGATGCCATGAAATTGGGTATCGCAATGAAGACTGTTCGTAAGATCACTAAAATTGATAAGTGGTTCCTACGTCAAATCTTAGATTTAGTATTAGTTGAGAAGAAAATCGGTGAGCAAACAATTGACACTATTTCTTTTGAATTAATGCGTGAGGCAAAAGAGAAAGGATTTGGTGACCGTCAAATCGCACACATCTTAGGATGTTTGGAGTCGGAAGTATTCGACAAGCGTTACAAAGAGATGGACATCAAACGTCAGTGGAAATTAGTAGATACTTGTGCTGCTGAATTTGAAGCGAAGACTCCTTATTTCTACTCTACTTTTGATAGCCAAAACGAGTCTAAGCCAACGAAAAAGAAAAAAGTAGTTGTATTAGGTGCAGGTCCTAACCGTATCGGTCAAGGTATCGAGTTTGATTACTGCTGTGTTCACGGTGTCTTAGCGGCAAAAGAAGCTGGATACGAGACTATCATGATCAACTGTAACCCTGAGACGGTTTCTACCGACCCTGATATTGCTGATAAATTATACTTTGAGCCTGTATTCTGGGAGCATATCTACGAGATTATCTTACATGAGAATCCAGTAGGTGTAATCGTACAGTTAGGTGGTCAAACTGCTCTTAAGATTGCTGAGAAATTAACGAAATATGGCGTTAAGATCTTAGGTACAAGTTATGAAGCACTTGACTTAGCAGAGGATAGAGGTAGCTTCTCAACATTGTTGAAAGATAACAACATTCCTTACCCTAAATTCGATGTGATTGAAACTGCTGATGAAGCATTGGAGAAATCAGAAGATTTAGGATTCCCTCTTCTTGTAAGACCTTCTTATGTATTAGGTGGTCAGAAAATGAAGATCGTAATCAACGAGGAAGAGTTAGAGCAACATGTTGTTGAAACATTACGCGATATTCCTGGTAACAAAGTTCTTTTAGATCACTACTTAGATGGTGCAATCGAAGCAGAAGCAGATGCAATCTGTGATGGTGAGGATGTACATATCGTAGGTATCATGCAGCATATCGAGCCTGCAGGTATCCACTCTGGCGATTCTTACGCTGTATTACCTCCTTACAACTTAGGTGATATGGTGATTGAGCAAATCGAAGAATATACGAAGAAGATTGCGGTAGCCTTGAAAACAAAAGGTCTATTGAATATTCAGTTTGCCATCAAAGATGATAAAGTTTACATCATTGAAGCGAACCCTCGTGCATCTCGTACAGTGCCATTTATCTGTAAAGCCTACCAAGAGCCATACGTAAACTATGCGACTAAGGTAATGCTAGGTGATAAGAAGGTGAAAGACTTCGATTTCAAACCAGTGAAGAAAGGTTATGCGATCAAGATTCCTGTATTCTCATTCAACAAGTTCCCTAACGTAGATAAACAGTTAGGACCTGAAATGAAATCTACAGGTGAAGCAATCTACTTCATTGATACATTGAAAGATGATTACTTCTTAGATATTTACTCAAGAAGAAATCAATACTTAAGTAGATAATTCGGAAATTTCCGTAACTATATTGAAGCCCTGTATTACGGTACAGGGCTTTTTTTATTTTTTTTGAAACAATTATTTTTAACAATACAATAGTATTATGAGCAGTATGGAAAGAACACAAGAATTTGACTTAGCTTTTATGAGATGTGCAGAGTCAATTGCTGAATTAAGCAGATGTGTACGTCTTAAGGTAGGGGCAATTATTGTGAAAGATGGAAATATTATCTCAATGGGGTACAACGGTACGCCAAAAGGTTTTGACAATTGTTGTGAGATTGAGGTGAGTAAGTGGAATGAAGAGCTGCAACAAGAAGAAACAGCTTTAGCAACCAAAGAAGAAGTGTTGCATGCTGAGGCCAATGCTATTACAAAAGCAGCTAAATCAACTTATTCAACAGATGGAGCATCGTTATACTGTACCGATAGTTGTTGCTTTGGATGTGCGAAATTAATTGTTCAGGCAGGTATCTCTCAGTTCTTCTATAAGAGGGCTTATAGAGACCAATCTGGGCTTGATTTGTTACGAAAAGCGGGTATAAAGGTTACGCAAGTCACCTATTAAAGTGTAATTATATCTTACTGTAAATCAATCTATTCTTATAAAATATCGAATAATATCATCAAAAAAGTATGATATATATCATCAATGTAAAAATACTTTAATATATTTGATGGAATTTTATGCGAACTTATTTTTCTCAGTAGAGAATTAAGACGATAAATTGTCACAATAAAGTATATCACGAACTTACACACTATCAGAAAGGTATGACAACGGCTTTACTTTTTGCCACGGGAGCGATATTGATCTTAGCAGTTCTTGCTTTGGTCTATCGTATTATTACTCTTGTAGGAATCGCGAAGGGCGACCAGAAGAAGAAGGTTACGACAAGTAACAAAATTAATGCAGCATTATTTCCAATTGTATTAGTTGTTGGATCAGGTTTAATAATGTGGTCTTTTAACGATGCTAAACAATTCTTCTTACCGGAAGCTGCATCGATTCACGGTAAAGAAACGGATCATTTATTCTGGATAACAATGGGTATTGTGTTTACAGCTTTTGCTTTAACACACTTGTTATTATTTACATTCCCATTCTTATTCCAATTCTCAGAAAAAAGAAAGGCAGATTTTAACCCTCACAATGACACATTAGAGATTGCTTGGACGGCTGTACCTGCAATTGTAATGGCAGTTCTTGTAATTTTTGGTTGGAGAGCATGGGCAGATATCACTGCACCTGCAACAGAAGATGCGATCCAAGTTGAATTAATGGGTAAGCAATTTGCTTGGGAGATTCGTTACCCAGGTAAAGATTTGAAATTAGGTCGTTACGATGTTGCCAACATCGATAATACTAACTCAATGGGTGTAGATTATGATGATGTAAATGCTCAGGATGACTTTACTGCTAGAGAAATTTATCTTCCAGTAGGTAGAGAAGTCGAGTTAAAGATTAGAGCCATTGACGTAATCCACTCAGTATTCCTTCCTCACTTCCGTGTGAAAATGGATGCTGTACCAGGTATGCCAACTCGTTTCAAATTTACGCCAACAATTACGACGGCTGAAATGAGACAAAAGACAAACAACCCTAAGTTTAATTATGAATTAGCTTGTACGGAGGTTTGTGGTTACGGTCACTTTGGTATGAGAAAATTAGTGAAAGTTGTTACTCAAGAAGAGTATGATGAGTGGTTAATGAAGCAGAAGCCATGGTTGGAGAAAAATCCAGACTACTTATCACAATGGGAAGCAAAGAAAGCGAAAACAGCTTCAGTAGCTAAGTCTCATTAATCCTTTTCAATTTAGATTCAAACTCAAAAAAGATAAATAACATGTCAAGTGTAGCATTAGACGTAGAAAGCAAAGACGTTCACTCGCACGATGATCATGAACACCACGGTAATTTTATTACTAATTATGTGTTCTCATTTGATCACAAAGTTATTGCAAAGCAATATTTGATTTCTGGTATTTTCTGGGCAATCATTGGTGGCGGTTTATCATTATTATTCCGTATTCAATTAGGTTTTCCTGAAGCAAACTTAGAATGGTTAAGACCTCTTCTAGGAGACTGGATTACTGAAAGTGGTAAAATGGATACTACATTCTACCTGGCGGCAGTTACAATGCACGGTACCATCATGGTATTCTTCGTATTGACAGCAGGTTTGAGTGGTACTTTCTCCAATTTCTTGATTCCATTACAAATTGGAGCAAGAGATATGGCTTCAGGATTTATGAACATGCTTTCTTACTGGTTGTTCTTCGTAGCTTCAGTAATCATGTTTATTTCATTATTTGCTTCTACAGGTCCCGCTTCAGGTGGTTGGGTAATTTATCCTCCACTATCAGCATTACCTCAAGCAGTATCAGGTTCAGGTATTGGTATGACTTTATGGTTAGTATCAATGGTATTCTTTATTGCATCTTCATTATTAGGTTCGATCAACTATATCTCAACAGTGATCAACTTAAGAACTGCAGGTATGTCATTTGCTAAGATGCCACTTACAATCTGGTCATTCTTCATCACTGCGATCATTGGTACATTATCATTCCCTGTATTATTTGCAGCTGCATTGTTATTAGTGTTTGACCGTAGCTTTGGTACTTCATTCTACTTGTCAGATATCTACA
The DNA here is from genome assembly GCF_000812565.1 of Flammeovirga sp. OC4. GTDB lineage: Bacteria > Bacteroidota > Bacteroidia > Cytophagales > Flammeovirgaceae > Flammeovirga. The sequence continues at coordinate 56,973 of NZ_JTAM01000003.1, read as the reverse complement.
TTCAAGGTGAATTATTAGAGCACTCAGGTGGTAGCCCAATTTTGTTCCAGCACTTATTCTGGTTCTTAGGTCACCCAGAGGTATATATCGTATTATTGCCAGCTTTAGGTTTAACTTCAGAGGTAATTTCTACGAACTCAAGAAAGCCTATCTTCGGTTACAGAGCGATGATTGGCTCAATGTTAGGTATTGCATTCCTTTCATTTATCGTATGGGCTCACCACATGTTCGTTTCAGGTATGAACCCGTTCTTAGGAACAATCTTCATGTTCTTGACATTGATCATTGCGGTACCTTCAGCGGTAAAAGCATTTAACTATATCACAACATTATTCAGAGGTAATATCATCTTTACTCCTGCAATGTTGTTCTCAATTGGTCTAGTTTCATTGTTTATCTCAGGTGGTGTTACAGGTATCATCCTTGGTAACTCGGCATTGGATATTCAATTACACGATACTTACTTCGTAGTAGCTCACTTCCACTTAGTAATGGGTTCTGCTGCATTCTTCGGTATGATGGCTGGTGTTTATCACTGGTATCCAAAAATGTTTGGTAGAATGATGAACAGTGCGATGGGTTATGTTCACTTCTGGTTAACTTTCATCGGTGCTTACATGGTATTCTTCCCAATGCACTACATCGGTATTGCAGGTTTCCCAAGAAGATACTACTCATTCACAAACTTTGATGCATTCTCTACTTTCACAGACTTGAATACATTTATTTCAATTGCTGCGATCTTAACAGTGACAGCACAGTTTATCTTTGTATTCAACTTCTTCTGGAGTATGTTTAGAGGTAGATTAGCACCATTGAACCCTTGGAACTCAACTACATTAGAGTGGACAACTCCAAGAAAACCAGGTCATGGTAACTGGCCAGGTGCTTTACCAATCGTTTATCGTTGGCCTTATGATTATTCTAAGCCAGATGCTGATAAAGATGGATTTACAGACTTTATTCCTCAAAACGTGCCACTTGCTAAAACAGAGCATTCTAACACGCCAGAGGAGAAGGTTCTAGTTGAATTAGATGAGAAATTCGAACAATTAGGTGAGGAGAGAGAAAAGAATCCTTTCATCTAAGCAACGAAATCTATTTATAGATATACTTTTATCAGAAAGTATCCCGGGTATAGGCTCTGAGTCTATACCCTTTTTTTGTGCTTAAAGTAATTAAGAAATAGATGAATTTTATATCTTGCATAGTAGAACAGCAGAATCATTATGAAATTAAAAGAGGCCCTTTATTTTTTTCTATTCACATTTTTTATTCAAGCCTGTAATGAAACAATTACAGACCCCAATTATCAGTCTGGAACGGTATATTATCCAATTGAAGAAGGATGGTATATACACTATCAGGTAGATAGTATTGATTTAACCAGTGATGAAAATAGTATTACTACATCTTATCAATTGAGAGAAATAATAGGCAAGCCTTATGATGATGGTTTTGGAGGACAAAATTATCCATTACATCGCTATGTGAGAGATAATGAAGAAATGGATTGGGTTTTGGATTCAGTTTGGTCTGTTGTTTATAGAGATAATCAAATTATTAGATATGAAAACGCTATTCCTTTTTTAAAATTGACTAATCCACTTGTGGAAGGTCAACGATTTAATCAGAATACTTATAATGGTTTGAGCTCAATTACCCCTGGAGGGATTGATATTAGATATCAAATAGAAACAGTAGGGAGGAATTATACTTTTGATGGGCAAACTTTTGAAAATGCAGCAGTTATTCTTGAAATCAATAATACAAATGAGATTACTAATTCAGAAGAAACAAGGAGAGCAATTTACCAAAGAGATATAGGTTTGATCGGTATTGATTATAATAATATCTCCAAGAGATATTATGAGTTTAATACATCTCAACCATCACTTGCGGGTAATCCATATTGTGGTGATAATCGAAATAAGCAAATCATCACTTTAGGTAATGGAGAAAGAGTCGATAATCCTTTCTTTGAACAAGATGATTGTGAAAGTAATCCGTTGTATGAATTGGATTCTGCTGGTATCTCTCAGTGGATATTGAGATGGGAAAATTCTGAGAATCCTCCAATAGTAGATTGGGAGCAAGGTAGTGTTATTACAATTAGGATGATTAACCCAAGTGAGTTTGATGGATACAGAGAGATTGGTACTGCGGTGAGACAAAAAATAATAGGATATGGCATTGATAAGACTGTTGACTAATATTCTTTTATGAATACCCCTTAATACTTTTTTCTTTTTGGATTACAAACTCTAAATTGCAGTCCAATTTTTTCTAAAACACGTACCATTCAAAATTTATGGCATTTTCGGCAGATTCTATAATGACAGAAATGAAAGCTGGCAAGTTTTCACCTTTGTATTTTTTACAGGGGGATGAGCCTTTTTTTATTGATCAAATTACTGCTTATATAGAAAAAAATGCACTTACAGATGCGGAGAAAAGTTTTAATCAAACTGTATTGTATGGCAAGGATACTACTCTAACGCAAGTCTTAGAGAGTGCAAGAAGGTTTCCTATGATGGCCATGCGTCAGGTGATTATCGTAAAAGAAGGGCAGGATCTTCCGGACTTATCAAGAAAGGCGAGCTTGGAGATTCTAAATAAATATGCTGAAAATCCAGTGCCTTCTACTGTATTGGTCATTGCGTTGAAGAATAAAAAATTAGATGGTCGTACGCCAGTAAAGAAAACCATTGAGAAAAATGCTGTTTTTCTTGATGCCAAAAAAATGTATGACAATAAGGTTCCTGCTTGGGTAAAACAATATTGTAGAACTGAAGGGTACAAAATTAAAGATCGTGCTGTTAACTTAATCACTGAATATATTGGGAACGATCTGGTTCGTATTACAAATGAACTGGAAAAACTCATGCTCAATTATAATAAAGATGCTACTGAAATTACAGAAGCATTAATTGCAAAGCATATTGGAATCAGTAGAGAGTATAATGTTTTTGAATTACAAAATGCATTAGGCACAAAGGATATCTTGAAAGCAAACAGAATTGTAATGTATTTCAATGATAATCCTAAGAGTAATCCTTTTGTGGTAGTTGTGGGAACTTTATATGCTTATTTTTCAAAGTTGTTAATGCTCCATGAAAATTTCAGTAAGGGAGATCAAGAATTAGCTAAGATATTAAGCGTTAACCCTTATTTCATTAAAGATTACCGATTAGCGGTTAGTAATTTCTCTTACAATAAGGTTTTACAAATTATCGAACACCTCCAAGAAGCCGATTTAAAGGCTAAAGGAATAAGAGCGTCACTTTCTGATGACGAAAATCTTAAAGAATTGGTGTTTAAAATCCTCCATTAGACAATTTCATGTCATTTATCTTTGCGTGATTTTTATTAGAATTAATACGTAAAGATGAAAATATTCAAATCATATACATTCGAAGCTGCACATTTCTTACCTCAAATGCCTGAGGGACACCCGTGTAGAAGAATTCATGGTCACTCATGGAAAATGGAACTTCATTTTGATGGAGAATTAGTTTACCCGTATGAGTGGGTGATTGATTTTCATGAAATCGATACTGTTGTAAATCCTATTTATAAAGTGTTAGACCATAACTTTTTAAATGAAGTAGAAGGTTTAGAAAACCCAACTTCAGAAGTGATTTCAATGTGGGTTTGGAACAAAATCAAAAAAGAACTTCCTGCTTTATATAAAGTTGTGATTTTCGAAACTCCAGATGCTGGTACAGAATATTTAGGTGAATAGAAGACTTACTCTTTTATTCCAGCCTTATACATAGAAAAAGCCTTAGGTTTATCGTTGAACATTAATTTAGTTTTCTTCCATGTAGTTTGGAAAAATTCAGATTGACGATATGCTTCTAAGGCTTTTTCATTTTCCCAAATACTAAATGTCATAAATTTATTTTTTGACTCCGCATCTTGTAGAAGTTCTACGGATTGACAACCGTCAAAATTTTCAATTTTTTCTTTAACATCAAGGAATAAATTTTGAAATTCCTCTATACATTCTTGTTTAAACGACAATCTTACAAATCGATGTAACATAATTAGGCTTAATTCATGGAAAACATTACAAATTGTCCTTTAAAATATGCAACTTTGTAGGATAATAAAAATCACTTCAAGTTATATTTTTTAATAATGAAAGAGTCTAACATCAGAGTAAAGGTAGAATTGGATGAGAATAATGTTCCAGAGAAAATTTTCTGGAAAGCAGACGATTCTGATCAAGCGGGTCTTCAAGAAACGCGTGCTTTTGATTTAAATATATGGGACCACGAACGTAAAGAAACACTACGTATTGGTTTGTGGGGTAAAGAAATGACTGTGGATGAGATGAAGTTTTTCTACATTGACACCATGGGAGGTATTGCTCAAAACATCTTCAATGCTACTGGAGATGAGAAAATGGCACAAGAAATTCATGCAATGTGTAAGCGTTTGTCTGATCATGTGCATGAAACAAAAAATAAAGGAGAGTAAATCCTGAAATCGTAAAGCCTTTGTTTTAAAGTGGGCTTACCATGAATTTATACCTTATCATTAGTCCACCATTCAAATGTGGACTAATGATGAATCAAAACTAACTGCATTGTAAATTAAATTACCGCGAACACCTAATCAATTATTCTGCTGGCTTTTGTATCCTACTTTCAAGCTTCCTTCTTCTTCATTTTTCCATTGATGAAAAACGGAGCAAAAAATCTAGGCTTAGAAGTCAAAAGCTAAATTTCATTCCTCTCGCCTAAATGATTTTAAACTCGCTTTTACTCGAACAAGAAAATCATTTTTAATGGCTCAATTCATGAAATTCTTCACGCTTTTCCCTTCAATGCCGGGGGAGGAGTACTACCAAACTAAAATGGTAGAAAGTTTAATGGCACGAATGTGAAGCGTTAGCGTCATTTGTGTCCTTAGGTCATCAGAAATCTCCTGATTTATCAACATTGTAAATAATGGAGGCTTAGTTTACAGCGTACTTGCTCTAATTTCTTTTTACTGTAAAAACTAGAATCAAATTTTGAAATAGAAATACCTTTTAGACTAAACTTACCGTCATTTCTGCATTCCATTCAAAATGAATCAAAAATAATTTCCCTTTTTTATTGCTGTTAAATACCACATTTTCTTCTTGAGACTTAGAAAAAATTAAGCACTTCTTTCAAAGTGAGCATACTAAAAAATTAATTTATTGGATAAATAATTTTTATAGTTAGGAATCCTTATTATATTTGTGTCAGCACTATTGCTCAACACTCTAAACTTTTATTAAAATGAGTAAATCAATCTTTTATCATGCAGGCTGTCCAGTTTGTGTAAGTGCAGAACAAGACCTAATCCATTTGATTGGAACAGAAAAGGTAGAAGTTGTTCATCTAGGTGAAAAAAGTAGTAGAATTGAAGAAGCTGAAAAATCTGGTGTGAAATCAGTTCCTGCTTTAGTTACACCTAATGGTAATGCACTGCATATCAATTTTGGGGCATCTTTAGCTGATTTGAAATCTTAATCTATTTCGTTTTAAAAAAAAGTTAGGAATCCTAATGTATAAATAAGAACTAGCCACTCGGTTTGTCTTTTTTTTGAATTTAAAAGTTAGGATTCCTAATATTAATTCAAGCGTCATGAAACAATTATTGAGTTTATCCTTAATACGTTGTAAACTAAGTTTTCGAATATTTATGATTTTTAGAAATCAGGAGATTTCTGTTGATCTGTAGGACACGAATGCCGCTAACGCTTAACATTCGCGCCAGTGGCATTCTACCCAATTCGTTTGGCAGTACTTTCCTCGGCCTTGAAGGGAAAAGCGTTAAGAATTTCATGAAGTGAGCCGTTAAAAATGATTTTGTTGTTTGAGCGCAGCGAGTTTAAAATCATTTAGGCGAGAGAAATGGAATTTAGCTTTTGACTTCAAAGCCTTGAATTTTTTGCTTCGTTTTTGTTTCAAGACAAAAATGAAGAAGAAGGAAGTTTGAAAGTTGATCCTATAAATACTTGCAGAAAGTTCGATTAAAAGTTGACGATAATTTAGTTTACAATGTACTTAATCTTCATTTTTATAATACCAGTATTTTCTCAGGGAAAAAATGAAGACCCAACATTTAAGAATAGTTCAAATTTAAAAATCACCAATGCAGATGTGGTTTTCGATAGTCAATTAAATCAGCTCATTTTCACAATTGAGACTGAAGGTTTGGCAGGAAATGTAACTCCAAAACCTTATGGAAAGATGGATGGAGCTCCAGTATTGGGTTATGTTTTTCCTACTACATTAGCACCTGAAGACGTCGGTTTTAGTAATACAGAAGGTATAGTGGCATTGGCTCTAACTTCGCACCCTGATTTTGACGATACTCCATTGTGGGATGAAAATAATGATAGGAATTATGTGAATGACGGTGTTATTTGGCATCCACATTGGGTGGTGTTAACCAAAGATACTAGAGTGCCTGGTGGTTTGGCTGTCAAACAGTTTGATCCAAAAGATAAAAATGTTGCTTTGCCTCCGACTAATCCAGGTATGCCAATGTATATGGATTCTCCCGGGTACCCAGTAATTAATCAGGGAAATACTATTAAAGTGGTTGTTCCTGCATATCGTATAAGTAATAAACCGCAATTTAATTTTGATGCTGTAACGGTTTATATGCAAGTGAATGCTTCCAATGCTCAGTATCCTATGTTAGGAGTTTACAATGTGTATTCAATTGCTTCGGGTGATTTGTCTTTGCCTTATTCAGTGACTGAAAATTAATACAAAGCATGATGAAAAACTACAATAAGTACTAATCTAAAAACAGCTTAAAAGATGAAAGAAATAATACAAAGCGATGTCAATGTCTGGGATACCTATGTTATAAAAAAAGACGGGACTACCATGCATTTTGATATCATTGCCCCGGTGGAAGTAAGTGATGCCGAAACGATTTACAATTATGGTAAAGCCTACTTGAAAATGAAAGGACAAGAAGGATTACCGCTTTCCGCTAAACAGTGTAAACTTTGCCATATCGAAACATTAAAACCGGAATGGTTGGAGGAAATTGTTCAAAAAGGATATTTCATTATTGAGATGGAAGGGTGTAATTAGTAAATTAAAATTAGGATTGCTAACTTTATGGCGATCCTAATTTTTTAATTACTATCAGTTTTGAATATAGAATCAAAAATACTCAGTGGATTAGAAAGGCTCTCGGAAGCTTTAAAAGCGTTGCTTTGGGAAAAAGCCAAAACGTTTGGAATTAGTCCTATACAGATCCAAATTCTTTTGTTTGTCTCAAATCATAAAAGAGAAATATGTAATGTAAGCTATCTTGCGAAAGAGTTTAATGTTACAAAAGCAACGATTAGTGATGCAGTAAGAATACTATTAAAAAAGGAGTATCTAGAGAAGGATCATTCACCAACAGATAACCGCAGGTATAATCTATTCATCACTTCTTCTGGCAAAGAACTCGTTGGTCAATTAGAGGGCTATGCTGATGTTTTCAACAAAGAACTGTCCTCTTTTACCGAACAGGAACTCGCCAATATATTTGATACTTTATCAAAACTAATTTTTCAGTTGAACCAAAAAGGTGTTATCCAAGTACAAAGAACTTGTTATAATTGTAAATACTATAGTGGAGATAAAAAAGGAGACCATTATTGTAATTTATTGAAGAGTGAACTCAGCGGTAAGGAAATACAAATTGATTGTGATGAATTTGAGGAGTAAGTGATAAGGTTGAAATATGTATTGCATGAATAACAATTTTAGCTTGATTGAAAACTAACTTATTGAATCATTAATATGAATACTGGAATACTACTCGTTTGTCTTACAATTTTTGGGTTAAGTTTGTGGAAAGTGTATTTAGGAGCAGTGATTTCTAATATTATTGGTCTCAATTACTTTCAAATGATTTTTTTGAATCTTTCTTCCGTGTTAACCTCTTCACTGATCACTTTTTTTATTGGGCAGAAGGTCAGTAGCCTAATCGTAACGAAAAGGAAAAGTGGTTACAATAAAAATCTGAAGAAGGTATTGGTATTGTGGAGAAGGTATGGTTTCTGGAGTGCAGTGACACTAGCACCAGTTCTTTTTGGTATTCCAACCTATATTTTGATTGGTTTAAGGTTGAAGGAATCAAAATACTCACTTTTGATTTCTGCGTTAATTTCATCTACAATTTGGTTGACGATCTGTTATTTCCTGATGGATGTCTGGGACTTTTCCTCTTATTTAGATATTGAAAAGTATTTGACAGCACTATAGACGATTTTACGCTCTTATTCTAACTTATGTTAAACTACCTTGAAAAATTTCTCATTCATTTTTACAAATTATTATTTTGTATTGTAATGGACAAACAACAAAAAATATAGAATGAAAAACCTCTTTTTATTATTTATCGCTTTACTATTGAATACACCTCTATTTTCGCAAGACAAGCCTATTTCAAAAGAGGAAGCCGAAGAGAAGTTTAGGCAGATAATGATGAGTAGTGATGTAAATGTTGGAGGGCTTTCGGAGTTAAGGTATTATATTGAGACAGGAAATGTAAATTTTGATGATTACCTCTACATTGCTCAACTTTTACAGGAATATCCTGTTTATACTGTAACTCTTCTGGAGACGGCACGTCAGATTTCTTTTTCAAGGAGAGAGTCAGCGATTTACAAAAGTCTTATCGAATTGCCATTTTTAGATCTGGCCTCAAAGTATAAAACGGATATTCATAAATTGGTTTTATTGGCTCTTCGTTCAAAAAACGAAGAAGAGGATGTGAAACTTCAAGCACAAATTGATGCTTTAATAGGCATGTGTCATTATAAATCAATGGAGGCTTTCAGAGAAGGACAGTCTAATTAAAAAACAAGAATATGTGTATGGATTTTGGACGATTAAAAGATATTTCGGGAGTTAATTTTCAACTTCCAGCACAAGATCATTATTCTAAAATGATGTTGAGAAATCATCCAAATTTTATCAATGCATTTCAATTTAGAATAGGTGCTCCTGCTTGGTCTTGTGCTGAGTGGAAAGGGAAAATTTATCCTGATAAAGCACAACCTAATACTTTTTTACATTATTACAGTCAGCATTTTGATACCATTGAGTTGAATTCAACGCATTATGGTATTCCAAAATCAGAAACGCTAGTGAAATGGAAGTCTACTGTACATGATTCCTTCAAGTTCAACCCGAAATTCTTACAATCCGTAAGCCACAAAAAGAGATTGATGAACTGTAAAAATGATATTTATGAGTTTACAGATCAGATGAGACTCTTTGAGGACAAACTGGGTTATACGTGGTTACAAATGCCTCCTGATTTCACAGTAGAAGAAGCACTTCCACTTTTCCGATTTATTGAAGCTTTTCCTGAAGATATGAAGTTAGCTTTAGAGCTCCGCCACCCTTCATGGTTTAATGATCAGCAGAAGTTAGATGAACTCTCAGCGCTTATGACAGCAAAAGGATATGCAATGATTATTACTGATGTTGCAGGTAGGAGAGATGTACTTCACATGAGAGTGACAACACCAACAATTATGGTGAGGTTTGTGGGTAACGAAATGCACAATACTGACTTTTCAAGGGTAGACGATTGGATGGAGAGAATTCAATCTTTCAAACGACAAGGTTTACAAGAAGTCTATTTTTTTGCTCATCAACCCGAAGATATTTTGTGTCCAGAGTTAGGACATTATATCGGAAGTCAGGTTAAAAAGTCGTTAGATCCGAATATTATTTACCCAATTTTGAGAGAAAAGACAGAACAACGATCACTTTTTTGATCTAGTTACAAGCATTGACATACTTTATTTGCTAATTGAGAAGAACTCCTTTAGCTTTGCACAAACAAAATGTGAAATCTTCGAAGTATGTCTTCTCGTACACAAACAAAATTTATTTTTGTCACAGGTGGTGTGACATCATCCCTTGGAAAAGGAATCATTTCTGCGTCTCTTGGCAAACTATTACAGGCAAGGGGCTATTCCGTAACCATTCAGAAATTTGATCCATATCTAAATGTCGATCCAGGTACTATGAACCCTTATGAGCACGGTGAGTGTTATGTAACGGATGACGGTGCTGAGACAGACTTAGATTTAGGTCACTATGAGCGTTTCTTAAATGTTCCTACTTCTCAGGCGAATAATGTAACAACGGGTAGAATCTATCACAATGTTATCTCAAAAGAGCGTGAAGGGGCATATTTAGGAAAAACAGTACAAGTAATTCCACACATCACTGATGAAATTAAAAATAATTTCTACAAAGTAGCTGAAAATGGCGAGTATGATATCGTTATTACAGAGATTGGTGGTTGTGTTGGTGATATTGAGGCCTTGCCATTTATTGAAGCTGTTCGTCAGGCAAGATTAGAACTTGGCGCTTCAAGATCTATGGTAATTCACCTTACGTTAGTTCCTTATTTAAGAGCTGCGGGTGAATTAAAAACAAAGCCTACACAGCACTCCGTAAAACAATTATTGGAAGCAGGTGTACAACCCAATATTTTGGTTTGTCGTACTGAGCACCATATTCCAATGGACATGCGTCGTAAGATCGCATCGTTCTGTAATGTGGACCTTAATGCAGTAATTGAATCATGTGATGCATCAACAATCTATGATGTGCCATTATTGATGCAAAAAGAAAAACTTGATGAAATCGTATTGATGAAATTAAGTTTGCCGGCTTTCCAAGATCCAAATATTGATAATTGGTTAAGCTTCCTTCAAAAATTAAAAAATCCAAAAGATACTTTACGTGTTGGTTTGGTCGGTAAGTATGTTGAATTACCAGATGCTTACAAATCAATCGTAGAAGGTTTTGTTCATGCTGGTGCAGTGAATGAAGTAAAAGTTGACTTGGAATACATCAAAGCGGAAGAACTACTAGATAGAGAAGAAGCTGTGAGGATTTTAACAAGTTTAGATGGCGTTCTTGTTGCTCCAGGTTTTGGAGAAAGAGGTATGGAAGGAAAAATCAACGCTTGTAGTATTGCAAGAGAAGAGAAAATTCCTTTCTTCGGAATCTGTCTTGGTATGCAGTCAGCAGTAATTGCTTTCGGTAGAGATAAAGTTGGTTTATCGAGTGCAAATTCATCTGAAATGGATGAGACAACTACTGAACCTGTTATCGACTTGATGGAGGATCAGAAAAACCTTTCTCAAATGGGAGGAACGATGCGTTTAGGTGCTTACCCTTGTGAATTGAAAGAAGGTTCAAGAGCACAAAAAGCTTACAAAACTTCTAAAATTTCTGAGCGTCATAGACACAGATATGAGTTTAACAACAAGTATTTGGAACAATATGAAGCAGCAGGTATGGTGGCTACGGGTATCAACCCTAAATCAGGCTTGGTAGAAATTGTTGAGATTCCAGATCATCCTTATTATGTGGGTGCACAATTCCACCCAGAATATAAGTCTACAGTAGAAAACCCTCATCCTTTATTTGTTTCATTCGTGAAAGCAGTGAAGGATTTGAAAGATAGCAAAGAAGAGATTGTAAGTGCTTAATTACAATCAATTTATGAGATAGCCCATAGGTAATTTTATCTATGGGCTTTCGTTTTTTAAATTCTTTATTGTCTTTTTTCAAGATTAAGACAATAAAATTCGTAACTTTGCACGCATTTTAAGTACAAAAAGAACGAGAAAATCAATAATATTTATTGATATCGTAAATTAATAAGAGTAAAATGGATAAGAATCAAACGACAGGTTTTCTGTTGTTATCCGCACTATTAGTAGGATATATGTTTTTCTTCCAGCCGGAAACGCCTTTGGAAGATCCTATTCAAACGCAAGAGTCTACTGCCAATGTAGTGGAAGGACAAACAGAAAATCAAACTTTTCAAACAACTGCAGTTGAAAGTGATTCAGTATTAATGCAAAAATTTGGTGTGTTCGGTAGTGTAATGAACGGTACATCCAAAGAAGTAGCGATAGAAAATGAAAATGTAAAGATCACTTTTGATACAAAGGGCGGTAATGTTACAGATGTATTGTTAAAGACTTACCAAACGTACGACAAAAAACCTTTACACTTAGTTGACCCTGCGCATTACAAAGTAGAAGAAAAATTACCTACACAATATGGGGTAATTGATATTAATACATTAAACTATACTGCAAATGTTTCTATTGCTGGTGATAAAGTAGAAATGATTGCACAAACAGCCGAAGGAAATGTTCTGATTAAGAGAACTTATTCTTTAGCAGATGAAGATACTTATGTGGTGGATTATGATTTGGACCTTTCAGGTGCTCAACCATTTATCCAAGGCCAAGAAATCTCTTATGTGTGGCACCAAGATATGAAAGCAGTAGAGAAGGACATGAAAACATCACGTCAGAAAACTACTGTCAACTACTTCACAAAGAAAGACGACTTTGATTACTTGTCAATGACTTCCACTTCAAAAGAAGAGGAGGCAATTCAAGAACCATTAGCGTGGGTATCTGCAAAACAAAAGTTCTTTAACGTTGCATTGATCACAGATAAACAGTTTAACAGAGCTAACCTTATCTCTGATTACAATGAAGACAATACTGAAATTGTAAAGACTTTTGATATTGCTTTCCAAATTCCTTTGAGCTCACTTGAATCAGCAAACCTTAGATATTACTTCGGTCCAAACGATTACCGTGTTTGTGAGGCTGTAACAACAGGTTTTGAAGATAACGTGTACTTAGGGTGGGCTTGGACAACTCCACTTTCAAAATACATCTTTATTCCAATCTTCGAATTCTTAGAAGAATTTGAGTTAGGTTACGGATTGATCATCTTTATTATGGTGGTATTGGTGAAGTCGGTACTTTACCCACTTACTTTCAACTCATACAAATCAATGGCGAAGATGCGTTTGTTGAAGCCAGAGATGGACGAGTTAAAAGAGAAGTATGGTGATGATCAAATGAAGATTCAGCAAGAAACAATGAGCCTTTACAGAAAGGTAGGAGCGAACCCATTGTCGGGTTGTATTCCTATGCTGGCTCAGATGCCTTTCTTCGTGGCACTTTATAACTTCTTCCCTAATGCATTACAATTAAGAGGGCAGTCGTTCTTGTGGGCAGATGATTTATCAACGTATGACTCGATCTTAGACTTACCATTCAGCATTCCTGCATATGGCGATCACGTGTCATTATTTACTTTACTTTGGGCGGTTTCAATGTTAGGTTACACTTACTTCCAAAACCAGTCACAAGTACAGTCAAACCCTCAGATGCAGATGGTATCTTACATCTCACCTGTATTCTTCTTATTCTTCTTCAACAGCTTCGCAGCTGGTTTAACGTACTACTACTTAGTATCGAACTGTATCACTATTGTTCAACAAATTGCTTCTAAGAAATTTGTAAACGAAGAGAAGATTCGTGCCGTTATGGAAGAGAATAAAAAGAAAAATGCCAATAAGAAAGCCGGCGGATTAACAGCTCGTTTAGACAAAGCGATGAAAGAACAACAAAAGGCACAACAAGAAAATAAAAAGAAGAATAAATAATTCTCTTTTAGCGATAAGAAAAGCCCATCAAATTTAGTTTTGATGGGCTTTTTTGATGCTTTCAATTTTCTTTATAGGAATATTTTTTGGTAAAAATAGGAATGCCTTCATTATCAATGTTATGAAAAGAATCCTTTTATCTTCTCCCAAATCGTTTCCTCTACTTTATTGATTTTCCCTACTTTTACAGAAGAGCTACTTTTTTTCTTTCCTTTAGGCTGTAAAGGAATAGGATTGTTGGTCAGTCTTTTGAACCACTGTCTTTGCTCAATCTGCAATAAATACTCTTCCAAAGGCATATCCTGCCCCCACATTCTCTGAAGTTTATCGATTCTCCCTTTGGCATCCTCAATACTCATCTCAGTACGAGCAGCGATAGATTCATCAGAGAGTTTTTGATTAAAATGGAGTTGAAGTAAAAGTAAGTCCTCATCTCGGAATTTAATTTCCACTTCTTCAATATCAAACTCCTCTTGATTATCTGGGAAATGTTTCTTGATGATATCAATAAACTCCTCTTCATTAGAGCTATTTGCATAGAGCGTATGAGTCAAGGCCTTACAGAATCCTCTCTGGAATAAATATTTATCCTCTATATCCTTTCCTTCAAAAATAGGATAAAAGAAGTCGTTGTAGGCTCTTTGAATAATTCTTTCTTCTTTATTCTGAAAACCTAAAATATATCTTGATGAGGGGAGTAGTATTCTTTCTTTCATAGTTTAAAATTAAAAACAAAAAGGCTAAGATCTTTAGAATCCTAGCCTTTTGTTGAGAAGAAAAGTTTTGCTTAGTAAGCTCTAACTTCTTTTCCTTCCATATAATTTACAAAAGCTTTGTGTACCACTTTCATACCTCCTTTCGTAGGGAAGTTTCCAGTAAAGTACCAATCACCAAGGTGATTAGGACAAGCTTCGTTTAAGTTTTCAACAGATTGGTAAATCACCTCCACGTCTGCCTTAATATGATCTAACTTGATGATGTTTGCAATTTCCTCGCTGATTTCATCATCTGTAAAGTTATTATAAAGCGATTGTACATGATTTACATCAAAGTCCTCAGCACGCAAAATAGATTTTGAACGATAGTAAACTTCATCCAATATATCCTCTTTGCCTGTCTTTTTCATTAAGTTCACCATTGCTCTGAAAGCAACGAATTCCTTCATTTTAGACATATTGATACCATAACAGTCAGGGTATCTGATTTGAGGTGCAGAAGAAACAACGATGATACGTTTTGGCTCTAAACGGTCTAACATATTAATGATAGACTTTTCAAGTGTAGTACCACGGACGATTGAATCATCCAATACCACAAGCGTATCCACTTTCTTTTTGATTACCTCGTACGTTGTATCATATACGTGTGCAACCATGTCGTCTCTCATCGTATCATCAGCAATAAAAGTACGAGCTTTTACGTCTTTGATTACTAATTTTTCCTGACGAGGTCTGAAAGTCATTAATTGTTCTAGTTCTTCTCCAGAAACGCCATTTTCTACTGCTTCAAGACGTTTTTTCACTAAGTACTTGTCAATACCAGCCATCATACCCAAAAATGCAGTCTCTGCTGTATTCGGAATGTAAGAGAACACTGTATTTTCAAGATCATAGTTTAATGATTCAAGTACTTTTGGAACAAGCAACTCACCCAGTTTCTTTCTTTCGCTATAGATGGCAGGATCAGTACCTCTTGAGAAGTAGATTCTTTCAAAGCTACACGAAAGTTTTTCTTTAGGTGTTAGATATTCCACTTCCTTGAAGTTGGCGTCTTTGTCAATGATAAGAGCATTACCAGGACCAATTTCCTGAATCTTATCATATTCAGCATTGAAGGCTGTTTTGATGGCTGTTTTTTCTGAAGCAACAACGATGATTTCGTCATCTGCATAGTAATATGCTGGACGAATACCGTTCACATCTCTTGCAACAAAACCAGCACCATGTCCTGTAAGACCCATAATAGCGTAACCGCCATCGAAATCTTTACAAGAACGAGAAAGTACCTTTGAAAGGTCAAGTTCTTTTTCAATACGCTCAGAAATGGCAATATTGTCTAGACCTTGCTCTTTGTACAATTGGAATAAATCTTGGACTTCAATGTCAAGAAAATGACCAATTTTTTCCATTACAGTCACCGTATCAACATTTTCCTTAGGGTGTTGCCCTAAAGTCACCAACTTGTCGAACAATTCGTCCACATTGGTCATGTTGAAGTTTCCAGCCATAATCAGCTGTCTGCTTCTCCAGTTGTTATTACGCATGAAAGGGTGGCAATGTCCGATAGTGTTTTTACCATGAGTACCATAGCGTAGGTGCCCCATGTAAACATCGCCCATGTAAGGAATGTTTTCTCTTAAATAATCTGCATCAAGATATTTTGAAGTGTCTTTGCTTATCTTGTTCAGTTTCTTTCCTACCTTCTTAAAGATGTCATTGATAGGATCAGCTTCAATCGACCGAGCTCTGTCAATAAATGGATTACCTGGCTTCATATTGAGTTTGATACTCGCTATTCCGGCACCATCTTGACCACGGTTGCGCTGCTTTTCCATCAAAAGGTACATCTTGCTGATCGCATATGTAGGAGTGCCATATTTCTCAATGAAATAAGACAGCGGCTTCCTAAGTCGTAGCATTGCAATGCCACACTCGTGTTTTATGACTTCACTCACTGGAGTATAGAGGTTAAATTAAATCCACTGCAAAAAAAGTCTTATTTCTATCTATTACCAAATTACCATCAATAAAATATTAAGGATATGTGATATAAAGATGAAATAAGACTTTTAATTTCAATTCTTTTACAAGTGTTTGATTTATTTTAAAAGAAATCAGTTTCTACTTCTGGTCGTGCCTGTTTGAAGGCTTCCACATTTTCAGGGCTTACTTGGGAGTCTCTAAAGTACATTATTGTAAGCGGTTTTACCTTTTCCATAGGTTTTACATCATTGACTTGTGAACCCGTGATGATCAAAATACTTAATTCAGGTAATTCAACCAAAGGACTCAAATCGGTTACAGGAGTATTAGAAAATGTCAGTTCGTTTAGACCCACTGTTCTTGCCAGCACTGCAATATCATTAACTTTACTATCTGAAAAGTAAAACGTATGCAATTGTTTCATTTTCTTTAATGCATCAATATTTTCAATTTCAGAATTGCTAATATTTAAGTGCTCCAATTTTTTAAGGTTCTTGATGGGATCAAGGGTAGTTACTTTAGTTTTCTGTATCTGAAGTAACGTAAGACCTTTTATTTTTTTGATGGGTGTTAGATCCTCAACTGCTGTATAAGATAGCTTGAGCTCTTTTAAATTTTTTAATGTACTGATAAAGGTTAAATCGGTTACTCTTGTTTCGTCTAAAGATAGTGATGTTAGTTCTTTAAAAACAGATAGCGACGTCCAATCCTCAAAAGCTTTGTTCTGGAAAAGATCAAGCGTGACAAGAGGAATATTTGCTAATGGTGCTAATGTTTTGACTCTTGTTCCAGATAAGAAAATTTCGTGTATAGTGGTAGAGTGATCCAAAGGAGTGAGGTCATCGACTCTTGTATAGGCCAAGTTTAACCTTTTCAAATGATGCATTTCCATGAGTGGAGTTAAATCTTTCACTCTTGTGTAGGAAATGTCAATATCTTCAAGGAGCGTTAGCGATGCAATAGGATCTAGTTTTGTGACAATTCTTTCATCACCATAATCATCATAACCAGATGCATTAATTGCTGTCAAGTTCTGAATCCTAAGTAGTCCTTCTTTGTTCATTTCGTCTTCTTGCCACATAATCTGCGACATGAAAATCCCTTTCCAATATTTATCCAAACCATTCCACCATTCCATTGTTAACTCTTCCTGAGCAAATGATAAAGTAGAGGATGTAAAAAGTATTAGAAAAAAGAGAAGGTTCTTTTTTAAAGTCATTATTTTCATTATTGAAAAATGTTCAATTTCGTTATTCAAGGAAGCATAAAACTATTAAGCCTTCAATTTTAATACGTTCATATTGTATTCATATTGTGCTTCGCTTACAATTCTGTGGTGGTATATCTTCTTTTTTGATGAATAAGGTCACACTGATCCTCTTTCTTTCCAAAAAAAGAGTACCTATACTTCGCTATAAGATCGTACCAAAAGTTCGTAAACCAGTGAGGTAAATACTTTCCAATCTTAAATAAATACCAAGGAAAGCTTAAATGTGATGCAATAATTAATGCTGCTTCTGCTTTTTTGAAAGCACTCTCGCCATCAATCAATACAATACTGTCAGTATAGTCTTGAGGTAAGTGGTGTTTATTGAGTAATGCAATACCTTCTGGAGACTGTAATGAGGCAAAACTAAATACTTCTTTTTTATCTCTTTTGATGATGAACTGAACACTCTTGTCACATAAATTACAGATGCCGTCAAATAATACTATTTTAGGTGATTTATCCATTTATATTAATCGATAATTGTACAAGATGGGTTTCTTAATAAAACGGTTTGCAGTTGAGTTTGTTCTATACCGCACCCTTTTATGCTCAATATTTTTAAAGGAAGGTCAATTATTTCTGTAATGTCATCTACAAATGTATTATCAATGTACAGTTCTTCTAATCTTGAAGTTAACATCAATGCTTCTAATGCCATAATAGGCGTGCCTTCAGCGTGAATCTTTCTAGTCAACGGGAAATACATGATAGGGTCTATATCATCAATAGGAAGATAAGCACAATATATATTTTCTAGTGGAGAAAGTCGGTTGAAAAATGTAAAATTAGGCCAGTCTTCGATGACTATTTTCTCTCCAAACAATAATTCATAAACAGTAGATACATCTTTATGCTCTTCTAATAATGAGATAACTTTTTCAGTATCAGAATTTTCTTCATGTATTTTGATACTTAATACTATTATTTCTTTCCAAATTGATGGGATTTTTCTCCAAGTAGTAACTTTCATTTTCTTATTTTTATGAGATTATGAACAATTCTTGCATTTTTTCGCAAGGTAGAAAACATATAGTAAAAATGGGAAAAATAGTTTTTTTAGACACCGCTACGTTAGGTGATGACATGCAATCTGTATTGGATAAATTCAATACACTTGGAGAGGTGATTTTTTATGATGCAACTAAACCTGAACAAACGAAAGAAAGAATTCAAGGTGTAGATGTGATCGTAACGAACAAAGTGGTAATCAATGCTGACATGATGAAAGAAAATCCTCAGCTCAAATTGATTAGCATTACCGCTACGGGTACGAACAATGTAGATTTAGAGGCTGCAAAAGAGTTGGGTATACAAGTGAAAAATGCAGTAAATTATTCCTCAGAAAGTGTTGCTCAACAAACATTTGCGATGTTATTATCCCTTACAAACCACATACAGGAATATGATGAATTTGTTATAAGTGGGAGTTACTCTCAATCAGATTCTTTCACATGGATTGGCCAAAGTTTTCATGAGTTGAATGGTAAAACGTACGGTATTTTCGGAATGGGAAATATTGGAAGAAGAGTAGCAGAAATTGCAACAGCTTTTGGTGCCAAAGTTATTTATTATTCCACTTCAGGGGAAGTAAGAGATGAGCGTTTTGAATTAGTAAATCATGATGATTTTTATAAAAGAGCTGACGTTGTTTCAATTCATGCTCCTCTTAATGAGAAAACGACGAATGCGATCTCAACTAATGAATTAGAAATGATGAAAGAAAATGCAATTCTAATAAATGTTGGTCGAGGTGGAATTGTAGATGAAAAGGCATTGGCAGAGGCCATTGATCAAGATAAAATTGCCGGAGCAGCAGTAGATGTTTTTATCTCAGAACCTACACCATCAGATAGTCCATTGATGAATGTGAAGAAAAAAGAGAAGTTAATCCTCTCGCCTCATATCGCTTGGGCTAGTAAAGAAGCAAGAGCAAAACTTTTGAGTATTACTTTTGACAATGTAGAAGGAGTAATGTGTAAATAATGTATTTACACAACCTTCAATCGTTCATTTTTTAAACTGAAATAATTTATTCAGGCTTAAATAATGATTCCTTATCTGTTAAACCTAAATTTAAAATCGCAAACTATAAGATCGACGGTATGTTGGTCTGAAATGGTGTTAATATATTTAATGACTAATTTTTTAATTTTATGAAAAACGTATTTTTTTTAATCACCTTATTATTAGGTGTAGTGACTGCAACGTTTGCTCAAAGTGATAGAAACTACAAACCAGGTGAAGTTTACACTACAACAGGAGTAAAAAAAGGATTTTTTGATGTATCCAATAGAGTGAGAGGCAATAGCCATAGGATTTATTTCAAGAGTGACTTGTCTCAAGACAAACCTGAAAAGCTATCTTCTAATTATGTGAAGAAGATTGTAGGAGAAGATGGTCAGAAATGGAAGCAATGCAAAGTGCAACACCCTGCAGCGGTAAATAAGTTTAATGCATTGATCCCATCTTACATCACAGGTTCAGTTGAGGTTTATGAATATGGCATGAATGCAAGTACACCAATAGGGATCGGAGGTTTTTCTATCGATGGGTTTATTTCTACCAATACCTATTATATTTCAACGGGTGATACTAAAGGAGTAAAGCTTAAACGAAGCGGAGCTAAACTAAAAGCTCAAGTAGCAAAGTATTTGGCTGGAAACCCTGAAATTATTGAAAAGTTAAACAACTTAAAGGAAATTAAACTAGAGTCAGTTTTTCCTTTAATTGTAGAATATAACCAGGCAAAATCGTTGTAATTCTGTCTGATATTAAAAATTGAAGTCACCTCTATGTATCGAATTAGGTAAAAGAGGTGACTTTTTGTTTACTATCTATTGGGGTGTTTATTCTTCATGTGGGTTAGGGTAGTTTCAGAATTAGTTGTTTTATTTTGCCCTACTACTGATAATTCTCCATATTAGTAGAAGATATTTTTGTATCATATCAAACTACCATACAGTGAAAACTTATTTCCTTAACTTACTCTTACTTATATTCTCAATTACAGCTTTCTGTCAGGAAACAAATACGAGAGGTTTAGTACTTCAAGATGGAAAGAATGTACATAATTCCATAAAGGCATTAATTATTGGAGTCTCAGAATACGCCAATTATCCCAAACAATCTCAATTGAGATTTGCTGATAATGATGCATTGGCTTTTGCAGAGTTTTTAAGGCAACATACTTCCATTGAAGAAGAGAATATCCACCTCTTGACGAATGATCAAGCATTTTCTCTTAATGTTAAAAATAAGCTAAGACAGATCTTTGGAACAGCAGAAAAAGATGATTTAGTGATTATCTACTTTGCAGGACATGGAGATGTAGATAATGATGGAGAAGCTTATTTAATTACAAATGATGCTGTGGCTCCAGAGGAAGGAGGTCATGATTGGGGAATTGAAGGAGCAATAGAAATTGATAGACTTCAGAAAAAAATCAGTTCCAATACATCCAACAAGGGATTTAAAGTTTTACTGATTACAGATGCTTGTAGATCAGGACATATTACAAAAACAGATAATACGAATGCAACCATCAATGCATTAATGCAGGATTGGAATAATACTTACAAATATGTTTCATGTGGACCTAATCAACTGTCGCAGGAAGGGTCTCAGTGGGGAGGAGGTCATGGAGCATTTACCTATTATTTTTTAAGGGGTTTGATGGGAGAAGCAGATCAAAGTGGAGATAAAAAGATATTGCACGGTGAGTTAGGAGTGTATTTGAGTGGTAAAGTGAGTATGGATACTGATTTTAAGCAAATGCCTCAATATAAGGGTAACTCAGGTGATGTTTTAATGAAAGTTGATGATCAACTACTCGACCTTGTAAAACAGGATAATTACAACTTACTGTCTGGGACTGTAGCTTCAAGAGGGAATGAAAATGAGCTTGAAAGTACAGCATCTCCATTGATGAAATCCTTTTATGAAGCAATTGAGGCCGATAGAATCCTTCATCCGAAATACCTGCCTTATACAGAACAAGTAGATCTGAAATTTTTAAAGGGAGTTCAATTGGGGCAAGTTTCTCATGTTGCTGTTTCTTATGAAAAGGTGCTTGTGGTTAAAAATGGAAAAACAGTAGAGGTTTTTGATAATGATACAAAAAATAAGAGCACATTTTCAATTTCTAATTATCCTAAATTGGTAGGTTATGAAAGGGATATTTTTGTCTATTCTGATAAAAATAATTCTGTAAATTTTTATAAAGGAAAAGAAAAGGTAAAATCAGAAAAGTATCATAAATCAGATATCACATCTTTACAACTTTCTTCTAATGGAAAAGCCTTTACGGGTGATGCTAAAGGCAATATTTATTCTTTTTCTTTATCTCAAAACCCAAAAAAGGAGTTTAGAATAAAAGGAAGTGTAACAGGTATCGCACTGACAGACCCGAGTGATCGAATTGCATTGCGTAATGAGAAGGGAGAAATTTCGATTTTGAATGCTGATTTCTCATTAATTTCATCTTCAAAATTATCTCCTTCCAACAGCCAAAAGATGTTTTTTATGAATAATGGAAATCTACTTTTGGGATTAAACTATGCTACTATTCGTTCCATTCATACATCAAATGGAAAAGCGCTAAAAGATTACCGACTTCCAAATAGTGAAAAGCCAAATAAAATCACCAAACTCAATGATAATTACTTGTTGGTTCTGAGTGAAAACTCCAATTTATTTTTTATCAATGTGGTTGAAAATACAATCACGCCAGCAAGTAAACACCCAATGGGAAAGAATTTTAAATGGAGTAGTAATTCAAAAATATTAGCCTCTGTAAGTACATCATCCATTGTAAATGCAAACGTAAAAGTACCCATTCCATTTGCGAGTGAGTGGTATGATAAAATTCAAAAAGACAATTCTATAAGTAATAGAGAAAGAAACGATGCCAAGAATACTTTGGCGGTAGCTTTACAATACAAAGCGCAAAAGATCATGACTCCTTTTGTCTTGGGGAAAAGTGTCACACCTTCAGCCATTGAAATTAAAGAAGCCATCTACGAATTGAATTATGCAACCAAGCTTTATAGAGGTGATACAGAATTAGTGGAAATGGTCAATTTAAGAAGATGGTTTTTACAGGCTTATTTGATTATCGTTGAGAATAATATAAAAGACTTTCCTTTAGCTATTTCTTACTTAAAGAAAATTCTAAAAGTGACTCCTGATGCAGCCTATCCATACAACGGAATTGCTTTGATCAATCAGAAATTAATGAAGCTGGAGAAAACCAAAGAGACCGTGGCTATTGCTGAGAAAATGAAACCTACTTGGACTGAGCCCAAAAAGACAATGGTCAATACTTATCTTAAAGAAGAAAATTATAAAGAGGCACTAAATAAAAACGAAGAAATCATAAAAATCACTCCTAATGGACTAAAAGGATATTATGGGAAAGCCAATATTTTTATCAAGATGGGTTATTATCAAAAAGCTTGGGAATTGGTGAAAAAAATGGAAGAAATTGATTCCAGTGACCCAGGGGTTTGGGAAACAAAATTAGAAGTACTTTTATCTTTAGGGCAATTAAAGGATGCTCTTGCTATGGTCAATCAAAGTGCTAATTTATCAGTGATTTCTGAAAAAGGGTATCTAGTTCAATCAAAATTTTGGACAAAAATTTACGATAGACAAACACAAACTGAAGATAAGCTAAGATTGGCAGAGAAATCATTATTGGATGGAATGAATATATACCCAACGTCCCCAGTTTTAAAAGCTCAGCTTGGTAAATTATATACCGATTATGATTTTGTATTCAAAAAATCGAGTAAAGATGTCAATTCCTTCTTGGATGAAGCCTTAGTATTAGATCCATTCAATGCGACTGCTTTAAGGTATAAAGCACAGTATGCTATCCAAATTGAAAACGACGTTTCTTCTGCTAAAAGCTATACGGTAAAATACACTCAAAAAAGAGGAAGGTTCTCGGATTTAGATGTTTTCTTAGGTTATGTAGCTTATTCACAAAAAGACCTAGAGACATTAGCAAGTAGTTCAAAGGCGGCTCTATTGAAGAACCCGTACAAATTAGAAAACTACAAACTCTTGTGGAATACTTATGTGGAGCTGAATAAAGAAGAAGAGTTGAAAGAATTATACCTGATGGGTAAAGATATGTTGCCCGATACACCTTGGTTTGATTATAAATATGGATTGTATTTTACTGGTCGAAAGGATTACAGAAAGTCTGCTTCATACATTCAAACTGCATTGAGCATCGCGCCTGATTACAATTATGCTTATGTGGTGAAAAACCCAACTTTAGGTATTAAAAAGCTATACAACTATAATACTGTTAAGAAAAAAGGAGCATTTTATTTGGTGTCGAATAATACAGCACAAGGTTTGATAGACTATGCAGGACGTGCGGTGATTCCTTTGGAGTTTGTTAGTGTTGAAGTCTTGAAAGATGGATATACAATAGGTACAACCAAAGAAGGAAAAAAACAATTTACTTCACCAAGCGGACAGATATTGGGAGGGCAGAGGTATGACTTAATGGAACAGCTAGAATGTGGTCTGATCAAAGTTCAGTTGAATGGTAAAATGGGTTGTATTGATGCCAAATCAGGAAAATTAGTTGTGCCATTGAAATATGATAAAATTACAAATGGCAGATGGTCAGGCCGTTCTACAGCTTGTTGCCGATATAATGCCAATGACAGTGATAGAGCTGCAGATTTCTTTGATGAGGCAGGGAGGTGTGTTTCTTGTGATTAGTAACTTAAATACATGACTAATATCCTAAATTATAAAATAATTAAAGACTTTTCATTGAGATGGAAAGTCTTTTTTACATCAAAAAAGAACAGACTTAATAAATGGAAGGATACAATAAACTTTTATTTAATATTCGTAAAATATTGAAAACTAGCTCTTTATTGTGTTGTCTTTTAGTGGTTCATTATTTTCTAAATTATTAATACGCAAATCTTAATTTCAAACTGCTTTTTTGTTTAACTTTGCAGATCTGAATTCATGGGTGTATCCGTGGATTTACTTTATAATTTTAGTTTTTGTAATTATTAAATCATAGCTATGGAGCTAGCGTCAAAGTACAATCCTCAAAACATAGAGGACAAGTGGTACCAATTCTGGTTAGATAATAAATACTTCCATTCGGAGCCAAATCCTGAAAAGAAGCCGTTTACTGTCGTCATACCACCACCAAACGTCACTGGTGTGTTGCATATGGGCCACATGTTGAATAATACTATTCAAGATGTATTAGTAAGACGTGCTCGTATGAGAGGCTATGAAGCATGTTGGGTACCTGGTACAGACCACGCATCTATTGCAACAGAAGCTAAAGTTGTAAAGATGTTGAAAGAAGAGCATGGTATCAACAAATCTGATATCTCTCGTGACGAGTTCATGAAATATGCTTTTGAATGGAAAGAAAAATACGGTGGAATCATCCTAAACCAATTACAAAAGTTAGGTGCTTCTTGTGATTGGGATCGTACTCGCTTCACTATGGAAGACGAGCTTTCTAAAGCCGTAATCAAAGTTTTCGTTGACCTTTACAAAAAAGGATGGGTATACAGAGGTGCTCGTATGGTGAACTGGGATCCGCAAGGAAAAACAGCTTTATCAGATGAGGAAGTAATCCACAAAGAGGTAAACTCGAAGCTTTATTATGTGAAATACCCTATCGTTGGTAAAGAAGGGGAGTTTGTAACTATTGCTACAACTCGTCCTGAAACAATTCCTGCCGATGCCGGAGTTTGTGTAAACCCTAATGATGAGCGTTTCAAACATTTAATTGGTCAAAAAGTAATCATTCCTACTACAGAAAGAGAAGTTCCTGTATTTGGTGATGACTATGTAGATATTGAATTTGGTACAGGTTGTTTGAAAGTAACTCCTGCTCACGATATCAATGACTACGAGTTAGGCTTAAAGCATAACTTAGAGGTGATTGACATTATCGAAGAGGATGGTACTTTAAATGCAAAAGCAGGTGCTAAATATGACGGTAAAGATCGTTTCGTAGTTCGTAAAGAGATCGTAAAAGACCTTGAAGAACTAGGTAACTTAGTGAAGGTAGAAGAGCTTCAAAACAAAGTAGGTACTTCTGAAAGAACAGGTGCTGTAATCGAGCCTCGTATTTCTACGCAGTGGTTCGTTTCTATGAAAGAAATTGCAAAGCCTGCTTTAGAAAACGTAATGAATGACAATATTCAATTACACCCTGCGAAGTTCAAAAATACATACCGTCACTGGATGGAAAATGTGAAAGATTGGTGTATCTCTCGTCAGTTATGGTGGGGACAGCAAATTCCAGCTTTCTACCTTCCAAATGGTGAATATGTAGTAGCAGAAACTACTGAAGAAGCATTAGCTTTAGCTCAAGAAAAAGATCCTTCAATCACTTTAGAGCAATTGACGCAAGACGAAGATGTATTGGATACTTGGTTCTCTTCTTGGTTATGGCCAATCTCAGTATTTGATGGTATTACTCAACCTGAAAATGAGGAGATCAACTACTACTACCCAACAGATGATTTGGTAACTGGTCCTGATATCTTATTCTTCTGGGTAGCACGTATGATTATCGCAGGTTATGAGTGGAAAGGTGAATTACCGTTCAAGAACGTGTATTTAACAGGTCTTGTTCGTGACAACCAAGGACGTAAAATGTCGAAGTCATTAGGTAACTCTCCTGATCCATTAGACTTAATGAAGCAATACGGTGCAGATGGTGTACGTGTTGGTTTATTATTATCTGCAGCTGCAGGTAATGACTTGTTGTTTGATGAGAAATTATGTGAGCAAGGTCGTAACTTCGCCAACAAAATCTGGAACGCTTTACGTTTAGTAAAAGGTTTAGAGGTAAGCGAAGAAGCACAGCCTGAAGCTAATAAAATCGCTATCGATTGGTTTGAATCTCGTTTCAATCAAGTATTGGAAGACGTAGAAGCAAACTATGAGAAATATAGATTGTCAGATTCATTGATGTCAATTTACAAATTGGTATGGGATGATTTCTGTTCTTGGTACCTAGAGATGGTGAAGCCTGCTTACGGTTCTCCAATCGACAAGGCTACTTTAGAAGCAACAATCAACTTCTTTGAGAAAATCGTAAGATTGTTACATCCATTCATGCCATTCTTAACAGAAGAGATCTGGCATGCGATCAAAGATAGAGAAGAAGGTGATGCTTGTGTAGTGGCAGAGTACCCAACAGTACAATCTTTCGATGCAGAATTATTAGCACAAGCTTCTGATGCTTTTGAAGTAATCTCTCAAGTGAGAAATGTACGTAACCAAAAGCAAATTGGTCCTAAAGTGGCACTTCCAATGTCTGTATTGGCGAAAGATACAACGGTTTACGATCGCTTCGGTGGTATCATTACGAAGTTGGCGAATCTTGAGTCATTAACAATGGTAGATGCAGAAGTAGAAGGTGCTACTCAGTTTGTATACAAGTCAGACAAATGTTTCATTGACGTGGCTGATCAAATTGATGTAGAAGCTGAAAAAGAAAAGTTAACGAAAGAGTTAGAATACACTAAAGGATTCTTAGCGTCAGTTCAAAAGAAATTATCGAACGAGCGCTTTGTTTCTAACGCGCCTGAAGCAGTAGTTGCAACAGAGAAGAAGAAGCAAGAAGATGCAGAGAGTAAAATCAAAGCATTAGAAGAAGCTTTAGCAAAACTCTAAGAAGATAATGCTTATATTAGAAGGCAATCGTACATGTGCGGTTGCCTTTTTTTGAATAGAAAAGATTACAATGTTTCAAGTGTTAAGCGTTAGCGTCACTTGGAACTAAATATTGGCGAAGTCTCCTGACTTCGAAACACATTTACATTCAGATCAGGAGACTTTGCTTAAATATTATCACAAGTGATGCCTTTCGGCTTAACACTTGCGATATTGAAAGTGTCAGTTTAAAGTGGATTAATTAATCATGAAAAAATATTTACTCTTATCACTAATCGTGGTAATGTTTGGTTGTCAACCTAAGTACACCTCCACCACTTCAGGTGATAAGAATTCAGAACTAGATGTACGCAATTTAGAGTATACCTACCTTTCTACTAAAGGGAAATTAATCTTCAATAGTAAAGGAAAGGAAACCAAATTGGCTGTTGATACTCGTATTGAAAAAGACAAACAGATGTGGATGTCAATGCGAGTGGCAAAGATCGAAGGATTAAGAGTCTTAGCAACAAAAGATAGTGTATTTGCTCTACTGAAAATGGAAAAAGAAGCGTATGCACTGAGCTATGATGATGTAGAATTGTTGTTGGGAACTCGTATTGATTACGATTTATTGCAGTCCATTTTTACAGGTGATTTACCTTCAACTTTCGAGGAATCAAGAGTGAAAATGGAAGAAGAAGACTTTCTTTTAACGAAAAAGGATAAAGGTTTAGAATCAATTGCGTCAGTCAATAGAACCTCTCAAAAATTAGAGAAAATAGCAGTGCTGTTGAAAAAGGAAAAGAAAGTGGCGACAATTGATTACGATACTTTTAAACCTGTTGTCAACGGAGCTGATCAAGCTGCACCTTTTCATTCTTTAGTAAAAGTGGGAGTAGGAAATCAAGATAAGGTAATGCCGGAAACCACTGTTGAATTGAATTTCTCTAAAATAGAAGTGGAAGCTGAGGCTCAGAAGATGCCTTTTAAAATTCCTTCTAAGTATAAATTGAGAGGGAAAGAGGCTTTTAAGACAAAGCAATAATCTATACTAGTGCAAGTGTTCAGCGGAGCGCCACTTGTGCTCATTATTTCTATGAGTCTGAAGATTTATAGAAATACCTAGCAGATCTAAAAGTCTACAGACTTTTTTCATATATAAGTCCAAGTCACGCTTTCAGCTTAAGACTTGAACCAGTTTATAGGTTAATAAAAAAAACTCATACTTTTCAATGCGAAAGTATGAGTTTTTTATTTCAGTATTATCAGAGTTGAAATTAAAACTTCTGCTCTGGAATACCTTCAGTTAAATATTTATACATTAAAGAAGCCGCCTTTTTAGAAGTTCCCTCCGTTTTGATCATTTCTTTCATTTCTTTATAATCTTGAATGATTTTTTCTCTTTTCTCATTCAAAGTATAACCCAATTCTTTCTCAAGGTTTTCAGTAGTAAATTCACCTTGAATCAGTTCTTTCACTACTTCCTTGTCAGCAATTAAATTTACCAAAGAAATAAAACGAACTTTAATCAATGCCTTTACAATATTGTAAGTTACTGTACTCGTTCTATAGCAAACTACTTGAGGGACCTCAAATAAAGCCGTTTCTAGCGTAGCTGTACCAGATGTTACAACTGCTGATGTTGCATGAGTAAGTAGGTCATAAGTTTGGTTAAAGATCAATTTAACACCCAATTTCTTCGCTTCGTCATAAAGTTCAGAAGGAAGGTGTTCTACTCCTGCAACTACAAACTGGAATTTATTACTGTCATATTTGGGGATGATCGTCAACATAGTATCCATAATAGAACTCACTTCCTGATGTCTACTACCTGGAAGCACTGCAATAATCTTCTTATTTGGATCCAACTGATTATCTTCAAGGAAAGTAGAGGAAGGGGTGAATTGACTAATGGCATCAAATAGAGGGTTTCCTACATAATCCACATCGTAATCATACTTCTTGTAGAAGGCCTTTTCGAAATGCATGATGACAAACATTCGATCCACTACATTTCTAATTCTTTTCGCTCTGCTTTGATTCCATGCCCAAACTTTAGGAGAAATATAATAGAAGACTTTTGTACCTCTAGGCTTAACGTATTTTGCAATTTTCAAATTAAAACCAGAGAAGTCGACTAAGATTACAACATCAGGCTTCCAGCATAATATATCCTTCTTACAATAATTCATAAATCTCCTGATGGTCATCAAATTCTTGGCAACCTCTAAAAATCCCATAAATGAGATTTCAGAATAATGATGAATTAGTTCACCTCCAACTTTTTGCATCTCTTCACCACCCCAAAAACGGAATTCAGCTTCCGGATCATTTTGAAGTATCTCTTTCATTAAGTTAGACGCGTGTAAATCTCCTGATTTCTCTCCTGCAATCAAATAATATTTCATCGGTAAGTGGTATGGTGAAAAAATGTTTATTTAAACAAAAATAAAAAAAGGATGCTTATTTAAAGCATCCTTTCAAAAATATCATTGTAGCAATCGGCATTATCCGCCATAATACTGAACAAAGTTCTTTCTTGTTTCATGCAATTCAATGCAATGAAGCTCAGCATTAGGAGCGAAATCTTTGACTTTAGGAGCTAAGATCTTCCAAAATTCCATTGCTAAAGTCTCGCAGCTTGTCATTTTATCTTTCAAGAAGTCTACATCCATATTCAAGTTTTTGTGATCTACTTTATCGATGATTTCTTCTTTCATGATTTTACCTAAATCCTTCATATTCATTACATATCCTGTATCTGGATCAGGCTCACCTTTTACGGTAACAAGCA
Source organism: Flammeovirga sp. OC4 (assembly GCF_000812565.1). Classification (GTDB taxonomy): domain Bacteria; phylum Bacteroidota; class Bacteroidia; order Cytophagales; family Flammeovirgaceae; genus Flammeovirga. Next base: position 27,026 of record NZ_JTAM01000003.1, on the reverse strand, counting down.
TCTCGAAGTTGTGACCGTGCCAATTTTCGTTTGCACAAGGCCCAAAAAACGCCTCATTTTGTTCTTTTGTCCACTTGGGATTGTACAACTTGTGAGCTGCATTAAAGAACTCTCTTCTATTGATGTAAATCATAATGTTTCAATTTGAAGTGCAAAAATAACAACTTCATGTTTACACACCACTTTTTACTTCAAAATAATTCTTTATTAAGTGCTACTATAATGGTAATTGTGGAGCTGAAATTTTTTGTTTAACTAATTTTGAATGAAATGATGGGTTGAATATGTAATAATCGAATGGTGTGAAATTAAAAGTATGACCAAATTTTACTTATTACAGATAACCCAAAACTTTTAAATTTTTGGTTTATTCTATTTGAGAAGTTGAAACTTGGAATAAAGTTTTCAGCATATCTACAGTTGCATTTAATGCTGTTTCTCTAACTTCTTTCAGATGATCAATATCACTTGGTGTATGTCTAGTATTAATAGAATCTTTGTTTAAGAGTAAAAAGTCAATATCTTTTTTTGCAAGAGAAAATTCTTTCTTATGGTCTATGATTGTGATTCTGTAGATGTCTTTTTCACCATACCCTCCTTTTCTTGAGGAAGAATAATAGGCGTGTCTTCCATTGGCTCTCATCATAAAATAGACATCGTCATGCGGAGAGTTAATTGGAGCTCCCAAATTGACAGGTGTACTCCAGTTTCCTTGAAAGTCTTTCGTAGATTTAAAAACATCATATCCCCCCATGGAATCATGTCCTCTGGAACTAAAATACAACGTATTTCCATCTCTCGATAAAGCCACACCTTCTTCGTCATATTCTGTATTAATCACATGTCCTAGCGTTTTGCCTCTTTTCCATCTTCCATCTTGCCCTTTTACAGACATGAAAATATCTAAACCACCCATTGAGAGGTCTTCGTTACTACTGACATAGTAGAGTGTATCCATACTATAATTTAAACAGGCCGAAGTTTCTACATAGACGCTGTTGATCGTATTGGGGAGTTTTTTTGGTTTTGACCAAGAAGTATCTTCTTTATAAGAAATCCATAGGTGGCCTTCTCTGTAGAGAATCATTTCACTTCCATCCATTGAAATAGAAACTGTAGCAGTATGTCCATCGTCATTTAATGGATGTCCTGAAGGGTAGGGCGTCGTCCAATTTTTGAAATCCTTTCTTTGGCTAAAATAGATGCTTTCATACAGGTGTGTTCTTATATCAGGATTGTCGGACCTGAATTCATGTCTTCTACTTGTAAAATAAAGGTCCCTTTCTGCTGCGTCAATGAGTGGGCAAAAATCTGAATATTTAGAGTTTACTTGTGGACCTAAATTCCTTACAATTATATTTTTTTGTGGATTAGCATAAGCTTTTTTTCCATAAATGACCTCTTCAATTCTTTTATTGACTTTACGCATTTCGCTATTTTTCATATTTAGCTTTGCCTTCTTATAGTAGGTTAAAGCTTTATCCCATTGCCCATCATAATGGTAGGCTTGTCCTAAATTATAATATAATTCAGGATCTTTTAGCCCATGATTAAGTGCTAAGGCTTTTAAAAAGTAGGGTATGGCAAGCGATTTTTCTTCAGTGACAGATGCTAAATAACATTGTCCAATCTTTAAGTTGAGTTCAGCGTCGTTGACCAAATAATCATATCCACCAAAGTAGTATTTGAACGCTTCGTCAGGTTGTTTTAGTTCAAAGAAAAGACTGTCTCCTAATTCTATAAGCCTTTTCACAAAGGTCATATCATTGTCATTAAGAGAGACTAAATTTTCAGTGTAGGTTACGCTATCATTAGTTACTTCTTGAGACCAGGTAAAGTTTACTAGAAATAAAAAATAGATGAATAAAAAAAAATGCTTCATTGTCTAGTTTTTTAATGGCATGCAGATTGGGTGTATTGAATCCCAATCAAATTGCCGAGTTCCGCAGCTTTTTGCCAATCAGAGCAAGCTCCGCTGTCATCATGCATATATTCCTTGATATCGCCTCTTGTAATATAGGCTTGCGAATAAAAAGGGAAGTTATCGATAAGGTCGTTAATATCGTCAAGGCTTTCTTCATAATTTCCAAGGATGCATCTTGCTAATGCTCTATTATTTAGTGCTTCTTTGGCTGTATCTTTACTATGTAATATTGCATCTGAAAAGTCGCTTTCAGCTTGGCTGTAATCTTCAAAATGCATATAAATCAAACCTCTGTTATTGTATGCATCTACATAGGTACTGTCATACTGAATTGCTCTAGTGAAATCATCAAAAGCTAATGAATATTGCTTCTGGTTTTCATAAATAATACCTCTATGATTATACGAGATGGATAATTGAGGATTAAGTATTAATGATTTAGTAAAGCAGTCTTTTGCTTTGTCAAGCATTTCGTTCTTATAATACAACGCTCCCAAATCATGCCATGTAATTGGATTGTCAGGGTTGATTCTGGTGATGTTATCTAATAGCGATATAGCTTCTTCATTAGCTCCTAAAAAATAATAGGATTGGGCCTTTTTCCAGAGTGCGTCTATATGATGAGGTTGAATAAAAATTACGCTATCAAAATCGGAAATAGCATTTAGAAAGTCATTTTCCATGTAGTAGGATAGCCCTCTAAGGTAATAAATTTCTATACGATTTTTGGATCTGTAATCTCTTAAAGCAAGAGTCAAGTCTGTTTGAGCACCTTTAAAAGCACCCATCTCAATTTTTATCTTACCCCTTAAAAATAAGGCATTAGAATTCAGTGGATCTTTCTGTAAGGTATTATTGACCTCAAAAAGAGATTTACATTTGTTACTGTTGGAATTATTATCCTGAGAGATTTCAATTTTAGGTGCGTCAAATTCTTGAGCTATGCAGTTTGTTATACTCAGTCCAATATGTAGTACAGTAAATTTGATAGTAATTAGTATAAGTAAGTAAGTAGATTTCATCAGTAATAAAAAAAATGCAGTAATAACATCACTAATGCAATTTTACTAAATAAACACAAGATTTACCAAATTTTAATAATTAATGTGACTGAATATTAACGATTTAGTAGTATTTGTCGCTTTTTGGAGTATTTACTGTACGCTTAATAGAATGCCCAAAATTTACTTTTAAACTGAAAATATGAGAATATAGAGAGGCTGTTGAGATGTCTCCAATATTCGTGAGAGCATAGTCAACAGTAAATCCTTTGAAGGCTAAACCTGCTCCAAAACTAGGGAGGTACTCTAGTGTTTCGGAGCCATCAAATTCCTTGATATACTGAAATTGGGATATTCCGCCTCGAAGAAAAATCATTTTTTGATAATGAAGCTCAAGTCCTGCATGCGGGTCTACACTCATTAATTCACTTCTAATAACAGTATTTCTTTGTCCATCAAAAGTAAGATCAGTACCTATGGAAACAAGTAACCCCATTAGTTCTTCAGCATCTTCCAATTGACTTCGTTTCCACAAAGGGAAGTGTTTTGCTAATCCTATAATTAATCGTGGAGTAGCAGCTTCAATTGAATTGTCAGGAATCGTATTTCCAGTTGAAGCAAATACATCATAATAAGTGGCAGGGTTATAAGTCCAGATATTATAGGTACCCGTAATATCTTTAGCAGTAACTCCGATTTTCCAATTATCTTTTGCCCATTGAAACCCAAAGTCTAAACCGAAGCCCCATGCATTAGCAAATTGTCCAGCATTTCTATAAATGATTTTGGCATTTGCTCCAAATTGGATATTAGGTAGTTGAGGGAATTTTCTAGCATAAGAAAATAAGAAAGCATAATCAGAAGCCGAAAAACTTTGAACATTATCCCAATTAAGTGTTCCGTCTTGATCAAATAAATAGCGGGTGTCGGGTATGTCATCAACGCCAAAACGAATGGCAGAAATACCTAAGGCTGATCGGTCGTCAATTTTTGTGGCAAATCCTACAAAATCATAGTTGGCAATTCCAGCAAAATACTGAGCATGCATTAACGAGACTGTATATTTGTCTTCAATATTCAATAATCCAGCAGGGTTCCAATACCCTGATGTTGCATCATCGACCAATTCAGTTTGGGAATTTCCCATAGCTAAGGCCTTTGCACCAACGCCAATGGCTAGATATTCATTGACATATTTTGGAGTCTCTACTTGAGCAAATAGATCAGTAATACAGCAAGTGAATAGGAGGATTGAACCTAGTAGGTATTTAAGAATTTGAACCAATTGAATAGATAAAGTTTTAATAAAATTGAGAAATTAATATTTGCTTGAAGGTCTTGGTAGAGTGATCAGATGACACCAACTCAATTGTTGAACCTATCTTATTGCTAATATTGATTTTGTAGTATAATTACTCACTTAAGTCCTTAAACTTATTTAACAATATCAAATATAACGCCTATCGGGTTTTTTTATAAAAAAAACAGAAGTAATTTAGTATAAAATAAAGATTAAGAGAAATTGAAGAGGTTAATATTAATGCGTCATGGAAAGTCAAGTTGGAAAAATCCAATCATTTCTGATTTTGACCGTCCTTTAAACAGCAGAGGGAAGAATGATATTGTAAAAATCTCAGAGATTTTATTCGAAAAGTCGATAAAACCAGAGCTTATAATTAGTTCTCCTGCTAAAAGAACGAAAGTGACAGCTGAAAAAGTTGCTGAAACACTGAGTAAGAAGTTGCATTTTGAGAAAGATTTTTATGAAGCATTTTATGATGAGATTCTAGAAATTATCAATGACTTTGATGATCATATTCAGGATATTATGTTGGTCATTCACAATCCGGCTATTACAGATTTGAGAAATCATTTTTTACCCGATGATTATCTCGAAAATATTCCAACATCTGGTGTAGTTGCTATTGAGTTTGAGAATGCTAACTCTTGGAAAAACCTAGGTAAAGGTAAAGAGTTGTTTTACGAATACCCTAAAAAGAATATTGAAGAAAATTAATTTTTTTGATACACATCGATTGTATATTTTTTATAGTACAATAAATATTATTAATATAATAAATGTAAGAAGTAAAGTAAACACCTGCTTTTGTCACCTTTTTTTTAGGTTCACTCAACTACATTGCGATAAATATTAACCATAATTATTTATCGAATTAGTTTATGACATCATTTAGAGCTTTTGTATCAGAAAAAGTTGCTGAAAAAGAATTTTCAACTTCCATTCAAACCAAACAAATAGGTGACCTTCCTGAAGGTGAAGTATTAGTAAAAGTTGCTTATTCGTCTCTGAATTATAAAGATGCACTTTCAGCATTAGGTAAGCCAGGTGTAACAAAAAATTATCCTCATACTCCAGGAATCGACGCTTCAGGAACTGTAGTATCTAGTAAATCTTCTGATTTTAAAGAAGGAGATGAAGTAATCGTAACAAGTTATGATTTAGGGATGAATACTTGGGGAGGTTTTTCTGAGTACATTCAAGTTCCAGCATCATGGGTTATTCCAATGCCAAAAGGGTTAGATGCTAAGTCAAGTATGATGATGGGTACAGCGGGCCTTACAGCTGCAATGTCTGTTTATAAACTAATTGACAAAGTAGCTCCAAATGATGGTAACGTACTTGTCACTGGTGCGACTGGCGGAGTAGGTAGTATTGCTGTTAGTATCTTAAATAAGTTAGGATATTCTGTTGTTACCGTTACTGGTAAAGCTGATAAAGTAGACTACTTAAAAGGTATTGGTGCTACTGAAGTCATGTCTAGAGAGTCATTTTTAGAAGGCAGTGAAAGACCATTATTAAAGCCACAATTTGCAGGGGTTATTGATACAGTAGGTGGAAACTTTCTTGCAACAGCCATCAAAGCCACAAACCCACTAGGAGTTGTGACTTGTTGTGGAAACGCAGCGTCATTTGATTTACCATTAAATGTATTTCCATTTATTTTAAGAGGGGTAAGCCTTATTGGTATTGATTCTCAAAATTTCCCAAGAGAGGAGAGAATTGTAGTCTGGGAGAATATTGGAAAGGATTGGTTGCCAAATAATTTAGAAGAAATCTCTGAAGAAGTTACTCTAGAAGGTCTTGATGATAAAATTAATGCAATTTTTAAAGGTCAGGTGAGCGGTAGAGTACTGGTGAAATTATAAATACAAAGGTCGTCTTTAATTAACTAAAGACGACCTTTTTTTAATATACTCTTTCGAAAAGAATTTCTTTAACCTTTGCTAATTCTTCTTTCTCCAATTTTTTAGGGTACGACATTATATTTAATTCAACATCTTCTTTGATTTCTTCGTTGTATTGTGGTTGAATAAAAGAACCTTTGTTATAGAAGAAACCATTTCTCTTGTAAAAGTTGACCCTTCTTATCTGCATGTTAGTAACAGGGTGTTCAACTTCCAGTATAATTCTCCTTTTCCCAAATATATTTTTAAAGTGCTCCAAAAATTTACTTCCAGCACCAGAACCCCTCGTTGAAGACTTCATTGCTAGGTATTCTATATAAATGAATTCATCAAAAAACCAGAAACCTACCAATCCGCAGTTATTTCCTTTGAATTGTATACCATTGAAGAAGTAATTCTTCAGTTCCATTGTATCAATAAGGTCTTTTCTAGAACGTCTTTCAGCAGGAGAAAAAGCTTCTAAATATATTTCCCACAAAGTACCAAAGATTTGGCTGCCATCTATTAATTTTACCATACTGAAAATATTTTTTTAATTATAAAAACGTAAGAAAAACAGCTGAGGTTAGTGGACTGACAGCAGATAGTTCCTAACTATTGTGAATTAATTTAACTCATGAAAAAACAAAGACATAATTATTTAATTGAGGTACAGTATATAGGATATAGGTTTCACGGTTGGATGGTACAACCTGGTTTGAAAACAGTTCAGGGAATGATCAACAAGACGATCAACTTTGTTCTGGGAGGTGAAGTGAAATTTAAAACGTTAGGAACTTCACGAACTGATACTTACGTGTCTGCTAATCACTCAGCCTTTGAATTGTTTGTGTGGGAGGAGTTAAACGAAGAGGAATTTTTCGAGTTGTTTAATAAAAACTTACCCAATGATATTAGAGCTTTGTCGATTCAAAAAGTAGGGGATGAGTTCAATATTATTCAAAGCTCAAAAAGGAAAGAGTATCAATACCTATTCTCTTTTGGGGCTAAAAACCATCCTTTCAGTGCACCCTTTATGACAAATATAACACATGATTTGGATTTAGAATTGATGAAAGAAGGGGCAAAACTTTATGAGGGTGAACATTATTTTGGTCGTTTTTGTAAACAACCTAAGGAAGGTGTCTCTTTAGTGAGAACGATTGACTATTGTGAGATTAGAGAAAACGATGAAATGTCGGCCTCTTTTTTTCCTGAGAAAAGTTATATTTTTCATGTTCACGGCAAAGGATTTATGAGGAATCAAGTACGTTTAATGATGGGTACTCTTTTTATGTTAGGTAAAGGAGAGTTGACTTTGGAAGATATTAAAAAAGCATTACAAAATAGTGATGATAAAACACATTTGGGATATGTAGCACCTGCATCCGGTTTAAATCTTAATGCAATTAGCTATGAAGATGAATTAAAATAAAAAAAGTCAACGGCATAACCATTGACTTTTTAATTCCTTTAATAACCCAAAAACTATTTCTTATTGCTGTTTTATAATATAAATATAGCAAGTTTTTTTATAATTATCCAAAGTAAAATTACATTTTTCTTTCATAAGAATATTTTTATGTTGTGTTATGAGAGGGGTAAATTAAATTTTGGAACTTTTTAGAAAGTTGTAAATCATTAAATACAATTGTTAATAATTATGTTATAGTTACTTATTATTCCTTTTTATTTTGTAAATATTAATTGTAATGGAATTATATTTTATTTCAATTTTTAATTAAAAATCGACTTTTTATAAATTATTTTTTTGATCAGACATTACTATTACAAGTGAAAGACAGGGCGAATACCCAATCTTAGATGAATTCAATATGATTATCATGGAGTTTGTTTTTGATGTTAGTTGATTTTTTCTTAATAAACTCACTAACTTTTGTTTTTTTTATTGAATACGTTTTTTATTAATTTTCAAGCTGTAAGCATTTATGTTCATATAATCACTTAATAATTAAACTAACATAACTTGTCATGAAAAAGGCTATCTTATATTTTTTAGGGGTCATCATTATTTTATTTATAGGCACAGTATCTTATTTCTTTTTTGCCGGGGAAATAAAAAACACATTACAATTTGATGAAAACCGATTTGTAAGTATTCAAAAGTTCATAAAACAAGGTAAAGTTGAGAGTTTAACGCAAGCTAAACTACAATTGAATGTCATTGGGAGTGATTACAAGCCAGATAGTGTTGAACTTTTAAGGACTGAATTAAATGAAGTGGCTTTAATCAATGCAAAAGTCTGTCTCCAGAAGAAGTGGTTAGGGTCATGCCAAAAATACATTGACTTGATCGATGAAGATTTTAAAACAGATCAGGTAAAGGTTATTAAAGATAAGTTGTTTGTGGTAGTTAATGAAGAAAACATCACTAAGACAAAGAACTATCTTAAAGAAAGGAACATAAAGAAAACGAAAGTCTATTTTGCGAAGATTGATACCTCTTACAGTAAAAGGAAAGTAGAAGCCTTAGAGAAAAAGGTCATTCAACTTGATAATGAACTAAAGGTAGAAAAAGCAATCGCTTTGATGAATGATAAAGAATTTGATGATGCCAGAGATGAGCTAGCTGAAGTGGATGAAGACTTTAATCCAAAAGGAGTAGAGAGCCTTTATGAAGAAATCAAGTTAAAAGAAGATCTCGAAGATTTATTAGATGATGAAGGAGCAATTATTGTATTTGTTGATCATGTGAAAAAAGACATGAATGATCCTAACAGTTTTGAACACGTAAGAACCCTAATCACCGAAAAAGGAAAGTACTTGAATGTGATGATGAAATATAGGCAAATAAACGCTTATGGAGCTAAAGTTCTGACTACTGTTGAAGCTAAATTGAATAGAGATGGTTCAGTAAAAAAAATAATCAGCCAATAAGGTAAAGTGATGATGATCAATTGGGATGATTTTGAAAAAATAGATTTAAGGGTTGGTACTGTTTTAAGAGTAGAAACTTTTAAAGAGGTTAAAAAGCCAGCATACAAATTATTTATTGATTTTGGAGACTTGGGAGAGAAAAAGACGTCTGCACAAATTACAGATAAATACACTCCTGAAAAATTAGTAGGGAAACAGGTAATAGCCGTTGTAAATTTTCCTCCAAAACAAATTGCCAATTTTATGTCTGAGTGTCTTGTTTTAGGGGCAATAGGCAAAGAAGGTGTGACACTGCTCACTACTGACGAAAAAGTACTAAATGGACTAAAAATTGGTTAACAAAAAAAAGGACACCTGATAGAGGCGTCCCTTTTTTTGTTTTTATACAAAACTTACTGAGGGTCAGTGTTTGTCATTCCGAAGTTCATTGGGAATTTAGGTGCTTCATCTGTTTTTCCTATTGGTCCAAACTGCGCCTCATATTTCTTTAAATTATCTTGAAGTGCCATATATAAACGTTTGGCATGCTCTGGAGTCAGGATAATTCTAGATTTTACTTTTGCTTTAGGTACACCTGGCATCATTCTGATGAAGTCTACTACAAATTCACTATTAGAGTGAGCAATCATGGCTAAATTGGCATAAACTCCTTCAGCAACATCATCTGTCAATTCGATGTTGATTTGATTTTCAGGTTTTTTTTCTTGATCCATTTTATATTGAATTAATAATACTCAAAGTTGAGTTCCAAATTTCAAAAAAATGAGATATAAAACAAAGAAAATACGTTGGATTGCCTTTGTTAGTAAATATTAAAACTTTCTACTTCTCAGAAAAACAGAACAGTAACGAATAAGAGATTTATAATAAAACTTCATTTTATTGAATACTTTTCAAAAGTAAGCAGTAATTATGAAAAGAATATGTATGCCTTTTTTGTAAAATTTAATATATTTATAAGTCTATGATACAGAGTGTTTAACCACTTTTAGTGATTTAGACTAGAAAGATTGTAAGTTCAATTTGTTAATATTGAAAGTTTTTTGGAATTTCAGTGCGGAGAAAGATTCTCCAGCAATACCCTTTAATATTTATAAATGAGCAAGATAAAATCATTTGATTTATCCAATGTAAAGTTATCCCAGTTAGTGATACATAAAGTGGGTAATAAGACGCAGGAAGAACCGATAGAATTAGCAGAGTTTGAAATAGAAATTGAAAACTATAGTCCATTGTACAAATCAGTCATGGATTATTTCTTGAAGTCATTTAAGCCTGGTCCAATGTACCATTTTGCACCACCAGAAGGTCAAGAGTCTTTTACTGACAATGAAGTATTTACAGCTACTGAAGCTATTTTCTCTAATCCATATGAACAATTCATGACCCGATCAAGAGAAATGGCTGAACTTCTTTTTGAAGCTTCTACTCACCCAAGAATAAAAGGAGGGGAATTATTTGTTGCTGTACTGAGAGATTGTGTTGTAGACGGGGATGTAGTTGATGCAATTGGTTTGTTTAAGGCAGAACATAAAGAAATGTTCCTAACTGTTGGAGATAAAACAGATGTAGGTAATTTTGAGTTGGAACAGAGTGAAGGTGTCAGCGTGAAGAAATTAGACAAAGGTTGTTTGATTTTCAAATGCGAAGAGGAGAAAGGATACAAAGTAATGTTGAAAGACAGTCCTACTCGATCTGTGGAAGCCTTGTATTGGAAAGAGTCTTATCTTCAGCTTAAACCGAGAGAAGATAATTTCTTTCATACAAAAAATTATTTGGATATGTGTGTTGGTTTTGTTGAAGAAGTTTTCAATGAAGATCACGCCGTAGAAAAACCTGCCCAAATTGATTTATTAAATCGATCTTTAAAGTATTTCAACGAAAAAGAGGATTTTAATGTAGTTGACTTTGAAAATAACGTGATTGAGGAACCTGAGGCTATCGAAGCGTTTCAAGAATATAAAGTCGATTTTCAAGAGAAAAAAGAGATCCCGGTTTTCGATGAATTTAAAGTTTCCAAGGAAGCAGTTCGTAAGTCTAAGAAAGAATTTAAAAGTATTATCAAATTAGATAAGAAGATAAATATCACCATTAGCGGAAATGAGCAAAATGTGGAGAAAGGGTATGATTCTGAGAGAAATATGAATTATTACATGATCTTCTTCAATGAAGAAGAGTGATGAATATCACCAAGAATAAATTGTATTATAACATTTTTTACGCAATTAACATTTGTTTAAACTTGTTATTTAAAACTTCTCATTAGTTATTGCGTATATCTGTTTTGTACAAAGTAAAACAATATATATATACATCATTATTACATAAAACTTATTATAATACTATGGATGCAGTGAAGATTCTTCTAGTAGAGGATGATAGAATTATAGCCTCTCTTGTGAAAAAATATTTAGACATCAGAGGTTATGCTGTAAACCATGCCGAGGACGGAGTGGAAGGCATGAAAGAATACGACAAAGCAGACTATGATTTAATTATCATGGATGTAATGATGCCCCACAAGGATGGATACACTTTGGCTGAAGAAATAAGAGCTAAGGATCCGTATATTCCGATCTTATTTATGTCTTCTAACAATTTACCAAAAGACAAAATTAAAGCTTTCAGAATTGGTGCTGATGACTATGTTACTAAACCAGTAAACGTAGAGGAATTATTACTTCGTATTGAAGTGATCTTAAAGCGTCAAAAGTCTGAGCCTAAAGTTGAAGTAGGTAATGAAGACGATCCTCATCAAATCAATATTGGTAACTATATCTTAGATTTCCCTTACCAAAAATTAAGTATCGGTGAAGACACAAGAAAATTAACAACCCGTGAAGCTGAATTGTTGAGATTCTTACACCGTCACCGTAATACATTGATCAAACGTGAGTATATCTTACAAGAAGTTTGGGGTGATGATGATTATTACAAAGGTCGTAGTTTGGATGTTTTTATGTCTCGTTTGAGAAAATACTTAAAAGATGATCCAACAATCGAAATATTAAACGTTCATGGTATTGGATTTAAATTCTTAGTGCAAGACTAATTTTATTTAAGTCATTCTACTAAAAAGCCTAATTGCTTAATGCAGTTAGGCTTTTATTTTTTTCATAATTCCTATTCAGTATATTTGCCAAAAAGCAGTATAGATTAATACATTATTTGAATGCTGATTGCGGAGTTTCTAATTGATGGAGAGCAATACGATTTTTTTCTTTTTAAAGAAGAGGATGCACCGATAGCCACAAAACGATTTGTTGATTTAGTAAATGCAAATGTTTATGATCAATGGGTCGTAGAATTTAAAGTAGAGGATGGTGTGACTAAAATAGGACCGCAAAAAGAATTTGTTGCTTTTGCTGAAAGACCACTTACTCGTGTTGACTTTAATACAAAACCTCATAAGTACGGTTTTTTATCTTTTGTGGGTGCAGACCCTTATCATGTGTCAGATCGTTTAGTCATTATGCTGGATAGTGATGAAGCGTCACATTATGATGGTGTGTGTTCGCCAATAGGAATGGTGGCGACAAATCATCATGTTAAAATTAATTCAATAGAAAAAGGGCAGATAATTGAAAAAATAACAATTAATGACTACCCTGAAGAAGAAATATTAGCACGAAAACCCGCTTTTATTTGAATTCTGATAATAATAAGAGCATATTTGCTTTCTGAAACAAACAAATAGGTATGATACCGTTTTCATATTATATGTTAGGTTCTGCATTTCTCTTTTGTATAGGGTTAGCAATAGCCTTAACAAAACGAAGTGCAATTGTAGCCTTAATGGGGGTAGAATTGATGTTGAATGCGGCTAATGTTAACTTAGTAGCTTTTTCACACAGAGATCCAAGCTTTGGAGAAGGTACAGCCTTTTCTATTTTTGTCATTGTAATAGCAGCAGCTGAAGTATGTGTTGCCCTTGCATTGATTATCCGACTTTTTCAACACTTTAGATCCGTTGATTTACATAAAGTCAATACATTAAAAGAAGAATAAGAAGTTAATAAATTAAACACGCTTTTTGAACTTTCTAGAAACCATAACTTCGATTACATTACTTTCTCCATTGATAGGTGCCTTGATCCTATTTTTTAGAAAGGAGAATTTATATTCAGACAAGATTGCAACAACTTTAATTGGGTTAAGTGTCATAGGGAATTTGTGTGTGTTCTACTACACTTGGAATTATAGCCCTATTGTACTTCAAGACGAATGGTTCTTGTTAGGTCAGCATTCTTTTAAAGCGACCTTGAAAATTGATCAGTTGAGTAGTATGCTCCTGACAATGGTTTCAATCGTATCCCTATTTGTGCACATTTTCTCATCTGCTTACATGCAGGGTGATCCTAAGTATAAAAAATATTTTACACTTCTTGGTCTTTTTACTTTTTCCATGTTTGGGGTATTGGTAAGTGATAATCTTATTATGCTTTACCTTTTCTGGGAATTAGTAGGCTTTTGCTCTTATATGCTAATTGGCTTCTGGAGAGAAAAGAATGAAGCAGTTAAAGCCGCGAAAAAAGCATTTGTACTTAATAGAATTGGTGATGCAGGCTTTATGGTAGCCATTATTACATTGTATTCTACATTTGGTACAGTCAGTATTGAGGCTTTGTCTACTGAAGTTGATCAATTGCAAATTCTTCCACTATATATAGTTGGTATAGGTGTTACAATGGCAGCGATGGGTAAGTCGGCTCAGTTACCGTTATCAGTGTGGCTTCCAGATGCCATGCAGGGACCAACACCGGTTTCAGCGTTAATACATGCCGCAACAATGGTGGCTGCAGGTATCTATTTATTAGCAAGATGCTTCTTTGTATTGCCAGTTGAAATACAACTTTTGATTGGAATCATTGGAGGATTAACAGCCTTCTTAGGAGCGTTTTCAGCTCTTTCACAAAATGATATTAAACGAATTTTAGCCTATTCTACAATTTCGCAGTTAGGTTATATGATGATTGGAATAGGTGTAGGTGATCCAGAAGCATCTGTATTCCATCTTACTACCCACGCTTTCTTTAAAGCAGGTTTATTCCTTGGTGCGGGTTCGATCATTCATAGTATGCATCAAGTTTCATGTGATATCTGTAAAGGGTTTGACCCTCAGGATATTCGTTGGATGGGTAATTTAAAGCAATATATGCCTAAGACCTTTATCGGTTTTAGTGTTTGTCTTGCAGGATTAATGGGGTTGCCGTTTACATCAGGATTCCTCTCTAAAGATGCTATCCTTTCATCACTATTAGTGAAGGCATCTACTGGAAGTTGGGAATGGATATTCCTAGCTCTATTAGGGTTCACTGCGGCTGCTTTTACAGCATTTTATTCCATCCGATTACTTTATCAGGTATTCTTTGGGAAATTAGGAATCGCTAACCATAAAGTATGTAAAGACTGTTTGGTCTTACCTAAGGAGGTTAATGTAAGAATGACGATGCCAGTAATTGTATTAGGTACTTTTACATTATGGTTTTTCTATGCATTATCACCTTTTGAAACTTCACATACATGGCTTCAAAATGGTTTAAGTCTAGCGACTGTTGACACGGGAAGTGTTCATACGTTAGGTCTATTCTTATCCATTGGAGTTGTAGCATTGGGTGCTGGAGGGGCTTATCTTATTTATTTTAAAGATGCTTTTGCTTCTCTCAAAAAACAATTGAAATCGTCTTCATTGCATAAATTGTCGTACAATTTTGCTTACCTAGACAAAGGATATAAGTTAGGTGTGAAAACGACTTTGTTTACAGCAAATAAGTTAGAAAACATTCCTCATGCAGATGAGTATTTTGTGGGAGTTACAATTCATACTTCAGAATTTGTAAGAGGTTTTGATGATAAAGTAGTAGACTTCTTTGTGAAGTTATTTGCTGTAGTCAATGTGGTTTTTGGACATATGTTGGCTTGGTTCGATAAAGTGATTGTCGATGGAGTAGTGACACTGCTCACGAAAGTATTGTCCATCTTTGGAGATGTCTTTAGAAAACCTCAAGGAGAAAGAACACAGAGTATGATTGCATGGTCAATCTTTCTACTCCTTATTATGGTATTAGTACTCTGGTTTATTTAGTCGTTTAAACTAACAAAAGTATATATATAGATTATGTCGCAGTTATTGCTCACATTATTAGTTTTTACTCCAATTTTTGGAACACTTGTAATTCTTCTTTTACCAAACAGTTTTAAAGACTCATTTGGTAAAATCACTATTGGTATTAATTCATTTCAACTGATTATCGCTTCCTATTTGATGATGGGGTATGAGGGATTGTCAGAGAAGATGAACGGAATCTTGTCTTTAGATACGTTTCAGTATTTAGAGAAATCGGAATGGATCGTATTAAACTTAGGTACATTTGGTCGACTTTCGGCTGATTATACATTAGGCGTAGACGGTCTGAGTAATTCAATGATTTTACTAACAGCCATAGTGATGGTGATTGGAGCAATATCATCATTAGAGATCAAAACTAAACGTAGAGGTTTTTATGCTTTGTATCTACTATTGAGCGGTACAATTATGGGTTGTTTCCTAGCGTTGGATTTCTTCTTATTCTATTTATTCTTTGAATTTATGTTACTCCCTATGTACTTCTTAATTGGTATTTGGGGTGGTAAGAATAGTGAATATGCTTCTATCAAATTCTTTATATATACTTTAGTCGGTTCAATCTTCATTTTGGTGATTATGATTGCATTGGCTGCATCAGTGATTGATCCTATTGCTACTGCAGTACAATTAGGCCTAGCAGAGTCAATTCAACAAGTGACGCCAGATATAATAGAAAAGGTGCATGTGATGTTGGTCTCAGGTGAAATCGAACAATCAAACTTAGTAAGAACATTCTCATTGGTTCATATGATGGATGCCTCGAATTATATTCCAAATGCCATTCTTTCTTTAGATTCTGGAGCGATGTTATTTGGTACGCATGTACGATTTGTTGCATTCTTGATGGTATTTATTGGTTTTGCAATCAAGTTGCCGGTTGTGCCTCTTCATACGTGGTTACCTGATGCTCACGTTGAAGCTCCAACATCAATTTCTGTTGTTTTAGCTGGTATTCTTTTAAAAATTGGTGGTTACGGGATGTTGAGAATTGCTTATTCTATCTTCCCTGATGGTGCACATCATTTTGCATGGTACATTGCATTGGGTGGAGTTATCTCCATTCTTTATGGTGCATTTGTAGCCTTAGGTACACATAATTTGAAGAGAATGATTGCTTACTCTTCCGTATCGCACATGGGATTTGTGATGCTTGGTATTGCTTCCTTAACAGCAGAAGGTATCTCTGGAGCCATTTTCCAAATGTTTTCACATGGTATTATTTCAGCAGCCTTATTCTTGATTGCAGGGGTGCTTTACTATAGAACAGGTAATTTAGAAATCGAAAACTATAGTGGTTTATCTTCTAAAATGCCTCGCTACACAATGTTGGCTACAATTGCCTTCTTTGCCTCTTTAGGTTTACCTGGTTTCTCAGGTTTTATGGCAGAATTATTTGTCTTCTTAGGAGCATTTAACTCATCTGCAGTAAACAATTTGGTACCGAGATGGATGACTATTGTTGCAACATTAGGTTTGGTATTAAGTGCAGCTTATTATTTATGGGCAATGCAAAGAATTTTCTTGGGGAAATATCACCTAAAAGATGAATCAATGGATGAGAAATTAAAAGATCTTACTAAAAGAGAGTTATTAATGCTTTCTCCATTGGCAGTCATCACATTGGTATTAGGTATTTATCCTAAGTTGTTAATTAACTTGATTGAAGGTAGTGTTACTGTTTTCGTAGAGTTTGCCAACTATGTTGGATTAGATTATATCAAAGCGATCATTGGTGCTTAAAAGATAAATTATGGGACAAGACTTATCGTCAAAATTATCAAATATCGTTGAGAGCTTACCGTTTTTAGCTTCAGAAGTAGGCATTGCTGCTCTATTAATTGGAGTTATTCTCATTGATTTAATCTTTGCAAAGAGAAATAAAAAATATCTGTATGCTATCGTTGGTATAGGTCTTATAGGTGATGTGATCTATCTTTCGTTGTTGGCAGAAGAGAGTGTAAATAAACTAATGTTGTTTACTCTGGTTCAAGATAATTGGAGTATTAAGCTTAGAATTTTATCAGATGTTTGTGTAATTCTTTTATCGATTCACCTTTACTTTAATTCTACAAATGAGAGCTCTAAAACAAAGCTTTCTGGTGAAGGAGAGTGGATGACGATGGCCCTTGGGATATTAATTGGAGCACACGTTCTTACAATGGCTAATGATTTTATTGTTGCCATTTTAGCATTAGAATTAATGTCTTTACCCTCTTATTTACTAACTGCTTTTAAAGGAGACAAGAAAGGAGTTGAAGCATCTATCAAATATTTCCTTTTTGGTGCTGTAGCTACCGCTATTACAATCTATGGAATGTCTATCATGTATGGTCTAACTTCTACGATTGACCTTCAGGGTATTGCTTCATATAATCAACCATTTTCACCTCTTTTTATTACAGGAGCAATATTGGTGATGATGGGCTTCGTATTCAAATTAGGTGGATTTCCAATGCATATTTGGGTTCCAGATGTTTATCAAGCTGCTCCAATTGAAGCTGTGGCTTTTTTCTCTACTTTACCCAAAATAGGTGCAACTGTATTTTTATATAGATTCTTGGTAGAAACTACTTTAATAGAGAATACTTACATCAATTACTTCTTATTATCAACAGGCGTGATCTCTATGTTTATTGGTAATTTGGCTGCAATTTTCCAAAATGGCATGAGAAGATTGATGGGGTATAGTACCATCGCTAATGCAGGCTTAATCGTAATTGCTTTATTGAATAAAGATGAAATTGCAGCGAATGCTCTATTTTATTTCCTTTGGGTATATGTAATAGCCAATTATGCTATGTTCTATTTCATCGGGGAAATTGAAAAAGAGAAAGGAACAGATGATTTAAAGCAGATAGAAGGGTTAGGTTGGTCTAATAGTGCTGCATTATGGGGGCCTGCTGTAATTCTTGCTATCGTTTCATTAATAGGTTTACCGCCTTTAGCAGGCTTTACTGCAAAGCTTCTCATTTTTACATCACTATGGGAGTTGTATAATGCAAATTCCAATCTTATATATATTATTGTTTTGTTCCTAGGTTTGTTGAACACTGCGATATCGTTGGTGTATTATTTAAAGATTCCATTTTTCCTTTACAGACGAAATGTAAAAGGACACATACATTTAAATATTGCTTTATCTAGATTTATTGTTATTTTGGGAGTGTTTTTGGTATTGACCTTCTTGATACCATCACTAATCATTTAATGACTAGCAGATAAAGCCCTTTTATGTTTATCAACTCTTTCCTTTTTGCGATTCTTATTACCTTCTTTACTGGCTTAGTAACCATATTAATATCAATGTATGTTCGTTTGGTGGCTAGGCAAAAGAAAACTATTGCCAATGGTATACGAAACTTTAGAATGCTTAATCTCTTGATGGAGCATTCTTCAGATGTTGTCTTTTCGGTTGATAAATCCTATAACTATCTTGCTTTTAATAATGCCCATATGGAAACGATGTATTCTGTTTATGGGAAACGGATAGAAATCGGGAAAAATATTCTTGATTATATGAGAGTCAAGAATGATGCTGATGTGGCAGAAAACGACATAAAGAGAGCGTTGGAAGGTGAGAAATATTCTGTAATTCGTTCCTACGGAGATGAACAAAACTTTACCAGAGCCCATTTTGAAGCGACTTACAGCCCAATTTTTAGTAGAGATGATGTTGTAGGAGTTTCAGTGGTGGTGAGAAATGTAACCGAATATATACTTTCTCAAGAAAACCTTAAAAGAAGTGAGAGGAAGTACAAACAACTATTTCATTATAACTACTTAGGAGCATTAATTATTAAAGACAATACTATCATTGATGCCAATGACACTGCCACTCATCAATTGGGACTTGAGACACATGATTTACTAGGAATGTCTTTTGAAGAGCTTTTTGGTATTGGCGAACTTGATATTACAGAAAGAGAGCAGATTGTAAAATTCCCTAAGCTAGAAAGAGTATTTAACCTAAGAAAGGAGACAATTGGGGATGAAAAAAATCTTCAAGATATCGTATTTATCGATAATATTACTGAAAAGTATGCCGCTGAACAGGCATTAATTGAAGCTCATCAACAAACAAAAGTTCTGATTGAAAGTGCGAAAAGTTATATATTTTCAATCGATACTGATTTTAAGATCATTTCTTACAATACTAAGTTTGGTGACCTCATAAAAAACCTATTACATATTAACATAAAGGAAGATGACTATTTAAATAGTAAGCCCTATTCAAAGCTTTTCGAATATTATAGCCCTCATTTTAAAAGAGCTTTTCATCAAAAAGAAATCTTTGAAACAGAATTTCAATTCGATAATAATGTTTTTATACAGTCTGTTTTTTCACCACTTGTAAATGTCAACGATGAAATCTACGCTATTGCTGTATATAATTTAGATATTACTGAAAAGTGGAAGCATGAGCTTCAAATCAAGCAGCTTAATAGTTCACTAGAACAAAAAGTAAAAGAAAGAACATTTGAGCTCAATCAACAGAAGCTGAAATTAGATCTAGCATTAAATGCAGCGAAAATTGGTGCTTGGTCTTTTACACCAGAGGAGGGTTTTACTTGGGATAAGAAAATCAGTAGAATATTAGGGATAAGTGACGCACCCACTCCAACTCCATTAAAAACATTTTTAGCGACAGTTGTCAGGGAAGAACGACTGAAAATAATCTCATTATTCCATAAGATTTTTTTAGGACAGCTTCATAATGTAAACATTTCTGCAAAAATTAATCATAGTGTAAGAGGTGTACAATACATACAAATCTATGGTAAATCGAGAATGCAGAATGGAAACTATGAGATGCATGGGGTGTGCTGGAATTTAACTCAACAGAAAAAAGTAGAATTTGAATTAAAGGAGGCTAGAAATGCTGCTGAAAAATCAAATAAAGCAAAAAGTATGTTCTTGGCCAATATCTCACACGAGATTAGATCACCTCTTAATGCCATAATAGGATTAAGTAACGTACTCTATCGTAAATCGTTTTCTGAAAACCTTTCTGAAGAATTTATTGAACAACTTCGATATATA
Source organism: Flammeovirga sp. OC4 (assembly GCF_000812565.1). Classification (GTDB taxonomy): domain Bacteria; phylum Bacteroidota; class Bacteroidia; order Cytophagales; family Flammeovirgaceae; genus Flammeovirga. The sequence continues at coordinate 6,850 of NZ_JTAM01000003.1, read as the reverse complement.
TATTTTAACGGGGAATACCTTTCAGAATTAATTAATAATATTCTTGATTACTCCAGAATTGATGCTGGTAAAATGCAAATTTTCCATGAAAGAATTGATATAAGAAGTTTTATCAATTTAGTGGTCAAAATACATACTCCTTTGGCACATGAAAAAGAAGTTGTGATTCATACTGAGGTTAGTGATAATGTACCGACGCATTTTGTGACGGATTCTACAAAATTCAGACAGGTTTTGACAAACTTATTGACCAATGCAATCAAGTTTACGAAGGAGAAAACAGAGATAGAAATAATTGTTTCAGCAAACTCAGAGTACCTTCAACTATCTGTTCATGATCAAGGTATAGGTATTTCAGAAGATAGAATTGATGTCATCTTTGACTCTTTTGAACAAGCTGATAATTCTGTAACTAGAGAATATGGTGGTACAGGTTTAGGTTTAGCTATCTCTAAAAAGCTTGTCGAGATGCTGAAAGGGCAAATAAGAGTTTATAGTATTGAGGGTGAAGGGGCGACGTTCATTGTACAATTGCCAATTATTGAGGGGGATAGAAACGAGATTTTAGAGGAAAATGGGAGAGAAGCAGAAGTAGCATTTGATACTGATTCAAAAGTTCTGATTGTAGAGGACAATAAAATGAATCAGTTTATGATGAAGGCACTTTTTAAACAGCTTTCATTGAATTGTGATATTGCGGAAAATGGGGAAGAAGCTATCAAATATATTAAAGAATCTGAATGTGATTTAATTCTAATGGATTTACACATGCCTATTTTGGGTGGGATTGAAACAGCTGAAAAATTGCGTCAAGAATTAAATGTGACAACTCCAATTGTAGCATTAAGTGCAGATGCTTATTGGGATAGAAGGTTCCATGCTTTCGCTGTTGGTATCAACGATTACTTGACAAAGCCATTGGATAGAAACGACCTCATTAATACATTAAAGAAATACCTTATTAAGGATCAGGTGACTAAAAAGTATTTTGATCCAAAGGAACATAAGGAGTTAATTGAAGAACTAAAAGAATTGACTACAGCTACAAGTTTGAGTGTAGAACATAAATTATCTCGTTTGAAGTCGATATATATATTATTGCAGGAGTATGACACTGGCTTCAGCAAGTATATAGATTACCTATCTGAAGCCATTGCCAGTGATTCACGAGTGGATGTTTTCTAATCGAAGAAATACGATTTTGTCGAAATTTCCGCTTTCAAGTCATGTAATATTGAATACAAACCAAAATAGGTCCTATTGACATAAAGCCCGTCTCTTAATCCTCTTGGTTTTTTTGAATTCCTTAATAATTTCTGGTTTTCTTTATTATCAGCAAGTGCAGCTATTTCATTGAAATAATTATCATCGCTAAAATCAAAAGTAGAGTGTTGGAATGGGCGAGATAAGATAGTAATCATTGATGTGAAAAGACTATCAAGTTTCTCCCTATCTTCAAGACTGTCATTTTCATAAATGAAATTCATGTTACTGAATACTTGAGTTCTTTTTTCTTTATTCTCTAAATTTTCAATCTTCATCAGATCAAAATAATTATCATAGAACAAATCAGGGATTACCTTCACACATCCAAAATCTATGATACCCATTGTGCCATTTTCTTTGAATAAGAAGTTGCCTGGATGCGGATCTGCATGTACTTCTTTCATTTTATGAATTTGGAAATCATAAAAATCCCATAATGCTTGTCCTATTTGATTTCTAATCTCTTGAGAAGGGTTGGTTGCAATAAATTCGTTCAAATGCTCTCCTTCCAACCAATCCATCGTTAAAATTTTCTTAGAAGAATATTCCGGATAATAAGAAGGAAAATGAATATTTGAAATGTCTTTACAAGCTTCAGAAATCGAAATAGATCTTTTGAGTTCAAGGTCGTAATCTGTTTCAGAAAGTAACATGTTTTCAACCTCTTCCATGTAATGATCTACATCTCTTTCATTCAGACCAACCATTCTTACTGCAATAGGTTTTACCATTTTTAGATCCGAAGAAACACTTTCGGCTACACCAGGATATTGAACCTTCACCGCAAAAGTTTTATCCCCTAAAGTAGCTTGATGTACCTGACCGATAGATGCAGCATTAACAGCCTCTTTAGAAAAGGTGTCGAAAATTTCTAGCGGAGCCTTCCCAAATGCTTTTTGAAATGTTTTATTAACGAGTGGTAGCGATAATGGTGGTGCAGAGTATTGTGACATCTGAAACTGATCAGTATACGCTTGAGGAAGCATATTTTTATCCATACTCATCATTTGAGCAACTTTCAGGGCGCTACCTTTTAATTCACTCAATGCTTCATATACATCGTTTGCATTTTCTTCATCCAATGCTTTCTTTCTATCGTAAGAAGAATCGATAACACTTTTTGCGTAATGCTTAAGATAGTTTGAACTTACTTTAGCTCCTACTTTTACAAATTTACTTACACGTTGTGTTTTCGTAGAAGGTATACTTTTTTGTACTTTATTTTTTATATCACTCATATTTATTTCTGAAATAAGAATTTAGCAAGAAGAAATGCAGAATCTGTAAAATTAGGTTCAAACAAATCCATTATGAGGTTTACACTTTTTTCAATGATTTCATCCGTATTTTCTTTCTCATTAGACTCATCAGATAGGCAGTATCTAATGATTAATAAAGCTTGATACCATATGATGTCACCATAGTAATCGGAGATGAAGAAACGATCAGCAACCTCACCGGTTTCCATGCCACTTTTTATGATACCATTGACATTGTTTAAAAATACATTTTTTAATACAGATGATCTTTCGTTTAGTATACTTAACTCAAAAATTGGATGAATGTTTGCTGAATATTCATAAAACTTCTCCTCTTTTTTTAGTACTTCAGCATAATTATAAAAGAAGGATAGCAGTTTTTCTCTTACAGTATATTCAGCATAATTAGGGTCATTTGCTGAATGCTGAAAAGCAGTCATAATTCCACCTTCCCATATTTGTGTCTCTATCTTATTTACTTCTTTATACTCCTCCAAAATCTCTCTTTTGTTGTCTTCTAACTCATTTGAAATTAGACTATTAACAGAATTTGGACGTTTGTTATGTGACAAAATAAAGTTGATATAAGATAATTCTATTTTTTTTGAAATTTCACTCATATTGTTTAGGTATTTTAATAAATGTATGTTAATTTCATAATCGAAGTTTGTTTGTTAGTTTAGTTTATTAAAGTGGAAGGAACCTCTGATTTTCGGGGGTTTCTTTTTTATTTTATACCTAAAACTAAAATAACGAAGTAGACTTCTTGAATTACTTTTTGAGTACAACGCTAAAAACGAAGTAATAGTTGTTCTTTCCAAAATTTTCAGAAGTGTGATCCTCAAAATTGAGTATAATTTTACATTCTGATTAATGAATAAAACTCAACGTAAACATACTAATTAAGGTATTGTTTAGTATTGTCAAAGGTTTAATTAACTTTGTATAAATACAAGAAAAACAATCAAACCTTTTTATCGTGGACAACAATAAAAGTGTAGCTTTATTCTCTAAAGCACAGCATAGTATTCCAGGTGGTGTGAATTCACCTGTAAGAGCGTTTAAATCAGTTGGAGGAACTCCATTATTTATCAAAGGGGCTGAAGGAGCATACATGATTGACGAAAATGATAATAAATATATCGAATTGATCAATTCATGGGGACCGATGATTTTAGGACATGCCCATCCTGATATCACAGCAGCAGTACAAAAAGCCGTAAATAACTCACTTTCTTTCGGAGCACCAACAGCAAAAGAAATTGATATTGCCGAATTAATTTGTGAAATGGTACCTTCAATTGAGAAGGTAAGAATGGTGAATTCAGGTACTGAAGCAACAATGTCTGCGATTAGAGTTGCAAGAGGTTATACAGGCAGAGATAAATTTATAAAGATTGAAGGTTGTTATCATGGACATGGAGATTCATTCCTTATCGCAGCAGGAAGTGGTGCAGTTACAATGGGGGTACCCAACAGTCCAGGTGTTACAGAAGGAACAGCTAAAGATACTTTATTAGCTCCTTACAATGATGTGGAAGCTATTGAAAAATTAGTAGCTGAAAATAAAGGAGAAATTGCAGCTTTAATTATTGAGCCAGTACCAGGTAATATGGGCTTAGTTATCCCTAGCGAAGGATACTTACAAGCTTTAAGAGATATTTGTGATCGTGAAGGTATAGTCCTTATTTTTGATGAGGTGATGACTGGTTTCAGATTAGCAAAAGGTGGTGCTCAAGAAGTGTTTGGTGTAACTCCAGATATGACAACTTTAGGTAAAATTATTGGTGGAGGTATGCCAGTAGGAGCCTATGGGGGTAAAAAAGAAATTATGGAGTATGTTGCTCCAGCAGGGCCAGTTTACCAAGCTGGTACACTATCAGGTAACCCTGTAGCGATGGCGGCAGGTCTTACGATGTTAAATTACTTGAATACACATCCTGAGGTATATACGGATTTAGCAAAAAACGGAGAAAAATTAGCCACTGGTATCCAAGAGATCTTAGATGCTAAGAATTTACCTTACCAAGTGACGTTGTTAGGTTCAATGGTTTGTATTTTCTTTACATCTAAGAAAGTACAAAACTTTGCAGATGCTCAAACTACAGATACTGAAAAGTTTGGTAAGTTCTTCCATGCAATGTTAGAAAATGGTGTTTACTTACCGCCTTCACAATATGAAAGCTGGTTTATGTCTGCCGCTTTAACAGATGAGAATTTAGCTTCAATTCTTGATGCTATTGATAAGTCATTAGATGTTGCAATACAATAATTTATGAGTCAAAAGCGAAAAGGATTTCATAAAACTAAAAATGTTGTCACTTGTCCTAGGTACAAGTGGCAACACATTTTTTTATATGGACTCCGATTAGATAAATCAAAATGTCCAGTTTGTAAGAAAAAGGACCTTCCTGAGTATTCTGATAAAGAAAAGATGTTTATTGATTTGGGATTTGGTTTCATTTTCGCAACACTTTTTGTTACATTGCCAAGTCTTTTTGATTTCATAGGAATTCAAATTGGACAATTACTCTCCGCTTTGATGGTTGTTGGTTTGGTATTACTTCTTCGTGAAGTCTTTGCCGGTCAATGGCCTAAGAAGAATCATTAAACTTTCATTTTATATTCTATAGTATTAATTAAATGAGAAATACTTTAAAAGCAATCCTAGTTGCAGGTGCATTTACAGCACAGTTAGGAGTAGCAAATGTTGCTTCAGCTCAAGACCCATTAAGAGGAGCACCAGAAAACTGGTTCAATTTAGATTATTCTACAGACAGTGTTTACGGTGTTGGAACAGAAAGAGCTTATCAAGAAGTTCTAAAAGGAAAGAAAAGTAAGAAGGTCGTTGTTGCGGTGATTGATAGTGGTATTGATATTGACCATGAAGATCTTAAATCAGTAATTTGGGTAAACCCAAAAGAAGTAGCAGGTAATGGTCAGGATGACGATAAAAATGGATATGTTGATGATATTAATGGATGGAATTTCATTGGTGGTAAAGACGGTTCATTTGTAAATGAAGAAAACCTTGAAGTAGCTCGTTTATATGGTACATTAAGCAAAAAGTTTGATGGCAAAGCTGAAGACGAAATTTCAAAAGCTGATAAAAAAGATTTCAAACTATGGTTAGAAGTTAAAGAGTCTTTTGAAAGTGGATCTGCTAAAGCAAATGAAAACCTTGAGTATTATGAGATGTTATTGCATCAATACAAAAGAGGTAAAGCTTTATTTGTAGCTTATTTCGACCTTGATTCTGAAGAAGAATTATTGGGTGCTTTAGAGACCTTGGAAACAGAAGATCAAGTGCTTCTTGGTATGAAAGAAGTAGTTGTAAAGATGATGAGTAGAGGGGTGACTGAAGCTCGAATTCAAGATGGTATTGATTATTTCAAAGGTCAAGTAGATTATAACTATAATCCTGATTTCAATTCTAGAGAGATCGTAGGAGATAATATCGACGACAAAAAAGAAAGATATTACGGAAATAATAAAGTTGTAGGCCCTGATGCTTTACATGGTACTCACGTTGCTGGTATTATTGGTGCAGTAAGAGGAAATGACTTAGGAATAGAAGGTGTTGCTGACAACGTTGAAATTATGGTGGTTAGAACTGTACCTAATGGAGACGAAAGAGATAAAGATGTGGCTAACTCAATTCGTTATGCAGTCGACAACGGTGCTCAAATTATTAATATGAGTTTTGGTAAAGCATTTTCACCATATAAAGCTGAGGTAGACGCTGCTATAAAATACGCGGATTCTAAAGGTGTTCTATTAGTCCATGCTGCAGGTAATGACAATAAGAATACCGATGTTGAGAATAACTTCCCAACGGATAGATATAATAGAAGAGGTACAGCACGTAACTGGATTGAAGTAGGTGCATCTACATGGCATATTGATGAAGAGTTGCCTGCAACTTTCTCAAACTACGCGAAAAAGAATGTAGATTTATTTGCTCCAGGATATAACATCTACTCAACGGTACCAGGATCAGAGTATGAAGCATTAAATGGTACAAGTATGGCTTGCCCTGTTGTAGCAGGTTGTGCTGCAGTTTTAATGTCATACTATCCAAATCTTTCAGCTTCTCAAGTAAAGAAAATCTTGATGAAAACAGTTACTCCTTTGAAAAATAAAGAAGTTTACAAACCAGGTTATGGAGATTTGGAAGAAGGGCAAGAGCCTGAAAAAGTGAAGTTTGGAACACTTTCAGTAACAGGAGGTGTTATAAACCTTTATGAAGCTGTAAAATATGCAGAGAAAATCTCAAAATAGATTTTTCAGAATGTAAAAAAAGAGGCTGTCTCATAACTCATCAG
>NZ_JTAM01000027.1 GCF_000812565.1 Flammeovirga sp. OC4 | reverse complement strand
TTTTTAATTATGAGACAGCCTCATTTTTTTATATTCAACTTTACAAGAAAGACTACATATTTCTTCTGTACTGTCCTCCAACATCAAACAATGCATGTGTGATTTGACCAAGAGAACAATACTTTGTGGCTTCCATTAAAGCGTCAAAAGTATTCTGATTGGCTAAAGCAGTACTTTGCAAATCTTTTAGTTTTGCAATGGCGTTTGCTTGGGCATGTTGATGTAAATTTTCCAGAGAGTTGATTTGACTATCTTTTTCTTCTGTAGAAGATCGAATCACTTCTTCAGGAATAATAGTAGGAGAACCTTCCTTACTTAAGAAGGTGTTGACACCCACAATAGGGTATTCACCATTATGCTTCAACGTTTCATAATGCAGGGATTCTTCTTGAATCTTAGAGCGTTGATACATTGTTTCCATTGCACCCAATACACCTCCACGCTCGGTTATTCTGTCAAATTCCATCATCACAGCTTCCTCTACCAAATCTGTCAATTCTTCAATGATAAACGAGCCTTGTAATGGATTTTCATTTTTTGCTAATCCAAGCTCCTTATTAATGATCAATTGTATGGCCACTGCTCTTCTTACAGATTCTTCAGTAGGAGTAGTGATGGCCTCGTCATAAGCATTAGTATGCAATGAATTACAGTTGTCATAAATAGCATATAATGCTTGCAGGGTAGTTCTAATATCATTAAAAGCAATCTCTTGAGCATGCAACGATCTTCCTGAAGTTTGAATATGGTATTTCAATTTCTGGGAACGGTCACTTCCTTTGTACTTAATTTTTAAAGCTTTCGCCCAAATTCTTCTAGCCACTCTGCCAATGACCGCATATTCTGGGTCCACGCCATTAGAGAAGAAGAAAGAGAAGTTGGGAGCAAAGTTATCAATCTTCATTCCTCTGTTCAGGTAGTACTCTATAAAAGTAAAACCGTTGGCTAATGTAAATGCCAATTGAGAAATTGGATTAGCACCTGCTTCTGCAATATGATAACCAGAGATTGAAACGGAATAGAAATTACGAATACCATTGTCAGTGAAATACTGTTGCATATCACCCATTAAACGTAGTGAGAATTCTGTAGAGAAAATACAAGTGTTTTGTGCTTGATCTTCTTTAAGAATATCGGCTTGAACCGTTCCTCTTACTTTGGCAATAGTTGCTTTTTTGATTTCATTGTAAATTTCTAAAGGTAAAACCTGATCACCTGTTACGCCCAAAAGCATCAGCCCTAATCCGTTATGATTTGGTGGTAATTCACCTCTGTAAGTTGGGATGGTTTGCCCTTTATAAATAGAAGCAATTTTATATTTTACTTCTTTTTCAAGACCATTTTCTTTAATGTAGACCTCACATTGCTGATCAATTGCGGCATTCATAAAGAACGCCGTCATCGCTGCCGCAGGACCATTGATAGTCATTGAAACGGAAGTACTTGGAGCACATAAATCAAATCCAGAGTATAACCTTTTGGCATCGTCCAGACAACTTACATTCACGCCTGAATTCCCAATTTTTCCATAAATATCGGGTCTGAAATCAGGGTCTTCCCCATAAAGGGTTACAGAGTCAAAAGCGGTAGATAATCGTGCAGCGGGTTGTCCTTGTGAAAGGTAATGAAATCTTCTATTTGTTCTTTCAGGGTTTCCCTCACCTGCAAACATTCTCGTGGGATCTTCTCCTTGTCGTTTGAAAGGGAACACACCTGCCGTATAAGGGAATTCTCCAGGTACATTTTCCTGCATTACCCAACGTGTGATATCACCCCACCCAGTAAATTTAGGGAGTGTAACTTTTGAAATTTTATTGCCGGATAATGTTTCAGATTTAGCTTCAACTTTGATGTCTTTGCCTCTTACTTGGTAAGTAAAGGTATCTCCAGCATAAGCTTCTACTTTTGCTTTCCAACCTTCCAAAACATCAAAAATATCGTGGTCTAAATCCCTTTTTATTTTATTAAAAGCTTCCTGTAAAGTAGCCTTTGTGCTTTTGTCACCTTCAAGAATTTCTATTGATTTTTGTAAACCAAATAGCTGATCAGCAATGTCAGCTTGTTCCTTGACATGTAAATTGTAGTTTCGAACGACTTCAGAAATCTCTGACAAATATCTAACTCTTGATGGAGGGATAATATGAAAGCGGTCGGAAGTTTCATTTACTTCAATCTTAGGGAATTTGACAGTACTTTTTTCCTCTAAAAGTGAAATGATTTTGTTGTATAACTCATTCACACCTTCGTCATTAAATTGAGAAGCCATGGTGCCGTATACTGGAATATCATTTTCCTTTAGTTCCCAAAGCCCATGATTTCTTTTGTACTGTTTTGCTACATCTCTTAATGCATCTAATGCTCCTTTTTTGTCAAATTTATTAAGAGCAATTACATCGGCGTAGTCTAGCATGTCAATCTTTTCCAACTGAGTAGCCGCACCATATTCCGGCGTCATCACATAAAGGGAAACATCGCTGTAATCCACAATCTCAGTTCCCGATTGTCCAATACCAGAAGTCTCTAGAAGAATTAAATCAAAGTTAGCTGCTTTGACGACCTCTAATACATCTTCAATATGTTCTGAAATGGCTTGATGTGCCTTTCTTGTCGCCAATGAACGCATGTAGATTCTACCATCCGCAATGGCATTCATTCGGATTCTATCTCCAAGTAACGCTCCTCCTGTTTTTCTTTTGGAAGGGTCAATGGAAATGATCGCAATGGTTTTGTCTTCAGATTGAGATAAAAATCTTCTGATTAACTCATCCACCAGACTTGATTTACCAGCACCACCAGTACCTGTAATTCCAAGTACGGGAATATTTTTATCTTTATTCTCTACGTTCAGTTCTTGAATAAAGTCAGCTTGATCTTCTTTGAAGTTTTCTATTGCTGAAATAATGCGACCGAGGTTTCTATGATTTTTTTGCCCTAATTGAAGTTTCTCTTTTCCTAGATTTTCTCCAGTAGGATGATCACATTGAATCAAGATGTCATTAATCATTCCTTGCAGACCCATCGTTCGACCGTCATCAGGAGAATAGATTTTCTTGATGCCGTAATCGTGCAACTCATCAATTTCAGAAGGGAGAATGGTGCCACCACCGCCACCATAGATGCCAATATATCCAGCACCTCTTTGTTTCAGCAAGTCATAAATGTATTTGAAATACTCTAGATGTCCCCCTTGATAAGAAGTAATAGCAATTCCCTGCACATCTTCCTGTATGGCACAGTCTACAATTTCTTGAGCCGTACGGTTATGCCCAAGGTGAATGATTTCTGCACCCGAAGATTGCATGATTCTACGCATGATGTTGATCGATGCATCATGTCCGTCAAATAAAGAGCCCGAAGTGACTAGCCTTACTTTGTTTTTCGGTTTGTAAGGTGTAGTGTTGTTCATTTGTGAAGTCATTTTTGTGATGTGTGTTTAAGTTATGGTTAAGTACTAGTTCAGCACCGTTAAATGGTTTTTGTACTAGTGTTTATGTGTGTATTTTAAGTTTGACAGTAAAACTGTCTTGAGTGTCTATAATCTCTAGTTGATGTTTGAGGTTATACTGCAAATTGAGACGTTTTTTTACATTTTCCAAACCTATGCCCCCTAATTGATCTTTTGAAAGCTTTGTTTTGGGTTTACTATTGGCTGCTTCAAAGTAGATTTCATTCTTTGTAGTGACATCTAATTTCACCTTAATCCAGCCGTGATCTTCATCCTCAATATGACTGTGTTTGAAGGCATTTTCTATAAATGGAGCAAACAGTAAAGGAGCAATTTGTAAGGAGGGTTTCTCAATATTCCAATGTGTCTCAATATTATCTTTTATGCTATCACTTTTAAGTAAATGTAGATCGATAAAGTTTTTCAAGTAATCGACTTCTTTGTGAATCGGAACGGTTTCAGTGGAGGTGTCATAAAGCATGTAGCGTAACATATCAGAAAGCTGTAATACCACTTCTGGAGTTTTTTCAGACTTGATAAAAGATAGTGTATAGATATTATTCAATACATTAAAAAGAAAGTGGGGGTTGACCTGTGATTTTAGAAAACTCATTTCAGATTTCACTTGTTCTTCTCTCAATAAAGTGGCTTCATTCTCCTTTTTTAAGCCAAAAAGTGTCATTCTGTATGCTGTACTGGCTAGAGCGATCACTCCAAACAAGATAATATTATAAGTACTTTCAAAGATTCGAAATCCTTTACGGACTCTTTTTGCATTACGGTTCTTTAAAGCTTTTTCCCTCATCTCAGGATCGTCAAAAGGAAACATCATCCTTTCAGAATTGGACTGTTTCCATGCCTGGAAAATTTCCTTTTCGATGTATTGATATAGAAAAGCGATGATCAAAACAAAAGAGAAAAGTGATAATGCATAAATGACATGCTTCTTCTCTAAAAGTAATTTAGGTACCAGGTAATGGAGATTGAATTGCCAGATGAAAACTTGGAAACTCACCAGTAAAATAGCTTTCATTGAGCCATAGGCAAAGCCAAAACGTTGCTCAAAAAAATTATAGGTTAAAAAAAGATAAGCAAGAATAAGTAGCCCTTGCCAAATATGATCTTGTTTTATGGTTTTTATTGAAAACATTCACCTCAACTTAAAATATTCTATTCCAATTGTTGGAAAAGACAAGATACAATATCTGAATTTGATTGAGGTATTTTTTAAGGATAATTATTGAAAGACAATTTCGTTTGGAATAACACCCACTTTGAATGAATCTAATTTGACACCCTCTTGGTTGTATTTGAAAATCCATCCTTTTTGAACATAATCAATGGCATCAGCAACGTAAATATCATTGTTATGTGGAGAGACTCCTAAACCATAGAACAGGCGTTTTTCTTTAGGGATAATGGAAGTGGGTTGGGAAGCATCAATTGGAAGGGAAAATATATCTTTTTGAATATAATATAAGATGTCTTTTTCTTTATTGATACGTAATCTAGAGGGCATGCTTAGATAATCATTAGCAGAAAGGTCAAATGTTTTTAAGATGTTAAAAGTGATAGGATCAACTTGAGCAATAGCAGGTTTGAGTTGTACTAAGCCTCCGTTACAGAGCACCCATATTTTTTCGTTTTTATCAACCTGAAGGTCAATAGGTCCGTAAGGAAGTGCTAAACTATCGACAATTACATCAGTTTGTGCATTGATTTTTAATAAAAATTGTCCACCTTTTCGGCTGTCGTATACTGTTCTGGTTTGTGTCATGTAAACGAAATCACCCACTTTACACATTTTTTCGGTCCATCCTGTTGTTCTTACTTCTTTTTGAATAGTATTAGAATCAAGGTTTAGAACATAAAAACGATCTGCATATAGTTCAGTAATATAGGCTTTGTGGTCATCTATAGGTAAAAGGTAACGTGGACTACTTCTTGGAATTTCGATTCTTCCAATCCATTTAGCAGTTTTGGTTTCTATGATATCAATTCTTTCTGAATTATTGACGCATAGATAACCTTTTTCTCCTATGATAGTCATGGACTGAGCTACATTACCAATTTCGAATTCATTTCTTTGTTTATAAATTTCTTCATATACGCTATCCGATTCATATTTTTTGAATGAGAGTGTCCCATGTCCCCAATCGAAATTACCCTCATTGATCACAAATAAACCTTCCTCAAAAGTAACTTCCTCAGGCACTTCTGGTGTATTAGAAATAGGCATGCTGTCCTCAACAGTATTACATGCATTTAAAAAAAAGGTAATAAATATGAAAATAAGAATCGGAAAACGCATATATGATTATAGTTTATAAGTAAAGGTGAGTTGATAGACTCGGCCAGGCATTGGTTTTCTGGCAATAGATTGATAGTGGAAAGCGAAAACATTTTCGATTCGAGCCTTTAAGTCGAATCGATGTTGACGAAAGGAGAACTGCTTACCTATACTGAAATTTGTGAGATAATAAGGAGGTAAATATTCGCTTCCATCAGTTTGTGTTAATCGCTTTCCGTATATCTGCTGTTCCACTATCCCGTACCAAGATTTGTAATTTGCTTGTATATAACCTTGAGCACTAAAGACAGGAGTATATATTAATTGTGTGCCTACTGATTGGTCTAGTTCATCATAAGCTTCTAAGTTTTCTGACTTTACATAAGACAAGGAAGCATACCCAATCCATTGCCAGTCGCCTTTATGATAGGTCAACTGTAAGATTTGTTCAATACCACGACTGTGTACTTTCTTTAAATTTTCTGGACGCCAAAGATTACTAACGGCAGGTTTCCAAACAATCCAATTGTGGATAATAGCGCTGAATGCAGTGACGTCATAGCTCAATCTCCAATTATTTTTCCAATGCGATTGAATACCTAAAGTTCCTTCATAAGTCCACCCTTGTTCTGGCAATAGGTCAGGGTTTCCGACAGGGTACCAATAGCGGTCATTCAAAGAAGGAGCATGGAAGTTTTTGGAAACATTACCCCTAAGGCTATAAGAGTATTTTCCATTTTGATTCCATTGGTATTCTACCCCCAAGGAAGGCAATATAGGTTTGTGATCACCATCTATCCATTGTTGTCGAACAAGAAAACTCATGGACAATTGTTCCATAGGAAAATAATCAAACCCACCATATAGATCAATGGTGTTTTGATGCACATCAATAATTGTTGAGTCAGAAGAAGCTTGGTATTGATTACTGCTAATTTTGTCCCAAGCATAATCATAACCACCTCTTAATAGCAGCCGATCATGAACTTGATAAGATGTTCTAAGGTGTGATTGATATTGATATGAAGTTGAGTTAGAATGAGTGGTTTTTGGTGTTTCATCATTACTTAAAAGCTTTTCATACCATAAATAGTCATGAATATAAGCGTTATTCCACTCCATTTTGAAACTGTCATGATTGATTTTCCAAGTGATTAATCCTCTAAATGATTCATCACCTTGTTTTGAATCACCATATCTACTGTCCATGGAAGGCGTCAACTTTCGTTCACTATTCTGATACCATAGATTACCTTGTAAGGTATGGTTTTCATTTATTTTATAGCCGATCTCTTGCAATGCTCCATATTGTATTTGTCCGGAGTGATCATTGCTCCAAGTTGGGGTTTCAGGTTGTAACGGGTTGACAAACTCAAAAAGATTTTGAGCATCTTTATAAAATAGTTTGGTAGTGCTGCTCCATTTTTCATTTGAAAAAGAAATGCTACCATTTGTGATTGAATTTTGTAATGTATTATAAGTTTTAGAGAAGATAACTTCCTGTTTTTTGTCCCAGTTTAATTTACTATTCATCTGAATGCCACCACCCAATCCACCAGTGCCATATAGTAAACTTGAAGCACCGTAATTGATTGTAACTTCATCGGTGAAAGCGACTGGAAATAGAGAAAGGTCAACCTGACCCAACATAGGTGAGTTCAGGTTGATTCCATTCCAATACACTTGGGTGTGACTGGCACCCGTACCACGGAAAGAGGGAGTAGCCGTACCTCCCGCCCCGTAGCTTTTGATAAATATGGGAGTAGTTAGGGTTAGTAATTCTCCTAAAGAAGCTGACAAATACTGATCAATTTGCTCTTTGTCAATTTTAGTGTTTTTGAAACTGACTCTCTCAGGTATGCGTTGCCCGATGATTTCCACTTCGTTTAAGTAAGTGGTTGAATCAATTTGTGCATTTGCCTGCGAAAACCAAAAGCAAACGATCAGTAAAAGTCTAAACTTATAATTATTCATTTGTAGGAAGTAGACTGATATCTGCCGCTTTAACAATTTCTGGAGAACGCTCTCCAAGCCAGTGTGCAATTTCAGTAGTTGCTGTATACACTTTTACAAAGTCTATTGCAATAAGCTCTACTTTCTCTCCATTTTCATCCACAGCATTACTGATATCAAAAAGGTCTGCGCTTCTTAAAATTCCTTCATTCTCATATCCTCTGTTGTCTGCATAACCCCAGTCATAAGCAGGGTTGTGGTAATATTTCCACTCACCCATATCTTCAAACCAGGTATTAGATTTTATCCTTGTGCCGGTGAAAGTGATTTCATCTTCAGTATAGAAAGTAGGGAACATGGGTTGTTCATGGAAGGGTTTAACTGGAGTAAAGTCCATTTCACCTTCGTTTTCAGTATCACCGTACTTTTCTTTGTATTTAATAATATGTTGATCTTCCTCAGGTCCAGGTCTGTAGTAAGTGATAGAATAATTGTGAGTGGTTTCATCTTTGTAATATTCACTCCCTGCTAATTCATACCAAGGTTCATCTTCATCAGCTATTCCGTTGTGATTCAAATCTTGACAAACCATTACGATACCTGGCTCACTATTGTCTTCAAATGGATTTCCGTAAATAGCAATATCATCACCTTCTCCATTCATGATAGAGTGGTCAAACTTAAATGTGACATTTCCTCCAAAAGTCCCCAGTGAAATAAATTGATACGAATCTCCTATGATATTGACGACAGAGGCTTGGTCATCTACTTTGTTTAAGAATTGTCCTGGAGCAGGAGAGAAGTTTAATACTTCTGTGATATATGGGGTGGCATTTGGATTGACAATAGGAGTATAAATAACATCCCATGTCGCTGTTAAAGTAAAATCTTCTTTTACAGGTTCTCCAAAATCATAAGGTACATCGTTTTTCAACCATGTTACAAACTCAGACCCATCCATAATTGGATCATTTGGTTTTGCAACTGTATCACCGTCAATGACCAATTGTGATTCAACAGCGGAACCTCCTGCAGGGTCAAATTTTACCTCATGTAAAATACTCTGATCTTCTTGAGTGTCACAACTACTAATCAGTCCAAGAATAGATAAGAATAAAAGTTTGTTTAGTATAGTAAGTCGTTTTTTCATTTTTAGATAAGTTAAATAGCTATTGCCCAAATTGAGCAATAGCTGATTTTAAAACTATATATTGTCAGTAAATTGTAGTTCTTCGCCTCTTAAAACAGAAATCACTTTTCCGTCTAGCTCAATAGTTTTTACAAACTTGTTTTGCCCTAACAGTGCCTCAATTGTAGCAACAAAGTCTTCAGAAACGTTTTCATAAGTACCTTCTTCAATTCCTAAAGTTTTGATATAAACTTCCGTTTCACCTATCAATACTTTTACTTCATCTTCACTTGTGAAAGTCACTTCTCTTACGTTACCTCTTACCACTTCATCAAAATATTCAACACCATAACGCATTGGAGCTAACCATTTTGATCCATTGTAAGCACCTGTTCCTGTTGCATCAAATTCTTCATTTCTTCCATACCCAAATCCTAGTTGAGGAGAAGACATGTAAACATCTTTTACCAAATCAAAAACAAAAGTTTGACCTTCAATGTGTGTGTCATTTTTAGTAAATTTTAGAGGGAATGAGAACATGCCGAAGTTGGAGTGATTATAGAAGTCTTTTGAGCTGTGACCTTCAGGGTCAGTAATGTAAGCTTCAGTTCCCCAAGCCCAGCCGAACATTAAATAATTGATTTGAGCTTTTACCAACATATGTTTTTGAGATTCCATTGCTTGGAAGTCATCAAGGGAAATCGTTTGGTACATTACTTCAGTTTCACCCACTGAGAACATATATTTTGCTTCAATACTGATAGGGGATGTAACAGGTGTCGCAAAGTCATACGGTTCATTTTCGTAGTACCATCCAAGGAAATCAGACCCTTCTTTTTGAGGGGTTTCAGATGGTTCTGCTACCGTTTCATTTTCAATGACAGAGACAACAACATCGCTATCACCGTTGTTGATACGAAATGTTACGTCAAATAAGGGGAGTTCTTCCGTTGCTTTTTCACAACTCGTGAAGCCTACGGTTAAAATTAGGAAAAGAAGATTGATTAAGTTTGTAAGCTGCTTTTTCATTTTAAACTAGAAAAATTGTTTGTCAACAACTTACGGGGTGGAGAGACACAACTATTTATTGTGCAGATTAGCGCAAGCAAAATGCAAAAAAATACCTCCAACTTTATTCCCGAAGTTGTCTTTTCGATTAATATAAAATTGGTAGGTCTCCTGACTTTCTCCTTTGTTACTCCTTCTCATTCAGATCAAATGAATAATGGTTATCTGTAACAAATCTTTGATTGAGATTTACAGTTGCGGGTACAGTCCTAGAATTACACTAGGTTCCCTGTTATTCTTCTCAGAACCAATTATGACACAAAATTGCAGGGTTGGTTTAAGAGTTTTTATGATGTAAGTCAGCGTTAACATATGATTGATAATAGCGACTAAAGTAAACGATTGTTAATCTTGTTGAAGGTTTTGTGAAGAAATTTTATAAAAAGCTCAATTAGAAAATCTTTAAAAAAATAGGTGTTTGACGCTGTTTTTTTGTTTTTTAAGATAAAAAAATTACTAAGAAAATGATTTTTGTTCTGATTTTCTAAACATTTATTAAATTTGCAACTTGAAAATTAAGAATGCTCTAGGAAAGAGTAGATTTAATTAAACAAAACAACAAATTTCGGCAGCATTCAGTGTGTTTCCCTATCACATAAGAAAAAAGACATGGCAAAAGCAAAAATTATTTACACCAAAACAGACGAGGCACCAGCATTAGCTACCTATTCGTTTTTACCAATCGTAAAAACATTCGCAAGTGCAGCAGGCGTTGAAATCGAAACAAAAGATATTTCTTTAACAGGACGTATCCTTGCGAACTTCCCTGAGAATTTGTCAGAAGACCAAAAGATCGGAGATGCTTTAGCGGAACTAGGTGCTTTGGCAAAAACACCAGAGGCGAACATCATCAAGTTACCAAACATTTCAGCTTCTATTCCACAATTACAAGCTGCAATTAATGAGCTTCAAGCATTAGGATATAATATTCCTGATTACCCAGCTGAACCTGCCAACGCTGCCGAAGAGGAAATCAAGAGCAGATATGCAAAAGTTTTGGGTAGTGCTGTAAACCCTGTATTGAGAGAAGGAAACTCTGACCGTAGAGCTCCAAAAGCAGTGAAGAATTATGCAAAGAAACACCCTCACTCAATGGGTGCTTGGACGGCTGATTCTAAATCACACGTGGCAAGTATGCCTGCTAATGATTTCTATGGTAGTGAAAAATCTGTTACTGTAGACAAAGCAACTGATGTAAGTATTCAGTTTGTAGGTGCAGATGGTTCAACTTCTGTATTGAAAGAAAAAGTAGCTCTTTTAGAGGGTGAAATCATAGATGCTTCAGTGATGAACATGAAAGCTTTAAAGGCATTCATCGCTGAGCAAGTAGAGGATGCAAAAGCACAAGGTGTATTGTTCTCATTACACATGAAAGCAACAATGATGAAGGTTTCAGACCCAATCATCTTTGGTGCGGCGGTAGAAGTATTCTATAAAGATGTATTTGAGAAGTATGCTGAATTATTCGCTGAGTTAGGCGTAACTGCTACAAACGGTTTGGGTGATGTATATGCAAAAATTGCAGGTCATGAAAAGCAAGCAGAAGTAGAAGCAGCTATCGAAGCAGTTTATACGTCAGCTCCAGATTTAGCAATGGTAGATTCTGACAAAGGAATCACTAACCTTCACGTTCCTTCAGATGTGATTATTGATGCTTCTATGCCAGCAATGATCCGTACTTCTGGTCAAATGTGGAACAAAGCAGGAAAGCAACAAGATACGAAAGCGGTTATTCCAGACCGTTCTTATGCAGGTGTTTACCAAGCTACAATCGACTTCTGTAAGCAAAATGGTGCTTTAGACCCAACAACTATGGGTTCTGTATCAAACGTAGGTTTGATGGCACAAAAAGCAGAAGAGTACGGTTCTCATGACAAGACATTCCAAATGTCAGCAGCAGGTACTGTAAAAGTAGTTGACGCGGCAGGTACTGTTTTGATCGAGCAAGCTGTAGGTGAAGGTGATATCTTCAGAATGTGTCAGGTGAAAGATTTACCAATCCAAGATTGGGTGAAATTAGCAGTGAAAAGAGCTAGAGCTACTGGTACTCCTGCAGTATTCTGGTTAGATGAAAATAGAGCGCATGATGCTCAATTGATCGCTAAAGTAAACAAATACTTAGCAGATCACGATACTGACGGTTTAGAGTTATTGATCAAAGCTCCAGTAGCAGCGACTCAATTCTCATTAGAGCGTATCGTAAAAGGTGAAGATACAATTTCAGTAACAGGTAACGTATTAAGAGATTACTTAACTGACTTGTTCCCGATCTTAGAAGTAGGTACTTCAGCGAAAATGTTATCAATCGTTCCATTAATGAACGGTGGTGGATTATTCGAAACTGGTGCAGGTGGATCAGCACCTAAGCACGTTCAACAATTCATCAAAGAAGGTTACTTAAGATGGGATTCACTAGGTGAGTTCTTAGCGTTAGCCGTTTCTTTAGAGCACTTAGGTGAAACGTTTGACAATCCTAAAGCGAAAGTATTAGGAGAAGCATTAGACGTAGCTACAGGTCGTTTCTTAGACAATGACAAGTCGCCAGCTAGAAAAGTAGGTGGAATTGACAACAGAGGTTCTCATTTCTACTTAGCTTTATACTGGGCACAAGAATTAGCGGCTCAAGACAAAGACGCTGAGTTGAAAGCACAGTTCGCAGAGTTAGCGAAAGACTTGACTGAGAATGAGGAGAAAATCAACGCTGAGTTGATCGGTGCTCAAGGTAGTGCTCAAAACATTGGTGGTTACTACCATCCTTCATTTGATCAAGCTTCTAAGGCAATGCGTCCAAGCTTTACTTTAAATGATGCTTTAGCACAACTTGTATAAGTTATAGTGTTACAAAACATAGATCAACCCTGTCTTGCAAAAGGCAGGGTTTTTTATTTGTTGAAGGAATTTTGGAGCGAATGTGATTAAGGAGGTGTTCAATAGTACTTTTTTTGGAATTATTGGAGATAAATCACAAAGGATATAATAAGTTATTTTTCTATCTGTTAAATATATATAATTGATTTTTAGATTCTTTTATGATCAATTTGTAAGGTGTTGGTATCCTTGGGTTTATTTGCATTATTTTTGTATAATGTGATAGCTGTATTTATTACGTTTAAATATGACGTCCTCATTTTAATATTACATTATGCTAGCGAAAGATAGTAACGCTTCATTCTATTCAAACATGCCGTTAGATATTTTCATGGGTTTTGCTGAGAAAATAGGGCTCTCAGAGGGTGAAGATGTTGATCAGATCTATGAAGATATAAAAGAGAGTGCTCTTCTAATCGAATTTGGTTCTGGGTATGGGAGAGTGATTCAGGCTTTGAAAATGAAAAATTTCCAGGGGAAAATTGTTGGAATAGAACGAGTACACGAATTAACTGAAATTTTAAAAGAAAAGGCATCAGATAACATTACAATCATTGAAGATGATTTGTGCTATTTAGATTGGCACAGAGAAAAGGCAGATACTATTTTGTGGATGTGGTCTGGTATCTTAGAATTAACGCCAGATGATCAGCAAAAAGTAATCACAAAAGCTTATGATATGCTTGCAGATGGAGGTAAATTGATTATCGAATGCCCATTTAATGATTCAATTTCTAAGGTCGGAATGTTATCAAATGATAAAAAAATTGTCGTTAAAGAAGCTTGGGGTGTCTTAGATGCAACACTTGTTGAAAGTAATGATATTGAAAATTACTCATCTAATGCAGGTTTTTCATCTCATTCTCTACGGAAATATGAAACGACTACAAATTTGATAAGAGCAATTTATACATTGATAAAGTAAAATATAATAAGCATATTTGACGAAATTATGCTAAAAAATCTATGAAGAACTTACTCCTTATTAGTCTGTTCTTTTTGATCAACGTTCCGTTGGTATCTGCTCAAAGGTTTGGTTACATTGATTCTCAAGTAATCATAGAGTCTTTACCTGAGTACAATGAAGCTGAGGATAAACTAAGAAAACTAACGGACAAATGGTTAAAAGAGCTAGATGACATGAAAAAGGAGGTGGAAGACCTTGAGCGTGCTTACACACATGAAGAGATCTTGCTGACTCCTGAAATGAAAGCTGAAAAGCTTGAAGCCATTGCTAGTTTGAAAAATGATATGAGAGATTTTCAAACCAATCATTTTGGATATGAAGGCCTTTTATATTCTAAAAGAATGGAGTTTATGAAACCGCTACAAGACAAAATAGCAAAGGCTTGTGAGGCAGTAGCGAGACAAAAAAAGTTAAATTTTTTATTTGATAAAGCTTCAGATATAACTTTAATCTACTCAGATCCACGTTATAACTATACTGATTTCGTTTTAGACGAACTTGGGGAGGGAGATCCTGAGGATTCTCCAAGATAATTTATATTTTTGCAAGGAAAACCGTACTAATCAGTTAGTGTTTTTATAAATAAACAGAGAAATTAATTACGCAATGAAGAAAATCTTATTCGCGCTTTGGTCGTTGATGATGCTATCTTCAATGGCAATGGCTCAACAAAAAGTAGCCTATATCAATGAGGATAGTGTGATTACTTCTATGGCAGAGTTTAAAACGCAGCAAAAGATCATTGAGTCTTATGCAAAGCAGTTCAAAACTCAAATAGAAATGAAACAACGTACTTTGCAAGAGAAATACCAACAGTTAATGCAAGGTCAACAATCAATGGCTCCTGCTGAGATTCAAGAAAAAGAAAAAGAGTTACAAGCTCTACAACAAGAAGTTCAGGAATTACAACAAAGAGCTTCACAAGGTATTAATAAAAAACAAGCTGAAGCGATGGAACCTCTAATGAAAAAATTAGAGTTGGAAGTAGAGGCAGTGGCCAAAGAAGGTGGATATTCAGTTGTTATAGCCAAAGGTGTTATGGCAAGAATTGGAGCTTTCTTAATTGACGCCAACGGTGAGGACATTACTGGTAAAGTAATTGCCAAAATGAACGGTCAATAGTCAAATTAGTTTTTAGAACTTACAAACGAAGAACAATGAAATTAAAAGTTATATTCGCATCTTTATTTGCAGTGATGCTTATGAGCTTCTCAAATGAAAGTGCAGCTCAAACTAAAATCTTTGCTTACGCAAACCTTGATAGTGTAGTAAGATCAATCCCTGAATTTGAAACTAAAATGAAGGAGTTGGAAAGCTATCAAAACCAATTGTATACTTCTATGCAACAACAAGAGCAAGAGTTCCAGTCGAAGTATGCTGATTTCCAACAAAACCAAGCAAACTGGTTACCAGAAATCATTCAGCAAAAAGCACAAGAGTTAGAGTTGTTACAAAGAAACTTACAAGAGTTCCAACAAACTGCTCAGCAAAACTTTGCAAAGCGTCAAAATGAAGCAATCACTCCTTTACGTCAAAAAGCAGAAGCAGCTTTAGCTGATGTAGCAAAGGCACAAGGGTACCAATATGTATTGCCAATCGAAATGTTGTTATACAATGATGGTGCTGATGATATTACTGAAATTGTAATTCAAAAAGTAAAATAATTTGGTATACTGCTGACAAGGTAATACTTGTTTCAATATCAAAAGAAAAGGCTAGGTTGATCATGAATTCAACCTAGCCTTTTTTGTATTCTGAAGAAGCTATGCTTAATCGAAAATTTGTTCCATAGTAATACCAAACTCGTCTTCAATCTCATCCAACTTGCTTAACTCTCTCTTGCTTACAATACATAAAGACACGCCAGACTTGCCAGCTCTTGCTGTACGACCACTTCTATGCGTAAAGTATTCAGTCTTGTCCGGAAGTTGATAATGTACCACATACGCTAAATCTGCGATGTCAATGCCTCTTGCTGCTAAGTCGGTAGCCACCAAAATCTGCAATTTATTACCTTTGAAAGCACGCATTACTTTGTCTCTTTCCTTTTGATTAAGATCTCCGTGAATAGACTCTGCTTTGAATTGCTTACCATGAAGTTGTTTTGCTACTTGTTGTGCTTCCGCTTTTGTCTTAGTGAAAATAACACCCCTAGCATCACCTTGCTGACGAATAAACCAGTTGAGTGTTTCCATTTTTTGCTTTTGCTCTGCTAAAATGTACTCGAACTTGATTTTCTTATTGATGACATTGAATTGGTTCACCTCAATACGGTGAGCATCTTTTGCCATGTATTTTTTGATGATGTCATTGATGCCTGCTGGGAATGTAGCAGAGAATAACCAAGTTGCTTTCTTGTGAGTTGTCAAACGCAAGATCTTAGAAAGATCTTCTTTGAAGCCCATGCTCAACATTTCGTCTGCTTCATCCATCACTACTGTTTTCACATACGAAAGGTCAATAGCGTTTCTATCTACTAAGTCCAACAAACGGCCCGGTGTTGCGACAACAATTTGTGTAGGACGCTTTAGGTTGTTGATTTGTTGATCCAATGAGGCTCCACCATATACGGCTTCACAAAATATCTTATGGTAGTATTTTGTAAAACGAAAAAGTTGTTTCTGTATCTGTTGTCCTAACTCTCTTGTAGGAGATAAAATCAATGCTTGGGGTTGAGGGCTTTTAGGATTGACTAATTGAAGTAGAGGCAATCCAAAAGCGGCTGTTTTGCCTGTTCCTGTTTGTGCCTGTCCAATAAAATCCGTGCCCTGATTTAATAAAAATGGGATTGATTTTTCCTGAATAGACGTCGGTTCTTCAATTCCATTTTCTTTAAGTGCTTTGATAATTGCACTTGAGATTCCTAATTCCTTGAATGTCATTATGCTTGTTTTTAATGATTTCGAGTGCAAAGGTAATCTGAATAATTGGGATTCTATTAGTAATTGGGAGGATATATACATTCTTTAAGAAGAAAAGGGGGAAAGCTTTTCTTCTTAAAGAATATAAGTACTAAGACAAAAAATCAAATAGAATTAACTATGATCTATTTTTGGCTTAGTGCTTACTGTTACCAAGGTTACAAACTAATGTGAATTATTTTGATCGGTTAATAACAAGGGGACAATGATAATGTAAAAGTCAAGTTGAGTTTAAATTCTATAGAGATTTACCCATTCGATGTAGATGATTTTGGGGTTATCTTCCCACATCTCTTGAGGTAACTCTATTTCAACAAAAGGTTCATCTTTTACAATCCTTTTCTTTTCAGCTCCTTTGTAGGTAGCGATGTATTGGTGATTACCAACACCGGCAGCATGAAAATGCTCGAAAAGGTGTTCTTTGTCAAGATTAGTGTAGGCTTTGAATCCTTCTAAACGGGGGAAAGGAAGCTTCACTGTAATTGATTTCGGCCATACGTTGCCCTCGGGTAAGGTAATAGTACCTTTTCCAATTTCTGAAATTTCATTAAAGACGATTACTTTTCGTTCGTTGTCTCCAATCATTTCCACTTCATGGACTCCTTTGGTTGCATCGTAGCTTAGTGTAGTGTTAATCTCTTCTGAGCTATTGCACCCTGAAAATATCAGTAGAATAGCAGATAAAATAAATACGTTTCTCATTAAGGCAATACAAGATATTCTGAGTGACTTTTACATGTTTCCATAATATATGAAAAAACGAAGAATAACTTTTGAATTTTGAATAATATAACAAAAAAAGAGTAACCTTTTATTAGTGGTTACTCTTTTGATTAAGTCTTGATAAGAAAGTATTGTGTTTCTTAATAACCTAGTTTTATGATGTTTAGATTGTTAGCGTATTCACTGGCAATGGCTAACTCGTTGGTTCTTTTAATATAAATCATCCCGCTTGGTCCATCACTAGAAGATTGGATAATACGAGGTTCTCTTGAAAGGGAACTGTTGATTTTTATAATCACATTTTCCTTATGATCAGCACCCCAAGCTGTCAAATAATAGCTCATAGAACCATTGAAAGTAATGTCTTCCAAGTAAGGGAAGTCCATGACCTGTAACTTTAATTCAACCGCTTTATCCTTTGGAGAGTAAGCATAAACACCACCTGCGGATTCAAGGGAACTTAGGATTAGAATATCTTTTGACTTTTTATCATAATAAACGCCAGTTGGTGAAGGAACATCTGTAGTGATCACTTCTACTTCTTCTGATCTAACGTTAACACTAAATACTTTTGATGCTTCTTTGTCTGAAATGTATAGAATATTGCCATTACAAGTAATCGCATGTAAAGCTTGAGCCCCTGCTACTTCAACGTTAAAAACCTCTTCATTGTCTTTAATATTAAAACCTTTCACTCGGTTAGAGTCTGCAACATATAATATACTATTTAGAATGGTCACTCCTCTAGGGTGTACCAAATCTTTTGTCACAAAAACAGCTCCTCCTCTACGGCCCCTTTTGATAATTCCATGATTTCCTGAGGAACTAATAAAGAATAAACCAGATTTTTCATCGAAAGCAATATCGTGTGGAGATTGAAGTTTTGCATCAGGATCCGCTGAAAGTGTTTTTTTGCTTTTTTTCTTCTTCTTTGCTTCTTTGTTTTGTCCTGAAACGGTGCCAAAAAGAGATAAGGTAATTAATAAACTAAATAATAATTTATACATCTTGTTAGATATTAAGTCTATTTGAAGTCTTGTTTGTCACAAAGATAACAGAGAATTCAAAGATGCATAAATTTTCAATTGTGATATAAAGTTAAAATGGTCACATTGATCACAAAGACAAGGGGATATTGAAGCAATTTTTTTCAACGAAATATCTACAGCAAATTTTGTTTAAAGGCCTCTGTAGCGAGGTGAATGATATTTTTCTTCTTATTCTTCTTAATCATGTTTTTCCGATGGCGGTTTACAGTTTCAACAGAGATATTTAATGTTTCGGCCATTTCTTTTGTATTCAATCCCTTGATGACATGCTGTAATATTTCAAGTTCTCTTCTGGATAAAATCAGAGAGGGTAGCGTTACTTTGGTATGATGCTCTGAAAGGTCAAAATGATGTTCTTCCTTACTTTTCATGTTATAAAAAGAGATACTATTATCTTGTTCGATTAAAGAATGGGAAATATCAGTTACTACAGAGAAAAACTGCTTAATCTTTCCATTCTTAATTTTAATAGGAATATCATGTTGAAGAAAAGAGGTGATCCTTTCGTTTTCCCTTTTTATTCTGAACACAAAACTTGACCGAAACAAAAAAGGGTCTTTTTCATCGAATAGAGCCAAATGTTTTTTAAACACAAAATTTATCGCATTTCTGTAAATTACTTTGTCTTCTTCGACTAAAAAACGGTCAAGATCATGAAATAAATAATCTAGTGAAGTAGTTGAAGTAGGACCTTCATACTTTACGCCCGAATTTTGAAGCAAAGTAAAACTAAAATTCTCAATGTCAATTAAGAAATGCAAAGACTTTCCAGGAAGAATATATTCCTTTTCCCTCTCAAACGAGTTATTAATAAAGTCCTTATGTTGTAAAGTTGTAATAAAGTAATCACTATTTTCTATGTAGGTATTTTGAATTTGTTCAATAAAATTGACTAACATTTATCTTTTGTTTTGAGTTAAAAGATTTTTTGAAGTATAGCCTTCTGAATAGCCACCATAATATTAGGGGTGTTTGTTTTCGATATAATATTTTTTTTGTGAGTTGAGATAGTGTGGGTGCTAATATTTAAAATAGTTGAAATCGCATTGTTTGAATGTCCTTCTGACACAAGTTTTAGGATTTCAATTTCTCTTTTTGTCAGTTTACGGATATTGATAACCTGTTCAAAATTTTCAATAGTATCCACATGATAATAAGAAGGAAGCTTTTGATCATGAGCTATAAAACTCAGATTAAATGCTTTCGTATTGTCATAATCTTTTTTGATAATTTGATTATAGGCTAAAACATATTTCAAGTTATTATTATCATCAAGTTCTAAGACTCTAACTTGTACCAAACAGGGGTATACGTTGCCATCTTTATGTAATAATGGGTAATAGTAAAAGATGGTATAATGCTCAAGATTTTCATAAAAATGATGCACAAAAAAAGTAAGTAATTCACCTAACGTTTTTAAAATAGGAGCGTAATCTTTTGGAGGGGTTAAAGAAAAATCAGAATTGAATAATGCTTCATGAATAGCATATCCAGTCTCTTCTGTAAATGAAGGAGAAAGGTGTTCAAATCTTAGTTTAGTGCAATCATAGATATAATGAAAAGTATTGTTGCCAATACTTAGAAATCGTTTATGATCTTCTAAAATAGTATCAAAATCTACAGGCATGTTAATAGTATTGGGAGCTTCCCTAACGAATTATAGTATAAAGATGTGGTAATCACTAACCAAGGTAAAGCGTAATAATAATGATTATACTTCAATTATACCAAAAAAAGCCAATAATATCTTAAAATAATATCATTGGCTTTCTGTGTGATTTTTGTCAGTGTTACGAGATAGCCGAAATGTAAAGATTTATAGCCGATAAAAGACCAATTACCCACATTACCTTTGAAATTCTATTTACTTGTCCACTGCAAATTGCAATAATCAAATAAGAAAGAAAACCAAAAGTTAAACCATTACTGATACTGTATGTCAAAGGCATTAAGATAATGGTTAAAAATGCTGGAGCACCCTCTACCAAGTCATCAAACTTAATCTCTTTGATATTTTTGAACATATAAATTCCGACCATCACTAAAGCAGGAGCTGTAGCAAATGCTGGAACGATAGTTACAATTGGTGAGAACAATAATGCGATGGCAAATAACGCTGCGGTAAATACTGAAGCTAAACCTGTTCTAGCACCTTGTGAAATACCTGAGGCTGATTCTATATATGTAGTTGTAGTTGATGTACCTAATAAAGAGCCAATTACTGTAGCTACGGAGTCAGCTTCAAGGATTTTACCAATCTTAGGAATGTTTCCTTTTTTATCTACCATTTTGGCTTCGTAGGAACAGGCCACAATAGTTCCTACTGAATCAAATAAATCGACAAACATAAAGGAGAAAATAGGAGCAATAAATGCTAGATCCAATGCACTCATGATATCTAATTTAAAGGCAATTGGAGCAATAGAAGGAGGAACTGAAATGATTGATTCGGGTAAAGCTACTTCACCTGCTATCATTCCTACTACCGTCATGACAATGATACCAATTAAAATACCACCTCTTACTTTCATTGTCTCTAATACAACAATAAATACAAGCCCTAATAAAGCAATGATAGTAGGTGTACTTAAGTGACCTAAAGACACAAGCGTAGCCGGATTAGACACAACCAATCCCATACCTTTAAACCCAATAAATGTAATGAAAAGTCCAATACCAGCCGAAGTTGCCAATCTCAACGAAAGTGGAATAGCATTTACGATTTTCTCTCTTACACCAAGCACTGTTAAAATGATGAACGTGACACCAGAAACGAAAACAATACCGAGTGCAGTTTCCCATGGTAAACCTCTACCGATAACAAGTGCATAAGTGAAAAAGGCATTTAACCCCATCCCTGGAGCCATTGCAAAGGGAACTCTAGCCCAAAATGCAGCTAGCAATGTACCAATAAGAGCAGCGACACAAGTAACAGTAAATAAAGCACCTTTGTCCATACCAGCATCACCCAAAATACTTGGATTGACAAATAAGATATAGGCCATTGTGAGGAAGGTAGTGATACCACCAATAGCTTCCGCACGGACCGTTGTATTATGTTTTTTTAAGTTGAAGAAGTTTTCAATAAAACCTCCTTTATTATGACTAGCTTCCATTGTTGGAGTTGTGATTTAATGTTGAATAAATTACCAAGTTAGACGTACAGCAGCTTGAGGAGCAGTCACTGATACAAATTCATTGTAATGCATGTATACATCTACACCCACTTCTAATTTTGTGAATTTATCAGGCATAAAATGTTGGCCTAAGTTGTATAGCACTCTAGGTTGAGCAAGGAAGTCAGTTCCCCAGTAGTAGTGGTCTTTCCCATTTGGAATAAAATCAAAGAAACCTTGTAAACGAAGTCCAATTTTTCTTGATAATGGAAGATCATAAACACCCGTGATTTGTGCCAAATGATCCGTATTTTCAGCAAAAGTAGAGGCTTTGTAATACACCATCAATTTTAGGAATGTATCGTAGTTAGCTGTTTTGAAAGTCATGCCTACACCACCTAATAAAGCATAAAAACTAGAGTAAGAAACGTTTAATTGACCTTCAACAGAGAAGTCTTTGAAAATCCAAAACCCAAGGTCTTTACCCGTAATTTTGTTTAATGATAACCAAGGAGACCACTCCGTGTATAATCTGATAGGTCCGTTGTGAGTAACATTACCGTCAAAGTCTGTATCAGGAATCATGTTGTCTGCTGCCATGAAGTTGATAAATGCATAGTTACCACCATAGCTCCATTCAGATACGTGATCTAATGTGATCAGCCACATGTTTCCGTTTTCAGTATTGTTACCGAATTGGAAGTCTTCGTTACCAGAACCATAAGCAACTTGCGCAAATGTAGAATTGAAATTCTGAGCCTTTGTAACATTAAAAGTAAGTAAAGTAAGTGCGAAGAATACGAAAGATAATAAATGTTTCATATGTAGTTTTAAATAATGAAAAGATCAAAAAAAGGATAATCTTACCAAACAGTGCTGTAGGGTTAGATTATCCTTTTTATATAAAGAGGACGAGAATTGTGATACGATCTTACTAATAAGCAAGACCGATCACTTTCTCCTTTATTTCGTGAAGCGTCAATAATTCGACCTAAAAAGCTTGCAAACATTAATGCTATTCTGTTTACATTTTTAATAGGTAATTTGATTAGAAAGGTAGGGTTTTGAGGGATAAAGAATTGAGAGTGTAAAATGCTATTTGCAAAAAAAGCATTGTAAGTCTCTTTTTTTAACAAGATTGAATAGGACATTAAATTGCCTATAAAACTCATTTTGTTTTTTATTTTTTCCAAATCACACTAATAATAACACCGTGTGCAATATTATTAATTTCGTTAAGAATTGAATAAAAAATTTAAATAATAAATATAAACGAAAATGGAAATGTTAGTAATATTTATGCGTTCTATAGAATTGATGTAGGATTGATGACTATTTTAAAGTTCATTTTTACAGATAGTGTTTGATAAGATTTATCTTAAGTAACCCAATTAATTATTTTACAAAAAACAACCTATGAAATTATCACTACTTCTTATTCTTAGTTTTTTGATCTCAATGCTTACACCAAAGCAGCTTATTCCAGTAGAGAAAAATGGCAAATGGGGATATTGTGATCAGAATAAGCAATTGGTGATCAATTACCTATATGAGACAGTTACGCCATTTAATTCAAGAGGAGTTGCCATTGTTTCCAAAGGCGGTAAGTATGGAATAATTGGAAAAGATAATGAGTGGAAGGCAAAAGCAAAGTATGCAAATATTAGGTTTACTTTGGAGGAGGATGAAATGATAGTAAGAAACACTAAAGGAAAACATGGTATTATTGATTATAAAGGGGACAAGATATTGAACTTAGAATATGATAGTATTAAACCGTTTGATCATAATCATACTTACCTCGCCTACAAAAATAACCTTTGTGGTCTTTATAATACTAAATTCAAAAAATGGAATCTTCCGTTAGAATATACTGCTATTACATTTAATGAATATGGTTTGCTGGAAGCAATGGGTGAAAGTTCATTAGGTCTTATCAATGATGAGGATTACTCATTGACTTCTAGAGGAATAGTGGTCAATAAAACAAGGGGAAGTAAGGGATTTAAATCAATAAATTTTGAACAATGGGAGGACTTAACTGTTATAATCACAAATAATGGATACAACATTATGAACAAAGAGGGGAAAGTACAATTAGCAGAGCATACAGACAAAATAATCAAAAAGATTGACAGCGAATATTATAACTCAAACGGTTTTAAGCTTCCCCATAATGCAAAATATATTTCCGGAGATAAGGTATATCTTGAAACATCAAGTCAACAGATAGAAGAACATCGATTAGATGAGTATTTGGTGGGCTCTACCATGGATGATGAAATCAAAATTAAAAATGTACCTAATTCGAAGAAATACGCTTTATATAAAGAGGGGAAAAAAGTCTCCTATGAATATGATTCCATCAAATCTTTTAGCAACGATTTTTTACAAGGAATAACCTATAAGGATGCTCAAAGAAATGTTTCATTATTGCCGCTTTCAGCGAAAAATAAACTTAAAATTCTTCCAGTTGTAGATCATTTTCATTCCGTTATTAATTACATATCCAGCAGTAATGATCCTGCACGAGAATGGGTTATTTTGATGAATGAAAAAAAGCAACAAGGCATCTTCGATTTGAATACTCAAAAATTTGTAGTGCCATTGAAATATGAACAGTTGTACATTCCTTTTGTAGAAAGTTATGGGCTAGCATTGGTGGGACACACAAATGATAAGTTTGCTTTTTATGATATATCCCTTCAAAAGCAAGTTACGGATATGAAATATGATGCTAACATCTCACAAGAGTGTATAGAGGAAGGTTATTTGTTTTTAGAAAGAATAGGAGAAGGGGTAGAATCCAAAAGAGTAATGGATATTTACGATTTAAATGAAAAGAAACTGTCAGGGAAAAAGATAGACGGATACAATATAATTAAGCGAAAAGAGAAAGGAACCGTTCACTACAGTAACAATAATAGCGGATGGGAAACGAATATTGATTATGAATTAAGTGAATTTGCTCCTGAGAATTTTGCTTATTATTATCTTCAAGATCAAGGTGATGGTCAAATTACAATTGGCTTTTTGGACCGGGATTTTAATATTATTATTCCTCCAAAATATGCAACTGTTGAATTTAGTAGTTTGAATAACCCATATCTTCAGGTAACAGACTTTGAGTTTAATGAGGGAATCATTGACGTTAATGGCAAAATAATAATTCCTCTAGGCAAATATTTAACGGTAGGAGCGATGCAAGATGGAATTGCACCCGTTGAAGATTTAGACGGAAATAAATTTTTTGTCAATAATAAGGATGAAAAGTACATCGTAAATCCTTGATATTTAACATATTATTAGTTGTTAATGCGTTACTTACTTCGTATATTATGAATATAAGTACTCATTTACTTTCATTGTATCCAATTAAAAACAGAAATAACGATACTTTATTTTAACCCATATACCATTTAGACTGTAATGTTTCTCAATTGCACAAAAATTAGAAACGTTGTTACATAATGAAACCAAAAAAAATAACTATGAATGCCGCAAATGATCAAAATGAATTCAAAAAGCTTTTTGACTCATTCCGTAAAGAAAAGAATAAAGCGGAAGAGAAAATGTCGTTTTTGGATTATCTAGAGATTGTACAAAACAATAATGATTTGGGTGATCTCGCTCACAAAAGAATGTATAAAGCCATTACCAAAGATGGCGTTTCACACCTAGACACCGATAAAGATGTAAGGCTTAGAAGAATATTTGGAGCACATACCAAATTGAAAAGTTATAAGTTCTTTGAAGATGAATTTTTTGGAATTGAAAAAGTATTACAAAAAATAGTTAGGTATTTTCATTCTGCTTCACTGAAAGGAG
Source organism: Flammeovirga sp. OC4 (assembly GCF_000812565.1). Classification (GTDB taxonomy): domain Bacteria; phylum Bacteroidota; class Bacteroidia; order Cytophagales; family Flammeovirgaceae; genus Flammeovirga. Next base: position 86,079 of record NZ_JTAM01000027.1, on the reverse strand, counting down.
AAGAAAGCCGACAAGTCTTATTTTTAGTAGGGCCTGTAGGTGCAGGAAAATCTTCATTAATAGAAAAATTAAAATCAGGACTAGAAAAATTGAGTCCTTTTTATTTCTTAGAAGGTTCACCCATGAATACCAATCCACTATGTGCTATTCCTCCAGAACTTCGTCCAGAGATGGAAAGCCGCTTGGGTGTTGAAATTGAAGGTGAATTGGACCCTGTAACTCAGTTTAAACTTGACAATGAGTTAAAAGGTGATTTTACGAAGTTCAATGTCATTAAAAGGGATTTTAGTATTCGTAAAAGACACGGCGTGGGTATGGTACCGCCTGTTGATCCTAACAATCAAGATACTTCCGTACTTATTGGTTCTGAGGATATTTCAAAACTAGACCGTTACAGTGAGGATGATCCAAGAGTCCTTACATTAAATGGTGCTTTTAATGTGGGTAACAGAGGTTTAGTGGAATTTATTGAGGTATTTAAGAATGAAATTGAATACCTACACGTAATGTTAACAGCCACTCAAGAAAAAAGAATTCCTGCTCCTGGTAAACATGGAATGATTTATTTTGATGGTGTTATTCTAGCCCACTCCAATGAAGCGGAATGGAATCGATTCAAAGCAGATCATACGAATGAAGCAATCTTGGATAGAATTGTAAAGATTGAAGTACCGTATGTATTAGAGATTTCAGAAGAGATAAAAATCTACCAGAAGATTATCAATAAATCAGATTTCAATGCTCATATCGCTCCGCACTCATTGGAAATCGCATCAATGTTTGCCATTCTGACCAGATTGAAACCTACCAATAAATGTGATCTCCTCACCAAATTGAAATTATACAATGGTGATGAGGTGACTGAAAATGGACAATCAAAAAGAATTAATGTCTTAGAGTTAAAAGAGGAGCATGAAGATGAAGGTATGAGTGGTATTTCGACTCGTTTTATCATGAAAGCATTGGATAATGCCCTTTCTGATACAGAAACAAATACGATTCACCCCATTGCTGTTTTGGATGCCTTGCAAACAAAATTGAAAGAAGAGCCGTTAGCCGGAGATGTGAAGAGTCATTATATGGATATCCTGAAGGATATACTTTATAAAGAGTACTTAAAAATGCTTGAAATCGACATCACAAAAGCATTCGTACATGCTTATGACGAACAAGCAGAATCGCTCTTCCAAAACTATCTAGACCATGTGGAGGCTTATGTATTGAAACGTAAAGTACAAGGGCAGAACAATGATGAAATGGAACCGGATTTAAAATTCTTAGGGTCTATTGAGCAACAAATTGGTATTGCTGGTACTGCTGCAGATGGCTTTAGACAAGATGTGATGAGCTATGTGACCCATATTTTAAGAAGAAATGGGGCATTACATTACACAAGTTATGAGCCATTGAAGGAAGCAATTGAGAAAAAATTAATGGCTTCAGTCAAAGACATTACAAGAATTATTCTCAAAGCTAAAACAAGGGATGAGGGACAGATGAAGAAATACAATGCCATGGTAGAGCAGATGATTACTATGGGCTACAACGAAGAAAGTGTGGAAGCTGTATTGTCATTTGCATCCAATAATCTTTGGAAAGACTAAGTATTCTAATTAAAGAGCATGTTAGAAAACATGCTCTTCCCATTTTTTGAAATTTAGGATTAAACTTAGTGAAGTATGGCTATTTTTAAAGAATTTAGTAAGCAGAAGAGAGACCGATCTGTTGCAGACCGTCAGCGGCATAAAGAATTAGTCAAAGACAAAATCAAGAAAGGTATCTCTGATGTTATTGCCAATGAATCCATCATTGGTCAATCAAAAGATAAGAAAATAAAAGTTCCAATCAGAGGTTTAAAAGAGTACCGATTTGTATACGGTTCCAATAAAGGAAAAGGGGTGGCTCAAGGGACTGGAAAGGAACAAAAAGGTCAGGTGATTCAAGACCAATCAGCTCCACAAAAAGGAAAGGGAAAAGGAGAGGCAGGAGAAGATGCAGGTGAGGATATTTATGAAACAGAAATTTCCTTGGAAGAAGCTGTAGAATTGATGTTTGAAGACTTGGAACTCCCAGACATGGATCAGAAAAAGTATTTCCAATCTGAAACTGAAGTGCTTCGGAAGTTGGTCGGTTATCAAAAGAAAGGAATCAGGGCACGTTTGTCGAAGCGGAAGACGATGATGAATCGTATTAAGCGAATGAAAGCAAAAGGGGTGGATAGTGCCGCTTTGAAAAATTCGGATGAAACTTTTCCATTTCATAATGATGACCTTGTATATAGAAGGCTTCAAGTAGACGTTGAAGAACATTCAAACGCTGTGATATTGTGTTTGATGGATACTTCCGGTTCTATGGATCAGACTAAAAAATACCTTGCTCGAAGCTTTTATTTTATGCTGTATACTTTTCTCCAATCTCGTTATGAGAATACAGAGATTGTATTTATTGCACATCATACAGAAGCGAAAGAAGTGACAGAAGATGAATTTTTTCACAAAGGAGAGTCTGGAGGAACAAAAATATCCTCAGCTTATATTAAAGCATTGGATATCATAGAAGATCGTTTTAATCCAGCACTTTGGAATATCTATGCATTTCATTGCTCTGATGGAGATAATTTTGCATCCGATAACAAAGCAGCTATTGAAGCAGCCGAAAAACTAACCCAAGTATGTAACCTATTTGGATATGGCGAAATAAAGCCAGACATGGGATACTCTTGGTCAACGATGTTGGATGAGTTCAAAAAAATACAAGAAGAAAACTTTGTTTCCTTAAGAATGAGGTCAAAAGAATCTGTTTGGCCAGCACTTAAGAAATTCTTAAACAAAGACAGAAGTAATACAATGATGGATTAATGAGCAGACCGATGATCAATCATTAATTCTTTAAAATATAACAAAATATGGATTGGTCCTTAGATGATTTAGCCCGTTGGAATGATAAAATTGAGGAAATAGCACAGGAATGTGGATTAGATTATTATCCTCAGGAATTTGAGGTGTGTGATTACCACGATATGATTGGCTATCAATCTTATGTTGGTATGCCGTCAAGATATCCTCATTGGAGTTTTGGAAAATCATTCGAAAAACAAAATACACTTTATAAAATGGGAGCTCAAGGGTTGGCCTATGAAATGGTGATTAACTCAGACCCTTGTTTGGCCTATTTGATGATTGACAATCCTTTGTCGATGCAAATTTTAGTGATGGCACATGTTTATGGCCATAATGACTTTTTTAAAAACAATATTAATTTTTCTCATACGAAGCCAGAGTTCGTATTAGAAAACTTTAAACTACATGCCGATCGAATTCGCTCTTACATAGAAACACCAAGTATAGGTTATAAAGGTGTGGAAAGAATTTTGGATGCTGCACATGCTATTAGCTTTCATGTGGATAGAAATCAAAGAATTATTCGATTATCTGAAGAAGAACAAAAAAGCCATTATTATGGAGCATTAAACAAAGATCGGTCGTATTGGGATGAGTTAAAAAAGGAAGAAACAGAAGAAGAGTTTATTCCCTCTTTATCAGAAGATCTGATTTTATTCTTGATTGAGAATAGTCGCTTTCTTGAAGATTGGGAAAAAGATATTCTTAATATTGTTAGAGAAGAAACGCTCTATTTTCTTCCACAAATGGAAACCAAAATTATGAATGAAGGGTGGGCAAGTTTTTGGCATTATACCATTTTGCATAAACTAAAGTTACCGCCGTCTATGCATGTAGATTTCATCCGTTCTCACAATCAGGTGATTCGTCCGCACGTAGGAGGTTTAAATCCCTATCATATCGGTTTTAATATTATGGCCCATTTGGCAGGGAAAAAAGACATGTTTGAGTATGAAATCAATCCTCAAATATTTGAAGTTAGAGCAGTGGATAGAGATGTCTCATTTTTAAGACGTTTCTTAACAAGAGAGTTGATGGAAGAACTGGGGCTTTTTGAATACCAAAGAAATCATGGTAAGATTTCAGTAAGTAATATTTCAGACGATATGAAAGGCTGGAAAGAGGTACGTGATACTTTGATTGCTCAAACCGGTACGGGAAGTATTCCGATCATCAAAGTAAAAGGCATTGCACCTATAAATAACACTTTGCAATTGGTGCATGAATTTGATGGAAGAGAATTAGAACTAAGTTACGTTCACAAAACAATGCAGCATATTGGTACGCTTTGGTCTGATTTCCCGGTGAAGTTAGAAACTAATATTGAAGGAAATAAAGTAGTTTGCTGTTATCAGAAAGGAGAATTTACCGTAGAGACCGATTCTGAATATTAATTTTCAAAAGAATTACTCAAACTTCATTGATAAAACAATGATTAATATTTCTAAAAAAAGCTTCATCGTTAAAAAATGAAGCTTTTTTAGCATTAATAAGTGCTTGCTTTGTATTTTATTGGTGATTTAAATTACTTTTGCAGACGGTATTAAGTAAAGATTGTTTTGGGAATATTTAGAAACATGGCGCGTAAAGATTCTGGAGAGAAGAAAAAACAGCGTTTAGACAAGGGAAGTATAAAAAAACTGAGAGGTATATTTCGGTTTATGATGCCTTATAAAGGTGTTTTTACATTAGGTTTAATTAGCCTTTTCTTTTCTAGCACTATTTTATTGGCATTGCCCAAATTGATTGGAGTATTGATGGATACAGCACAAGGAAAAGTGACTGTTTCATGGCTACCAGATTTAAAATCTGTAGGTTTAGCTCTAATGGGGGTTCTATTGTTTCAAAGTATATTTTCATTTTTAAGAGTATACTTTTTTGCAAAAGTAAATGAAAATGCCATTGCTGATATTAGACGTACACTTTATCAGAAGTTTATGTCACTTCCAATGTCATTTTATGATAAAAACCGTTCTGGAGAGTTGTTCAGTAGAATTACTTCCGACGTATCGGTATTACAAGACACGTTTTCAACTACATTAGCAGAGCTATTTAGACAAATTGCTACATTGGTTTTTGGTGTTTCCATCTTATTTTATGAAAACCCAAAGTTATCTTCAATCATGATTTTGAGCTTTCCAATTTTAATTGTTTTCGCAATCATTTTTGGTAAATTCATTCGAAAGCTTTCTAAAAGCACTCAAGATGAATTGGCAAAAGCAAATATTGTTGTAGAAGAAACGATCCAATCAATAGGGACTGTTAAGACATTTGCTAACGAGGAATTTGAAATTAAAAGGTATGGAAACAATTTATCTAAAGTAGTAGATATTGCGTTGAAGTCAGCCACTTATAAAGGTACATTTATTTCATTCATCATTTTTGTATTGATGGGTGGTATTTTAGGCGTACTTTGGTATGGAACTTATATGGTTTCTGTAGGTGAAATTTCAATTGGTAGCCTTACTACATTTGTACTTTATACAATGTTCATTGGAGGTTCATTGGCAGGGCTTGGAGATATTTATGGCACTCTTCAAAAAGCTGTAGGTGCTACTGACCGTGTGGAGGAAATTTTAGCAGCAAATTCAGAGCATGAAATTGATAAAGAAACCATTCCAAAATTAAAAGGGAAAATCAGTTTCAAAAATGTTAAGTTCTCTTATCCAACTCGTAAAGAAATTGAAGTTCTAAAAGGGGTTAACCTTGAGATTGAGAAAGGAGAGAAAGTAGCACTAGTAGGTAAATCAGGTGGTGGAAAATCAACTATCGCACATTTATTACAACGTTTCTATGAAATTGATAGTGGAGATTTGTTGATTGATGGTGTATCTTCAAAGGATTATAATTTGATTGGGTTTAGACAGCATGTAGGTGTTGTTCCTCAGGAGGTGTTATTATTTGGAGGTTCTATTGCTGAAAATATTGCTTACGGTAATCCTGAAGCTACTGAAGCTGAAATTATCGATGCCGCTCGCAAAGCCAATGCCCTTGAATTTATTCAATCTTTCCCAGAGGGAATGGAAACTTTGGTAGGAGAAAGAGGTGTAAAGCTTTCTGGTGGGCAACGTCAAAGAATTGCCATTGCAAGAGCTATTTTAAAGGATCCTGCAATTTTAATTTTGGACGAAGCAACTTCAGCTTTGGATATCGAATCTGAGAAGTTGGTGCAAGAGGCGTTAGAAACATTGATGGAAGGAAGAACAAGTTTGATTATTGCTCACAGACTATCCACAATTCGTAATGCTCATAAGATCGCAGTGTTGGAAGAAGGGCAGATTGCAGAAATTGGTAACCATAATGATTTAATTAGTGAATCTGAAGGAGCATATGCCAAGTTAATTCAGATGCAAGACTACTAAAATTCTCTTAGGAGGTTGTATAAATCAAAATATAGGAAGCTAGAAATAAGGATAAGCCCTTGTTTCTAGCTTTTTTTTCTTGTGTAGAAAGGAACTTTAATATAAGTTTGTTTAGAGTAATTGAATGAGAGACTATCTATCAATAGAAGAACATTTAATTGTAGGCCAAAATAATAATACACTAAACGAAAAACATATGTTTCAAGACAACTATGCTCCACAAAAAGGTACCTTCACATTTACTATGATCAAACCCGGTGAAGAAAACCAAGACTACATTGGAGAAATCCTTACAATGATCCATGAGGCAGGCTTCAGAATTCAAGCTATGAAAATGGTAAGGCTAAGAACAAAACAAGCAGAAATGTTTTACCGTCATTTATCCGATCAACCTTTTTACCCAGATGTAGTAAAATACATGACATCAGGGCCAGTGATTGCAGCAGTGCTTGAAAAAGAGAATGCAGTAGCAGATTACCGTAAACTAATCGGTGCGACTGACCCATCAAAAGCGGAAGAAGGTACAATTCGTAAAAGATTTGCAAAATCTACAGACAGAAATGTTGTACATGGATCTGATTCAGATGATAATGCCGCTGAGGAAGCATCATTCTTCTTCTCTTTCAGTGAGAGATATAATAAAGATGGTCATTGTTTCTTCGGTTGGGGTAAATAAGAACTTTAATTATTATAAAACATAAGAGAGGGTAGTGATATAACTTATATATTACTACCTTTTTTTATGTGATGAGAAATTTATTTAAGTGATATTCTTCTTTTTTTATCTTTTAGGTTCTAAATAATGATTCTTTACATAAGTGTTGTAAATACATCTATTTTGAAAATTAACGTATTTTTAAGTTTGTTTTTTTATTAAATGTAGTATTTGTTTTGAGAGGTTTAAGTAATTGATTGTTAGTTTTTTAAGGTGTTTTAGTAGTAATAATGTAGTATAAATATCGTAAAATTGAATTTGATTTTATTTGAGGTAGAGGGGTAGTATTCCTTAACATTGCTATATGAAATTTTAACAGCTGTTCTATTTATCTCTTACACATTAAAATTTAGAAGTATGAAATAGCAAGACCTTACTCTTTTACATTAAGTAATAAAAGAAATAGTAATAACAACTATATAATCTGTCATTTTTATAACTACAACACTTTCTTTTTTAATTATTACAAATATGAAAATGAGGAATAAGATTATATTAGTATAGTAATACTATAAGACGACAATTGAGCTTAAATCCTTTCTTAGTTTCTATACGAAAGGTAGGACAGTTAATATAAATAGAGATTAGCACTCTCTTCTATTTATTCAATGTCCTTTGAAATGAAATACTATCGCTTATCAAAAAAACAAACATGCAGTATTACAACTCAAAAAGAAACATAAAAGTTTTGATGTTTCTTATATCCTTGTTGTGTTCTCTTCAATTATACGCACAAGAAAGGGTGATCACAGGACAAGTCCTTGATGCTGATGATCAATCGCCGATTCCGGGTGTAAACGTAGTAGTCAAAGGTACTTCAATCGGTACCGTTACAGATTTTGATGGAAATTATAAGTTGGCATCAAGTACACCAATTACAGAAATAGTGTTTACCTATGTAGGTTATAAAGACCTGGTAAAAGTTGTAGGAAGCGCTGATGTAATTAACGTAAGCCTTGAGGCAGATTTAGAACAATTAGAAGAAGTAGTGGTGGTTGGTTATGGCCAAATGAAAAAGTCTGACTTAACAGGCTCTCTAGTTTCTGTAAAAGGTGAAGCACTTCAGAATACAGTTTCCACGTCAATGGACCAAGCGTTGATCGGTAGAGCTGCTGGTGTAGTTGTTACTCAAAACTCTGGACAGCCAGGTGGTGGAGTATCAGTGAACATTCGTGGAGCAAGTTCATTTGGCTCTTCAGAACCTCTTTATGTGATTGATGGTGTTCCTTTTTCAGGTAACGCACAAGGCACAAGTTCAGGATTTGGCTGGGCAGGTGGAGGTGATGGACAAACAGCAGTGAGTCCATTATCAACAATCAATAATAATGATATTGAGTCAATTGAAGTATTAAAAGATGCTTCAGCAACGGCAATTTATGGTTCGAGAGCAGCTAATGGTGTAATACTCGTTACGACAAAATCTGGGAAATCAGGTAAAACGAATATTGCTTATGATACTTTCTATGCACTTCAGGAAGTTCCGAAGAAATTGGATGTTTTGAACTTGAGAGAGTTTGCAACTTATATGCAGGAAATCGATAGAGATTACAACAGAAGCAGTGATCCTTATTTATCAGATATTTCTTTATTAGGAGAAGGTACAAACTGGCAAAATGAAATTTTTAGAGTTGCCCCAATGCAAAGCCACAACCTAAGTCTAACAGGAGGTAATGACAAGACGAACTTTGCAACTTCATTAGGTTATATGGACCAAGAAGGTATTATGGTAGGGTCAGGTTTCAATAAGTTAACAGGTAGATTGAACGTAAACCATAAGGCAACGAATTGGTTTAAGATAGGAGCTTCTGTCAACTTTGGTAATACCACTGAAAATATTACATTAAATGATGATATTGACGGTGTAATCTCTTTATCGTTAAGACAACGTCCTGATATTCCAGTGAAAAATATGGATGGCACATGGGGAGGACCAAGACCAGAAGACGGCATTAACTTTCTTAATCCTGTAGCTCAAGCAGAACTAAGAGATATGAGTTTAGAAAGAATGAAGTTCTTTGGTAACCTCAACGCTGAAATTGACCTGCATAAGAATCTTAAGTTTACAACAAAATTAGGTTATGACTTTGGCATTACCAACAACTATGGTTTTGATCCTACTTATGAAATTGGGGCTGTAGTCAATAACGTCAACAAAAGTAGAAGACAAGTTGATCAAAATAAATTCTGGGTATTGACCAATTTCTTGACTTATAACAAGTCTTTCGATAAGGTGAAAGTAAGTGCTATGTTGGGCCAAGAAGCACAAGAGGCATCATGGCAAGGATTAATGGCCTTCAGAACTGATTTCGTGACAAACGATATTACAGAAATTAATGCTGGTGATGCAGAAACAGCACAAAATGCAGGTTACAAAGGAAGTCATGCATTAGCCTCTTATTTTGGTCGTGGACATATTGATTTCTTAGATAGATACATGATTACAGCTACTTTCCGTTATGATGGATCGTCTAATTTTGGCCCAGAAAATAAGTGGGGTTTCTTCCCGTCTTTTGCTTTTGCTTGGAAAGTGAAAAACGAAAGCTTTATGCAAAATGTTGACAAAATCAGTGATCTGAAATTTAGAGTAGGTTATGGTGAAGTAGGTAATCAAGATATAGGAGGTTACGGTTATGGTACTGCTTTAACGAACTACGCTACAAAGTGGGGGATAGGTCTTTTACCTGCCAATTACGCAAACCCTCTATTGAAATGGGAAACATCAAAATCAGTCAACTTAGGTATTGATTTGGCAATGTTTGAGAACCGATTAGAACTAATTACTGAAGTCTATCAAAAAAATGTAACAGATCTTTTAATGGATCTTCCTTTACCGATGTATATGGGTTCTCAAGGAACAGGTTCGATAAAAGCACCAACGACAAACATTGGTGAAATGACAAACAGAGGTGTGGAAGTGACATTGAATACAATTAATACTACTGGTGCTGTAAAATGGTCTACAGGAATCACATTTACAGCGAATAGAAATGAAATTATCTCTACAAGTGGTGCAACAATCAATGGTGCAGTACAATATGGTAGAGACCGTATCACAAGATCTAGTGAAGGTCAACCTATTGGTTTATTCTATGGTTATCAAGTAGAGGGTGTTTTCCAAGATGCGGCAGATGTTCAGAACCACGCACAACAATCAGATAAGATTGACAGATTGAGTGGTACATGGGTTGGTGACTTGAAGTTTAAAGATATCAATAACGATGGCGTGATTAACGAAGAGGACATTACACTTATTGGTGATCCAAACCCTGATTTTACATTTGGTATCAATAATACTGTAGAATGGAAAGGTTTTGACCTTAACTTGATGTTGACAGGAAGTGTAGGAGGTGATATTTTTAATTATACAAAACGTACTACAGAGGAATTAACAGGAGCGTTTAACCAATCAGCTACCGTGAAGGACAGAGCTATTTTATCAAGCAATGATAATTCAATTGAAGGTGTTACGCTTGTTAATCCAGGAGCTTCATTACCAAGAGCAACATCGGGTGACCCGAATGCGAACAATAGAATCAGTGACCGATACATTGAAGATGGATCTTATTTACGTATCCAAAACTTATCAGTAGGTTATAGCTTGCCATCACACGTCTTGAATAAGATACATTTAACGAAGTTGAGAGTGTATATGAACTTCCAGAACCTGTATACTTTCACTAATTATTCAGGCTATGATCCTGATGTAGGAAACTACAACCAAAGCTTGATTTTAAAGAATGTAGATAATGGTAAATACCCATCACCAAGAATCTATACATTGGGACTAAACGTACACTTCTAAACCATCGAGAAAATGAATTTTAAAAAATATATAGTGTTATTCATTGCAGCAACAACTTTAGTGGCATGTAGTGAAGATTTCCTAAACCGTCCACCCGAAGATGCTATCACTGAAGATTCATTCTACAAATCAGAGAAAGAATTGAAAATGGCCACGGCAGGTTTATATAATGTAGTATGGTTTGATTACAATGACAAAGCAAACTTTGCGATCGGTGACGGTGGAGGTGGTAATTTTGCTACCAATGATGCAGGATATGATGCATTCTGGAGATTTGCAGTTACAGGTACAAACTACGTTTTGGCAGAAGCTTGGAGATCACTTTTTACGGTTGTAGGACAAGCCAATAGTGTGATTCGTAATGTAAATGAAAAAGCGGATGAGAGCATTCCTATGGAAGCTAAAAATCAAGCAATTGCGGAAGCACGTTTTATGAGAGGGGTTGCCTATTTACAATTAGCGTTGTTGTGGAGAGAAGTGCCTATCATTGAGGATAATGTACCGTTAATCAGTAATCCGATTATCCCTAAAAATACAACAAGTAACGTATTCCAATTCGTCATCAATGATTTAACATTCGCAGCTGATCACCTTCCTGAAACAGACGAACCAGGTAGAGTCACAAAATGGTCGGCAAAAGGAATGTTAGCCAAAGCTTATTTGTATAGATCAGGTGTTGGACAAACAGGGAGCCGTAGTCAGGATGATTTAAATATGGCCAAGTTACATGCAGGAGAAGTAATCAGGCTAAGTGGATTGGAATTAATGGACAACTACGCAGATTTGTATAAGATTGAAAACAATAACAGCCCTGAAAGCTTATTTGCCTTCCAATGGATTTTTAATGGAGGATGGGGTACTCAAAATACACATCAAGCTTACCTTGCTCCAGAGGGAAAACTAACAGGTGTTGGTGATGGCTGGGGTAGTGGCGGTGGAGCTGCTCCTAGTATCAAAGAATTGTATGAAGTAGGTGATGAAAGAAGAAAAGCAACTTTTATGTATAAAGGTGATTTCTATCCTGAATTAATGAAAAGTGAAGGTGGATACCTTTATGAGTTAGAGACTTATCCAGCGGCTTCTTCTGTAAAAAAATATGTAGTAGGTTCTCCTGATGATAACGATGGTCAAGTAGCTTTTATGCGTACAAGTTTAAACACTTATATGCTAAGACTTTCAGAGGTTTACTTAATCTATGCTGAAGCAGCAATGGGCAATAATGCTTTTACTTCAGATGCTGATGCATTACAATATTATAACGCTGTAAGAGAGAGAGCTGGACTTGATGCAAAGTCAGCCATCACTTGGATGGATATTTTTAATGAGCGACGTGTAGAATTTGCAATGGAGGGCCACTTCTGGTACGACCTATCACGTTGGAGCTTTTATGATCCTCAAGCAGTTGTAGATTACCTTTCAACACAAGAAAGAGGTTCATTTAGCTGGACAGATGGCACCCCTGTTTTAGAATCAAGAACTTATAATGTGATTGAGTCAGATTTGATTATGCCTTATCCAGAAGCTGATGTGGTGAACAACCCTTTATTAAAAGAGGCAGCAGTAGAATATAATTTCGAGTAAACTAAAATTAAAAACATTATGAGAAGATTATTTCTTCCAATATATATAATTGTTGCATTGGTAATGCAAGGATTATTCTCCTCTTGTACAAATGAAACAGAGGATGCACCAGCAATTTCAATGGTAAGATATACCGACCCAGATTTAGCGGATCAAGATTTAGCAGAAGTAGGATTGGGTGAAGTTATTGCCATTGTGGGTAAAGGTTTAGGGTCGACAGCCAAGGTGACCTTAAACGATATGGAATTGTTCTTAAGTCCGGTATACATTACAGATGGTAGTGTGATTGTAACTGTTCCTGATGATGTTCCTACAGTAGCCACAAATAGTTCAGTTTCAAACAAACTAGTGGTAACGACAAGTAACGGGATGATTGAGAGGGACTTAATCGTATTACCTCCTGCACCTGCTATTGAAAGTATAAGTAATGAATTCGCGAAAGCAGGTGATTCATTTAAGTTATCAGGAAAGTTTTTCTATTTTGTTGAAAAGGTAATTTTCCCAGGTGGAATAGAAGTAACTACAGGACTTAATGTAAATGATGAGGCGACTTCTCTGACACTTACGGTGCCTGATGGTGTTACAGAGGCAGGTGCAGTGGAAGTAGTAACGGCTTCAGGAACTTCATCTACAGCTCCAAGGTTTATGTTCAATGATAAAACAGGTATGGTATGTAACTTTGATGACCTTAATATCTTCTCTTGGGGAGTTGGTCCTGGAGCGTTTAAAACAGAAGATGGTTTAGACGGTGTTTATGTACATACTTATCAAGATTCACCAATTACTCCAGGTTCATGGTGGGATAATAATTGGGTAATCGCCATGAATGGTTATGCAGGTCAAGGTTTGGATGGGTCTGCTAGTGATTATGCTCTTAAGTTTGAAGTAAATGTTGGGGCTCCATTAAATAGTGGTAGAATTCAAATGCAATTTATTGGTGATAATGGCCCTCATTACTTATGGAAACCATGGGAAATCAACAAAGATATGACAAGGTATTGGGAGTTTACTGGCGATCGTGAGCCTTTCCAAACAGAAGGTTGGGAAACGATTGTAATTCCAATTGAGTTATTCCGTTATTCAGGAGGTGCAGGGGCACCTGTTGGAAATGTTGCAGACATTGATGGACAACCGATTCGTTTTGCCCTTCAAAATGCAGATGATCCAGAGGGAGAGGAAATCCCTATGTTAGACATTAAATACGATAATATTCGAATCGTAAAAATCAAATAAATTCAATTGAAGAGGTAATACTTCAGTTGTTGAGTTAAGCTATAATAGCTTTTCCACGTTAGTTTAGTCTTTAGGCTACTCTGTTTTAGGGTAGCCTATTGTCTTTTTATCACTTTAAGAAAGCATTTCTCAGATTATTTACTTGATATTCCGAATGATTCATCGTTCAAGAATATCACTATCTTTTCTTTTTATTTCATTTTAAGATGAGAGCCTCAGAAGAGTATTTTGTTTTAGTTAATTTATAATAAGCAATCATCTTAAATACTATGAATTACAAAATACTTACTCTTGTATCTTTCTTTCTCTCCATCTCAAATATTTCCTATGCTCAATTTAGTGAAACAGTTTCTTCGGATAGACCTGGTCAAACTTACAGTGCAACTACTCTAGGAAAACATGTTTTTCAGTTACAAACAGGGTTTAATTATACAGAAGAAAAAGATGGGGATGTTGATCGTAGTAACATCAATAGTAATACTTTCTTAAGGCTCGCCTTAAGTGAGAGGTTTGATTTGGAAGCTTTGGTAATTTACCGTAGAGATAAAGCAAAAACACAAGGCGAAACTTCGGTAGTTGCTGAAGGTATAAGTGCTACTGAATTAGGTTTTAAATATAGTGTATTAGAAAATGATGGATGGATTCCAAGTATGGCTTTTCAAGGAAGAGTACTTTCAAGGTTAGTAGATGATGATTATAAAAGATCTTCTGCAGGTATGTTGATGAATGTAGCCACCCGAAATCAAATCAATAATTGGCTAGCGTATAATATGAATGTAGGTGTGACTTTTCCAAGAAGAGGAATTTCTACCTATTTAGTTCCAGCTACTTTTAATTTCTCCGCTTCTTTGGGGAAAAGGTGGGGCGCATTCATCGAGCTTTATGGTAATTTGAATGATTTTGAGCCAGGAGTTGATGGAGGTTTTTCTTTTTTTATCAATAATGACTTTATGTTGGATTTATTTGGAGGTGTTGCATCAGAGTCATGGTTTGTAGAAGGAGGTTTATCGTACAGAATAAAGTGGAGGGAAGATTAAATTTGCAAATAGGTGAACTTCTTACTTTATTTACATAATACGTACACATTCAGATATATAATAATACTACAAGCAACACGTTATATATTCACAAGCTATATACTCTTACAATGAAGACTCTACTACTCCTACTTATCATAGTCATGTCGCCTCTTAAGATATTGGCTCAATCAACACCAGAGGAAATTTCGAAGGACTATATTCGTTATGCTTATGAATTATTAGAGCATGAAGAGTACGATAAGGCATTGATCAAAACAGACGAAATCATAGCATTACTTCCAAGAACTACTTCGGAAATTCAATACATTAGATCTTTGGCTCATCATCATTTAAATCTAAATGATATAGCAAAGAATGAGGTGATGGAAATGTACAATTACCCAATGACTGATGAACTGAGAATGCATGCTAACGAGCTTTCAATGTTATTGGATCATGAAATGAAAACAGCTTCTGCTGAAGATTCCGATACTATTTATGCAATGCCCGAAACTTCAGCATCATATCCGGGAGGTATGGGGGAGTTTTACAGTTGGTTTCATGCTACTTTCGAATCCAATACATCAACTCAAAAAGGGAAGGTATTCGTAGAATTCATTGTAAATAAATACGGTAAATTAGAAGATATCAAAATCTTAAAAGGTATTGACAGTAGTGTCGATAATAAAGTGATCACTATTTTAAAAAGCTCTCCAAAATGGATGATTGCTCAACAGAGCGGTAAACCCGTACAACAAAAAATGGTGTTGCCTTTTACCGTGGAATACTAGCTTAATGTATTAAATTATCGTCAACTTTCAATAGGTCTTTCTACAAGCATTTATACGATCTACTTTCAAGCTTCCTTCTTCTTTTTTGTCTTGAAACAAAAACGAAGCAAAAAATTCAAGGCTTTGAACACAAAAGCTAAATTCCATTACTCTCGCCTAAATGATTTTAAACTCGCTTTGCTCAAACAAGAAAATCATTTTTAACGGTTCAATTTATGAAATTCTTAACGCTTTTCCCTTCAAGGCTGGGAAGTACTATACAATGAATAGAGTAGAAAGCTCACTGGCGCGAATGTAAGCGTTAGCGTCATTCGTGTCCTTCAGATCATCAAAAATCTCCTGATTTCTAAATGATCCAAAATTACCATAGTCTGATTACGTATTAGTATATTTTCAATTCTATTAGTTTGGGAGTAAATACCTTTAAAATTTATAGAAATGCTTCTTGATAGTTATCTCTAATTGAGTATTAAGAATGAGAATATTTAAGCTCTTGGGCGAGCAAACTTCTGCACTTCTTTGTGTCTAAAACAATCTACAGTGTGATCATTGATCATACCTACTCCCTGCATATAAGCATAACATGTAATACTCCCGACGAATTTAAAACCTCTCTTCTTTAAATCTTTACTCATTCGGTCGCTAATCTCTGTTTTAGTCGGTACTTCTTCCATTGTTCTCCAATTATTTTGGATCACTTTATGATCTGTAAATTGCCAAATGTACTCCTTAAACGTGCCAAATTCTTCCTTTACTTTCAGGTAGGCTTTAGCGTTACTGATAATTGCCTTTATTTTTAATTTATTTCGAATAATTCCCTTTTCCTGCATTAAAGCTTCAACATAGTCATCATTAAATTCAACGATAGCTTCTGCTTCAAAATTTTCAAACAATTCCTGATAATTCTTTCTTTTGAGCAATATCATATGCCAATTCATTCCTGCTTGTTGTCCTTCAAGGCATAGCATTTCAAAAAGTTTTCGGTCATCATAAACAGGGACACCCCATTCTTCATCATGGTAATCTTGATCGATTTGATGATGTGTAGACCATTCACATCTAGTTTTGTTGTCTGACATAATTTGAATGTTTAGGAAGATGTTAGGAATGTGGAAAGACGAGTTTACGCACTCTAGTGATGAGTGATATCCTCTCTTTCAGCCCAAAAGATAATAATAAAAACTCGTACTCTTATCTTGGAATAAAGGAATTAAAAAAGGTCGACTAAATAAATAGCCGACCTCTAAAAATATATTTTTATCTGTCTTATTTCGCGAAATGCACTGAGCGAGTCTCACGAATTACAGTTACTTTGATCTGTCCAGGATATTGCATTTCTGTTTCGATCTTGTTGGCAATATCAAATGATAATTGACCAGCATCTTGATCAGGAACTTTATCTGCATCTACCATAACACGTAATTCTCTACCTGCTTGGATCGCGTAGCATTTGTGAACTCCTTTGAAGCTCATTGCTAAACCTTCCAATTCCTTCAGACGTTGGATGTAAGATTCCATCATTTCACGTCTAGCACCAGGTCTAGAACCACTCACGGCGTCACATGCTTGAACGATAGGTGAAATAAGCGTTGTCATTTCAATCTCGTCGTGGTGAGCACCAATTGCGTTACACACCTCAGGGCTTTCACCGTATTTCTTCGCTAGGTTCATACCTAAGATTGCGTGAGGTAGTTCTGGCTCTTCTGGCCATACTTTACCAATATCGTGAAGAAGACCGGCACGTTTTGCTACTTTAGAGTTTAAGCCAAGCTCTGAAGCCATTGTGCTTGCCAAGTTAGAAACTTCTCTAGAGTGCTGTAACAAGTTTTGACCATAAGAAGAACGGAAACGCATTCTACCTACCAACTTAATTAGCTCAGGGTGTAAACCGTGAATACCTAAGTCAATAACGGTACGCTCACCGATTTCAACGATTTCGTCTTCAATGTTTTTCTTTGTTTTGGCAACTACCTCTTCGATACGAGCAGGGTGGATACGACCATCTGCTACTAATCGGTGTAAAGAAACTCTTGCAATCTCTCTTCTTACAGGATCAAATCCAGAAATAATGATTGCTTCAGGCGTATCATCCACAATGATTTCCACACCAGTACTAGCTTCTAAAGCACGAATATTTCTACCTTCTCTACCAATGATTTTACCTTTTAGTTCATCACTTTCTAGATTGAAAATAGAAACACAGTTTTCAATAGCTTGTTCAGCGGCAGTTCTCTGTATAGCAGTGATTACCGTTTTGCGAGCTTCTTTAGTAGCTGTCATTTTCGCTTCCTCCATGATATTTTTGATATGCATGGATGCCTTAGTGCGGGCTTCGTCTTTTAAGGCCTCAACAAGTTGCTCTCTCGCTTCTTCTGCTTTCAAGTTGGCTACTTTTTCAAGTTGCTCCACTTGCTTTAGGCGAAGTTGTTCAGCTTCCTCTTTGGCTTTAAAAGTAAGTTGTTTTTGATGTGCTAACTCATCAAAGCGTTGCTCCATTTCTTGATCTTTCTTTTTGAAAGATTCAATCTGTTTTGCAATTACAGCTTCTTTTTGCTTGTGCTTTGATTCTTGTTGTTTTAAACGATTTTCGAACTGCTTAAGTTTGTTTTCGTTTACGCTGAGTTGGTTTTTTCTCTTTGCCGTTTCAGAGTCAAAATCTTGTTTCATTTTCAAGAATTTCTCTTTAGACTCTACAAGTTTTGACCTTTTGATGCTCTCCGCTTCCTTCTTTGCATCTTTTACAATGTCTTGTGCTTTGTCTTTTGCGGCAGTTTCCATGCCTTTCAAGACTTTCACCAATAAAAATCTGCCAATCGCTACTCCTATAAGTAGACTGACAACGGCAGCTAAAATTATTTGTTCCATGTTGTACGTACAGATGTCTGTGCGTAGTTCGGTGACTACAGTTGAATAATATATATATGTTCAGGAACTACAAGATCAAAAAAAGAAGAAATATTAAGGTAAAATTTCGTCTAGTTGTTTATTGATATCATTCACACGACTAGCGATATTCTGTAACTCCTCTTGTTCTTTCAAAGCTTCCACCACAAAATCAAATGCAGTAATAACAAGTAGGTCTTTCATATCAACACCAGAGAGGTTTTGACGCTTTTCATCCACAATCTGATTGAGGCGTTCAGCTGCTTTTTTAAGCAGATGCTCTTCAGATTTGCTGGCTTTCACGTTATATAATTTGCCACAAATGTTCAGTTGTATGCTCTCTTTAGTGGATCTTAATCCCATGCTTAGTACTACAAGTTTTTTTGGTTATCACCCCATTAGGGTAGTTATTGCAATCTATGTGAATATGAATATTAAACCGAAATTTTCTTCGATCTAAGTAAAATTCCCTTTTAAAGAATAAATGTACTTTAATTATTGGAATTTTATATCTTTTTCAGTCAAAAAAGTAACTTACCCTTAAGAAAGTCTTTCGATTTCCTCATTAAGAAGCTCGATTTCGGCCTTACTTTCTTCTTGTTCCTTTAAAAGTTGCTGATTTTCTAATTGAAGTTTTTCAAGAGATTCCACAAGTGGTTTTAAATCTCTGATTTCCATTTTCAATTTCTGAACTTCCATAATTGATGCTCTTTTTTGTTCATTAAAAACATCAATGGTTTCATTTTTTTCTTCGATCTCTTTTCTTAACTGATCAATATCCTGATTGAGAAACTGAATCACACTTTGTTGTCCTTCGGAAAGTTGCTGTGCTTCATCTCTTTCCTGTTGTAGAGTACTTTTCTCATTCATCAATTGATCAATTTGTTCATCTCCCTTGTTGATCAATTCCTGTAAACGGTCGCTATGTTCTTGTACATCTATCGTTGCATCTAACTGTTTTTCAGTCTTAATGCGATCTTCGTTTAATTGTTGAATTGTAGTTTGAGCGTTTTTATAAAGTGCTTGCAGGGTGTTGATTTTTTCAACCAATAGTTTAAGTTCTTCGCTTAAATTGGGGATGATAGTTGACATAATTGATCAGAATTAAAAAATGAAACCACTCTCTATTTCATTAAAATAAAGAGTGGCTAGATAAAACTATTTACGGATTACAGCACCAAGCTGATTTTCGAAAGCTTTGATTAATGCATTCATACATTTATCAATAGTCTTATCATTTAAAGTTTTATTTTCATCTTGAAGAATAAAGCTTACTGAGTAAGATTTTAAACCTTGTGCAAGGTGCTTACCTTCATAAACGTCAAATACATTGATATCCTTCAATAATTTTCTTTCTGTTTTCTTTGCAATTTCCTGAATTGAAGCAAATGTTGCTTTGTTATTCAATACTAAAGATAAATCTCTACGTACTTCAGGGAATTTTGGCAATTCTTTGAATTTGTAATCTGCACTGTACATTTTCACTAATGCAGACCAATCGATATCAGCAAAGAATACTTCCGTTTTTACACCTGCCAATTTAGCAGCCTTAGGATTCACCATACCTACAGTTGCAATTACTTGCTTTCTTGCAGTGTAAGTCAAACCGTAAGCGAAAGTATCGTTCTTCACATATTCCTTAGAAATACCTTGAATATTTAATCTTTCAAAGATTCTTTCTACAATAGAAGAGATTGTATGGAAGTCAGCATTTACTGCTTTTCTGATCCATGACTCATCTGATGAAGTACCTGAAACGAATAACGTTAGGTGTTCTTTTTCAGTATAACCTTCTTCTCCTTTATGGTAAGTTTTACCAAATTCAAAAGCTTTGATGTTCTTTTGCTGACGTCTGATATTTCTATCAATAACCTCAAGACCAGAGAACAACATTGACTGACGCATTACATCTAAATCAGCAGATAAGATGTTTAAGATTTTTACGTCTTTAGATTCATCGATATCCGCTAAACCAGTTGAATACTTGCTAGTAGTCAATGAGTTGGTCATGATTTCGAAACAACCGCTTCCTGCAAGCATTTCAGTTACTTTTGTCTGAAGGATTTGCTTGTCTTTCTTAGGGAAACTAGCCAAGAAATCAGTCGATAAAGACTCATCTAATGCTACACTGTTGAAACCGTAAATTCTTAAGATTTCTTCAATGATATCCGCTTCTCTTTGTACGTCCACTCTATAAGGAGGAACTGAAACTTTAATCGTTTCTTCAGTACGCTCTAAAATAGAGATTTCTAAACCTTCAAGAATTGAGACGATTTTGTCTTGTGGAATATGCTGACCGATTAAACGATCTACATTTTTGAATTTTACATCAATAATGAAGTTCTCAATAGGAGTAGGGTAGATGTCTACAATCTCAGATGAGATTTCACCACCTGCATACTCTTTGATCAACATTGCCGCATATTTCAATGCAGTGATACACATATTCGGGTCACAACCTCTCTCAAAACGGAATGAAGAATCTGTTTTGATGCTGTGTTGCTGTGATGTCTTACGAACAAAGTCAGGGTGGAAGTAAGCACTTTCTAAGAAGATACTTGTAGTTCCTTCAGTAACACCTGAATCTAAACCACCGAACACACCTGCGATACACATATCTTCAGATGCATTGGCAATCATCAAATCATTACCTTTTAATTCTCTTTCCGCTTCGTCTAGTGTTGTGAACTTAGTACCTTCAGTAGCAAACTTTACGTTTACTTCGTTGTCCGTTACCTTCGCTAAATCAAAAGCGTGAAGTGGTTGTCCTAATTCATGTAAAACGAAGTTAGTAATATCTACTACGTTGTTGATAGGAGCTAAACCAATAGAATTTAAACGTTGCTTAATCCATTTCGGAGATTCTTTGATTGTGATTCCAGAAATAGTTAAACCAGTATATCTTGGACAAGCTTCTTCTGCTTGAACATTAACTTTAACAGGCGTGGAAGTATTATCTACTTTGAAGTTTTCGATTAATTCAGCTTTAGTAGCTTGCTTGATTTCACGATCCAATAAAACCTTCAAATCACGAGCAGCACCATAATGCGAAGAACCATCTACACGGTTTGGAGTAAGACCAATTTCAAAAACTTGATCATTCTCTAAACCAAAATATTTTGCGGCAGGAGTACCGTTGGCCATATCAGTGTCTAAAACCATAATACCGTCATGAGATGTACCCAATCCGATTTCATCTTCAGCACAGATCATACCTAGTGAAACTTCACCACGGATCTTACCTTTTTTTATTTTAAAACTTTCAGTTGGAGAAGGGTAAAGTTCAGTACCAACAGTGGCTACTACAACTTTTTGTCCTTTAGCGACATTAGGAGCACCACATACAATCTGTACAGGTTCTTCCTCTCCGATATCAACTTTTGTAACTCTTAATTTATCTGCGTTTGAATGTTGCTCACACTCTAAAACCTCGCCAATAACTAAACCTTTCAGTCCACCTTTCACTTCTTCAACTTCACCGATTCCTTCTACCTCTAAACCAGAACTGGTTAAAAGCTCATCAATTTCCTGTGGCGTTTTGTCTTCTATATCAATTAGGCCTTTTAGCCAATTTAAGGAGATTTTCATATATCGCTATTTTTGCCGGAAGCGTTAGAAACGCCACCTTTTTATTTGTTTACTTTCACTAAAAATTATGGAATTGCAAAAATACAATTTTCCACGGCAAAAATAATAGGTTATTGCAAGTTCTTGCAATAACCTATGTTTTGTTTAGAATTTATATTAAAGTTGTCCCCTTAATTTCTCTATTTCTTCATTTTTTAGCCCAATTTCTTTTTCGAGAGCATCAATTTTATCTTCTTTTTCAGTGACAGTTGTTGACAGCTTTTCAATTTTAGCTTTGTAATTCTCTTCTGTAACACTCATTTTCTCAAAAGCTTTCTTTAAAACCTCTTCATTGTTTTTGGTTTTCAAATTGGCTGCTTCCATTTCCTTTTGCTTTCTGTGCATTTCTTCTTGAGTGGCTTGCAGTTCTTCAACATTCTGTCGCATTTCCTCTTCCTGAGCCCTCATTTGCTCTGCCTGTATTTGAGAGTCTTCCAATAGCGTTTTCATTCTATCTGAATTTCTTGTAGCGGCAATAGTGGAAGCGATCGTTTCTCCCAATTTTAGGACAAATTCTCTTTGGAACTCAGGCATCTCTTTGAGAGAAGCTAATTCAATTACACCGTAAACTTCTTCATTCATAATCATAGGTGCAATGAAAAGGTTGGTAGGTCTTGCTTGCCCTAAACCACTTGAAATGTTCACGTATTGATCAGGGATTTCCTTGAGGTACATTGGTCTTTTCTCGATGAAAACTTGTCCTACTAATCCTTCTCTAGGTTTTACATTTCGATTAATGTATTTTTTTCTTTCATAAGCATAGGCTGAAATCAACATTAATTCTTTTCGATCATCAATATTTTCATCCACAATGAAAAGCCCCCCTTGAGTTACACCAAGGTAGGAAACTAGGTTATTGATGATTTGATCACAAAGTTCTTCAAGGTTACTTTGAGAAGTTCTAAGAATATCAACAAATTTTGTGAGTCCTTCAGAAACCCATGCTCTTTCTTCCTCAATCACTTTTAACGCTTTTCTTTGCAGTCTCAAAGCATTAATAGCTTCCATTAAAGGTTCCTCTTCTTTTTCATTGAAGTTGTAGTCTTCCTTTTCTTCAAGGAGGGCATTACAATACTCCAAAGCATTGTCAAGGTTTGCTTTTAATTTGCTGTTTTCTTCCTTTAATCTGGCATATTGATCAAGCCACAGAACTTTAATACCAATTTGTCTATTCATCTTTAGAAAATTTCTATACTTTTTCAGCTACTTCTCAAAACTAAAAAATAATTCATTCCCGCTTCTTGGTGGAATGCTGTTGTAGCATCTTTCAAGTATTTTTATATCAAACTTTGGTTCGAACAGGGATAAATACTCTTCTTTACTTCCACCAAAAGGTGGGCCATTTTTTGTAAGCTCAAAGTCAAAGAGTAATCCACTCAATTTACCACCTTTTTTCAGTAAACGATACATTTGCTCCACATATTGTTTTCTAAGGCTAGGATTCAAAGCACAAAAAAATGTTTGTTCTAGTATTAAATCAAAGTTATCGATTTCTAATTGAAAAAAATCATCGCAGATTAATTGCTCGTCAGGAAAGTCAGGGCATCTTTTCTTTACATTTTGAAGCGGGGCCTCTGAGATGTCGACAGCATAGCAATTTTTGAAACCCAATTGCCACAAGTATTCTATTTCATAGCCATTGCCAACTCCAGGGATCAAGATCTTAATCTCTTTATTTTCTAGTTGATCGATATATTCTTTTAATGGCGTACTGATGTACCCAATGTCCCAACCCGTATTGTTGGATTCGTATTTTTCGGTCCAGTATTGTTTATCCATAAAACTAAAAGACCTTTCAATGGGAAGTTTATACTTCTACTCCCAATTGAAAGGTCAAAATATTAAAGTTATTAATAAGTCTTATTTAGAAATAGCATCAATAAGATCACTATCAGTCGGCTTAACATTGCTATTGAAAAAGTCTTTTAATTCTCCTTTTCCATTGATGAAATACTTGCAGAAGTTCCATGATGGTGCTTCGTCGTTCCATCCATTTTCTTCAGGATCAGATAACCATCTGTATAAAGGACTTTGATCATCACCTTTTTTTACTTTCACTTTTTCCATCATCGTAAAAGTGACTCCATAATTTAATTTACAAAATGACGCAATATCTTCACTTGTCCCTGGTTCTTGCCCTCCAAATTGATTACAAGGGAATCCAAGAATTACTAATTCTTCTCCATACTTTTCGTGCAATGCTTGTAATGCTTCATATTGAGGAGTAAAACCACATTTAGAAGCTGTATTGACAATCAAGATCTTTTTTCCTTTCAATGTTTGAAAGTCAAGGTACTCTCCGTTTAATTTCTTCAATTTAAAGTTATAAAACTGAGACTCCCTTTTTCTGTCTTCGAAATTTACAGAGTCCGGGCTCGATTTATGCACTTTAGTACAAGCTAGAAGTGCTACACAACAAGTAAGAAGAGTTATCGTGAAAAAATTTTTCATAGGTTTGATAGATTTAGTGAGTGTCCAAATATCGTATAGTAATATATGTTGATAATAAATGTAAATTTATGTATAAAATATAATTAATCCAAGGAGTTTGTGAGCCATTCGGTAGCATTAACTTCGTCATCAAAGTATTGCAATTTAAAAAGATCTATTTCACTGGTAGTTTTATCGAGAGTCTTTTCAAAAGACATCTGAGAAAAAATATCTGAAGAAACAATAAATGCCATCTTCTCTAAACCAATTTTTTTATTTAAGATTACACTACGCTCATTTATCCATTCCTGAGTATCAGGAGGTATATTATAATAGGCCCTAACAGCATCAACCAAAAGCAACTTTGGGGCGACATCTTCAGTTACTTTAAGGTAGGCTATTATTTCATTTCTATATAATTCTTCAGAGATGTTAATAGGAGTATTCCAAGTTGATTTTAGAATTTTTAAAGAATCATTCCACTCAATTTTTTGGAAATCACTTTTGTATTTTTCTAAGTGATTCATGGTATTTTTCTAAGATTAAATTTGTGTGATTGCATAATAAGTACCCTTGATGACTTCGTTCATTTTTTTAAAATCCAAACTTTCAGGAGTATCGTTTTTTGTGTGATAGTTGGGGTTTCTAAAAAAAGAAGTATCTGTAATCATGACAGCATTTTGGTTAAAGTGCCAATAATTTCTGTGATCAGAATTAGCCAAACCTCTGACACTGGAAGGAGCATTAATTGAATAAATAGGTGTTTTTGATGTTTTTCTCATAGCGGATTTTAATTCCTTTACAGCAAAATGATTAGAAAGGTTTCCTACAATTGCTATAAAATTGGCCTCTTTAGGATAAAGCTTATCCAAAAACTTAATGGGATAGCTTTGACTTCCAGAGTGATCACTAAAATAACCAATCATTTCAAGACAAACCATAAGTTTTGTCTTAACATTGTCGTTTATATTTCTTTCTGCATGCACATAACTTCCCATTCCTTTAGTAGTAAAAAACGGTCTTTCTTCGTTGGCATAGGCCACTAACTCTATGCAGAAATCTAATTTTGGTTGATGCTGTTGTAATAAGCGAGCAATTTCAATCATACCGGCTATTCCGCTCGCATTATCATCTGCACCGTGTTGATCACCGAACGTATCATAATGAGCTCCTACGACAACTCTTTCATGATCGGGGTTTCCATAAAAAGCAATGATATTTTTGTATTCCTCTTTTGCGGCTTCAAATTTTTGAATATGAGGTTCATATCCAAAACTGGTTAATTGCTCAAAAATATAACTAATAGCCTCTTTTTGAGCTTTCTTATTTTTATAATTTCTGTAATCACTTGTTGAACATAACGCCCTTACATGTTTTTCTAACTCAGATGCACTTGATTGGATATCATTGGCTGTGGTTTCGGAATACGATGAAGAGGTAGGCATATACAAAAAGTAAATACCTATTATTGGAAGCATCACAACAATGAATCCTAAACTATAGATGAGTGCAAGCATTTGGTTGAAAAATTTTTAGAGAAGTAAGCGGTTAATCTTTTTGTTTTTGAAAAGTGGAATCCGATAAAACGCTAAAGTCTAATAGTTTACTCATTTTTATAGAATAATTGATATTAATATCCTTTCTTTCAATAACGTTATAGCTTATGTTTTTATTGGATTTGTTTTCCACCTTCCTTACACTTAAAATAATACCTTTTTCTGATAATGGTGTCTCTAAGGTAGAAGATTCTTGAATTATCATCCAAAAACCTTTCTTTAATCCATAATTATTAAACTTTGAGTCTTGTGTGAGTACAATTTCAATTTGGTTGTCATGATCTATAAATACATTAGGTTCATTTTCAATAAAATTATATTTTCCTGAAATATTTTTGTTTGAATCAAAAAAGGATAGAGGACCACAGATTGCATATTGACTACTATCTAAATGACAAACCACAATCATTTGATTGAGCTTGATATCAAAAATAATGACATCATTACCTTCTAAATGAGAAGTCATAGCAAAATACTTTTCTTTTTCTGATGCTAAAATATAGTATTCTTTACTTTCTGTAGGGTCAATTTGTTTTACCTTAAAGGCAAAATCAAAATGATATTGGTCTGGATAGAGGGACTTGTCAGATTTTTCTTCTAAGAATTGTGCAAATGAAGAAATCAGTTGCATTGATTTTTGTGCACTACTATTATAATTATGGAATAAAAGACAAAGTGTGAAAAATGCTATTTTAAGACCAATGGACATAAGGACGATTATTAATGATGATAGGTGAATGATCAATTTTACAACATAAAAAAATCCATTACATTAAATGAGTTTGGAGATCTAATGTAATGGATGTCTATTGAATTATAAATTAATAATTATAAAGTCGCAGTGTTTTTTTGGATGTACTCATCTACTAATTTTTCTAATATTGATAGCGGTAGAGGTCCATTGCATAATACTACTTCATGAAAAGTTCTGATGTCGAATCGATCTTCCATTTCAAGTTTTGCCTTGTCTTTTAATTCTAAAATTTTCATCAATCCAATTTTATAAGCTGTTGCTTGTCCGGGCATAACGATGTGTCTGTCAACCATTTTTTCACATTGCCCATAAGCAGCAGGCGTATTTTTGACGTAGTAGGCTATTCCTTCTTCTCTAGTCCATTTTTTAGCGTGAATTCCAGTATCTACAACTAATCGGCAAGATCTCCATAGTTCCATTGCCAAACGTCCAAAATCAGAATAAGGGTCACTATAAAATCCAAGTTCCTTTGGTATAAGTTCTGAGTAAAGTCCCCAACCTTCAATATAGGCTGTATAATGAGCTTCTTTTCTGAATTCAGGGAGACTTTCTAATTCTTTTGTTAATGCAATTTGCATATGATGACCAGGTATTCCTTCATGATAAGCCAATGCTTCCATCTCATATTTCGGCATTTGATTCATATCATAAAGATTAGCATAATAATAGCCCGGTCGAGAACCATCAGCAGCTGGAGAATTATAAAATGCTTTACCTGCTGTTTTTTCTCTAAAAGGTTCTACCCTTTTGACTTCAATGGGTGCTTTAGGTTTTGTGATGAAAAGGTCATCAAGTTGCTTTCTCATGGCATCAATAATGTCTTTAGCATCTGCTAAATAAGCCTTTTTGCCTTCATCCGTGTTTGGGTAATAGAATTGAGGGGCATTTTTCATGTAAGTGAAAAACTCAGGAAGACTTCCTGTAAAGCCTACATTTTTCTTAATAGTATTCATCTCTCCATGAATTCGAGCCACTTCTCTTAATCCCATCTGATGAATTTGTTCTGCTGTAAAGTTGGTAGAAGTGATTTTTTTAAGACAATAAGCATAATATTCTTCTCCATCTTTTAAGCGCCAAACGCCTGCATCATTACTGGCTCTTTTTTCTTGTTCTTGGAGCATCTTAATCAACTTTTTATAGGTAGGAGCAAAGTTTTGCTGCATGGCAATGTTAAACTTTTCGATCAATGCTTTTCTTTCATTTTCACTGATTTCCACCTGATCAATTTTGGTGTAGAAGTCTTGAGCAATTGGGTGTGTTTTTTCAGAATTTGAAATTGGTTTCCCTTCTAAAAGATTATTGCAATCACTCAACACTTTGCTGAAAAGGAATTTTGGAAGTATAAAACCTTCTTTTTCACTTTGAAGAGCGTTTTGAATTTGTTGCTCCATCATCCCAGGGATTTTTTCTACCCTACTGATATAATCTTCAGCATCTTTTTTAGTGCTGATTTGATGAAAGCCAATCAAAAAAGAAGCAGGACTACTTTGAGCTCCATACATTTGATTAAAAACGTAATCATATTGATGAAACCTTTCTCCTTCCAAATCAAGTTCAAGCTCATACTTAAATAACTCTAAGCTTAATGCTCTGTCTTTAGTGTAGTTAGGGCTTTGAAATGCATTGGCTTTTCGAAGAGCATTCCTTTTGTTTTTTACACTCTTCAAGAATTGTTTTTCAGAATGATCGTTCCATTGATCATTAAAGCGTTTGTCACCCCTGTAGGTCATAGTTTCAGGGTTTTGCTCTAAATCAGCATTAAAAACACTGTCGAAAAAGATGTCTAGATTGGTGTTTTGCTGTTCTGTTTTACTGACTTGTGCCTCATTTGTTTTATGACAGCTTGAAAAAATTGAGGAGAAAAGTACAGTAGTTAGTAGTAGTTTGAAATAATTACACATAATATGTCCTTGTAAAGTTTAAATAATTATTTACAAAATCATATAATTTTCATCTTAATCCAATTGAAAGCGAAATAATTATCATGAATGAATCCTATTTTTATAAACAAACTCTTACAAGGTGAAGTATAGTGCTATTAGATAATAAATTTTCTTGTATTTTTGAGACGTAATTGCCTAGAGAAAACAGAGGAAGAACCTTTGACTTTCTTGGGAAACAGAAAAAATGATATCATGATCAAAGTAGGGATATTTTTTGGAGGTATTTCACGAGAGCGCGAAATCTCGTTTGCAGGTGGTAGAACTGTTTATGATAACTTAAACAAACAACTTTTCGAACCTGTTCCAATATTTGTAGATAGTTTAGGCCATTTTATTCATTTAGATTGGTCATATGTATATAAAGGTACTGTAAGAGATTTTTATCCTCCAGTAAGTAGCATTCCAAGTGATTTACAAGGGTTTCAGATGTATGTGGAATCTTTAGGTAAGCTTTCAGAAGATGAGGCTGCGGATATGGCGTCAGAAGTAGGTAAGAAAGTAAATCCAAGTGATTTTGCAGGGTTATTTGATTTTGCCTTTTTAGCACTGCATGGTCCTTATGGCGAAGATGGTAACTTACAGGGGCTTTTAGAGTGGTATAATATTCCTTATTCTGGTGCAGGAGTACTTTCATCTGCTATTGGAATTGATAAAATTACGCAGAAAAAACTCTTTACGGACTTACAGTTAACAACACCTTCTTTTGATGTGATAACAGAGGATGATTTATCATCTGATAATATCAATACTACTTTCCAATCTTTAAAGGATAAATTAGGAATGCCTTTAGTGGTGAAAGCACCAAGACAAGGT
This sequence comes from Flammeovirga sp. OC4, assembly GCF_000812565.1. GTDB lineage: Bacteria > Bacteroidota > Bacteroidia > Cytophagales > Flammeovirgaceae > Flammeovirga. The sequence goes on along the minus strand of NZ_JTAM01000027.1, from coordinate 56,670 downwards.
TCTTCACTAGGTGTAAGTATTGTAAAAGAGGATAATGTTGAAGCATTCCATAAGGCGGCTAAAAAGTCACTTTTCATAGAAGAAGTGGAGCAATCTTTTTGGAAAGGATTAGATGAAGAAGCGAGAGTACGTTACATCCATGATTTCACGGATGTACGTCTTGGAATTGGTTTGCCTGTTTACGTATTGGGAAATGATGATTTGGTGATTTATGATCCGAAATCATTATTAGAGTACTTAAATGAGCAGTTAGTTTCTAATAATAAAGAAATTGTAGCACTTCAATCATTGGATGCTGAAGAGGCATTGTTGATTGAAGAACATATAAAGGGTAGAGAGTTCTCATGTATTGTCATTGAAGACGAAAAGGGTAATCCTCTTGCTCTTCCTCCTACTGAAATTGTGAGAGGAAACGAAGGTGTATTTGATTATAGATCAAAGTATCTTCCAGGTATGAGTCGTAAAGTAACGCCGATTGATTTGCCTATTGAAAAGGTAAGGGAGATTCAATTAGACTGTGAGAACTTATACAAGAAGTTACAGTTTGATGTTTATGCTCGAATTGACGGTTTCGTTACAGCTGATGGAACAGTTTACTTAAACGATCCGAATACGACTTCTGGAATGATGCCTTCTTCGTTTTTCTTCCATCAGGCAGCTGAGATTGGATTAAATCCATCGCAGTTCTTAACGTTCATTATTCGTACATCGTTGGCTTGCAGAATTCGTTCTGGTAAGAACACAAGGGTGGCTAAGCCGATGTTGAAAAATTTGGATCATCAGATCGAAGCTTTGAGTGAGGCAGATAAGCAAACGAAAAAAGTAGGGGTAATCATGGGTGGTTATTCTTCGGAACGTCATATTTCTGTTGAAAGTGGAAGAAATATCTATGAAAAATTAGCTTCATCAGATAAATATGAAGCTATTCCGATATTTCTAACGGGATCGCATGATCAGCATGAATTGTATGAATTACCGATTAATATCATGCTGAAGGATAATGCTGATGATATCAAATTAAAGATCAATCAGGCTTTGAATGGTGAGAAGCATGATGTATTGGTGGAGGCAATTCAGAAAGCGAAGCCAATTACTCAAAAATATGCGGCAGATGCTTGTTTTGATCCTAAAACATTGAATTACGACCTCTTAAAAGAAAGAGTGGATGCAGTATTTATAGCCTTGCACGGTAGACCTGGTGAGGATGGTGCTGTACAGAAACATTTAAACGTAAAAGGAATTCCTTACAATGGCTCTGACGTTGATAGTTCAGAAATAACTATTGATAAATACATGACTACTGAGATACTTCGTAAATCAGGAGTGTTTGTGGCTGAGCATATGTTGTTGCAAAAAGAGGATTGGTTATCGAACCCTACTGAAGCTATTGATCAAGTAGAAAAGGATTTTAGGTATCCTCTAATTGCAAAACCGGCAGATGATGGTTGTAGTTCTGCAGTGATGATGATCAAGTCAAGAACACAGCTTGAAAACTTTGCCGAAGCAATTTTTAGAGAAGGTGATGAGGTAGAGGAAGGCTTAAGAATAAAGCTTGATTTAGATAAAAATGAAGAGTTTCCAAGTAAGAAATGTATTCTTATTGAAGAGTTGATCAGTCCATTGGATTCAGATCATTTCTTGGAGATTACAGGAGGCATGCTCACAAAATGGCACGAAGATGGATCGCGTACTTATGAAGTATTCGAACCTTCGGAGGCCTTGGCAAGTGGTGAGATTTTATCATTAGAAGAGAAATTCTTAGCAGGTGAAGGTCAAAATATTACACCACCTCGTTTTTCACCTGATGCAGAAGAGCAGCAATGGATTTCGGATGCCGTGAGAAAAGATTTGGAACATGTAGCGAAAGAATTAAATGTTCAAGGTTATTGTAGAATAGACGCATTTGTGCGTATTTGGAAGGAAACAAAGAAAGTGGAAACTATCGTCATCGAAGTAAACTCGCTTCCAGGAATGACTCCTGCTACTTGTATTTTCCACCAAGCTGCAATTAACGGCTACAAGCCTTTTGATTTTATTGATAGTATTTTAGATTACGGAATAAAGAGAACTGAAGCTAAGTGCTAGGTAAAAACTAGTACTTCAATCATAGCTAAATTAATTATGGATCAAGACAAACTGAAAAAGTTAATTTTTGGAGATACTCCTTCTGCATTATTGATTAATGTGGTATTAATGGTCGCAGCCGCCTTTTTGTTGGCGATCATGTTTTTTTATTTATATCTCCCAACATCAACAAAGCATGGGCAAACTGTAACTGTTCCCGATATTGATAGTTTATCGATTGATGATGCCACCAAGAGATTAGAATCGGCAGGGTTGCGTTTTGAAGTTTTTGATTCTGCAGCTGTCAATTATAATCCTGACTTACCTTACCTTACAGTGTTGTCACAAACACCTTTGGCTGGTGAGAAAGTAAAAGACAATAGAAAGATTTACTTGACTGTAAACCCTTCTAAGCCTGCTGCAATTAAGTTGCCTGATTTGATTGATGGCTCATTGAAAAATGCAGTAGTGAGAATTAAAAACTTAGGTTTGAAAATAGGTTCAATTAATAGAAAGCCAGATCAATTTGTGAACAACGTCTTAGAAGTGAAATATAAAGGTAAATCTATTTCAAAAGAGGAGTTGATTCGAGGTTTTAAAGTATTGAAAGGTACTGAGGTTGATTTAGTAGTAGGTGACGGTATGGGGAATCCACTGACACAGGTTCCTAACCTCATCGGTATGACTGAGGGAGATGCTGAATTCACTTTGTATGGTTTAGGCTTAGGTGTGGGAAAAGTGAAGTATGTACAATATGACACTATTCCAGGTGTTGTAGTAAGACAGTCACCTATTCCAAATATGAATGAGGAAACAGGACGATATCCTAAAATGAGACTTGGAAGAACTGTTAACCTTTGGGTTTCTGAATTCTCAGGAAATAAGAAATAATAAGTACCTGTTCAAAATTATCTATAGCTTAAATGCATTTGAATTAAACTCAGGTTTCGTTAAAATTTTTCGTCTTAGCTATGGCTAGGACTGTAAATTTTGCCTTACCTTAGATCAATTCATTCTACATTTATAAACTATATTTAATTATGATCAGCTACTTAGTTTTTGCTAGTTATATAAAAGCATTTGAAGCCGCCCGTTTTGGGTGGCTTTTTTTGTGTCTAAAATTAGAGATTAACGACGTTTTTATCATTTACTTCACTGTAAACAAAGTTATCATCAACTTCTATTCGAGCTTTCTATGAATATTTATGGGATTTACTTTCAAACTTCCTTCTTCTTCGTTTTTGTCTTGAAACAAAAACGAAGCAAAAAATTCAAGGCTTAGAAGTCAAAAGCTAAATTCCATTTCTCTCGCCTATTGAAAGGATAACTCGATCAAAACTTCATCGTTTTGAGATGCTCAAACAGCAAAATCATTCTTAACGGCTCAATACATGAAATTCTTCACGCTTTTCCCTTCAAGGCCGAGGGAAGAAGTAGCAAATGAATTGGGTAGAAAGTCCATTGGCGCGAATGTTAAGCGATAGCGTCATTCGTGTCCTAAAGATCATTAGAAATCTCCTGATTTCAAAATACCGTAAATATTCGAAAACTTAGTTAACAATGTATTTGCAAAGTAGTGAAGCATTCATCGTATAGTGACTTCTTAGTGGTGTATCATTCTATTTCAAAGAAGGTTGTATAAAGGTACGTTTACCTACCTGTTTTGAGCTATCAATTGTCAATTGATGGGAACCTCATGTGTAATGATTTGTAAATGAATTATTTAGTTTGTTTCTGAGTTTTAAAGATTGTCGTTAGGACATTAAATTTCATTATGTTACTTAAATGTTAATAATGTATTAAGTAAATATATTTTGTAATAATAAATTAATATGAATCAGTTTTCAATCTCTTGTTTTAACTTTGTTAATATATGATTAACATTAGTGTATTTAAAATGTATGTATAGTGAATTGTAAATAACTTTAAAGTTAAAATTGAAGTATTGAGGTTTTTCTATTTAAATGTTGTTAATACATTTTTTACTGATATTTAGCTTGTTGAGATTTTATGATTATTGATTTTGTGCATTTTATTATTCTTTAAATCTAATACACAGCAACATTAAGTACATAAATATTCATTTTTATTTCCTTAAAATGTATTCAATGTTAACTCAATATTAATTATTGATTTTTAGTGGGGATGTAAAATATTTCGGTTTAACATTGCAACCGCAAACACATTATCGAAATATATTAATGGAACAGTTACTTACAATTTCATGGAAAAGATTCACGATGTCTTTTCTTTTTATAGTTACAACAGCCTCTTTATCATTTGCACAAGACTCATTTAGAAATGAGGAAGTAAAAATTGATTCTTTATTCAACCCTGACCAAGACGGTGAAGGACTTATTCAACAGTCTTTACCCAAAGATTGGACAGACAGAATAAAAGTAAGTGGTTATATCCAAGCGAGATATAACGGACTTTTTGAGACAAACCCTGATTTGTCAGTACCTCAGATGGATAAAAACTGGGGAGCAGACAAGGGAATATCTCTAAGACGAGTACGTTTGAAAGTAAGCGGTTGGTTATTGGACAACGTTTATGTTTATATGCAAGCGGACTTTGCAGGTGCTCCAACACTCCGTGATGCCTACATGGACTTATATTTTGACCACCATAAATCGACATGGCTTAGAGTAGGACAAAGTAAAGTGCCTTTTGGATATGAGAATATGCAATCGTCACAGTTTCGTATTCCTTTAGACCGTTCAGACCCTATCAACTCCGCTTTACCCAATGAGCGTGATTTAATGGCCGTTTTATATCATACTCCACAAAAAGTGAGAAAGATTTATGAATACATGAAGGACAAAAACCTAAAGCATAGTGGTAACTATGGTACTTTTGCATTAGGTGTATTCAACGGTCAAGGAATTAATACTCCTGATAAAAACGATAATTTACATGCGGTGGGTAGAGTGTCTTGGCCTTTCCAATTTGCTAATAATCAAATTATGGAGCTTTCTGTGCACGGGTATGCTGGTAAATATGTTTTACCAACCACTTCTCAAGGTTTGCAAGCAGAGATTGATAACAATGGAGAAAAAGAAATTATATATGCAGCAGGTCATAATTTTAACGATAGAAGAGTAGGAGGTACTTTCGTTTGGTACCCACAGCCTATCGGTTTTCAAGCAGAATACAACTACGGTATTGGACCGGAGTATGACCCGGAAGCGAATTTAGTGAAAGAACAAAACTTACATGGTGGTTATGCCATGCTTTATGGTAAGTTTAATTACAAGCATCACACATTTTTCCCATTCACAAGATATATTACTTACCATGGTGGAAAGAAGTTTGAGTTAGATGCTCGTAGTTATAGAGTAAACGATTTAGAAATTGGTATAGAGTGGCAACCTAATAGAGCGTTTGAATTTGTAGCAATGTATGTAATTGCCGATAGAACGTATGTTGACTCTCAAAATCCTGTAAATGACCAAGCAGGTAATCTTTTAAGATTACAGATGCAAGTCAATTTCTAGGCAACAGTTTTTCAATTAGTAGAAACTATATAAAATACAAACGTCATTTTGGGTATTACCCAAAATGACGTTTGTGTTTATAGGATGAGAAGGTTTATTAAAATCTTTTTCCTATAGCAAACCCAAAAGTAATAGCGTCATAAACTTTATCTTCTCCTCTAAATTTTATTTCATAACTCAGCATAGGTGTGACATCCCATCCGCCTTTTCCTACAATAGGAAATTCTCTCTCAATAGACATTTTGAGCACTCCAAAATTTTTATTTTTTTCCATCTCTATTCCAGGACCAATACCAAAAACCCAAAGATGCGCAAACTCTACAAACCCCATTAATGCTCCAATGTATACATACTCTCTTTCAAGTTCATCGCCTTCCCTTGTCTCAATGACATAATTTTGAAGCTCCAAATCATTGGATAATCCAATCGCAAAACGATGTGAGAACCAATATTCATATTCAAAACCAATGGTGGGAATTATTAATGTTTTAGCACTATTATTATCGTTAAATCCCTTAGGAACATAACTATGTCCCCAAAGCAAGGCTATTCTGTGATGTTTAAGTTCACCGTGTGCTTCCTCTCTTTTATGGACTTTTTTATCTGTCGAAGAGTTTTCCTGAGCAAAAGAAAGAGAAGTAATAAAGAGAAATAGTAGACATAGGGTTAGGTACTTCATTTGAATAGAGAACTTTATAATGAAACTTCTGTCATAGGACGTTTCAAATTAAAGAAAACAAACACTTTTCAACCTATTTTGAATTGCTCATTTTGCCTTAATCCAAATAGTTCTTCTCTTAGTACTAGAACTAAAGTTTTGGATGGTAGTAAAAGAAAAAGGATAGAAATTTGAAGTGTTTCGCAACACAAACATTTCTATCCCTTTCATTTTCCTAAATTCTAGAATTTTTTGCTATTATCATTAATTACCCTTTCCACATATAACCTTTTAGGGTCGATGGCCGCTTTTACAGGCTTTTCGGGTAATTTTAATTGAATGGTTTGAGATTCATTTTGAAGAAAAACCTTTTCCGTATAAAAGAGCTCTTTCTCATCTTGGTCTTTATAAAAACCAATTTCCACCCAATCCTTTATTGGGACATTGATTTCATTACCTATTGAATCAGATTTGATTTTTTTAGCTTCTACTTGTAATGAAACTTCATATGTTGAAGCATTAATTTCACTTAGTGAAGCTTCCTTGATTCTGTAATCATATAACGTAATATCTTCAAACCAGTCTCCGATAAGGTACTGTAATGAATCCGGAATTTTAGGTTGAAGATGCCTCAAAAAGTCATTGGAAGTAGGGTATGGAGGAGCCTTGTACCTGTATTCAGCAAGGAAGCTTTTTAAAGCTGCATTGACACTGTCTTCTCCAATAAAATCTTGAAGAGCGTACATAATCACACTTCCCTTTCCATAATGAAGGTAACTTTGATTTTCAACTTCTTTTAGTGGTAATTCCTTTTCTCTTTCAAAACTTCTTCCTTTTAAATAGCGGTCATAATCATATTTCAAGAAGTTTTTCATTTTGATATCATCATTATTCGAAGATTTTTTCATGACCATCAGAGAAGAATATTCCGCTAAACTCTCAGTCATTAATGTACTACCTTGCACATTGGCACTTACTTCTTGATGAGCCCACCATTGATGTGCCATTTCGTGTGCAATAACCGCATCAACTACATTATTCTTTTCCTCATTTTCCAAGTCTACAATAAAACCAAAAGCCTCTGAATAAGGCATAGTTCCAGGGAATGCCTGTGCAAAGGTTGCATACCTTGGGAATTCGATGATACGTGCTTGTTTCAAATAATAAGGACCGAAATTTTCCGTATAATATTTTAAAGAATTTTCTATAGCAAGGAGCATTTTATCAACGTTTACGCCATGCTTTTGATCATAATATACCTCCATGCTCACACCCTTCCAATTTCTCTTTGCCACTTCAAATCTTCCTGAATTAAAGGAAACAAAATTGAGTGCCTTGTGATCCATTTTATAGGTGTAAAAATTTCGATTATTTTTTGTCCATTGTTTTACCAAATTACCAGGAGCAATCGCCATTTGATCTGCAGATGTTGAGATGGTTGTCTCAAAATTCACCCAATCAGATTGGCCTCTAGAAAGATAGTTATGATTACAGGCTTTACTACAATGCTCTGTGAGTAATGGCATACGGTTCCTTGGCGGAAGGTTATGTTCCTTTCTTTTGAAACGATCACTTAATTCAACAGAAGAATTGTATCCGAAGAAAGGTAAGAAAACAAGGTTATTGAAGAATGTACCATTTTCTAAGATCATGATATCTTCTCCGCTGTTCTTAAACCCTTTTGTGATATAATTGGCATGAATAACAATTTCCAATGAATCTTTGTGTTGTAATGGTTTTTGTAGTACAAACTGTTTAACACTTAACTCTTTGTCATCAAGAATTTCTATCGCATTTTGAATTTCAAACTGTATTTCCCACTCATTATTGTATGAGTACATCAAGGTATCAATACTTTCTTTGTTTTCATTGACTACTTTTAGGTTTGAAACCGTATAAATATTTCTTTCTTCAGGATATATATTTACGTTGTATTCAATGTCTACAATTTTAGGAGCAGCCATGTCTTCGTACTGCTTGTATTTCTGTTCGTATTGTACTTGAAGTAGTTCGGTTTCCTCCTCTGTTTTATAAGTATTCATCATTTGAGTATTGTAGAAGATGAAGCTTCCGATGCTCACCCAAACAATAAACAGCGTTCCAACAGCTCCGATAAAATTAGCATCTGTTTTTTGAGGAATACTCTTGATTCTAGTCAGCAAACTATGTGTGGTACCTCTACTAGAAAGTAATCCTCCTATTAGTAGCATAATGATACCAAAGAGAATCCAATATGCATTAAACCAAATAGCCGAAATCACTGAAGGACCATACCCACTAATATCAGAGAATTTAATTTTTGGAGCACTTGCAATATCAAGCATTCTTGAAGAAATGTCCAAAGCATTTAACATTAGTTCTATAGCGAAAAGCATCACAATAGAAACTCCAAATCCAATAAACTTATGATCGACTAAAATATGGACAAGCATCAATACGGCTGTCCATGTAGCAATCATCGGCATGATGTTCAGGACATACGCTAGGCAGTAAATGTCTATATCAATGGCAGTAAATCCAGACCCTAGCTGATAAAGTATACCCACTATGGATAGGAAAGCATAAATGATAAAAATACTTGTGTTGATCGCAAAATACTTGGCAAACAAAGAAATATAAGGGCTATGCGGACTGGCATCAATCACTTCATTGAGATGATGGTCTCTGTCTTCCCAAAGAAGATCTCCAGCATAATAGACCATTATAATCAATAAGAAAATCATTGTACTATTTTGAATATCCTCCACGACCATATACGTTACCGGATACGATTGAAGCCCCATATATTCGTAGCCCTCTTTCAAGATAGCAGCTAACTGTACAAAACTAAATAGCAATAAGATCTTGAATGTATTACTATTGACAATATTTTTCAGATGGATCTTTGTAAAACTATAGCATTGAGCAAAGTCGGTAAACTGCGAAAAATGACTATAAGCCATAGGTTTTTGGAAAATGATATTTTCCTTTTTAACCGCCTTTTCTTTTTTCTTTTTGAATTTGCTACCTCTTTTCTCAAAAGAGAAAAACCCATAAAAGATTTTTAAAAGCACAAAACTGATAATGATCCATAAGATTCTATTGTAGACAATAAAACTATTGAAACTTGGTGTCAGTGTATTTTTCTCTTGAGGTGTGAAATATTTACTATCCAACCCAAAGGCTGATAAACCAAAGGGGTCTACCATTGCACTTAAAACTTCGTTTTCTAAGTCTGAACTTAAGGATAAAGCAATACTGTAGCCTATAAATAGGAGCATAGTGCCTGCAAAAGAGACAGCCGTAGATCTTGAAATAGAGGCAATAGAAAAGATGATTACACCAGAAATAAAAATATTTGGTATGATCACTAAAAAATAATTAGCAAAGAAACCTGCAAAAGAGATAGGTCCCATTTTTTCTGGATCGACCCAACCCATGGCTGGAGCGATAAAAGTGGCAAGAATAAAACCAATGTATATTCCTAAAAACGGTAAAATTGCTAATGTAAACGCACCCCAAAATCGACCTAAGAAGTAATCTTTTTTCTTGATGGGTGTTGTAAACAGAATATCATCAAAATTATTGTTGAAATCTCTTAACGCCGCATTATTAAAAAATGCAGTAGCAATAAAAAGACCTAATAATGAGAATATTAAGCCCATATGCATAATCACATGCGGACTGTTTCGATGTATATTACCAATGGTACCGCCAATGACAATACTGTCACTCGATACGGCTGCAAAAACTAGTATTCCTAATAAAAGAGAAAAAACGTAGATCATGGGCTGTTGAAGTGCCGACCTAACTTCTCTACCATAAAATTCTTTAAACATGTTGATAGTGGGTTTAGTCTGCAATAATTGAAGCGGATGTTTTAGCAAAGAAAACATCTTCTAAATCAGGTTTTACTTGAATAAAACCCTCTTCAGGTTGTTCATGATGAAGCACATGGATTACAGACTTACCAGAGTTCATTTTATTAGAGATAACCTTATGCTGTGCTTGGTATGTTTCTATAGTGTTACGTTCCACTGTTTTTTCCCAAACCAAACCATCTAACTCACTCAATACATTTTGTGGAGAACCTTTGTACATGATTTCACCTTCATTCATGATGGCCATATCAGAGCAAAGTTCTTTTACATCATCTACAATATGAGTAGAAAGAATGACGATAACGCTTTCGGCTACATCGGCTAATAAATTATGAAATCGATTTCTTTCCCCAGGATCAAGTCCAGCAGTAGGTTCATCTACAATGATCAGTTTAGGATCACCAATTAAAGCTTGAGCAATACCAATTCGTTGTTTCATACCTCCCGAGAAGCTTTTTACAGCCTTTTTTCTTTTTTCGTAGAGGTTGACTTTTTGTAGTAGGTAACCGACTAATTCTTTTCTTTCTTTAGCTTTTGAAATTCCTTTAAGTACAGCAATATGGTTGAGTAGTTCTTCGGCTGATATTTTAGGATAAACCCCAAATTCCTGAGGTAGATACCCCAAAACTCTTCTTAAGGATTCAGGTTCGTTGAGTGCATCAATGCCGTTGAGCGTAATACTCCCTTGATCAGGTACTTGCAACGTGGCAATTGTTCTCATCAAAGATGATTTTCCTGCACCGTTTGGACCTAATAACCCAAACATGCCGCTTTCTATTTCTAGACTGATGTTATTAAGAGCTTTTACGCCATTATCGTAGGTTTTTGTAAGATTTAATATGCTTAGTCTAGCCATTCTTTTGAGTTGGATTAGATGAAAAAAAGATTAAATAATGAGTATTTGTTGATTATTATTCGAAAGTAAAAGATGATGAATATAATTTGACACTTGAGAGATTTAAAAATGCTCCTTGTTAGTTTAGACCTTTTAGTTTTTGTGAAGAATAATGTTAGTAACAGATACTCAGTACTCAAAGCTAAGAAGTTTTTCTTGAATAGTTACTTTTCCATTCTGAATTTTTATTGAGATAAAATAAAAACAGTCCTTTTTTATCAACTTAATCAGTCGTATATTAATAATGCAAAAACTATTAGGAAAACTATATTACACATGAGCAAAACCTTTAAATTAAATAATGGAAAAGAAATTCCTGCTATCGGATTGGGAACATGGAAGTCTGAGCCAGGAGAAGTATTTAAAGCTGTAAAAAAAGCAATTGAAATAGGGTATAAACACATTGATTGTGCAGCAATTTATGGTAATGAACCTGAAGTAGGAGATGCCATAAAAGAATGTATTGACGAAGGTATTGTAAAACGTGAAGACCTTTTTATTACCTCAAAATTATGGAATGACGCTCATTTAAAAGAAGATGTGCCCAAAGCCATAAACAAGACATTACAGGATCTGAAATTAGATTATTTAGACCTTTACTTAATTCATTGGCCTATCGCTTATAAGCCAGGGGTTCAATTCACCCAAAAAAGAGAAGAGTTTCTTACGGCAGGAGAAGCACCGATTCTTGAAACTTGGAAAGCAATGGAAGCATTGGTCGCTGATGGAAAGACACATTCCATCGGGGTATCCAACTTTAGTATTGAAAATCTAGAAACAATACTTACCAATGCTACAATAGCTCCTGTCATTAATCAAATTGAGATGCACCCTCTCAATCAGCAAAGGAAAATGATGGAATATGCTGATGCACACGATATCATTCTAACGGCTTATTCACCTTTAGGAACAAGAGATAGTTTGTCGTTTGAAGACGGAGCCAATCCGCCTATCTTATTAGAAAATGACCTACTAAAAGAAATAGGAGATAAGCACGATGCAAGCCCCGCTCAAGTAATGCTAGCGTGGGCCAACCGTAGGGAAACTGTAGCGATTCCAAAATCAGTACATGAAGATAGATTACGTCAGAATTTAGCTTCAACAGAAATCAAATTAACACCTTGGGATTTAAGAGAAATTGCTGATCTCAATGAAAAGTACAGATTTGTAGATGGTTCTATATTTACTTCAGGTGGAAGTCCTTATACTTTAGAATTTCTTTGGGGAAAAGGGTAATGCCATCTAATTAAAATAATAAAGAGAGTGATGAGAGAAGTAGTAGTTTACTTTTTTTATCACTCTTTTTTTGATGAAATTGAATGCTTCACTTCTTTCTACAACCTAATCTTTACGTTTGGTGTCATGTTTAATAGTTGAAAACAAACTATTAACTATGTTATACTTTAAGAAAATTCTATTCTTCTGTCTATTGCTATCCCTTTGTGCTTGTAATCGAAAATTGATGTCGGTGATTAACTCTGGTCATACCACAGAAAACTTTCGAACAGTTATTCCTTTTGAAACTAAAATGGGAATCATCATAATTCAAGCAAAAATTAAAGGTAAACCTTACCAATTTATTTTTGATACTGGAGCTCCAGCTTGTATTGTTTCTTCAGAAATAATGAAATCTTTAGATGCTAAAACGATTACCACGAGTAAGATTTATGATGTAAACAATAGCTATAGAGAACAGGAATTTACAAAAGTGAATGATATTGAAATTGGTGATGCAGTGTTCTCAGATGTGGGGGCAATGGTAATGGACCTAAATACTATATCTACAATCAAATGTCTTGATGCGGATGGGTTGTTGGGAAGTAACTTATTTCGACATGCTACTTGGTATATTGATTATGAGAAAAAAGAAATTGTAGTCGCTAACGATTTAGCAAGCTTAGAAAAGTCGTTGGAAGGTTTTCATTCTATTAAGTTTTTTGAAGGCTTCGGTGGAGTCCCTTCTATCTTCACTTATTTGAATGGGCATAAAATATTGAATACAACAATCGATTTTGGTTTTGGAGGAACAATATGTTTAGCAGAGGACAAAATGAAAAAAATGAGTGATACGCCTGTAAAAAAAGGGTATGGTACTACAAGTGCAGGTCTTTATGGATATGGGAAGCCTAAGGTAACTTACCAAGCAGCCGTAGACCGATTTTCTTTAGGAGAAGGAATTGATTTTATACATGAAAATGTAGTTTTTGAAGGTAAAAGAAGCAATCTAGTGGGGAATGGTATCTTCAAGCATTACCATGTTATTTTGGACTGGGAAAAAAGAGAGGTTTACTTGAAGAAGAATAACCTTACAGAAAAGTCTAAAAAGGATTTTGGGTATTCCTTGGGGTATGATCATGAAAAAAGTGTTTATATCAATAATATTTATGAAGAATCAGAAGCCTCAAAAAAAGGTCTACAATTGAATGATAAGGTGATTTCTATCAACGGAGTTAATTTAGAGCAAATTACTGAAGAGGAGTGGTGCGGCTTTCGTTTGATAAATGATAAAAGTAATTCAAAAGTCTTGATGATTGAAAGGGAAGGTAAGCGGCAACAAGTAACTTTAGGTTCAAGTAGCTAAAAATGAAAAGGGTGAGAGGAAATTGCAATTATTCCTCTCACCCTTTATGCTGCTGTTTGTTTTAGCATTTATTTTTTTCTGAACTTTTTTTTCAACCTTCCTCTGTTGACAGGTTTGGTTTTCTTTGGTCCTCGGTGTACCTTTTTCGTTTGGTTGGCAGGGTTGTTAATTCCTACTTTTTCATGGAATGCACCACCTCCACTAGCTTCGTTGGTTTTCTTTGTAACGAAGTAATTTTTAGTAGAAAGCTTAGGTTTTTCCTCTTCTGTAAAAATATCCGATACTTTTACCTCCTCAGGCATAGGTTCCAATGGAATTTGCTTTTTCATCAATTCCTCAATCATCATTTGGTATTCCTGTTCTACCTCATTGATGAATGTTATGGCCAATCCCTTTTCGTCTGCTCTACCTGTTCTACCAATTCTATGGATATATTCCTCTGGAATTTCAGGAGTATCAAAGTTGATAATATGTGTAATGCCTTTTATGTCAAGTCCCCTTGCAATGATGTCTGTAGCGACAAGAATTTTAAGCTTTCCTGCATCAAATTCATCTACCATTCTGAAACGGTAGTTTTGTGATTTATTGGAGTGAATGACCCCTACTTTTTCAGGAAATAGCTTTTCGATCATCTCATAAAGGCGATCTGCTAATTTTTTATTTCTAACGAAGACCAATACCTTTTCCATTTCAGGTTCATTGGCAAAAAGATATTCCAATAGGTTGACCTTCGTGAAAAAATTGGGCACATGATAAGCACGTTGTGTTACCTTGTCAGCAGGAGTACCCGTTTTTGCAATCTCTACTTTGGTAGGTTTTCTAAAGAAAGTCTTAATGATCTCTTCTACATCATCAGTGATAGTGGCTGAAAGCATGATGTTTTGACGACGAGGTGGTAGCAAATCCATCAAACGAGTCAGCTGAGGTCTAAAACCAAGGTCAAGCATTTCGTCTACTTCGTCAATGACAAATTTTTGAATTGCTTTTAATTTCAAAACACCAGACAACGCTAAATCATATACTCTACCCGGAGTACCTACTAGGATATCGACACCTTCGTTGACATATTGTTTTTGAGTATTGATATTGGCACCGCCATACACCCCTAAGATTCTCAAGGATTGATATTTAGAAAGTGCCTTAGCCTCTTCAACTACTTGAGCTACAAGTTCTCTAGTAGGCACAATAATGAGTACTCTAGGCTCATATTGCTTGGAGAAATTTAAATTTTGAAGAATAGGAAGAAGATAGGCCATCGTTTTACCTGTACCTGTTTGGGCAATACCAATCATATCTTTTCCTGCTCCGATGACCGGAAAGGCCTGTTCCTGAATAGGAGTTACATTGATAAATTCTAAATCATTAATTGCATTTAGAATAAATTTATTCAGCTTTAATTCGTCAAATGTCACTTTCTCAAAATTTATGTTTCCACAAAGGTACATTCCTTGGGGAAAAAAGTGTGAAAATAAAGAAGAATTATAACACACATTGACACGCATGCTCTAAAAATGTATCTTGTGTTTACATTTAATAACGGATTATCAGTGATTTCAGATTGATTTTATTTATTTCTCACAACATGTAATTTGTGTATTGCGTTTTTTCTAATCTATTAATAATGAGATGAAATGGATAGATTAGTCAAGATAGAACCAATTGATAATCAACGTAGAGTTTATATATCGGAAATCTCAAGCAAACCATTACCAATGATCAAGCTACAATTATTATTATTGATAGGGGGCTTTTTAGTGTATCCCCTAACTGCTCAGCAGGTTGATTTTTTTGAAGGCAAATGGGAAGAAGTACTTAAGGAAGCAAAAAAGAAAGACTTACAGGTGTATGTTGGAGTCAATACGCCTTATTGCGAATCTTGTAAAGAAATGGATCGTCATGTTTATAGTGACAAAGAAGTTGCACGCTTTTATAATGAGCAGTTTGTGAATTATAAAGTGGATATTCAATCGGAAATTGGACGTTTTATTAGCTCCAATTATAATATTCGATCGTTTCCAGCACATTTATATTTTTCATCCGCTGGAAAAATTCTTCATCAAGCGAAAGGGAAATTACCTCCTAAGGTTTTTTTAGAGAAAGGCGAAGAAGCACTATCTCCTAGTTTTCAACTTTATACCCTAAAGAAAAAAGTTGAACAAGGAGAAGAGTTAACTTTCAATGAATACTTAAATTATACCTTAGCTTCTTACGACGTAGGTGTGATGGATCATGCTACAAATGATAAATTATTTACATTATTAAAGCCAGAAGATTTAAAGGATAAAAAAGTACAATCTGCAGTGAGTCAGATATTGTATAACTCTGATGTAAACTCTGAGGCATTCTGCTTTTTTGTGAAATACAAACCACTATTTGCGGATATTTTTTCTCCTCAAAAAATGAATAAAATTTATAGAGGGTTAGCAAAGAATACACTTTCGTCTTCTATGGAAGTCAAGGATGTACATTCTTTTGAGGAAAAAATGACTCAATTAAAAGAAGTGCTTCCCAATACAATAGCACTCCGTATGGCTTTTAGTTATGAACCTCGTTTTTTTCTTTCTATGGGTTATGATGAAAAAGCATTTGAATCCATTCAAAACAATTTCCGCTACATACAGTCTAAACCTAATGCATCGGAGTTAAAAAAGTGCAACGATTGGGCTTGGTATTATTATCAGCATTCAGATAATGTGGAACACCTACAAGAAGCATTGAAATGGGTGACATTTAGTATATCAAAGAAAAACTCTTATAACTACTTAGACACTCAAGCACATTTGTATTATAAATTAGGAAGGTATCAAGACTCTGAAAATGTAGCACGAATTGTGCAAAAGCATTATCAAGAAACAGGAAAAGACACAAAAGCAATAGCACAGCTATTAAGTAATATAAAAGTACACTGATCTTATGAACAACTCTTTCACCACTCTAGAAACATTAAAATTCCCCTTTGGACAGTTTGAAGTTCCTGCTTATATACATGAAAATCAAATTAAACTTTGGATACACGAAATTAGAGTGTTCCCTATTCGACTAAAAAAACTAGTAGAAAATCTAACAAAAGAAGAACTTAACCTCATTTACAGACCTGGAGGGTGGACCATCAAACAAGTAGTACACCACTGTGCTGACAGCCACATGAATAGCTATATAAGATTCAAGTTGGCCTTAACGGAAGAGAACCCTTCTATAAGACCCTATTTTGAAGATCGATGGGCGGAGTTGGTAGACAGTCAAGAAGAAGATCTCTCAGATACTTTACAGATGATTGAATTTCTTCATAAAAAATGGACATATTTGTTAGAGAGGCTGAACAAGGAAGATTTAAATAAAACTTTTTTCCATCCAGAATCTGAAGAACAAACGAGCTTAAAGGAGAATATAGGCATTTATGCTTGGCACTGTAACCATCATTTAGGTCATATTAAACAAGCCCTAAAGTTTCGAAATGTTTTTCCTGAAATAGTTGAAAACCTAGAAGCAAAGTGATATTATGATTACTCTTATCAAGACAGACGCAAAACACCGTGATTTTTTACATTTGGTAAATCTTTTAAACCAAGACCTTGCCGTGAGAAATGGTGAGGACCATGAGTTTTATATGCAGTTCAATGGCTTGGAAGATATTGACCATGTAGTATTGGCTTACAGCGATGGAAAAGTAGTGGGATGTGGTGCCATGAAAGAGTTTGAAGAGAGAATTTTTGAAGTGAAAAGAATGTATGTGTTACAGAATCAGAGGGGAAAGGGAGTTGCAACTAAAGTACTTCAAGAATTGGAAGAATGGGGAGTAGCCATGAATTTAAAAGCATTGGTTTTAGAGACCGGTTTGATGTTACCAGAAGCCATCGGTTTATATGAAAAATATGGTTTTGATAAAACACCTAATTATGGTCAGTATATTGGTAATGAAGATAGTGTTTGTTTTAGAAAAGAATTAAAAGCTCGATCTTATGAAAGTTAGAAAAGCTAATTTTACAGATTTTGATCAATTAGCAGAATTGTTTGATGCCTATAGAGTTTTTTATAAACAAGATAGTGATATTGAAGGAGCGAAACAGTTTTTGCAAGAAAGAACAGAAAGAGGCGAAAGTGTAATTTATGTCGCAGAAGAGGAAGGGCATTTAATTGGCTTTGTACAACTCTATCCACTTTTCTCTTCCACTAGAATGAAAAGACTTTGGTTGTTGAATGACCTCTTTGTGGCAACATCACATAGAGGAAAAGGAGCATCGAAATTGTTGATGGGTGAAGCCAAAAACTTAGCGAAAGTTACAGAGGCAGCAGGCGTGATTTTAGAAACAGAAAAAACAAATACGGTAGGCAATCAATTGTATCCTGCTGTTGATTTTAAATTAGACACAGAACATAATTTTTACTATTGGGACGTAGAGTAATACAGTTAAAACCATTACAGAAAGAGAATGTCAACTCTTTTTATCAATGGTTAAATGATCCTGAAGTAATCCGATATTCTCTATCTCTTTTTCAAAAACTCAACACTGAAGAAGAGATAGATTTTTGGTTTAAAGGAGTATTGAGGGATGCTAAAACGCTTTCTTTGGGTATTTATGTTGACGAAATATTTATAGGTTACGCGGGAATATCTAATTTTTCAAGCACTAATAGATCAGGAGAATATTATATTTTTATTGGGGATAAAACCTATTGGGGGCAAGGAGTAGGAACTGAAGTAACAAAGCAAATTATTAAAATTGCTTTTGAAGAAAAGGAGTTGGAAAGATTGATGTTAACCGTTTCTGTACCCAATAAAGGTGGGGTTATTGCTTATACCAAAGCAGGGTTTAAGGAAGAAGGTATTTTAAGAAATGCAGCGTTGAGAGATGGTGCATTTCATGATAAAATAATAATGTCAATTTTGAAAACTGAATATAATGAGCAAACATAAATACATCAGTTTATTGAGAGGAATCAATGTAGGAGGCAGGCGGAAAATCTTAATGAAAGATTTAAAAGAACTTTATCAAAAAGAAGAGGTGGAAGAGCTACAAACTTATATTCAGTCTGGCAATGTTCTATTTCAAAGTAAAGCAATTGTTGAAGCAGACTTCTCTCAAGTCATCAAAGCAAGAATTCAAGAGCAATATGGGTTTGATGTACCGGTCATTACGGTGGATTTACAAACATTAAAAAATGTTGTAAAACTCAACCCCTATTTTGCAGAAAACGTATCAATAGATAGTCTACACCTTACGGTGCTCTCTATAATTCCTGAGAAAGATAAATTAGAGCAAATTGTTTCCCCCGTTAATGGAGATGAGTTTTTTATTCACGATCGCTTCGTCTTTATTCATTGCCAAGGAAAATACAGTCAATCCAAGTTATCCAATCAGTTTTTTGAAAAGAAATTGGGTGTAGAGGCAACCACTAGAAACTGGAAAACAGTAGAAAAGTTGATTGCATTACACGAAAATTAACATAACACAAAACGTCAAATGAAAAAAACTATCACTTATGCTTCCATATCAGTCATTCTGTTATTTTTATTGTATTACTTATTTTTACCAACGGTAAGATTTGATTTTACAGGATGGATAGTCGCTATTTTGGCTGTCGTAGGCGCTATATTATCCATAGAATCTATTGTTGAGCAAAAAAAGAAATTCACAACCACCAAAGTAGTCACATTATCTATCCTATTATTAGGTTTGGTGTATGTGACAATTGTACCTTTTGCAACCTCTTGGGCTTTATTGAGAAGTAAGGATTATAGAGATCTGATAGGGGAAGTAAAAGCGGGTGAAAATTTTACAGATCATGTAGCACCAATTTCAACGGATGAAATCAGAATTGTAGATAATGCCATGGCTCACCGATTAGGGGATAAGGTGTTAGGTTCTATTCCGTCGTTAGGTAGTCAAGCCGAATTAGGAGAGTTTAGTATTCAGAAAGTAAATGGGAAGTTGTATTGGGTGGCTCCTTTACTGCACTCTGGTATTTTCAAATGGAATAACAACCGTGAAGGAACTCCAGGTTATGTAATGGTGTCTGCCACCAATGAACGTGATGTAGAATTAGTGCAAACTGTGGGCGGAAAAGGAGTACAGATTAAATATCAGCCAGGAGCTTATTTCTCGACTGATCTACATAGACATATTTACTTTAATGGTTACATGACGAAAGGAATTACAGATTTTTCATTTGAAATTGATGATGATGGAAAACCGTATTGGATTGTAACGCTTTATGATAAAAAAGTAGGTTTCTCAGGTAAAAATGCTTCTGGTGTTTTGACAGTCGATGTCACTTCAGGAGAAATTATAGAATATGAAATTGATAAAGCACCCATCTGGATTGATAGAATTCAGCCGGAAAGCTTTATCGTAAATCAATTGGATGACTGGGGAGAATATGTTTTAGGGTATTTCAATTTTTCGAACGAAAGAAAATTGACAACTACAAAAGGCATCTCTTTAGTGTATGGAGCCAACAATAGGGCGTATTGGTACACGGGTTTAACCTCTGTAGGTAGCGATGAAGGTACGGTAGGTTTTGTGTTGGTAGATACCAGAACCAAAGAAACGATATGGTATCGTCAGATTGGTGCAACAGAACAAGCCGCTAGACAATCAGCAATGGGTAAAGTACAGGAAAAAGGTTATGTTGCTTCTTTTCCAATTACTTATAATATCAATGGAATGCCTACTTATGTCATGTCTTTAAAAGATAGAGCAGGGTTGATTAAAATGATTGCAATGGTTTCAGTGGAAGACTACACAATTGTGGGGGTAGGGAATACCATCAAAGAAGCATTGAGGTCTTATAAAAACAGTTTGAACAGTAAAGGTAATGCAGTTTCACCAAGTACTTATGCTAATACTTATCAGATTACTTCTGTAGTGACAAGGATAAGCAAAGACATCAGAAACGGCAATACAAATTACTATTTGATGGTGAAGGATAAGCAAGAAAAACTCTTTATTGGTTCTTCAATGATTTCGAGTGAATTGCCCATCACTGCCATTGGAGACAGTGTTGCAGTGAGATATGATGATAGTAATTCTGAAATAGTGGATATTGTTGATTTTGAAAACTTGACCATTGATTTGAAATAAAATAAATCATACATAATATTATGCCTGATAGCTGCTGCTGTCAGGCTTTTTTGTATATTTAATTATTATTAGGTACGTCTAACGTATTGAATTAAAGAACTATTGAAATTAAATGAATATGAAAACTACAATCACTCTTCTTTTTCTTCTACTTTTTCAGACTTATGTAATAGGGCAATCTTTTCAGGAAAAGAAAATGAAAAGTACCATTAAATCAGCGAGAGTTTTTTTGCAAGGAGCAGAACTTTCTAGAAAAGGATCTATAAAAATTGGGAGAGGTAAATACAGGTTAACACTCAATAAATTGTCCACTTCTATTGATGGAAATAGTCTTCAGGTGAAGGGAAAGGGAGATTTTACGATTCTGTCTTCGAGGTTTAATATCAATGTGACCGAAAAACCTAAAAGTAATTTATCAGTGGATAGCTTACTGATAGAAATAGAAAAAATAGATTTCAAATTAAAGCAAATCAATAAACGAGAAAATCTACTTCGTCAAAAAGAAATCTTAATCACTAGTAATAATAAGCTCGGTAGTGAACAAAAAGGAGTGACTTCTACAGAATTAACTCAGATGTTGAGTTTATACGAAACACAAATCACTAAAATTGATAATGAGTTTTTAGAGTTGGAGAAAAAACAGAAACAACTCGAAGAAGAAAAGGCTACTTTAAATTACCACTTTAAACAAGCAGGTGGAGTGGAGAAAGTGAGATCTGGTGAGATCATTGTTGAAATAGAATCTCAAACACCACAAACGGTCACTTTAGAAGCATCTTATTTCATAAAAGATGCTGGTTGGCTACCAAAATACGATATTAGAGCAGATGATATTACTAAACCTTTGAAACTGGAATATAAAGCTGATGTTTATCAAAATACTGGAGTGGAATGGAAAAATGTCGCATTGACTTTGTCAAATGGAGAACCGGCTCAGTCTGGAGTAATGCCTCAGTTAAGAAAGTGGGAATTGAATTATGCGAGGTATACAAGGTCTACAAGTCAAAAGTATGAGGCTTACCATGGAAATAAAATATCAGGTGTAGTTTATGATGAAAATGGAGAGCCCTTGCCAGGTGCTAATATACTATTTGAAGGAACCTCTATTGGTACAATATCTGATTTTGATGGTAAATTTTCTTTGACAAAATCAATACATGCCGAATACATTGTTATTAGTTACATTGGTTACCAATCTGAAAGACTATCTATTGATAGAGCATATTATGATATCTACTTACAAGTAGATGCTGAATCATTAGATGAAGTAGTAGTAGTGGGGTATGGTTCTTCAAGAAGAAGTGTCGGTAAAAATAGACCTAAAGCAGCGCCTTATGTGTCAAAACCAAAACCGAAAAAAGAAGCTATAAAAATGACTTCTGAGATGAAAGTCAATACCACTACAGTCGACTTTAAGATTGATAAAAAATATACAATCAAATCGGGTACTGGAAGTATTGCTGTTAATATGAAAGAGTACCAAATTCCTGTAGACTATCAATATTTTTCCATTCCGAAGCTAGATCAATCTGCTTTCTTGATTGCAAAAATTCCATCTTGGGATCAGTATAACTTATTAAGTGGTGAAGCCAATCTTTTTTTAGAAGGAGGATACGTAGGAACGACATTGGTGGAGGCCAATACTTTAACGGATACATTGGATATATCATTGGGCAGGGATAAATCTATCGTCGTTAATCGAAATAAAGTAAATGAATTGGCGAAGAAAAAGTCAATTGGTTCTACAAAAACAGACAGTAGAGAATTTGAATTAGAAATCAGAAATAAAAAGTCGTCTCCTATCAAAATAGAATTCTATGATCAAGTGCCCGTTTCAGTGAATACTGAAATTACAGTGACCACAGAAAAGCTTTCTGGAGGAAAACAGAACGATACTGATGGCTTCGTAAAGTGGACAGAAGAAATAGCCCCTGGTAAAAGCATTAAAAAATCATTTAAATATTCTGTGAAGTACCCGAAAAAGGAAAAAGTAATTCTAGAATAATTAATTGAATTTAGACTTAATTTAGATAAGTAGTACACATTAACTTAAAGAAAGTAACGTGTACTGCTTTTTGTTTTAACAAAAGATAGAACAGAAATTAAAAACAATTGATTAAGTGAATGAATATTTACTTAAAATTAAATACCGTGGATGAATTATGATTTACATTGAAAAAAATCAGGTTAATTTTATGTAAAATGTAGGGGTGTTTACATTGTTATTTATTCATGAATGCATTAAAATTATGTAAATCTAACTTAACTAAATCCAATTTTCCCTTCTCTAATTTTGCGGTGATAAAAAACTCATACATTCATCCAATCATCGTAACAAAATGAAAAAACTTATTATCTCTTTAATCTATGTTGCACTAGCAGTTTCTTGCTTTACTTCATGTGAAAACAAAGATGAGACAACTGACCCACAAGAAATCATCGGAACAGGTCAAGTAGTAGACTATACAGTTTCTGACGACGGAACTAAAGTAACTGTAGAATTCGAAAACGGACAAAGATCAACAATCACTTTTGACGATCCTTTATTAGGCGAGCAAGGTGTAGGTATCCAATCAATCACTTTTGATGAAGCAACAGGAATGTTGACTTTCACGCTTACTGACGGTACAGTATCTAAATTCCCAATTGTACCAGCAGCTCCATCTGTAGTATTGAAAAACCACTCAGCAACGCCACATTTATTAAAGCGTCATTCAGGTTTTGAAGATTTAGAAATCTATTCTATTCTTTCTTCAGAAGATGCTTTAGAGCAAAGCCCAGATTATTTTTATGGTTCAATGGCTGACGGTGCTGGTTTATTACGTAATGATGACGGTACTTTCACATTAATCAACAACATTGAGGCGCATTACTCAGTAGCTCGTATTTCATTCGACGAAACTTTCAAGCCAGTAAAAGGTGAAATCATCTTGAACGCTGAAGCAACTGCAAGTACTGCACAATGTTCAGGTACTTTAATTACTCCTGAAGAGCACGGATTTGGTCCATTATACCTTAGCGGTGGAGAATGGGGTGGTTCTGCTAGATATGTATATGCTACAGATCCTTTCAGAGATGCTTCAGAAGCAGGTACAGCTAGAACTTTAACTTCAATGGGACAATGGACAATTGAAAATGCAGTTCCATTAAACAAAAATGCATTCCCTAACAAAACAATTGTAATGATCGGTGATGACTCTCACGGTGACGCAGGTGGACAGTTAGTAATGTACGTTTCTGAAACTGTAGGTGACCTTGAAAATGGTAAATTATATGCTTTAAAAGTAGGTGATGGTACTGTAACAGACAATGATTTAGTAGCTGAAGGTGCTGGTGAGTTCGACGCAACTTTCGTAGAGTTAGACGAAAGAACTTATGATGCATTAAATGAGGAAGCAATCAGCAAAAACATCATGGCTTTCAACCGTGTAGAAGATATCGACTACAGAAGAGGTTCTGCTGCTGCTAACCGTGAAATCTACTTCACTGCTACTGGACGTACAGCTTACAACGATACTAGAACTAAATATGGTAGAGTTTACAAATTAGTTTTAGACGAGAATGACCCATTAAAAGCTAAAATCTCAGTAGTATTAAACGGTGACGATTTAGCGGGTAAAGCGAAAAGATTACATAGCCCAGACAACATCTTAGCTACTTCAAACTTCTTATACATCCAAGAAGATCCAAATGGTTATGCTGATGCACCTGAAAAAGAGCACGATGCTTACTTATATCAGTACAACTTAAACACTGGTTTATTAAAAGTAGTATTAGAGTCTGATCACAGAGGTTCTACAGGTATTGACAACGGATATGCTTCTGCTGCTGACCGTTGGGGTAAGTGGGAGTTAACAGGTATGATTGACGTATCTGATGAGTTAGGAATCGATGGTACTTTCATCCTAATCCAACAAGCTCACTCATGGAAAGACGAGTCGTTCAAAAACCCTACAGGTCATGGTTCTGCAATTGAAGGTAGTATCCTAACAGTAGTGAAAGGTTTAGAACGTTAATAAAAACCTAAAATTACTAGAACAACCAAATCACATATGTTCTAGCACTCTGCTCGAGCAATTGTTCATATTGCTCGAGCTTTTTCAAATTTCTATAATAAGAACTCTGATGAAAAACTTAATAATACTAGCAATCTTCACAATGACTATTTGGGGATGTAATTCGACAATTAACAGAGAACAGATTATCAAAGAACAGAAAGAGCAACTAATCCAATATTATCATGAAAATTTAAAAAAATGTCTTACTTCTTTGGAGACCATTCAAAAATTGGAAGATCCTGAGAAGTTGAAGAAAGAGTTTGATGTGGCTAGGGTTTCTTTTAAAAAAGTAGAACCTATCATGTCATTTTATGCAGCCAAAGATTATAAAACCCTCAATCAACCTAATTTACCTCACGTCGATGAATTTGATAATTTTGATAAAGTGATCAAAGCCATTGGCTTTCAGGTAATAGAAGAAGTAATGTATGCTTCAGATTCTATGGACATTAATGAAGTGCATAGACAAGCAGGCTTAATGATCAATACTCTGAACTTGGAGTTGAGTAACAATAAAATTTTAGTATTAAAGCCTTACCATCTACTATGGATGGTTAGAAATGAATTGGTAAGAATCACTTCTTTAGGTATTAGTGGTTTCGATTCTCCTGTTTAT
This sequence comes from Flammeovirga sp. OC4, assembly GCF_000812565.1. GTDB lineage: Bacteria > Bacteroidota > Bacteroidia > Cytophagales > Flammeovirgaceae > Flammeovirga. The sequence continues at coordinate 31,359 of NZ_JTAM01000027.1, read as the reverse complement.
TTAAATAGTTTGGAAGAGAATCAATATGCTTATGATGGTATTGCGTTTCTTTTGTCTGTAAGTAAGGATTATTTTAAAGATAAGGCCCTTTTAGCGGAATGGAATGAAAGCATTGCTCAAGCAAAAAATAAGCTGTCCTCTGCAGAGAGTTTTGAGCAATTTGATCGCTTTACTTTTATCAAGGAGTCAGTACACCCAATGTTAGAATTATGGGTGAGAACTATAAAAGATTGGGAAGTGGAGTTTCCTTTTGAACAAAAGATTAATTATTACGCCACTTCTTTATTTGATAAAAATACATTCAATATCAATAAGTTTTCTTCTAGGTATAGTATAGATTACAATGAAGAAGTAGTAGCACTCGGAAAGCAACTTTTCCATGATCAAAAGTTATCATCTAATGGTAAAATGAGTTGTGCTACTTGTCATGATCCTCAAAAAGCTTTTACAGACGGATTGCCAAAATCTATTACGAATACGGGAGCCGCAAACAAAAGAAATGCACCCACATTAATGTATGCGGGTTTACAGGCCGCACAGTTTTATGATTCGAGAAAATCATTACTGGAGAATCAAATCATGGATGTGGTCAAAAATAAAGATGAGTTTCACTCCAATATGGAACAAGTGGTGGATGTGGTTCAAAAGAATGAAGAATATACAAAAGTGTTGCAGAAGCATTATGAAAACACGGATTCCAAAAGTATTCGTAATTCTATTGCAATGTACATTAGAAGTTTAAATCCTTTCAATTCAAAATTTGATCAAGGAATTACATCGAATCAAGTGGAATTGAGTTCGTCTGAAATCAATGGGTTTAATTTATTTATGGGGAAAGCAAAATGTGGTACTTGTCACTTCGCTCCAATTTTTAACGGTACCGTTCCTCCTTTATTCAATCATAGTGAATTGGAAGTATTGGGTGTTCCTTCAGAGAAAGTTTGGGAAAGTGCTGAAGTTGATCCTGATAAAGGTCGCTTTGAGATTTCAAAAGCACCTATTAAGATGTTTGCTTTCAAAACACCAACGATTAGAAATATTAGTAAAACAGCTCCATATATGCACAACGGCGTTTATGAAACATTAGACGAAGTCTTGAAATTCTACAATCAAGGCGGTGGAGAAGGAATTGGTATTCATCTTGAAAACCAAACGCTTCCTCCAGACGAATTAAACTTGACAGAGAAGGAACTGAGCGATTTAGTAGCCTTTATGGAAAGTTTAACGGATCAAGTAAACTATTGATTAGTAATTGTACGCAATTAAAAACGACCTGCTGTTTTTAATTGATTACGTACCTTGTTTAGACATCAGTTACATTTATAGCGAAAGCTCATTTCAATTAGAGGTGAGCTTTTTTTTTGTGTCCAACAGAAATATTATTAGAAAACATTTGCAATTACAGAAAAACGTTTTTACTATTGTATATACATTAATCGTTTAAACAAATAAATGCATTCAAAAAAATATTATAAAGCAATTCATCAGATCATTGTAACAGGACATTGGATTACTGATCAAGTAGGAAAAGACCTGAAAGAATATGGTATTACAGAACCACAATTTAATGTGTTGAGAATATTAAAAGGACAAAAAGGAGATCCTATTACTGTTCAAGAAATACAAGAAAGAATGGTTCAACGATCAAGTAATGTGACAAGGATTGTTGATAAGCTTTTGGATAAACAACTTGTACTCCGCAAAGAATGCCCTACAAATAGAAGAAAAATGGACATTACCATTACAGAGAAAGGGTTGGAGGAGTTACAAAAGTTGGATACCAAAGTAGGACAGTTCCATGAGCAATTCCAAGGCAATTTATCTGAAGAAGAATTGGAAACATTAGCAACATTAATCAAAAAATTAAAAGGAGAATAATTATGAAAAACATCGTAGTATTTGGAGCTTCAAACAGCCGAAATTCAATCAACCAGCAATTAGCACAATGGGCAGGTCAACAATTAGAAGGTGCACAAGTAAAGGTTTTAGATCTGAATGATTATGAAATGCCGATTTATGGTATTGATAAAGAATTAGCCTCAGGTATTCCTGCAGAAGCAACACAATTCTTAAAAGATATTGAAGAAGCCGATGCCTTGGTGATCAGTTTTGCAGAACACAATGGAAATTACTCTGCCGCATACAAAAATATTTTTGACTGGGCATCAAGAGCAGACCGTTCTGTTTATAAAAATAAGCCAACTTTTGTAATGTCAACTTCGCCAGGTCCAGGCGGTGCAGGAAGCGTAATCAATATTGCCAAAGGCTCTTTACCTTATGCAGGAGCAGACGTAAAGGGAAGTTTTTCTCTACCGTCATTCGGACAAAATTTCTCAGCTGAAGAAGGAATTGTAGAAGGGGAATTGAAAGCAAAATTTGATGCTGAATTTTCAAACTTTAAAGAAGCAGTTTATGAAACGTCAATTGAAGCGTAAGCAACCCGGAAGAAACGGTTTTCAATTCATTCTAGATCCAAGTACTAGAAGAGAATTGCAACCCTTCGTTTTTTTCGATGCTGGAAAAAATAAAAGAAGAGATGAGGGCATGTTCTTCGGAATGCACCCTCACTCTGGTATCGGAATCATCACTTATTTTGAAGGAGGAGATTTAGTACATCAAGATTCAGGTAAAAATGATGATATAATTAGAAGTGGTGGAGCACAATGGATCAACGCTGGAGGTGGAATCTTCCATGCAGAAGGTTATAGAAAACCATTGGAGGAAGAAAAGGAAGAGTGGAGTTTAGCCATTCACCAACTTTGGTTGCAATTGCCTGAACATCTTGAAGAAGGGGAAACAGGCTATCAAAACGTTCAACCGGAAGAAATGAAAGTGGTGGACAATGTGAAAATCATTGTAGGTGAATACAAAGGTCAGAAAGCAACATTAGAAGTACCTTATGATCTGACTTATCTTGATGTACAATTGAAAGCGGGTGAAGAAATTAGCATTCCAACCCCCAAAGGCCAATCAAGAGGTTTTGTTTTTCCAAGAGAAGGAAAAGTGACACTACATGAGGAAGAAATCTCTTTGGGACACCTTAATATTTTGGAAGAAAATGAAGGTGAATTGCACTTCAAAGCAGAACGTGATGCACAATTTGTAGTAGGACTGACAGTTCCATCAGATCAGCATATCGTAGTTGGAGGTGGCTCTATTCACTCGTCATTTGAAGCTTTGAATAATTCAAAAGAACGCATCCGAAAAATAGCCATGGAATTAGTTTAACTTTTTATTTTCAATAACTATTGTATGTACAATAATTGTATGTGTTTTAGTTTAATTCTCTTATTCAATTTCGTCTCAACTACTTTCACTCATGACAGATATTTTAAAAGATAAAACCAGTAATGTATTACTTAAAATGAGTTTTCCTATCAGTATCGGAATGCTCTCTACGTTCCTATTTCAAGTCATTGACACCTATTTTGTAGGAAAACTAGGAGGTGAAGCTTTGGCTGCATTAAGCTTTTCATCTGTACTCTATTTTATCATTGTGGGGTTATTTATGGGGCTTGCAGTTGGGGTTTCTACTTTGGTAGGAAAGGCTGTTGGAGCCAAGAACGAAATCGCAAAAGAACAGTATGCCTTAGTTGGTTTATTGATGTGTTTTATTTTGACAGTAGGAGTAGCTTCAGTGGTGTATTATTTTTCTAATTCCATTTTCTTCATGTTGGGAGCACCTCAAGAAATTTTACCCTTGATAGATCAGTATATGTTACCGCTTCTTTCAGGTATTCCTTTATTGACTACAGGGATAATGGCAGGTAGTATTTTGAGATCAACCGGAAATGTAGTAATGCCTGAAGTAACGATGGCATTAGCGGGAGTAGTCAACCTAATTTTTGATTACTTATTGATTTTTGGTGAATTCGGTTTCCCAGAGTATGGTATCTCAGGGGCGGCCTATGCTACAGTGTTATCATGGTTTTTTATGAGTATAGGAATGTTTGTATTATTTGTAGGTGACAGAGTGATGAAATTTTCATATTCTATCTCAACATTGCCCGTTCAACACTTAATGCAACAAATTATGAAAGTGGGTTTGCCAACCACTTTAACGCAAATGGTGGCTCCCGTCACTCAGATGTATTTGACCTATATTATTGCCTCTCATTCGGCTTTGGCGGTGGGCGCATTTGGTGTGAGTAGTAGAATTGAAATGTTGATGTTAATAGGAATTTTAGGAGTAGGAACGGCATTGACACCTTTTATTGCTCAAAACCTTGGCGCAAAACAAAATAAAAGGATTGATGAAGCTATTGTTTTTGGAGGAAAAACGTCAACGTATTTAGGAATAGCACTGGCCGTAGGTTTATATCTTTTCATTGCTCCTTTGGCCTCTCTATTCAGTGAAGATACTACCATTATAGACTATACTACTTCCTATTTCCAATTGGTGGGTGTCTCTTACGTATTTTATGGTTTCTTTATCATGACATCTTCTACGTTCAATGGATTACAAATGACCAAAGATTCTTTAAAAATTATGTTGATCAAATCATTTGTAATGACAGTACCTCTAACATTAATCGGTTCTTACTTTTTTGCTATTGAGGGGATCTTTATAGGTTTGAGTATCAGTAATATTTTAGGAGGAATATACGCTAGTATTTTTATGAGAAAAAAATACAAAGAAATGGATTCGGACTTACAGAATGCCGAAATATGGCAAGATTATAAAAGTGATATTCAAGGTTTATTTTATAGATAAATAGTAATTAATGATCCGTAGACAGAGAATGTATTGTTGTTTTTGTTATCAAAAATGGTGATACATTTTCTGTTTTTTTATTTTGTTATTCATTAATAATTGAATTATTTTGTCTTAACACAAAAGCAATATTAATAATTAACCTTACTATTTTTAAGTACGTGAATTTCTATAAATTCAAAAAATAACCTGCGATCTAAATTAATGATTTTTGTAAAACTTTTTTCTCGATTACCATTCTTTTTTATACACTTCCTTTCTTATTCTATTGCGTTTTTTATGGGGAGTATTCTGCGTTACAGGAGGTCTCAAATCATGCAAAACCTTAAAATTGCTTTCCCTGAAAAATCACATCTAGAAAGAAAGAAGTTACTATTTCAATTTTACCTCAACCTCACAGATGTTGGTTTCGAGGCATTAAAATCTTATAGCATGACAAGAGAACAGATGCTGAAAAGATTTAAGATCACTAACCCTGAAAAAATGGAAGAACACATCAAAAACAACGAACCATTTTTATTATTAGCAGGGCATATTACAAATTGGGAATGGCAACTTTCAGGCTATGCCAGTCAATTGGATTTTAGTTTTGGAGGTGTTTATAAGCCATTATCCAGTAAATTTACAGATGCACTAATGCTTGATATCAGAGCAAATTTTGGAGGGTACCCAATTCCTATGGCCAAAACAATGAGAGAGATTTTAGTGAGGATGAAAAGAAAGGAAATGTTCTCGTTCGGGTTAGTAGCAGACCAATCACCTCCGGGGTATGATAAAAAAAGAGAATGGGTACAATTTTTTGGGAGAGAAACGGCCTTTTTTTCTGGTCCAGAAATTATTACTCAAATGACCAAAATGCCGGTCTATTATGCACACATTTCTAGAACTAAAAGAGGACATTATGAAGGGGAGATTATTCCTGTTTTTCAAGCAGGAGAGGAGTACGTGAAAGGAAGTAGTCAAGTCACCAAAAAATATGCAGCTTTACTTGAGAAAAATATTAAGGAATCTCCTGCAGATTGGCTTTGGTCACATAATCGATGGAAATATACTCGTGATGAAGTAGAAAATAAGTAATAGAATGGGAATAAGTAGAGTGAACTTGTTCCCATTTTTTGTTATTTTTATTCTGTCCTTTTGAAATAAAATGAGGACAAACAATTTAGCCCTTAACTCATTATATATTAATCTCATTCTTATCAAAAACTGAATATGATATTCAGTTTATATTTCCTTTAGTATGAATAAATTTCTCATAATAGCACCCTTTTTCTTTCTATTATTATTATCCTCTATTCCGTCTGTTGCACAAGCTTTTACCGATTATAAAATAGGTGAAAGGCTAGAAGGAAAAGACATGATCAATATGGATATCGCAGGAGTTTCAGGGACTTTATTTGTCTACACTAATAATCGAAAAATAATTAGATCTATGGGTTTTGTCCCATCAAAAGATGGAGGCAATACACCTGCTGAAGTTTATCAAGGTGAATTTGTAAGGTTTAAGACTTTTATGGAACAATACTACCAAAGTGGATTTGAAAGAACAATCGATAACAACCAACAGAAACAACATTATAAATTGAAATACAATGGATGTAATGTAGTGATCACCATTGGTGAATTTGGAGATACATTTTCCACTGCAAGTTTGGTTTTTATGATCAATAAGATCTGAAAAAAATACCCTAAAATGGGTATAGTTTGTTAATGTGAATTTTCGGAAATTTGTATTAGCAAGTAGTATTAAACTAGGCAATAAACTATTACCGAAAAGGTAACAAAGTTGATTCTTTACCCACAAATAGGTAGACATTCAGGCGAAGATGTTTACCTATTTTTTATTTTTGACCAATTCCCAACAGCTTTTTTTCCTCAAATTCTATCTTAATTCACAATAAACCTTTCTTATCGAATAAAATCTTAACTCAACAGATTAATTCTTAGTACCTTTACAAAAAAAATATATAATGAAAGCAACAAAAGATAAAGTAGTCACTTTAGTTTATAGTTTAAGTGAAGAAACTGCAGAAGGTACTCTTCTTCAAAAAGTAGAAAAAGACGATCCATTTGAATTCTTATTTGGTCACATGGATGTACTTCCTGAATTCGAGACTGAATTAGAAGGAAAAGAAGCAGGATATACGTTTTCTTTTAGTATCTCTAAGGAGAATGCTTATGGTGAGAGACAAGACGCTGCGGTGGTAAAAGTTCCTAAGGAAGTTTTCAACATCGAAGACGAAATAGATCAAAACGAAATTTTAAAAGTTGGTAACGTATTGCCAATGGTTGGTCCTGACGAGATGCCAATGGAAGGAGAAGTGACAGAAGTACATGATGATCATGTAGTGATGGACTTCAACCACCCACTTGCAGGGACTAACTTATATTTCACTGGTGAGATTATTGACGTTAGAGACGCAACAAAAGAAGAACTAGAAGAAGCCATTCAAGTAGACAAAATGGAAGGACTTGAAGGTTTGGAAGGTCTTCAGTAGAAAATAAGATAACATTTATAAGTACTATGACAGATGTAAACGGACTTTTTTAGGTTTTTATTTTTTATTCTAATCGAGGCAGATTTGCAGAGCATAACCGTAGTTATGTGATAAAAATCTAACGAAGAGTAGGATAAAAAAGATAAGATACAATGTTCGATTACTTTTGTCTTAGTACTTAAGACAAAGCTTTCTTCCGAGGGATTTATTCGAAAGAAAGCTTTGTTGTGTATTATAATAATAAAAGTCTAATGGGAGAATTAAGTATTTCAGAAGGTTTAGTAGTAGCACTGACTTATAAGTTATATAGAGATAGTGCTGAAGGAAATTTTATAGAAGAAGCACCCAAAGAGGACCCGTTCTTATTTTATGTAGGAGCAGGTGGGGTACTTCCAAAATTTGAAAATGCTCTTTTAGGTAAAAAACAAGGAGATAAATTTCAAATTTCACTGAAAGCAGAAGATGCTTACGGTAAAGTAATCAAAGAATACAGCGAAGTGAAAGTAGCGAAAAATGCTTTCGGTTTTGCTGATGAGGAAGAAGAGGAAGCAATGCTTCAAGTAGGGCATATCCTTTCTGTAGCGGATCAAGATGGCGATGTTTATGATGGTAAAATCACAAAGATCAATAAGAAAGATGTGATCATGGACTTGAACCATGAGCTTGCAGGAATGGATTTATTCTTTGATGGAGAAATCGTAGAAGTAAGAAAACCAACAAAAGAAGAAGCTGATTTTGATGGTGAAGGGGTTGAAATTATGCCTTCAAAATAAAATACTTTTATGGACGACGGAAGAAAAAGAAGCAACATCAAAATTGGAGGTCATGTAAATATTGTTCTTAAAGCAGATCAGAGAACAGGAGAATTGACTGAAGGTTGGGTTGAAAAAATATTGACAAAATCTTCTTTTCACCCTCACGGGATCAAAGTGAGATTGGAAACGGGTGAAGTGGGAAGAGTAAAAGAAATCCTTGAAGACGGAGAGTTTTAATAACCACTCCAAAGTACATTCATAATGAAATTTGAAAAATACAGTATTTCCTCAAGCTTAAAGAGAAGCTTAGAAGAAAAAGGTTTTAAGAAACCAACGGATATTCAGTTTAAATCTATTCCTCCTATCTTAAAAGGAGAGGATGTGTTGGCGATTGCCCAAACAGGTACTGGTAAAACGGCTGCGTTTGCTATTCCTGTAATGGAACGTCTATTGAATAAACCGAATAGAGGAAATAGAAAGAAAAGTATTCGTACTTTGGTGATGGCTCCAACAAGGGAGTTGGCTCAACAAATTACGGAAGTTTTTGAGACCATCGGTAAATACACAAAATTGGATATCTTGTGTATCTATGGTGGTGTAGATCAAGACAAGCAGATTGAAAAGTTAGAGTCTGGCGTTGATATTTTGATTGCCACTCCAGGACGTATGTTTGATTTACAGCATCAAGGATATGTGGATTTGAGTAGAACTGAAATTTTAGTTTTGGACGAAGCCGATCACATGTTGGAGAAAGGTTTTATCAAGGATATCAAAGACGTCATTCGCTTTTTACCGAAGCATAGACAGACACTTTTCTTCTCCGCTACCATTGATGAGCAAATCAAGAAATTGGCGTATTCATTAGTAAAAAATGCAATTAGAATCCAGATCTCACCAAAAGATCCAGTTTCTAAAAACGTACGTCATGCATTGAGCTATGTAAAAATGGATGATAAGCGGTTCTTCTTGGAAAACATTATCCGTGAACATCCAGAGAAGAAAATTCTTGTTTTTGTAAGAACAAAAGTAAGAGCCGAGAGGGTACATAAAGCGATGGAAAGAGTAGGTTTGGAAACAGTGACGATTCACGGTGATAAAGACCAAAAAGCGCGTACGCATGCCATGAAAACCTTCAAAGAAGGCAAAGTAAAAGTGCTTATAGCTACAGACGTTTCCGCTCGTGGTATTGATATTCCAAATGTGCAAATTGTAGTGAACTATGATATGCCTGACGTTCCTGAAAACTACGTTCACCGTGTAGGTCGTACAGGTAGAGGAATGGAGAAAGGAGATGCGATTTCATTCTGTGATGAGAATGAAAAAGAACTGAAGGAAGAGATTGAAGATTTCATGGGCAAAGAAATCGCCGTTCATAGATTGGAAAGAGGTGATTATGCCAATATCGTAGGCTTTTCTTCAGAACAATCGACAGATTGGAAGACAGTGATGAAAGAAATTGCTCAAGACAAGGCGGATTACAAAGAGATCAAAAAGAAATCCAACAGAAAGAAAGAGAAAAAGAAATTGGCGAAGAGAAACAAGAAGTAGCCTTACATTTCTTTCAAGAACATAAATTGAAAAGTCCCATGATTGTGAAATTGTGGGACTTTTTTTGCTTAAAATATCAATTGAGGAGGTACAGGGTTGTAGAACCACAATGTCTTGTGGCTTACGAGCCATCACATCAAAAATTAAGCACAAAGACAGAGGAAAAGGAGCAAATCGTGCACCATGACTGAAGTCATGGGCAGGTGATATTGACTCCGACAACACTAAAGTGTTATCTCTGTTCTCAATCTTCAAGACTTTAGTCATGGTTAGGTTGCTGCATCACCTGCCGGGACTGTCGCAAAACCTATTATAGTGTTGAAAAACCACCATGTTTCAAGTGTTAAGCGTTAGCGTCACTTGGAACTGATCATTGGCGAAGTCTCCCGACTTCGAATATAAACATCACACTTTCATTCATTTCGAAGTCGGGAGACTTCGCCAATATTTAATCACAAGTGACGCCTATCGGCTTAACACTTGCGATATAAAAATGGTTTTGCGACAACTCCATGTACGAAACACACAGTTACTCTTAGTACTTAAACCAAAAGGTATTAGATTATTTTAAAGTGTTTAACATAAAAATATTTGTATGTACAACTAATTTATGTAGTTTTGTATAAATAAAATGATAAATAGGATGGGTGATCAAAGTAAATCTTTTCAAGAATGCTGTTTGTATTTTACAGCCAATTCACTTTCCCGCTTTATAGGGAATATTGCTAACGATGCATTTAGAGTGACGGGCTTACAGACTTCTTATGCTCATTTGTTGTTATTGATTATTGAAGAGCCCGGTTTGAGCCAAGGTGAAATCAGTCATAAAATGAATTTAAAACCATCAACGATCACAAGGTTTATTGATAAATTAATATCAATGGGGTATGTGCAACGTTCACAAGAAGGAAGAACAGTATATATTCACCCGACAGAAGAAGGAATCAAAATGAAACCAAAATTGGATCAGGCATTAGCAGATTTATTTGATAAATATTGTGAGGTTTTAGGAAAAGAAACGGCCATTAAGTTGACAGCTGACATTCATAAAGCCAATCAAGCTTTAGGAGAAAACGAATAGAGAAATCAATTCTCTATTTTTTTATAAAAATATTTGTATGTACAACTAAAAAATAAAATGACATGAAAACATTAATGATTGTAGCACACCCAGATTTAGAAAAATCAATTGCCAACAAATACATTTCAACTACTATAAAAGAGAAAGTAGAAAATGTTGAAGTGAGAGATATTTTTAAATTATACCCAGACTATAAAATTGATATTGAAGCAGAACATGAAGCATTATTAAAGGCAGATACCATAGTTTTCCAATACCCTTTTTATTGGTACAATATGCCTGCAATATTAAAAGCTTGGTTTGATGCAGTATTTTCATTCAATTTCGCTTACGGTCCAGAAGGGGATAAGTTGAAGGGTAAAAACTTTTTATTGAGCATTACAGTAGGTGGCCCGAGTGATGCTTATTCACCATTAGGATACAATCATTTTAGAATTGAAGATTTCTTAAAGCCTATGGAACAGTCGGCTTATATGTCTCAGATGAATTATTTAGATCCAATTTATGTGCATGGAATGGTTTACGTGCCTGGTGTTTATAATACGCAAGAGATCGTTGAACAAAGAGCCGAGAAACAATTGAATAGCATTTTTGAAACATTAAATACTTTATCGAATGCTGATCCAGAACAAAAAATTAAAGATTTTATCAAAGAGTGGTTTGCTCAGTTTGATGTACTAGGAGATGAAGGTTATTTCACAAATCATTTATTAAAAGACACTGTATTAAAATTCCCTGAAGGAGAATTTAAAGGACATGAAGGTTTCAAAGAATGGTACGATGGTATCAGAAAAACGATAAAACCGAATAACAAACACTCAGTCAAATCGATTGTAGTTACAGAAAGCAATGGCCTTTATAATGTTGATTTAAATGTAAGTCTAGAAGCTGAATTGACAAGCGGAGAATCATTGAATTTGAATGTCAAGGAAGATTGGAAAGTGGAAATTACTCGAGATGACAGAGTGAAAATTCATGAATATATTGTAAAACCATTTTAATGAAAACGATAAAAACAGATCAAACTAATTACATTATTAATACATTGTAAACTAAATTTTCGAATATTTATGGCATTTAGAAATCAGGAGATTTCTGCTGATTTGTAGGACACGAATGACGCTATCGCTTAACATTCGCGCCAGTGGCATTCTACCCAATTCGTTTGGCAGTACTTTCCTCGGCCTTGAAGGGAAAAGCGTCAAGAATTTCATGTATTGAGCCGTTAATAATGATTTTGCTGTTTGAGTATCTCAAAACGATGAAGTTTTGATCGAGTTATCCTTTCAATAGGTGAGAGAAATGGAATTTAGCTTTTGACTTCAAAGCCTTGAATTTTTTGCTTCGTTTTTGTTTCAAGACAAAAATGAAGAAGAAGGAAGTTTGAAAGTAGATCCTATAAATGTTTGCAGAAAGGTCTATTAAAAGTTGACGATAATTTAGTTTACAATGTAATTAATCACATTAAGTTTATTAATCCCAATCCATAAAACCATGAGTCAATCCAACAATAAATTATCACAAGAAAGCTATTCAGTACCGACGGTAGATTATGTTACACTGATGGGAGAAATTAGAAAACGTCAGTTTACAAAAAACGATATCAAGAGTTTCGTCTATAAGGTTTTTAGCATGTACGAAAGAGCTACATGTGACAATGTGAACGTATCGGCGGATGAGTTTAAGCCTTTCATTGATGAAAATATTTATGTTGATTTTCCAGAATATCAAATTAGAAATTGGGAAGAGTGGAAAACATGGCATCATTGGATTCACGATATGTTGGTTTCAGACGATCATGAGATAGAATCGATAAAAGTTGATTTCCTAGCGGATGGGAGGTATCAAGCTACTTTTGATGTGCATTGGAGAGCAGAGTTCAAAGAAGGGTCTTATGTAGAAAACCAATTAAGACAAGTGTGGATAATGCATGAGGAAGAAGGAAAAGACTTACCAGTCATAGAAAGGTACATTGCAAAAATGAATGACCCTATGGTGGTCAGCACTCAATAAGCAAGGAGTACAAAGTATTAGGAGCATTGAAAAATATAAAAGGCTTTCAGAAATTAAAAAATCTGAAAGCCTTTTATATATATAAATCTCGTGTTTGAAAAGAGATTAAGATTTATCTTTTAAAACTAAAATCTCAGGAATATTTCTTCCAAAGTGGTCATAATCCAAACCGTAACCCACAACAAAACGAGGGTCGATTTCAAAACCTACATAGTCGATTGTAATAGGAATTTTAAGTGCCTCAGGCTTATAAAGTAAAGCACAAACCTTTACTGAAGCAGGTCCCATTTCATCAAGATCTTTCAATAAAGCTTTCATTGTACGTCCTGTATCCACGATATCTTCTACGATGATAACGTGTTTACCTCTTACATCTGCTTCATTGAAACCGATCAATTGTTTCACTTTACCAGTACTTTCAGTACCTTGGTAAGAGGAGTATTTTACAAATGAAATGTCCATTTCAAGGTCAATTTCTTTTGCAAGGTCTGATGTAAACATGAATGAGCCATTCAATACACTCACCATCAATACGTCTTTACCTTCGTAATCTTTTGTGATTTGTTGTCCAATCTCTTGATTACGTTTCGCAATTTCCTCTTTACTGATAAAAGGAACGAATTCTTTATCTAATACTTTTGTGACTTTAGCCATGAGTTTTTCTCTATAAGACTATGTTGATTACTCTTTCTTTTGAAAATTAGGTAGTTGTGAAAAATATTTTATCGATGGAATCTCTTCAACAACCTCAGAAAGTAAAAGACAAATATAGTATAGTAGAGTCAATAATAATTGTGAGTATTTCCTAAATGATTACTTTATCTTAAATTTTTGGAATTTTCATTCAATTGATTCAAATTTATATAAGCATTTTTATAATCAAATTATAACCCCTTAATACTTATCTATGTCAGATCAAGAAAATGTTGGGTTCTTCCAGAACTTTGTCAACAATATTGAAGATTATATCAACAACTTAGTTACTCTAGATATAAAAACCATTGTCGGTGATTTCCATGTAGAAGGAGAGAAAGATGAAATCATAAAAAAAGAAGGTACAGACTTCAAAGTAATGAATAGCAAAATTCATCTTTTAAAAGGTGATGTGACTTCTTATGTAAGTAATGATCTGGTTCAAGATAGATATGCTTGGGTTCGTGATTTTCATGCTCAAAAAGAACAACATGGACATGCAATTATCAATGATAATATCAAAGCGGTTTATAGTTTGTTTGAGTTGTATGCCAAAACGAAGGGAATAGATGTGCCTCCTGCTGATTCTTTTTACAGTAGTGCAGCTTCAGCTCCTCAACAAGTTTTGCCTACGGCTACAGCACAACCTGCTCTTTCTTATAATCCTGAAGAAACGGCATTTGATCCTTCGCAAACGGCGGCAGCGGCTCCTGATTATGAAGCGGCAGCATTTGATCCAGCTTCCACTGCAGCAGCAGAAGAACCAATTGCAGATGCTCCAGCCTTAGATACTCCTCCAATTGATTACGATGCTCCTGCAGCAACTTCTTCTGACGAAGAGACTTCAGCAGAAGGGGACAATGAGGACGAAACTAAAAAAGAGGAAGAATAGCATACAATGGAGAAATCCCTAAAGTCTATCGCCAATGAGCTATTAACTTTAGAAGTTAATACCATTTTAAAAGAAAATACCACAGGTGCTAAAATGCCTATCAATAAACGTTTGGCCTTAAGAGATATCATTGAGAGGTACAGAAAAACATTGATAGAGTATGGTATTTGTGAAAAAGCCAAAGGAACACCTCCTGCTATTGATGCTTCAGGTAAAGAAAAATTTCTCTTGCGTTTTGAAGGAGCAGGTGAATATTCATATTATGAAGTAAAAAGAGCAGCACAAGAGGGAAAAAGATATTACGAGTCTTTGTTACCAAAAATGCAAACGGAAGAGCAATCTGAAAGTTTGAAGGAGAGGATTCAGATGCTTTACAGAATCGAGCGACAAAGTGCCAACTTCATTGGAATGTTCAAAATGCAGCGTACTAAATTAGCTATTGAAACAAAGCAAGGGCAGAGAGGTTACGATGATGAATTCCATGATGGAGGTGCAGGTCAATATGAAAGGTACCCTTCTCAAATGGGTTCACATAAATGGAACAATGATATTTTGCTTCGCGAAATGAATGAAGTGGAAGAATTGGATTTGGGAACGGAACAGATTACGCAGATTCGTAAAGCTTGGGAATTGGGTACGCAGCAGGTTTTACTTCAAACAGTGGTACAGATTGATGGTGATGTCACCTCTTATCTTACACCAAAGTTTGTCAAACTACCACCCGAGTTGAGAAATATGGTGATGAATTTCCATCAGAATTCTACCAATGAAGCAACAGGACATTGGTCTTCGTTCTTCAAAGTACTGACTGATTTAACGGGAAAAGCGTTTTCATCCATTTTTGGAAATAATAAAACTACTGAATCATAGAAATGACAAATTGGGAGGTATTTAATGCGAAGCTCAAACAACTCAAAGCATCAAAGGATGCGGCTGAGATGTTGGTGGAAACTTTCCAAAACGGAGGGGTAGAGATCAATACCCCTCTGCTTTTAAAAACTGGAGGGGAATATAGTTTTATGACCGTAATTCAGTTGGATGCCGATGTGTTTAATTATATTCCTAAAATGACAGACACTGAAATTCAACTTAATTCCAGTCAGATCAAAAGGACTTTAAGAAGGCATTGGTATGAAGTGGAGTTTGCTTTTTTTAAGTTGAAAACCAATCAAGAGTTTTGGGATGCGTTGTCTTATTTTTTGATGACTTTGGCCAATTCAATATCAATTCTATATGCAATTGATTTTCATAATGCCGTAGAATCTATATTGAGTATTGTTGTGGCTTTTTTATCCTTTTACTTTAGAAAAAAAATCAAAGAATACATTAGCCCTTACCTGATTAGAGGAGGTTTTAAGGTGTATAAGTTTGCACAACCTTTGTTCAAAAAATACTTTAAGAAAAAACTCGCATTATAAAGTATCTCCTACAGCAAAAACTTCAGAATCGTCTACTCCTTCTAAAGAGTAATAACCAAAAGATTGATCTCCTGCACTACTGATAAAATTACTTCTTGGGTTATCTGCAGAAGTGTTTGTTCCTGAAACATCAATTAAATTATTGAGTGATCTATAATAGTCATAGGTGTCTCTGGTCAGTGACTTAAAGTGGACTTGTATCGTATCACTTTCTGAGAAGTTTTTATTTATAAACTCTACAAAAACAGACTTTCCATCAATACCCTGGTCGGTATAAAGCGGTATTTTATTACTGGACAAAAGAACCAATTCTCCATTGATTTTTTGTGATACTCTCCAACTATAATAATTCCTCTCATCTTCAGGGTCTGTAAAAAAAATCCTCAATACATAATCATCGGGTTCACTAGTAGCCTTGAAACCAATAGAATCTATAGGCACCTTTGTAGGCATTACCATGGACGCTTGATAAAGTGTGTCGGGGTCTTCAATACTACCTGGTAGATAGACGGAGAAAAAATAACGTTTGTCTTCTTCTAACTCTACATTATTTTGGGCTTCATATACTGCACCTACGCTTGAAGTATTGACGTGATTAAATGAAAAAGTGTTGGTACCGTTAGATAACACCACACTGGCATTTTCAATAGGAGGAAAGTCTATTGTATCATTAAACCCCAAAGACTTAGATAAAACTACTCTGGAAATAACATTACTCTCAGAGATATTGGCATCAATGATTGTACTAGGTTCACCGCTAGGTAAATCGAGCTTGACAGGTTCTTCACACCCTATAATCGTTAAAAAAAGTAGTATAATTAGGCCGTAGTTTTTCATTGCTTGTTTAGAATTTAAAGTTGTAACTGAACGAAGGTATGATACTAAATAGGTACACTTTTACAGTTTCTAATTCTTGTGGGTTATTGTTTTTACTTCTAAAAATATAAGAATAGGTATTCTTACGTGCATAAACATTATAAATAGAAAAATTAAAACTACTTTCATTTTTCTTTTGTTCGTTCATTTTTCTGTAAAAAGTCAATGAAACATCTAAGTGATGAGTACTTGGTAATCTTGCTTTGTTTCGATCTCCAAAAATAGGAACAACATACCCTTCTTTATAATACTTGCCAATAGGGGCGGTGTAGGGACGGCCAGAAGCATAATTCCAGACAGCAGAAAACTGAATTTGTTTGGAGATTTGAACGGAAGCTAAAATATTAAATACATGGCGTTGATCCTGATCTGTAGGGTACCAATTGCCATTATTAATTTGAGGTATTTTTATAAATGAGTAACTATATGTATAAGAAACAGATCCGGTAATTATTCCTTTTCTTTTTCTGAAAATTGTTTCCACACCATAACTTTGACCAATGCCGGTGGTAACGTCCGTTTCCACATGATCTGTCACGACATATCTACCATTGGGTTTAAATTCCAGAATATTATTTGAAGTTTTGTAGTATGCATCCAAAGAAAAGTCATACACATTATCTCTTGATTTGGTAAGGTACCCAATAGAATATTGGTTATTGATCAAGGGTTCGATGTATTTGTTGGAAGGAATCCAAACACCAGAATTACTAGGTAGTGTAGTCAAAGCCAACTCTTGTGCATATTGTGTCATTCTATCATAAGCAACACGAACAGATTGCTGTGGAGTAAGTGCCACACTGACTGAAAACCGGGGATCTAAATTATGATAAGAATGATCAAAACTAATTCCTGAATTTCTTACTGTATCAACGATATTACCATCAGAAATACTATCCGCTTGCAAAAGGAAAGGTTCAATATCGTAAATATATTCTCTTTCATTTCTAACATTGTCAAACCTAGAGTAACGTAATCCAAGACCAATTTTTACTTTTTGATTCATATTCCATTCAAAATCAGTGTAAGCTCCTGATTCTACGGCTCTGATATCCTGAGGGTCATTGGGTGTGACAATGGATTGGTCATCAAAAGGGGTGATACTACCTTGATTATAAATGTGTAAAATACTTTCTACACCTGCTTTTAATGTGATATTAGGAGTGAAATATTGTTCTACTTTATACTTTAAACCATAATCATCCAATGCATAGGTGGTCCTGTAACTTGTTTCAGGGATATTATTTACAATATTGGCAACATCGTAGTTGGTATACCAAAATGTCAGGTTACTGAAGGTCTTCGGAGAAAGTAAAGAAGACCAAGTCACATTGGCTGTCTTATTGCCCCACTCACTGGATGAAACATTTTGAAAAGCTAACTTATCTCTACTAAAATAACCAGAGACCGAAAGTGTATTTTTCTTATTGAGTTGGAACTTTAATTTAGAACTTAAATCATAAAACACCACTGTATTAATGTCGCCTCTTGTTGAACTAGAAAGTAAATCAGTATAAGGTCTTCTTCCAGAAATGATAAATGACGATTTATCTTTTACGATAGGAACCTCTAATGTTGCGTTGGCGGACATTGTACCAATTCCTCCTGAAAATCGGAGTTTCTGGTTATTTCCTTCTTTCAAATGAACATCAATAACTGATGAACCTCTCCCCCCATATTGTGCAGGAATACCACTTTTGTATGTTTGTACATTTTTAAGAGAGTTGGTGTTAAAGATAGAGTAAAAACCTAAGCTGTGTGTAGCATTATAAATGGGTACATTATCAATTAAAAAGAGGTTTTGATCTGTTCCACCGCCTCTTACTGAAATCTCAGAACTTCCCTCGTTGGCACTCTTAAACCCTGGCATTAACTGAAGTGATTTCATAACGTCTCCTTCTCCCAAAATGAGTGGAAGTTCATTCGTTGCTTCAGGTGTAACGGTGGTGATATTACTCAATTGTAGTATACCGTCATAAACCTCTGAGTTACTTGAAAGTACTACAATTTCTCTTAGTTTCGTCTCCTTAATTTTCAGGTTGAGGTTCAGTTCTGTTTCCCCCTTTACATCGATAATTGTATCAACACTGGCATACCCTAATGATTTGATAGAAACAAGGTATTTTCCAGCGGGAACAGAGATAGAATAAAAACCATTAAAGTTACTGACCGTACCAATGGAAATATCTTCGAAGAAAACGGTAGCACCAATTACTGTTTCCCTTGAATATTGATCTCTGATGATTCCGTTGACGGGGTATCGGGTAAGTTTTCTTCCCTCTTTTGAATCTAATGGAATTCTGATAACAGACACAATTACATCGTCTCCATCCATTCTGTATCCTAAAAATTTTCCATCAAAAAGTGCTGTTAGTACTTCTTCCAGTGTGGCGTTTTTCTTTTGAAAAGTAAAACGATTTACTACAGGGAGGTTGTCATCGCTATAAATAAAGTTGAGATTACACTCTTTAGAAAGAGTATGAATAGCTTCTGACCAACTGACGTTATCAAAATTAAAATCATACTTCTCCTTTACTCTTTTTTGAGCAAAAAGGAGGGAGCTACTCATACAGATGAAAAGTACTAAACAGAAGATATGTTTTGTGTGTAATGTCACAAAAATAATTAACGATGAAAAAGTTTAAGTCCTAAAGATTATAGGTACTTAATTATTTAAAATACAGAAGACGAAGAAACATATAGAATTGAATAATTCCATGAATCTCTTCGTCTTTTTAATATGTTATAAGCAACCGTAATTGCTATAATACACTCAACAGCAGAATTATTCTCCGCCTAAGATACAACAGGTTTTCCTAAAATTGCTTCTAAAGCCGAAATTCTTTCTTTTTCTTGTTGTTCTTTTTTCAATACAATAGAATCAGAAGCTCTTACCTGACAGTCTACTGAAGGACAACGCTCACATGTTTCATTGACAAATTCCATCCTTACTTTTTCTGATTGCCATAATTTGGACTTTTCTCTGAAATTGTCATTGATTAAGAATCCAATTGTAATACTTGTATCAATAGTTTCGTCTACTAAAGGCAATGCTCTAGCAACACTGATACAGAAGTATTCTTTTCCAGATGTGATATATCGTGAAGTTTGGGCATCGCAGATATATTCGTCTTCTTTTCCTTCAGCTCTTGCTTGCTCAAGATCTTCAAAAATTTTCAATGAAACCCATCTTCTGCAATAATGCTCACTTAATACCGTACCATGTGGACTGTGTAGACCATCAAGGTGAAGCTCTTTGGTGAGTGAATAACGATTGGAACCCGGAATATGATCTAATCGTAAGAAGAAGATCTTACTTAACCCAAAGTGTTTTGGTAGAATACTCGTAAGTCGGTGAAGGAATGTTTCTGGAGAAGTATTATGTTTTACAATTAAATCTAACATCTTCTCATTAGAGAAGGTATTACTATGTACAATTGCTTCTAGGTCTTTCACCAATGCCTCTTCAGGTACTAAAAAGGCACCTGCAAAGTAAGTCGCCATATAATCATTGAATAGCATATCAAATGATTTGACTTGCATCCAAGAGTAGGTCATCGACCTTTCCTTAAGGTTTAACACCTGAAATGCAGCTTCACGTGCATAAATAAACGTACGTCTTCGAGCATTCAGCTTTTTATTGATCATCAAGACATGCGTTCCATTGTCTTCCACTTTAATTACTGTTCTTAAAGTATCTAAAGCTTCATGTTCCGAAAGGCTTTCTTCATCAATTCTGTAGTTACAAAAAGTGGTAAGGTATTGACGAAGTTGAATTTCTAATGGCTTATCATCATCTATGATTTTTCTTCTAAACTCCTTAGCCGCTACCTCAACATGTTCAAAATAGTTATCATGGATTTCCTGATAAGAACGTAACACCGAAAAGTAAAAGTTCTCTACGGTGAGGTTGTAATTTCTTGAAATCTCAATGATGGTATTGATGAAAGCAGAAAGTTTGGAAGGAGCATCAGACATTAACTCCAATAAATTTCTTGGCTCTAAACCAAAAACATCAAGTGGTAATTCTTGAAGGATATTAGAGTTCAATAACTTTGAAATTGCCCCCAATTTTTTGGAAATCTTCAAAGACACCAACTCATCATAAGATACTTTTAAAGCAGCTGCGAGTGATGTTATTTTATTTCTCTTCGGGTATTTTTTTCCTTTTTCAATTTCGTTGATATAGGAAACAGACATTTCAGCCTTTTTTGCTAATTCCGATAAAGATAATTTCTGCTCTTGCCTATGCATTCGGACTTTCAAACCGAAAATAAGGCGTATATTTTCTTCTAATATCACAGGATATATATTGACTAACTTGGTTCCTAATTTGATTTTCTAATACACTCAGCACCAACACTAATGATCCACAACACTCGAAATCATCGGCATAAGCACCCTTTCATCTATTCAATAGCAACAAGATACTATCTAATCACGATCAAAAATACTTTATGGTGACTAATAAATGTAAAAATAGCACAGTTTTAATGAAAAATCGGATTTTTTGCGAATTTTCGCTTTCATTTAGTATTTCGTTTTCTTAAGTTTGTAATATCAAATAACAAAACACTGATTTGTTACTGTAAGAATTTCTACTCAGTAAGATATTTTACGCTGATAATCAGATATATAATTTTTCGTTTTCAAAAAAAGGCTACCTTTTCAGAAGGTAGCCTTTTTCGATTCCGTAAAATTTATGAAGCGAAGAATACAAACAATCCACTGACAAAAACCAACAAACCCGCTGCTGCAATAGTTGCAGTCCCATAAGCTACAAGGTCTTTTGCTAGATTGGCCTTGCTCTGAGAAACCACCGCTTTGGAGTGTCTCGTAGCAAAAGCAATTCGTATTCTGTTCTTTTTTTCTATAGGCCAAGAAACCATATCGGTACTCATCTCTACTACCAAATCAAAATCTTCCCTCAGTTCATGGTCAATCGTCAGTCTCCTCAAAAGTGTTTGACTTTCAACGGGACTCAGTTTTCCATTGAGATACTCATCTATGAGCTCAAAGTTTTGAAATGATATAGATTCTAAGGTTTTCATGTGTTTCTTGGGTAGTATGTTGTTTTGTTCTATAATTTAATCAAAATCAAGCATACTTACATAATTTACTTGTGACGTTCTTCTAAAATTTTTGTCACATCTTCTAAACTATAACCTTTAGCACGTAATAGTACAATATAATGATACATTAAATCGGCCGCCTCATTTAAGAATAATTCTTCATTATCATCCTTAGCCTCAATGACTAATTCTACCGCTTCTTCACCTACTTTTTGAGCCACCTTGTTGATTCCTTTTGCAAAAAGACTACTCGTATACGAAGTATCTGAAGGAGAATCATGTCTGTCTTTGATGGTCTGCTCTAAAGCTTCAAGAAATTTTATCGACATAGTAACGTGTAATTGTTTTGTTAACTTAGTGTAATCTTAATCTAATACACTCTTTCTTAAGCGCAAAGGTACAGATTTTATTTTTCAGAATTTCAAATTCTCCTATGAATCAATGGAAAAATAATACGGCAGAGAGTAATTACATGTTTTATTCATAAACGCTACCTATTTTCTTTCCATCTATCTTCTAAAAAAGAGAACAAATTGTTCCTTTTGAAATAAACTATGTAAGGGGCTTTTTGGTTTCAATCAATTTTACAACCTTTGCAAAAATAAATTTATTATAACACTTAAGTGGATTCACTAACAGGAATACACTTCCAATAATAACGATTGAAGATATGGCACTGAATACACGCGTTTTTGTTTCTGATGTAGATAATTTGGGAGATGGAAGATATTGTGCAGGAATGGGAGTTGAATTGATTGGCTTTCCCATTGAAGCATCACATAAACGTTTTGTGTCTCCTGATAAGTTTAAAGAAATAGCAAGTTGGTTGGCAGGAATTAAGTTTGCTGGTGAGTTATACGAAACCGCTGATGTTAATTTGGAAGAGTACGAAGCAATTGATGTTTTAGTGACAGACAACCCTGCTTTGGTCAATGATTTATCGAAATTAGGAAAGCCTTTAATTTTCAGAATTAAAGTAGAAAATAACCTTTCAGAAATCGAACAACAAATGTCAATCTTGGATCAACAAGTGGAGATGTTCCAATTGGAGTTCGAAGAAACATTATCAGAAGAAACTTTAAAGCAGTTGAAATCATTTACTGAGGAATATAAAATCTTAATCGCAGGTGGTTTTGATGAAAACTCAATCAATGATGTTTTAGAAACTGTAAATCCAGAAGGTATTGCTTTAAAAGGTGGTTCTGAAGTTTCAGTGGGTGTAAATACTTTTGACGGATTGGTAGAAGTAATTGAGGCTATTGAAGCAGATGAGTGGGATTAATTCCTGAACTTTTTAGATATTAAAAAAGCGATCTCTTTTTTTGTAAAGGAGATCGCTTTTTTTACTACTAACAAATGATGGTTCTATCATAGTGTGATTGTAATCACTCTTCATATTGTGGAGAAATTGGTCGTTAAGTATTTGCTTTGCTACCCTTATCCTCCTTTTTATCCTCTGTAGTTTGACCATTATTAGTTACCATATTAGTAGCCGTTTTTTGTATATCAGCAACTTTAGTAATGACATCTTTGGCGGTGTCTAGAACAGATACATTATCTTTAGTGTCTCTTGAAACATATGGAGCATTATGTATTTTATTAATTGATTCTAAGAGCATTTTACTTTTACTACTATCGTCTTTTAGTAATTCTGCATAGTGAGATAATGAATATGCAACAGAGGCTTTAAAAGCATATTCTTCTTTTATATTACGCTCTTTATTGTATTGAGAAATACAATAATAAAGAATATATATAGCAGGTATTGTTTTTAACGTAGTTGATATGAGAAGTAATGGGTCAACAGACACAACATTTTCAGTTAATTGATAAAATACCATGTATATAAAAACTAAAGCTACTATACCAGTTATATATATTGCTATTCTCCATTGATCAAGAGTTTTATTAATATCTATGACTCTCTGAGAAAATTTTTCATGGAGTTTATCTTCTACAATAAGGTTTAATAATCTTTTTACTTCTTCATTGTTTGATTCTAATGTTTTAATTGTTGAGACTAGTTTACCAGCTACTTTTGTATACTCATTTTTAGTTACATGTGCCTGGGTAACACTTTGATTTAAGTCTTTTTTTGTACTTTCAATATCTTCTATTAAAGATTCAATAGTTTTAAAAGATGCTTCTGACTGATAAGATAACTTATCTATCTTTCTTTGACTCTCATCAGCATAGTTAGCAAATTCTTCAGTTTTTTTCCATCTCTCTTTAACAGTTTCCTCTTCTTCGATTTGGTCTTTATAAAATTTTTCAGCTTTATGTAGTATTTTTTCTGATCGCTCAATTAAACCTTGGACATGTATTTTCATTGTCTGTGTTTGATCAAGATATTTTTTTAATCTTTCATTTTCAGAATGTAGTTCTTCAATTTCATAATCAGCGTCACTTTTGTCCCATATACCAAATGATTTCTGAAAATGAATTAATGCAATCAATGCTTGAATAGGGGTATCGATAATTTGAGGTTTTTCTTGACCGTTGGCATTATATACTTTAGATATTGCTACTTCTATAATATTGTTGTAAGTATCCTTAATAGATAAATGACTTGTTGAAATTACATCTTCATTTGTACTACGATCTTTTTTAGAAATGCTATAAGGAAAGTACAAGGGAATAAATAAACTATCAGATTCTAATTCTCTAGAAAAATTAGCTGTGACTCTTTCAGTTAGTGTTACATATTCAATTGCGTCTATATCATAGTTATTAAAAGTAATCTTATTATTTTTTTCTGCCTCAAGGACCTTATCATATGTCGTATTAGATTCAAATTTTTCTAATAACTTTTGAAATTGCTTGGTTTCTATTTTATTCATTCGTTCAGAAGAGTTTAGTTTTTAAAAAGTGAGATAAGGTAACAAAAAAGATGTTTTGATTAAAGTACTTCGAAATTAAATTTCTATTTCACTGTTGGTAATTAACGATTGTAATTTTGTACATTGTTTTCATAAAAAAAACTGAACTATAAAATGAATGAAGTAGCAATTCATAAGACTTTGCAAGATGTATCGAACAAATTAGGTATAAGCCAACAATACGTGCTTAAAAGTTAACCTTATTTATTTCTCTTACCCAGATAACGATTTGGATGAGAGAACCTTTAAACCTACTAACAATTCGGTTTGTATCCCCCTTTTTGTATTTGGAGTAGAAACGTGAACCTTGAAAAGGTTTGTCATTATTTTAGTTGGTGTTAGGGGGGAAGGGTGTAAAGCTTTGGAAGAGAAACAATTTGAGAGGTTTTAAGAAGCATTGATGTAGGATGATGAGTAAAAAAGCCACTCAATATTTATGGTTTTAGAAATTTCATGATTTCTAATGATCTTTAAGTATAAATGTCTCTATCGCTTAACATTCGCATACTTAGGTTTACAACTTTATTAGTTTGTAGAAATGCCAATGAAATGATTGCATAGTTTGTTCATTACTTTTGAATAGTGCGAAGTGAGCACAAAAAAACACCCACTTCAAATTCTTGAAGCGGGTGTTAAGGGTAGAAGTTCTCACAACTAAAACCATGATAGAGGAAATTACTTCTTCACTATTTTGTGTACAAATAATTTTCCTTGGTGGATAAATTGGACAATATATACTCCGGTTTGTAAGTCTGAAATATTGTATGACGTTTGACTCTTGTCAAATGACTTGAGGATTGTTCCTGTTAGTGAATAGACTTTTAAAGAGTTGGCTGCTACATTGATTTTAAATGCATCAGAGACTGGAATAGGGTAGATGACTGGTTTTTCCTTTTCCAAAAGTTCGTTGTTGGAAATAATCGTGGACCATTTGGCATAAAGAGTGATTTCACCTTGGTCCGATGCATCTATCGAAGTGACTTGATTGGTGAATGCTGTATCAGTGTACCAACCCTCAAAATTATAACCGCTTTGTATGGCAGGCTCTAATTGAATAGTTTCTCCTTCTGTGTAGGTAGAAGGGTTGTTGTGTGAGAAACCATCAATGTAGGTAATGGCATTTACTTTTAGCCATTTAGCGTATAGTGTCACGGCCTCTGTGTTTCCTTTTGAAATTTCTGTCATTGAATTTTCAAATGAAGCTTCAGTATACCATCCTCCAAAAATATAATCTGCTCTTGAAGGATCTTTCAATTCTAAACTATTGGAAGACACAAAACGTGGAGGGTTTTCATTTTCAAAATCATCTACATAAGTAATGTCATACCAAACAGTTTCTTCTCCTTCCTTTTCAGCTTGTCCGTAGACTTCCATTTCCCAAAGGCTATAACCATATGGAGTACCTCTTTGTGTCCCTAATAGTCGGATGTATTGACAGCTTCCGTATACTTTCAATATGTCTGTTTCACCATCGCCATTTGTTTCTGTGTAGATGGTATGCCATTCGTTTGCATCATCTGAAACCTGAATTTCGTAGGCTATACCAAAAGCACCTTCCCAGTGTAAAACCACTTCAGAAATATTATATCTTTCATCAAGGTCAATCATAATCCATTGAGGATCTTCAAAAGCACTTGACCATCTTGTATCCATACTACCGTCTACAGCATTATGACCGCTTACACTACCATTTTCTTCAGAACTTGTAGTTGTGGTTTTGTTGAGTGCAACATTAATTCTTTGGATTACATTGATCATCACATCAGCAGATGCACTAGCTCCTTCATTATCTGTCACGACTAATGTAACTAGGTTGAGACCCATTTCTAATTTTACAGTAGGTTGTACTCCTCTACCAATTTCTACATTTCCTTTATACCATACATAACTATAGATAGAACCGTCTTCGTCACTACTTTTTGAGCCGTCCAATACTACATCAATAAATTCATCACCGTCATCTTCCATGATTTCAAGGTCGTCTCCAGCAGACGCTAAAGGTGCTTTATTGTCGCTTCGAGTCACTATCACTTTGATTTCATCAGAAGCATTGGAGTTATGATTATCGAAAACATGTAGTGTCACGATGTTCGTCCCAACTGGGAATGAATAATTGAATGAGGATGTAGTTCCGATTTCTTCTCCATTAAACATCCATGAATATTTTACGATAGTACCATTAGCATCGCTACTGCCTGAGGCATCCAATGTTACATTTTCCATGCCGTTACCATCGGTATCGATAACCAAAATGTCTTCACCTGCATTGGCTAATGGAACTTGGTTCACAACAATAATCAATTCATCGGTACTTGTCTCCCCGTCATCATCCGTGACCTCCAAAGTAATGATATGGTCACCGACAGCAAGGTCGACAGTCACGGAAATATCTGTTGCGATTTCAGTGTCTCCGATTTTCCAAACATATTTCTCGATAGTGCCATCACTGTCTGTACTCAGCGAAGCATCTAAAGTATAGCTTTCCCAACCGTCTAGGTCTTCATCGATCAACAATTGATCTTCCCCAGCTTTTGCGACAGGTGCTTCATTGTAAGGGTCAACCACAATTACTTTTACTTCTGTTTGTCCAGTAACACCATCATCATCGGTTACTTCAAGTGTTATAAAGTAGACTCCTGTTGATAGTGTGACTGTTGGGTTGATTCCTCTGGCAATTTCAGTTCCGTCAATCAACCATACGTACTTTTCAATGTTTCCATCACTATCTGTACTTGCTGATGCATTGAGTGTGAATGTCGCAAAGTCATCGTTATTATCATCTACTACAGTGATGGATTCGCCTGCATTGGCCACTGGAGGTTGATTATTAGGGTCAATTACCGTCACTACTATTTCGTCTGTTCCTATAAGTTCCGCTTCATCTGTAACTTCTAAACGGATGGTATGAATTCCGGTGCTTAACTCTACAGAAGGAGTACTACCTGAAGCAATTTCTTGCTCACCGATAAACCATTTATAACTGACAATTTCGGTATTGGCTTTTTCAGAAGCAGTACCGTCTAAAGAAACCATAACAAGGTCGTCATCGTCATCATCGTTGACCGAAAAATCCTCACCAGCGTTTGCTATCGGTGACAATCCACCATTCGTAATCGTAACAAGCACTTGATCGGTAGCGGAATTTCCTTCGGTATCAGTGATGGTTAGCGTGACTTCATAAGTACCTCTGTTGAGTTCCACTTGTGCAACCTCACCCGTTGCGATTTCTTCTCCATCAATCGACCAAGAGTAGCTTTCGATCTCTCCAGTATGATGAGCACTATTGGAACCGTCCAATACAATTGTTCCTTTTCCTTCCCCTTTGATGTCTAAATGAATAATGTCTGAACCAGCATTAGGAATAAGTCCACCATTGAGGGCAACTTCACCTACGCCATCCCATTTTAAAACTCTTACATAATCCACCAGCATTTTGCCTGGTAGATCAGCAGTCACTTGAGAAGAGTTAGCAGCATCAGTAAATGTTCCTCCGACAGCCAAATTCAGGATAAAATAGAAAGGTTTATGGAATTCTTCCGAACCTTTACCAATAGGAAAAGCATCGGCATATAAATCAAACTCGACGCCTTCATCTTCGACCGTTAATCGCATTTGATGTTGATTCCAATACAGTCTATAAATCAAGAAGCGATCCGTCAACGCCGTGTTTGCTTGGTACCCTTTGTAGTAGTAAGTATCGAAGGCAATACTAGCGGCACAATCTGGATTACCTCCTGAACATGCTGCATCATCATAGTAGATAAGATTACCACCCACTACATCATTTTCAGTCGTATTGATAAAACCTTGAGATTCTCTGAAAGACCTTCTATGTCCCATTTCCATCATATCAATCTCACCCGACCTTGGCCATCCTACTTCGGGTAAATTAGTACCTAAAAGCCAAGCAGCAGGCCATAATCCTGTCGCTAGATTATCGGGTACTTTCATTCGCACTTCCACAAGGCCATATTTTATACTGACTTTATTTTCTGTAGTAACTTTACCAGAAGTGAACTCAGCGCCTTCTTTATTTTCTTTTCTTGCTTCCAATACCAATGCACTGTTGCCTTCTTCTCCTTCTATAGGTTCAATAAATACATTGTCGGCGTGATAATATTCAAGTTCTTCATTACCCCATCCACATAAATCAGGGCAACCATCCCCTTCAATTGCATTCCAGATATTTGTTTCAAAAGCATTAAATTGATCTTCCCAAAGAATTTCTCTGACATCAATTTTCATCATGTCCGTAGCAGTATTTCCGTCTTTGTCCGTAACTTTTAATTGAACATGATGTACACCAGCATTAAAAGTAAGTGTGCTTTTGGGGTCAGAGGAAAGTACAGCACCTCCTTCGCTCCATTCATAACTCACAATATTTCCAGAGCTGTTACTTCCATCTAAAGTGATCGTTTCAATACCATCTTTATCAAGATCCGTAATTTCTATGTCTCTTCCGGCATCGGCAACCACTGTATTTGCACTTAAAGTGACTTCACCTTGTCCTTTCCATTGATGTACTTTTACATAATCAATATAAACTTTGCCAGGCAATGGAACAGTTACGTCTTCGGGTTCAAAAATATCAGGAAAGGCACCACCAACCGCTAAGTTGAGCAATAAGTAGAAAGGTTTTTTAAATGCACTTGCTTCACCTGTAGGAAAAGGGGCTGCGTATAAGTCGTGCTCAATGCCATTATCAACTGCCGTCAAACGGATTTCATCAATATCCCAGTACATTCTGTATGTCATGAAACGATTGTTCATAGGTGCTCCAGGCATATATGGAGTGTTATAATCAGAGTCATAGGCAATACTTGCAGCACAAGTTCTGTTATTGGCATCACATGCTTGGCTAGTATACCAGAGTAAGTTAGCTGCTACATAATTATTGGGAGAACCACCGTGACCTTCCCTTGCTCTTGCACTGACTGAATGCCCCATTTCCATAATGTCAATTTCACCACATTGTGGCCATCCTACTGAAGCATGATTGACACCTAAAAGCCAAGCAGCAGGCCATAGACCACCATTTACATCTGGCACTTTCATTCTTACCTCAATCATTCCATATTTTACGGCCACCTTATTTTCAGAAGTAACTTTACCTGATGTAAAAGCACTATTTCCTGCTGATTCTTTTTTGGCTTCCAGTACCAAAGCAAAGTTTCCAGGTTCTTCAGCAATTTCTTCAATGTAAACATTATCGCTTTGGTAACTTTGAAGTTCTTTATTACCCCAACCACAAAGGTCTTCATCACATCCATCTCCAATAGAAATGTTCCAATGATCGGTATTCAATTCAGAAAAGTTATCTTCCCAAATTACCTTGCCTAAATCTTGACTGCCTACTTTTACGATGATATGGTCTTTGGTTGTATTGCCGTTCGTATCTGTAATGGTCAATGTGATTTTATGAGTACCTGTTTCGAGGTCAACATCTTCTACTTTTTTCTCGTTGCTGATTATTTGCTCACCGATAGACCATGAATAACTTTCAATAGGACCGTAGCTTCCTGAAGCATCTAACGTGATTTTTTCATCTGTATTAATTTCTTTGTTACCACCAGCGTTGGCCATTAATTTATCCGCAGTATAAATTTCACCCTTACCATTCCATTGATGTACCCTGATATAATCGATGTACATTTTGCCTGGCAAATCAGCTGTTACTTGACCGTTGGTTAAGGCATCTGTAAAGTTTCCGCCCACGGCAAGGTTCATAATGAAGTAAAAAGGCTTATGGAATTCAGTGGAAGCACTACCAACTGGAAAAGGAGCGGTGTACAAATTGTAGACGTTTCCTTCATCCTCAACTGTAAAACGCATTTCATCTTCATCCCAGTAAATTCTGTAAGTTAAGAAACGATCTGTAAGAGGAGTTTCGCCCCTGTAAGGAGTACAGTAGTAATTGTCAAAAGCAATACTTGCAGCACAATCTGGATTACCATCGTTGCATGCTTCTTTGTCATAAAAAATCAGATTTGCACCCACAACATCATTTTCTGTACTTCCTCCTAAGTTTTTTTCATTACGAAAATGAGCTTTATGTCCCATCTCCATGATATCAATCTCACCGCATCTTGGCCATCCTTCAGTGCTATGGTTGGTACCAAGAAGCCAAGCTGCGGGCCATAATCCTGTTGCGAGATTGTCGGGTACTTTAATACGAAATTCAATCATTCCATATTTTACACCCAATTTGTTTTCAGTGGTTACTTTACCAGAGGTAAACGCTTGGTCTCCTCTGTTTTCTTTTTTAGCTTCTATGACTAGGGCGTAGTTTCCAGGCTCGCCTGGTATTTCTTCTACTTTAACATTGTCCCCATGATAGTATTGCAATTCTTCGTTACCAAAACCACAAAGTTCTGGACAACCATCTCCTTCAATGTTGTTCCAAATAGATGAATTATAAGAGTTGAAATTTTCTTCCCAAATAATTTGCCCTACTTGAGCCTGTGTAGTAGTGGAGAATAAGAAAAATGCAATCAATAGTAAATTGCTTTTCCAAAAATGTAATTTCATACTTTAATTAATTGTTGATTTAAGTGTAGATGCAACAAGTTTAATTTTATTCTGTATGAGAACGTAGTTTAGGGTGTCAATTAAAATACAATACACTTCATGATGGACTACAACATTATCTCATCAAGGTTTATTTTTTAATTCTTAATATATTGTTTTTGAGTGTTTTAGGTTTGTTGTTTTTATGCATTAAAAAAGGAGGTCGTTGAATGGGATAAGGAGGGAAAAGGAAGAGTGACTTTGTTCTTTATGGATTGTAAACTTAGTTTTTTCATCTATCAATCAAGGTTTCTGCTATCTTTAAGGGTATTACTTCCAAGCTACCTTCTTTTTCATTGCTAATAAAACGAAATAAAAAAAGCTTGGCTTAGAAGTCAAAAGCTAAATTCCAT
>NZ_JTAM01000026.1 GCF_000812565.1 Flammeovirga sp. OC4 | reverse complement strand
GCAGTCCGTTTTGATGGGGTAACTATATATGATTCATTGGACTTTAGTGTAGAGCCTACAGTTGGGGTAAAGTTTCTTAAATCTTTTTCGGTGGAGACAGGCGTTGCACTTAATGTTAAGATGAATCGAGTGTCAGAGAAATTAGTTTTGAAGGTAGCATCAAAAAGTACTTTAAAATACAATATTCCTAAATTAAAGTACTTTTATGTTGTAGTTGATTACTACATTATGGAAAATACAATAGAGCGAACTATGGAACAAACAAATTATAATAAATATGAAGACATACTATTAATTGGGCCAGCTATAAAAATACCAATACTTGGTGTTTTCAATCTTGATTTTGCAATGAAATACAATGTTTTTGAGAAGAAAAATGATTTTTCAATCGATGAAACATGGAATTTCAATCTAGGATTTTCAATTTTTTAGACCTATGAGAAAATACATTCTATTACTACTTTTTTGTATCATACATAGCGGTGTCTATTCTCAAATAAGACCTGCTGAAAATATATACTATATCCGTTTAGAACCCAATGAAATAATCTCTTATTATGAACCCGTGATGGATTCAATATTAGTAAATTATATTGAACGATACCGCTTAGGTAATGAGAAGATAAATGTTGATTTTTTTACAACTATGAATGAAAAAGTTGGAAGTGATTCGATTAATCTGTCTGAAGGGGAAAATAATATAAAATTATTTCTGAAAAAGTATGATTTTTTGGAACGAGGGAATAATTATAGATTAAAGATTAAAGAAAAATATGGTCAGATTTGTACTTTAAACTTTATTTACGCTTCTCTTCCATTACCATTGGACCCAACTACTTCTTTAGAAGAGATTTCTTTAGATTGTGAAGAAAACCAGAAATCATTTTTTAAGTTAGAAACGGATGTTAAAGGAGGAGTCCCTCCTTATGAGATTACCTATATTATTTCCGAAGATATAGAACAAGAAAACCTGTTATTTGAACCCTATCATAAGAAAAATCGAACTAAATTCAAGGACATAGACTTATTGGTAGATGCTCAAAAAGGTTTTTACATTAAAGCAATTGTAATTGATAATTGTATGGAAGTACATGAGGAAATGCTTTTTACAAATTGTACGGAGACAACCAAAGTGAAAATTAATGTCAACTTAAATCCATTAAACGGATTACCTACGAATAAAACTCTTCAACAACAAGATTAAAAATGATAAACATACTTCGAAAGCGTAAAATACAGCGAATCATTGCCATATTTTTATTATTTAATTTTATACAAACATTATTTATTCCACTGCAAACATTGGCATTGACTACAGGGCCTAACCAACCCGAAATACAAAATTTTACAGCGGCCTCTACTAATGATATGGTAGATCTGTTTAGTGGAAACTTTAATTATAATATACCTTTATTTGAACTTCCTGGGCCTAATGGTGGCTATCCATTTAACTTAGCTTATTCAGCAGGTGTAAGTATGGATCAGGAAGCTAGTTGGGTAGGTTTAGGTTGGACGCTGAATCCTGGAGCAATTAACAGACAAGTAAGAGGGATACCAGATGATTTTAAAGGAGATGAAATTACTCAGCAGACTTCAATAAAAGCAGATAGGACAATAGGTTTAACTGCCGGTGGAGGTTTGGAAGGGTTTGGTTTTCCACTAGTAGGAGGTTCATTAGGGATGTATTATAACTCTTACCGAGGATTAGGGTATAATGTAGGAATGGATATACTTACAGAACTTGGAAATACGGGATTTGGTGTTGGTACATCTGTATCTGTTGACACACAATCTGGTGTCACGTTGACACCAAATGCTGGTTATATGCAAAAAATTGGTGATATACAATTTAATCTAAATGCGGGCTTTAGTTTCAATTCTTTAAAGGGTGGATCTGATTTACAATTATCAATTACAAGCGAAGATCTCTCAGAAGAAAAAACAAATGATGAAGGTAAAAAGGATAAGGATGTTAGATATATCACGGGTACATCAAGTGCTTCAGTTAGTTTTGCAAATTCCTCATTTACCCCATCGATCACATCTCCTTCTTCAACAACAGGAGTTTATTTCGATGTAAAAACAGGAAAAAGTTTTGTTGGCTTGTTTGGCAATGCAAAATATACAGGGTATTATACTGAAACTATTTTTGATGACTCTCCCTTCAAGGTAAAAGCATATGGAACTTATTATGATGCTGAAGTGAAGAAAATATTAGATAATGATACTAAGGATGATGAGGTTATATCTTCGGTAAGACCATTGTTACTTCAAGATTTCAATAGAGAAAAGGATCAAATGCTCACAAAAGATATGACTAATTTATCAAGTCCTCAGTTGACATTTGATATTTATAGTGTTTCAGGACAGGGGATTAGAGGTACTTTTCGACCGAAATTAAACTATATACCTTTCTTAGGAGATCAGTTTAAAGATTCGGATTACAAGTTGGGAAAAGCAGGTCTAGATATAGGTTTGAAGAAATTTGGTGTAAGTGGGACAGCAGTAATTTCGAATTCTGAATCACGTAGATGGGTTGAAAAAGAATTGGAGTTTCAAAGGAATGGAATTATTGATCGAAAAGCAAAGTTTAAAATGTTTGGAGAGTCTCACATATTTAACTCAGATAATTTTCCTAAAGAAAGTGATAATACTGAGTTAGCTTATACTGAAGTTGCTAATTATAATACTAATTCTGAACAAGGTTTAGAGAGGTTTCATAAAGAAGAACAAGTTTTAAATCAATTAAGTGCTACTAATTCTAATACCTCCATAATCCCAATTGAAAACAAATATTTAAAAGATAATGAAAACCTACTCCCAGAGTTGAAAACCATGGTGGATGGTGTAGAGTTTAAAAGACAAAATGAAACAATTTACAAAGACCATCACATTGGAGCATTTATAACAACAAATCAGTCGGGTGTTAGATATATATATGGATTACCGGTTTATAACAAGACAAAAGAAGAATATACACTGAGTGTTGCAGGTAAAAAGATAAATGATATCAATTCATCGATTGTTAATGTTGAAAGCCAAAGTGGAAAAGTAAGTAATACAGATCAGTACAAAAGAGTCATCTCTACGCCCGCTTATACTTACGCTCATTTATTGACAGGGATCGTTGGTCCAGATTATGTTGATTTAAAAGGGGATGGTATTACCGAAGATGATTTAGGTTATTGGGTGAAATTTAGCTATAAAAAGCATGCAGATAATTTTAAATGGAGAGCCCCTTATGTAGGAATGAATTACTCTCCGGGTAGTCTAAGTAATTTTGCAGACGATAAAGGTTCTTTCATGTACGGGACAAAAGAAATCTATTATCTTGATCAAGTGGAAACGGCTACACATATTGCGAAATTTTCAATATCAAAACGAAAAGATGCCTATAGTGCTTATGGATGTTTTGAAACATCAGGTAGTAGGGATCATCAGATGAAATTAGATAAAATTTCATTATTCACAAGACAGGAAGGAATTGATGGTATTCCGCTAAAAACAATGCATTTTACGTATAAAGGTGATGGAAAACAATATTCACTTTGTAAGGGGGTTCCAAACAATTATGAATCAACAAATGAGAAAGAAGCAGATAACCAATCTGGAAAATTGACACTGTATTCATTACATTATACCTATGGCAATTCAAATAAAGGGACTTTAAACCCTTATAGGTTTGAATATAATGAAGGTGAAGAAAATGAATATAATACAGAACATCAGGATAGATGGGGAACTTATCGAAAATTAAGAAATAAATTAAAGTCTATATTTTTTCCTTATACTGAACAAGAGTTTCCTGATGAATTAGCAGAAAATGCTTCGTTGTGGAATTTATCTCGAATTACACTACCCTCTGGAGCAGTGCTCAACATACAATATGAATCAGATGATTATGCGTATGTACAAGATAAAGAAGCAATGGTGATGACTTCTTTAAAGTTCTTTGACGAATCACAAAAAAGTCAACCAATAGGAGATGAAGATACTCAAACAGCTTTCACTTTTGATGTGCCGGAATGGGTAAAATCATCATCAGATGTTCAAAAGTTTTTTGATTTTGATGCAAACGGTTTAGCACAGGTCGCATTTAATGTACGACTAAATGCAAATTGGACACGTACAAAGCAAAATGATTTTATGGGATATGCTTACCTAAGAAAAAAAGATGTATCTTTTGTCAACGGTAAACCTAAAATCGTTTTTAAAAGAATTGCTGCCACAGAAACATTTAATGGTTATCATCCATTTTGTATGGCTGCTTGGCAATACATTCAGAAATCAGAACCTACCCTTTTGGCTATTAATAATTTTTTAGACAATAATACTAGTATTGGTTCAACACTCATAAACCATCTTACAGTCATACCCCAACTCGCAAATCAATTAATAGACTTCTTAAAAGGCTTCTACAGTGCATGTTATTATAAGCGTATAGGTCGCTACTTAGACGATAATCATTCATTTATTCGTATTATTTCCTATAAAGAAAAGGATAAAAAGCCAGCTCTTATTAAATATGGTGGTGGACATCGAGTCGCTCAGTTAACAATGTATGATGGGTGGAATGATGAAGAAGTACAATATGGCCAAGTATATAATTATCGAAAAGAGGTAAATGGGGTTTTAGAAAGTACAGGAGTGGCAGCTTATGAACCATTGATTGGTGGTGAAGAAATACCACAGCGAAGAGCGATACACACGGAAAGAAGGATCGCAATGAGAAACAGTGAATATTCACATTTTGAATTACCTGTAAATGAAAATTTATTCCCCTCTGCTTCAGTGGGATATAGTAGTGTAGAGGTCTATGATATTGCTTCTGCAAAGGCAACGGGAATACCCTCCCTTTTAAAAAATGTAAAATCAAACTCTTCTGGGGTAATTTCTCTTTTAAATAGTTTCTCCAGCTTTAATAGAAGTAAAAAAGGTAAATCAGTACATCGATTTTATACAGCAAAAGATTTCCCTGTCAAAACATTTGAGACAACTCTGCACCCATATCACGATAATCCCAAAGATTTTCTATTTGTCTACATCGAAACGAAAGAAATGTTTGAAGGTAATCAAGGCTACAGTATTGAGCTTAATGATATGCATGGCAAACAAAAGGAAGTAGCTTTTTATGATCAAAATGCAGATGGTACTATTCAAGATGAAGCAACCACATATGTAAAGTATTATTATGGTGAAGATCTTGAGGTCAAGGAATTAGATAATAAAGTTCAGACCATAGATTTTATCAACAATGTACCAACTGTTAAAAACAGGGATATGGGAATAAAGATAGATGCTTTTATTGACACTAGATATTATTATTCGGAGCAAACTTCTACTGGTTTGAACTTTAATGTTGACTTGATTATGGCATTATTTACAATTCCTGTTCCAATGGTAGTTCCAAATATATTGAAAAATATAGAATCAACTAAAACCTTTGTTTCAAATAAAGTGGTACACCGTAATGGAATTTTAAGAAAAATAGAAACATATAATGAGGGCAGAACATCAATTCAAGAAAATCTCTATTGGGATGAATATACGGGTGATGTTTTGGTAACTAAGAACTCTACCCAATACTATAATGATGAAGATGCATCCCAAAACGATAATATCAATTTTGTATATAATGTAAAAACTCCTGCCTATCAAATATATCCACGAATGGGAAAAGCGTCAGTCAATGAAGATCTCACATTTGAAGGTACATTAGTCAAGTTTGAAAAGAGAACTGCAACAATAAATGAAGATAAAGGGGCAGTTAATATTGACCCTAACCAAAACATCTTTGTAATGGAGATCAAAGACGAATTAAAAGGGAAGTTAATAAAAGGGGATGAGTTTATATTATTGACAAGTGATGGAGCTCCTAAAAAACTGGTTTATATAGGCGATACAAATAGAGCAAACTCAGGTAATGGTGTAAAAGGATATCACGGCTTTGAGGTATTAAATGTCACGGATATAGATCTCGAAAATGGTTTTAAGGGGAACTTTAAAATTGTCCGCTCCGGAAATAGAAACCTACAGAAAGTTACACTTCAAGAAATGGCTCTATTGCAAGATCCCCAACATTATGATCCGAGCTCTAAAAATAGTGAGAGAAATTTTGTGTCACCTAGTTTTGAATAAAAAATGAATAGAATATTATTGGTATTGATATTAAATCTATATTATTTCAACGGTTTTTGTGAAGAAGTAGATGTTGAGGTTCATATTTATTCAGGACCAGATGTTAAGGCAGTGGAAGGACAGACAAAGCTTTATTCTGTAGAGTTTACAGCCCCAGGAAATTGTAACACAGTTGAACTTATAAATTCGCGATGGTTGATAGATGGAATTGTAGTAACGGGGCAATCAGGAAAATATTTGACAGTTACATGGAAACCTGAAGATGCAGGTGAAAATCATGTGATAACATTTGAATTGATAGACGCTGTTTTGAAAAATTGTGATGGAGGGGCATCATTTATTAATTCCACTAAAGCATCAGTAACAGAATATGTATATTGTAGTGGTCCTGATACTGAATCATTGAAGTTTTCCTATCCGGTGAGTAACAATAAAAACATTGGTTTTGTGTGTGAACTTGATTTAGGGAATCGTTTTGAAGTCGATCAAGGTGAAGATTTTGTAACACAGCATGAATTTCTACTTTATAACAATATAACATCAGCATTAATTACAGATGAATCGATAGCAGAATGGAACAGAACTGACCTGAGTGAATTTATAATAAGACAACCAGGTGAGTATAAGCTAGTTCACAACTATAAATTTGATTGTAATGGTAATGAAAGTGAGAAATCAGCTGGTGATATAATTTTTACAGCATATAAATTAGACCCTGACGCTGAAGAAACAAAACCGGGTGATTACTTTCTTAATGAACAACTAACAAAGTTAGAAGACAATAACAATCAGATAGCGTGTACAACACCTAACTCAGGTGGTAGTATTGTTTATTCTTTTGACTACAGTAAGAAGTATAAACCCAAAGACACAAAATATCTTGATAAAGAAAATTTTATACTTTACAGGTACGGTGAAAATGAATATGAGCCTGTCAATTCTTCTACAGCTGTATATGATAGTTTTGACCTGTCTGATTTTAGAATATTTAAGGGGGGTAGTTACCTCTTAAAGCATCAATTTTTTTATTGCGATGAACAAATATCAGGTGAAAGGTCTTATGAATTTAATGTTTTTCATACACCAGAACCAAGACCTTCCAATGAATGTGATATTTGTGATGAAAGTGAAAATGATTATTGTACTACTGCTCAAAGTGGGTATTCACTACATCCAAGAGATAATTTTCAGTCAGTAGCCTTGAGGTACAATACAGAGTGTGATGCAGAGTTAAAAGATTTCCCATCTTACAAGGACAGTAGGAAAAACTTTCTTAAAGTTTTCTATGGGAATAAAATTCAATTACACATTAAATCCGGTGATCTTATTTCTGATGAAAAGTATATTTTAAAGCCACTTTCTGACCCAAGTAAATCGATAGAAGTCAAGAATGGTTTATTAGAATTTAAAGGAGATTTTTTTAAAAATGGAGGTATTTTTAAGTTAACAGCATCCTCTACGATCGAACCTGATGGGATTTTTGAAATCGGAAGTGGAACTCGAACATTTGAAGTTTTTATTTGTCTTGAATCTCTTGAGCCCCCAAGGTTTATAAAAAAAGATCCTCTTGTTTTGTGTCAAGAGGCACCACTAAAAGATCATCTCTTATACTCATATGGAGAGGGTTCGGGGCCACATTATGGTATTAACTATTATCGTTGGGATTATGATCCAAGTCTGATAGATCAAATAGATGAAAATAAGAATTCTGATTATCAAGATCCAATAAAATTATCCGATGCAGATATTATTTCAGCGAATGATTACTTAGGAGAAAGTTGGATTGAAATTAGATCTAAATACGAAGATATTGAAAGTGATAAAAGAGTAACAGTAAAAAAAATCACATCGTACCCATCAAAACCTATTCCTTTTAGTAATAATGGAGGTGAGGCTGAAGTGAAAAATATTTTTGAAGTGGAAGGAGGAAACGATTATACTTATTATATCAGTGATTTCATAAAAAAGGACTTTTTGAATGAGGACGATAATCGTAAAATTGACTACAAAGGTAGGTTGTCATTTGTAGATATTACTGATACAAAAGAAAATTTGGAAGAACGTATTACATATATAGACAATGAAAATGATAATTTTCAGATTACAAGTAAAATCACTAAAAAAGAATTTCTAGTCTATAGGTCCATCGAATATTATCAATACAAGGTAAATAAGGAGACTAATAAAATTGAGAAAGTAGCAGAAACTTCTATTTTGAGATCAGATCCCTTAAGAATAATATTTGTGGGTAAGCCAATCATACATC
The DNA here is from genome assembly GCF_000812565.1 of Flammeovirga sp. OC4. Lineage (GTDB taxonomy): Bacteria > Bacteroidota > Bacteroidia > Cytophagales > Flammeovirgaceae > Flammeovirga. The sequence continues at coordinate 15,849 of NZ_JTAM01000026.1, read as the reverse complement.
AAAGTGTAATATGCCCATATAAGTATAAGTTTGTAAACAAATATTTCACCTCCATACAAGGAGTAGACATTACCTATCATTGGGAAACGGAAACTGAATCAGGTGATGATGTTGTAAAAGGGAATCAGAAAAACCCAAGTAATAATGAGACTTTTATTTTTGACTATGCAGAAGATGCTGATGGATCTAATAAGAGATATGATGTTACTTTAAAGATAGACTATCAAATAGTGGAAGGTCATTCCAATCCTAACTACAATTTTGATTATGAGTTAAAAACTGATGGTTGCTTTAATGAAGCAGTTGAGATTATGACAAGCTTTAAAAGCGGAGGCACTTCTACTAATTTTTCCGCTCCAGCAGATTTTAAATTTAATATTGAGGAGGAAACGGTTGCAAATACATACCTATACAAAAACGGTTTATCTACTTCTTCAATGAGTTTCTCTGATGCTTGGGTTATGGATGGCTTACACGGTGATGAGTTGACCCAATTACATAATATGTCTCCTTGGCTTGGAGGAAAAGCCGGAGTATGGAGAATGGACAAGTCTTTTGCTTATACAGCCACAAGGGCGATAAACTTTGATATTAGAAAACAAGGGCTTATGCCTGTAGAAGGGATGACTTGGGAGGCAAATGCGGAATTAAAACCCACAAATGAAGAGGGATGGATTAAGACAAATACATTGACCAAGTACAACAAAAGAGGAGAAACTCTAGAAGAAAAAGACGCTTTGGATATACATGGTACAGCGTTGTATATGCACAATGGATATTTTGTAAAAGCAGTAGGAGCTAATGCAAGACAGGAGGAACTCTTTTTTACTAGTTTTGAAGAAGGTGAAAAAGATCAATTCTTTTCAAATTATTTTACCTATAGAATACCAGTGGTAGCAGGAAAGGGACTAATAGCAGTGGTAGGTGAACACCAAGAAAACCTTAAAGATTTCTTAAGGTACGATAGATCTATTGTGATGGTAAAAGGAGTAGAATATAGGAATAATAAGCCTTCACTATTTACCCATAAAGCCTTAGTGAGTTGTGAATTTGATTATCTATTTACCCCTGAGAATAATATAGATTTTGAGAAAGAAGGAGGTAAAGAAGAGAATGATAAATGGCGTTATACTCTTTTAGGGTTAGATGGCTTCGGAATGGAAGAACTTCAAGATTGGAAAGGAGAAATCATTGCCTATAAAATGGATGAGGAAGGTAAAATTGAAATCCATAAAAATGATTTAGTAAGCAAAATTAACAATAGTAATTCTCATACGGGTATGCATGCTTTAGAATTAGGTGCCACTACTGATGTCTTATTAAAACAATTGGATTTAAAAAAAGGTAAAAAGTATGTTATTTCGGCATGGATCAAAATCCATGATGGAGCAGATGCCCCAGAACAACAAGCAATAGCTACGCTTAGCGACTATTTTGAGATTGAAGTGGAGGGAGAAACACTCCAACCTGAAGGCCCAATTGTAGAAGGTTGGCAGAGAATTCAAGGAGTATTTACTTATCAGCAAACGTTACTTTTTCAAGGTTTAACATTAAGTTTCTCTCCGAATGGTAAAACAGTTTATCTAGACGATTTACGAATCTACCCAGCTGCAGGAACGATGAAAACTTTTTATTATCACCCCGCTAACTTCAGATTGATGTCGACATCAGATGACAACAACTTTGCGACCTATTACAGTTATGATGAGGAAGGTAATTTACAATTACTTCGCAAAGAAACAACAAGAGGGGTTATGACAATTCAAGAGGTTCAATCTAAAATTTCTCAATAAAGATGAATAAACAAAAAATTCTTACTTTAATCTTTTTATTAGTTGGACTGTCACTTACTTCCGTAGCGCAGGTCACTCCATTTAAGGCGCCTCCTTCAGGTGAAGGTGAAATCATAGAATGTGATCCTGTTATTATTGAGGGGAATAGTCATAATTATATTGGTGAAACTGTTAAATACACCGCTTATAATTTCTGTAAAGAGATTGTTGCTGACCCGTGGAAAGTAACAGGAGGTAGTAAAATTCCTAAAGAAACAGGTCCATTTATGACTTCTATATGTTGGGAGAATGAAAATGGGGAAGTATCTTATGAAAGTCTTGTTGTTCTTCCTACACGAGCATATTATTCAAAAAGTTATGGCGGTAAGCCTATTGTTAATTCAATTTACTCTCTATCATTTCTTACAGTTACAACAAGTGTTACTAATCCATGTGACCAGACACATAGGTTTTCCATAAGTAACGTAGGAGAACATGATGACCTACCCAATGATACAAAACTTGTATGGTACAAAGTGGCAAGTAATGATACTATTAGTGTTTTGGGAGATGTTTTTATTGATGATTCTACAGAGGATGATAGAGATCCATTTACCGTTCCTAACAATTTCATAGATTATTTCACCGATTCAACTGATTTAAGTGGTACTTATGGTATTTGTCTTCAAAATAAATCAACAGAATATAAAGTACTATTAGGTGCAAAAACCTTTACCTTTACAAGACCTGAACCTCCAAGTAGATCCGAAATAGAAGGGATAGAACCTAATTATGAAATTATTGGTAATCAAGAATCAATTACTATTCAAGCCCAAGTTAATAATATGGAGAGTTATGCAGTTTTTGTGCCTTCATGGAATAATGATACGCCAATATATGCATCAGAAAGTAATGTAATTGATTACACAATATCTAGAGAAACAATTCCATGTGATGGAAACCGCGGTTTTAGAATTGTTGCATATAATGCAGATGGTTGTCAAATAGGATATAAAGAATTTGTTGTAAGACATGTAAATAAAGAACCAGAAATAACAGGAATTAACTCAAGTTATGAGTTTGATGAATATGCCTTTCCTTATAATTTACAACCCACCATTACAGATCATAATTCTGTAATTGGTTGGTATTTAATTCTTACTGATGGTGACTTGATTGACGATTCATTACATCCTGATAATCAACGTGATGAAATGTATAGATTTAGTAGTGGAGTCAATTGTACTCTAAATTCAGATTTAATTACATCCTTTGGAGAGTATGAATTGAGGTTTTATTATACTAAAAATTGTACTGATGGTTTCTTTTTCAAGACAGTTAATATCATATATGACAAATTCATTGACTATGGGGTATTTCATATTCGAGGAGAAGAAAATCCACCTCTATTCGAGGGTATTTGGAAATATAAAAATAGTACATTTACAGATGATAATATAGAGTCTGTTTTAAATGAGGATGGCTTATATGAATGTACTCTAGACGATGAGATAAGGCATATCTATATGTGGACACCTCAGCCTGATGATCTTTTTGAAGTAGTGACAAATCAAGGATGTACGGCAGGTTATTTTAAAGGACTCAAAGAGGTCGCTTCGGATAATATTACCTTTTCAAGGTTCCCAGATGGTAATCCTATTAAGGTCAATGTGAAAGATCTCAGTCAGGAGAATTACCAATTAGATTTAGGGAATGGAGTCCCTCCATTGACGCAGTCGGGAAATATAGTATTGGAAGGCACCAAAAAAGGAGATGCTTATACTTACTCTTCCGACCTAACAATAGTACTGGACTTGCCTGAATTAAATACTAATCCAAGTCAGATTTATAGAAAAAGTATGAGTTATACCTATATCCCTACAGGATTGAGATTGGATTGGGAAAGTAACTTAAACGAAATGCCAATGATTAAAGATGTCATTTGGTTAGAAAAAGAGAGTTACCCCTATAAAAAGATAAAGTCTAAAATTACAGAATCATCTTTCAATGCTGCGGTAAAAGATATAGTTGAAAATAATGAAGAGTATGAAGTTCTTGAAAAAGAAAAGAATATTACGGTACAAAACTATTCCCATTTCATCTCTTTTGTAGATGAAGGAATTTATATCTGCAGATTTCAAGAGAAAAAATCATCGGAGTGGGGAAGAGAAGAAGCACCCTATCTTACGTTGTGGTTTACGATTGAGAAAGTAAATAATGGGATTCATATTTTGGGAGTAAGCGAGGAATTACGAAATCCAACTCCAGCTACCGAGGAGCATTCATTTCCTTTTGATTATCAAATCAGTTCTACTTTTCAATAATGAACAGACTTAATTCAAAGAACTAAACGACATTTACAGTGATAAAGCAGACACAGTTAATTCTAATACTACTTTTTGGTCTCACCCTACCTCTTCTAGGGCAAGAAGTACATCTCGATATTTCAGATGCTGAATTGGAACATCTCACAAAAGATAATTACTTTGAATCAGCGAATAAAAACCTCTTTTCTGATGCAATTGACGTCAATAATGAAGGTTTAAGTAAAGGCGATATTTATCCGATTTGGGTGGATTGTTGTACGGATAAATCGGAGAGCTATATTCTTAGTCTTTCATTATCCTATCATGATAATGATCACTCCTCTATTTTACTAGATTTGGAGTCTAAGCCTACATTAACGCTAAAATTATCACTTTTAGACAATAGTGGAAGTGTATTAGAATCGGATATCAAATTAGAGATAGGGGGTGATAATGCCAATAATGTACACACTTGGTTATTTAAAGCCTATAAAGTCAACAAAGAACAACATCCCGATTACAGGATAAGAATAGACGATGTAACGCAGAGTAATTCATTTCCTCAAGGGCATAAAGTCACCTTACAAATCAACCGCTACAAATACAAAGGTTTAGAACAAAGTATTGAGAATGATGAGAAATCAGAGGTTCCTACTGATATCTCTGAATGGTACACTAGTTCCGCTGTAGCAGGGTTGCAAAGTACGGAAGAAGGGGAAAATATAAGCCTCACATGGGCGTCTAAAAATGGGGCTTTGACTTATGATTTAGAATGGATTTTTGTAGAAGAAGCTTCAGGTGTCAAAGAAGGAGAATTGTCTTTGTATGATAAAATCAGTTCAAAAAGTGATCCCCTTAAATTTTCAGATGCACTAAAAGAGAAAGACCCTGCAAGAGTACGTATTAAGGACAGTAATTATCTTTTGGGAACTCAATTTCCTAAAGGTATTGTATTGATGAGGGTGAGAGCAAATACAGCTCACGTTATCAATATTGATCATATAGTATACGGCAAATGGGTCTATATCTCAGAGAGGGTAGATACTTTTTCAGCGGGGTATAATTGGCAAAAGGTAACTTCTTTTGCTGAAGATGGAAAGCACAAAACGGTTATTAATTACATGGATAAATCTTTGAAACAAAGACAATCTGTGGTTAATTATACCACCAATTTTAACAATAATGCGACTTTAGTAAGTGAACAGTTTTATGACCTTCAAGGTAGACCCACAATACAATTATTACCTGTTCCTTCTAGTAATCATCAGCTTGAATATCAACAAAATGCCAATTTCTTTGTTGGAGGAAATAACACTTCTATTGATCACTTGAAATGGATTGAAGGAAGACTTGATAAAGAACAAGAATATTTAGGGCCTTCAGGTGGATTAGCAAGTAATTATTATTCTGATAAGTTGATTAATAGTGAGCAAGCTGGAGGTGTTGATAATGAAATCATTCAAAATATTCCTGATGCCAAAGGTTATGTTTACTCTAGTACAGAATATTCTCAGGATCAGTTTGGAAGAGTAACCAGAAGTATTGGTGTTGGAGAAGAGAAAACTTCGACTCAGAAACTTTACGGTCAGGTCTATGAAGAAGAACTAAAACGACTTTTTGGAAACTTTGTAGGGCCTGTGGGTAATTACAGAAAGGAAACATCCTTGGACCCCAATGGCCAAGTTTCTACCTCGTATTTTGATCAATATGATCGGGTGATTGCAACTTCATTAGGAATTAATGCTCCTTCATCGATGGATAATCTTCCCCTGAAACCTCAGGAAAAAAATGTGAAGTACATTAATGAAATCACTACTTACAACTTAAAGACAGGCAAATTTGATGATAGAGGTGTAAAAGTTAGCAAAAATAAAATTGATATCACCAGTAAGGGACAGGCCATTACTTTTGATTACCATACAGAATTGCAAACGTTTAGCAATTTTTTAAATGAGAATGAATGTGCGAGTTGTCAATATACCATTGAGATAGAGGTTAGAAACTCCTACGGTACAAAGATCTCTTTGGTAAAAGAAGGTGGTGAACAACTAAGCGAATGGTTGTATAACAATGAACCCCAAACAGGGTGCAATATCAATGTTGTTCAACAGCAGCTAAAAACAATCTCTAATCTACCTATAGATACCTATACGGTTACAAAAAAACTACATGTTGATAAGGAGAGTATAGAGAATGTAATTTATGATAATTATACTGCTAATAATAGTGTCTTTTACAATAGCATAAAAAAGGAATTAGAAGATTTTTATGAGGAGGCTAAAAATGCAGAGGTAGAACAGTGTTTGAATACAATTTTTGTTGACAACCTTGAAGATAGAGTAAAGGAAGTAAAGGTAGACGAACAAAACCCCGAATTTCCATCCTTTGCTTATTTGTATGAAGCCGATAATCCTACCAAAGATAATGGAGCGAAAGAGAATGCCAGTGATATGGTCCAGACATTGTTTGACAATGAATACACACCTGATGATATCGATATCCACAAGCAAGAAATAAGGACATGGAAAAAAGAAAAAATAGTTTCTTTTAAATATGATATGGCTCTTAATTTGGTAATAAGTCAGTTAAATGATTATACAGAATTAGAGAAAATAAAGGAGTTGATTGACAAGATGTCGTTCACCGAAAAGGATGAGATTATTCAAGAGTATATTGATGCCATTGTGAATCATGATACTTATATAAAAGATGAATTGTCACAAACAATAGACCTTGAAACCTACTATAGAAGCCAATTATTAAAAAGTGAAAATAGTAAAGAGCTAAAAGATAATATCTTTTTTGAGGACATCTTTGCAATGCTTGTCACTGAATATACATTACAAAAAAGAATTCATCTTTTTAACGCTTGTAAAAACGATATCAGTGCTAATTTTGAAAACTCGGAGGAAGAGAAATACAAGCATGGGTTCAATGAAGAAGATTTCAAAAAGTTCTTTATTGAGGAGATAGGACCTTATGAAGAAGAAAACCGTCATAAATCGGAAGAAGATTGGAAAGAAGAGTATTATGATCCAGATTTGGATGCGAATGGCGAACCTATTGAGGCTAATTTATTTGGAATACCAACCACTAATGAGGACGGAAGAATTCAAGGGATTACGCTTCAACTAGAAAGTTTGGTATCAGCCTGTAAAGACGATCAATTATTTACCTTTTCTGAAGGAGATGCAGAAAAAGTCAGTATAGGATTAATGAACTTTTTTCAAGACCATTACTCTACAGAAAACCCTTATCTAGATCAGTTTACAGCCGGAGAGAACGTCAATGTGGAGTTGGTAGAAGCATTATCAACTTATTTTGAAAACATCAACTTTGACGAACCAAAAATCAAAGAATGTTTGTTCCCAACAGATGCTCAAGGTAATTTGGATAAAGACAAAACGGTCTTTAAAGAATTTGTTTCAATGGTGGAAACAAAAGTCAAAACCCGTGATTATTGGGTTTACCCTTTAAACTTTGTCAGTGGTGAAGAAGCAGATCAGCCTTATCTGTATTTAAAAAATACTGAAAAGATAGCGTTAACAGATTTTCGCTTTGAATTTAGGTTTGAGCCAGACATGCAAGAAACCTCAGGCAATCGTTTACTTTTTAGTAACCTGGACACTTACCCCGAAAATGGTTTAGAACTACAGCTTCTCAACGAAGGAGGTAATCATAAATATCTATTGGTGAGATTTTCGGAAGTGAGAGGTTATAGAGTACCACTCAATGATTTGGAAGGAAGTTGTGGTGCAGCCAACTATATCTCAATCAACCGAAAGGGTAATCAATTGATCGTCTATCAGAACCTTGATGTAGAAAACGCATTTACCTGTACTGTTGAAGAAACGACCAATCATTTTGATAACTTATTTATCGGTGGTGGACCTAGAGTAAAAAGTTTTGACGCCAAGCCTTATAAAGGTAAACTTTCTGACATATCTATTGGTAATAAAGCACTATTTTTCACTTCTGCCAATTTTACTAAAAACGAAAAATTATTTTTTGAATATTACAAGAGAAGAGTCGAAAACTATGAAGGGATAGAAGTAACGGATCCTACACTATTGGCATTTTGGCCTTTTAATAATCAACAAATAGGTACTGTAGTAGGGAGAATAGGTTCTACACAAGTGAGAATTATGAACTTGCAGGAGGGGGACCAACTGGAAAGTTTATTTACTGATAAGTACAGCTGTACATTCCCTTATCGATATTATGAGTACATCAATTCTGAACAACATATTTTAGGAGACCCTGAGATTAAAGATTGGTTGGACGAAGCTTTAAGTAACGAGGCTCAACAAAGAAAATGTACCGAAGAGGTGGAACGTTTCTATCGAGAGTTGATTGAAAGAGAGACCCAAATCAAGGTAGAAAGGATTCTTAAAGAACAAATAGAAATTGCTTACCAAAAGTGTAAATCCAAACTCAATGAGTCGTTAAAGGCAACGTACGCTATTGGAGAACAACATTATACGCTCTATTACTACGATCTGGCGGGTAACCTTGCCATGACTGTACCACCTGAAGGGGTGAAGTATTATACCTCAGGAAACTTGGACGATGTGCACCATACCATGGTCACTCAGTATGCTTACAACTCCTTAAATCAGTTGGTATGGCAGACTACTCCAGATGCTGGTAAAACGGAGTTCTTTTACGACCGATTGGGCCGTTTGCGTTTTTCTCAAAATGCCAAGCAGAAAGATGAAAATGCCTACTCTTATTCCAAATATGATGGATTGGGCAGAGTGATTGAGGCAGGGGAATTGTCATCTACTTCAGTACCTACTTTTTCACAAATTAATACTTTAGATTTTCCATCTGAAGAGGTAAACCTTTCTCAACGTGTAATAACGCACTATGATGACACAGTAGGACTTCCAACAGATATCCGAAACGCCATCAAACTAGATGAAGAGTACAAAGGACTGTATTACCAAAACCGAGTGGCATGGGTAGAAAGTGAAAGTGATGTATTGACAGATGGAAAAGCCATAACGGTGTATGATTATGATCCGCACGGCAATGTAAATCTTCTTTATCAGCACATACCGGAAGATACTGAGGTCGTTAGAAAAATCAGTTACCGATATGATCTGCTGAGTGGTAATGTCAATAAAGTTTACTTTGAGAAAGGGAAAAGCAATCAGTTTATTCATCTTTATAAATACGATGGGGATAACCGCTTGACAGAGGTAGCCACTTCTACCAATGATATTGATTGGAAAGAAGAAGCCTATTATGTGTATTATCCTCATGGGCCTTTGGCAAGGGTAGTGCTGGGAGAAAAAGCCCTCCAATCTGTAGATTACTATTATACCTTAGAAGGATGGATCAAAGGGGTGAATATTGGTAGCCAAGAACAGTTCAATGATGTGTTTGCGTATGCTTTGGGGTATCATGAAAACGATTACCAAGGGATAGGAAGTACAATTCACGAAGACTTTAATAAAAGCATCAGTAATGGTCTTTACAATGGTAATATCGCTCAGATGACGACCAAACTGCCTTCGGATCAGACAGCCCGACCGCAATCGTTTACTAGTCATACGTTGAATTATAAATACGATCAGCTCAATAGAATACGAACTGCGAGTAATGCTTCAGGAACTGTAGGAACCTACACCTATGATGGTAATGGTAACCTACAAACCCTTACAAGAGCAAATACTACAGGTGGGGCATTACATCAATTAACGTATAACTATAATACTACCAATAAAAACCGCCTGGAATTTGTCGATAACTCAGTCAGTGGCTCTTCTTTTAAAGACCAAGCTCCCAACAACTATACCTATGATAAGATCGGTAATTTAATTCACGATGTTTCAGAAGGTACAACCATCGCTTGGAACATTCAAGGGAAGGTAGACGAAACAAGTTATACAGGCACTAATGTAAAATACCGCTACGATGCGAGTGGTAACCGAATCGCAAAAATTGTTACTGGAGGAAATAATTCAAGTAAAACCTTGTATATTCGTGATGCCAGTGGCAACACAATGGGTATCATTCGCAATGATCAACTTTCTGAAATCCCTATCTACGGTAGTTCCCGCTTAGGGCAGTACCAAGCCAATAATGGGCAGGAAGACCTCTTTGCAATCCGCAGTGGGCAACGCCGATATGAATTCAGTAATCACCTCGGTAATGTCTTAGTGACCCTCAATGATGCTGGCAACGTTCTTTCTTATAGTGATTACTACCCCTTTGGCCTTACCATGGAAGACCGAAGCTGGAGTGGTGTAGCAGGTGGAAAAAAGTACCGTTATGGGTTTAATGGTAAAGAAAACGATACGGATTTAAGCAGTTCTCAACTGATTCAGGACTATGGCTTTAGGGTGTATAATCCAGTGATTGGGAAGTTCTTGAGTGTGGATCCTCTTACTAAATCTTATCCTTGGTATACGCCTTATCAGTTTGCGGGGAATAAGCCAATTAAATTTATTGATTTAGATGGTTTAGAAGAAGCTTATTTAGATGTTAGTACGGGTTTAGTTATACCGTCTAGTGATTTTCATCAACATACACCTCCACCAGATGCACTATTTTTATCAGGACTATCTCCAGAACAAATAAAGAGGGAAGGAGAAGAGATGAATACTCTTCTAAGTTTTGTTCCTGGTATAGACATAGGAATTGATGGGTATAATGCTGTTGACGAATTTAATAAAGGTGAATATGTTCAAGCAGGTTTAAGTGCTTTTTCACTTATTCCTTTTGCAGATCTTGCTACAAAACCTATAAAATTAGTTTTAAAGAACTCAGATACTATTGCTAAATTATCTGATTCTGCAATCCTAAGAATTTACAAGCAAATGGAAAAGATTTCTATGAATAAATCTGATGTGATTAGGGATCAATTAGGAAATAGTTTAATTTCAGAGTTAGAAGGTAAAGGAATAATTAGTAAAGGAGAAATTATCTATAAAGATAATTCATTTTTGATTAAAGGTGTTTATGAGAATGAGTTAATTAAAGGTGGTAGTGGAAGTAAAACGCCAACTTTTAGAGCTAAATTTGAAGCTTTTGTTATCGAAAATTATGACTCTATAGTTGAATTTACCTCTGAAGTTATGGGAGCTGCGGGAGCACCTGCTTCTCCTGAAACTGAAATAAATAAAACAAAGGTTGGTAGAATAGGCCAAGCTGTTAATATAATTAAAGATATTTTTCAGTAGTGGAAAAAATAATATTCAAGATTATAAACATTCCAAGATATTTTAAGTATTACAATTGTATTAATAATGCTATTGATGCTATGAATAATAAGGAATATAAGAAAATGATTAATTACAGTAATAATGCCATAGAATTATTACCAATAATCAAGCTTTACAACAATGATAAACTTATATCACGTTCCTTTTTTTACAAAGGTACTGGTCATATGTATTTAGGCGAACAAGAATTAGCTATAGTTAATTTAGAGATAAGTTATAAAAAAGATAATTCAAATTTTGATACATGTAATTTTTTAGGTTTTTTATTAATGGATATTGATAATGCAAAATCATTATTTTATCTCAAAAAATCTATAGAAATAGAAGCAAATAACTTCAGAGCATATTATCAATTAGGTCTTTTACAATCATCATCAAAAAATTATGATGAGGCAATAATCAATCTCAAAAAATCTATTAACTTAAATAAAGAACATATGGCATCTTATTATAAGTTAGGAATTGTTTATTTTTTACAAAATGATTTAGATAACGCTAAAAAGTGTATTTCAAAACTTGTGGATAAATATGGATTTCAATTGTATAAAATTATTCAACAAAAAGATTTTTTAGAGAAGAAAAATGTATTGGGTAATAAAAAACCAGAGTTTATAAAATGGGTTAAATATGAATTTTTTAAATAAATTACCTGTTTGTTCGTAATGTTAAGCGCTCCGATTATCTCAAGTATATCCCCCACTGTTCTCAGTATTAAGCCGTAGGCGTTACTTAGAACTGTCCAATTGTATAAGTTTCTAACTTATCACTACAAAACACCAACCCCTACAAGACCAAAACACTTGTGGGGGGTTCTTATCCCCAAATACAAATCAAAAAATCACTATATTTACCCCATAAACGAACAACAGTTATGTGTACTCCACATTATATCGATCCATTATCAAATATCGGTTTTAAGAAAATATTTGGAGAAGAGACCAATAAAGATATTCTCATTGATTTCCCACTGTTCTCAGTATTAAGCCGTAGGCGTTACTTAGAACTGTCCACTTGTATAAGTTTCTAACTTATCACAACAAAACATAAACCCCCACAAGTCAAAACACTTGTGGGGGTTTATGTTTATTCAGGAATATATTCCAATAATTCCCTTAGTTCCTTATCGGAGATATTTTCTTTACTAGATTTATCATAAATGGAAAGGAGGTAAACAGAAGTTTCGGCAACCTAAACATAGGTGATTACTCTTGAACCACCTGACTTGCCTTTTCCTTTGGAAGAAATAGCCATTCTGATTTTATAGCAATTGTTTCCTAAAGAGGTTCCATATTCAGGGTCTACTTCAAGTTTTTCAATGAGTTTAGCAAAATCCTCCTTTATGGAAGGATATTTTTTAGCTAATTTTTTTAATTCCTTTTTGAAATTAGGAATAACCGCAACATTATAACTCATCCAATAAATCTTTAGCAGAAGTAGCTTTCAATTTACCTTCTTTCACAAGCTTCATTTCTTCGACAGCCTGTTTTACACTTTTCAACACTTCAGCCTTGTAAGGCGTTAATGTTTCCGTTTTTACGTATTTGAAATTATCAAGAAGTTCCATGATAAATGCAGCTTTGCTGTCTTTGATGTCTAATAAAACTTTCATAATAATATTACATTTTTAAAACTTATACAAGACTTACTTATATTCAAATATACAGAATAAAAAAGTGATTAAGAAGTACATCAATTTTACTTTATTCACTGTTATGAATGATATAGTTCTGAGGTTAGATTTTAATATCACCCCCACTGTTCTAAGTATTAAGCCGTAAGGCGTTACTTAGAACTACCCAATGGAATAAGTTTATAACTTATCACAACAAAATAAACCAATTTATCCTGATATATGTTGGCTTGTTTCATCTTACAATTTGCTTTTAATATATTCGTGATGCCAGTGGCAACACAATGGGTATCATCCGCAATGAACAACTTTCAGAAATCCCCATCTACGGTAGTTCCCGCTTAGGGCAGAACCAAGCGAATGAGAAGGAAGACCTCTTTGCAATCCGCAGTGGGCAGCGCCGATATGAATTCAGTAATCACCTTGGTAATGTTTTAGTGCCCCTCAATGATGCTGGTAACGTTCTTTCTTATAGTGATTACTACCCCTTTGGCCTTACCATGGAAGACCGGAGCTGGGGTGGTGTAGAAGGTGGAAAAAAGTACAGATATGGATTTAACGGTAAAGAAAACGATACAGATTTAAGTAGTTCTCAGCTGATTCAGGATTATGGCTTTAGGGTGTATAATCCAGTGATTGGGAAGTTTTTGAGTGTGGATCCGTTGACGAGGAGTTATCCTTGGAATAGTACTTATGCTTTTGCAGAAAGTAGACCAATTGATGGGGTTGATTTAGATGGTGCAGAATTTTTATTTACACCAGATGGAAAATATATAGGGAAATATGGGGATGAGACAACAATTGGTATAGTAAGGAATGATATGGCAAAAAAATATTCTTATGATGCTAAGACAATAGGAGAAGTAAACGAGCAACTTACTAGTTTAGGTCTAAATATAATTTTTATTCCTGAAAATCATGAAAAGATTAAAAAGACATTTAATTCAAAAACAATTGGTACAGGATATCAAGAATTTATTCGAATAGGACAAGCATTAATACCTGTAGAGAAAGCTTCAGGAAGGGAGTATATTAAATATGGAATAAATGAAGGTACCGGGGAATCATACATAGAATCAAAAATACTTAGAAAATGGAATTATAAAGGGGGAGACTATATTCCTAGTACAATTGATAATGTAGATGAAGATAATTCAGAAATTATAACTACAATTACTTATCAAGGTCGAACAAGTAGTGATTTAGAGTCTCCAATAAATAAAGTAATTCCATCTCTAATAAGTTTACTAGAAAAATCTATTGAATTGGCAAATGAAGGTGGGATGTGTATTAATTCAATTGAGATTAGTTGTACAACAAATGGTGATCATAGCATCTCAGTAGGAACTCCAAATTGGTGGTTTGCATCAAGTTCTCATTATGAAAAGAATGGAGCAAGAGCAGCAGATATTACTAGAATAAATGGTTTACATCATAGCAAAGACGCTAAAAATGGTTACAAAGTGTTTAAAGAATTTAGAAAATATGTGAAAGAAGCCGGAGGTAATACATACGGATTATTTAAAAAACATTCACATTTACACATCAACTCAAAAAAATAATCATGAAAATAATTATTATAATACTTTTTTTTATTTGTTTCTATTCCACTCCAAATAAAATGAGTGATACCTTTCATATAAAAGTAGAAAAAAGATATTTTTCAAATAATTTAATAAAAGATACTTTTGAATTAAAAGTCAAAGGCAATAGCTTGGAGACAGCAAAAGTATACTTTAAAATTTTTTCTAATGATGGTTTTTTACTTTACAGTAATGAAACTTATTTAGATAATATAATAAGATTATATGATACTCAAGAATACACAAAAGAGGAGATTTTAAATCAGTTTTTTGAAGACTTTTTTGAAGGTTTTATAAAACCTCCAATTGAAAATAATTATGTCTATAATGAGGATTATTCACAATGTAGTAGAGAAACCTGGGATGATATTCGTTTAAATAATAAAGGTTTGATTGGTTTTTGTTATGCTTTTGGGAATTCAAATATTTGTATTGTGTATTATAATAATCAGGTTATTATTTATGAAAGTTGTTGTTGATTTAATTGTATGTAATGTTAAGCGTTACCCCCCCCCACACACACTGTTCTAAGTAGTAGGCGTTACTTAGAACTGTCCAATTGTATAAGTTTCTAACTTATCACTACAAAACACCAACCCCTACAAGACCAAAACACTTGTGTGGGTTTCTTATCCCCAAATTCAAACCAAAATTTCACTATATTTACCCCATAAACGAACAACAGTTATGTGCACTTCACGTTATATCAATCCATTTACGGATTTCGGATTTAAGAAAATATTTGGAGAAGAAGCCAATAAAGATATTCTCATTGATTTTTTGAACTCGGTATTACCTGCTGAAGATCAGATCTATGATCTGACGTATAAACCCACGGAACACTTACCCAAAAATAATACAGACCGTAAAGCCATTTATGATTTATATTGTGAAAACGATCAAGGCGAAAAGTTTATCGTGGAGTTACAACGTGCAGAACAAACACACTTTAAGGATCGGACGATCTATTATTCAAGCTTCCCGATTCAAGAACAAGCAGAAAGAGGCAAAGGGTGGGATTATGAATTAAAAGCAGTTTATGTGATCTCCATCATGGATTTTATTTTTGATGAAAAAGATGAAGATTTCCATCATATCGTACAGCTTAAGAATCAAAAAAATAAGGTCTTTTATGATAAACTGAAATTTGTGTATTTAGAATTACCAAAATTCAGAAAGCAGGAGAAAGACTTGAAAACCAACTTTGACAAATGGCTTTACCTTTTAAATAATATCACCACTTTTGAGCAAATGCCTTCCGTTTTAAAGGAGCATATTTTTAGAAAAGTGCTGAAATTGGCAGAGTATACAGCCCTCCCAAAAGCC